>NZ_MIJY01000001.1 GCF_001730305.1 Enterococcus termitis
TTTCAACATTCCTCCTTGAAAAAAAGTACAGAAGGGGCTATTCTACTTATAGAAACAATTTATTTTTATACGCAGGTTCTAAGACCTAATGATTGGTACAAATAAGTAGAATGATCTAGTTTGTCCCTCAAGGTTACTTGGAGAAGAACCTCAATAAGCGATCGACCTACAAGCCACTCCTGTCATCTCTATGTATGACAGGAAAAAGCCTGTAGGTCGATCATTTTCGTTTTCATTCTGTTTGGTGAGGGTGATAGCCCTCATGGGTGTTTGTCCCATCCTCTTGTTACGCAGTGTAACTATGATGTCACAGGTTACGCATTTAATTTCTTGTAACGACTTCTTTATTCTCTATAGCTTGTCTTAGGTGTAACCGCTATACTAAAAGCAGATAAATTACTAAGGAGCTGAAGGTCATGTCAAAGGGAATTAAAATTGTTACGATCGGTGGAGGATCAAGCTATACACCAGAATTAGTTGAAGGCTTTATTAAACGTTATGATGAATTACCTGTCCGCGAATTGTGGCTTGTTGATATTGAAGCTGGAAAAGAAAAACTGGAAATTGTTGGTGAAATGGCTAAACGCATGGTGAAAGCTGCAGGCGTAGATTGTGAAGTTCATTTAACTTTGGATCGTCGTGAAGCATTAAAAGATGCGGATTTTGTAACTACTCAATTACGAGTTGGTTTATTGGATGCTCGCATTTTAGACGAACGTATTCCGTTGAGTCATGGTCTGATTGGTCAAGAAACGAATGGTGCCGGCGGAATCTTTAAGGCATTGAGAACAGTTCCAGTGATTTTAGATATCGTAGAAGATATGAAAGAACTTTGTCCAAATGCTTGGTTGATCAACTTTACGAACCCAGCAGGAATGGTAACAGAAGCTGTTTTACGTTATGGAAACTGGGATAAAGTGGTAGGACTATGTAATATTCCTGTGAATGCCGTTTTTGAAGAGGCAGCATTACTGGGTGAAAGCAATCGTGATCTGTTCTTCCAATTTGCTGGAATCAATCATTTACACTGGCATACAATCACTGATAAAAACGGAAAAGACCGTACAGATGAGCTAATCAAAATCATGTATGGTCAAGATGACGCAAAATCAATCGTAGCCAACATCAAAGATAACAACTTGATTTGGGAACAGGTCGAAAACCTACACATGGTTCCTTGTCCATACCACAATTATTACTATTATACAGATAAAATGTTGGCAGAAGAATTAGAGGACTTTAAAAATAATGGTACTCGTGCAGAAAAAGTGAAAGAAATCGAGCATGAATTATTTGAACTATACAAAGATCCAAACTTGGATTACAAACCAAAACAATTAGCAGAACGTGGTGGGGCTCGTTATAGTGATGCAGCTTGTGAGATCATCAATTCGATCCACAATGATAAACGTACAACGATGACCGTTAGCACAAGAAACAACGGAACGATCACAGATTTACCAGCAGAAAGTGCAGTTGAAGTAACGTGTACAATCACTGGAAAAGGTCCTGTTCCTTATAACTTTGGCAGCTTTAAGCCTCAAGAACGTGGCTTATTACAAGTAATGAAATCAATGGAAGAATTAACGATTGAAGCAGCAGTAACAGGAGATTATGGAACCTTGTTACAAGCCTTCACAATGAATCCATTGATCACGAGCGGAGATGTTGCTAAAAAAGTAATGGACGAATTGCTAGAAGCACATAAAGCTTATTTACCAAACTTCTTTAAATAAAAAAATAAACAAGTGGGTTTCCTATTCGGTGCCCGCTTGTTTATTTTTTTGCACTTCTTTTGCTAAATATTCCACAGTATAAAGCGCTGGGACCTGTGAAGTTATGTCGCTGTCGCCAATTCGCTCTGTTGAAATATAGTAAGGAATGTTTACGTCTGATAAAGAAGCAATGGCTGATTTCTCACTATTCGTAATAGAGATGATCGCACAGTCATTTGAAATAAAGTGATTCAAATAATTGATGATCGCTTCATTTTCACCACTAACAGAAAGGGCGATCACGCATACATTTTTGGCAATACTTTTATTAAAAAAATTTACTGGATGATTGATCGGATCTTCAATATGAAAAGCCATACTAAAAATGGAAGAAAAATACAGTGCACCATATTCAGCTATGATTTTTGAGGATCCTGTTCCAATAAATAATACAAGGTCTTTTTCAGCTAGTAATTTTACCGCAGCCTGCATCCGTTCTTGATAAAACGCTTCTGTTGATCGCTGGATAAAATTCGTGAAGGATGTTTCATCTACTGCATGTGTAGTTACAGGCTCCGTTAAAGCTTTTCGGTAGATGTTCAATTTGATTTTAAATTCAGAAAAACCTTCACAACCAAACTTTCGACAAAAACGCAAAATGCTGGCAGTGCTGCTATGGGTTTCTTTCGCTAATTCACGAATTCTCATATAGACAACTTCATCGATGTGAGAGGCAACATATTTATAAATTTCTAAGTCGATGGGACTTAGATCAGGAGTGTGGTCTAAGAATAACAAGATATCCACTACTTTCTTTGTTGAATAATTAATAGTTGTTTAGTGTAGAAAAAAATCAGTTACCAGTTGCTCAACCAATTCTGGAAATTCTAAGTTAGCTAAATGGCCAGCATTAGGAATAGTTACCTTTTCAGAATGAGAAATTTTTTGATGTAAAAAAACAGAAATTTTTTGAAAATCATCAACATCATGATCACCAATAATAATCAGCACTGGGCATGTGAGCTGATCTAATTTTGTAGATAGTGGTTGAGCCGTTTGAATTTCTTTAATGGGTGATAGTGGTTCTGGCTTAGTAAAAGCTGTCATTTGCATATCAAGGATTAGCTTTTTTATGTTAGAATCAAAATATTTTGGATCACGGTCTCTAAGAACCCATGTGTGATAATTTAAATCCGCTGCTTGTTCGTACTGACTTAGTGCTAATAATTGTTCCTCTTTTTCATCATATCGTTGCAATTCTTCTGAAAAATCCCATTCTCCAATAGCGGAAGATTCTAATGCTAAACGTAAACAGCGCTTAGGATTTTCAAGTACAAAATCTAATGCTATCTTTCCACCAAAAGAGGCTGCGAAGATACATGTTTGTTTGATTTTTAAATGATCTAAAAGTTCATTAATGATCATTGTATAAGAAAATGAGCCACCTGTAAATGAACTTTGACCAAAGCCAGGAAGATCAAATCGAGTGACTTGAAACTGCTGAGCCAAAGAATGAAATTCATGATCCCACATTCGTGAATCAGTAATCCCAGCGTGAATGAATAAAAGATGACTTCCTTGACCTTTCGATTCAAAATAAATAGTAGCACCAGAAACATTTAAAAAAGGCATTTGATCCCTCCAATATTGTTAGCTTAAATCAATACTATAAACAAAGTGTTTTACAGGTAGACCAGAATAATCTTTATAAAACTCCTGAACAATGCTCATACCATTGTTTTCAGCAACCTTTTGAGAAGCGATATTTGTATCTCGAATAATCGAACAAATCTTTTGCGCTTGCAAGATATTTTTTGCATAGTTTAAGCATAAAGCACTAGCCTCACTGGCATATCCTTGACTCCAATATTGTTTGTTTACCAAATAACCAATTTCTAATAAGTTTTTTCCTTCAACTTCTGAATAAACAATGCCGCATTGACCAACAAAGTTCTCTTTACTTTTATCAATGATTGCCCATAAACCAAATTCATTTTTTTGATAGCTGGCTAAATTCCAATTTAGCCAATCAGTTACTTCTTCGTCGGTAAATGGGGCTTCATACGCATACATTGTTTCTTCATCTTGTAAAATAGCACACAAATCTTCAAAGTCATCTTCTGATAGTTCTCTTAAGTACAGTCGCTCATTTTCAAGTATTTTTTTCATCGTTGATTCCATCTCCTTTTAAAGTAAACTCAAAGTCATTACATATTGAGGTCCTGCCGCACCTTCTACAATTTTATCCATAGGTACAAATCCTGATTTTTTATAAAGAGTTTGAGCTGAAATATTCTTTTTATTTACAGCCAGTATGATTTCATCAGCAGTTGGGAAAAGCTTTTTAGTGAAATCATGCAACAATCGTAAAGCCTTCTTAGCATAGCCTTTACCTTGATAACGATGATCGGTAGAAAAAGTTCGCAGCAAAACAGCATGTTCGTTATCTGCATATAAGGCCACATCCTTTCTTTCATCTAAAACAAAAAAATTGGTCAGCCGCTCGTTTTCGATTCCTACTATGGGATGAATTGAAGGATTTGACCTAGATAGCTTAAGCGGTATTTCGGGTGTGCCTGTAAAACGCAACTGTGCTTCTGTTAGTTGATACTGAGCGATCAATGCTGAATACGCATAGGTATATTCTTTTAACAACATAGAGTCAACGTCCTTTCAATTCCCTCATTTTAGTTAACGCTTCTATCTATTTTAACATACTCTCCTTATTTATTTGGATCAAATAGAATGACGAAAAATTGAACAGTGAAAGAAATGTGACAGGAATTTGAAATGAACTTAAAAGAAAGTGGAGAGTTTGATGAGCTGAATTCTTTATATACTAGGTTCATCAAGTAACACAAGTCGCCCGAGACTTAAAATGAGAGGAGATGCGAGGGTGGAAACAAACGTTTCTTTAACGCAGCAGGATAAGGCAAGAATAAAACAATTAAAGGTTATCAAGAAGCTGCAAAAAAGAGTAAAAGCAGAGCAACGTAAAAGACATCAACTTGCATCTCAATTAAAGCGATCGCAACAAAAAATACGAGCGTTAGAACAGCAACTGAAGGAGGAAATGAATAAATGACAGCATTAAGTGGAGTAGATGTAGTATGGCGTTTTCGTTTAGCTGAAGATGAAGGAAATGAACAAGCGTGGGGCTTAGCTTACAGCACAGAAAATGGCTATTCAAAATCAAAAGAAAGTGAATCGACAGTTACGAAAGACGGTAGCGTAGTCACACCAGGAGCGACTGAAACAACTGTTTCAGCAACAACTCTTTATAAAATCGGTTCAACACAAATCGATAAATTAGAAAATGCAATGGATGAAAATAAACGTGTTCAAATTTGGCGTATCAATACCAAAGAAATTGGTACTGGGCAAAATGAAGGCAAATATAAAGCAAAATATTTCGAAGGCTTCTTCACATCATTTGAAGAAACTGATTCTGCTGAAAACAAAGTGGAATACTCATTAGAATGGGCAATCGAAGGCGCTGGCAAAAACGGATTTGCTTCGTTAGTCGTTGATACGACTGAAGGCGGCGATTATGAATTTAAAGATACAGTCAAAGTAGAAGCGGCTGAGTAATAATAGATCAAGGCTGGAACAAAAGTATTAACTTGGGGAAATTAAAGTGACTGCGAAGAAAATTTTTTTCTATGTATACAGTCTAATTTATTTTAAGAAAGAATCACTTGTAGCCCAGCAATTTTATAAGTAATGAAAAGAGAGGCCGGAGTTCGGTCTCTTTAAACTAGGAGGTCAATCATGGAGCTTACAATTAATGAAAAACTATTTAATTTCAAATTTGGTTATGGATTTTTAAAAGAAGTCAATCAGCGCTATTCGGTAGATCGAGGCGGCATGAAACTGAAATTAGGAGTAGGGGCGATCATTTCAAATTTACTATTGTCAGATGTCGACACACTTTTTGAAACCTTATTGATCGCAAATTTGACTGAAAAACCAAGAATTCAAGTGAAAGATTTAGAGGCTTATGTAGAAGAACACGGCTCTCAGACATTATTTGAAGCGGTCATTGAAGAATTAAAAAAGTCCGAATATACAGCAGTGATGGTGAACAAGATGCTGGAGGAAGCCGAACTGTAAACTCGGAAGAAAGTGATTTTGATGCAAGCTATGCACAAGTCCAGCTTAATTGTTTGAGATATTTAAATATCGAAGATTTCAATGAGATTGATCGACTGACCATTCCAGAATATGAATTGCGGATCAAGGCTTACCAGCTAAAAAGTTTAGACATGCAATACAACATTCACTTACAAGCGTGGGCTACGGTCATGGCTGGACAAACCCGTAAAGGAAAACCAGTCTATCGAACCTTTGATAAATTCTTCAACTATCAAAAAGCAGAGAAGCGAATACTCGGAAGAGACCATAGCTTACCGAAAAATCAAGAAAAAGAAAAACTCCAGAATTGGATTGCAAATTTTAATTCGTAGAAAGGAGGTAGAAAATGGCAAAAGAAATACTACCCACAACAAAT
The DNA here is from genome assembly GCF_001730305.1 of Enterococcus termitis. Taxonomy (GTDB): domain Bacteria; phylum Bacillota; class Bacilli; order Lactobacillales; family Enterococcaceae; genus Enterococcus_L; species Enterococcus_L termitis. The sequence continues at coordinate 6,226 of NZ_MIJY01000001.1, forward strand.
AAAAAATTTATCCAGTCGATCAAAAAATCGATGAAAGTGACTAAAAGCTTGGATAAGCAATTGAATAAAACAACCAAAAGGCTCAACAGTTTTATTAAACCACTATCTAAAAGCAACAAGTTATCGAAGCCTTTTGCTGATATGAAAAAACAAATAACTGCGCTAAATCAAGCGATTGTTGCTAATGATTTAGCTAGTTTTCAAAGTGGATTATCGGCTATTGGTACGACTTTTTCAGAACTATCTTTACAAAGTCAACAAATGATTCGCTCATTGGGCCTAGTAAGCAAAAGCTACGGGCTTTTAAATCAAGCTTTTCAAGGAAGCTTAACGATTGATGACACTAGTTTAGTTTCTTTAGATATTCAGACCAAAAGCTTGATACAAAGTTTTAGTGATGTTCAAACAGTTATTTCTAGTTTAAAAAGTGAATTAGTCATTGATAGTACAAGTATCTCTACATTAATTGAATCTGGAAAGAAGTTGACTGCAGAATTTTCACTGTTGAATCAGAATATGACAGCATTTACCGGTACTTTTACAAGCAGTCAGTCTGTGGTTGCTTCGTTTGGTGGTGCAGTAGATAGTACACTAACGTCGATCAATTCTTCTATTAATAGTTTAGTTTCTATAAGTGAGAATTTGGGCATAGCATTGTCTAATGCAATGCAGAAACCAGCAACAGAAGTAGAAAAATCTCAGAATAGCTTCGAAAAACTAAAGAATAGTCTGAAAGAAATGTTTAAACCACTAGAAAAGGGTGTTGAGGCAGGAGCGACATTTGATGAGCTTAAAGGGAGAGTCAATAAATTAGATGAAGCTCTTGCAAATGTGGGATTTCCTGATTTTCAGACATCCATTTTTGGTGTCGGCAAAGCGTTTCAATCAGTTTCTTCTCAAGGTGGTTCGATGTTCCAAAAAATAAATGATTCTATGAGCAATACAGGAGAAAACTATTCATTACTAAAGAAAGTTTTTAAAGGCAAATTGGAAATTGATGATTCCAATTTTAAAAGAATGGATGAAAACTCACAAAATCTTGTTCGTCGATTTTCTGATGCAAAAAATGCTTTCAAAGTATTCAAAGGAGAATTGAATGTTGGAGATGATGTGTTTAAGGAATTAGACAAAGCTTCTCAAATCTCAGTTAAGCGATTCTCTGAAATGGAGAAAAAATTCAGTAGTATGAAACAAACAATAGGAAATACTGGATTATCTGTATTGACTAAAATAGCCCCTCCTCAGTTAACAGATCCTTATGCTACCGGGGAAATGGATCCGACTGCGTCACTTAGATCGACATTAGATTTTGGATTAAATGATATAAAGCAAAAATTCGAAAAGTTTAGTACAGTAGGCTCTAATTTAGCAAAATCTGTTCAAATTCCTATGAAAGCTGGAACCACTGCACTCGGTGGGATGGTTCAAGGCTTAGTTTCAGTTATGGGAATTGCAATGAAAGCTATTGCACCGACTGCAATTATAGGTGTTGCTTTGGCTGGACTTGCATTATTAGATAGTCAAATGGATGGTCAAATTGGCAACATGATTCAAACTGCCATAACAAAAGGTCCGGAAGTTATCACAGGATTTGTTCAAGGAATCATTGACAAGCTTCCAGATCTAATTACATCAGGAACACAACTCGTTGCTGGTTTAGCTGAAGCAATTTCGGTAAATCTACCTGTGATCATTCAAAGTGGGATCGCATTATTACAAACATTGATTGATGGTGTGATTGCGAATTTACCTTCGTTAATTAATTCAGCACTTTTAATTATAGAAACGTTGGCAACTAGTTTGCTAACAGCTGCTCCTAAATTGCTCATGATGGGCTTAGAATTATTGTCTGCTTTAGTTGATGGCTTATTTCAAGATCCAACTAAATTGATTGATACAGTTACGTCTATTATCGATACATTGACGGGTGAAATTACGACGAGTCTGCCTAAAATTATCGATAAAGGGATTGAAATACTTGTGAAATTAGCAGAAGGAATTGCTTCTGTTTTACCTCAATTAATCCCAGTTGCCTTGGAGGCAATCACTACTTTAGTGCGAACACTTTCAGAAAATCTACCTAAAATATTAGATGCAGCAGTTGAAATCATCGGGAAACTTTGTGAAGGTTTGTTAGCAAATTTACCTCAAATTTTATCAGCAGCTGTTGGCTTGATCTTGGCACTTGTGCAAGGAATTGGTCAAAGTATTCCGAAAATCGCTGCAGCTGGTTTAAAGATTATGTTAAAACTTCTTGAAACCTTTATAAAAGCCATTCCTGATTTAAAAGATGCAGGTAAAAATTTAATACAAGGTTTGATAGATGGAATTGGGGGTATGGCGAGAGCGGCACTAGATGCAGTCAAAGATATTGCAGGTAGTATCGGGAATGCCTTTAAAAGTATTTTCAAAATCCACTCACCCTCTCGCTGGATGCGTGACGAAATCGGTGCCATGCTCCCAGCTGGTCTTGCTATCGGGATTGAGCGAAACGCACATGTCATCGACCAACCAATGGATGACTTAGCATCTAAAGTGATACTGCCAAGTTTAGACAGTCTGGATCAGCAAGTAGACACGGTCCAAAAATTATCGGTTCATTCCAGCAGTACACAAACACAGCAAAAAGAAAAACAACCAGCAACATTCAATATCAATTTTGGCAATCAGCAGTTCAAAGCATTTGTTTCAGATATTTCTGAAGCAATGGGTCAAGACGCTGCAATCAACTTAGCATTTTAGAAGGAGGAAAGACATGTATTATTTTGAAGACACACTAGAAAAAGGTCATAAAGATGATTTGATCCTTCCTTCTTCTGCGATGATGTATGACGGTGTGTATATCGAAAAAATGATCGACGGATATCGGACCTTAGCAGTTACCGGCAGAGAAATGTTATCGCTGGATATTGAAACACAAAATACACAAGTTGGAAGTGTCAAATTAAATCAAAAACTACCTGCCAGAACAATCAAAGTAACCTACCAGTTAACAGGAAAAACTGCGCAGGATCTACAAAAAAAATACCATCGATTAATGCAGTTGCTTTATAGAGAAGAAGATGTGGAGCTTCGTTTTAAAGATGAACTAGAGTATCACTATTATGGTCAATACGTCACAACAGATGAGGTTCGTGGAGATACGAACAATATTATTGCTAGCTTTGACATACTTTGTAACGATCCTAAAAAATACTCACTTCTTTTGACGACAGGTGGACAAATTACAACCTATCTTCCTTACCCAGTAACTCCTGAAAAAATTACTGTGACAATCGCAAAATTTGGTCCATTGATGATTCAAAATGCAGATAAAATGATCAAAATCACTAGTTACAATTTAAATGCAGACGATCAAATCATTTTTGATTTCTTAAAAGGAAAAGTATTTGTAAATGGTATCGACCAAACATTTTTACTGGATCTGGAAAGCGATTTTGAGAATTTTCAGATTCAAGAAGGACAAACTATCACCTGTTCAAATGGACAAATGATGATTTCTTATCGGGAGGTACAATTATGACGAGTGTTTATTTTTTTGATGAACAGCAGCACTTACTTCGTATCGTAAATGAAAAAGAGCTAGTGGAAGTTGTTCAAGAAAAAGAGATTACAACAAATAAAGAGGAATTGTTGAAAGATACTTTAAATGTTTCGACTATCTATGATGAAGAATTGAAGGCAGCCTCTTATATGGCTGTTAAAGAAAGTTCAGAATCCTATAGTTTGTATCGTATCATTACCGACAGTGAAGATAAAAATATCTTCTCATTTGTAGGGATTGCCTTTGCACCTGATGAATTGGATTCTTACGTTGTGAAAAATGTTTCGGTAAAAAATACAGCGATTAAAACAACACTTCAAAAATTACTAGTAGATACTGAGTGGCAAGTCGGTAAAGTAGACAGTGGTTTACCTTCAATAACAGCTGATTTTAGCTACTTGTCGATTCGTGATGCGTTGAAAGAGCTTCAAACAAAAGGCTGTGAGATTCTCTTTAAATATAAAATCGATGGAATCGGTATTACAGAAAAATGGGTGGAAGTTTATCAAGAAATCGGTGAACGAAGTAATCAGCGTTTTACTTATGGAGATAAAGCGCTAAGCATTGTGAAAGAACAAGATCGTAATCAAGTCTATACAAGTTTAATTGGTCGAGGCCAAGGAGAAGACGTGGGCGATGGTAAAGGGAAACGAACAGAGTTTACCGCTATCGAATGGAAAAAAGCGAATGGTGATCCGTTAGACAAACCTAAAGGACAAAACTGGCTGGAATTTCCTGAAATGACCAAGCAATATGGTATCCCATTAAAAAATGGCGGCATGAGAAAAAGAGAGAAAGTAATTACATTCGATGAAATAGAAGATCCAAAGGAACTACTTCAACAAACCTATACATCACTTGTCGATTATTCTCGTCCGTTGACCCAATTTAAAACAGAAATTCTAGGTGGAGATACGATTGGCAATACAGTAACGATCCATCATCATGAACGCAACTATCATTATCAAACGCGAATTTTTAAAGTCAAGATCGATCATCTAACTGGAAAAGTCGAAGCAGGTTTGGGAGATAACATCACAAAAAGTATGTCAAAGGCAGCTTCTGATTTAAAAGGAAATGTAGCTTCTTTAGAAGAAAAAAAGATGACTTTTTATGATTCAGAAGAAATTTCGAAGTGGCAAGATGATATCATTCGCGGTGCTAAAGGCGGATCAATCAAATTAATGAACGGAATCGAAACAGGAAAGTCCAATAGTCGTGAGCCGTATCAGATGGTATTTATGAATGGGGATTCGTTAGAAAAAAGTACCAATTTTTTAGTAATGAATTCGGATGGTATTGGCTTTGTGAAAGACAATTTTGCCAATAAACCGAAAACAGCGTGGACCATTGACGGAAAGTTTAATGCGGATTTTATTCAAGCAGGAACTTTAGAAGGAGTCAATGTTCAAACGAAAAGTGACAACACCTTTCAAATCAAGTTGCAATCAAACGGAACCATAGCGTTTAGAAATCAAAAGAGAAATGAAGAAGAAGCGTGGATCGGTGCAACGGTAAATCGCGAAACAAACGAACCTGTGGGGGTTTCCATATGTCAGATCCCTGGGTATCAGTTTTCAATCGGATCGGCTGTTTCAAAAGAAGAGCGAGCACCTGGGGCTGTATTTGAAATTCCTAAAGAATCTAATGCAAACAAGAAAATATGGCGCTTGCATGGCCAAGGAGAAATCAATGGTGACGTAAATATCAATGGTAATCTAAACATTAAAGGTAAATTATTTCTAAACGGCAAAGAAATCACTGGCAACGGTAACGGTAGTGGAGGCAATGGCGGAACTGGCGGAGGTTATCCACCCGAAGTAACGACACAAACAGATAAATTTGCTTGGGATTTATGGAGCTTTTTGACCAGTAATGGCTATAGCCCAGCAGCTGCGGCTGGTATCTTGGGAAATGTTCAACAAGAAACAGGTGGAACGATGGATCCAGATACCGATCAATTTGACGGACCAGCTTATGGTTTAGTTCAATGGGATGGTTCGAGTTATCCACTTGTAGGAAGTCCAACATGGGATGGTCGTGAGTATGTGAAGCGTTTGGTTGGAGCAGCTGGCATTACAAATGACTACAAATCAACTTTAGCACAAGCAAAATTGATTGATTGGTGTATGTACAATGGTCAATGGATCGGTGTAGTCAATCCGACAAGTGTTAATGCTTTTAAGTCGATTGCAGATCCAGCAACAGCGGCCTATGCTTTTGAAATGAATTTTGAACGTCCTGAAAATGCTCACCCAGAAAGACAAGGCTATGCCCAAGAATGGTATAACAGGTTTAAAGACTTAAAACCGTCGACAGGAGCTGGAAAAGCTGGGTTGGAACATTTAGACTCCCTAGTTGGCCAGTATTGGGGAAATGGACAATGTTATGCTGTACCAGCAGAATATTCAGGGTTTCTAGGCGGTTGTGGATTAGATGCCGGTACTAAATATGGTTTGAGCCATGTGGTCGGTAATACGTCGGCAGCAGCGGATATAGGCAGTTCTTATGATTGGGCAGCAGTCGGTTGGAAAGTTATCTACCAACCAGAGTATAAGGATCTAGTAGTGGGGGCAATCATCAATTGGAAACGTGGTGGAAATATCGGCGGTTTCAATGTTGACTATTCCTATGGACACACTGGTGTTATTAGAGGATTAGTAGCTGGCGGCTTCCAAACCTATGAACAAAATATCGGTAAGGGAAAAATTATAGAAAGATACGAACGTACCTGGGTCGGATCAAGTGAAATCAGTTCAATTGTCATTCCACCCAAATAATCATTTTTAGAAAGGAGTGAGTGAATGTCTATCGTGTATCCATTTTTTTTATCAATAACACAACCAAATGACAACATCCCAACGATGGTGATTCGTCAATTTGACGAAGGCACTCAAGTACTGGATGTCACTATAACGGAACATGGAAAACCAAAAGACATTTCCAATTTAATCCCTCTTTTCTGCGTGAAGCAAGGTCATCATGCTGGCTTAGGTTTATCAGAACAAAAAGTCACAAAGATCATCGATGCAAAAAAAGGGAAGCTTCAATACACATTAACAAATTATGATATGCAGTCGGTAGGTGAAAATACCGCATATTTCAGCTTTAGAGAACTACAAGAAGATTTAAGCTGGCGCCAACAATTTTCCACCAGAGATTTTACTTATCAAGTAAAAGAAAGTATCTATGAGGATGGAATCAAAGACAGTAATTACATCTGGACTTTTGAAGAAATCTTGCGCTATTTTACAGAATGGGTGAAAACTTGTCAGGAAATCTACGATGACTGGTATTTAGTCGCACAGGCTGAACTACAGCGAATCATAAGTGAATTTCAAGGCTGGATCACTTCGAGTCAAGAGCGTTATGATCAATGGACAGCAGTTCAAAGAGCCGAATTTGACGAGTGGTTTGCCTCTATCAAAGCGATTTTAGACGAAAATGTCGCTGGGAATCTTTTAAATTTAATCGAGGAACTCAAACAGTCACATTTTACCTTAAAAAGCGGAGAGACGGGAATCTTGCGAACGATTCGTGATGATAAGTTCAGTTTGAATCGTACAGTAACAAAAGTCGGCACAGTTCCACATGCAAAAGAGGTTTCCGCATTAGTGATCGCTGAAATCGATAGTCAGCAGCAAGATACTTTCTTCTTAAGAAAGGTGGGGTCAATTTAATGGCGAATGAAGTAGAAATAAAAAAAGTCATGGAAACTGACGCAACAGGAATTAAACGTCAAATCTTTCCAGAAACACATGTTAGTGCGATTCTTGGATTGGACAAAATTGAAACAGCAGGAACCGGTGTAACTTCCATTAACGGAAAAACTGGAGATATTACATTAACAGCTAAGGATCTAGGGGTCCAAGGCACAAACATAACAATAGATAAGGTGGGAACAGTATGACAGATATCGTTGAATTAAAAAGTGATGGTGTTGTTGTTTACCCTAAAACACATGTCAGTGCAGTTGAAGGGATCACGACAATCAAAGGAGAAAAAGGAGACGCGGGTCCAGCAGGCCCGCAAGGACTTACAGGAGCACAAGGACCTCAGGGAGAAAAAGGGGCAACAGGAGCAACCGGCCCCCAAGGACCAGCAGGAACAAATGCAACAACGACAGCTGTTGCAACACAAACAGTAAATGGCTTGATGAGTGCACTAGACAAGAAAAAATTGGATACATTACCAACAATAACTTTCAGTAAGGTGGGATCAGTATAATGGCAGATATCGTACAATTAGAAGAAAAAGGAAATTTACTTTATCCGAAGACACATACTTCAGCAGTTGAGGGTTTGAAAGCAGAATTTGAAAATCTATCAAAAAATGTTCAACCTAAAGTGGATGATAAAGAGTTATGGTCTGGAGCGTGGTACGGTGGGCAAGGACAGGTAACGACTCCTAGTAAGCCATTATCCAGTTGTACTAACGGATGGATTTTACAATGGGAAGGATACTCAGAACAAGGAGCTCCAAATTCATCAGCTTTTCAATTTATTTATATTCCAAAACAATTTGGGATATATCATCAAGGGCGTGGAGTAGTTTGTATGATAAATTCTTACAATGGAGGAAATCCTCAAGTAAAATATCTGTATGTTTATAATGATAAATTATCTGGACATGCAAACAACGCTTTAGATAAAGATACAACAGGTAAAGGCACTAAAATGTATGTTTTAACGAAAATTTATGAGTATTAGTATATGACAAAAAACTGGCTGATAAACATCAGCCAGTTTCTTTTTATACGCCAAGAGAGATTCGAACTCCCGACCGCTCGCTTAGAAGGCGAGTGCTCTATCCAGCTGAGCTATTGGCGCATGAATAACACAACAAAATTTATTATAATGAACATGGAAAACAAAGTCAATCATTAATTAGAAATAACACCAAAGTTTTTTTCATAATACCCATAAAGACAGAAAAATCAAGTTTTCATTGACTCTCTATCTATATTTTGATATAGTATTAATGTTGTAATTGTGGTCTCCACAGCTACAACCGCACAGAACAAGTTTTTAAGTATGATGTTCTATCATCACTTGGGATGGCGAGTCTAAGTCTAGAAGAAGGAGGTGCTGTATAGCATGTACGCAATTATCAAAACTGGTGGTAAACAAGTAAAAGTTGAGGTAGGTCAAGCAATTTACGTTGAAAAATTAGACGTAGAAGCTGGCGAAAAAGTTGTTTTTGACGAAGTTATCTTAGTGGGTGGCGAATCTACGAAAGTAGGAGCTCCAACTGTCGCAGGTGCAACTGTCGAAGGAACTGTAGAAAAACACGGCAAACAAAAGAAAGTCGTGACTTTCAAATACAAACCTAAAAAACACACTCACCGTAAACAAGGTCACCGTCAACCATATACAAAAGTCGTGATCGAAGCAATCAACGCATAATTCTTTTAAGTTGCATAGGAAAGAAGGCCTATCAATGATTAAAAGTTCTTTTAAACGAAATGACGCAGGTCAAATCGTTTCATTTGAAGTAACAGGGCATGCAGAAGCAGGTCCATACGGCAGTGATGTCGTTTGTGCAGCAGTGTCTGCATTAACGATCAGTACAGTCAATGGGATTGATGCATTAGCTGGTTTTGAACCGATTGTAGAAACCAATGATGATGAAGGTGGTTACCTTTATGTCGAAGTGCTTTCTAATGCTAATCAGGAACAAACCAATATCGCCCAAATTCTCTTGGAAAATCTTTTATTAGGTTTACAAGCAGTCGAACAAGAAAATCTTGAATTTATTCAAGTCAAAACCATAAACGAAAAATAGGAGGTGCAGACGATGTTACTAAATATGAATTTACAATTATTCGCCCATAAAAAAGGTGGAGGTTCTACTTCCAATGGTCGTGATTCAGAATCTAAACGCTTAGGCGCTAAGAGTGCTGATGGCCAAACAGTTACTGGTGGATCAATTTTATACCGTCAACGCGGAACTAAAATTTACCCTGGTGCTAATGTAGGTATTGGTGGCGATGACACTTTATTTGCAAAAGTAGACGGTGTAGTACGTTTTGAACGTAAAGGCCGCGATAAAAAACAAGTGTCTGTTTATCCAGTCGCTCAATAATAATTGAACTAATTGGCTCTATCCCTTGTCTTGTAAGGGATAGAGCTTTTTTATTTGTATGAAGCTGTTTGACTTTGTTTCATCTAAAAGTTAGCAAATTCATTGATAACTTTGATAAAAGCTCACCGAAAAACCAACCCTTTTTTATGAGGAACTATTGAAAAATACGAGTATCCTTGAAATGAGTGGGAATTCAAAAAACGGTAAAATTTATCGTCAGTGAATAATTGACGTCGAACCCACGTTCATCTTTTTAAAGGATTATTTAGACGTTACTCGGTTCTCTGTTTGAGTAAAATAGCAGACACACAAAATTGGATTTACACTGATGGCTGCAAATTTAAGAAAATACAGGCTAAGTCAGCTACACCAACTAAGGCTGTTTCTCCCAATAAACTAAAATAGAAGGCTGAAAATCGTAAAAGGATTTTCAGCCTTCTATTTTAGTTGTCTAGAGCTTTATGTCCTAAGTTCAAAAAAATTTAACTGTTAAATCTGAGTTTTAGAACATGATAGCTTTTACAAGCAGCGTTAAACAGGTAGTCACTAAACAAGTACCTCAGTGAAAGAATTAATGTGAGAAAATAACTCTTTTTATTTGAGTATTATCAAAAAAATAGGGTTAAAAGGGACAGTCACATTTTTCATGAACAGTTAGGATAAAAATCTCAACACGTAAAGTTATCTAGATTGAACAAATAAGTATGATAAACAAGATGATGTGTAAAATACGAAAATCAAATGGGTTATTAAGGTACAGTATGGGTGTAGTAAAAAATGAAAGGAGAATAGTCATGGAAAAAGAAATAGATACAAATGAGTTTGATTTGGAAGTAGAATTGTTGGATCTGGATGAAGTATCAGCAATTCCAGAAACAACAGCTAGCAGTGGTTCAACAAGTTGTTCCGCCTCGTCAACTTGTGGTTCAACTTCATGCTGCGGCTCTTGTTAAATTTTTTAAATGCAAAAGAAAAAAATTATTTTGGAGGAATTACTCATGGAAAAAGACATGAATAAAAAAGAAGTAGCGTCAAATGAATTTGATTTAGAAGTAGAATTGTTGGATTTAGATGAAGTATCAGCAATTCCAGAAACAACAGCTAGTAGCGGTTCAACGAGCTGTTCTGCCTCATCAACTTGTGGCTCAACTTCGTGTTGTGGTTCTTGCTAATTAAAAACATTGGAACAGTGACTGGGACATAATTCTATGAGTTACACCTCAGCCACTTGGAATCCGAATGAACGGTGGAAGCAGAAGCAACCCCTTCGGAAATAAGCTGAAATTGCTGTAAAACACAGTGAGGCACGAGCTGATCTAGAACAGTACTTTTGGTTGTTCACAAAATTTGAAGAACACCAGATATATACCAATGATCATCTGTTCGTAAACTCGCTGTGATGCTTAGCAATTTTCGAGAATTCCCTATTATTTCCTGGGGTTAAACACTTCTGCCCCATCCTCTGTTTCAAGATTTATTGAAAATGTACATAAGGATGTGTTGTTATGTATCAAATTTGTATTTATAACTATGATAGATCACTAGAAGAAACACTTTTACTTTTTATTGAACTATTGATGGATGGACACTCAAATTTTATCTCAAAGAGTTGGGAAGGAGGACCGCACCTTCAAATCGTTACAAGAAACAAACCGACAAAAGAGATAATCTCAAAACTGAAAAAAAAGTTAGGCCAACTTATTGATCAGCACCCTTTGGAAGCATCGTACGTAAAAAAAATTCAGGATCAATATGAAAGAAATTTGTCTTTACTTTCAAAATTGGAAAATAAAAAGCAAATAAAAAAAATCAGAGAGCATGGTGAAGTTGAAGTCTGTCCCTTTGAATTCTTTTTTCATAATCAACTAATGACGCAATTATATGTAGGTGAGCGTTTTAAACTTAACCAGTTACTTATGGATACAAAAAAATATCTTATTACGGAAAATCTCTCTGAAGCAGAACTATTTCCTCTAATATTTGCCAAAATTTCCAATGTCTATCAACAAAATGGAGACAATAAAGGATATTTTTCATTTATATCACATGTACATGGCTTTCTTGAACTTTCTGAAAAACAAGATAGACCATACAGTGAAAGTGTTTTTGAAAAAATATATCAAGAAAAACAATTAAAATTTGAATACTTGAAGAAAATACATTCTAAAATATTAGAGCGTTGGGCAAATCAATTTTCACAATTTTATTATGACTGTCTAGAGCAGGTAGATCAATTGGTAGATGAAGCATATAGATCTGAATTAGAACGTACTATAACAGAGTTGGAAAAAAATTTCCAAAATGATTTTCATCAAAACTTTGTTCACTATTCAAGACAGAAAAATTTTATGGAAAACTCAGAAGCAACAGCTTATCGATTTACAATAAATCTTTTGTATTTGGTTCTACCATTCTTCAACATAAGCGCACTGAAAAAACAGCAATATCTCTATTTAGCGTATAGGGAAGTGGAAAAAGAAAAAGGTATTACCTGGAGGGAGGAATTAGGTCTTGGAATTAACAATTAGCCAAAACCCGTTTAGTATCTATCGAGGAACAAATATATCTGATGATTGGTACTTTAAAATGAAAGAATATTCGGAAGAAATTCAGATTGTCGTGGCAAAATTAAATGAGTTACAACTTGCCATAGAAGAAGAAAAGGATCTCGTTGTATGTAAAATAGAAGAAAAATTTTCTCAGGAAAAAGAGTCGAAACTTTTAAATCTCAAACGAGATGTTCACAATTTAAGGCGTGTACGTTTACAAAAATATTCAGGAGATATTTGTCTGCAACAGTTGCTTGCTCTCTTAAAGCAACAGGAGGAGATCAAACTATCATTGACCGAAATCTACACGGAGACCGTGCAAAAGTCCCGAGCAGTCTTACAAGAGGAAATAGCAAATGAACAACTAAAAAAGACGATTCTCTTTTTTAACAGAACTATTTATAAGAACGTTGAAAAATATTTATCAAAACCCATAGATCAACATAACAAAAAGGACAAGAAGCTCGATAATTTTATTATCAATTTATTGATGCGAAGTTCTATGAAGACAAGTCCTTTTTCCTATTTAACTAAAACGGGATCTACGGGAAATATGTTTTCGATAACGAAAGAAGTAAATATTGAATTAAATCATGCTCTGCTGTTCAGAATCTTTTTAGAAACCATTCGGTCTGATCATGGAGCCTTAAAAAAAATTCCTGTTCAAGTATCAAAATTTGGACAACGCGATAGTAAAATTTTCTTTGTTACTCAAGAAAATGTTCCGCAATCAAGAAAAATATATGAAACTAGTGATAAGTTAGTCGAAATGAAAATAGATGAAAAAGTCATTGACTATCTTAAAGAACACCAAGGTCAAACGATCAATTATGAAGACTTTGAGCAATTTTTAAAGCAGCACACATTATATTCAAATTACGAACTTGAGGTGTTTAAAAAACTTGTTTCCATCAAAGTATTAGTACAAAAGATTACCGTTGTGGCTGAGCGTGGGTTGGTGAAACATATTATTGAGTACTTGAATGATAATCAAATCTGCGAGACGCTACGAGAAAAACTTCAGTCTATAGATGAAAAGCAAGACGAATTTGAAATTGCTGAGGTAGGAGAACGACTGACTATTTGGCAAAGTATCGAGGAAGTTATAAAGCAACTGAGTGAATCTATCCCTAGCTTTGGTACGGAAATACTCTACGAAGATGTCTTGTTTGGCTCTAAAGAGAATAAAAGTAACATTGATGACATAAAGGATAAATTCTCCCCATCTTTCTTTCAGGAGATGACCAGTTTCTTACTGTTGTTTGATGTCAATATTCGGGTACAGTATGAAGTTGCTGCGCTTTATAGAGAAAAGTATGGAAATGAAGTAGTAAGTTTGTCAGATAGTAACTTGTTAAACCAAGTATTTTTTGAAAAACTGCGTTACTTTTTCCCTTATTTTCAAGATATGGATTATCGATATGCTGACGCAATAGCTCCCGAAGTAAAACTTTTAGATGATTTGCGTGATGAATTTAAGGTTTTCTTCTTAGACTATTTGGAAAAAAATGGATCTTCAGAAATTGATTTTCGAAAGGTGATAGAACCATTTTCTAAACGGATTCCTGATTACATCAAGTGTGGAAACGAATTTAGCATGACATTTTTCTACCAACTTTTTCAGGGTAAAGTGATTTTAAATGATATTTATGATGGACAGGAAAAGTTTTTGTCTAGATTTAAAGATTTTTTTGGAGATCTGGAAAATAGCAAAGAGTATAAAGAATATGTCAAAAAAAATTATTATGATAAAAATTACTATGAGGTAACTGAGTTGTTTGGGTTTAATGGAGGAATCCATGATAGAGTCTACACTCAAAAATTGAACTTAGAATTAGGAAATCAACGCTTTAGTGATACAGAGCATCCTAGTGTTTCCGATTTTTCTGTTATGTACGATCAGAGTAGCAGCAAATTAAAAGTTCTAGATCATGAGGGACAAAAAGCACGAGTAGCGTACAAATCTTCGCTTGTTCCTGTTTTTTTACCAGGAGTATTATCTGTCCTACTATTATTGTTTCAAAGCGGAAGAATCAATTTTGATATCAACTACTTTTTGAAAAAACGAACAGAAATGCCGAGAATCAACTTTGAGAATGTTGTTTTGTATCGAAAAAAATGGAATCTACAATTAGCTGATTTGAATAAACTTGTTGAGCAATCAGAAGATGATATTGCTTTGTACCTAAATGGTAATGAGTACTTCAAAGAACAAGAGCTACCCAAAACCTTCTTTCTAAAGAAATATCGATTAGGAGAAGAAATTTCCGCAATGAAACCAATGTTTATTGATATCAAAGTACCTGCACTATTTAAACATTTCATTAGTGAGATCAAGGGGGAGCAGAGTTTAGAACCATTGTATTATATCGAAGAAGTAGTACCTAAATTTGAAAACGAGCTTAGAGAATATGTTGTTGAGTATACAATCGATAATTAGGAGGGTGAATTATGCAGAAATATAATGTAAAAGTAGAAGAATTAACAAAGAGTTATGGTAAAAAAACTGTTTTAAAAGGAATCAATTTTACTGCTGAAAAAGGTGAAATCATTGGAGTTATTGGGAAAAATGGTGCCGGAAAATCGACTTTTTTGGAAATTTTGATGACCATCAAAGACTTTAATGACGGAAAAGTAGTTGTTTTTGGCGAAAATTTGAAGGAAATTGATCATGCCAAACTGGGAAAAATAAAAAATAATATTTCAGCAGTTCTACAACCAACTCAGTTTTATAAAAAATTAAAAGTAAAAGAATTGTTAGATTTATTCCGGTCTTATTATGGAGGACAAGTGAATCTTGACGAAATCATAGAAGAATTTGAACTAGGTGAGCATTTAAACACATTTTTTGATAATCTGTCTGGTGGTTGGAAGCAAAAAGTAAGTTTGGCTATTGCTTTTTCTTCAAAACCTCGTCTGATTATTCTAGACGAACCAACGACAGGCTTAGATCCTCATATGCGTAATGTTTTATGGGAAAACATTACAAGTTATATTAAAAAAAATGACAGTACAGTTATTTTGTCTACCCATTATATGGATGAAATTGAAATGTATTGTGACAAAGTACTATTTATCAATGATGGTGTGAATGAAGTATTTGATACACCAGAAAATATACTAAATTCAGGTCATAAATCAATCAATAGTTTCTATCTTGATAAGATTGCAAAATAAGGGGGAATCAACCATGTTACTAACACAAATTAAATATGATCTAAAAATGTTTTTCAGAGAACTGTTTTATTTAGTCTTTACAGTAGTAGTACCACCAGCAACATATATTTTAATGGGACAAATGTTCAGTGATTCTACGTATAGCGGAGGAATGAATTATGTGCAGATGTACACGCCATCGTTCATTGTATTGATCAGTTTCTCTGTTGTATTCTTTGCTTTTGGGTTTGACCAAGTAATGAACCGGGCAGCTGGAATTGAAAAGCGCTTATTTATCACACCGATTACAGATAAGATTCTTTTGCTATCAAGCATTGCTAAATCATTTATTATAGCAAGTGCTGGCTTCTTTCTAATTACAATGATCGGTATTTTTGTTTACGGGTTACAGCTTTCGATTGTTAACTTTATCATTTCATACTTTAGTCTGCTCCTGATTAATGCCTGTATGCTGATCTATTCACATGCTATCTATTCTAACTTTAAAGAGGTCAAAACAGCTTTAGTTGTTTCAATTGTTTTATTCCAAATTGTGATGTTTACAGGTGGGTTCTCAGTTCCAGTAGAAAGTTTACCTGATTTTGTCCAAATTATTTCTTATATCAATCCTATTTACCATTTAAATCAGATCTACATTGCCATTTGGAATCAAACATTTACATTTAATCAGGATATGTTGATCTCTATCGCATATTCAGTGGCTCTTATCGTAATTTCTTTAATTGTAATCAGAGTAAATAAAAAGAAGGAGTGATATCGTCATGCTCGTAAAATCTCGTAGAAACAGTAGGTATTATTACAATGAGCCGTACTTATTTATTCATGGACCAAATGAAAAAATAAAATTAAAGACGAACCTTTCTGATTATCAAAAAATTATCGCTGTTTTTCGTGATACTCTTCAAGGAGTGGAAGAAGAGGCTTTATATGAGAAATACCGTCGATATAGCTCATTGATACAGCTACTCTTGGAAAAACAAGTATTTTACAAAATAACTGTTGAACAACATGACAAACATAAAAATAGTAGCTATCTGCCATGGTTAGAAGAGGCCTGTTTAGAGGTTCAGGAATCGCTGGAACAAGTAGAAAAAATAAGTATTGGGATACCAGAGAATTTTTTTGGCAAAGAATATTTACGTGAGTATTTTTCTGCCAATAATCTAACCACCAATTCATCAAAAGAAGAATCGTTTGAGATCAAATTGAATGGAGAAATAAAGCAACAGTATTATATTTGGAAAAAAGAAAATGATGTTTACCTTTCTATAAGGAAACCAAAATGGTTTGAACCAATTCAAAAAAATGATATCTCCGAACGGCTTATTGCAGGATTCATTTACTATTGTGCTATCGTTTCGACTGTCGCTGCCGAAGCACCTACGTTTAAAATCAACCATTTATTGGAAGTAGAAAGAAAAACGGCTTTTCAAGAGATCGAAATGAAAAATTATCCTAAAACTAACAGCACGTCAAAAGTGTCTAAAGACCCAATTAAAAATTATAATTCATTGGAATATTTCGTAAAGAACTATGATTCAAAAATCAAATCATTCAATAAAAACGATGAGTATATGAAGTACAATCAATCACCGTTACAAATCATAACTGTCCAGACTGAAGAAGAGAAGAATTATTATTTTGCAGATATTTCTTATGAGCGCTTGTCCCATTTTGTTACAGAGGTCGCTTTTATTGAAATCTTAAAAGATTGTTATCAAAAAGATTTGCTATTACTGTCAAACGACAGGTTGATTCATGGAACGCTACACAATAAATGTGCAGAACAATGGACATTTGATTTAGCTCTGCTTGAAGAAGGTGAGCTCTTAAAAGATCTATTGCAACAAGAAGATTTAAGGATATCTTGTTATGTTCAAGCGTGTGAAGAAGGTGGGTGTTACTTGTCAATTGCAAATCATAAGGAGCAAGAAACCGTTGAATTTCAACTACCACTCAAAACCGAAGCTCAAATGACGACTGCTCTTTTGACCTGGATCAGTATACAAATGAATCAGATCAGTGTGGAAGAAACATTTTATGCAAAAACAGAGTATCGGGAGGAAGAGCCAAAAGCTATTAGCAGTTTAGCCGATATGTTGACGCATCGAGACCAAGCTATAAAGTGGCATGAGATAGCGGTGCAAACAAATTTAAGCGAAATACTAAAAAGGAATGGGTTTGACTATGAATTGCTGGAGGTGAAAAGATGATTGAACAGAATGAGTCAATGATAATTCTTACAAATCAAAAGTATATATTTCTTCATTCTGCAGGAAATAAGCAAACTTTTTGTCTAGACTGTTACAAAGAAAGACTAAAAGAATTGGATCAATATCATGAATATTTCGGCTGGGTAACAGACCAGCCGAATCCAGTTGAAATCGAGATGATCGATGTTTTAAAAAGAAAATTAGAAAATGAAAGTGTAGGATTTCTTTACGAGATGAATCGAAACACTCTTGAAATTAAAGCTAAAGCAACGTTCAAACGGGGCGATTGTAAATGCAATGAAGATCTAATGGCTGTGTTGCCTGAGGAACTGGATACTATTTTTGATCATAAAAATAATCGACAGCTTAGTTTTGAAGAAGTTAGAAAAAAAATAGATGATCATAAAAAAATGATTTATGATTCTTCAACGTCTATTATCAATGCTGCCACTCGTTCTGGTGATTCATATGGGACACCAATGGTTCAGACAGAAGTGCTACATAAAGGAATATCAATGCTCTCCTATGGTCGGACCAGTTCATATGAAAAATCAAAATACATTTCTATTTTAGAATCATTAGAGCGCTATGCTACGGCGTTTCCTTATAAAAAAAAGAATATCCAATTAAAGGAAGGCGATTCTGAGAAAATCGATTTGACATTGAGTGAAGTGATGGCTCAATGTGACTATCATAATCCAAATGACTACACGAAGGAACAACCACTCTATTATGAAGAAGTCAAAGCGCTGCACAAGGAGGAACAGGTACTGGTTCCAGAGCAGTTAGTTTATTATAATTCGCATGCGACTTCAGAAGAAAAACGGTATATTTATGAAAGTTCTAACGGTAGTGCGATTGGCTCAACTGAAGCAGAAGCAAGCTTACATGCGATGTTGGAGTTAATTGAAAGAGATGCTTTCCTAGCAACTTGGTATGGTCAGATTCCACCAGTGAGAATTAAAGAAGAAACGATTCATTCAAAAAAAATCCAAGCCTATATAGATTCGTTAAAACGAAAAAAAATTCGCGTACATTTATTTGATATCTCAATGGAAACAACGATTCCAACTATTTGGGTATTACTTGAAAAAATTGATCCAAAGGAAAATGATATGGCATTTTATACGGCTGCGGCGGCATCATTTGATTTAGAAGAATCAATTGAACGAGCCTTAATTGAAGCAACGACTGCTATCACCGTATTTACTAATGTATTTGATAGTCAGGATTACCAAGAACGTAAAAAACTTCTTTTAAAGAACCCGAAAGCTGTCCATCGTTTAGAGGATCATCTCCTGCTCTATTCTAATCCAGAAATGAGACCTGTATTCGCGTTTGCTTTAGAGACAACATTAGTACAGTCATATAAGGAATTATCATCCGCATATGCTAGTTATCAGGGGCAATTTTCAGAAGTTGTTAGAGCGCTTGAAAATCAGTTGATGAAAGTTTCTGAAAAAGTATATCGTGCAACGACATATAATCCTAATCTGTTCTCTGCCGGTTTTGTTAATGTCAAATATATTGTACCTGAAATGTTGACGATGACTTTTGGTCATCAAAATAGACGAGTTGTTAATCGGCGTATAGAAAAAGCAATAGCATTCAAACAAAGAGGAACTTTGGATACAGTGTGGATCGAACAAACCCCTCATCCATTTCCATAAATAGGAGGCATACGGATGATTGATCAAAATTATTTAAATAAATTTGGAGAGAATCGCTATAATCAAATGATTTCAACATCAATAATTACTGACGAGCCTTTATTTGAAGAGTATAAAGATATTATTGAAATGAAATTTTTAAAAGAAATGGGAGGTCTTGCGAGTTGGAGTTCAATTATCTATGACCTGTACTACTATTTGGAGATGATCCAACGGATTGATTTTTTTAGTAAATACTATTTTCATGCACTTTCACCAAAAGCAAGAAATATAAGTAGTGTAAAACTGATTTTTGTTCATAAAACACATCTATTTGTTTATGATCCGTTAACGGATAGGATTCATGTTCATGAGCAGAACTATTTTGAAGGATTGGATCCGGAAAAAGATTATCTGGTGATTTTAAATGACAATCGACAGCTACAACGATTTTATGGAGATTTTTCATGTATGCTTGGTTTACTGAATACCGGTCATTTTCTATATAATCTGGAACACGTGTTACAGGCGCATCAGATACGGACAAAAGAGATTACACAAAAAATTTCTTTTTCAGCCCCTAAAGAACAAGTAACGATTCCTTATGCTATAGAAATAGCTGCTGATCAAGAATATCACTTATGCAAGGAAGATATTAAACAACAAGCGGTTTCGAAAGAATTCATGAATCGGACATCTGAGCAAAATATTCGTGGTGATGCAGTCACAGGAGTAGTCTTGCCTTCAGAGGTTCATACTGAAATTTTTAAAGCTTTTCAAAGCGCCGCTGACAGTTATCCGGGAATTAAGCTATGGTGTTTCGTCGATCATGTATTAGATGTTGAAAGCGGTTTTTATCAGATTAGTCAAGAGGTATCTTTGGTAAAAGCCGAAAGTCAGTCTGTTTATAAGGAGTTGTTACAGGAATACCAGGATTTCACCAATTTAGAAGGGATGAACTACTGGCTATTTCTAACTTTTGAAAAAAATAAACAAAAATATGATCAATATTTTGTGCAGATAGGACGCATTGCCCAGCACCTCTCTGTAATAGCTGCTCGCTACGGGCTCGCTGCTCGAGGCATGAAAAACTATAATGATTTAAACGTCAAGAAAAAATTCAATTTAACAGATGAAACTATTATTGGGTATTCTGTCAATATTTTTGAAGCATTGAATACCAGTCATAGCTTGATGTTAAAGTAAAGGAGAACAACATGTGGACATCTAAGCATATATTTATTCATGATTATCAATTAATAGAAATATTTCTGAAAGATTATTTGTTTCCGTATATCGATAGACAAACTCTTTCCTATTTCTTCATCCGTTATTGGGATGGAGGACCGCATATTCGCTTAAGATATAAAAATCAAGCTGAAAATTTTGAAGAAGGAATAGAAAAGTTAATGGTGGAATTTCAAATGACTTATAAAGATCATCCTTTTCAGGAAGTTTCTTATGACGCTGCAATTGTTGAAACTGAAGAAGTTCAGCCAGCTGCACCTTTTCCTAACTTTTCTGTCCAGACTATTGATTATGTACCTGAATTGTATCGATATGGAGGAGCAGATGTGATGGATTTATCTGAGGAATTATTTGAGTGTTCTTCAAGATTTACCAGCCATATTATTCAAAAATTGACTCGTAGCCAAAGATATGTTTTGGCAATTGATATGATGTACAAATGTGCAAAAATAGCAGAAGAACTGGGTTATTTCGATGATTTTGAAAAATTCTTTCGTGCATATCGGGAAATTTGGATTCAGTTTGAGGGGGCGGAACTTGATTCTAGTATACAACAGGCAATCACTAGCCGAATTAACCGATTGCAAAACGGAGAATGCTCATTGCATTTTTATCAAACATATCTAGAAACTTTTCGTGCTCTTATCGAACAAATAAAGATAAAACAAACAACTATGGAACCAAAATATGCTTATTACATTGTTATTTCGCATCTTCATATGCTAAATAATCGTTTGGGCATTTCTCCTGAATTCGAGTTTTTATTCTCAGATACGTTTGTCAAAACTGAAGTAAAGATAAACGTGTAATTTGTTATAAGAACAAGGGGAACAGAGACAAACATGAAAGGAGGCGCTGATTTTGTGGAATTTTAAAGGCGAAAAGAATGTTGAAAAGAACTTTATCGATTATCATTTGATGTCAATAAATGAACCAGAATTTACAAATACGCAAGTATATGCACATCGACCAAGAAAATTATTAAGCAATGAAGGGTATCCATTAGTTGATTTGAGCTATACAGCAAGTCAAAATAATATATTTGAAGAAACATTGATGAACAGGTACTCAGCGAGAAATCCTTTTGAAGCAAGAGAAAAGGTTGATAGAGAAAAGATTGCTCAATTTGCACAGTTAGCAATGATTGGTGGAGAAAAAGAAAATCGTACCTATCCTTCTGGTGGAGCACAGTATTACGTGGACTGTTATTTCCTATTTAATGAAAATCTAGTGGACCAGCAACTAGTAGAACAGGGAAACATCATGCGTTTAAACTGTGATACTCAAAATTTGATGGTGAAACAATATCAGCCTTGGGAGGAAATTAGTAAAGCGTTTATACAGAAATATTTAGTTCATACCGCCCAGTTTGCAATTGCACTGAGCTGTGATATGACAAGTATCTCAAAAAAATATACAGATATTTCCTATAAACTGGTTCAACAGGAAGCAGGGCATATTGGACAAAATATTCAGTTGGTAGCCAACTATTTAGGATTAGAAAGTGTTCCATTGGGTGGTTTTTACGATATTGAATTATCAAAACTCCTGGGAGACAATCAAACGTCATTATATGCATTTCTTCTAGGATAGAAAGGAGAGTGGACCTATGTATTGTTTAAAACTGAGGTATCAAGTGAAAAAAGTAAATGATTTCTTTATGATTCAGGATTGCATAACATCAGAAGCTGTAATGGCTTTTAAAGTCAAAGATATAGCATTTAATAAATTGAAGGAGATCATATACCATGGAATAGAAGAAACGGCAGAGGAACCGGAAGCTAAATTAGGCAAACAGTTACTGAAAAAAGATGCTGATCTATTTATTCAATATGAAAAGAAAGAATCTAGGGAGCTATTAAATCTAGTCAGAAATTATACAGAATTTTTTTCTTCGTATTTTATTTCAACAGAAGCGATTCAAGAATATCTGGAATTTTCTGAAAGCATTATAGACACAGGGAAAGTATTTACGATTCAATTATTTTTGGAAGGTAAATTCCCCAATGTACAGGATTTTCTTGAAAAATTACCTTTTGTAAAAACAATCTATAGTGAGCAACAGCAGGCAGAAGTTGATCTATTGATCGGTACCCAAAAAGAAATTACAGAGATCGAAAATATAGAGAATTTTGCAACCTATGTTTTAGCTCTTAGTTGTCAGGAAACAAGTTTAGAAATTGGTCCGTTGATTAATGCTACTAAATTTGAAGTGCCAGATTTTCAAATTGAAAAAGAACATGATGCTGCTATTATGCATCATGAAGAACTGCTAATGTGTTTCTTTCTCGAGAGGATCTTATTTATTCAATTGTTTAACCTGTATAACAAAATGAGGCAAAATGAATTTTTCCCAACCCGTAATAAAGTTTGTATTAATCGAATGGATTTACAAGGTTATAGTGAAATGGTGACCTTGTATCCTAAATATTTAGTCGAATTCGTTGTATAAGAATCATGACTGTAAGGAAAATACTCGTAACTGTGTATTTTCTTTTTTTGTGTGTACATATATGACAGCGAAAGACGGAGTTAATACATTTTTAATAAAAAGTATAAAAAACAGAATATACTATTGTTGTTAAGAAGAATAAAGGGAGGGCCAATGACATAATGGAGATACTGAAAAAATTTAAAGAAGAGACAATTGCAAATTATATCGTAGAGAAGCTGAAGGAGAAACAGGACTTGTCTAGAATACAAGAACTTAAATGTAAGCTTGGTATAGAGGTCTGTTTGACTAATCTAGGAAAAGGTTTTGTCGTCTATTTGGTTGCTGCATTATTACAGGTTTTGCCCTTGACCATTCTTTTTCATAGTGCTTACTTTATTATTAGGATCAGTGCTCGAGGAGTGCATGCGCAAAAGAGCAGTACATGTACTTGGGTAAGCGTTTTGCTATTTGTATTGCTTCCTTTATTGGTAAATGAAATCAATCTATCAAAGATCGTTCCTTTAGTTGTTAGTCTGTTTGTTTATATTTGCTTATACAGATATGCACCACAAGGAACAAAGAAAAATCAAGTTGGGACAATCGAGTTACGGAAAAAATTACGTAATCGGGCGCTAGTTGGTTATTCAATTTGTGTCGCACTAATATTTGGAACAGACTCGACAATGATCATGAATCAAGTGTTTTTCGGCAGTTTGCTGGCAGTCGTCTGCATTTTACCGTTGACATATAAATTATTAGGAGAATAGAAAGGGAGATAATTATGCAATCATTATTTACAATTGGGATAACAAAATTATTTATGGCAGTTGGGGCTTTTAACGTGGAGAATTTTTGTGCAGGATTTATGTACGAATGCGATATACCCGAAGAATTGAAAAAATAAAGTACTAAACCTTTCTACGCTAATCAAGTGAATATAGTAACCTTTTTAAGGATAACAGATCAAAAACATCTGAATATGTAGTATAATGGTTAAATAATATCACTTTTGAGAAGCGAGGATGGAAAATTGGATGTACTAATTTTTATTCAACTTTGTATTAATTGCATTATTGTTGGAGTGCTTTTGGGCAAAAAAGTAATCAATCATTTAAATATATTAATAGTTATTTTGTCAGGTTTTTTTCTTGTTGCATTATATAGAGAAATTGGTATTTTTAGTTCTTTGTTTGTTTTTTTGCTTATTTTTATTCTCTCCAAGAGAGTTTCTAAAAAATGGGTAGATGCGCTTTATTATGCATCCATTGCAATGATCATCATGGTGTTAAGTGACCATTTGGCAAGTTTTATTACGCGAACGATGTTAGGTGTAAATAGCATTTTTACAGAAGCAGATACTATTGATATGGTTCTTATGTTGATTCATGAAGGAATTGCGCTAACTAGTGGAGTAATTGTGGCATTTATTTGGAGAAAGCTGATGGATATGCTATTTGCGAAACATGTAGATTCAAAAAACTTAAACTACATTTTTGCTTTTTTCAGTTTTTTTACTTATATTATCTATTTTTCAATGATTGTTTATGTACGTATAGTAGGAAGTCAAAGTACTTTAGTATTGTTAAACACAATTTACTTGTTTATTTATTTTGTCATATTTGTTGCAAGTCTGTTTTTCATGGTCTATACATTTAAAAAGCGTTTTGAGATGAAGGAAAAGGAAATTGAGCTGACTAGCATGCAAATTTATACCGAGCAGTTAGAACAAAATTATACTGAAATGCGTCGCTTTCGTCACGATTATATCAATATTTTGGCTTCCATGGCGGAGTATATAAATAAGCGTGATGTAGATGCACTAGAAAATTACTTTAATAAGAATATTATGCAGGTCAGTCATGAGATTCGGAAAAATGATTTTAAGATGAGGGATCTAACCAATCTTCAGGTAGTTGAGCTAAAGGGTTTAATTGCATCTAAATTAATTACAGCACAGGAAAAAGGGCTGAATGTGAGCTTTGAATGTCCAGAAGTGATCGAACAGCTAAACATGGATAGAGTTACTTTGTGCCGTTGTATTGGCATTTTATTGGATAATGCGATAGAAGCAGCTGGTGAAACTGATACAGGCCAAGTAAGAGTGGGGTTTGTAACATTTGATCACTCCGTATCTTTTATTGTATGGAATGATTTTGATGATAAGGGATATAAGATGTTTAACTACTATAAGGAAGGTTTTTCAACAAAAGGAGAGGGCCGTGGATTGGGGTTAAATACCCTCAAAGCTCTAGTTGATGCAGCGGAAAATCTTCATTTAGATACGATTATTGAAAATGAGATGTTTAAGCAAGAAATAAAGATAGTGAATTAGGAGGAGATAAAAGTGATTGATGTGTTTATTTGCGAAGATCAAGAAGAACAACGAGAGAAGATTTCCAGATATGTCGCAAATTATATTATGATTGAAAACTTAGATATGCGTCTGGCTTTAGCAACAGGAAACCCAGATGAGCTTCTTGGGTATATTGAGGAAAGTAACAAAGATGCACTGTATTTTCTTGATATAGATTTGAATCATAGGATTAACGGCATCAATCTAGGTGCTGAAATCAGAAAAATGGATCCTAATGGTGACATTGTATTCATCACGACTCATTCTGAGATGAGCTATCTAAACTTTGTTTATAAAGTGGCTGCGATGGATTTTATTATCAAAGATGATTTTGAAGAGGTGAAAGAAAAGGTCATCAGCTGTTTAAAAGCCGCAAATGAAAAAAGACAGATTAGTTCTAATGGAGCTAAAAAAAAGTTTGTACAAAAGATTGCAGATAAAATAATCAGCGTCGATTATAAGGATATTATGTTTTTTGAGTCCTCTCCTTTGCATAAAGTGGTGCTTCATATGGAAAATCGTCAAGTTGAGTTTTATGGGAAGTTAAAGGAAATAGAGAAAGAATATGAAGGTTTTATTCGTTGTCATAATTCCTTTGTAGTAAATATTGATAATATTCAAGAAATTGATTTTAAAAAGAAAGAGATTTTGTTGAATAATGGAGAAATTTGCTATGGATCGGCAAGAATGATTAAAGCTGTTCAAAAAAATTTAGAAACAAGAATAACAAATAATGATTAAATAGTACAAAGTATTTGATCGATTACAATGTCACTTTTTCATTTAGAAAAAAACACTTACGAGAATTTTTTATTTATGGTAGCATGATCTTTGTTACAAAAAAAAGAGGAGTGTATATATGCCGCAAACTAAAAAAGAAAGTTTATTTTTCACAACGATCGTCTGTTTTTCTATGGTGTTTTCAATGAGTCTGTACAATTTGATTTTGCATGGTCAATTTTCGTGGGGGCACTTGTTCGGAGGCTTGATTCCAGGATTTATCGTTGCCTTTTTACTGGATGTATTTGTTGTAGCCGCAACTGCGAAGAAAATTGCCTTTGCATTGCCGATCAATAAAGAAAAGAAACTGCATATGATCATTGCTATTTCCAGCTGTATGGTGCTGGGCATGGTCTTTTTTATGTCGATGTATGGTGTTGTAATTCAGTTTGGTTTCACTAAAGAATTTCTTTCGTATTATAGAGCTGCTTTTGTCGCAAACTTGGTTATGGCGTTGCCCCTGCAGCTTCTGCTTATCGGGCCAGTGTGCAGAATGATTTTAAAGAAAAGTCAGCAAAATAATTGGCTGAATGAAAAGGCTATTGACTGATAAGTAGCGAGAGTCAAAAGGATGGATATATCTTTTGAAACCAGTATTGCTGTTTCCACCATTTGATTTGATTCAAAGTGACTGAGTTAGAGTTCCTGTGATTCTAACTTGGTCATTATTTTGTTATCAAAAGGGTTTAGCTTTTCAAAAATAGGCGATAATTGTTATAATTAATTGAATATATATGAACAAGGAG
Organism: Enterococcus termitis; assembly: GCF_001730305.1. Classification (GTDB taxonomy): domain Bacteria; phylum Bacillota; class Bacilli; order Lactobacillales; family Enterococcaceae; genus Enterococcus_L; species Enterococcus_L termitis. Next base: position 33,003 of record NZ_MIJY01000001.1, read on the forward strand.
GTCTTCAAAAATGGAAATACATGAGCGAATTGTTAGGTTATTAAATTCAAGTAAAGTATTTTTACTCGCAACGATCGATAAACGAGAATTTCCCTCTGTTATTACAGTCTCTGCGCCCTTATGGAGAGAAGGATTGTTAAAGTTACAGTTTTACTTGGATGGAGAAGGCGAAACAGTTAAAAACATTCGTCACAATCCTAACGGGTCTGTTTGCTGTTATGAAGAGATCGCTCATGAAAGTTTATTATTAAAAGGTAAATTTTCCATTGAAGAGGTCTATTCTGCGCAAGAAGTCGAACCAAAGTTGTCGGCTTATCAAAAAGAATTGGATCATCCAAATCCAGTCTTGGTTACGTTTGAAACCTGGACAGCGAGAATTCATATGGACAAAAAAACCAAAGATATCATCGTTTAAGGAGATAAGTTTCCATAAACTCACCATTATCAGAAGAGTCGAAACAGCTAGTGATGTGTTTCGGGCTCTTTTTCCTTTTTCTTAAGAAGTATTCATAGATAATTCGGATCTTTTTATGCTTTTGTTAAGCTTTCTAGGTTATAGTTACCTCATCACCAAAAAGAAACGAAAGGGAGGAATGACGATGTACGCTGTAAAAGTATTACATGGGTATATTAGTAAAGACGGGCAACGTACAAGAGACAAAAGACGAGCGCGGATCTTTAGTAATAAAAATTATGCAGAAAAATTTGCAGATAAAATCGGTGGACGAGTAAAAGAAATGTACTAGATAAATAAACAGGAAAAACAGCCGAAAAAAAGAGCAACAACAAGAAATCCAGGAAATTTATTTCCTGGATTTCTTGTTGTTTACTCACTAACCGATGCTTTTAAAGATATAGATCAAAAACAGCGATTTCCGGCGGAACTCTAAAACGTGCGGCTATTTTAGTCGTACCGAGTCCAGTATTGACATACAAGGTCGTATCGTTTGCTAAATTGTAAAAACCGCTGAAATATTTTTCTGCCATAGCATTTTTGATTGTTAGAAAAGGAACATTGATTTGTCCGCCGTGACTATGACCAGATAAAATCAGTTGAACGTTTTGGTCGATAAGTTCATCTGCTTTGTCCGGCTCGTGACTTAGTAAAATCGTGTAATCACTTTGTCGGTTAATCAAAGTCTCATCAATAGCGGAATTTCCCAATAAAGAGTCATCTAAGCCGCCAATAAAAATTGATTTTCCTTCCGAAAGTGAAACATTGATTCCAGAATTCTCCAATAACTGAAAGTCAGCAGCTGCTAGAATTTCTGGGTACACACGGGCAGCGCCACCGCCATAATCATGGTTGCCCCAAACCGCAAATTTTCCTAACGGAGCGTTCAAGCGGCTTAACGCCGTAACTACTTCCTCCGCCGGTCCGTATTTTGCATAATTATCGAATAAATCGCCGGTAAACAAAATAATATCGGGTTGTTCTTTATTTACTCGTGTGACGATTTTTTCCAACTGGGCTGCAGGATACTTTTCTTGGATATGAATGTCTGAAAGTTGTACAACCTTGACTGGCTTTTGCCCATCGTTATTTCCAATCGTATAGTTATGTGTGACGATTCTTTTGGGTTCTATAAAAAAGGCATATAGAATCATACCGATGATTACAAAAAATAATAATAAGAAAATAATTGATCTTTTTTTCATGTATGTCCTCGCTTTCTTTAGTCACTATATCAAGAATAATTAAAAAAATAATAAAAGCGTTCAAATATATAGAAAACTTTAGAATAATTTAGAAGTTTCGATAAAAAAGTATAAGCTTGCCATTTTATTACTTAGAAAAACTGTTCAAATAAAACTAAAATAAAAAAGATAGTTATGTTTTAGACCGAATAGGTAACAAAGAAAGGGAAAATTTGCTACAATTAAAGAGAACTTTAGAAAGAAAGAGGGAAAATATATATGATGATTAGAGTAAATAAATTAAGAGCTTTAATGAAAGCTAATAATCTGGATGCCTTTTTAGTAACTAGCTCATATAACTTACGCTATTTGACAAATTTCACTGGTACAACTGGGTTAGCAGTGATCACATTAGATAAGGCTTTTTTTGTCACTGATTTTCGTTATACAGAACAAGCTGCTGCACAGGCGCAAGGCTATGAGATCATTCAAAATGCAGGTCCGATTTTTGATGAAGTTGTTGCGATAGCAGAAAAGGAGCAATTGACTAATCTTGCCTTTGAAGAGCTATTTGTTAGCTTTGCAGAATATAGTTTATTAGAAGAAATTACTCCGTGTGATCTAATTCCTGTTGCTGGATTGATCGAAGAATTACGTGAAGTCAAAGATGAAGAAGAAGTTGCAATTATTGAAAAAGCCTGCAGTATTGCAGATCTTGGGTTTAAACATATTTTAACGGTGATCAAACCAGGAATGACAGAAATCGAAATTGCTAATCAGCTGGATTTCTATATGCGCTCATTAGGCGCAACAAGTGTTTCTTTTGAAACGATCGTTGCCAGTGGAGTTCGTTCTGCGATGCCTCATGGTGTAGCGAGTGAAAAGGTGATCGAAAAAGGTGATTTGATTACCTTAGATTTTGGTTGTTATTATCAAGGGTATGTTTCTGATATGACAAGAACCTTTGCAATTGGTGAACCTGACAGTAAATTGAAAGAGATTTATCAAATCGTTTTGGAAGCACAGCTAAAAGTATTAGATGAAGCAAAACCCGGATTGACAGGCATTCAGCTAGATGCAATCGCTCGTGATCATATCGCTTCTTATGGGTATGGAGACGCTTTTGGACATAGCACAGGGCATGGGATTGGGTTGGAAATTCATGAAGGACCAAATGTCTCATTCAGAGCAGATAAACAGTTTGTGCCTGGAAATGTGATCACAGATGAGCCTGGTATCTATCTTCCTGGTCTTGGCGGTGTTCGGATCGAGGACGATTTATTAATTACCAAAGACGGTAATCGTGTCTTGACTCATTCACCTAAAGAATTGATTATCTTATAAATAGCAGAACACGTTTTCTACGCTCTTTTTTTGGTAGCGAAATCGGCCATTTAATGATAAACTAATGGTGAATGTAAACTTAGATAGGTATATGAACGAAAGCTTGGAAATGCAGATAAAGTTTCTCGGACATAACTATTGAGGAGGATAAAAATGACTGACGAAAAAAATCTAGTAATCAATACAAAAGATGCTTTAGGCGAAATCGTAATTGCGCCGGAAGTGATTGAAGTCATTATTGGTATTGCAGCTTCTAAAGTTGATGGCGTATATGGTATGCGCGGAACATTTGCTAATAATGTAACAGAATTTCTTGGCCGTGCTGCTCATGGTAAAGGTGTCTATTTAAGAGCAGAAGAAGAAGGCTTAAAAGTTGATATTTATTGTTACTTGAACTACGGTATTTCAGTACCTAAAGTAGCATTAGACATGCAGGATCGTGTAAAACAACAAGTACTATTTATGACAGATATCGATTTAGTTGAAGTGAACATCCATGTGGTAGCGGTCGTTCCTGAAAAACTTCCAGAACCAGATTTTGATGAATTATTCCCGGAAGAAGAGGGCACAAATGAGTAAGCCTAGTTTTACTCGTCATGAGATTCGTGAAAAAGCGCTGCAAGCTTTATTTCCTTTAGATTTTAATGTTGATTTGACGAAGCAAGATGCGATTTCTTATGCATTGGAGTTGGATAATCGAGAGATCATCAGTGAAGATGGAGAAGAGTTTGTCCCCACTTATTTAGATTTATTAGTAGGTGGCGTTTGTGATCGCAAAGGAGAACTTGACGAGGTTATCGAGAAACATTTAGGTGCAAACTGGTCGATCGCGCGAATCGCCAAAATGGATTTGATTATTTTACGTATGGCTATTTTTGAAATGATGTATGCAGGTGATGTACCGAATACTGTTGCATTAAATGAAGCCATCGAGTTGACTAAAAAGTATAGCGATGACCGTTCAAGAAAGTTTGTCAACGGTGTGTTGTCGAATGTGATGAAAGATATTGAGGATTAAATGGTTCGCATTTTTACTGTTTAACCAGATTTTAGCTGGCTAAGAATAACTCGCAGAGTTGCTCTTAGTCGCTTTTTTTGTACATGAAATCGTTTGTGAGTAGTATTATTGAGTGTTAAGACCTGATAAATTATGCTAAAATAAGACAATACAGACAAAAAAGAGGAGTGATCTTGTGGGAGAGTTAATCAACGGACGTGAGTTAGCAGATAAAATGCAGGCACAAATCAAAGAAGAGGTTGCAGAACTTGAAAAAATCGGGATTCGCCCAGGATTAGTCGTATTGTTGGTAGGCGAGAATCAGGCAAGTCAAACATACGTAAAAAATAAAGATTTAGCGGCGGCGAAAATCGGGATCCATTCAAAGATCGAGCGTTTGCCTGAAACAATTTCTGAGGCGGAGTTGCTGGAAGTGATCGAACGCTATAATCAAGACCCTGAGTTTCATGGTATCTTAGTTCAGCTGCCGTTACCAAAACATATCAATGAAGAAAAAGTATTGCTAGCAGTTGATCCAAATAAAGATGTGGATGGTTTTCACCCAATGAATATGGGGCATTTATTTATCGGTGAGCCTACAATGATTCCTTGTACACCGTACGGCATCATGAAAATGTTTGAAGCGTATAACATTGATCTTGAAGGGAAACGAGCAGTTGTAATCGGACGGAGCAACATTGTGGGCAAGCCGATGGCACAACTGATGATGATGGAAAATGCAACGGTGACGATCGCACATTCTAGAACGGTCGACTTACCGTCAGTTGCTAAAGAAGCAGATATTCTAGTCGTAGCAATCGGACGTGGTCATTTTGTGACGAAAGAGTTCGTGAAACCAGGTGCAGTTGTGATCGATGTGGGTATGAATCGTGATGAAAATGGCAAGTTGATCGGCGATGTGAAGTTCGATGAAGTCTCTGAAATCGCTAGCTACATTACACCTGTTCCTAAAGGTGTAGGCCCAATGACGATCACGATGTTGATGTATCAAACGGTGGAGGCCGCTAAAAAACAAAAGTAAGGTGAGAAGATGGAGCAGCAATATTTAACAGTTACAGCTTTAACCAAATATTTAAAACGTAAATTTGATGCTGATCCATACTTGGAACGTGTCTACTTAACAGGAGAAATTTCTAATTTTCGTTTGAGACCGAATGCTCATCAGTACTTTAGTTTAAAAGATGATGGTGCAAAGATTTCGGCAATCATGTTTAAATCAGCTTTCCAAAAGCTGAAATTTCAACCTAAAGAAGGCATGAAAGTCTTAGTTGTTGGTCGTGTTTCCCTCTATGAAAATGGCGGTTCTTACCAGATTTATGTAGAGCATATGGAGCCGGACGGCGTAGGAGCGTTATACCAAGCGCTGGCAGAACTACGTGAAAAGTTAGGGAAAGAAGGTTTGTTTGAAGGACCGAAAAAAATACTTCCTCGTTATCCGAAAAGAATTGCAGTTGTGACTAGTCCTAGCGGAGCGGTTATTCGAGACATCATTACGACAGTTAAAAGACGATATCCGATTGCCCAACTGGTCTTATTTCCAACCTTAGTGCAGGGAGATCAGGCAGCAGACGATATTGTTCGAAATATCCAGAGAATTGAAGAACTGGGAACATTTGATACCATGATCATTGGACGAGGCGGCGGATCGATCGAGGATCTATGGCCGTTTAATGAAGAGCGAGTTGCTAGAGCGATTTATCAAGCGCAGACACCCATTATTTCCTCAGTAGGGCATGAAACAGATGTTACGATTGCGGATATGGTGGCAGATGTCAGAGCGGCAACACCTACAGCCGCCGCGGAATTGGCAGTACCTGTATTAAATGAGGAACTGTTGAAAATAAGAGATCGGCAAACACGTTTAGAGCAGAGTTTTCTTTATCAGTTGAAACAAAAATCAGACCGCTATCAACGTCTAAAGAACTCCTATGTTTTCAAACAACCGGATCGTTTATACGAAGGACAGACGATCAAGCTGGATCGTATCACTCAGCGTTTGATTCAATCAATGGAAACTATTTATCATCAAAAACAACGTACGGCGCAGGAAATTATCGGTCAATTCAGGCAGCAAAGTCCTCAAAGTCAAATCAGAGAAGGGCAGCAACAATTAAGATTTTTAAATGAATCACTGAATAACCGAATGGAACAATATATGAAAGATAAACAAAAACAGTTTGTTTCTGCAGTTCAACAGCTGGATTTGCTTAGTCCTTTAAAAATAATGGGACGCGGTTATAGCTATACGACGAAAGAGCAACAAGTAATCAAATCAGTAAATGAACTGCAACCAAAAGAAAAAATCCAAATCCATTATGTGGATGGTGTAGTAGATACGGTGGTAGAGCAAATTTTACCAGCGGAAGAGGAGTAAAAAAATGGCCAAAGAAAAAACAGTCGAAAAGACATTTGAAGAATCATTAACGGAATTAGAAGAAATCGTACAACGTTTAGAGCGTGGCGATGTTCCTTTGGAAGAAGCTCTTGCGGCTTTTCAAGAAGGAATGGTCTTAAGTAAACAGTGTCAGGATACTTTAGAAAAAGCTGAAAAAACATTGACGAAAGTAATGACTGAAAATAACGAAGAAATTCCATTTGAAGAAGGAGAGGCAAATTGATGAAAAATTTCACTGATTTTCGTAAGCAACAGTTGCCGCTTATTGAAAAAGAAATGGAAAATTTTATCAATGATTATACAGCAAATGATCGTTTAAAAGAAGCGATGCTGTATTCGATTCATGCGGGTGGCAAACGATTTCGTCCGCTCCTGGTTTTAGCAGTACTTGATTCATTCAATCGAGAAATACAAACTGCGGATTATCAAGTTGCTGCAGCGCTTGAAATGATTCATACGTACTCATTGATTCATGACGATCTGCCGGCGATGGATGATGATGACTTGCGCCGTGGGAAACCGACAAATCATAAAGTATTTGGTGAAGCCCATGCTATTTTAGCTGGGGATGGCTTATTGACGGCTGCTTTTCAACTGGTAGCACTTAGCCAAATTCAGTCTGATCAAAAAGTGCTGCTGATTCAGCTGTTAAGCAAAGCTTCTGGAACACAAGGAATGGTCGCTGGACAAGCAGGAGATCTGCAAGGTGAAAACAGTTCACTGTCACTCGCAGAACTTGCGGATGTGCATGAAAAGAAAACCGGTGCACTGATTGAATTTGCTCTTTTAGCAGGTGGAATTTTAGCGCAACAGCCACAAGAAGTTGTAGACTTACTTGGTGTTTTTGCCAGTCATTTAGGATTGGCCTTTCAAATCAAGGATGATTTATTGGATGCGACGAGTTCAGAAGAAGAACTAGGTAAACAAGTTGGTCGGGATGAAGCGTTAAACAAAAGTACGTATCCAGGCTTGCTTGGCTTAGAAGGTGCAAAAGAAGCATTGGCTGAACAGCTTAATTTAGGCAATGAAACGTTAGAAGCAGTGAAAGAAATAAGCAGTGATTTTCATCTGGCATTATTACAAGAATTTTTAAATCAATTGCGGTTATCATAGAAAGAAGGCACTTATGAAAAAAGAGCGCGTGGATATTTTAGCGTTTAACCAAGGATTATTTGAAACAAGGGAAAAAGCAAAACGGGCAGTGATGGCTGGTCTCGTCTACAATGATAAAAATGAACGATTAGATAAACCGGGAGAGAAAATTTTGATTGAAACACCTCTTCAAGTCAAAGGACAACCATTGCCTTATGTTTCTCGTGGCGGATTAAAATTAGAAAAAGCATTACAGGTTTTCCAAATCGATGTAGTAGATAAGACGATGCTGGATATCGGCGCTTCTACGGGCGGATTTACTGATGTTGCTTTACAAAACGGCGCTCGTTTAAGTTATGCGTTGGATGTGGGCTACAACCAGCTTGCTTGGAAAATTCGTCAAGATGAACGAGTTGTGGTGATGGAACGGACGAATTTTCGGTATAGTACACCCGCAGATTTCGAAGAAGGGATACCAGATATTGCAACGATCGATGTGTCATTTATTTCTTTGAAGCTGATATTGCCGCCGTTACATGCTATTTTAAAACCAGGTGGTCAAGTTGTTGCCTTAATTAAACCACAATTTGAAGCAGGTAAAGAACTTGTTGGTAAAAAAGGAATCGTCCGTGAACCGGAAACCCATAAACTTGTGCTAAATGATATTCTCACTTTTGCGCAAGAGCACGGTTATATGATCAGTGGACTGGATTATTCTCCAATCACAGGTGGTGAAGGAAATATTGAATTTCTAGCCTATCTGACTTCTATTGAAGGAGCAGGAACAATGACCGATTCAGTTGATATAGATGAAGTGGTAGCAGCTGCTCATCGTGAATTGAAAAAGTAGTGAGATGCAGATACTCTTTTATAGTTGATTGCGGTTTAGCTTAAATAGTTTAAACCGCAATTTTTTATTAAAATCAGATGTTAATGTTACGTCAGCTAATCTTTTTGGTGCTCTGCTTTTAGACTTTCAAAATGAATAAAAATACGCTATGATAAAATGGAAATGGATTTGAAAAGGAGCCAATTAGTATGAGAAAAAAAGATCGACATCGTCTGATTACTCGTTTATTAGCAGATAAAAATATTCAAAAACAAGAAGACTTTGTGGCTTACTTACAAGAAAAAGGGGTTGAAGTCACACAGGCCACGATTTCTCGTGATATCAAAGAAATGAAATTGATCAAAGTTCCTTCTGCTGAAGGTGGCTACCGCTACAGTGTTCCTGTTCAAACGCAAGAAGATAGCGCAGTTAAATTAGAAAAATTACTGAAAGATGCATTTATTTCAGTTGATCAGATGGATAAGCAGGTTATTTTGCGTACTATACCAGGGAATGCTGCTGCTGTTTCTAATTTAATTGAAAAACAATACAAAGACATTGTTTTTGCTGCGATCAATGACGATGACAGTGTCTTGATTATTGCGCGGACTGATAAAGATGCAGAGTATTTAAAAGCTGAATTTTTCCGATATATTTAAAAATCGAGGTGAATGAACAATGCTGCAAGAACTTTCTGTAAAGAATTTTGCGATCATATCGTCTTTACGTTTAGACTTTCAAATGGGAATGACGGTTTTAACTGGTGAAACGGGTGCTGGTAAATCGATTATTATCGATGCAATGGGCTTATTGACTGGAGGACGAGGCTCAAGCGATTATATCCGCCAAGGAGCATCAAAATGTGTATTGGAAGGGCTATTTACGATGCCGAAAAACCAAGAATTAGTCAATCTGCTGGAAGAACTTGGTATCGAAAATGATGAGGAATCACTTGTGATCCAACGAGATATTTCCACTTCTGGGAAAAATGTCTGCCGGGTGAACGGTCGAATCATCAACATTGCAAATCTACGCAAAGTTGGAGAATATTTAGTTGATATTCATGGACAAAACGAGCACCAAGAATTGATGCAAAGTGATAGACATTTAGGGATGCTGGATGATTTTGGCGACAAGGAATTATTGAAAATCAAAGAACAATATGAAGAAAGTTATTCTGATTATCGGATGATTGAAAAAAAAGTCAGAAATCGTCAAAAAAATGAAAAAGAATTCGCTCAGCGGATGGACATGCTGCAATTTCAAAGCGATGAAATCGCTGCTGCTCAGCTAGTTGCAGGAGAAGAAGAGCAATTGATAGAAGAGCGGAACAAATTAGGTAATTTCCAAAAAATTGCAGACGCATTAGCTGCGAGTCATGAAGCGATCAACGGAGAAGGCGACAGTAGCTTGGATAAAATCGGTTATGCTATGAATGAACTTTCTTCGATTGAAAACCTTGATCCTGAATACAAAGCGCTTTCGGAAACTGTTCAAAACAGCTATTACTTATTACAAGAAGCTAGTGGTGATTTAACGCGTCATATCGACAGTTTAGAACTAGATGAAAACCGATTAAATGAAGTAGAAACAAGATTAGAATTAATCCGCCAAATGAAACGAAAGTACGGTGAGTCGATCGATTCCATCCTTGAATATTATCATGAAATCACCCGTGAGTTAGCAGATGCTGACTTTCTGGAAGGCCGCACGGGAGAGCTTGAAACGTTATTAGTTGAAAAGAAAAACCAAGTTCTTGAACTTGGAATGAAGTTGCGGACCATTAGAAAAAAAGTTGCAGCTGTTTTAGAAAAAAGTATCTTAAAAGAATTGAAAGAGTTATACATGGAGCGGACAGAATTTGATATACGTTTTTCAGAGCTGCCTGAAGATCAAATCACAGAAGAAGGACTCGATCAAGTCGAATTTTATATTACAACAAACCCAGGTGAGCCGTTGAAGCCTTTAGTTAGAGTAGCTTCTGGTGGTGAACTTTCTCGTGTGATGCTTGCTTTGAAAACCATTTTTTCTAAGTCACAGGGAATTACAAGCATTGTTTTTGACGAAGTGGATACAGGTGTCAGCGGACGTGTGGCACAGGCAATTGCAGATAAGATTTATCAGATTTCAGAAGATTCGCAAGTACTATGTATCACTCATTTGCCCCAAGTCGCAGCCGTTGCTGATTATCAATACTTTATCGAAAAAGAAATCATTGGTGAGCGGACTGAAACAAAAGTTCGACGTTTGGAAGAAAAGGAACGAGTGACAGAAATTGCTCGGATGCTTTCAGGCAGCGAGATCACTAAACTGACAATGGAGCACGCTGAGGAATTATTGAATATGGCTGAGAAAGAACGGAAGGGATAGAGCGTCTATTTCAAGCAATAAAAAGTAGTTTTATTCAGAGCTCTACATCAAAAAAAGGACGAGACAAATACGTTTGTCTCGTCCTTTTTTTGATGTAAGAGATCAAGATAATGAAGGAATAGTGCTCGTGTTTCTTCAAAAAATTGTCTCCGTATATGTTTATTTGGTTGATTATCTCATACTCATGATAGCAGTCAATAATGTCGAACCGGCAATAGCGATCAGCATCAACCAAACAACGACTTTAGTCACTTTAGAGAAAGTACTTGTCTTTTTATCGTTCATTGATCTTACACATCCTTATACTTTACTTTCTTTAGTGTACAACCTTTTGACTAAATCGGCAACCAGAAATTTTACAAAAGGTTTCGTTTCTTTAGCCTGTAAATGACAAAGATGCACGTAACGGTGGTTACAACGGATATCCAAAAAAAGGCATCTTCCCGATTGGCAAACGGCAATTTCACATTCATTCCAAAGACACCTCCAATGATTGTGGGAATCGTTAAGACGATCGTTAGTGAGGTTAGGATCTTCATCACATTATTCAAGTTGTTTGAAACGATTGCTGAAAAAGTATCACTGATTTTATCTACAAGCTTTAACTGAATTTTAGTTGTCGTTGCAGCCTGCTTTGTTTCCACAAGAATATCGTGAAGATGAGGCAAATGAGCTCTAGGATCGCTAAAAATTTTAGCGGAATAAAGTCGGTTCAATACTTCTAAGTTGGAATTGATCGCTGATTCAAAATAGACTAAACTTTTTTGAATATCCATGATTTGATAGAGTTGACTATTTTCAGTGGAGACTTTTAATTCACCTTCCAGCTTATTTGTCTCTTGGATCAATTCTTTTAAAAAGCGATTGTAGCAGGTTGAAATATGCCAAGATAAATATAAAATAAGCGATTCTTGGATCGGTAGTTCACTATTCGGAAAAGGAGTAGTCAATGCCTTTTTCAAGAAATCGGCTGATTTATTAATTACAGTAATTACCTTTCCGTCTGTCGTCAAAATAACTGCAAATGGAAAAGTGTCTAGTTGGGTATAGCCGCTGGGGCTAATGGTTGCGTGCGGGTACTGGACCAGCAATAGAGCCGGTTCTTCCAGTGTATTTTGATGAAGTCCTTCAAAACGAGAATTTTCATCATCATCCAGCACTCCTGTGATATAATCTTTAGGGAGTTTGTAAGTGTCTATTAAGTGATTGATTTCTTCTTCTGATGGTCTTTCGACAGCTAGCCAAATCGTATCTTCCGTAGTTGAATTCGATGAAGTAAACTGTCCATTTTCCAGTGCTAAGTAATTAATCAAAAGCTCACCTCATTCTTTCAAGAGTTTGTTAATTCCATTATAATAGACTTGACTGGTTTTCGGGGAATAAAAGCCTTGTCATTTAGTATTATTTAGGCATGAATTTTTAAACGAAATGAAACATCAGTGTAAAGAAGATGAAGTATAGTTAACTAAGTGTGTTACGAAAGGAATTGTGTAGGAAATGGTGTCGTTTTCAGTCATTATGCTTTTTTGGTATGTTTTTCCAGTAGTTGTTTTATTTGCGTGCAATTTTATTATCTCAACGTTCTCATTGACAGAGCGTTATAAGGTAAAAGCACCAGATATTTCTATTCCATTTTTATTTATAGGACTAAATGAATTATCAAAGGATAGTTATGGACAGTCTATTGTTCCATATATGATCATCTCAGTATTGTTATTGGGGATCTGTGTCGCTGTTTTTCAAGCGTACTATTACGGAGAAATTCTTTACGGCAGATATTTTAAAATGTTTTGGCGTTTAGTTTTTCTTTTAAGCCTGATTTTATATGGAGTGTTGATTTTATTGAATATCTTTCACTATCTGGCATAAGTTGACTGGATAACGAAAAATGCAGCGATGTAGAGCAGGTAAAAATAAGAGCAAATCCCCCACTTTCCTCCACTAAAAAAAATTGTAATATTTTTATGAGAATGATAGGTGAAAAAAAAGAAAGTGAAATCTTTTAAAAAGTTATTATACAGGTGTTGATAGCGTTTTTTAGAGCGGATTTATCTTAATAAGTAATATTACAAACTTTTTAAATAACCATTAAATGCAAGAAGATTATACGTTTTTGGTGGTAGAAAGTGGTAGGATGTGGTAGACTGTTTCTATCAAGTGGAAAAGTGGGGAATATTGGCTATGTTTATGGGTGAATTTCAACATAATATAGATGCCAAAGGCCGACTCATCGTACCTGCTAAATTTCGCGACCAATTAGGCGAGAAATTTGTAGTCACAAGAGGAATGGATGGCTGTTTATTTGGTTATCCAATGTCCGAATGGGAACAACTAGAGGAAAAGTTGAAAGAAATGCCTCTAGCTAAAAAGGATGCCCGCACATTTGTCCGCTTTTTTTATTCGGCTGCAACTGAATGTGAAATCGATAAACAAGGTAGAATCAACATCCCTGCTGCGTTAAGAACACATGGCAGTTTGGAAAAAGCTTGTGTAATCATCGGAGTATCAAACCGAATCGAGATTTGGGATGAAGCCCGCTGGCAAGAATTTTCTACAGAAGCTGAAGAGAATTTTGATGAAATTGCAGAAACAATGATTGATTTTGGTTTTTAGAAAGAGGAGCATTATGACGAAGGACTTTCAGCACTATACTGTTTTATTGAAAGAGACAGTGGATGGGTTACATGTGAAAGAAGACGGCATCTATGTCGATTGTACATTGGGTGGCGCAGGTCATAGTGAGTATTTACTTTCTCAATTAAGCGAACAAGGTCACTTGTACGCATTTGATCAAGACCAGAAGGCATTGGATCATGCAGCACAACGACTAAAGAAATATGTTGATAAAGGCATGGTGACATTTATCAAGTCGAATTTTCGACACCTCGAACAACAATTAGCTGAACAGGAAGTTTATCAAGTTGATGGTATTTTATACGACTTAGGTGTTTCCTCTCCTCAACTGGACGAAGCTGAACGAGGCTTTAGTTATCACCAAGATGCACCTCTGGATATGAGGATGGATCAAGACGCGGATTTTTCTGCATATAATGTAGTGAATGAATATAGCTATAACGAACTCGTAAAGATTTTTTTCCGTTATGGGGAAGAAAAATTTTCAAAACAAGTCGCTAGAGAAATTGAACGTGTTCGAGCAAAAGAGCCGATTCAAACCACTGGAGAATTAGTCGAAATTATTAAGACGGCCATTCCGGCACCTGCCAGAAGAAAAGGCGGTCATCCAGCCAAACGAATTTTCCAAGCGATTCGAATCGCTGTGAATGATGAACTTGGCGTTGTAGAAGAGTCATTAGAGCAAGCTATTGCTTTATTAAATAAAAATGGTCGGATTAGTGTGATTACATTTCACTCTTTAGAAGATCGAATCGTCAAAAATATGTTTAAAGAATACAGTACTATACAAGATTTACCTCCGGGTATCCCGGTCGTTCCAGAAGAGTTTCAACCGGAACTAAAAGTAATCACAAGAAAGCCAATTTTACCTGGTGAGATTGAATTGGCTGAAAATAATCGCTCAAGAAGTGCAAAACTAAGAATTGCCGAAAAGGTAAAATCAAACATTTAGAGGAAGGGGTAACGAAATGGCTGAGTTAAAAAGACTGGATGATTTTCAATACGATGTTCCAGTAATGGATGAGCCAATCGTAGAGGTAGAACATGAACCTAAAGTTCAAAAAAATCCCAATTTACCCCAATCTCCGAAAAGGAAGCTGAGAAATATCTCACTCTTAGAAAAGACTATCGGCTTTTTGTTGCTCGTAGCGATTATTGGTATAGCAGTTCTCACCATTCAAGTACGTACATCTATTACACAAATGACTAATGAAATCACTGAAACGCAAGCAATGATCCAAGAAAAAGAAGAATCTGCTTTGAAATTGGAACAACAAAAAAATGAATTATCAAAAGCGGATCGTATCAAGGACGTTGCAAAGAAAAAAGGTCTTTCAGATAACGTTGATAACATAAGGAACGTGAAATAATGAGTATAAAAAATAAAATAAAGAATTTTGTCAAAAAGAAGAACTTAAATCCAATGAACAATCGTAAAAAAGTAGGCATTATTTTATTTGCTACGAGTATTGGATTGTTCTTTTTATTTGCCTTTAGATTGACGTATATCGTTGCAGTTGGAAAAGTAGCAGGTGTTTCGCTACCAGAAAAAACAGCTAATTTGTATCAAGGCAGCAGCGTGGTCAAAGCTAAAAGAGGCGCTATATTGGATCGGAATGGTGAAGTAATTGCAGAAGATGCAACCTCTTACTCTGTTTACGCGATTTTATCTGAAACCTATCTGGGTGAAGAAAACAAAAAACTCTATGCCCAGAAAAAAGATTTTGATGCTTTAGCGGAAATTTTGGACCAAAATACCGAACTCACAAAAGATGAAGCATTGAAATATTTAAACGGTGGTGTCAATGAAGACGGAACTGTAAGATTCCAAGTAGAATTTGGCACTAAAGGAAAAAATCTCACTTTAGAAACTAGACAAAAAATTGAAGACATGTTAAAAGAACAAAAACTCGCTGGTCTTTATTTTGAGGGGCATCCAGCGCGAATTTATCCAAATGGTGTCTTTGCCTCTCACTTTATTGGTTATACGGATGCAGCAGATGCAGACGACGATTCCAAAGGATTGATCGGAAAAATGGGTTTGGAAGAATCGTATAATGATATTTTGAGTGGACATGATGGAAAAATCGATTACAAAAAAGATGTGTATGGCAATCCGCTTCCAGGAACGATTGCTAGTGAAAAAAAAGCAGTGGATGGACAAGATATCTATACAACATTAGATATGCGCATTCAAAGTCAGTTAGAGTCTCTTATGGATCCGGTTGTTGAAGAATATGAACCGGAAGAAATGACAGCAATGCTAATGAAAGCAAAATCTGGCGAAATCATTGCAATGTCACAGCGACCATCATTTAATCCTGAAACAAAAGAAGGGTTGGGAAAAGATGCTATTTGGCGCAATCTTTTAGTTGAAGATAAATTCGAACCAGGTTCGACCATGAAATTGTTCACAGCTGCGGCTGCGATTCAAGAAGGAAAATTTAATCCCAATGCGACATTTGCTTATCCCGCTGGCGGATACAAATTGGATGACAGAACGGTAAACGATCATGATTTTGGCGCCATTGGAACGTTGACGTTTCGACAAGCAATTTCTTGGTCTAGTAATGTTGGGATGCTAACACTTGAACAAAGTATGGGCGGCGAAAAATGGAAAGAATACTTGGAGAAATTTGGATTTGGTAAATCAACTAATTCAGGTTTAGCAGGTGAGTCAGCCGGAAGTCTTCCAGGAGACAACTGGGTCGATCAAGCGATGTCTTCGTTTGGACAAGCTGTTGACGTGACGAATTTTCAAATGATGCAGGCTTTTACAGCGATCGCAAATGATGGATCAATGTTGAAGCCGCAATATATCAATAAAATTGTTGATAGAAATACTGGTGAAGAAAAAGTCACACAACCTGAAAGTGTCGGTCAGCAAATTATCACACCCCAAGCAGCAAGTGATATTCGGACATATATGATCGATACAGTAGAAGATCCAACCTATGGGATTGCTTATGATGTTTATAAAGTACCTGGTTATCATGTAGCTGCTAAAACAGGGACTGCACAGATTACCGGAGAAAATGGCTATATGGCTGGTTTGACAGATTATACCTATTCGGTTGTTGAAATGGTTCCAGCAGATAACCCAGAATATATTTTATATCTAACAATGAAGAAACCTCAAAGTTACACAAGAGAAGCACTTGCGAAAATTGCGAATCCGTTGATGAAAGTTGTGATGGATTCGGTAGATAGTGAGTCGACTGAAGCAGCTGATGTTGCAAAATAAGTAGTTAAAAAATGATGAACAACATAAAAAGAGTGGAATAATTAGGAGAGATATCATGGAGTGGACGCAAATTTTTATCCCGATAGTATTTAGCTTCGCTATTACGGTGGCAGTGATGCCGATTTTTATCGGATATTTTCAAATGAAAAAACAAGGTCAGACGACGCGTGAAGATGGACCCACTTGGCATAATGTGAAAACAGGTACGCCGACGATGGGAGGACTCGTCTTCCTAGTTGCCAGCTTGATCACGTCATTATTAGTGGGATTGTGGAAACAAGAGTTTACTCCGTCACTACTTATTATTTTATTCATTCTAGTTCTTTATGGACTATTAGGATTTCTTGATGATTTTATCAAAGTGTTCAAAAAAAGAAATATGGGACTGAATTCTCGTCAAAAATTAGTTGGCCAAATTATTGGCGGCTTAGTGTTCTATTTTGTGTATCGTTCTGAAGGCTTACCCGATTCACTAGATCTTTTTGGAATCACTACGTTGCCTTTAGGTATTTTTTATGGTGTCTTTGTGATTTTCTGGTTAGTTGGTTTTTCAAATGCAGTAAATCTAACTGATGGAATAGATGGTTTGGTTGCCGGACTTGGGACGATTTCATTTGGTACATACGCAATCATTGCGTGGAAGCAGCAGCAGTTTGATGTAGTGATCATTTGTTTAAGTGTGATTGGCGGATTAATCGGCTTCTTTCCTTATAATAGAAAGCCAGCAAAAATATTCATGGGTGATGTCGGTTCGCTTGCATTAGGTGGATTACTTGCAGCGATTTCTATTATTTTACGTCAAGAATGGACATTGTTGCTGATTGGACTAGTTTACGTATGTGAAACAGCTAGTGTGATTTTACAAGTTACTTCCTTTAAATTATTCGGTAAACGAATTTTTAAAATGTCTCCGATCCATCATCATTTTGAAATGTGTGGTTGGTCAGAATGGAAAATCGATATTGTCTTTTGGCTGACAGCACTAGTTTGTTCAGGCGTTACACTGTGGATTATTTTTTAAACGGTGTTGATTGATTCAGCCACAAGAAGTAACTTAGAAAAGTAGAGAAACATCGAATGAAATAAAGAGCATTTCACTCTCAATTTCCTAACTTTCTACAAGACTAATCGCTTCTCTCAGCTTTTATTGTCTAGCATCAAGAAGCAGCCTTTAGGAAAGTAGAGAAACATCGAATGAAATAAAGAGCATTTCACTCTCAATTTCCTAACTTTCTACAAGACTAATCGCTTCTCTCAGCTTTTAATATGTCTAGCATCAAGAAGCAACTCTTAGGAAAATAGATAAATTATGCTAAGAAACAAAGAGCGTTTCGTATCAAATTTCCTAATTTTCTACAGAGTTAACCGCTTCTCTCAGCTTTTATATAAGATAAGGAGAATTTATGATGAAAAAAATTACTGATTATGAAAACAAAAAAGTCCTTGTTCTTGGGCTGGCAAAGAGTGGCGTTAGTGCGGCGAAGTTGCTTCATGAGCTAGGTGCATTAGTGACAGTGAATGATTTTAAACAATTTGATCAAAACCCGGAAGCCCAAGATTTGTTAACCTTGGGTATTCGTGTTGTTACAGGTGGACATCCCATTGAACTCTTGGATGAAGATTTTTCTTTGATTGTTAAAAATCCGGGTATTCCTTACACGAATCCTTTGGTAGAAAAAGCATTGGAAATGAAATTGCCAATCATTACAGAAGTTGAGCTGGCTTATCAAATTGCGGAGTGTCCGATTATTGGGATTACTGGAACAAATGGAAAGACAACAACGACAACGATGATTGGGTTACTTTTAAATGCTGAACGAGCAGATGGAACAGCTAGATTAGCTGGAAATATCGGTTATCCTGCAAGTGAAGTTGCGGAAGAAGCTAAATCAGCAGATGATATTGTGATGGAGTTATCAAGTTTCCAATTGATGGGGATTCAAACGTTTCGACCAGAGATAGCGGTTATTACGAATATTTATGAAGCACATTTAGATTATCATGGTTCTAGAGAAGAGTATGTCAAAGCAAAATGGGCTTTGCAGAAAAACATGAAAGAAACTGATTTTCTAGTATTGAACTGGAATCAGCAAGAGTTGCAAGAATTGAGTAAGACGACTCAAGCTACGATTATTCCATTTTCAACAAAAGAAAAAGTAGCGGGCGCCTATCTTTTAGAAGATAAAATTTATTATGAGGATGAATACATCATGAGTTCGAAAGAATTAGGTGTACCAGGGAGTCATAATATTGAAAATGCGCTAGCTGCGATTGTAGTAGCCAAATTGAAACATGTTCCGACTGCTGCAATAAGACAGACGTTGATGATTTTCACAGGGGTACCCCATCGGACGCAGTATGTCGGTGAAATAGCTGGACGTAAATTTTATAATGATTCAAAGGCGACTAATATTTTGGCTACTGAGATGGCTTTAAGTGGTTTTGAGCGTTCGTCACTGCTCTTGCTAGCTGGCGGATTGGATCGAGGCAACGAGTTTGATGAATTGGTTCCTTCGCTAAAGGGAGTTAAAGCAATTTACTTATTCGGAGAAACGAAAGAAAAGTTAAAAAAGGCAGCACTTGCAGCAGGAATCACAGAAATTCATTTAACTGAAAATGTTCAATCAGCTGTACAGGATGCCTATGAATTTTCTGAAAAAAATGATACTATTCTATTATCGCCTGCGTGTGCAAGCTGGGATCAATACCCCAACTTTGAATTGCGTGGAGATGCTTTTATTCAAGCAATGAATCAGCTAAATGACAAAGAAAAGTGAGAGAATTATGAAGATATTGATAACCGGAGGCGGAACAGGCGGACATATTTATCCAGCTTTGGCTTTTGTTAATCACGTCAGAGAAGTAGAACCTGATACGGAATTCATGTATGTTGGGACGGAAAACGGACTTGAAAGCCAGATCGTTCCTAAATATGATATTCCATTTAAGACCATCAAAATACAAGGATTTCGACGGTCACTAAGCCCTCAAAATATTAAGACTGTGTATCTTTTCCTTAGCAGTATCGGAAAAGCTAAAAAAATGATTAAAGAATTTCAACCGGATGTCGTCATTGGGACGGGCGGCTATGTATCAGGCTCTGTCGTCTATGCGGCAAAGCAATTAAAGATTCCAACGATCGTTCACGAGCAAAACAGCATACCTGGTATAACAAACAAGTTTTTAAGTAAGTATGCAACAAAAGTTGCTATTTGTTTTCCAGATGTTGCCGAGTATTTTCCAAAAGAAAAAGTCGTTCTAACAGGAAACCCTCGTGCGCAAGAAGTAGTGACAACTCAAAAAACGGAAGTCCTAAAAGACTACGGCTTACTGCCAGAGAAAAAGACAGTGGTCATCTTTGGTGGCAGCCGCGGTGCTTTGAAGATCAATCAAGCTTTTGTTGAGGCACTGCCATTGTTTGAAGAAAAAGAATATCAGGTGCTTTACGCTTCCGGAGAAAGATATTATAAAGAATTACAAAAAAACGTAAATCTTGCCGGAAAAAAATTGACAAATGTAAGCATTCAGCCGTATATTGATAAAATGGCGCAAGTGCTGGCTGCAGTAGATTTAATGGTCGGCCGAGCTGGAGCTACTTCTATCGCGGAATTTACAGCATTAGGCTTGCCAGCAATTTTAGTGCCAAGTCCGTATGTGACAAATGACCATCAAACAAAAAATGCCCAAAGTTTAGTCAAATCTGGAGCTGTTGAAATGATTCGTGACCAAGACCTGACAGGAGCTAAATTAGTAGCAGAAATTGATGCGATTTTATTAGATGCAGAGCGTCATGCTGCTATGGCTGAAGCTTCTAAAAAAGAAGGCATCCCAGATGCCAGTGATCGACTATACAAAGTGGTCAAAGAAATTACTTGATAGGGGGTGTAAAAGATTAGTAAGAAGAAAGACGATCCAGGAGAAACTAAAGACCAGCAAGAAGAAACACTTGAGCCAATCGATGAACAACAGTTGACTCCATGGCAAAAAGAAAATCTGGAATACTTAAAAACACAAGGAGATCAACCAGCCTGGAACCCATCGGTCGTGCCAAACGAGGCTCAAGAGGAAGAAGACGAGCAAGAAAAAGAAGCAAAAACTGAAGCAGAAACGCCGTCAGAGGATTTAGTCCCTGAAGAAAAAACACAGCAAACTTACGAATCTTTTGCAGACCGCTTACCAAATATAAAAAAAGTACGAAATACGCGATTATATCGACGTTTATCATTGATCATATCGGTATTTTTAATTGCGATTTTGATTGTACTTTACTTTGTTTCTCCGCTGAGTAAATTAGGTAATATTGGTGTGACTGGGAATACGTCTGTCGAAAGTCAAAAGGTCATCGAGCAATCGAAACTTGAAAAAGGTGTCAGTCTTTGGGAGCAGTTTGGCGATAGAAATATCTATGAAGAAAAAATCAAACGTCAATTGCCGCGTGTGAAAAAAGCAACCATCTCGTTGAGCGGAATCAACTCGTTCAACATAAAAATCGAAGAGTATAAAGTAGTCGCTTTGGAATCCATTAATAATATCTACCATCCAATTTTAGAAAATGGAAAGATTTTATCAGAGGAAATGAATGCTCCAGTAAGTGGGATGCCCGTTTTCCAGAATTTTAAAGATCAGAAAATCATTCGAAACTTAATAAATTCTTATAATCAGCTTCCAGAAGATATCAAGCAAAATATCTCTGAAATTCGTTATGCTCCTTCTAATGCAAATAAAGAATTGATCAATTTGCATATGAAAGATGCAAATGAAGTGATCGTAAATATTTCGCAATTGGAGCAGAAAATGGCGTATTACGGGAAAGTAGCTGGTCAAATGGAAAGTCCTGGAATCATTGATATGGAAGTTGGAATTTTCTCTTATCCAGTAAATAATGGAGAGACTGAGCAAAGCGCAGAGGAATCATCTGAGGCACTTGAATAAACTTAAGAAAATAAAAAGCATAAAATAGTAGAATCTGCTTTCTAAAAAGCCCATGTTTATGGTAAAATTGAAAGAAGTGAGTATTCATTAAAAAATATATATGTAAACAGCTCTTTGATGCTTGTTTACATATTGGAATTAATAGGAGGAGGAACCCCATTCATGGCAAAGACAGGAATGTATGTAGGCCTTGATATTGGTACAACATCTGTAAAAGTTGTAGTGGCTGAATTTATTGAAGGTCAAATGAATATTATTGGCGTAGGAAATGCAAAATCTGATGGATTAAATCGAGGCATCATCGTCGATATTGATAAAACAGTAAATGCGATTCAAAGAGCAGTAAGACAAGCAGAAGAAAAAGCGGGAATTCAAATTAAAAGTGTGAATGTGGGGTTACCAGCAAACTTACTTGAAGTGGAAAATTGCCAAGGAATGATCGCTGTAAGTAGTGAGTCAAAAGAAATCACTGATGAAGATGTACGTAATGTTGCATCGGCAGCTCTGGTTCGTTCAACTCCTCCTGAACGTCAAATCGTTGCAATTTTACCTCAAGAATTTACAGTAGATGGGTTTGAAGGAATCAAAGACCCTAGAGGAATGATTGGCGTTCGTTTAGAAATGTTCGGTGTTGTCTTTACAGGACCGAAAACAATTATTCACAATACAAGAAAATGTGTTGAAAAAGCTGGTTTAACAGTCAATGAATTAGTGATTATGCCTTTAGCTTTAACTGAAACAGTTCTATCTGATGGCGAAAAAGATTTTGGTACGATCGTTATCGATATGGGCGGCGGTCAAACAACAACTTCTGTGATGCATGATAAACAATTGAAGTTCACTCATGTCAATCAAGAAGGCGGAGAATTCGTCACTAAAGATGTTTCGATTGTATTGAATACATCATTCAATAATGCAGAAGCCTTAAAGATCAATTATGGTGATGCTTATCCAGAAAGAACATCAGTTAGTGAAGAGTTTCCAGTTGATGTGATCGGTAAGTCAGAGCCCGTTAAGGTTGATGAACGCTATCTTTCGGAAGTAATCGAAGCAAGAGTGGAACAAATCTTCAAAAAATCAAAAGAAGTACTTGACGAAATCGATGCATTGGAATTGCCTGGCGGTGTTATTTTAACTGGCGGCGGCGCAAGTCTTCCTGGTGTGGTAGATCTAGCACAGGAGATTTTTGATGCAAGTGTGAAATTGTATGTTCCTAATCATATGGGCTTACGTAACCCAGTATTTACCAACGTGATTAGTATCGTAGAATACTCAGCTCAGCTTAACGATATTTACCATATCGCTAAGGGAGCAATCCCAGGTGAAAAAATAAAAACTTCACCGTCAATCGCTGTTCAGCAGGAAGTTCAATATGATACATATGCTGATAGTGTACAAGAAGATTACGATGATTCAGAAATTCATGAATCTGGTGAAAAAGTTACAGGTAAAATCAAAGACTTCTTCTCAAACATTTTTGACTAACAATTAAAACAGGAGGAAACGATACTATGGAATTTTCTTTAGATAATAACATTAACAATGGCGCTGTCATCAAAGTTATCGGAGTAGGCGGCGGCGGCGGCAATGCTGTTAACCGCATGATCGAAGAAAACGTCAAAGGCGTAGAATTCATCGCTGCAAATACAGATGTACAAGCCCTTAAAAACTCAAATGCCGAGACAGTCATTCAACTTGGACCTAAGTACACACGTGGTTTAGGTGCAGGTTCTCAACCCGAAGTTGGCCAAAAAGCTGCAGAAGAAAGTGAACAAGTAATATCAGATGCGTTACAAGGTGCTGATATGATTTTCATCACTGCTGGTATGGGCGGCGGAACCGGAACAGGAGCGGCTCCTGTAGTTGCTAAAATCGCTAAAGAATTAGGTGCTTTAACTGTTGGAGTTGTAACAAGACCATTCAGTTTTGAAGGACCAAAACGTGGACGTTTTGCAGCAGAAGGTATCGCTCTTTTGAAAGAAAACGTTGATACATTATTAATCATCTCAAATAACCGTTTACTAGAAGTCGTTGATAAAAAGACGCCAATGCTTGAAGCATTCCGTGAAGCAGACAATGTTTTACGTCAAGGTGTTCAAGGTATTTCAGATTTGATTACAGCACCAGGCTATGTCAACTTAGACTTCGCTGATGTGAAAACAGTAATGGAAAATCAAGGAACAGCTTTGATGGGAATTGGTGTTGCCAGTGGTGAAGATCGTGTCATCGAAGCAACGAAAAAAGCAATCTCTTCTCCATTGTTGGAAACATCAATCGATGGTGCTGAACAAGTCCTATTGAATATCACTGGCGGACTTGATATGACATTATTCGAAGCTCAAGATGCTTCTGATATCGTGACAAGTGCTGCTACTGGTGATGTGAATATCATTCTCGGTACATCTATTAATGAAGATTTAGGTGATGAAATTCGTGTAACTGTAATTGCGACAGGAATCGATCCTTCTAAAAAAGATCGTAAGTCACCACGTCAAAATAGACCAACTCAAATCCAAACAGTCCAACAAGCACCAGTGCTTGATATGGAACAGTCAAAACCGTCACAGCCTCAACCACAAGAAGAGTCTAGTGCTTTTGGAGATTGGGATATCCGTCGTGAACAAAACGTACGACCTAAAGTAGACGATTCAACATTTGATAATGCTGAAAAGAAAGACTTTGAAACGTTTCATCGTGAAGAACCAACACAAAACAATGACGATGAATTAAACACACCACCATTTTTCCGCAGAAAAAGATAGGAGCGATTTTTGATCATGCTGGCTGATAACTTAGAAAAAATAAATCAAGAAATTCAGCTGGCATGCCAAAGGTCCGCACGGACGATCGAGGATGTTACTATGATTGCTGTGACTAAATCTGTGGAAAGCGGTCGTGCCAAGGAGCTTGCTGAACTTGGCATTGAGAATATGGCTGAGAACCGAGTAGATAAATTACTCGAAAAAAAAATGGCACTTAAAGATTTTTCAGCTATTAAGTGGCATTTGATTGGTAATTTACAGCGTAGGAAGGTAAAATTAATAATCAACGAGATAGATTATTTTCATGCGTTAGACAGCTTGAAGTTAGCAGAAGAAATTCAAAAGCGAGCAGTTAAACCAATTGCTTGTTTTGTAGAAGTGAATATCACAGGTGAAGACAGCAAACACGGATTTCGTTCAGAGGATGTACTTGAATTTATTCAAGAATTAGCTTCCTTTGATAAGATAAGAATAATCGGTCTAATGACGATGGCTCCGTTAGATGCATCTGAGCAAGTGCTCCATGACGTTTTTTCTAAGCTAAAGATTTTGCAGTCAACAATAAATAATCAGCATCTGTCATATGCACCATGTACAGAGCTCAGTATGGGAATGAGTAATGATTTCCCGATTGCTATCGAAGAAGGTGCAACTTTTGTACGAATCGGAACAGCAATTTTCAGAGGTGCGTAAAGGAGGGGAATCTATGTCAATTTTTAGTAAAAATGCATTATCGAGCTTTTTTGGATTATCTGGTGAAGATGAATATGATAATTATGATGAATACGAAGAGCAAAAGGCTGTTAATGAACGACCAAGACAGACGGTTCGACAAGCATCAACGCAGGTGCAAAGACCAACTGTACCTAGTGGACCAGCAGAACCTTTAACCGAGAAACCATCTGCTCGTTATCGTTCAACAGAAACACATCAAGATAAAAAAGAAAGCCGTCAGGAAACAGCATTTAATGAAAAAAAGGTTGTCTCCATGCGTAGTTCGAATAACTCAAATGCTAAACGTTCGCAAGATACACATAGCTCAAGTAGAGCTGGCAAAATCACAATTATTGAACCACGTGTCTATTCTGAAGCGATGAACATTGCTAAACATATTATTGCTAGTGACGCTGTGTTGATTAATTTTCATTTAGTTGAAGAACAACAAGCAAGAAGAATTGTTGACTTTCTAACTGGAACTGTCTATGCATTAGACGGAGACATTCAACGTGTCGGCGATGAAATTTTTCTATGTACACCATCAAACATCGAAATCGATAGTGCTACAGCACAGTCTTTAGCTAAGAAACAAATGTTTGATTTTTAGTCAGGAGGTCGTTAATATCGTTGAATTAATTTCTTTATTGTATTTGGCTGTTCGAATTTATTCAGGACTTCTGATTATTTATGCCTTATTGTCTTGGTTTCCCGGGGCATACGAATCCACATTCGGCCGTCTGATTGCACGAATTTGTGAACCATATTTAAGCCTGTTTGATCGTTTGAATTTAAACATCGGTATGATCGGGTTTAACGTAATGATCGCAATTATTGTGCTGAATTTAGCTGCAAGTGGATTAGGAAAAATTTTAGAATCACTGTTGTATTAATAATAAGAAAGGATGATTTATCTATGAACGCAAATGTATACCAACATTTTCGCAAAGATGAGCATCCTTTTATTGATTCTGTAGGTGATTGGTTAGAACAAGTGGAAAGTCAATATGCACCTTATCTAACGGATTTTTTAGATCCTCGACAAGCCTATATTCTGGAAACATTGATCAGACAAAATAGTGAACTTGAATTTAAGTTCTATGGCGGTTATGAACAGGCCGAACGGAAAAGATGCTTAATTTATCCTGATTATTATCAACCAAAGCAGGAAGATTTTGAAATTGAATTGGTTGAGATCGTCTATCCAGTTAAATTTTCTACATTATCTCATGGCAAGGTGTTGGGTACCCTTGTTAATACTGGGATTAAACGTGAATATTTCGGAGATATCATTTCTGATGGTGACCGTTGGCAAGTTTTTCTTGCCAAAGAAACGGCTAACTTTATTCTTGTTCAAGTAGAAAAAATCGGAAAAATTGCTGTACGTTTGGAGAAACGAAACTATACAGAATTAATTCTTCCAAAAGATGATTGGACACATGAGCGAACGACAATCAGTTCGTTACGTCTGGATAATTTGATCTCCAGCGTATATAATATATCTAGGCAGCGATCGAAGCAATTGATCGAGTCTGGTAAAGTTAAAGTGAATTGGACGGAAAATACTAGACCGGATTTCTTGGTAGACTTATTAGATATCGTGTCTATCAGAGGGTTTGGCAGGATTCAAATTCAAGAACTAGAAGGTAAGACGAAAAAGGACAAGTTTCGTTTGTTATTGGGAGTTTTACGAAAATAATCCAAAGAGGTGAAGGAATATGGCATTAACTCCATTAGATATTCAAAACAAAAACTTCTCTACAAAAATGAGAGGATACAATCAAGACGATGTCGATGATTTTTTAGATCAAGTAACGAAAGATTATGAAGATTCCCTTCAAAAAACACGTGAACTTGAAAAATCATTAAAACATGCAGAAGAAAAACTACAATATTTCAATGAATTGAAAGATGCATTGAATCAATCAATCATTGTTGCTCAAGATACTGCGGATAAAGTAAAAACAAGCGCGAACAAAGAATCTGAAGTGATTGTGACATCTGCTGAAAATACAGCGAATGAAATGATTTCATCAGCTGAAAAACGTTCAACAAACTTGATTACATCAGCTGAAGAAAAAGCAAAAGAAATTTTGACAGATGCTACAGATCGTGCGCGTCAGTTGGCTGCTGAAACAGATGATTTGAAGAAAAAAACACGTGTATTCCATCAACGTTTAAGCTTGATGCTTGAAGCACAATTAGAACAAGTGAAAAGTGAAGAGTGGAACGAATTATTAAAACCATTCTCAAGCTATGTCAGCGATTCACATACAGTAATCAAAGAAGTATTAGCGAAAGAGCTTGATAAAGAAGATGACACACCTGCACCAACAGCAACTACATCAGAACCGGCTGTAGATGAACAACCAACGTTAGAACAAGCTGCGCTTGATCCAAAAGCAATGTTGGATTTATTAAACAAAGAACCTAAATAGACAAGTAAAAAAATAGAACAGAAAAGTCAATAACCATTCTTTTAGCGAGTCAATGACAGTGAGAGTTTGACAGACCCTGGTATTGAAAAGATCCTCTATTTTACTCAAGTTTGAATACAGTAAAACTTGACGAGTGATTTCGTTACCAATCACAGAGGAAATAAACCACATGAGTGGATTATTTTGAATTTGGGTGGTAACACGAGTACTTTCGTCCCTAGGGATGAAGGTACTTTTTTGCTTTTCAACACTGCGACTGGCATTGCCAGAGCAGATGTTGAAAAGTACTTGGCGAACCAGTTGAGCGAAGTGTCTTTCGTATTGAAACACTGCGACTGGCTTTGCCAGAGTAGATGTTGAAAAGTACTTGGTAAAAGAAGTGATCATCATATTGAATCAAGAAAATGCTAAGGAAAATCTCAAATTGAAAACAACTAACCAAAAGAGACAAAAGCCAGAGCTGGAACCTCTTTAATTGATACATCAACCTGTAACAAAAGAAAGTGAGGAATAAAAATGAAAATGAAAGAAACATTGCAATTGGGCAAAACAGCTTTCCCAATGCGGGGTAATTTACCAAATCGTGAAGTAGAGTGGCAAAAAGAATGGGAAGAACAAAAAATTTATGAAAAGCGTCAAAAACTCAATGAAGGTAAACCGACGTTCGTTTTACATGATGGACCACCATATGCGAATGGGAATATCCATTTAGGACATTCTTTAAATAAAATCAGTAAAGATATCATTATCCGCTCAAAATCAATGTCTGGTTTCCGTTCTCCTTATGTTCCAGGCTGGGATACACATGGATTACCTATTGAGCAAGTTTTGACCAATAAAGGAATTAAAAGAAAAGAAATGTCGTTAGCTGAATATCGTGAGAAATGTGAAGAATACGCTCGCTCACAAGTTGACACACAACGTGCAGATTTCAAACGTTTAGGAGTAGCTGGTGATTGGGATCATCCATATATCACATTAGATCCATCTTATGAAGCAGCAGAAATCCGTGTGTTCGGTAAAATGGCTGAAAAAGGCTATATCTATAAAGGCTTAAAACCAATTTACTGGTCACCTTCAAGTGAATCTTCATTAGCAGAAGCAGAAATCGAATATAAAGATGTCAAATCAGCTTCGATTTATGTGGCCTTTAAAGTGGCTGATGGCAAGGGGATTTTAGATACAGATACATCCTTTGTTATCTGGACAACAACACCATGGACACTTCCTGCTAATCTGGGCATCTCTGTAAATCCAACATATCAGTATGTCGTTGTAAAAGCATTTGGCAAAAAATATGTGGTAGCAAAAGATTTATTAGAAACAGTCAAAGAAGCAATCGGCTGGGAGGATGTAGAAGTACTTGAAACGATTTCCGGTCAAGATATGGAATATATGACAGCACAGCATCCATTCTATGATCGTACATCATTAGTAATGTTAGGTGATCATGTTACTTTAGATGCGGGTACTGGATTGGTTCATACAGCTCCTGGACATGGTGAAGATGACTACATCGTAAGTAAAAAATACAATTTAGATGTTCTTTCACCTGTGGATAATCGTGGTGTATTTACGGATGAAGCGCCTGGTTTTGAAGGTGTTTTCTATGATAAAGCAAATCCAATGATCACAGCTCTTTTAGACGAAAAAGATGCACTATTAAAATTGGACTTCTTTACTCATAGTTATCCACATGATTGGCGTACGAAAAAGCCAGTTATTTATCGTGCAACACCACAATGGTTTGCATCAATCGACAAATTCCGTCAAAATATCTTGGATGAGGTTGAAAAAGTTGACTGGATTCTTCCTTGGGGAAAAACACGTCTATATAATATGATTCGTGACCGTGGAGATTGGGTCATTTCCCGTCAACGTGCGTGGGGAGTACCGTTACCAATTTTCTACGCTGAAAATGGGGAAGCGATCATTACGCCAGAAACAATCGATCATGTTGCAAATTTATTTGCGGAACACGGCTCAAACGTATGGTTCAAACGTGAAGCAAAAGACTTACTACCAGAAGGCTTTACTCATCCTGGTTCGCCAAATGGTGAATTTACAAAAGAAAATGATATTATGGATGTTTGGTTTGATTCTGGTTCTTCTCATGAAGCTGTATTACGTCAACGTCCAGAGTTAACCTTCCCAGCAGATATGTATTTAGAAGGTTCAGACCAATACCGCGGCTGGTTTAATTCAAGTATTACTACAAGCGTAGCAATCAATGGTGTAGCGCCATACAAAGCTGTATTATCACAAGGCTTTACCTTAGACGGTGAAGGACGTAAAATGAGTAAATCACTAGGAAATACGATCTTACCTGATAAAGTAATCAAACAAATGGGTGCAGATATCTTGCGTCTGTGGGTAAGTAGTGTAGATTATGAAGCAGATGTACGTGTATCTATGGATATTTTAAATCAAGTTTCCGAAGTTTATCGTAAAATCCGTAATACTATGCGTTTCTTATTAGCTAATACAAGCGATTTTGAACCAAAAGAGCATACAGTTGCTTATGAAGAATTACGTTCTGTGGATAAATATATGGTTGTTCGTTTAAATCAAGTCATCGAGGAAATCCGTGAAAAGGGCTACGAAAAATACAACTTTATGCAAATCTATCGTACGGTGATGAATTTCTTAACTGTAGATCTATCTGCCTTTTATTTAGATTTTGCCAAAGATGTTGTTTATATTGAAGCAGAAGATAATTATCAACGTCGTTGTATGCAAACAGTGTTCTATCAAACAGCTGTTGCGTTAACAAAATTATTAACACCGATCATCCCGCATACTTCAGAAGAAATCTGGAGCTTCTTGAAAGAAGAAGAAGAATATGTTCAATTAGCTGAATTCCCTGGCTACGAAGAATTTGCGAATCAACAAGAATTGCTGGACTTATGGGCAGCCTTTATGGACTTTAGAGATAATGTCTTAAAAGCATTGGAGGAAGCACGTAATTCTAAATTGATCGGTAAATCATTAGAAGCCAAAGTCACTGTTTATCCAAATGAACAAATCCGTGAGTTACTAAACGCTGTTGATGCAGATGTGGCTCAATTGTTGATTGTATCGGATTTTGAAGTAGCAGATAAAACTGCAACAGCTCCAGAAAATGTTGAGAAATTTGAAGATATGTCGATTCTTGTGGAAAAAGCTGCAGGAGAAACGTGTGATCGCTGTCGTGCAGTGCGCACAGATGTAGGAGAAGATGAAAAACTTCCTCAATTATGCGGCCGCTGTGCAGCAATCGTTGAAGAAAACTATCCAGAAGCAGTTGCTGAAGGATTTGAAGCTTAAAAGAATAGATACAATGAGATTGTGGCCAACGTTGCGCAATCTCGAACACCAGCTTCATTATCGTTAATCGGTAGGTAGGTCTTGGTGAAAATTGGATAAAAGAAAAACCTGTACAATGCTCGTAGCATGAGTGTTGTACAGGTTTTTTTGTATTCGAATTTAGCGTGCTGAACATAACCGCTCTTGTGTGTTGTCATAGCTTTATTTTGGAATCAAAAAAGGGTAACAGAAAACGAATTTTTCGTTTTCTGTTACCCTTAATAAATCTATTCAACAACAATTGTTGCATTAGTATTTAGATAACCGATCCATTTGCCACTGGCATTGTCATAAAGTGAATAGTAAGCAGCACCAGAGAAGTGTTTGTATATTCCTTTTGCATGATAGGTTTTTCCATAAATATCAGTGGTATTTCCTTTTTTAGCTGAAAAATTATCGATATCCGACCAAATAGTGTAATCTTTTTTATTAATTTTTACTTGTTCATCATTTTTGATCCAAATACCTTGAGAACCAGGAGCAACGGTCGCGGCACCAGAATTTAAATAACCGACCCATTTGCCGTTGTTATCATACAGAGAATAATAGGTAACATTCGCTATATGATTATACTTTCCTTTGGCATGAAACGTTTGTTGGTAAATATCGGTAGTATTGCCTTTTTTACTAGAGAAATTATCGATATTGCCCCAAAGAGTGGTATTTTTTGAGGTAATTGTGACATAGTCATTGTTACTTAACCAAGCACCTTGAGGACCTGCTGCTACCGTTGGACCGCTAGCATTTATATAACCAGCCCATTTACCATTATTGTCATAAAGAGAATAATAGACAGGTCCTGCAATATGATGGTATTTCCCGGTTACTTTGTATGTTTTTTGATAAAGATCAGTAGTGTTTCCTTTTTTACTAGAAAAAGCGTCGATGTTACTCCAAATCGTTTGTCCTTTTTTAGTAAAAGTGACGTATTTGTTTTCACTTAACCAAGCACCTTGAGGGCCTGTCGCAGAACTTACAAAACTTGCATTTATATAGCCGACCCATTTGCCGTTATTATCGTAAAGAGAATAGTAAACTGCACCGTTGACATGATTATATTTACCAGTTACTTTAAAGGTTTGTTGGTAATAATCCGTGGTACTTCCTTTTTTACTGGAAAAAGTATTGATGTCGCTCCAGATTGTTTGTCCAGATTTAGTCAGTGTTACGTATTTATTTTCACTCAGCCAATTTCCTTGTGCGCCGGAAGCCTTAGTGGTTGCTTCAGCATTTACGTAGCCTTTCCAAGTCCCATTATTATCATAAAGAGAATAGTAAGTGCTGCCGTTCATGTGTTGATATTTTCCAGTTACTTTATAAGTTTTGTTGTAAACAGCTGTCGTGTTTGTCAATGCAGAGGTAAAGTTAAAGTTTGACCAGATTGAGTAATTCTTTTTCGTGACTGTTACATACTGATTGGCACTTAACCATTTTCCTTGGGCACCATTCTCTAAAAAGCCAGTGTAATCCATGGAAATGTCAAAAGGATGAGCAATTCCTGGAATATAATATTGAGAAGACCATTGCCATGAAGAAAACTCGCTGTTCCAATTCATATCAGCTGTGGGCGTATATGGATATTGAGCGACCCACATATTTTTTGCCCCGAATGTACTGGTAGAAAAGTAACCGCTTGTGGCATATGAACGGTTCATATAGTACATGATATTAGAAAATCCATTTGCTTTTAAGACGTTCACAAAGCTAGTTGTGTTAGGTGTTAAAGCAGTGTTCAGCATTTTTCCTTCTTCAATATCAATGACCATCACAGTGGATTTAGGTAGTTTAAATGTATTTGCCAATGAAGCAAAATAATTTGCTTCACTAGATGCTATAGCACTAGAGGTATAGTGAGCATAATGATAAGCAGAAACTTTTAATCCAGCAGCTGTGGCATTGTTTATTTGCTCTTGTGCATATGGATTCACATAGTTGGTGCTTTCAGTTAGTTTGACAACCACACCTTTGATTCCGTAATTTTTCATTTTTTGAAAGTTTGCCACGGAAATTGAACCATTGTGAGAAGAGATATCGATAAAATGTGAACCTGGTCGATTGCCTTCACCTGCATTAACTACATCCATTGATAAACGTGGAGCTAGACTACGCGTTTGGACAGTAGGATTTAGGTCAGAACGATTTGACGGTAGATAATAGTCATCGAAATAAAGCTGACTGTCTGTTTCTTCTGAATCTGTACTTTGCTCTGTTTTTTCTGTTGATTCAACAGCTGTAGAGCTTGTTGTTTTACTATCTTCTGTTGGTAAAGCATCGGATTCTGTTGTTCTTTGACTAGGAGCTGTCGTACTGCTCGTTGTCGTTTCAGCTGTAGAGCTGCTTGTTATTGTACTCTCTTCAGCATAAGCAACACTGTTCATTCCAAGTACAAGAGCAGCAGCCGTACAAAAAAGCGGTATTTTGATCGTTAGTTTATTCATGTATTCCTCCAAAATTATTAAAGTTTTCCACGTTCACGGTACCAAGTATCTGGTTGCCAATCCCAAGAAAAATGATCACGGTCTAATAAATCAAATGCAGCATCAGGTCCCATTGAGCCAGCAGAGTAATTAGGGAAGTCTACAGTTGTTTTATCCCAAGCCTGACGAATAATATCGACGATTCGCCAAGACTGAGCAACTTCATCCCAGTGTGAAAAGTTCGTTCCATCACCATTTAAACTATCTAATAGAAGTTTTTCATACGCTTCAGGACTATTTCCTGTTGTTTCTGCACTATGACGATAGTCTAGTTTGACAGGTGCTGTAGTAAAGCCCTGACCAATTTCTTTACCATTTAATGTAAGTGAGAAGCCTTCTGTCGGCTGAATATAAATCGTTAAAACATTCGGCGGTAAATCATTTTTCTCTCCACAATGGTCGACATCGTCTTTAAATACATTGATAGGAACTTGTTTAAAGACAATATTGATCCGTGTTCCTTTTTCGGTCAGACGTTTTCCTGTGCGGATATAAAAGGGTACACCAGACCAACGGAAGTTATCAATCAAAAATTTACCAGCTACAAATGTTTCTGTTTGAGAATTTTCGTCTACATTTGGTTCTTCACGATAGCTGATGAAGGTTTGGTCGTCTAATTTGCCAGGTCCGTATTGTCCTCGAACAAAATTTTCTAAGGCTTCTTTTTCAGAATAGAGACGAATCGCTTGTAAAGCTTTAACTTTTTCAGCTCGAATATCTGCTTCTGAAAAGGCTACAGGCGGCTCCATTGCTAATAATGCGACTACTTGCAGGATATGATTTTGAACCATGTCTTTTAATGCACCGCTGTGATCATAGTAACCACCGCGATCTTCTACACCTAGACTTTCAGCAAAGGTGATTTGAACGTTGTCAATATAACGATTGTTCCACTGGGATTCAAAAATATTATTTGCAAAACGAATGGCAGAAATATTCTGGATCATTTCTTTTCCTAAGTAGTGGTCGATTCGAAAAATATCCTGTTCAGGAAAAACAGCCCGAATTTCTTCATTTAATTGGTAAGCAGATGCGTAATCAGATCCAAAAGGCTTTTCAATGATCAAGCGGTCAAAACCTTGTTCAGTCAGAATCTGTTGTGATTTTAAATGTTGTACGATCGTGCCAAAGAATTGAGGTGCCATAGCTAGATAATAAATATGATTGCCGCCTAAGTCATACTTGTCATTTAATGTATCAGATAATTTTTTTAAGGTATCATAATGCTCTGAATCATTCACATTGTGAGATTGGTAATAAAAATGACTTGAAAAGGCTTCGGCTTCTTCATCAGAAGGCGCTAGGTCTTTGATTGTTTCACGGACGATTTCGCGGTAATGCTCATCAGTCCATTCTCTTCGGGCAGTACCAATCACAGCGAAATGCTCGGCTAAATTACCTTTGCGGTACAGTCTGAATAAAGAAGGATAAAGCTTTCGTTTAGCTAAATCTCCAGTACCACCGAAAATTGTAAATAATGCTATTTTTTCATTCATCTCAATTCCTCGCTTTCTTCTATTCGATCAACAAAAATCGTACTTGCAGCTTTGTAGCTGATCGCCAGTTGCTTTTGTTTATTACTGATGCTGATGGGACCTTCATAGGCTGCAATCTCATCGATTTGATACTCTTCATGAATATTGAGATCGATGGAGACCAGATAATCTAATAAATCTTTTTCATCTAGTACACGTGCAATACGAATGGTTGTACCGATAGGATAATCAATCAGCGTTTGACGCTTTTCTTCATGGACAGGCTGATCATCTTCAGGAATCACGCCACCATGAGGACAAAATTTAGGTTTGTTTAAATATTCTGATAGCCGATTCGCTAAAGTTTGAGAGGTGACATGTTCCAGAACTTCTGCATCATCATGAACTTCGTTCCACGAGTAGTTTAGGTGTTCAACGAGAAATACTTCCCATAACCGGTGTTTGCGAATGAGGGTACTTGCTTTTTTTAACCCTAATTCTGTTAGCTGAACGCCTTGATAAGGTGAGTGTTCAACTAATTTTTCTTTTACTAACTTTGAGATCATCTCGCTGACAGATGCTGCTGAAACATCTAGACCAGAAACGATTTGTTTATTGTTGATTTTAGTTTCATCTCCGCCTAATTCAAAAATCAATTTTAGGTAATCTTCACGATTCGGGGTCATATATTTCTTCCTTTCAAAAAAGCCATCATCATAAGTTTATCAGAAAAAGCTTTTTTTGACCATTTAATAATATATTAATCTTAAAAAAATCCGTATTTTATTTGTACTAAGAAAACAACATCGAAATGATAACGTTTTCCAGCTGTTTTTCCAATATATTGATGGTAATAGAAGTTTTTACTTTTAGTAAGTATTAAAATATGATTAGATTAATAAAGAGAGAACGTACGACCATTTCCTTTTAAAAGTGAACAAATGTAAAAGAAAGTATTTGATAGAGCATTATTGTTAGGAAAAGCAGCTATAACTAATTCAGGAAAAAACGCAGACACAACAATACATGGTATAATTTGCATCAAGAAGAGAAACAGTTGTTAAAAGGAGGAAGCGCTGATGAACTATCGTCCAAAAGTTTGGCAGGAACGAACGAATCACTATCAGGAAATTCTACCTGATCCACGGTTACAGCCATATATTCAATCCTATTGGCTTAGTTTGTCAAAAGAAAGTCAGAGCACTTCTCGAATTATTCCAGATCTATGTTCAGACTTAATCATTCAGTTAAACAGGGAATTTGCTGTTTTATCTATTAAGCTTTGTGGCCCAAGTACAACTTTTTTTTACTCGTACGGAGCACAAGAGGATATCTATTTTGGTATTCGTTTTCATTTAGGCGGCATGTATCCTTTTTTAAAGTATTCGTTCAAAGAAATGAAAAATCAACTTTGGGCATTGGAAGAGGTCCAAAAGAATATGTCGCAAGAATTGTCGGAACAATTATCGCCTGCTACATCGGTTACAGCAGTGATTCAGTGTTTGGATCAGTATTTTTTGAAGAAATTGAATCAGTTGGATAATGAACTATCCACGGTGATCTCCACCTTTATAAATGCGTATTCCTGTCCCAAAGAATATGGAGCGCTATTATCAGAAATAATTATTTCTGAAAGAAGTCTGCAACGCCTGTTTAAAGAAGAGATTGGTTTGACTCCTTATGAAGTGTTCGATATATTACGTTTTCAGAAAGTGTATCAAGAGATTGCAAGGAATCCGCAAATCAAGCATTTAGATTTAGTAACAAAATATGCTTTTTTTGATCAGTCTCATTATAGTAAGAAGATGAAAAAAATGACAGGATTGACTCCTCAAGAAATTAGTACCCATGTCGGAATAATACAAGACAGTTTTTGAATCATTGACTATAATGGAGAAAAATCGAAGGAAGGAAGAATCGAAATGAAACTGGATATGGTAGGTATTATTGTAGAGTCTATGGAAGAAGCAGTGCTGTTTTATGAACGATTAGGATTTCAAGCGCTAGGAGAAAAAGAGGCTGACTATGTAGAGTTGGCTCATGAAGGCATACGAATTTCCTTAAATACGAAAAAAATGATCGAAGGAATTTACGGCTATCCGCCAAAAAGTGCAGGAGATAAAATCGAGCTTGCATTCCTGTGTGCATCGCCTGAAGAGATCAACCAAATATGCGAAAAAATGAAACAATTTGGCTATGAGATTTTTAAAGAACCTTGGCATGCTTTTTGGGGGCAACACTATGCGATCATCAAAGATGCAGATGGTAATTTGTTAAGTCTATTTTGTAATGAATAGGAGGAAGCAAGTTGGATAAGAAAATCGACTATTTAAAAGGGGCAGCTAAAAAATGGCCGGGGGCAACCGTCGCTTACCGCAGCGATTGGGATTGTGAGTATTTTGAAATCGAGAAAAAGGGATTTTGTATGCTCGGAAAGAATAATAAAGGGGAACTCGTAATGACCGTTAAAGGAGTACCCGAGGAAAATGAGCTTTTACGAGAGCAATATCCAGATGTCACTCCAGGATATTATGCGAATAAAACGCATTGGAATTCATTTTTATTGGAACGTTCTTCTTTTACAGATGAGCAGCTGGCTATGTTCCTTAAACAATCCTATGAGTTGGTCCTAAGCAAATTACCAAAGAAAATTCAGGCTAAATATAAATAACAACGTATCATGTATTTGTCAAAAACAGATTATTCAACGTCTTGTATGATAAATCGGGCGATCAGCTCCAACGAAGAGCAGTTGGAAGCAGAGAGTGTTAATGAGAATTTTAGGAGGTCAAGACACAACTTTTTGAGTTATGTCTTGACCTCCTCTGTTTTTTGCATTTATTCAATTAATTTTATCAATGAGTTGAAAATGAAACGAGCAATGCAATGAACCATAAATGAGCTGGATAAAAAATATAGAACAGATATTTGAAGAAGGGACTATGGCTGCCTTTTTTGCCATTATACAAATGAAGGAAAGGAATGACAGTGATAAATAAAAAGTCAGGATTCATTTCTAGTGTTGTTAAAACTAGTTTAAGTGAATATTCAGGTAATCCGATAAATGTC
Organism: Enterococcus termitis; assembly: GCF_001730305.1. GTDB lineage: Bacteria > Bacillota > Bacilli > Lactobacillales > Enterococcaceae > Enterococcus_L > Enterococcus_L termitis. Next base: position 70,779 of record NZ_MIJY01000001.1, read on the forward strand.
GTCAACAGTAAGAAGGCAGAAAATATCAGGTAAGCAACATCTCGTTTTTTGGTTTTTTCTCTGAAAAAGTAGCTGATCAACATAAACGGAATGATAATAAAGCCACCTTCTACTACTCCAATAATAGCTACAGCGAATAATAAAAAGGCAAGTAGACCAGCTGAAAGCTTAAACAAGGGTTCCTTGACACGAAGAGCAAAGTCCAATGCCCACAAGAGACTGACACCGATTGCGAGCGTTAAAAAGATATTATTATGAACTTGCCAAATAGAATCTTTTAACAAGGTCATATTTATCAAAGTGTTTCCGACAAACATGATAGCTGCAAATCCGTATAAGCGTAGTAAATAATTTTTACGATTACGTGTATAGTGAAATCCTTCCACTGCCATAAATCCGAAAAATACACCTACACAACGAGTAAGTATTGAAAATGGTACAACAAATTGTGGTGGTAATAAAGGGGCCAGATGATCCAGGACCATCAAGCTCATCATGAATAGTTTTAATTGGTTTGCGTTCATTTTTATTCTCCTAAATCGATTATTCGTTACATGTATCAGTATAGAAAAATAAAACTACTTTGGCGTGGGATTTGCCGAACAAATACCTTACAAAAATGTACGTATATTGGTAAGACTAACATAAAAATAATTACCTTATACAAGCATTGAAATTGTCATGTATTTTCATTAAAATTATATTTAGTTAGTTATGCTTGGCAAAAAAAGAAAGAAGGTGTTGAAATGATGAAGGATTTGTCTTGTACCTATCAAACTATTGGACCGGCGACAGGCAATCAAAGTGATCAGGAAAATATCAAGATCATGCAGTTATTTGTAGAAAATGGTCAAATCGCTATTGGAGAGAGGCAGTACCCAATTGTTTATGGTGATCTTTACTTTATTGATGCAAATCAATGCTATTCAATTATTGATACAGAAGATGAACTTGTCCAAAGTACAATAGAAGTCTCCGCTAAACAACTAAAAAAACTTGCTAAAGCACTAGATTTTGAAGCCGAATATGAGAAAATTTTTGAAAGAAAGGGCAGTTTTCACGTTGCATCACCTAGATATAAAGCAATCGATAAACGCTTTAAAGAAGCGGCTAGTGTGTGTAATGATACTAAAGTCTTTGCTCGACCGCTGTTTTTTTCACGCGTGTTCGAATTATTAAACTATGCGTTGGTAACGATGGAAAAAGAAAATAGAAAAAATTTTTAGATTGCAGTTGACCTTCCCCTTACTGGAAGCTATATGCTAAGAGTGTCTCGAGGCACAGAATAAAAAAGCAGGAGGTAATGTATGCTATCGATTGGTGATTTTTCAAAGGTTTCACAGGTTTCGCCGAAAACATTGCGTTATTACGACGAGATCGATCTATTAAAACCAAGCTATACTGATGTATCTAGTGGGTACCGCTATTATGATGTTAGCCAGCTGGAAACGATTTTGCTGATCAAACGACTAAAAGAATATACTTTTTCGTTAGAAGAAATCAACCAAGTATTGAAAAGCGATCAAGATCAAGCACTGTTGCATCAAACAATTACGCAAAAGGAAAAAGAGATCACCGCAAAAATGCAGCATTACTCTTTATTGCTGAATCGTTTAGCTAACGATTTAACCACACTAGAAAAGGGGAAAAAACTAATGTCTTATTTGAATGAAATCGAAGTGAAACTCACAGAAGTACCAGAAATGAATGTTCTTTCTATCAGAAAGCAAATGAATGTAAAAGAGACGGGAACACTTTTGGCTGAATTATTTAGTCGAGTGAATACAGGAAATTTCACCCCCTCCGGTCCGCCAATGACTGTCTATCATAGTCCAGATTTCGATCCAGAAAATACAGATATGGAAATTGCTGTTCCGGTTATAGAGCAGACAAAAGATACACAGATTAAGCCTTCATGCTTGTGTGCCTTTTCTACTTATGTCGGTCCCTATACTGGACTGGATTCGGCATACAGTAACTTAATAAAATGGATCGAAGAACAAGGCTATAAAATGGTCGGTGTCCCATTTGAAATTTATCAGACGGATCCAAATTCAACGCCACCTGAAAAAAATGTTGTGGATGTTTATTTTCCAGTAGAAGTCTGATCCAGAAAGTAGTTGTTAGACTAATTTAAAATAAGCTAAGATGTGATTGAGTATTTCCTCGTCACATCTTAGCTTTTTATGATGGACTAACGCGTCAGTTTTCGTTAAAAATAGCTTGAATCTCTTCCTTTTTTTGAACGATATATTCCAACATGTTTCGATTAGTTTGTGCCAATTGTTTAGTTGTGTCATCAGCGTTATCCTGATCACTAAAATAAGCAACACAAATCAGTTGAATCGCACAAATAACATAAAATAGCGCCTTTTTTTCCTCAAGAGTCAAAGGATTTTCCTGATCATAACCTTGCAAAATTCCATTTAAGATCGGTAACCACTGTTCATACTGATCAGCTGACAAGCTGCTTAAAATACTTGTGGCACAATAACAAGGATCAAACAAACGAATAGTTTTTTCTGATAGATCAAAATCGATAAAGCCGCTGATTTTCTGATCTAAAAACAGAATATTGCTGAAATTAGGATCACGATGGATGATTTGGGTAGGCAATTCATCTTTCAATTGTGAAAAAGCAGTGAGGTAGCTATCAAAAAAGTCACTTGGTATAGCGAGTGCCCATTGTTCTACTTGTTTTTTTACTTTTGGAATAGCCCATGATTTTAATTGCTCGAATAAATCTGAAGAGTCACATAGAATGTGTGTCTCTAGCTCTAAAAAAGCTTTATGAAGTTTTGCGATAGCTTGTCCATAAGAAAAAGCATATTGTTTAGAAGAGGCACCCAAAATTTCTGCAATCGACAAAGCAGTTCCTTCTACGCCTTTCTTTAAAATAAGCAAAGAATCTTCCTCAATAAACGTTTGACCAGCTTTCGTAAGAATCGGGAGAGAAGAAGCAAGCTGCTGTTTTCCTAAAGCTTCTGCAATCGCTATATTTTTAAGTTCTCCATTTCTATCTTTTGTCTGATGCAAAAAGTATCTATCACCTATTTTCCAAACAGCCTTTGGATGATTGAGGCTGTTGCTCGTCGAGACATCTGTTATTGTCAAAGCAGGATCAATAGCCCAATTTTTTAGGATTCTTCTGATTTCTTGTTTACTTAATCGCACAAATAGTACCTCCGGTATCTCTATTTTTTTGTTCTCATGTTTATAAATTTCTAAGTATTTCCTTGGTGAGCAGCCATATTCTTTAACGAAAGCTTTATAAAATCCAGCATAGGTGTCAAAACCATATAGAGCGGCGGCTTCTAGCCAAGTCTTTCCATTATTGACCGTATGCAGTACTTGTTTTAAACGCCTTTCTAAAACATAAGCTGAAAAGGAACGGCCCATATGTGCTGAAAAAAGTCGATAAAAATAATAGACAGAATAACCAACTCTACTTGCTACTTCTTCTGCTGTAATAGTTGTGCTCAACTGATTTTCAATCTCGATCAGCAGTTGGCTCCACGTTTGAGGTTTCATAGAAGTTCTCCTTTATTACTGATGCCTACAGTATACTGGAAAATTCTTCCAAATAGCTTTCCTATTCTGCGAAACGAGGTTATTTTATAAAAAAACTATTGACTAACTGTAATATTCGTGATAAATTGTTTAGAAATAAATGAGAATAAAATGAAAAAACGATGATCAGATTAGTAAATGACTGTATTTGTTTAAGAGAGTTTCCGGTTGCTGCAAGGAAATAACGAATCTTCATTGAACACGCCTGTCAGTTGTCTTTCTGAACATAACTCATGAATTGCTTAACGGCTATGAGTCAGTAGGAAAAAACGGTGAGCTCGTTATCGCTCTTTAGTTATCTAACTAACAGAGGTTTTTATCGTGAGGTAAAAACAAATCTGAGGTGGGACCACGTGAAAATTTCTCGTCCTCTTGGCTTATTTGCCAAGGGGACGTTTTTTTATTCATCAGAATTTTTAGGGAGGGAAAAAAATGAAATGGAACCGCAGTTTACCATCTGGCACGAAAGATAAGCTATTTCGTGAAGCGAATGGTGCCTATCAACTAGAGAAAAAAGTCAACGATGTGGTGAAAAAAAGAGGCTATCAACGTGTGGATACGCCGATGATTGAGTTTGAAGAAGTTTTTATTAATGAAGAGAACCGTTTGCAAGATTGTTATCGATTTTTCGACAAGAGTGGACGGCTTTTAGTTTTACGTCCGGATATGACGGTGCCGATCGGTCGAGTGATCGCTACAGCAGGGATTCAACCGCCATTAAAGCTATCGTATAGTGGAAAAATCTTTCGTGCAAATACAGAAATGCTGGGTGAACAAAATGAATTGACACAAGCGGGAATTGAATTGATTGGGTATTCTTCTTTGAAAGCGGAAATTGAATGTCTCACCTGTGCAGTTGCCATTTTAGAGACGTTGCAGATTCCCGATTTTCATATTGAATTAGGACATGCTCAAATTTTTCGTTTGATTGTCTCTACGTTAAGGTTGGATGCGAAAGAGAAAAGAGAGCTGCAAATACATGTTGAAAATAAAAATCTAACGGAGCTTGCTCGATTTACGGTGACGCACCCTAGTGTGTTTGATGAGTTTATCTGTGCGATCCCGGAGTTATTCGGCGAGGCCAATGAGGTGTTAATGAGGGCACGGACATTACTACCGAAAGAATCGGACATTATGAGTGTGATCGAAGAGCTGGAGACCTTGGCAGGGATTATCAATACCCAATTTCCCAATCTATCACTGACAGTGGATTTGGGTCTGGTTGCTTTGATGGATTATTATACAGGGGTGCTGTTCAGCGGTTATGCAGATTTAGCAGCAGATATTTTCTTGCGAGGAGGTCGCTATGATCATTTAGCCGAGCAGTTTGGTGATGCAAAGATTCCCGCAGTTGGCTTTGGGATCAATCTCGATACATTAGTTGCCATTCAATATCAAACTGGAGATCTAGCTGTATTGCCTAAGCCAAAGACGTTGGTCCACAGTACAATTTCTTGGTTACCGCAAGCAGAGGCACTAGTTAAAGCACATCAAGACTATCAGTTATCATTATTCGATACATTAGAAGAAGCACTGTCTTATGGGAAGAAATGGCAGTATGAGCAAGTGATCGAAGTAACTGAGGCGGGAAATCATACGATAAAGGTGGTGAGCGAATCATGACTGAATTAACGATTGCATTGACCAAAGGCCGTTTGGAAAAACAAACATTAACATTATTTAAACAAGCTGGGATCGATACATCATTTATGGAAGATAAGCAGCGAAAATTGATTTTTGACAGTCCTGATCAACGCTTTACTTTTCTCTTAGTGAAAGCTGCTGATGTGACAACCTATGTTCGGCGGGGAGTCGCTGATGTGGGAATCGTGGGAAAAGACGTTTTGATGGAAAATCCTTATGGTTATTATGAGATGCTGGATCTAGCAATAGGCAAATGTAAATTTTCGGTAGCGTCTACTCCTAACTATCAGCCGGATGACTACAAAAGAAAACGAATCGCAACTAAATATCCAACCGTTGCGTCAGAGCATTTTCGCGCCAAAGGAGAAGATGTTGAAATCATAAAGATCGAAGGTTCTGTAGAAATCGCCCCTGTACTAGGTTTAGCCGATGCTATTGTAGACATTGTCGAAACAGGAACGACCTTAAAAGAAAATGGACTAGCAGTTTTCGAAGATATTTGTTCGGTTTCTGCTCGGGTCATCGTAAACAAAGCCAAACTAAAACGGAAACGTCAGGCTATTTTTCGACTATTTACTGAACTGAAATCTGTTATTGATGAGGAGGAATGAGTAAGATAAAACGATTAACGGGAGATGCGTCAGATGTTTTAACTGCATTGCTTGCTGAACGAAAGCAAACGCAAGAAGAGACCAAAGAAATTGAAGAACAGGTGAAACAGATCATTCAAACCGTTGAACAAAACGGTGATCAAGCTTTAAAAAACTATTCTAAACAGTTTGATCAGGTCGTATTAACCGATTTAGCCGTTTCAGAAGAAGAAATTGAACAAGGCTATCAACGTGTTGAACCTGAAGTGATCGCTAGCTTAATAGCAGCCAAAGAGAATATTATCAGCTATCATAAAAAACAAAAACAATATGATTTTTTTGATACAGAAAAAGCAGGGGTAATCAGAGGGCAGCTCGTGTTACCATTAGAACGAGTAGGTGTCTATGTGCCAGGTGGAACCGCAGCGTATCCCTCCTCTGTCTTAATGAATGTTCTACCGGCAAAAATTGCGGGAGTCAAAGAGATCATTATGGTCACACCGCCAACAACTTCGGGTATACCGGATGTGATCTTAGCAGCAGCTAAAATTGCAGGTGTGGATAACATTTTTCAAATTGGCGGAGCGCAAGCCGTTGCAGCACTTGCGTATGGCACAGAAAGTATTCCTAAAGTGGACAAGATCGTTGGTCCAGGCAATGTTTATGTAGCAACAGCAAAAAAACAGGTATTTGGATTGGTCGGCATCGATATGATCGCAGGTCCTTCTGAAATAGGAATTATTGCAGACGACACTGCTAATCCGGTCTATGTTGCTGCGGATCTACTGTCTCAAGCAGAGCATGATACTTTAGCCAGAGCGATTTTAGTCACAAATTCCAAGAGGTTTGCTGATCAAGTTGAAAAGGAAATCGAGCAACAATTAAAGACGCTGCCAAGAAAGACCATCGCAGAAAAAGCAATCAGTGATCATGGAAGGATCATCATTGTACCGACATTGGAGGCAATGTTTACTGTCATGAATGAGATTGCTCCGGAACACTTAGAAGTACAACTTTCAGATCCAATGAGTTATTTGCATGAAATCAAGCATGCTGGATCGATTTTTCTAGGTGCATATGCTAGTGAACCAGTAGGGGATTATTTTTCAGGAACAAATCATGTTTTACCAACAAGCGGAACGGCAAAATTTTACTCACCTTTGGGGGTGTATGATTTTGTGAAATATAGTCAAGTCACTTATTATACAAAAGAAGCCTTAGCGCAGGCGAAAGATGCGATTACTACTTTAGCTAGAAAAGAAGGCTTAGAGGCACATGCAAGAGCCATCGACTGCCGTTTTAATTAAAAGTCAGGAGGAAATCAAATGAGAGCAGCATCGCTAAAAAGAACCACCACAGAAACGACGATTGAATTAATTCTTGATTTAGACCAACAGGAGCCCGTAGAGATTCAAACAGGTGTGGGCTTTTTTGATCACATGTTGACATTATTTGCCCGTCACAGCCGTATCTCCTTAAAGGTGAAGGTAGATGGTGATTTAGAAGTAGATAGTCATCACACAGTAGAAGATGTCGGCATCGTTTTAGGTCAATGTCTAAGAGAAGCATTAGGTGATAAGGCTGGGATCAACCGTTATGGTACAAGTTTTGTGCCGATGGATGAAACGCTGGGAATGGCTTCCTTGGATTTGAGCGGTCGTTCCTATCTCGTGTTTGATGCTGTATTTGATAATCCTAAACTAGGGATGTTTGATACAGAATTGACAGAGGAATTTTTTCAGGCATTGGCTTTCAATACACAGATGAATCTTCATTTAAAAATTTTGCATGGAAAAAATAGCCATCATAAAATCGAAGCCCTCTTTAAAGCAACAGGACGGGCACTGAGAGAAGCAATCACAGTGAATCCTGCTATTCAAGGAGTCAATTCCACGAAAGGATTGTTATAGATGATCATTATTATTGATTATGACACCGGCAATACCAAAAATGTTCAAAAAGCTTTGGATTTTGTTGGTTTGGACAATAAAATTTCGGCAGAATCAGCTGATATTTTGACAGCGGATGGACTGATATTACCAGGTGTGGGCGCTTTTTCGTTAGCGATGAACGAATTGAAAGCACGTGGATTAGTTGAGGTGATCCGTGAGGCAGCACACAAAGGAACACCGATTTTAGGTGTATGTTTAGGCATGCAACTATTACTGGAAGGAAGTATGGAAAATGGATTCACTGAAGGATTAGGATTGATCGAAGGAATCTGTGAAAAATTACCAGAAGATCCAGAGCTGCCTGTTCCTCACATGGGCTGGAACGAACTGATCGTTACAAAAGAAACGCCGTTGACAAAAGAAATCAATGGAAAATATGTTTATTTTGTTCATTCCTATTATGCCGATTGTGCCCCTGATGTGATCGATGCCTTGACACAGTATTCAATCAAAATTCCTGCGATGATCTCTCAAGGAAGGATTTACGGTACACAATTTCATCCAGAAAAAAGTAGTGATGAAGGGTTAAAAATTTTAAGAGGGTTTAAGGAGGTCGTAGCAGATGTACGTATTGCCGGCGATTGATATTCGGGAAGGGAAGGCCGTTCGTTTGGTTCAGGGCGATTTTTCTCAGAAAACGATTGTTAATGAGGATCCGTTAGCACAAATCAAAGAATTCAAGCAAGCGGGAATTCAAATGGTTCATGTGGTCGATCTGGACGGAGCATTACTTGGAGAAACGACAAATGCTTTGCTAATTAAACAAATGAAAGAAAAAACCAATGTAAAAATTGAAGTTGGTGGAGGAATTCGGACGCTGCAGCAAATTGATGCTTATGCTGCAATTGGGATCGATCGAATCATTATCGGTTCAACCGCATTGACAGATCCCACGCTAGTCAAAGAAGCTGTTAGCAAATACGGCGATAAGATTGCTGTTGGCATCGATGCTAAAAATGAAAAGGTTGCAGTGCGGGGATGGCTGGATGTGAGTGAGACGGACTATTTGCAATTAGCTAAGGAAATGGCGGCAATTGGAGTGAAAACGATCATCTATACAGATATAAGCAAAGATGGGACCTTAACAGGACCAACCTATGAACACTATAAGCAATTAGCTAAAGCTGTACCAGAAATGAACATTATTGCTTCAGGAGGAGTCGCTAGTAAAAAAGATTTGTTTGATTTAGCGAAACTAAATCTTTATGGGGCGATTGTTGGGAAGGCGTTTTACAATGGTGCAATCACATTGATCGATATGCTGGAGGTAGAAAACAATGCTGACTAAACGAATTATTCCTTGCCTAGATGTTACGGATGGACGTGTCGTTAAAGGGGTAAACTTTGTAAATCTACAAGATGTGGGCGATCCAGTAGATATTGCCAGAGCATATAATGAACAAGGGGCTGATGAGTTAGTTTTTCTGGACATTACTGCTACAAGCGATGAACGTCAAACTATGGTAGATGTTGTGACTCGGACAGCAGCAGAAGTATTCATCCCATTAACGGTTGGGGGCGGTATCCGCTGTATCGATGATATGAGGAAGCTACTGCAAGCAGGAGCTGATAAAATTTCCCTTAATTCAGCCGCAATTAAACAGCCGGAACTGATTCAAGCAGGGGCAGAAAAATTTGGTTCTCAATGTATGGTTGTAGCAATTGATGCGAAGCGCAGTGGGGATTCTTGGCACGTTTTTGTAAAAGGTGGCCGAGAAGACACAGGTCTGGATGCCATTGAATGGGCAAAGAAGGCTGTGTCTTTAGGCGCTGGTGAAATTTTACTAACGAGTATGGATGCCGACGGTACGAAAAATGGTTATGATCTTGAATTGAATCAAGCAGTTTGCGCAGCAGTCAATGTACCAGTTATTGCATCAGGCGGCTGTGGAAGTGCGGATGATATTGTAGAAGTGTTTAATGAAACAGCTGTATCGGCCGCCTTAGCAGCAAGTATTTTCCATTATGGCGAAGTAAAAATACCAATGTTAAAGACGATGCTAGCGGCTAAAGGAGTGGAGGTGCGACGATGAAACCAGATTTTTCTAAAGGATTGTTACCAGCAATTATTATAGAAGAAACAAGTAAAGAAGTGTTAATGCTGGCTTATATGAATGCAGAAAGTTATCAGAAAACACTTGAAACAGGTATGACATGGTTCTATTCTCGCTCTCGCCAAAAATTATGGAACAAAGGTGAGACTAGCGGTAATCAGCAAAAAGTAAAAGGGATAGTCACTGATTGTGATAGAGATACACTTTTGATTACTGTCGAGCAGACAGGACCTGCGTGTCATACCGGTGCCCATAGTTGTTTTTATAATGTGATTATTTGAAAGGAGAACACAATGATCGAACAATTGTATGAAGAAATTCTTGCACGTAAAAAAGAACCCAAAGACGGCTCCTATACAAACTATCTATTTGATCAAGGAATAGATAAAATTCTCAAAAAGGTTGGAGAAGAAGCAACAGAAGTGATTATTGCGGCTAAAAATAATGAGCAGGAGCTGGTGTTAGAAACCGCGGATCTTATCTATCATATGCTAGTATTATTAGCAGAAAAAGAGATACCGTTAGAAGCAATCACGCAGGAATTAAAACAACGGGAAGGTCAATTAAGTAAGACGAAGGAACGTAAAGCGATTGATGATCTATAAGAATGGTAGATGAGAAGTATTTGATTGAAAAAAATAAATATATTTAGAAGATAAAACATGATTTGATTAAATAAGTATTAAGAATATGTGTTTTTCGAAACTTTTATTTCTGAAATGCTCCTTTTGTGTTACGATTTGATTACAAATATTATGTAAGGGTTACAAAAGGAGTTTCTCATGAAAAAATTTATCTTCATCATCATAGGTTTGTTGTCTATTCTGTGGGCAGATGTTTCTTATGCTGAAACGCCATCGCTCTCCGGTTTCGAAGCCGTCAATGATTTGACTAGCCGTTACCGATCAAGACAAGTATTAGATGGTAAAACAACACTACGAAAAAAGAAAAATAATGAAACATACTTAGAGTTTCCATATGAAGAAAGTCCATATATGTATTTTTCCAGCTTTGTAGTAAATAGTCCCACAACAGTTTATGATGGATTTATCGAAACCATCTATTATCGAGATAATATAAAAATCAAGGAAATGTACTATGAAAAAAATCCTGTAAAAACCTCTGCGCTGGGGATCTATTCAACGGATTTGTATTTCACTTCAGAAGATGGAGAGGTCTATCATTATAAAAATGTTCCTTATTTGGTTACTAGTGATACCCCCACGCTTTTTTTTAGAGAAATAAATTATGATGAAGAAGCGCAAAAAATAGTTGGGAAAATCGATGTGCCTCGTTTAGAAGATACTTATCACATTGAGTTGTACTATACAGATAATGACGAGTATCATTATCAAGAGGCGATCGTTGATAAAAATGGTCAGTTTAATATGGAATTAAGTCGTGAAGGTAAAGTAGGGCAGATGTATCTTAGGGCAAATGACGGATTGGGAAATTACGCTGATCCGTGCGATATCTCAGAGCAAGGGAAAATGACGTTTGCTGGTGCTCCAAAAAAGGTGCCTAAAAAAAGCAGTAAGAAAAAAGTTGAACCAACCAATCATTTCTTTAGCACTGTTATTTTACGATCAATTCAATTATTCGCAATTTTATTTCTAACATTTCTTGGTTTAAAAATAAGGAAAAAGCGCAAGAAAAAGCAACAACCAAAAATGAATGGTACGCGCAGACGTTGATTGTTGACAGCCTAAGATAGAATTTAAACATGTACAGCTTTCAAACGAATAGAAAATAGAAGATTGTCTCCGTTTCGTTTTAGGTTTTAAACTCAAATAAACGGCTAGTAAGAAACAATTTCTTCGAAAAAAACAAGACATGCACAAAAGTTTGAAGAACCACTTTTGTGCATGTCTTGTTAATTCTCGAGGCTAGATGCGTTTATCTAGGACTCTTCTATTCGTTTATTTCGTTAGGTTCATCTAATGAAGGAATCGCCTCTAAAACATACGTAGCATCATCAGCTTCATCGTATAAAGAAGATGGAGTCTCATTGATGCATTGTACGATCAAGTGATAGCCATATTCATCTTGAGCGACTAAGCGCTTACTTGTTAATTCAATCAAGCCGTAGTTTACTTTTTTTCCGTCGATTATAAGTTGTAGATCCTCTTCGATGGATAATGTATGTTGTGTTGCTTTTTGTTTATTGACAAACCACCAACTACCGATGTAACTTTTATATAAATTAGGGATACTTGCTTTTGAGTGTTGTTGTTCTTGTTTCTTCTTTAAAAACAACGAGCCCGCAAGTCCAGTAATGAGTGATGCGCCTAAAAATAATGACCAGTGTTTTTTCATAATATCAATCTCCTCTTAATGCAATCATAGCACGAAAAACCAGAACAAACTATTGGAAAATCTTTTCCTATAAAAAAATTTAATGAAGTCTTGCTTTTTAGGTTTAAACAAAAAGTTTGACGATGCTTTTTCATTCAAAATATGGTATTGTTTTGAAGAAAGGGTGTTACAATGATTACATATCCAAACGTGCATTTAGCACATTTTATTGATAGACCGAACCGTTTTATCGCAACATGTAGACTCTGTGAGACACAAGAGATAGTGACTGTTCATGTCAAAAATACAGGCCGCTGCAAAGAACTGTTTCATCCAGAAGTAGAGGTTGCTTTATCTTATCAGCCTTCTCCAAAGAGAAAAACAGACTACGACTTGATCGCAGTTAAGAAAAATCAAGCATGGATCAATATTGATAGTCAAGTGCCCAATGCATTAGCCAGTCAAGCTATTTTAGACGGTACGATTGTTTTACCTGATTTAAAAGGAAATATCACTTCATTAAAGAGGGAGAAACGCTTTGCTCAGTCACAATTTGATATTTTTATAGAAACGGATCTCGGCGAACGAGCATTTGTGGAAGTTAAAGGGATGACCTTAGAACATCATCAGATTGGCGCTTTTCCAGATGCGCCAACGATTCGCGGTCTGAAACATGTAACTGAATTGATTGATGCCATCAAAGAAGGCTATCAAAGCTATGTACTATTCATTGTTCAGTTTGAGAACATTCAAACGGCAACGATCCATACTAATATGCAGCCGGCATTGGCCGACATGCTTCTATTAGGGCAAACGCAAGGACTTAAGGTCTTAGCTTACAATTGTAGTGTCACACCTGATACAATAGCAGTGGAGCACCAAGTACCATTTGATGTTAACGAGATGTTTGAAGATCCAAATTCAGAAAGGTGAGGGTAAATATGATTCACTTAGGTATTATTGGAACAAACTGGATAAGCCATCAATTTGTCAAAGCAGCATTAGAAACAAAACGTTATGATTTAACTGCTGTGTATTCACGAAAGCTAGAAACTGCGCAAAAATTTGGGGAAGAATACGGGGATGTGGAGTATGCTACAGATTTAAACACATTTTTTGGTATCGCTCATATGGATACGGTTTATATTGCTTCACCCAATTCACTGCATTTTGAACAGGCGAAACAAGGAATCTTAGCTGGGAAAAATGTAATTGTCGAAAAACCAGCCTTTTCTACACCAGAAGAAATGTCTGAAATCATTGAACTTGCCAATCAGCAAAACGTATTTTTCTTTGAAGCAGCACGCAACGTTCATGAGAAAAGCTTCAAGAAAATCGCAGATCTACTACCGCTTAAAAATCAAATTATCGGTGCAAACTTTACGTACATGAAATATTCTTCTCGTTATGATCAAGTCCTTGACGGAAAAGAGCCAAATATTTTTTCTCCTCATTTTTCAGGTGGAGCGATTGCTGATTTAGGTGTTTATCTTGTTTATGCAGCGATCGGCTGGTTTGGCTTACCAAATGAAAGTCATTATTTTGCACGAAAATTACCAACAGGCGTTGATGGTATCGGTACAGCGATCTTACGTTATGATTTATTTGATGTTACCTTACAAACAGGGAAAAATGCGGATGCCTTTTTAGATTCTGAAATCTATTTCGAAGGTGGGACCTTGATCTTAGACAGTGTTAACGCCATCTCTAAAGCGGAATTTCACGATCGAAACCATCAAGAACGAGACATCCTTTCGATCACCACAGAAGAAAATCCAATGATCGAAGAAGCACATGATTTTGCCGATGTACTTGAAAATCCGAGTGACCCAACACAAGGTGTACGTTATGAAGAGTGGGTTGAATTATCCCGCAATGTGAATCACGTGTTAACAGCATTGAGAAAAAGTGCCGGCATCGTTTTTGATGCGGATAAAGAATAAATTGTTTTAATGAAGAAAGGATAACTATGACATTTATCATGAATACTCCAGAAGCTTGGCAAGAACATTGGCAAGCTTCTGGTTTTAGCGAGCCGTCAATCATTCAAGAAAGAAGTTTCCAGCCACTAAAGGAAAAACAGAATGTGCTAGGGATTTCTCCTACAGGTTCAGGAAAAACATTAGCATATGTACTACCTTTACTTTTAAATGTACAAAAAGATAAAGGCAGTCAATTAATGATTTTAGCGCCATCACAAGAATTAGCAATGCAGATCAGTCAAGTAGTACGTGATTGGGCATCTTTGCTTCAATTAAACACGCAATTGTTGATCGGTGGTGCTAATGTAAGTCGACAAGTCGAAAAATTAAAAAAGAAACCAGAAATTTTGGTGGGCACACCCGGGCGAATCGTAGAGCTGATCAAAGCTAAAAAGCTTAAAAGCCATTTGCTGGAGACCATTGTTATGGACGAAGTCGATCAATTATTTCATGAAAAAGAAATGAATTTGACTAAGCAAATACTAACAAGTGCGCCGAAAGATTTTCAACTTGTTTTTTATTCTGCAACGGCGGATCGTGTGACCGAAGAAGCTCAGAAGCTCACTGACCAGTTAATGATCATCGATGTTACTGCGGAAGATCAGTCAGCTGGAACGGTTAACCACTATTTTATGAATCTATCCCCTCGAAAGAAGAGTGACTATTTAAGAAGCTTGTCGCATACAACTGCGTTTCGCGGCATGGTATTTTTCAATCAAGTGGCTGAGCTAGGGGCTGTAGAAGAAAAGTTGATTTACGAAGGACTGCCTGTAGTCAGCTTAGCTTCTGATCAAAATAAAACGCTTCGTAAATTAGCGATCGATCAATTTACAAATAAGAAGGCTGCGATGCTTTTGACAACGGATATTGCTGCTAGAGGCCTAGACTTCGATGCTGTTCCTTATGTGATCAATACAGAAGTTCCTTTATCGGATGAAAGTTATATTCATAGAGCTGGTCGTGTAGGAAGAATGGGTGCAGCTGGAACAGTGATCACATTTGTCAATGATGCTACCAAAAGAGATTATCAGCGTATGTTGAAAAAGATCGAACTGACATCAAAAGAGATTTTCCTTTATGAAGGTGCGCTGCATCTGACCAGAAAAGAGAAGGATCCAGTCCAAGGGAAACCTACATCAAATGAGCAGAAGAAAAAACCATCGATTGAACAACGACCATCGACAGAACAGCGAAAAAGCAAAGGGAAAAAGCCTAAAAATTCAAAAAATAAAGGGGCTAGACGTAAAACGTCTCAAAGTAAAATGAACTGAGCATATAAAAGGATCCTGAGTTAAGGAGGATATCCATGAAATCTAGAAAAGATGAGATTCTTTCAGTATTGGAAACAAAAAAGCAAGGGATGACTGCCGCAGATGTTGCAGAAGAATTGATGATCGACCGCAGCAATGCTAGCCGTTATCTAAGTGAACTGTATAAAGAACGTAAAATCGTTAAAAGTGACGGACGTCCGGTGATCTACTCGATTGTAGTGGAAGAAGACAAGGTGCATGTCGATAGTTCCAGTGAAGTGACCTTTGACAACTTAGTTGGTGCGAACGATTCATTAAAAGTGAGTATCCAGCAAGCTAAAGCGGCAATTTTATACCCGCCTCGCGGGTTACATACTATTATTTTTGGCGAAACAGGAACAGGGAAATCATTGTTTGCAGAATGTATGTACCATTTTGCGGTGGATTCTAAGACACTGGCACCTGATGCACCGTTTGTTTCATTTAACTGTGCGGATTATGCTCAAAATCCTCAGTTGCTTTTTGGGCATATTTTTGGAGTGAAAAAAGGAGCGTATACTGGTGCGAATGAAGACAGCCCTGGATTGATGTCAGAAGCAGACGGCGGTATTTTGTTCCTTGATGAGATTCATCGGCTACCTCCTGAAGGACAAGAAATGTTGTTCACATTTATCGATAAAGGGATTTATCGTCCGTTAGGTGAAAGCGCACAAACCTATGAAGCTTCTGTTCAAATCATTGGGGCAACGACCGAGTCTTCTGAAAGCTTTCTTACTACTTTTAATCGTAGAATTCCGATGGCGATTACATTGCCGTCTTTAGATGCTCGTTCATTAGATGAACGATATGCGATTATTTCATTGTTTATCAAACAGGAAGCAAATCGATTGAATCAGAGAATTGACATCAAAAGAGATGCGGTTCTAGCTTTCATGTTATATGATGCTGAAGGAAATATCGGTCAAGTAAAACGTGATCTAAAATTAGTCTGTGCAAAATCGTTTCTTCATTATAGAACGCATAATGAAGAAAGCTTGGTTATACGAAAAAGTGACCTGCCTTTACAAGTTCAAAAAGGCTTGCTCAAAATCAAAGAAGTCTCTGATCGTTTGGATCGCTTCGTCGATAGTAAAAGTAATTATCTATCCTTTGAACCTGGTACAAACGAAGTCGTCTGGTCTCGAGACCCAGCTCGAGATATGCAGGTTTATAATGAAATCGAAGAAAAAGTAGAAAAACTATCGGCGAATGAACTGGAAAATGTTGATTTAGAACAGTTGATTTCCAGTGACATGGATGCGTATTTCCAAACCTATGTAGATGAGCTGACCCAAAATCCTGTCCATAAAGAATTATTACCTGAACATATTTGGAAATTGACTGACCGTCTTTATGATATTGCAGAGAAAAGGTTGGAACGAACCTATAATGAAAAAGCTCGTTTTGCGTTTGCTCTTCATCTACAAAGCACGATCGAACGAGTGCGGGAAGGACATGTTATCGTTCATCCCAACTTGAATAATGTTCGTAAAAACATGAAAAAAGAATTCCAAGTAGCGATGGATCTTTCTGCGATCATCGAAGAAGAAAACAATATTGAAATTCCTTTTGATGAGATCGGCTTTATCAGCATGTTTTTATCGATAAATTTAGGCAACAAAGAAAAGGTTCATGTCAATAATGTCGGAGTTGTTGTGCTGATGCATGGTGATTCCACTGCCACCAGTATGCTGAAAACGGCACAGGAACTGCTTGGCACAGAAACTGGTGTAGCCATGAACATGCCGTTGACCATGGAAGTTCAAACGATGTACGAACAACTGAAAAATTTTGTTCTGTCTCATCGCGAAGAATTGGCAAACGGTATGCTGCTGTTGACAGATATGGGCTCATTAAATTCTTTTGGGAATCTGATATTTGAAGAAACCGGCATCAGAACAAAAGCGATTACGATGACTAGTACGATGATCGTGCTGGAAGCTATTCGGATGGCAAGCGTTGGCCGCAGTTTAGAAGATATTTACCAAAATATTCAGATGTCTTTTGAAAGTATTATTAGAGAACAATTCAGAACAAGTCCGCAAAATCAAAAAGAAATCAAAAAGGCTGTTGTAGTCACTTGCTTTACAGGCGAAGGTGTAGCAGCCAAATTGTATCAGCGGATTTTACCTGTGATCGACGAAAATAAAGTTGAGATCATTCAAATGCAGTTTTTAGAGCGAGAAGCCTTTAAAAAACATATCGATAGCTTGATGGAAGAATATGAAATCAAAGCTATTGCTGGAACAGTCGACGTAGAGTATCAAAATATCCCATTCTTTTCAGCTTTTGATATCTTTGATGACGAAAAGCTAAATGTCTTAAAACGCATTGCAGGTGACGAAGTTCCAACGGAAAAAATCGTAAAATCATTGAGTGGTACGATCACTGCAGTTGACTCCTTACAAAAGCTGATTGTGATGCTACAAAAAACAGTGCATCAGATCCAAACAGACATGCATATTATTGTAGAACCGGGGGTTGATGCGGGGATTGTGATTCATTTGGCCTTCCTGATTGATGCGATTCTAAAAGGTGAACCGACCAAAAAATTTGAAAACCTAACTGAGTTCTTGAAGAAAAACCGTTTGGAAGCCGATGTTGCAAGAACCAATTTAATGGTGATTGAAAAAGCATATCGTATCTCTTTCACCGAAGCAGATGTTGCTCATGTTACTAGAATGTTTTTAGAAAATAAAATAAAAACAACGACGGAGTACACACACAATTAAGCAGTGTGTATGACTAAAAATAACAGTGTGTACACGAAAATATATAGATAGAATCCTTAGTATAACTGGATTTTGTCTATATATTTTTTTTGGCACACTTCTTGCTTTATATTAAAGTACGAACAACCAAAAAAATTGAAGGAGTGTCAGAAAATGGCTAAAAAAACAATCATGTTAGTATGTTCAGCAGGAATGAGTACAAGTTTATTAGTAACAAAAATGCAAAAAGCAGCAGAAGATCGTGGGATGGAAGCCGATATCTTCGCCGTATCAGCATCAGATGCAGACAATAACTTAGAAGCCAAGGATGTAAACGTATTACTTTTAGGTCCACAAGTTCGTTTCATGAAATCTCAATTCGAACAAAAACTTGAACCAAAAGGAATTCCATTAGATGTGATTAACATGTCAGACTACGGTATGATGAATGGTGAAAAAGTTTTAGATCAAGCAATTGCTTTGATGGATAAATAATAAAAAAACAAAAAGGGATAGGAGTTTTAAACATGGAACAACAAAATTTAGAAGCAGTTATGGGTTTGATCATGTATGGTGGAAATGCGAAAAGCGATGCAATGGAAGCAATCGCTGCCGCTAAAGCTGGAGATTTCGAATTAGCAGATCAAAAAGTTGCTGATGCAGAAGAATCTTTGGTTCAAGCACATCATGCGCAAACAGGTATGCTTACACAAGAAGCGCAAGGAAACCATATGGAAGTTACATTATTAACTGTTCATAGTCAAGATCACTTGATGACATCTATTGCTTTTACAGATTTAGCAAAAGAAATCATCGATCTATATCGTCGTATGGACAACAAATAAAACACTCAACGTTTAAAATGAAACGTTGATGAAAAATGATTTGAAAAGCATGTAGCTTTTTAGATAAATATTGTTTAGGGGGAAACACAAAATGAACAAATTTGTTCAATGGATGGAAAAATACTTTATGCCCAAAGCATCAGTTATTGCGGCACAACGTCATCTAGTGGCGATTCGTGACGCCTTTGTCGTAACAATGCCTTTGATGATTTTAGGGGCACTTGCAGTATTGATTAACAATCTACCGATTCCAGGTTTTTCGGACTTAATGGATAAGCTATTTCCGATGATCGCCAATGATGCACCGATTTGGAAGAGCTTTGGTGGAAATATTTGGAACGGTACTTTTGCAATTTTTTCAGTTTTAATAGCCTTTTTAGTTGCGTACAACTTAGTAAAATCTTACGGTAAAGACGGTATCGCAGCTGGAACAGTGTCTGTTGCTTCGTTCTTCGCAGTTGGCGGACTTAGCGGTATGGATGCAACAGGATTATTTATTGCGTTGGTTATTGCACTTATTTCAGGAGAAATTTTCCAAAGATTAGTTGGAAACGAAAAATTAGTTATTAAAATGCCAGATGGTGTACCTCCAGCTGTCGCTAAATCATTTGCAGCATTATTACCTGCGATGATCACAATCAGCTTGTTCAGCTTGATTACATCAATTTTCTTAGGTTTCGGTGTTGAAAATATCGTAGTATCATTTTACGAAGCAGTTCAAAAACCATTTATGGGCTTAGCAAACAGCTATCCTTCAGCATTATTATTAGCATTTATCACTCCATTCTTATGGTTCTTCGGCTTGCACGGTGCCAACATGGTCGATCCGTTGATGCAAACGATCAATGTACCAGCGATCGATGCGAATATCAAAGCATTAGAAGCGGGCGAAAAAATCCCGTATATCGTTAACAAACCTTTCTTCGATTCATTTGTAAACTTAGGTGGAACAGGTGCGACTTTAGGATTATTGATCGCGATCTTTATCGTAGGTCGTAAAAACAAACCTTACAAAGTTATCACAAACCTAAGCTTAGCGCCAGGTTTGTTCAATATTAATGAACCAGTGATGTTTGGACTTCCGATCGTATTGAATCCGATCATGTTTATTCCATTCATTATTACACCAATGGTTCTGGTAACAACAGCTTATGTAGCGACTGCCAGTGGACTCGTTCCAGGTGCGACATTTATGCCGCCATGGGTTACTCCGCCAATCATCGGTGGATTCTTGGTAACTAAGAGTATTGCCGGCGGAGTTTTAGCCGCAGTCAACTTACTGATTTCAGTTCTGATCTATATGCCGTTTGTTAAAGTAGCAACAGATCAATTTTTGAAACAAGAACAGGAAGAAGCAGCGAAATAATACGTTTTAAATGAGACCGAGACACCTCTCTTTAACTCCGAGATCCAAGGAGCGAAAGAGAGGTGTCTCGGTTGTTTTTTGTTTTCCAGTGATAAGAAACAAAGACTATTTAATGCTGATATTCAGTGTTTGTTCCTCCTTTTCACAAATAATAAATGAATCTAGCAAAAAGCTTGCTTTTCTATCATAAAAATAAGCTGTTTCTTGTGGTAGATTGATAGAGAAATAGAGTCAACCAAAACTAAAAAAGTAATCATACATGGTCGGAGATCGGATTAGATTATTACCATAAGAGTACTCATGTATGACGCTAGATTTGAAAACGCTGTAAAGGTTGTTTTTTCAATAAAGAAAACGCACACAATTTTTACTGTGCAACGAAAAATAATTAGTGTGTACACAAATTGTATAGACCAAAAGCGCGATAGTACTGCTTTTGGTCTATACTTTTTTTGGCACGCTTTTTGCTTTATATAAAAGTGTAAGTACAACAAACAAATTTAGAAGGAGTGTCAGAAAATGGCTAAAAAAACAATCATGTTAGTATGTTCAGCAGGAATGAGTACAAGTTTATTGGTAACAAAAATGCAAAAAGCAGCAGAAGATCGTGGAATGGAAGCCGATATCTTCGCCGTATCAGCATCGGATGCAGACAATAACTTAGAAGCAAAAGATGTAAACGTATTACTTTTAGGCCCACAAGTTCGTTTCATGAAATCTCAGTTTGAGCAAAAACTTGAACCAAAAGGAATTCCATTAGATGTCATCAACATGTCAGACTACGGTATGATGAATGGTGAAAAAGTCTTAGACCAAGCTATTGCATTGATGGATAAATAATCACGAAAAAATAAAAAATGAACGGAGTTAATAAAAAGTGGAAGATCAACAAAATTTAGAAGCAGTAATGGGCTTGATCATGTATGGAGGAAATGCGAAAAGCGATGCAATGGAAGCGATTGCTGCCGCTAAAGCTGGAGATTTTGAATTAGCAGATCAAAAAATTGCCGATGCAGAAGAGTCTTTAGTTCAGGCACATCATTCTCAAACAGGAATGCTTACGCAAGAAGCACAAGGTAACCATATTCAAGTCACATTACTAACAGTTCATAGTCAAGATCACTTGATGACATCTATTGCTTTTACAGATTTAGCAAAAGAAATCATCGATCTATATCGTCGTATGGACAACGAATAAACTAGTCTATTTTCTTTTTTGAACGGAGGAAAATAAATGCTAGAGTTTTTTGAACGGGACTCTAGCTAAATTTGGTTTGAAGAGCGCAAGCTCTTTAAATAAATATTATTTATAGGAGGAACAAAAAAATGGATGGATTAACAGCCTGGATGGAGAAGTACATCCTGCCGGTAGCTGGTAAAATCGGAGCACAAAAGCACTTAGTTGCTTTACGTGATGCGTTTATCGGAACAATGCCCGCAACAATGGCCGGATCGATTGCCGTTATGATCAACGCGATTATTCGTGATCTACCGCAGCAATTCTTCTCAGATTATGCAGCAAATCTTGCTGCAGATAAAGGATTCTTCGCAGTTATTAATGTCATCATTGGGATCAATGGATTTGTTTGGAATGGTACTTTGGCGATAGCAGGTTTGATTTTTGCCTTTTCTTGGGGCTACAATCTAGCTAGAGCGTACAAAGTAAATGATTTAGCCGGTGGTATCGTTGGTTTGGCTACATTGATTCAAGGGATTGCTTTTGCTTATTCTAATACTTTAGAAACAGCTGTTCCAAAAGAGTTAATGAACACAATCAATGCCGGTTCAGCAGATACAGGTTGGTCAGCAACAGCAGAAGGCTTAACAGCAGGCGGCTGGGGCTGGTTGAAACTGGATCATTTAAATGGTAATGCTTATTTCACAGTCATGATCATGGGAGCAATTTCTGTTATCATTTTCTGTAAATTAATGTTGGCGAACATCACGATCAAAATGCCTGATTCAGTTCCGCCGGCAGTATCAAAAGCGTTTGCTGCGATTTTACCAGCAACGATCGCGTTATATGTTATCGCAATTATTAACTTTGTAGTAGGTAAATTAACAGATGGACAACTGATCATCGATCTAGTTCAAAAATATATTGCAGAACCATTCTTAGGCTTATCACAAGGAATCGGCGCAGTATTGATCGTTACGATCTTTGTTCAAATTTTCTGGTTCTTCGGTATCCATGGTCCAAACGTATTGGCACCAGTTTTAGAAGGTATTTGGGGACAAGCACAATTAATCAATATCGATATTTTCCAAAAAGGATACAAAGGCTTGACTGGTACACCAGCGGTCTTAAAAGCCATTGATGATGGCAAAGCTTACATGTGGGTACGTGGTTCATTTGATGCCTTTGCATGGTTTGGTGGTTCAGGTGGTACGATCGTCTTGATCATTGCGATCCTGTTATTCTCTAAACGTGCAGACTACCTAACTGTTGGTAAATTATCATTAGGACCTGGTATCTTCAACATCAACGAACCAATCATGTTTGGTTTACCAATCGTATTGAATGCGATCATGTTTGTACCATTCTTAGTTGCTCCAGTAGTTGCAACTACAATTGGTTGGTTAGCAACATACTTCGGTTTAGTAGCACCAGTATCACAACAAGTAACGTGGGTTGTTCCGCCAATCTTACTATCATTCTTGGCAACAGGGGCAGACTGGCGTGCACCGATTGTTACACTTGTGTGTATGGTTGTGACGTTCTTGATTTGGACACCATTCGTTATTGCAGCGAATAAGATGGAACCAACAGATCTGTAAGAAATGAAAAGTAAATAGCAGATTGCTTTTACTCGATAAGAGTGAAAGCAACTGCTTCATTATTTAAATGGGAGAGGATAAAATGATTACAATTGCAAGTGCTATGCAGCAAGAAGAAATTAAAGCATTATTGGAAAGCTATGACGGTGGAGATTTCACGTATAAGTTTACACAAAAACAAGGGATCAAATTAGTTTTTGAAGTAACAGGAGATAAAGAAGAAGCCGCTAAAAAAGCAAAAGAATTGATCAAAGCACAACCTTGGGGCGGTGTCTTATACTTCCAAGCAGCAGCAGTTTAAAAAAGATTGGATGGATGTAAAATGGTAAGAAATGGCTTATTTGTATGTAGTATCGGCTTATTAATAATTTTATATGCGCTGAATCCTGCATCAATGAAGTATGATTTGTTGAGTATGACTACAGGAATTTTTCTAGTCGCTGTCGGAGGATACTTTTTCTTTAAAGGGAAAAAGAAAGAAGAGCAAAATAAGAAAGAGAATAACGAGGTGAAAAGATAATGGAAATCGTAAAAACATTGAATATTCCAGCATCTGTTTTTTATGACCAAGTCATGGATTCTGTTTTGTTTGACGTACGCAAACATACTGGTAAAAGCCTAACCAGAAAACAACTGAACAATTTTGAATACGTTAAACAGTTTTCTAAAAATAGCCGTGCACGTATCAAAGTTGAAAAAGTGATTGAAAATACGTCTTACCATTTTCGAACATCTACGACAAAAAATGACTTTTTAGTTCAATATGATATCAAGCCGCTAGATGAAAAATCTTGCGAAATTCATTATAGTGAGAAAATGGAATCATACGGATTTTTACAAAAGATGAATGATGCTGTCGTTGGCACTGTTTTGATGTTCTTTAAAAAACGTCAGTTCAATAAAATGTTAAAAATGATGGAAGAATCATATTGAGTAAGAGTGTCATAAAGACGCTCTTTTTTTTTGCGTAATTTTTACACACAAAACCTACACTGTGCAAATGCAATTACACTGTGTGTAAAGTAAGCGCTTTATATAGAAGCTTGATAAATAGGGAATTTTGGTCTAGATCACTTTGGCATACTATTTGCTTATTATAAGAATGTAAAGTTATATTGATGTAATCTTTTGGTGGGAGCTCTATCAATGAAACTTGTTTTAAAAAGTAGTTACTTTTTAAATAAATAATTTTTAGGAGGAAAAAAAATGAATGGATTAACAGCTTGGATGGAGAGGTATATCTTGCCTGTCGCTGCAAAAATCGGCTCACAGAAGCATCTGGTCGCGCTGAGAGATGCATTTATCGGGATGATGCCGGTTACGATGGCAGGGGCGATCGCAGTTTTACTCAATGCATTTATGCGTGACTTTCCAAACACATACTTAGGGGAAGGAAATGCGATCACAACTTTTTTCACGCCTGTGATTGCGATCAATGGACTTGTTTGGACAGGAACATTAGCGATCATGGCTGTAGTGTTTGCAGCTTCATTGGGATGTAATATTGCCAGAGCGTATGACGTAGATGTTCTGTCAGGGATGTTAGTATCGTTAGCTGCATTTTTCATTGGTTTACCGCAGAGTGCAACAACAACCGTTACTTTAGCGGAAAAATTACCAAAGAATATTACTCAACTTTTCACAGATGCAGGTGCAACTGTCAGTACAGTTGATGGTGTATCAGCAATTGAAGCGGGTGCTTGGGGCTATTTCCCATTCGGTAAGTATATGGGTGGTACAGGTTTATTTACAGCAATGATTTTTGGATTTGTTTCTGTTATTATTTTTGCGAAATTAATGAAGAAAAATATTATTATCAAAATGCCTGACTCAGTTCCGCCAGCAGTATCAAAAGCATTTGCTGCAATTATTCCAGGGATTGTCGCCTTATACGTTTCAGCAATGATTTATCATGTATTTGAAAAAGTAACAGGGAAATTATTGATCGACTGGATTTCTGAATCGATTCAAACGCCGTTGATTGGTTTATCTCAAGGGTATGGAGCAGTCTTTGTGATTGTATTGCTTGTTCACGTTTTATGGTTCTTCGGTTTGCATGGAACCAATATCATGTCGCCTGTTTTACAATCCATTTATGGTGTTGCAATGGTGGATAATACTAATGCATACCAACAAGGTCAAGAAATTCCGTATAAATGGGTAGCAGGATCATTCGAGGCTTTTGTTTGGCCGGGTGGTGCGGGTGTGACATTAGTACTGATCATTTCGATCTTACTTCTGTCTAAGCGTGCGGATTATAAGACAGTTGGAAAACTTGGTATCGGGCCTGGTTTGTTTAATATTAATGAACCAGTAATGTTTGGGATGCCGGTTGTATTGAACCCAATTATGTTGATACCGTTTATTGTAGCGCCATTAGTAACAGCAACGATTGCTTATTTTGCTACAATGGCAGGTTTAGTAAATCCTGTTGTTGTAAACGTGATTTGGGTAATGCCAACGATCATCAGTGGTTTCTTAGCAACAGCTGGAGATTGGCGTGCGATTGTTTTGACATTAGTCAATTTAGCTGTGGCATTTGTGATCTGGGCACCGTTTGTTTTAGCAGCAAATAAAATGGATCCTAGTTTAGGTGAACCAGAGGAATAAAAAAGTAGCAGGGCAAACCGAAACAGGTTTTGTTCTGCTTTTTTTCTGGTGCAAGCTTTTATTCTAGCGTACAATGGAATAGAAGTTTATTTTAGTTGAGGTGAAGCTGTATGGAAAGAGAGATTCGTCGTATCGGAAAAACAGAAATAGATGAAATGTTCGATTTAGCTGCCTATGCATTTAATGCTGAGAAAACAGAAAAGCGTAAGGAGCATTTTGAGCAGATCATAACAAATTCACAAAACTATGGTTGTTTTTCGGAGGGGAAATTGATGAGCCAAGTGGTTTCCACGCCATTTAAAGTCGCTTTTCATGGGGCTGTTTATCCTATGGCGGGAATTGGTTGTGTTTCTTCTTATCCAGAATATCGTGGACAAGGAGCTATTTCTGCAATCATGTCAAAATTACTGTCTGATTTGGCGGCGCAGGAGGTTGCACTTGCTTATTTAGCGCCATTTTCGTACCCTTTTTACCGCAAATATGGATTTGAACAGCTATTTGAGCAAATCAGCTATACAATCAAAGCATCAGACTGGCCGAATGTAAGCGTTGGATCGGGTAAAATGAAGCGAGTGACATTTGAGGAAATCAAACCGATTTGTCAAAGGATCTATGCCAGCTTAGAAAAAAATCAGCGCGGTGGAATGATTCGAGAAGCTTGGTGGTTAGACTATAGTATCGGATCGGATGATAAAAATCGTTTCGCCGTTTATGAAGATGAATCTGGAACGCCTGCAGGATATATAATCTATCAATCAAATGTGGAACGTTTTACAATCAAGGAATGGGGCTTTTTAACGAAGCAGGCATTTCAAGCAATCATTGGTTTTATTGGTTCTCATAACGGCTCTTCAAAAGAATTCTATCTTGAAACAGGATTTACAGGACAAAATTTCAGCTACTTGATGCCTGCACCCCTAATTGACATGAAGGTTACACCTTTCATGATGGGAAGAATCGTCGCTATGGATTCTTTTTTGAGTATGTATCCTTTTGCTTTAGGGAAAGAAGAGACATATTATCTAAAGGTTGAAGACACATATGCTTCATGGAATGAGGGAATCTGGAAGCTGATGATCGATGCGAGTGGAAAAGGCACAGTGAAAAAATGTTCAGAGGAATTCATTGCTACTGAGGTGCTTAGCGGTACAATTCAAACTTGGACACAGTTTTTTATGGGCTATCGTACAGGCGAAGATCTACTCTTTTATGAAAAAATTCTGGGTGCTGCTGATCTTTTGCATTCTCTAGAACGAAGAGTCGTCAAAACGGTTCCTGTTTTAGAAGAATATTTTTAGAGAAGTTGGATTTGTATGATTGAAGTCTTTTTAATCTATGCTGCTTAGTATTGACATAGGTTAAAAAGACTTCTAAAATGAATAACAGATATTTTTTTAGGCGAATAACTGCACAATTATCATTTTATTTTTATAAAAATGGTAAGAAGTGTTTGCCAGATATATGTCCTCGTACCTCAGTAGGATAGAGGGACCGCCTCCTAAGCGGTACGTCGCAGGTTCAATTCCTGTCGGGGACGTCAAACAGAAAAGCCAAATCCTTTATTACAAAGGATTTGGCTTTTCTGTTTGATGAAATGTTCTGTTTTTCTCATTATTTTTAATAGATACATAGAAAAATGAAAAAAATTTTTTAGGATCACTATTGTAATATAATGAGTAAGTATTATATACTTATGAAGATACAACGAAAGGAATGTGAGAAGATGAAAAAGGTTAGTTTGTTATTTTTAGGTTTAATAGGGATTGCAGTGTTCGGTACATCAAGTGCTCATGCAGAAGAAGAGATTACTGTTACTCCTTATACTGATTTCCAAAGTGAGAGCGTTTTAGAAGATGAGACATTGGACTCTATTGCACCAGCAAGTCGTGCTGCCGGAGTATCTGATGTAACCTATCGTACCCATGTGCAAGATGTCGGTTGGCAAGGCTGGAAGAAAAATGCACAGGTATCAGGAACTTCAGGAAAGAAAAAACGTTTAGAAGCAATTCAACTAAAAGTTAATTCAGGTTATACTGGCGATATCCAATACCGTACACACGTCCAAGATATCGGTTGGCAAGCATGGAAAAAGAATGGTCAAACTTCAGGAACCTCTGGACAAAAGAAACGTTTAGAAGCGATCCAAATCAAATTGACAGGTCAATTAGCACAAGTTTATGATGTATTTTATCGTGTGCATGCACAAGAATTTGGCTGGATGGGCTGGGAAAAAGGCGGTCTGCCTGCAGGAACATCTAGATATTCTTATCGTCTAGAAGCGATCGAAATCAAACTTGTACCTAAGAAAAATTACACATCAATCAATTATTCAGCTAAAACATCATATAGAGAAAATAAAAAATATGCTGGTGAATTAGATGCTAAAAAATTAGGTATACCGACTTCTTATTTAAATAATGGCTTAAAACTTTTCAAAGATGCTAAATCTGTTGAAGCATTTGCATGGTCAGTATTGAATGATAAGAACCGTAAAGCAGTCCAATGTAGAACATATGTTATCACAAGAGGACTTAAAACGATCGGTTATACTGCAGAGTTTTACTTCCCATATTAAAAAAACAGAACCTGTGAAGCAGATAATCATGCTTCACAGGTTCTTTGATTTTATTAATAGATATTTATGCCCAGTCTCCGTTACGGAAGATTGGCACCGTTGTACCGTCTTCTCGAATACCATCAATATTCATTTGATTTGAGCCGATCATGAAATCAACGTGAGTCTGACTACGGTTCAATCCTGCTTCTTTTAACTCTTCTTCTGTCATTTCTGTTCCGCCTTGTACATTAAAAGCATATGCAGACCCGAATGCTAAATGATTTGAAGCATTTTCGTCGAACAACGTATTATAAAATGTAATGCCTGACTGAGAAATTGGTGATGGATCTGGCACCAATGCAACTTCTCCTAAATGACGTGCACCTTCATCCGTGTTAAGTAGTGTTTCTAATACCTCTTGACCTTGTTCAGCAGAAAAATCTATGACTTTTCCTTCTTTAAAAGTAAATCTCATACCTGAGATCGTAGTGCCTGCATAACTTAACGGTTTTGTGCTTGAAACGACACCGTCAACGCGGCGAGAATCAGGTGCTGTAAAGACTTCTTCTGTCGGCATGTTTGCCATGAATTTTTCGCCACGGACATTATCACTACCAGCACCTTCCCATAGGTGATTTTTTGGTAAGCCGATGACTAAGTCGGTACCTGGCGCTGTATAGTGTAAAGCACTGAACTGTTCTTTGTTCAATTCAGCCGCTTTAGCTGCTAGTTTTGTATCATGCGCCTGCCATGCTGCGACAGGATCTGCTTCGTACACACGAGTTGTTTTAAAAATTTCATCCCAAAGAGCATCGATTTGTTGTTCACTGTCTGTTAGGTCAGGGAAAACCTTCGCTGCCCATTCTTTACCTGCAGCTGCTACAACAGTCCAGCTGACTTTATTTGCCTGAGTTGCTTTTCTTAAGCTCATCAAAGCTTTACCAGAAGCTGCTTGGAAAGAAGCCACACGCTCAGTATCTACTCCTGATAAAGCATCAGGATCTGCTGAAACGACGCTGATCCGACTAGCGCCTTTATTGACCCAATCATTCGTTTGATCTATTTTATATTGAGGAATATTTTCCAGATAATCTTGATCGGCGTGTAATAAAAATTGACGTTGGATCTGATCATCCGCCCATTGGACGATGACTTCACCTGCACCTAATTTGTAGGCTTCTTTAGTGATTAGTCGTGCTAGAGGAGCTTGATCTACGCTGATTTGTAAAACCACACTCTGTCCTTTTTGAACGTTAACGCCAGTTTCTGCAATTAAGCGTGCATATTTTTCTAATGTTTCATCAAAATTTGGTAATGTCATAAAGAAGCCTCCTAATTTTTCATTCGTTTGACTGTGAATATCATAACACGGAGTCTAGATGAACTCAAACAATCCAGCAAGCATTTTTGCTTATTTATTTATAGCAAAAACCACGTGAAACTCACCTATAAGTGAATAAATAAAATAATTTGAAATAAAGGACTAGTATTTTGCAGAAAACTTAAATCATGTTACAATAACTATAGTATTTATTTGGAAGCGTTGTAAAGGATAGGTAGAGGGGATTGAAGAATTATGGCAAGAAAAAAAACGATTACTAAAGATCAGATTTTAAATGCTGCATACGAAGTAGTGGCCACGGAAGGCTTTTCGAAATTCACCGCACGCAACATTGCAACCAAAATGAAATGTTCAACACAACCTATTTATTTAGAATTTAAAAACATGGAAGATTTAAAAGAAGAATTATTTGAAAAAATCCATCAATATTTGGCCAATGAAGTATTTCCAGTTAAGCACACAGGGAATACGATTGTTGATCTAGCATTGAATTATATTCACTTTGCTAAAAATGAAAGTAAGCTGTATCGTGCGTTGTATTTAGAAGAATATGGCGGCGGTAAAAGAATGCAGGAGTTCTCTTACAATTACTTTTCAAATGCAGTTAAACAAGATTCAGTTTACGCTGAGTTAAATGATACGGAGATCAATTCTTTGCATATGGGTACATGGATTGTTGCGACTGGGATAGCAGCGTTGATGACCTCTGGGATCATTCATCCAAGTGATGAGCAAATCGAACGTTTAATGCTGGAAGCGATCGATCAAATTTTAGAACGTGAAACACCAATTGATATCGACAATTAAAAATAGACTAGGAAAAACATCATGCGTGTTTTTTCTAGTCTATTTTTAATTATTGAACAGCTTCTGCCAGCTTTTTAGCAAATGCTTCTAAGTTTTGAATATCTTCTTCTTCAGCTGCTAAATCAACTTTTACACTATCTGCACCTTTAGTTGCGCCGATTTTTGTGAAAACAGCTTCGAAGTCATCCACAGATTTACAAAAGTCATCATAGAATGTATCACCGGAACCACACACGCCATACGTTTTTCCAGAAAGGTCGATTTCTTGTAATTCTTCATAAAAATCAACAATTTCGTCTGGTAATTCGCCATCACCATACGTATAGGTTGCGACAACACAGATGTCCGCATCTTCAAAATCTTCAGGATCAACTTGGGTACATTCGTTGATTTCAACTTCAATATCTAAATTTTCAAAAGCTTCAGCAACGATATCTGCGATTTCTTCTGTATTTCCAGTCATGCTTGCATAAACGATTTTAGCTAAGGTCATTAGAATTTCCTCCTTCAAGTAATACAATCTTGATTATAGCAGAAGAGGGAAGGTCATGTAAATTACAAAATAAGTGATAAAAAAGAAGACTATTTATTCTCTTGTGACGAAAGAATAATTCTGTTGTTATGGACTAAAGGACCTAAGCAGGAAACTTTAAAAATGACTTTTCAGTGAAATTTTCCAAAATTATGATAAAATACTCTTAGTATAAAGATTATCTAGCTCTGTGGGCAGTCGCTATGAAAAAGATAAAGGATATTTTTCTACGAAATCAAGCTCACTCTGCGTTTAAATTTTAGGAGGACAATAGTCAATGATTACATTAAAATCACCAAGAGAAATTGAGATGATGGACGAATCTGGAGAATTACTAGCAGATGTGCATCGTCATTTACGTACGTTTATTAAACCAGGAGTTACAAGTTGGGATATTGAAGTCTATGTCAGAAACTTTATCGAAAGCCATGGAGGGATTGCTGCTCAAATTGGTTTTGAAGATTATAAATATGCTACGTGCTGTAGTATCAATGATGAAATCTGCCACGGTTTTCCAAGAAAGAAACCATTAAAAGATGGAGATTTGATCAAAGTAGATATGTGTATCGATTTAAAAGGAGCAGTCTCTGATTCTTGCTGGGCTTATGTGGTCGGTAACTCTACGCCGGAATTGGATCATTTGCTGGAAGTGACAAGAAAAGCTTTGTATCTAGGGATTGAACAAGCTCAGGTTGGGAACCGGATCGGAGATATCGGGCACGCGATTCAAACCTACGTTGAAAGTGAAAACTTATCTGTTGTCAGAGATTTTGTTGGTCATGGTGTAGGACCAACGATCCACGAAAGTCCTGTTATTCCACACTACGGAGAAGCGGGCAAAGGCTTACGTTTAAAAGAAGGCATGGTCATCACAATAGAGCCGATGGTCAATACGGGAACATGGCGCATGAAAATGGATCCTAATGGCTGGACTGCGTATACATTGGACGGTGGTCTTAGCTGTCAGTTTGAACACACCTTAGCAATAACAAAAGAAGGACCAAGAATTTTGACTTCTCAAGGAGAAGAACTAACATACTAAAGAAAAACCATAGAGGAGAGCGTTATGAAACTGGTGGACAAAGTAAAGAAGAATGAGAAATTAATGCGTTTCATTGAAACAACACAACACCGTATGGTTGATTCAGAAATCGGCAATACTTCGGTGGTCGTGGCTTATTACTTGCTTTTGTCCCTCTTTCCTTTATTGATAGCGGTGGGCAATATCCTGCCGTACTTACATATTGATCCAAATGATGTATTGCCATATATTGCAGAAGCAATACCCGAAACGATTTTTAACGACTTAAAATCTGCGATCCAATCACTTTTAACCCAACGTTCCGGGAGCTTGCTGTCTATTTCCGCTTTGACGGCTTTGTGGAGTGCTAGTCAAAGTATCAATGCTTTGCAAATCGCGATGAATAAAGCGTTTGGTGTTGAGCAGCGAAAAAACTTTATTATTGTTCGTTTGATGTCCTTGTTTGTGATCGTTTTACTGCTGACCGCTGTAGTTGGTGTGGTCGGCGTCTTAGGGTTGGGAAAAACCATTTTGGATCTACTACAACCTATTTTTCATTTTTCAACTGATTTTATCGATACCTTTCAAACGTTAAAATGGCCGATCACCTCTCTTGTTTTAATGGTCATTATGTGCTTGATTTATCGAGTTGTTCCAAATGCACGTTTAAATTTTCGTTCGATCATTCCCGGTGCTATTTTTTCAACAGTGGGTTGGATGCTGCTTTCGCAAGTGTTTGGGCTGTATATCAAGTATTTTAGCTCTAAGATTGCCAGCTATCAAATTATCGGAAGTTTCATTATTTTGATGCTGTGGTTGAATTTGGCGGCGACGATTATTATTTTAGGCGGGATCATCAATGCGGTGGTCAAAGAGTACACTTCTAACGAGGGAATCCAGCATCGCTATGGCGCAATCAATCGATTAATGGATAAAATAAAAGAAAAAATCAAGAAATAGCTGAACGTGATGAACGAAAGGTAATTTGTTGAGACCGTTTATCTAAGGAAGAATAGAAACACCTGTTCCAACTTGTAAATGTGAAATGATTCGGTATAATATACGATGTACATTAAGAAAGTAGGTTCCTTCATGTCGATGTTTATTTACGAAATTGTTATTCGTCTTTTTTTGACGTTTATTTTATCATTGATTGTTACGCCAATCATTAAGCTATTGGCTTTTAGAATAGGTGCATATGATGCGCCGGGGGAAAGAAGAGTCAACACGAAAAATATGCCGACTGCTGGTGGCTTAGGCATTTACTTTGTCTTTTCGTTTTCTTGTTTAGTTATGTTTCAATCGATTATTCCAACAGATTACATATTGCCGATCATATTAGCGGCAGGGATTGTTGTAGCAACTGGTTTAATTGACGATATTTATGAATTATCGCCGAAGAAAAAAACATTAGGGATCCTTTTAGGAGCACTGGTGATCTATTTCTTTGGTAAAGATATCCGTATTGAAATGATTACATTGCCGTTTTTAGGGCAGATCGACTTGAGCTGGTTTAGTTTACCATTGACCTTGTTTTGGATATTAGCAATCACAAATGCGATAAATTTGATCGATGGATTAGACGGTTTAGCTTCAGGTGTGTCGATCATTAGTTTAGCAACGATAGGTGTTATTGGTTATTTTTTCCTTCATGCCAAAACTGTTTACATCCCTATCGTTATTTTTGTGTTAGTTGCGAGTATTGCAGGCTTTTTTCCGTATAATTTTTATCCGGCGAAAATCTTTTTAGGTGACACAGGTGCGCTCTTTTTAGGATTCATGATTGCCGTTATGTCTTTACAAGGCTTAAAGAATGCTACTTTTATCACTGTGATCACACCGATGATCATTTTAGGAGTACCAATTACTGATACCGTTTATGCGATTATTCGGCGCTTAATGAATAAGCGGCCAATCTCCTCTGCGGACAAAATGCATTTGCATCATCGTTTACTGTCTTTAGGATTTACGCATAAAGGTGCGGTCATGACGATTTACGGTTTGGCGCTGGTTTTTTCTTTCGTGGCGCTGCTGTTTAGTTACGCTAGTCAATTGGCTTCGATTTTATTGATCGTATTCAGTGCGATTGGGTTAGAATTGTTTATTGAAATGATCGGTCTGGTGGGTGAAAATCATCAACCGTTGATGTATATTTTGCGTATGTTTGGGAATCGGGAGTTTCGTCATCAACAGCTTGAAAAACGGTTGGGTAAACATTCTAAAAAAAAGTAAATATGCCACATGAATCATTGCTGAAATTTTCAGCTATGTTATAATTTAGTCATTAAGTAAAATGAGAGAGCGGGACAAAACAGACAAGTTTTGCTCCGCTTTCATAAAATTTAAGCAAAAATTTAAAATACGTATTGTAAAGAATAAACACTGAAAAGAATGATTGTAGGTGCTGATGAGGCCATGCAGGAGCGCTAAGAGCGACTATCTCATCACACTTTGATTTTTAACGAGGGGCAAAAATATGAATGATAGAATAACGATTTCCATTGTTACTCACAATAGCCGTCATATTTTTGACGTGCTTGATAATTTAAAAAAAGAATTAGGGCTAAATTCAGAGTATGAGATCCATATCTTTGATAACGCCTCAGAACAAACCTACATAGATCGGCTAAAAAGCTATGGCTCATTTATTTCACTGCATCTATCACATGAAAATAGTGGATTTGGTTATGGTCATAATCAAGTACTGAAACATGTAGATACGCACTATGGTGTGATTTTTAATCCGGATGTCTTGATTTCCAAAGCGGTTTTAGATGAGATGGTTCAACGATTGAAGGCAGATGAACTTCTGGCGGCTGTCTGTCCTAAGGTTTTGAATACGGATGGGACGACACAACATTTAGTTCGTCAAAAATTGGATGTGTTCGATTATATGCTTCGTTTTGTTCCGTTTCAGTTTGTAAAAAAAATCTTTGACAAGCGATTGAGTTACTATGAGTGCCGCGATTTACCAGAAGATAAAACTACGTATATCAAAATGGGGTCTGGTTGTTTAATGGTGATCGATGTGGATAAATTTAAACAAATTGGCGGCTTTGACGAACGCTTTTTCATGTATTTTGAAGATAACGATTTATGTCTGAGTTTTGGTAAAGCAGGATATCGTATTTTATATACACCGTTTGAAACAGTCGTGCATTTGTATGAAAAAGGTGCGCACAAACATAAAAAGCTATTCAAAATCTTTTTACAGTCAATGGTCAAATTTTTCAACAAATGGGGCTGGAGGTTTTTCTAATGAAGAATAAGCTTGTCATTGCGATGGTTTTATACCAAACAAAACTTGCGCAAAGCCCTAGCTACACGTGCTTAAGTCATTTTATAAAAGCCGATAAACCTGTTCATTTATTTATTTACGATAATAGTGATCAGGAACAAGAAGATGAGTTATTTCAACACAGTTCAGTGCACTATGTCCATGACGGAACGAATCCTGGTTTAGCAAAGGCTTATAATGAAGCGAAGAACTATTGTACGGAAGTTGAAGGAGATTTGCTGCTATTGCTGGATCAAGATACTGGAATAGAAGAATCTTATCTAGAAACGTTGTTACAGCTAAATATAGTCAAAGAAATTGGCGCGTATGTACCGATTGTAAGCTCACATGGCAGACAAATATCTCCGGTGGCTTCTGATCGTTATATTGGTCGAAACTCAGCTTATCCAAAGGCTGGTATCTACTCTGAAAAGCTTATGAGCATCAATTCTGGTACCGTTCTTCCTAAAGAAACCTTAGTGTTGTTAGAAGAATTTAATCTAGAATTTCCATTAGATTTTTTGGATCACTGGTTATTTTGGAAGATCAATCAGCTGCATAAAAACATTTGTGTTTTAGATGAACATCTAACGCACGACTTATCTGTGTTGGATTATTCGGCTGTCAGCCTTGAAAGATATGAATCAATCATTCGTGCCGAATCGTTATTTTATCAGAAGTATGATCAGGATAAACTTGCGGAACATAAAAAACACTTATTGTTTAGGACTATCAAACAATTTTTACGCGTTAAAAACAAAAACATTTGGCGCCGTACATTTTTAGAATATCGTACATTATCGAAAGGAAAATAAATGATCTCAGTTTGTATTGCTACCTATAATGGAGAAAAATATTTGCGTGAACAACTGAATAGCATTTTGTCGCAATTGTCTGTTGATGATGAAGTGATCGTGTCTGATGATGGCTCAAAAGATACAACGCTTGAACTATTAAAGGAATACGTGGAAAAGGATCCTCGTATCAAATTGTTTAAAGGTCCAGGAAAAGGTGTCATTGCAAATTTTGAGTTTGCTATCACTCAAAGTCAGGGAGAATTCATTTTCTTAGCAGATCAAGACGATGTCTGGCTTCCAGCAAAGGTGCAAACAACGCTGGCCTTTTTTCATAGCCATCCTACGATCGATTTGGTGATTAGTGACTTAGTAATTGTTGATGAAAGATTAGAAACGATAGAGCCGTCGTACTTTGAATATCGCAATGTCAAACTGGGCTTTTTCCAAAATATCGTTAAAAATAAATATATCGGTGCAGGTATGGCTTTCAAAAGCAGTTTGAAAGCTAAAATATTACCGATTCCGGATAAAGTTCCTATGCATGACATGTGGATCGGCCTGATTGCGGCATATAAAAAAAAGAGCGCATTGATCACTGAGCCGCTTACTTTATATAGAAGACATGATACAAACGCAAGTGAAATCAAAACAAAAGCCAGTTTTTATCAACAATTAAAATGGCGTTTAGCGCTAAGTTATGTGTTGTTTAAGAGACTTTTTTTTAACGGATAGTAAGCGGGTATTTTACAGTTTTGTAAAATATCGTTAAAATGAATGACAATTAAGGGTAATAATGCAATAATAACTAGTGATGCGAATGAATAAGAAATAAAATAAATTAGTATAAGGAGTTTTTTTCATGAAAGGGATTATTCTAGCTGGAGGAAGTGGGACCAGACTATATCCATTAACAAAAGCCACATCAAAACAACTAATGCCTATCTATGACAAACCAATGATTTATTATCCAATGTCTACATTGATGCTAGCAGGGATCAAAGAAATCTTGATTATTTCGACACCTGATGATACACCAAGGTTTGAGAGCCTTTTTGGCGATGGAAAAGATTTGGGCATACATATTGAATATGCTGTTCAAGAAAGCCCAGATGGACTGGCTCAAGCATTTATCATCGGAGAAGAATTTATCGGTGACGATAGTGTTTGTCTTGTGTTGGGAGATAACATCTACTACGGAGGCGGTTTATCCAACATGCTTCAGCGTGCAGCTTCAAAAGAAAGTGGCGCAACAGTTTTTGGATACCATGTGAATGACCCGGAACGTTTTGGTGTTGTTGAATTTGACGGGGATATGCAGGCTCTTTCAATCGAAGAAAAACCAGAAAAACCTAAATCCAGCTATGCTGTTACAGGGCTTTATTTCTATGATAATGAGGTCATTGAAATCGCGAAAAATATCAAACCTTCTGACCGTGGTGAATTAGAAATCACGGATGTGAATAAAGTGTATTTAGAGAAAAACAAATTATCTGTCGAAGTGATGGGACGTGGCTATGCTTGGCTAGATACCGGCACCCATGAATCACTTTTAGAAGCATCGACATTTATTGAAACCATCGAAAAGCGTCAAAATTTAAAAGTCGCTTGTTTAGAAGAAATTGCGTATAGAATGGGCTATATTACTAAAGACCAATTGATCGAACTAGCACAGCCGCTAAAGAAAAACGGTTATGGACAATACTTGTTACGATTAGCAGAAGCAGAGTAGGGGCGAAATGAAATGAAAGTTATCGATACAAAATTACAAGACGTGAAAATTATTGAGATGGATGTTTTTGGTGATCATCGTGGTTTTTTCACTGAAAGTTACTCTAAGGAAAAATTTGCTGAACAAGGATTGGATTTTGACTTTGTACAGGATAATCATTCCCTTTCTAGTGAAGCTGGAGTATTACGCGGTCTACACTTTCAAAAAGGTGAAGCAGCACAAACCAAATTGATTCGTGTTGTAACAGGAGCTGTTTTAGATGTTATCGTTGATATCCGTAAAGGCAGCCCGACATATGGTCAGTGGGAAGGGTATATTTTATCTGAGCACAATCATCGTCAGTTGCTAGTGCCTAAAGGCTATGCGCATGGTTTTGTGACTTTGACACCAAATGTTAATTTTATGTATAAATGCGACAATTACTATAATGCACCTGCTGATGGCGGAATCGCATTTGACGATCCAGATCTAGCGATCGATTGGCCAATTGATATTCAAAAGGCAATTACGTCTGAAAAAGACAAAAATCATCCAACATTAAAAGAATTTGAAGCAGAAAATCCATTTGTTTATGGTGAAATCTAAAAAAATTTAGGAGAGATCTTGAAGATGAAAAACATCATTGTTACTGGTGGAGCAGGCTTCATCGGATCAAATTTTGTTCACTATGTAGTGAACAATCACCCAGAAGTTCATGTCACTGTATTAGATAAATTAACGTATGCGGGAAATGAAAAAAATCTTGAAGGCTTACCGAAAGACCGTGTCGAGCTGGTTGTCGGAGATATTGCAGATGCTGAATTAGTCGATCGTTTGGTGAAAGAGACAGATGCAGTTGTTCATTATGCAGCAGAATCTCATAACGATAATTCTTTAAACGATCCATTCCCATTTGTTCAAACGAATATTATCGGTACGTATACGTTAATCGAAGCGTGCCGTAAGCATGATGTTCGGTATCATCATGTATCAACAGATGAAGTGTATGGAGATTTACCATTGCGTGAAGATTTACCAGGACATGGTGAAGGTGCAGGAGAGAAATTTACTGCAGAAACACCTTATAATCCATCAAGTCCGTATTCTTCAACCAAAGCTGGTTCTGACTTGCTTGTGAAAGCATGGGGACGTTCATTTGGCTTGAAAGCAACGATTTCTAATTGTTCTAATAACTATGGTCCATATCAACACATCGAAAAATTTATTCCGCGTCAGATCACAAATATTTTGAGTGGCATCACACCTAAATTATATGGTGCTGGAAAAAATGTGAGAGACTGGATCCATACAAATGATCACTCATCTGCTGTTTGGGCAATTTTAACAAAAGGCCGCCTAGGAGAAACTTATTTGATCGGTGCCGATGGTGAAGAAGATAATAAGACAGTGATCGAGCTGATTTTAGAATTGATGGGACAGCCTAAAGATGCCTATGAACATGTCAATGATCGTGCAGGACATGATTTACGTTATGCGATCGATTCTACGAAGCTACGTGAAGAATTAGGCTGGACACCTGAATTTACGAATTTCCGTGATGGGTTAGCTGATACGATTCAATGGTATACAGATAATAAAGACTGGTGGACAGCAGATAAAGAAGCTGTAGAAGCCAACTATGCGAAAAGTGGTCAATAATCGATATTTTTTCTAGCGATATCGTGTACCTGATTTTAACCGAGTAAGATTAAAATAGTGACCTGTTGAGCGTGGGACAAAACTAAACATTGGTTTTGCTCCACGCTCTAAATACGAAACGATAATGAGAAAAAGGCAGTGAGAACTTCTCACCGATACCTTTGTTTTCAAAGGAGGAAATTACAAATGATACTTTTAACTGGTGGAAATGGACAATTAGGCACTGAATTACGTCATTTACTGGACGAACAAGGGATAGATTATGTGTCGACGGACTCACAGGAAATGGATATCACAGATGCTGAACAAACGATGACGTTTATTACTGAGTTAAAACCCGAAGTAATTTACCATTGTGCAGCCTATACAGCAGTAGATAAGGCAGAAGACGAAGGCAAAGAATTAGATGAAAAAATCAACGTTGACGGCACACGTAATGTGGCGCTAGCTGCGAAAAAAATCGATGCTACTCTTGTGTATGTTAGTACTGACTATGTATTTGACGGAACGAAGAAAGAGGATACGTATAAAACAGATGATCAAACAAATCCTCAAAATGAGTATGGTCGTACGAAATTATTAGGAGAACAAATCGTACAAGAGATCATGGAAAAATATTATATTATCAGAACATCGTGGGTCTTTGGTCAATATGGACACAACTTTGTGTTTACAATGCAGCGTTTAGCAGAAACGAACAAACAATTAACAGTAGTAGATGATCAATTTGGCCGTCCGACTTGGACGAGAACGCTGGCAGAATTTATGACGTTTGTCATTAAACAAAAAGCACCATATGGCGTGTATCATTTATCCAATGACAACAGCTGTAGCTGGTATGAGTTTGCAAAAGAAATTTTAAAAAATACCGAAGTTGAAGTATTACCGGTAGATTCAAGTAAGTTTCCGCAAAAAGCGATTCGTCCAAAATATTCTGTAATGGATCTTAGCAAGACAAAAGAACTAGGCTTTAAGATTCCAACTTGGCAAGAAGCATTGGAAGCTATGTTGGCGCAAGTTACAAAATAAACGAATAGCAGTTTAGACAATAGAGACAGCATTTGCTGCTTCTATTGCTTCGTTTTATTAGAAATCTATAGTAGGACACCAGATTGTCCGCATTGTTATACTATATCATTAAGTGGAGGGGTTAGCTTGCGTATTCTTTTGATTATTCCTGCGTATAACGAAGAAGAAACCATTTTGAATACGATCCAATCGATCGAACAATTCAAAGAAGCCAATAAAGAAAAGCTTTCTTATACGATTGATTACGTTGTGGTAAATGATGGATCAACAGATAAAACGCAAGTAATCTTAAATCAACATCAAATCAATTCGATTCATTTGATCATGAATTTAGGAATCGGCGGAGCTGTGCAGACGGGGTATCGTTATGCTGAAGAAAACAACTATGATATCGCTGTCCAATTTGACGGCGATGGACAGCATGATATTTATAGCTTGGATGCAGTGGTACAGCCAATCATCAAGCAGCAAGCGGATTTTGTTATTGGCTCACGATTTTTACCGAATGAAAAAGCGGCTTTTCAGACAACGTTTATGCGTCGTGTGGGCATCAAGATTCTTTCGTTTTTGATCTACCTTTCTTCAGGAAAGAAAATCTATGATGTAACATCTGGGTATCGTGCCTGTAATCAAGAAATTATTGCTTATTTTTCTAAAAAATACCCTACAAGTTATCCTGAACCGGAGTCAACCGTTCATTTATTGAAAAAGAAATTTAGGATCAAAGAAGTTGCCGCTAATATGATGGAACGTTCCGGTGGTCAATCATCGATTCGTGCCTTTACATCTGTCCGTTACATGTTTGAAGTCAGTATAGCGATTCTTGTGTCGAGTTTTATGAGGGAGGGAGATTAATGAGTGTCATTTTACGCGTCGAGATGGTTATTTTCTCATTGGTTTTCTTTATATACATTATTCGTTCGATCAATAAAAACGTATTTTTGTTAAAAAATGCGATTCGTTGGCTGATTATTTCTATTGGATTGGTTGTGATAGCCGTTTTCCCGACTTTGCCGGAATGGTTGAGTCGAAAACTGGGGTTTGAGACCACCTCGAATTTTTTATTGATCATGGCGATTTTTGTTTTGCTCTTTATTGAAATAAAGAACTCAGCATTGCTGTCAAAACA
Source organism: Enterococcus termitis (assembly GCF_001730305.1). Classification (GTDB taxonomy): domain Bacteria; phylum Bacillota; class Bacilli; order Lactobacillales; family Enterococcaceae; genus Enterococcus_L; species Enterococcus_L termitis. Next base: position 112,323 of record NZ_MIJY01000001.1, read on the forward strand.
ACAAAATCAAATTAAGTTATTGATTCAAGAATTATCAATTTTAAAAGATAAGAAGGAGAAAAAATAATGTTACTATTTCTGTTATACGTTGTTCTATCAACTTCCGGACTTATTTTAGTGAAGTTAGGGTCACAGGCGACAGCGATTCATTTCACAAATGCGGTTTTTTCTTTCTCAATGTCTCTGACTACGATCATTGGCTTTTTATGTTATATGTTCAGCTTTGTGCTGTGGATGGTCATTATCAGTAAATCAGAAGTTTCTTATATTGTCCCATTGGGTGTTGCCTGTACGAATATTGCTGTATTGTTAGGTTCAAAATTGATCTTACAAGAGCAAGTGTCATTGGGAACAGTGATTGGAACGGTTGTGATCATCGTAGGGATCGTGATCATTCAACTGGCAAAATAGTTACATCAAATCTTAAGAAAATACTTACATAACTTGAAAAAAGAGTACATATTCTTTAAACTAGTAATGTTATGCAGTTTATTTTAACTAAGAATATCATGCAACGGAAATAAGAAAGGAACAAGTCAATGATACGAGAAACACTATCGATTTTTAAAAATATCTTTGAAAATAGAAAGCTTTTAGTACAGTTTTCATTTAACGATTTTAAATCAAAATATGCAGGTTCTGCACTGGGAATTGTATGGGCGTTCATTACACCTCTTGTGACCGTTTTGACTTACTGGTTTGTATTTTCACACATTCGGGCCCGCGGTGCTGATGAAGCGTATCCGTTTATTGTTTATCTAGTGACTGGGTTGATTCCGTGGTTCTTTTTCTCAGATTCATTATTGTCAGCAACAAATGTTTTTAGAGAGTACAGTTACCTCGTAAAAAAAGTGGTATTCAATGTACAAATTTTACCAACATCAAAAATTTTATCTAGCTTATATGCACATGTCGTCTTTATTTTTATTGGATTTGGGATCACCTCTTTAAGTGGTGTATTTCCAACTGTAAAAGCATTGCAGCTGCTGTATTATCTATTTTGTCTAATCATCTTTTTAACTGCAGTAACTTGGCTGACTGCATCGACACAACCATTTTTACCAGACATTATGCAGTTTATCAATGTAGCTATGCAAACGATCATGTGGACATTGCCAGTTATTTGGATACCTAGTGAGAACATTGCAAGATTCTTAAAAATCAACCCATTGTATTATGTGATTCAAGGATATCGTGATTCCTTTACAAATGGACCGTGGTTCTGGGAAAATTGGCAGTATGGACTATACTTCTGGGGCTTTACGATCATTCTACTGTTAATCGGCTCAGGTGTATTTGGACGTTTGAAACCTCATTTTTCAGATGTATTATAAAAAACATAGAGATCTAAAGATACAGGATCGGTAAAGTACAAGGAGAGTAAATCATGGCAGAGTATGCAATCGATATACAAAATATTACTAAAACATATAACATGTACAAAAAGCCGTCAGATCGGTTTAAAGAAGCACTTAATCCATTTAAAAAGAGCTATCATGATCTTTTTTACGCGTTGAAAGATGTAACAATGCAGATTGAAAAAGGTGAGATGATCGGCTTTGTGGGAGAAAATGGCTCGGGTAAATCAACGATCTTGAAAATAATCACAGGTGTTTTGACGCCAACGTCAGGGACGATGAAGATCGACGGTAAAATTTCAGCGTTGTTAGAGCTGGGATCGGGCTTTAATCCTGAATATTCTGGATATGAAAATATCTTTTTGAACGGAATGGTTCTAGGCTTTTCTAGAGAAGAAATGGAAGAGCGGGTAGATGATGTGATTCAGTTTGCGGATATTGGTGATCACTTGTACCAGCCAGTAAAAACTTATTCCAGTGGGATGTTTGTTCGTTTGGCTTTTGCTGTGGCAATTAATGTCGATCCAGATATTCTGATCGTAGATGAAGCTTTGGCTGTAGGTGATTTAGAATTCCAATTAAAATGTATGGAGAAATTCACTGAAATCAAAAATTCTGGAAAAACGATTTTATTTGTTTCTCATGATGTCAATTCAATTCGCCGTTTTTGTGATCGGACATTTTGGCTGAAAAATGGTGAAGTTGTTGAATCCGGTGAAACGATGGATGTGACAACGAATTATGAAAATTTCTTAAAGAAAAAATCAATCAAGACAGTCGATCGCGAAAAAACGATTAAAAATGAAGAAACAGTCCCTGATATCATCGAAATAGAAAAAGCAACCTTATTGAATTATGCTTTAGAGCCACTGGACATCGTTACACAAGATGAAAAGGTCATTCTGAAGATCGAATACACCGTCAAAAATGATACAATCAAATCTCCTGTTTGCGGTGTTGCTATTCGAACGGTGGACAATAATTATGTCTGTGGTTTGAATACCTTATTAGATGAAGTCAAGGTTCCGTGGGAAAAAGGCAAGAATGTGTTCTATTTAGAATATGGAAAAATGTCGCTTCTAACGGGAGAGTATTATTTTGATATTGCTTTCTTTGAAGAACACGCTACAGTACCTTTGGTTTATAAAACGAAATACCTGAACATGTTTATTAGCGGTCGCTATGCAGGCGAAGGCATTGTCATTTTAGATCATGAATGGAAGGATACTATTAAAGATGAAGTATGATTTTGAAATGGAAGTTGATGAGAGTACCAGCGTTGGTAAAATCGTCGCTCAAATAAAAGAAAATAGTAAAGTATTAGAGTTTGGACCTGGAAACGGCCGAATGACGAGCTATCTCATGGACGAAAAAAATTGTTCTGTGTCGATTGTTGAACTGGATAAAGAGCTTTACGATCATGTTAGCCAATTTTCTACAGATGCTTTTTACGGCAACATCGATGAAGAAGCGTGGACTAAATATTTTGAAGGACAGACATTTGACTATATAATTTTTGCAGATGTCCTTGAACATCTAATGGATCCTAAAAGTGCCTTGAAGAAAGTGAAGCCATTTTTAAGTGAAGAGGGTCAAATTTTGATTACCTTCCCTAATTTGGCTCACAATTCTGTCTTAATCGATTTATTCAATAATAAATTGGACTGGCGTGAAACGGGTTTACTTGACGCAACACATAAATCTTTCTTTGTTCAAAGCGGCTTTGAAAAAGTCTTTGAAGAGGCAGGCTTATTTATCGTGAAAGAAGATTTTACGATCAATCAAGTCGGCTATAACGAACTTGAATCAACATACGAAGACTTGCCTGTAGAGGTACGCGCAGCATTTAAAGCACGGCCATTTGGGGAAGTCTATCAGTATTTTTATGCCCTTAGTAAAAAAGCAGTAGAACATCCAGTCCGAGTGATTCCAGAAAACTCAAGTTATATGAAGAATATCCATTTCTTGTATGACTGCGGAGAAGAAGAACAAAAAGAATTCGATAGTCAATTAAATAATGTTACTGGAGACAATAAAACCTTTACGCTCAATATACCTGAAACGATCAAACTCTTAAAGATTTTTCCAAGTATGACTGGAGCTGTCGTAGATGTCACGATGTCAGTGGATGGAACTGAAATAAAGACAAGTGCAACGAATGCTGTGTATGTTAAAAACAACCGCTATTTCTTTTCCGACGATCAAGTACCAGTAATGGAGATCAATGACAAAAGAATCGCAGGTAAGACAATGACGCTTCATTTCGATTATCAGTACGAAGGCGGCTTTTCAACTACCATCCACGAGTTGATCGATTATGCGGTCGAAATGCGAGAAGGACAACAGGTTCTTAAAAATAAGAAATCAATGGTGCGTGGAAAACAAATGAATAAATATAAAAAAGTGTCAATCAGTAAATTCGATTCATTTATTTCTTTAAATATCGATGATATCGTTCGTCATGTTGAAGAGAAGAAGACTGTGATTCGCGGTTGGGCTTACTCTAGAGAAGATAAGCTGCCTGTAACTTTTGAGGTGACAGCTGAATCAGCAATCGACTATTCTACAACAACTGAATATCGTCGTGATGTGATCGATATGTTTGAATTAAAAGGAGATCAAGATTACGGCTTTGAGATCGAAGTGAATGATCCAGATGATCAGCCAACTTATTTCTTAAATGTTGCATCTCAAAACGGAAGAAAATTACAATATCGTCTAGAAAAACCAAATATGGTTCAGCCAGGCGGGAAAGTACAACGTGCCCTTCGTTCGCTTCAAACTCGTGGCTTAGTGGGTTCGATGAAATGGTACTTTAAACGTCAAGAGCAATTAGAAACACCAGTAGATGAAACAGCTATTTTGGAAGAACTCAAATCAATTGCCTTCCAACCAAAAATTTCAGTAGCTGTGCCCGTTTATAATGTAGAAGAGAAATGGCTGGATGCTTGTGTGTCTTCTCTTCAAAATCAATATTACGAAAATTGGGAACTGTGTTTGGCAGATGATGCGTCACCAAGTGCGTCAATCAAGCCATTACTAAAAAAATATGCGGATGCAGATGACCGAATCAAAGTTATTTATCGTGAAGAAAATGGCCATATTTCTGAAGCCACCAATTCAGCGTTAACGATTGCAACAGGTGACTATATCGGCTTTATGGATAATGATGATGAGCTTGCACCACAAGCGTTGTACGAAGTTGTCAAAGCGCTGAATGAAGATCCAACAATTGATTTTATTTATACAGATGAAGATAAAGTGACGGAAAGTGGCAAGAAATTTAATGCTTTTTACAAGTCAAAATGGAATCCAGAATTGATTTTGAATCATAATTACATCACTCACTTTGTGGTAGTCAAACGTTCAGTCTTGGAAAAAACGGGTGGCTTGAACACTGAATTCAATGGAGCTCAAGACTATGATTTTGTCTTACGAGCAACAGAAAATGCTGAGAACATCGCTCACATTCCTGGAATGATGTATCACTGGCGCGCAATTGAATCATCAACAGCGTTGAATCCAGAAAGTAAAGGCTATGCGTATGTCGCTGGTCAAAAAGCGTTACAAGCTGCAATGGACCGCCGCAACATCAAAGCCAATGTCGAAATCGCAGAATTTTACGGCTCATATAAAATCAATTATATTTATGAAACAGTACCGAAAGTATCATTGATTATTACTAATGAAACAGCAGACATCAATGAGTATTTAAAGAAAATTCTTGAAAAGACGATTTATGAAAATTATGAAATTGTTCTGCCGGAAACGATGAAGCAACTGGTTCATTCAACAAGTAATAAAATCGTATATTTAGACGGGCAAACAAGAGATGCCTTGATCAAGTCATGTACAGGTGAATATGTAGTTCTTTTAGATGCTGGCTTAGTCCCTACTAAAAGTAACTGGCTGATTGAAATGATGAACATGGCACAGCAGCCGTCTTCAGGAATCGTCATGGGAAGAATCGTTGACCATCGCTATCGTATCGAAAATGTCGGCATGTCTATCGATGTAGAGAAAAAACGACTGCAATACCCAGAAGAAGGCACACCAGGTAAGAGCTTAGGTTATTACTATCGTATTGCGTTGCCTAGAAATATTCAAGCAGCTACTGAAAGATGTATGATTTTTAGAAAAGCGGACTATCTTGCTGTAACCGGGATTGATGAAGAGCTAGGCAAAGATGTGATGGGAACAGATCTATCACTGCAATTTGCCAACAAACTAGATAAGACGATCATTTATTGTTCTTATGCTATTTTCAAAGCAGATGAAAGAAATAAGAGTCTAGATAAAAAAGGTAACCTAAAAGAGCTGATGACTAAATGGTCTGAACCAGAACTGGTCGATAGCTATAGGAATCCTAAGCGATTATAAAAGTAAACCGTTAAGAAATAAAATAGCTATTATTTCTGTTGACTAGAAATAATAGCTATTGAACCTTTAAATATAAGGAGAACAAAAAAAATGAGCGATGAGATCAAGGTCATTATTGATAGTATTTATCGAGAGAAGCAAACCAATAATCTAACTGTTACTGGCTGGGCATTAAATACAGATACAAAGACTAGTCCAGAAATTTCGATCAACAATCAAGGACAAGTGACTGCGTACACTACTCAACGTGTGTTAAGAGAAGATGTCAATCAAATTTATGAAGCGGATGCAGCTGTTTTAGCTGGATTTGAACTTAAATTAGACGGCATTTTAAAAAAGAATAAGTTGGAGATCCGTTTTATTTCAGCTGATCAGACTACTCAACACACAGAATGGATCGACTTAGGCAAAAAACATCCGCTGATTCCGGGAACGGAAGACAAGTTGGCACGTTTGATGATCAATGTACATAAAGGGATCAGCTATCTGAGAAGAAATGGGATCAAAGGCACACTTCAACGTGTCAAGATCGAAAAGCTCCGCAGACAATCTTCCTACTCTAGCTGGTTGGCAAGAAATGAACAGTTTGATTTTGAACAAATCAAAGCAGAAATTGCAGCTTTTAGTTATCAGCCAAAAATTTCAATTGCTATGCCGGTTTATAATGTGGAAGAAAAATGGCTGCGTCGTTGTATCGATTCGATTTTGATCCAAGATTACACGAATTGGGAATTGTGTATGGCGGATGATGCATCTACTGATCCGAAAGTCAAAGAACTGTTGAGTGCTTATGAAGAGTCGGATGAACGAATCAAAGTTGTTTTTAGAGAGAAGAACGGACATATCTCAGAAGCAACTAATTCAGCACTTGATTTAGCAACCGGTGAGTTTGTCGCTCTTTTGGATAACGATGATGAATTGCCTAGAATCGCTTTTTATGAAGTGGTTAAAGCTTTGAACGAAAATCCAGAATTGGATTTGATTTACAGCGATGAAGACAAAATCGATATGGAGGGCAATCGCTCAGATCCATCTTTTAAACCAGACTGGTCACCAGATCTGCTACTGGGCACGAATTATATTTCCCATTTAGGTGTCTATCGTAGATCGATTTTAACCGAAATCGGGGGATTTAGAAAAGGCTATGAAGGCTCTCAGGACTATGATTTAGTTCTTCGATTTACGGAGAAGACCACAGCTGCACGTATCAAGCATATTCCTAAAGTACTTTACCACTGGCGCATGCTTCCAACCTCCACAGCAGTCGATCAATCGACCAAAGGTTATGCATTTGAAGCGGGCTTAAGAGCCGTTCAAGATGCCCTAGTCCGCCGCGGTATTAAAGGTTCTGCTAAACATGGGCGAGCGAATGGGTTGTATGATGTGTATTATGATATCGAGGTGCAGAAACTTGTTTCAATCATTATTCCGACAAAAAATGGCTATAAAGACGTCAAACGCTGTGTGACTTCGATCATTGAAAAAACAACTTATCAAAACTACGAGATCATTATTGCGGATAATGGTAGTACAGATGAAAATATGAAAGAACTTTATCAGTCATTTGCTGAACGCCTTCATGAACGTTTTCGGGTCACTACGATCGACATACCGTTTAACTTTTCCAAGATCAATAACATTGCTGCCAAAGAAGCCAAAGGAAGCTATTTACTGTTTTTGAACAATGATACAGAAGTAATCAATCCAGAGTGGTTGACGTTGATGGTTTCGTTTGGACAATTGGAGCGTATTGGTTGTGTAGGGGCGAAATTGTTGTATCCTAATAATACGATTCAGCATGCTGGAGTAATTCTAGGACTTGGCGGAATTGCTGGACACGGACATTATGGTTATCCGCATGGAGATTTGGGTTACTTTGGTAAATTGGCACTGAATGTTGATTATTTAGCAGTAACAGCGGCTTGTTTATTAATGAAAAAAGCAGATTTTGATGCTGTTGCTGGGTTTGATGAGCAATTCACGGTTGCGTTCAATGATGTGGATCTATGCCTAAAAGTCAAAGAACTAGGGCGTGACAATGTGTGGCTGCATGAAGCAGAGCTGTATCATTTTGAATCTCAAACGAGAGGCTACGATGATAAAGGGAAAAAGAAAAAACGATTTGAACAAGAAAAGGTAATGATGGAGCAAAAGTGGACAGCATTGATTGATAATGATCCATTTTATAATCCAAATCTGACCCGAGATATCCCTAATTTTTCTTATCGAGATTAGCTAAAAAGAAGTGATTTATGACTAGGAAATGGAGTTAGAAGATGGAGATACATCAAACAAGACACAAGCAGGATCGTACAGTTGGTGATAGAATACAGGCTGTGATCGATCAAATCATCAGAGCACGATTTTTACTAGCATTGCTAGCATTTATTTTGATATTGGTGTTCAAAATTCATGGCAGTTCACTTGCGATGTGGGATCAATATGTGTCCGATTATGCTAAAGATGGAAATAGCCAAAGTGTTATTTTAGGAGAACCGAGACCGATTCGATCCGATGAATGGATGGTTCAAACACCGTATAGTCTGTCACAGACGCAAACAGGATTGAAAAATCACAATGAAGTGATTACTGTTGACGGGCAGGACATGGTTATCGGCTATAATTCACCTGCCTTGAATTTAGCGACATTAGCGAAGCCGTTTACTTGGGGCTATGTTCTTTTAGGAAAAGAGCGCGGCTTATCTTGGTATTGGGGGATCAAACTGATTGGCTTGATGCTGCTGTCGTTTGAAATCGGCTTGATTTTGACTAAACGAAATAAGTATCTGGCGTTGTTAACAAGTGTCTGGATTCCTTTTTCGGCCGCAATTCAATGGTGGTTTGTTTCACCAGTGGGAGATCTTGTCTTTTTTACGTTCGGCTTTTTAGTCGGGATTTATAATTATTTTTATGCACATGAGCAGAAATGGCGGCGTTTTGCTTGTTCCATAATGGCTGCATTGTGCGCATCTGGTTTCATTTTAGTGCTATATCCTGCACTTCAAGTGCCCTTTGGCTATTTGATTTTATTATTCTTACTTGGATTTTTCTTTGAGTTTTGGAAAAAAGTAAAACTGGATAAATTTGACAGCCTGTTTATCGGCTTGGCCGTTGGCTTGACTGGAGTGATCGTTGGCGTTTCTCTTCTAACGTCTTGGGATTCTCTGATTCGAGTAATGCATACGATCTATCCCGGAAACAGGGTAAGTGTTGGCGGTGATTTTGCTAAAAAGGATATTTTTCTCTTTCTAACGAATTGGAAAATGTCATTTAAAGATGTAGTTTATGAAAATAATTCTGAATTGAGTAGTTTTTATCACTTCTTCTTTGTGATTTTTCTTGTGTCTCCGTGGCTCTTTTATAAGAAAATCAAGGAGAATCTATATGGCTTCCTTCTGTTTGTATTTTGTCTATTCAATTTAGTGTGGATGAGTGTTCGTTTCCCAACCATTTTTGCGAAAATGACGATGTTTTCTTATGTGCCGGAGGAAAGAGCGTATCTGGCGTTTAGCTTTTCTGCAATTTTATTGAGCATTTGGTTTATTCATTATCTATGGGAACAGAAAAAGCTCTCATTTAAATGGCAGTTGCCGATCATTGGAGTCAACTTAGGATTGTATTTCTTTGCATTGTATACAGGAAATTTACGTTTGTATTTAAGCAAGACAGAGATTATTTTGATTTTACTAGTTGCTGGGTTGTTGATCGCTTTATTGCTGAATAAGCGCAAATATTTGTTTTCAGTTGTGTTGTTAGCAGCAGTTTTGTTTGGTGGAACAACGGTCAATCCAGTGAGTAAAGGGGTTAGCCCAGTCTATGACAAGCAAATTGCACAGACGGTTATGGCAATCGAAAAAGAAGATCCAGGCCAATTATGGGCTGGAGAGCGAATGATGCATGCTTTCTTACCAATGTTAGGCGTTCATACATTTAACGGCACAGCCTTTACACCTAATTTAGAGTCATGGAAACCACTTGATCCGACAGGGAAATATGAAAAAATTTACAATCGTTATTCTCATATTTATGTTGAAATCAGTGAAGAACAGCCACAATTTGAACTACAAAACGCAGATGCATTCAAGGTTCGCCTAAGCTTGAAGGACTTGAAAAAATATCAGATCAAGTACTTGGTTACTTACGAAACGATCGATCAATTTGCTACTGAAAAAATGCAATTAAAACAATTATATGGACCAGATACAAATAACGCGTATATCTATAAAGTGATTTATTAATTTCGTACGCTTGTTGAAAGGATGTCAGGATGGATAAAGTCTTAAATAGAATCAGTAACCTGATTTTACTGGTTACAATTGCTGCTTCATATGTAATGTGGGTCGTTGGGATCGGTACACCAATAACTGGGTGGATCTATGCAAATAGTGTCTATCTCTTAGCAGCAGCAATCGCCTTGGTTCTGTTATTGAGAATAAAAAAACTAACAAAAGCAGACTGGGCATTGATTATATTGGCGGTAGTGATTTTTATCTTTTATACACTTACTTCTTCTATTAGACACAGTAATCGATTTATAAATGCGTCGATTCCGTTGATCCTATTATTGCTGCTAGGTTTCAAACATACGAAGTTTACAAAAATAGATTGGGGTTTATTAGCTGGAATTTCTGGCACAGCTTTGTTTGTGACAATTTATAGAATGTATATAGAACTGCCAAAACTGATCGATCCTGATTTGATTTGGAAAAATGATAACAAATTAGAAGCGATCTGGATCAATACAAATACGATCGGTATGACAATTTTCTTGTCTGTCGTCATGTTGACGATCATTATCAAGTCATTTGATATCGGTTATTTCAAGTTACTTGTCATTCCAATTTATGCAGCAGGTCTTTTAGCCGTATGGGTCTGTCAGTCTAAAGCTTCTTTGGGGGCATTGATTTTCTTTATACTAGTGGATAATATCATTCCTAAAAAATATTTAAAAAGTAATTATCTTTTGCTCGCCGGCTTCGCTTTATTCTTTGTTCTTGGACCGTTCATTTTTTACGGATTTGCTAAATCAGACACAATTAATTTATTTACTGGCAGAGAAAATATCTGGGCTGAATTTTTCGAAAAATGGTTTGCTAGTTCTCAAAATATGATGATCGGTATGGAGCCATTTACAGCTTCATGGAAATCATTAGGAACACATAATAGTTTTATTTATGTCTTAGGAAACTACGGTCTACTGGGCTATCTATTGATTTTTGGTCTATTGTTATACTTCCTAGCGACTAATTTATTCACTAAAAGAAAACTTTCTCCGCTTCAGGTTAGTCTATTCTTGGGATTTTTAGCAATTTGTGTGCAAGCGACGATGGAAGACACTCTGTTGGCAAATTATTGGTTGCCGATTGTTTATTCTTTTGTTGGACTTGGTTTGCAAAAAGAAGAAACATACTTAAAATAATGACTCCATTTTAAGTATTCTCCCTCTATACGAGGGGGGAGGTGATTGTTTTTTTTAGTCTCAATGTGGTAACATGAAACGTGAAGTTTTTAGTATTAAAAAAATAGAAAAAAGTTTGTTAGGAAGGAAGGCAAAAATGACAACTAAAAGTGAATGGAATAATGCAAAGCGAATTGCGATTATTATTATTGACGTACTAGTCTTTAATTTTTCGGTATTGGTTGGATTTTGGATTAAATTTGGGTTTACTATTCCTTCATATAATTTTGTATCATATGAGAAATCTGCTGTGTACATCTCGCTGTTTTTTATCTTTTTAAATTTGTTATTGGGTGCATATGTTTTTTATAATCGAACGATCAGTGATATTGTCTTTGTGACGGTTATCGGACAATTTTTGACGATTTTGTTTATCATGACCATAACGTTTGCTGGTAGATGGTTCACATTTCCACGATCAGTACTGATTTATACTTTTATTGTAGGGATTTTATTATTGAGCCTTTGGCGGATTCTTGTTTATTTCCTATATTTAAAAGTCAGCTCCATCAAAAAAGTAGTGATCATCGGAACCGAAGAAAGTGTGATTTCTGCTGCCCAAAACTTTACCAGTCATAAAAATAAAAAACATCAGGTAACGAAAGTAATCGTTGATCATTATTATGAAAACCTGGTTAAGTTGTTGGATGAGATCGATATTGTTTATATTTCCAGCCACATCGATGAAAATGAAAAATTTAAAATCTACAAACTAGTCACAAAAGCAGAGAAAAAATTGTTCTTAAATACAAGCTTTGAAAATCTGATCATGTTAAAACCAAATATGATGAACTTTGAAGATGAAAGTATCATCGAAGTGTCAGATTTTAGGATCAAAGGGGAAGACAATTTCATGAAACGACTGTTTGATATTATGCTTTCATTTGTTTTATTAGTCATTGCTTCGCCACTGATGCTAATTGCAGCAATCTTGGTTAAAGCAACATCGCCTGGTCCTGTGATTTATAAACAAACGAGAATCACATTAGATCAGAGAGAATTTTCTATTTTGAAATTTAGAACGATGTCTGCAACCGCAGAAGCAAAATCTGGTCCGGTACTATCTACAAGTAATGATAGTCGCGTAACGGGTGTCGGAAAATATTTACGCGCATTGAGAATCGATGAGTTACCTCAATTAATCAATGTGATTCGTGGAGATATGGCGATTGTTGGACCTAGACCTGAACGACCGTTTTTCGTCGATCAGTTTAATAGTGAAAACCCTCAATATTATTTGAGACATAACGTGAGAGCGGGCATTACAGGGTATGCACAGGTATACGGAAAATATGCATCTGACTATAATAGCAAACTAAATTTTGATTTGCTCTATATCAAAAACTATTCACTGTTGCTGGATCTGAAAATATTGTTGCAAACAATCAAGATCTTGTTTGATAAAGTATCCTCTCAGGGTGTGGAAGATGTTGAACGCAGTACAAAAGATCTTTCATTTTTAAGTGAAAATAAAATCGAGCTATTTAAATAAAGTGAGTGAAAAAAATGGAAACAATACCTGTTAGTGTCTTATTGTCTGTCTATAAAAAAGAGAAACCAGAATATTTTACTGAAACACTGGAAAGTACACTAGCCCAAACGGTTCAGCCGGATGAGATCCTTTTAGTAGAAGATGGTCCTTTAACAGAAGAATTATACGAGCGTATCCAGCATTATCGCGATACCTTAGGTGATCAACTAACAGTCATTTCCTTAAAAGAAAATCAAGGTCTGGGAACTGCTTTAGCGATCGGTGTAGAAAATTGCCGAAATCAGTTAATTGCTAGAATGGACACAGATGACATCATGGTTGAAAACCGCTTAGAAATACAATATGCTGCATTTTTAGAAAATGACGACCTAGCTATTGTTGGTTCAAATATCATTGAATTTGAAGGAACGGTCGATAATGTATTGGCGAAAAAAACAATGCCATTGACGAATGTTGAGATTCGTCAGTTTTCTAAAAAGCGAAATCCTTTCAATCATATGACAGTGATGTACAAAAAGGATGCAGTATTAGCAGTTGGCAATTACCAGCCGCTGCAGGGATTTGAGGATTATTACTTATGGGTTCGACTGCTGAAGGCTGGCTATCAAGGATGTAATTTACCAGACTTCTTAGTTTATGCACGAACTGGAGCAGAGATGTATAATCGCCGAGGTGGCTTGAATTATTTGATGCCAGGACTTAAAGCAAGAAAAATAATTTATCAAGAGGGCTTAGGTGGTTTTACGGATTTCTTTTCCGTCTCACTTGTTCACACTGCTATTTGTATAATGCCTACTAAACTCCGAGGGAAATTCTATAAACGGATGCTTAGAAAATAAAATTGAATAATGATAATAACCAATAAGCATCGCGCAACCTTTCTTTGTGTGATGCTTATTTCTTTATTTGTATGAGCACTCCTAGTTTACAGTTGCATTAAGATAACGAGTAACTTGTTGAAAGTTTTTGGCAGATATGAGAAAATAGACCAGATGTATTCTGAAAAACAGGTACTTTGAGGAGTTTATTAGTGAACGATGAATAATATGGAAGACACACAACAAATTAAAAGAATTCAAAACGTCAATTTAGAGATGGCGAACTATTTTGTTGATTTTTGTAATGAGCATCAGCTACTGTGTTATTTTTGTGGCGGTGGGTGCATCGGCGCCATTAGAAATCAAGGCTTTATACCTTGGGATGATGATTTGGATTTTTTTATGCCGCGCAAAGATTATGAGAAGCTTTATGAATTATGGACGACGCATGCAGATGTTGAAAAGTATCCCATTTTAAAACCGTCTAAAACCTTCATTGATCATAATTCTTTTACCACGATTCGAGCAGCTGCAACAACCTTCATCAAGCCTTATCAAAAAGAGCTGGATATTGCTCATGGACTGCCGATCGATATTTTCCCACTGGACGGAGCGCCTAACGGACAATTTAAAAGAAAAATCCAAAAAGTTTGGGCATTGATCTATGCACTGTTTTGCTCACAAGTGGTTCCAGAAAAGCATGGTGGAATCATGGCTTTAGGCAGCAAAGTGCTGCTAAAATTGATTCCAACTAAAAAAGGTCGTTATAGAATTTGGTCCTTTGCAAGTAAACAAATGTCGAAATATGATTTTGATACGGCAGAATTTGTGACTGAGCTTTGTGTAGGTCCTCGCTATATGGGAAATATTTATAAAAAATCAGATTTTGCAAAAGCGGTATTTGTCCCTTTTGAAGATACGACCATGCCTGTGCCGATTGGGTATGATCATTATTTAACGCAAGTATTTGGTCATTATATGGAATTGCCTGATGAAAAAGATCGGGTCTCTCATCATGATGCAGTATTTATCGATACAGAGAACACATATAAAAAATATAAAGGGATCTACTATTGCGTAGATCATTCGAAGGAGGAATAATTAATGATTACAGCTTTGATTATTGCCGGTGGTGTCGGTAAAAGAATGGGACAGGATATCCCTAAACAGTTCATCATGGTGGAAGATAAACCAATTATTATTTACACATTGGAATCCTTTCAAAAGCATCCAATGATCGATAGAATATTAGTCGTTTGTAAAAAAGGCTGGGAAGATACATTGTTAGCTTATGCCAAAGAATACCATATTGATAAATTAGAATGGATCATCGAAGGTGGCAATAGTGGTCAAGAATCAATTAGAAATGGTGTTGATTTCCTAAAAGAGCATTCTGATAAAGAAGATACAATTGTGATTCATGATGGTATTCGTCCGTTAGTGGATGAAATCGTCTTATCAGATGTTATCGTAAAATGTAAAGAGTTCGGTAATGCGGTTACTTCTTTACCATACAACGAGCAAATTTTTGTGAAAGAAACAGAAGAAACAACCAAACAATATATCAATAGAGAAACACTAAGAAGAGTGTCCACACCTCAAGCATACCAATTCGATAAATTAGCATGGGCTTATGAAAAAGCCTTCAAAGAAGGGATCGGTATCTCAGAATCATCATATGCCAATACAATGATGGTCGATTTAGGAGAGACGCTTTATTTTGCTGTGGGCTCTGATAAAAACATTAAACTAACAACACAAGATGACCTTCAATTGTTTAAAGGCTATCTTCGAATGAAGGAAGAATAGGAGAAAGTTATGTTTTCGAATAATCTTGATTATCAAAAAGATATTGAAAAAGTCATTCAAGAGCAGCTGGCTTGGGAGAAACTAAGAAATAAATCATTTTTGATCATCGGTGCCTCTGGAATGATCGGAACTTTTTTGATTGATTGTCTGATGGCTTTGAATGAAACACAGAACCTGGATATCTCTGTTTATGCAATGGGAAGAAATCAGGGAAAGCTTGAATCAAGGTTTGTAAACTATCTGAATGACAGCAATTTTCACATAACAGCAGGCGATATTTTGAAACCATTATCTTCAGAGATCGATTATGATTTTATTATTCATGGTGCGAGTAACACGCATCCTAACGCCTATGTAAGTGATCCTATCAATACAATCATGACGAACATCAAGGGGACAGAACAAGTATTGGAGTATGCTGCGAAGCATTCTGTTGAACGTGTACTGTTTCTTTCTACGGTTGAGATATATGGAGAAAACAGAGGCGATGTAGAGAAGTTTGACGAGCAATACTGTGGTTATATCGACAGTAACACGTTAAGAGCAGGTTATCCTGAAGGAAAACGTGCAAGTGAAGCGTTATGCCAAGCCTATATTCAACAATATGGGGTTGACGTGGTCATTCCTAGACTGTGCCGAATTTTTGGACCAACAATGCTGGAAGAGGACTCTAAAGCCTCCTCTCAATTTATCCGAAATGCTGTAAATGACGAGGATATCGTTTTAAAAAGTGAAGGAACACAGTATTATTCTTACTGTTATGTTGCTGATGCAGCGTTTGCGTTATTGTTTCTGTTGCTTGAAGGAAAGTCTGGTGAGGCGTATAATATTGCCAATAGTCAATTTGATTTAACACTCAAAGAACTTGCAGAAAAGCTGGCAGCCACTGTCGGAAAAAAAGTTATTTATGAATTACCGGACCAAAAAGAAGCGGCTGGTTACTCTAAAGCAACACAAGCAATTTTAGCGACGGATAAGATCGAGCGCTTAGGATGGAAACCGATTTATTCCTTAAATGAAGGCTTAGAGCAAGTCATTAAGATTATGAAAAATAAGGAGTGAAAAAGCAATGCCTGAGATTAGTATTATCGTTCCGGTATATAACGTCGAAAAGTATTTAGATAAATGCGTACAGTCGATTCTGAATCAAACATTTAAGGATTTTGAATTGATTTTAGTGGATGATGGTTCACCAGATAATAGCGGAGTGATGTGTGACCAATATGCTGAACAAGATGCTAGAGTGAGTGTTATCCACCAAGAAAATGGCGGATTGAGTGCTGCAAGAAATGCTGGCATAGAAAAAGCAAAGGGTCGTTATCTTGGTTTTGTGGATAGCGATGATTATATCGCTGAAGATATGTATGAGCTTTTATATACGAACTTAAAAAGAGAAGATGCTGACTTAGCAACTGTGGGATTCCTAGATATTTATGCAGGAAAAGAACCTGTCATAAAAGAAAAAAAATATATAGTAACGGATATGATTGGTGCTGCAAAGATAACTTTCGAAGGAAAGCTAAGCACGATAAGTGCAACGAATAAATTATATAAAAAAGAAATCTTCGATTACGTTCGTTACCCTGTTGGAATGATCACAGAGGATGCTGCTGTGATTTTAGATGTTCTTGAACAGACGAAAAAAGTTGTCATTGATACTAGTCAAAAATATTGTTACTATCATCGAGAAAATAGTATTTCCAGTAATCACTTTACCAGAAAAGACTTGGATATGATCAAAGCTTGGGAAGATAATGAAGCACGTGTTCTTGAGAAATACCCAGATCTTGTCTGCATTGCACATACTCGTGTCTGCTGGGCATATTTTACTGTTTTAGATAAAATGATGAACAGTCCACTAACAACAGAAGATCAAAAGACACAAAAAGAGATCATCAAATTTTTATGTAAGAATTTTACTTTTGTACTTAAAAATCAATATTTTACCAAGTCAAGAAAACTAGCAATGATTGCTTTAAGAATACATCCGTATTTCTATAAGCTATTGTCACGCTTAGAAAATAGAATGATAAGGAAAATAAATAAATAGATTTTAGTGAGCTAAGGAGATAGGGTTAATGATGAAAAAAGCTAATGAAATACTTGATAAGGTAGAAATACCTTTTATTCTCATTTGGGAGTTTATGTTAATTGTACGTATGATCAGTACCTATAGCCTGATACCATCAAAAGTTGACAGCTTTATTTTTGCTATTATTTCATTAGTAGGTGGATTATTATTTATTCGCAATGGGCTTGATTGGGTAAAAAAACGCGAGAAACCAAGCATTTTATTACTACTATTTACTTTGGCGTTGATAGTAACCTCGGTTGCAAATGCACCAACAGGGTTAGTGGCCAATGTTAAGTTAATAATATGGGAAGTTCTTTTTTTCTTTGTAGTTTATGAAGTTGGGAAAAAAAATCCCAAAGCGCTGTTTTCATGGGTAGAAAAAGTGTTGGTGTTTACTTGGTTTATCTTACTAGTGATCTCATTGGGAATGTTTTTCGTTCAGTTCCAATATACGATGCCATTGGATAAATTGTATTATGGGATTCGAATGGGATTCTTTGAAAATCGTTTGTATGGTGTGTTTGTAGATCCAAATTATTCTGCAACGATTTCTGTAGTTTCAATTTGTTTCTCTTTTCATCTATTAAAAGAAGCTAAATCAAAACTATTCAAAGGCTTCTTGATTGTCAATTTAGTTTTCGCGTTCTTCTTTGTTGTTCTTTCTGGCTCAAGAACAGCAATGATCGAAATTATGGCGATTACTATTTTATGGGTATTTTTCTATTTTTACTATACTAAGAAAGCGATGGCTCTTTTAAAACGTTTGGTACTTTCAGCTGTCCTTGCGTTATTAGCTGTAATGACGCTTTATTTTACGATGGATATCACTCAAAAAGTATCGGTTGTCACAGCAGAAGCGGTTAGTAAAGTAATTGTAATAAAAACGACTGATGGGAAAGACGATATCTCTTTAGATCGTCCGGATACAGGTGAAGATTCAGATATTTCTAATAGCCGTTTTAAACTATGGAACAGTGCGGTTGAAATATTTAAGACTAAGCCACTGATTGGGCCTTCGCCAAAAGGACTGTTACAGTACGCTCAGAAAAATTTACCTCATTCGTGGATATCTCAAAAAGAGCAGACACCACATAACTTTTTCTTCTTCTTGTTGGCAACAACAGGACTTATTGGGACAGTTCCATTTGTTCTTTTCGTTTTATATAATATGATCAAAGCAATCATCACATTATTTAAAATGAACAGAACTAATTATTTAGATTATCTATTTCAATGTTTAATCGTCTTGACGATCTTGATATCTGCATGTTTGATTCCAGATGTTGTATTAGTAACAAGACTAGGCGCAATGTTGTTCTTCCTATATATTGGTAGATTGAATTCAAAAAATGAACTGGAAACGAGTGAACTATAGATATGAAAGAATTGACTATTGATGAAATTCAAGCGGTCGGGGTCGAGATGCTTGTACACATTGATCAGATTTGCCGGAAAAATGAAATTGAATATTCTGTTTATTATGGTAGCTTGATTGGGGCACAGAGACACCAAGGCTATATTCCTTGGGACGATGATTTAGATATCGTCCTGACTCGTCCCAATTACGACCGTTTGATCAAACTTTTAGCTGAGGATGAAACGTATCTATTATTGAGTTTGGAAACTAGAAAAGAGTATCGTTATCCGTTTGCAAAATTAGTAGACAAAAGAACCTGCATGAAAACCAAGCAGTTTTATCACAGTGAAGATCCTGAGCTGGGTGTTTTTGTGGATATTTTCCCGATTGATGGATTTCCAACTGAAGATTCTGAACGGAAAAATTTCGGTGAACGTTGTATGTTATATCTAGATAATATGCTAGCAACACTGAATGCTTCATATGCAATTTCAAAAACAAGATGGAAGGCGTATGGTAAAAGGGTTTTATATTACCCAAAATACCGTAAGCTGTTGAAGCAAGGAAATTACAGTCATTGGAGAAACTTGCTCATGAGCGAAATGACTAGCTATCCTTTTGAAGACGCCTCAATTTGTGGCTATATCGAGTTTATAGACGAGGAATGGGGAATTTTCCCAACAGAGTGGTTTAAGGAATATGAGGATATTCTATTTGCTGGAAAAAAAGTTCGAGCAATCAAAGACCGTGAAAAGTTTTTGACTTTGCGCTATGGAAATTATATGGAATTACCACCGGAATCTGAGCGAGTGACACATCATCCATATACTTTTTATTGGAAATAAAGGAGTCTGAGATCAATGGACTATAATCGCATGATGATTATTACTTTAGACGAAAAATCTGTTTTGTTTTCAGCAGATGCACAAAAATTAGGGATTCACGTTGAAAAATATTTTGAAAAACGAACGCTTATAGTTAAATTGTTTAACTATATCGATAAGAAGCTAAATTTACAATTGGCTTCTTATCAATATGGCAGCTGGAAGAAAAAATTAAAGGATATTGACTTTGTTTTGTTAAATGCCCATTTTTTCTCTCGTCCGCTTATCAAGTATTTAAATCGAAAATTTCCTGATATTCGGATTGCTGTTTGGTATAGCAATCCTGTTGCCAAGGACACACCCGTTTCTTTTTATTCTGGATTGAACTGTGAATTATGGTCATTTGATAAAAGTGATTGTGAAAATTACGGCATGCATCCGAACAACCAGTTTATAGATCAAATGAAACTGAATGTTACTAAACATGACGATAGTTACCACTCTGATGTTTGTTTTATCGGTGTTGATAAAGAACGCTTAACACTTTTATTGGAGCTGGAAGACTATTTCATCAGCCAGCAATTGAATCCGCTTATCTATGTTGTGGATTCATCTAAAAATTCTCGCACAGATTATGCCTATAAGCCTGCACTGCCTTACAGTGAATTGATTAATTATGAAGGAAACACAAAGGCTATTTTGGATATAGTTCAAAGTGATCAACAAGGGATTTCGCTTAGACCGCTGGAAGCATTGTTCCTTAATAAAAAACTGATTACGAATAATCTGAATGTACAGGAGTTAGATTTTTATCGTCCTGAGAACATATTTGTTTTAACGGATGAAAATCATCAGGATATTGCAGCGTTTCTACATACACCTATGGTATCACTTCCAGAAGCTATCACACATAAGTATCAATTCGAAGGTTGGTTCGCTAATTTTTTTTAAGAAGTGAGCAGTACTTCTAGAGTGTCACGGTGGCTTGTTCACTAGTAGTTTGTTGTGGGGTTTGTTTAGACTAAATGAGAAAATAAGAGGAATTTATCATGAACGAAAAGGCCAAGTCCGT
Organism: Enterococcus termitis; assembly: GCF_001730305.1. Taxonomy (GTDB): domain Bacteria; phylum Bacillota; class Bacilli; order Lactobacillales; family Enterococcaceae; genus Enterococcus_L; species Enterococcus_L termitis. Next base: position 132,965 of record NZ_MIJY01000001.1, read on the forward strand.
CATAAAAAATCTATATTACACAGTTGCAGCCAATTTCGCTACTTTAGGAATTTCTGTATTGTTAAACCTATTTGTCCCTAAATTACTTGGAGTTCGGGAATATAGTTACTGGCAGTTATATGTTTTCTATTCATCCTATGTTGGTTTTTTTCATCTAGGCTGGATCGATGGTATTTATTTGAAAATCGGTGGAGAAGAATATGATCAGTTGGATAAACGAAATTTAGGGTCACAGTTTTGGTATCTGGCATTTTTTGAGACGATCGTGTCGTCAGTTGTGATCCTATGGGCGTTTTTCTTTTTACCACCAAGCAACAAAACATTGATTTTAATTCTGACAGCAGTCGTTTCCCTGATTACAATCGCAAAGACGTTTATTCTTTTCATTTTTCAATCGACAAACCGCATCAAAGAGTATGCTCAACTATCGAGAACTGACCGCTACCTGTATGTCGTGTTTATCGGAGTATACCTTCTTATGGGCGGACGTAACTTCTTCTGGCTGATTTCGATGGATATTCTCTCTAGATTGATCATGACAATCTGGGGAATGTATCGCATCAAAGATATGCTTAGTGTAAAGTTGATACGTTTAAAAAATGTTTTACCGGAAATTATTGATAATATCAATATCGGCAGCAAGCTAATGATCAGCAGTATCGCAAGTATGTTGATTATTGGAACGATTCGTTTCTTTGTTGAAAAAAAATGGACCATTGAAACGTTTGGGAAGCTTTCGTTCACTTTAAGTATTTCCAATATGTTTTTGACCTTTGTCAATGCAGTCGGTGTAGTGATGTTTCCATTACTTAGAAGAACGAATCAGGAGAAGCTACCGACTCTCTTTGTAACACTAAGAAATTTATTTGTTCCGATTACGTATGCGATATTGCTTTTCTATGTTCCTGCAAAATATGTTTTAGCGATCTGGTTGCCCGATTATGCAGAAAGCTTGAAGTTTATGGGGATCTTGTTCCCAATCATTATTTATGAAGGCAGAATGTCTTTATTGATCAATACGTATCTAAAAGCCTTGCGAAAAGAAAAGACGATCTTATTCGTTAATGTGTCTACCTTATCACTGTCGTTGATTTTGTCGATTATTATCATCTTTGTTTTTGGTAATTTAACTTGGGCAGTGGGACTTATTTTGATCAGTTTAGCCTTTAGATGTAATTTTGCAGAATTATTTTTGTGTAAATCAATGAACATTCGTGTGGTCCAATCAATGGTTTTAGAAACACTGCTGACCGTCCTGTTTATTTTAAGCAATCTATTCTTTGGCGGTAGCTTTATCAGTACAGGAGTCTATGCGGTATGCTATTTGATTTATCTTTTAGTTAATTATAAAAAAATGATCCAAAGTTTTAATGAATTTCGAGGATTATTAAAAGGAACATAGATAATTGTTATTTATTTCCGTTGAAACAAAGATTGAAAGCTGATTTATATTATTGGTTTTCAATCTTTTTTTGTATAAATAAAGAATTTTAAAACAGTTATTTAGACGTTTATAAAACACTTTAAGAAATAAATATATTCGTGGACAAAAAGAGTCAACTTTGTTACAATGATTCTATTGAAAGATAAGGGGTGGAAAAGTTGAAAAAGAAATTGGGGTATTTTCTCATCGGTATGATAACGACAGTTATTTTTATGCCAACTATAGTTTTTTCAGAAGAAGTATCTACTAGCACAACCATTAGTACTAGAGAGGAATATCAAACAGAATCAACCAGTGAATCACAACAAACAATTGAAAGTTCAAGCACAGAGTCAACTCAAATTAGCTCAACAGAAAGTGAAAGCGCTAATAAGGCTGAGGTGACAGAAGATAGTGCTAACCAAGAAAAAAGAAGTACAGCTCTTAAAGTTAAGTACTCCATTTATAATGACAAGCAAGGATGGCAACCTGATCAAGAAGATGGTGCTGCAGCCGTCTTATCTGACGGGCGGATCGAATCAATAAAAATTGGACTAGACGGAGTTGAAGGGGAACAAGGCAGTATTCAATACCGTGCTCATGTAGCAGATGTTGGCTGGCAAAATTTTGTTGATGTGAATGCTGTGAGTGGTGTACCTGGTAAACGACTAGAAGCTGTTCAGATCCAATTAACTGGTGCACTTAAAGAAACATATGATGTTTATTATAGGGTACAGGTTCAAAATTTCGGCTGGTTGGATTGGGCCGCAAATGGACAATCTTCTGGTACGTCGGCTTTTTCATATGAAGTCAAAGGAATACAAGTTCAATTGGTAGCCAAAGGTCAGGCGGCTCCTGGAAAAACAACTCGTCCTTTTGTGCAATTTAAAAAGCCAAATATAAAATACCAAAGTCACATTCAAGATATTGGCTGGCAGGGTGTAAAGTCTAATGGTCAATTAAGCGGAACTACGGGTCAATCGAAACGAATGGAAGCAATGAAAATCGCAGTAGACAATCTGCCCGTTTCAGGAGGAATTGAATATCGAAGTCATGTTCAAGATATCGGCTGGCAAAATTATGTAGCGAACAACACCATTACAGGAACTGTAAAGCAATCAAAACGAATGGAAGCATTGAGTATCCGTTTGACAGGCGAGCTTGCGCAGCATTTCGACGTTTATTATCGCGTACATGCGAAAAATTTTGGTTGGCTGGACTGGACTAGTAATGGTCAAAACGCTGGGACAGCAGGATTTAGCTATCAATTAGAATCAGTTGAAGTTAGATTAGTCAAAAAAGGAGCAGCAGCTCCAGGATCGGTTAAGCGCTACTTTGTCCAATACAAAAAACCTGATATTGTCTATCAAAGCCATGTCCAAGATAAAGGTTGGCAAGCACCAAGTAAAAATGGTCAAACAAATGGTTCGATGGGACAAAGTAAACGAGTTGAAGCAATCAAGATAAAAATTGAAAACGCACCAGTTTCCGGCGGCGTAGAATATAGAACGCATGTCCAAGATAAAGGCTGGCAGAGTTATGTATCAAACAATCAGTTAAGTGGAACCACCGGTCAATCTAAGCGTGTAGAGGCTTATGATATTCGTTTAACAGGCGAGCTGGCAAAACATTTTGATGTATATTATCGGACACATGCTGAATACTTTGGTTGGCTAGGCTGGAATAAAAATGGTGGAATCAGCGGAACTTCCGGCTATCGTTTCCGAATGGAAGCTTTTGATATCGTTTTAGTCAGAAAAATGTTAAATGGACCAGCAGTTTCTAATAACTATAAAAAAGCTCCAGCAGGTATGGGCAATTATTATATGGACGCACCTAAACGAGTAGAACTAAAAACCAATCATTATTATACTGACCGTTCATTACGCAGAGGAAATGACATTTCTGCTGGAACAGTTATTAATGTTAAGAAACGAGTACTCGATCAAAATGGATACCCAATCCTAGAAACCCCTTATGGCTATGTGACTGCGAATAAAAACATTGTCACTGCTACAAACAAAGGACAAAAAACATTTATGAATGTTCCTTACTATAATCAAATGGCGATGGGATATCCTAATGGCTGTGAGGAGTTTTCTCTATATATGGCATTAGCGTATCTTGGTGCTACTCATGGTCAGAATATTCATCAAGTGACAGAGGCAGTTCCTAAAGTTCCATCTTGGGGAAATCCTCATGAAGGATTTAATGGACATCCGACAGATAAGTATGGTTTCCATACAATCTATCCAAGAGCATTCACGCCGTATGCTAAAAGATATGCTCCAAATTCGAGAGATATCAGTGGTGTTGGTACAGCTCAATTTAAAGAAGAACTAATGAAAGGCAATCCTCTTGTTGTATGGGGAACCTATCCATATCTAGCAGCACCGATTATCGATGGTACGTACTACGGCTCATTGAAAGTTGCAAATTTACACGTATGGTTGATTACAGGATTTGATGGAAATAGTTTCCATGTAACTGATCCAATCTACGGAACGATGTGGGTCAGCGAAGGAACGGTTGCTCTTTCATACAGCCCTAATAAAATGGCAGTTGCAATCGACAAGTAGAATAGAGGGGAACTTATGAAAAATAAAAAACTGTTCGTTTTATTCTCCGTGATCATTCTTGCAGTAGGGATCGTGATGTTTATCAACATGAATGATAAAAACGAAGAAACAAAGAAGGTTTATAATACAGGTTCCTCACAAAGTCAAAGTGCAGATGCCTTCAGTAAATCCAGCGTAATCGATCATACTGATGTGACGGAGACCTCATACAGTTATGACGCTGTTACAATGAGTATGGATGAACTGGCAGCTTATAGAGAAAAGATCGAACAGGCTGGTGTGGATAGTACACTGTTTACAGACCAAGATATCCAAGCGATGGCAGCTGAAATCGAAAAAAGCGGGCAGTCCCTTTCTGACTATTTAAAGAAGCAAGACATTGAAAAAATTGACGATGCAGAAATTGAAAATGCCCGCAAAGCGTTAAAAGCTGCGGATATCGATCCAGATAAAATGCATAATAATGAAATCATTGAATTAATCAAGCAGGCCAAAAAAGAAAAGAAATCAGTCGTAGAGGTAGCAACGGAAAAATAATCGACTGTTTTCCCTAAATTTTAGTAGGATAGAGTCTGGGACATAACTCTATGGGTGACAATCTAGTCACTTGACATCCGAATAAACGGCGGAAGCAGAAACAACCCCTTCGGAAATAAGCTGGAATTCACAAAAATTTGAAGAACAATTTTCGTGAATTCCAGCTTATTTCTCGGGGTTAAACGTTTCTGTCCCAGCCTCTTATTCTATCCAAAAGGCAACTGGTTAAGAGCTGCTTTCGTATTTAAAGTAGACCTTGCTCAAAAACCATGATAAACTAAGAATGTTATGGAAGTCGTGTCATTATTCTATATTAAGCTAGGAGTTACGTATAAATGAATAATATATTGATTACAGGTGGTGCAGGTTTTATCGGCTCTACCTTAGCAAATTTCTATTGTAAAGACCACAAGGTGACCATAGTAGATGATCTATCGATGGGAAATAAAAGCAATTTGGATCTCTCTGATAATATTCGATTTATTGAAGGATCTGTTACAGATGTTCAGCTAATGAGTGAATTGTTGAAAAACAATCAATTTGATTACATTTTTCATTTGGCAGCAGTTGCTAGTGTCGCAGATTCTGTTGAGCGACCGGTGGAAACGCACCAAGTAAATTTTGACAGTGTCTTTCACTTGTTAGAATTGATCAAAGTCAATCAGCCTAAATTGAAACGTTTGGTATTTACTTCTTCAGCGGCAGTATATGGCGATGAGCCTACTTTGCCAAAACAGGAAGAATCAGTGATCCGTCCATTAACACCTTATGCGATCGATAAGTTTGCTGCAGAAAAATATGTCGTGGATTATTATCATTTATATCAAATCCCAACAAGTGCAGTTCGTTTCTTTAATGTCTACGGACCAAAGCAAAATCCTGAATCACCTTATTCAGGAGTGATATCTATTATGATGGATCGCTATAAAAAGTTGCTAAAAAAAGAAGAAACATCATTTACGATGTTTGGTGACGGCACACAATCACGAGATTTTGTTTTTGTTGATGATGTTGTCCAAGCATTGAATCTTGTTGCTACTTCAAAAGAGTCATTAGGTGAAGTCTATAATATCGGAACTGGTGAGTCGATCGATCTAAATGATCTAGTGTCGTCTTTAGATGAATTATTAGACAGTCAGCTGCCTGTTCAATTTTTAGAAGAACGTTCAGGAGATATTAAATATTCACTTGCGGACATTTCAAAAATAAAAGCAATCGGTTATGAACCTAAATATACAATCAAGGCTGGCCTTGAAAAATATGTTTCTTATGAGCTTGCTCAGACAGAAAAGTAATTTTTATAAAAGCATTGAACACTTAAAAACAGATCGGTATTTCTGCCGAACTGTTTTTTTATTGTTTGATACTCATTAACAGGAATGATACAATGAGTGCGACTGGAGGGATTACTGTGACAAAGATAATCGCCCATCGTGGGAGTAAAGGAACACATCCAGAAAATACATTGGCTGCATTTAAAGAGGCAGTTCGAGTGGGAGCAGATGGTATAGAGTTGGATGTTCATTTATCAAAAGATAATCAATTGATCGTGATCCATGATGAAACCGTTGACCGCACGACCGATGGCTCTGGTAGAGTAGCTGATTTGACAGTAGCAGAATTAAAGCAGCTAGATGCTGGATCATGGTTTAAACAGTTTCCTATAAGCCAGGAAGTTCCTACCTTAAACGAAGTGTTGCAGCTTCTTGAACAGGAAAAATTTTGTGGTTTATTGAATATCGAAATCAAAACAGACAAGATCCACTACGAAGGAATTGAAGCATTGTTGGTTCAGCTTATGCAAAAACAATTATGGTCGTTTGAGTATATGTACTCAAGCTTTCATTTTTCCAGCTTAGAAAAAATCTGGTCGATTGAAAAAAATCAAGCGATTGCACTGATATTTAACAGCTCTGATCGAAAAAAACTACTAGCTTTAGAGATACCATTTATTACTGGTATTCATCCTAATATCGATTGGACACTGACTCATTTAGACGAATTAGCAGATTTTCCTAAAGCAGTTCGACCGTGGACTGTGAATGATAAAGAGAAAATGAAGACATGTATAAAGGATCAGTTTGCTGGATTTCATACAGATTTTCCAGAAATCGCTTTACAGATACGTGAGGAGACACGAACTATAGAATGAAAAATTTAAAAAAAGTATTAGTCATTGCAGGACCAACTGCTGTTGGCAAAACTGCATTAAGTATTGAGCTGGCAAAACAGCTTAACGGAGAAATTATCAGTGGAGATTCAATGCAGGTCTATAGAGGCTTAGATATCGGTACTGCCAAAGTGACTGAAACAGAACGCTCAGGTGTGCCGCATTATTTAATTGACTGTCGTGATTTAGATGAAACCTATTCAGTTGCGGACTTTCAAAAAGAAGGACGACTGGCAATCGAAGAGATTTCAAAAAAAGGGAAGTTACCCATCATCGTTGGTGGCACTGGACTTTATATTCAGGCGTTACTTTATGACTTTGAATTAGGCGCTAAAGATGAGTCGACAGAGATCAGAGAGCATTATGAGCGTTTTGCTCATGTGCATGGAAATCAAGAATTATGGAATTTACTTCAACAAAAAGATCCGAAAGCAGCGGAGAGTATCCATTACAATAATCAAAAAAAGATCATTCGAGCACTTGAAGTCTTTGATAAAACTGGCGTTAGTATTTTGACACCAAAAGAAATTCCTCAACCCCTGTATGATTATTTTTTAGTTGGTTTGGAAACGGACCGTACACTATTATATGAACGAATCAATCAGCGGGTAGAGAGTATGGTTGATGCAGGGCTTTTAAAAGAAGCGCTTCAGCTGTATGAAAAACAACCGCAACAATCGATTCAAGGAATTGGCTATAAAGAATTTTTCCCTTATTTTGAAGGGAAAGAAACACTGGAAGAAGCAATTGCTCAGGTAAAACAAAATTCAAGAAGATATGCGAAAAGACAACTGACTTGGTTTAAAAATCGCATGAAGGCTAACTGGTGGGATTTGGTTCAATGTCCAGAAACAAAGACGGAGCTCAAACAAGAAATTGCCGATTGGTTAGAATCTTCGGAAGGATAGATAATGGAAAAAAGCACAGAAAAAGTTATATTAGTTGGTGTAGAAACGGAAGAAAACTATACTCGCTTTGAAGGTTCAATGAAAGAGTTAAAGAATTTGACTAAAACAGCAGAAGGAGAAGTGGTCTTTTCTTTAACACAAAAACGTCCGCGAATTGATCGTCAGACTGTTATAGGTAAGGGCAAAGTGGAAGAATTACAGCAACTGGTTGATGCCTATGAGGCAGATTTGGTGATTTTTAACCACGAATTGACCCCTAGACAAAATCAACTGATCGTTGAAGCCCTGGGAATAAAAGTGATTGATCGAGTACAATTGATTCTCGACATTTTTGCGATGCGAGCTCGCTCCAAAGAAGGAAAATTGCAGGTTGAGTTGGCGCAGTTGAATTATTTACTGCCTAGATTGATCGGACAAGGAAAACAGTTATCTCGTCTGGGCGGTGGAATTGGTACAAGAGGACCAGGAGAAACGAAGCTGGAATCTGATCGACGTCATATTCGAAATAAAATCACAGCGATTAAACGTGAATTAAAAGAAGTGACTGCACATCGTGAGCGAAGCAGACAAAAACGCCAGTCATCGGATCTTTTTCAAATTGGTTTGATTGGCTATACTAATGCAGGGAAATCAACAATATTGAATTTGTTAACAACTGCAGGAACCTATTCAGAGGATCAATTATTTGCAACACTTGATCCATTAACTAAAAAATGGCAGCTCCCGCAAGGAATGATTGTAACGATCACAGATACTGTAGGATTCATTCAAGATCTGCCGACTCAGTTGATCGAAGCCTTTCAATCCACGTTAGAAGAAAGTCGTAGTATGGATCTGTTACTGCATGTCGTAGATGCAGGTGCAGAAGATCGTCTGCAACATGAACAGACCGTTGTGGAACTGCTGAATGATCTTGATTTAGAGCAAATACCGGTTTTAACAGTCTACAATAAAAGTGATCAAGTCGACGAGGATGAGTTTATTCCAACGCTATTTCCTAACGTGTTGATGTCGGCAAAAAGCACGTTGGGAAAAGAACATCTAACCCGTGTTGTCAGAGAAAAAATGATGGAGCTGTTAACACCCTATGAGTTTGATTTGGATAGCAGTCAAGGTCAGCAACTAAGTGAGCTGACACGTCATACATTATTATTATCAGATACCTTTGATGAAGAAAGAAATGTCTATCATGTCAAAGGCTTTGCCAAAAAGAATTCTAGGTGGTTACGACCGACAAAAGAATAAACTAAAAAAGTTGAGTAGTAGAACATTGTTGTTCTTTTATACTTAACTTTTTTATTTGACGTAGTTATTTTATTGAAGGGGTGATATACTGAATAAAAAGGTTTGTTGTAAGGTGGTAGGTTATGTTGGAGACTTTTATTCGGAAAAATAAAAAGAATTTGATGTTTTATTGTTGTTTGTTTCTTTTAGTACTTGTATATTTTATGAATTTCAAAATTGATGTTACTACAGATGATGGTTGGTTTATGACGGTTCCTAGAGAGTATAGTTTGCCTGATTATCTTCACTGGCGCTACGATGAGTGGTCTGCACGGCTGTTTCCAGAGACCATGTTATATCTTATTTTTCTGGCTCCATTAGTTGTCCACCATGTTATCAGTGCTTGTGCGTGGTTTTTATACAGTTATTCCCTAGTTCGTCTATTTAATGAAAAAGTTTCTCGTCAGAATTTTTTGTTGGCCTTTTTCTCTTTAGGTTTTATGAATGTGTTTGTAATGAAGGATTCACTTTTCTGGATTACAGGAGCGACTAATTATTTATGGCCGTTATCGCTAGGATTATTTGCACTGATTCCCTATGCTGACAATTTTTTTAGAGAGAAGCAGACAGCTGTTTGGCTTTATTTATTGCCGGCCTTTCTTTTTTCTTTGTCGAATGAGCAGTTGATCGCATGTGTCATTGGTGTAGTGCTTGTCTATCATGGGATTATCTTCTTTAAGCGGAGAAAAGAAAACTATTATCTTTTGCTGCCGACCTCGCTTTTTATTGGAGGAGCAGCGTTCATGCTATTAGCTCCAGGAAATGAGCTGCGTTTACAGCAGGAAGTTAAGATGTGGATGCCAGATTTTTATAAAATGAGCTCTTTTTCAAAGGTGCTACGAGGCAGTTCTTGGCTGTTTGAAGGTTGGCAAACCAAGCTGCTGTTACTGTTCATTATTATCTTTATTGTATCTGTTCTAATTGATTCAACAAAGATGTTAGCTAAAGTTACAGGAGCTTATATAGTATTTTTAATATTGTTGATCTACACTTTTCCGAATCGATTTACGAATTTTCAATTGATCACGAAAATTGACTTGCTTTCACAGCTTAAGAGTGGTCATGTCTTTAATTTATCCTTATGGAACGCAGTATTGCCATTTATGTTGTGGGGAGTATTTTTCGGTTTGATCATTGCTTATTCTCTTAGTGTCGCTGAAAAAAAAGTCTTTTTAGGATTAAGTTATTCTGCTGCACTTTTTTCATCGATGCTTATGTGGTTTTCACCTACGATGTATGCTTCTGGAAGTAGAGTCTTAATGTGTGCTTCGGTTTTCTTGATCATTAATTTGTATTTATTGTACCAGCAATTATTGACAAAAAAACAAGAGAGCTCTCGTCGACACCTACTCATGTATGCTTGTTTTTTCCCACTCGTAAATCTGATTTTTGCAGTTTTTGCTTCCTAATCGTTAGGAGTGTTTACCCAACACTTAATGAAAGAAAGGTATCCTCAGGGAGCCTTTTTTTATTTTATGTCAGAAAACCTTACATAAATCATTGACAAGTGAAAAAAGTCTTGCTATTCTATACCTATCTAAGAGAGGGGGGTGGATATGAGAGAGAAGGAACTGAGAAGATCGATGTCAGTTTTTCCAATTGGTACAGTCATGAAACTGACTGATTTATCCGCACGTCAAATCCGTTACTATGAAGAGCAAGATTTGATTCATCCAGAAAGAAGCGAAGGAAATCGGCGCATGTATTCACTGAATGATATCGATGTTTTGCTTGAGATCAAAGATTATTTGTCTGACGGATTGAACATGGCGGGAATCAAGCGTGTCTATGAAATGAAATTGGAAGAGCAAACCCATGCTCAAGAGTCAAATAAACCACTGACTGATGAGGATGTTCGAAAGATTTTGTACGATGAACTTATTTCTCAAGGGGGACTTACTCAACAGAATCCATTCCAATCCAGAGGACCTAAGTTATAGCTGCTGCACCTATAAAAAATGAAGGACGTGAAGGAAGACAATGACGAAGAAACAAAACACAGTAGAAGATATCAAACGAATAACCGAAGAAGAAAATGTTCGATTTTTACGATTAATGTTCACAGACATTATGGGAACAATCAAAAATGTGGAAGTTCCTGTGAGCCAATTAGACAAAGTGTTGAATAATAAAATGATGTTTGATGGTTCTTCTATTGAAGGTTTTGTGCGGATTGAAGAAAGTGATATGTATTTATACCCAGACTTGTCTACGTGGATGATTTTTCCATGGGAAAGCGACCACGGGAAGGTTGCGCGTTTGATTTGTGATATTTATAATCCAGATGGAGAGCCCTTTGCAGGAGATCCTCGGGGAAACTTGAAGCGAGCATTGAAGGATATGAAGGATCTTGGATTTACGTCATTCAATTTGGGACCAGAACCAGAGTTTTTCTTGTTTAAGTTGGATGAAGATGGAAAAATAACGACAGATTTAAATGACCGCGGTGGCTATTTTGATTTTGCACCAACGGATCTCGGGGAAAACTGTCGTAGAGATATCGTACTTGAACTGGAAAGCTTAGGTTTTGAAGTAGAAGCTTCTCATCATGAAGTAGCCCCAGGACAGCACGAAATCGACTTTAAATACGCAGATGTGATTGAAGCTTGCGACAACATTCAAACATTCAAACTAGTTGTAAAAACGATCGCCCGTAAGCATGGGCTGCATGCGACATTTATGCCTAAGCCGCTTTATGGGATCAGTGGTTCTGGGATGCATTGTAATATGTCATTATTCAAAGGGGATGAAAATGTCTTTTATGATGAAGAGGGTGCGATGCAATTAAGTCAAACAGCGTATCATTTCTTAGGTGGTTTGCTTAAGCATGCGCGTGCATATACGGCAGTTTGTAACCCGACTGTTAATTCATACAAACGTTTAGTACCAGGTTATGAAGCCCCTGTATACGTTGCCTGGAGTGGTAGAAATCGTTCACCGTTAGTACGTGTGCCGGAATCACGCGGTTTGTCTACACGTTTAGAATTGCGTTCAGTAGATCCGTCAGCAAATCCGTATCTATCGATGGCTGTACTTCTTCAAGCTGGATTGGATGGGATCAAAAATGAAATCGATCCGCCAGAAGCAGTTGATCGTAATATCTATGTGATGAACGAAGAAGAACGGAACGAAGCACAAATTCATGATCTTCCTTCAACACTTCACAATGCAATCAAAGAGCTTCGCAAGGACGAAGTGATGATTGAGGCTTTGGGTAAGCATATTTATGCTAATTTTGTAGAAGCGAAGCGAATGGAGTGGGCAGCCTTTCGTCAAACTGTTTCAGAGTGGGAAAGAGAACAATATTTAGAATTGTACTAATAGATGGAGAGACTTGGAATAGTTTGGACATCAAATAGTCAATAATGCATTGAAAAAGAATAAGAAAGCTTTATCAATCACTGCTAAAAAAGCAGCATTGATAAAGCTTTTTTTTTCTTAAGAAGCAGAATCAGATGGTATACTATCCAAAAGAGGGTGAGTGCAATGTCGAAGTTTAGACTGGGAGAGGAACAAGTTTTGGAGAGAAAAGAGCAGGCGGCTTACGATAATTTGTTAAGAGAACAGCTAGCAACATTAAAAGCGAACGGCTGGGATGATTTTGCTTGTTCTGCTTATAACGACTATTTAAAAAGTAGCCTAAAAGAAGAGAACGAAGCGTTCCTCATTCAAACAGAAAAACAATTATTTCTGGTCGGTTCACCATTATACGAAAAACTTTTTATAGAGAGCCGTTTATCTGATAAAGAAAAGATTTGTTTAGTTATCCAGCAATTAGGTGGTTTCCTAAATGAAAGCAATGATCTGGAGATGGCTCCTTCAAAATACTGCTTTGATCCTGACATGGCCCCAGGTGCTTCCTTTTTAAACATTTTTTCTAAGACCGTTCAAAATGCGTATCCAGATGGATTGAAAATTGTCGATTCAGATAAAAGAAAGTCTAAAGCAGTCATCAAAAAGAGTTATCCTACTGAAACGATGTTGCACCAATTTCGTCATCAACTGGATAAACATAATGTAGCCTATGTCAAAAGATACCGAGTCAGACACCAGATGAAAACAGATGAAGCAGCAATCAAGGCAATTCTAAAAAGAAATTGGTTTTACGCTGATCCGCATTATCATAATCGAGCACTTCTAGGTGATGAGATAACAGCAAAAGAGGTTCGCACAACTGAACGAAGTTTAACAAATCGTGGCTTGATCAAGAAAATCAGAAAACGCGGCTTTTATCGAAAAATCTTGTCTGGTGATTATCATAGTGAATTTATAGTAGATGAAGCTGGTGAGCTGATCAGTCAATGGCAAACAGAAGCTAAAGAAATAGCTGATCTGCAAATTCCGGTCGCTAATGGGGAATCATTTAATTATGGAGAACGTCCTAGATACGATCAGACAAGATCGCATAATCTATTAGACGGTTTGCCCCCTCATAACTTTGATTCCGTACAACGACTGTCGATCAAGAAAAACTGGATTTCGCCAAAAGATAATTGGTTTTACCAACTTGTTCGCCGCTTGGCAGAAAGTGGCTGCCGCTTTAAAAAAAGAATTTAACCGATTGTATATCCGAAGATTTTCACATATTTTACTTATAGAAGGTAAAGTTTGTGAAGTCTTTTTTGTATTTTGAAGGGCAAATTTTCAAAATTTCCTTAAAAAAAGTAAGAAATGTGCAAAAGTTTGTGAAAAAGTTCGACAAAACGTTTCAAAATCACTTTATATCCGTTATAATAAACAAGAATATGCGTGCAACTATTCTACTTATATATAGAAGGATGATGACGATCATAATGCGAAAAATGAAAACGATGGATGGAAATACTGCAGCAGCTTACATATCTTATGCTTTTACAGAATTAGCTGCTATTTACCCAATAACACCTAGCTCAACAATGGCTGAATTAGTGGATCAGTGGTCAGCAGAAGGCAAAGAAAATATTTTTGGTCAGCCGGTTAAAATTGTTGAAATGCAGTCTGAAGCTGGAGCTGCCGGTGTTGTTCATGGTTCACTGAAAACTGGAGCGTTGACAACTACATATACGGCTTCACAAGGACTGCTACTGATGATTCCAAACATGTACAAAATTGCCGGTGAATTATTGCCGTCGGTTTTCCATGTTGCCAGTCGTGCTGTAACAACGAATGCACTGAATATTTTTGGTGATCATGGGGATGTTATGGCTGCACGTCAAACAGGTTTTGCAATGTTGTGTGAGAGCAGCGTACAGGAGGTCATGGATTTATCAGCGGTCGCTCATTTAGCATCGATCGAATCCAGTGTTCCGTTTATCAACTTTTTTGACGGATTTCGGACAAGTCATGAAATCCAAAAAATCGAAATGCTTGAATACGAAGAACTAGCACCTTTACTAAACCAAGAAAAAGTGAACGAATTCCGCAGCAGAAGTATGAATCCAAATCATCCTTCTGTCAGCGGAACAAACCAAAATCCGGATATTCATTTCCAACAGCGTGAAACAATCAATCGTTACTACGAAGAAATCCCCGCCATTGTGAAACAATATATGGATGAAATTAATACATTAAGAGGAACGGCTTATGATTTAGTGACTTATTATGGTGCTGAAGATGCTGAAGAAGTGATTGTTTCAATGGGATCTGCAGCGCAGGCCATTGAACAGACGATCGATTATCTGACCAAGCAAGGACGTAAAGTCGGCTTCTTGAATATACATTTATATCGTCCGTTTCCTGTTGAAAACTTTTTAGAAAAAATGCCGAAAACGGTCAAAGCGATTGCTGTGATGGATCGGACAAAAGAGCCAGGAGCTGGCGGCGAACCTTTATTATTAGATGTTCAAAGTGCGATGTATGAGTCAGAAATTCGTCCGATGATCATTGGCGGACGTTATGGATTAGGTTCAAAAGATGTGTTGCCTAATCAAATCGTTGCAATCTATGACGAACTTAAAAAAGAGAAAAAAGCAGTCAAATCACGCTTTACGATCGGAATCGTTGATGATGTGACATATACTTCTCTTGATTGCGGAGAAGCACTTGACTTGACTAATCCTAACACCTATCAAGCAAAATTCTGGGGCTTCGGCTCAGATGGTACAGTTGGCGCCAATAAATCTGCAATTAAGATCATCGGAGATCATACCGATAAATATGCGCAAGGCTTCTTTTACTATGATTCAAAAAAATCCGGCGGTCTGACTGTTTCTCACTTACGATTTGGAGAGACGCCGATTCGTTCAACTTATTTGATTGAGCATGCGGACTTTGTAGCCTGTCATACGGCGGCGTATTTACACACCTATGATCTAGTAAAAGGTTTGAAAAAAGGCGGAACATTTTTATTGAATACCGTCTGGAATGATGAACAATTAGATCGTTTCTTACCAAACAAACTAAAAAAATATTTAGCTGAAAATGAGATCAATTTTTATACGATCAATGCAGTCAAACTGGCTAGTGAAGTCGGTTTAGGCGGTCGAATCAACACAGCGATGGAAACAGCTTTCTTCAAGCTTGCTGATATTATGCCGTTTGATGAGGTACTGCCGATTCTAAAAGAAGAAGCACATAAGAGCTATGCGAGAAAATCAATGGCTGTTGTTGAAAAGAATATCCAAGCGATCGAACGGACAGTAGAGTTACTACACAAGGTTGATGTTCCCGAATCGTGGAAAACAGTAGAAGTAAAACCGAAAGTTCGTAAAACCAATGTGACAGATTATGTGCACGAAATCGTAGAACCGATCAATCGCCAAGAGGGAAATGAACTACCTGTAGGAGCGTTTATTAAAAACGGCATGACAGATGGTCGGATGCCACTTGGAACGACAGCTGTTGAAAAGCGGGGAATCGCAGTTGAAGTACCAGAATGGATCAGTGACCGTTGTACAATGTGTAATGAGTGTGCGTTTGTTTGTCCTCATGCAGCCATTCGTCCATTTTTAGCGGATGATGAAGAAATGGACGAAGCGCCAGAAGGCTATATCGTAAGAGAAATGCGTGGAAAAGATGGCTTGAAATACCGTATCCAAGTATCAGTTGAAGATTGTACAGGTTGTGGACTTTGCGTAGATGCTTGTCCAGCAAAGGGCAAAGCCTTAGTCATGAAACCTTACGAAGAACAAAAAGAGCAAGCGATGAACTGGGCATTTTCTATGACCTTGAAACAAAAAGAAAATCCTGCTAAGCCTAATACGGTATTAGGCACACAATTCAACAAACCATTACTAGAATTTTCAGGCGCCTGCTCTGGCTGTGGTGAAACACCTTATGTGAAATTACTGACGCAAATGTTTGGTGACCGTATGATGATCGCTAATGCGACGGGCTGTTCTTCAATCTGGGGCGGAGCGGCACCTGTCTCACCTTATACAACCAATGATGAAGGGCAAGGTCCTGCTTGGTCTAATTCGTTGCTGGAAGATAATGCAGAATTTGGTTATGGTATGTTGTTGGCGAATCAAACACGTCGTGAGCATTTAGCGTTGAAAATGACAGAAGCAATGCCAGTTGCTTCAGCAGATTTAAAATTGTTGATGGAAGACTGGATTGAGCATATGCATACAGGTGAAGGCTCGCAGCAGCGTGCAGCCAAATTAAAAGCAGCACTGCTGGAAGAAAAAGCTGTTCACCCATCCTTAGAAGCAGTGTATGCAGATCATGATCTGTTTGTTAAAAATAGTCAGTGGATGATCGGTGGAGATGGCTGGGCTTATGATATTGGTTATGGCGGAATCGATCATGTGCTGGCCAGCGGAGCAGATGTAAACATGCTGGTTTTAGATAATGAAGTGTATTCTAATACTGGTGGACAAACATCTAAAGCAACTCCAGCATCTGCGATTGCCAAATTCTCAGCCAGTGGGAAATATGTTTCTAAAAAAGATCTTGGCATGATGGCGATGACTTATGGTAATGTCTATGTCGCGCAAATCGCATCAGGCGCAAATCAAATGCAGACGATCAAGGCTTTTGAAGAAGCCGAACGGTTCCCTGGACCTTCAATCATTATCGCCTATACACCATGTATCACACATGGCTTGGCAGGCGGTATGAGTAAAACGCTGGAAGAAGCAAAAGAAGCAGTCAATTCGGGCTATTGGTCATTGTACCGTTATAACCCTGAGCTAAGAGAAGCAGGCAAAAATCCAATGACCTTGGATTACAAAAAGCCGAACTTTGATGAAATGAAAGACTTTATGCGTAAGCAAGTCCGTTTCTCTTCATTAGAATCAACACAAACGGCATTTGCTGGTAAACTGTTCGACAAAACAGTTGAGGATGCCAAAAATCGTTTCTATAATTATGCACGAATGGCTGGTCAAGAAGAAAAAATCCGTGCAAAACTGGAAAAAACAACAGAAGTTGTTAGCGAAAAGGAACCTCGCGTGAAAAAAGAACGAGTCGTTGATCCAGAAGCAGAAGCAAGACGTGCTGCCAGACGAGCAGAACGAGCAGCTAAACGAGCTAACACAGAAGAATAGTAAATAATCAATGGCTGGATGCGATGTTATAAATGATATCCAGTCATTGTTTTTTATTAAGAGTGATTGGAGGCATACTAGTATGGAGCGACTCAAAACAATTAATCTTTTACTCGCTTTTTTTATTGAAATAGGGGCAGTTTTAGTTTTAGGCTATTGGGGCTTTACAGTTAAAACTGATTCATGGATAAGGATCTTTCTAGGAATTACCGCTCCGGTTTTGATGATGGGGATTTGGGCAATCTGGTGTGCTCCTAAATCTCGTTATCGGTTAAAAGGGCTCCGATTATTTTTGTTGAAGGCATTTATTTTTATTCTAGTAGCCTGTTGTCTTGTCAACATGGGAAAGATTGTAGTAGCGGCTCTATTTACACTTTTAGTTGTACTCAATTTATCAGTTAGTGCTTATAAGCATACGCTATAGAAGTCTTAGTGTTTAACAGATTGCCGAGTAAATTTATTAAGCGTTACTCGCCCTTTGATCCGTTTATATTTTAGGTTAAGAGCGTAACGTAACTTGTTATTTTACGACTCATTTCATAATTTTTTTCTATCTTTTATTCTCCTTTCTGTAACCAAATAAAAGAGTATGGTATACTAATAAAGAAATCTTCAGAGAGAAGTGAGGTTTATGATGTCTTTTCAACTTAGTCGATTACTCGACTTAAATTATTGGCAGCAATTGATATCATCAGATTTCTTATCCCGTGATTATATTATCAATATTATAGATATTCTGGTCGTATGGTATCTTGTCTACAAGTTGATCATGCTTGTTAGAGGGACAAAAGCTGTTCAACTGCTCAAGGGAGTCGCAGTTTTTATTATTATTCGTATTTTGAGTGAAATTATTGGACTACACACATTGTCATGGCTGATGAATCAAGTCATTATGTATGGTGTGATTGCGGCAGTTGTTATTTTTCAACCAGAAGTCCGGCGCGGCTTAGAGCATTTAGGGCGAAGCTCGTTTTTCCGTACATCTCGATCTGAGCAGCAGGAAGATGAGAAGATGATTTTGGCTTTCGATAAAGCGATCCAGTACATGTCGAAACGAAAAATCGGTGCCTTGATTACTGTAGAGCGAAATACCGGTCTGGATGAGTATATCGAAACTGGGATCGATCTGGATGCAGATATATCTGGTGAATTACTGATCAATATTTTTATTCCAAATACACCATTACATGATGGTGCCGTAATCGTAAAACAAGGTAAAATTGCTGTAGCAAGTGCCTATTTACCATTATCAGAGAGCAATTTAATACCAAAAGAATTTGGTACGCGCCACAGGGCTGCTGTTGGAATCAGCGAAGTTAGTGATGCAGTGACGATTATCGTATCAGAAGAAACTGGCGATGTCAGCTTAACACTAAACAATGATTTGATTCCACGTTTAACACAAGAAGAATATCTTAAAATTCTTCGAGCAGAATTAGTACCAAAAGAAGAAAATAAAGATAAAAAGAATCTTTTGCAACACTTTATCGATGGTGTGTCAAAGGGGGCGAAAAAGCGATGAATAGACCCTCTCAAAGCAATTGGTTTTCTGCATTACTCGCGTTGTTATTTGCGCTATTACTATTTTTTAATGCAAATTCATCGAGCAATTCTTCTGTTCTAGTCAATACCAATCAAGTATATGACGAGATGCTTTACAATATTCCAGTCCAGCTGGAATATGACCAAGACAAGTATTTCGTTTCCGGCTATGAAGAAACAGTCAATGTCCATCTAAGCAGTGCCAATCGAATTCAGTTGAATCGAGAATCAAATGAAGATACTCGAAATTTTCAAGTAGTTGCTGATTTGACCAAAACACCGCTTGGTACGTCTGAAATCCAATTGAGAGTTAAAGGATTAAGTACAGCTGTGACGGCTGAAATTGAACCAAAAACGATCACTGTTACTTTAGAGAACAAGGTCACTCAATCATTTGAGGTGCAGGCACAATTACCAGACACTATAGAAGCAGAAGGATATACTGTTAAGAAAACAGAGCTCAGCCCTAAAAAAGTAGATATTACAACGGGTGAAGAAACGGCAAAAGCAATTGAACGAGTCATTGCCCCATTATCGAATGTTAAACAATCTGTTGACACGATCAAACAAACAGTGAATGTTCAAGCACTGGACAACAAAGGACAGGTTTTAAGTATCGAAAATCCTGCACCGCAAGTCAAGGTAGTGGTCGAATTGTCTCTTCCGTCAAAAGAGGTTAGCTTAACTGCAACTGCGACAGGTTCGCCGCCGTCAGGAGTATCTAATTATACATTTAGCCTTTCGAAGCAAAAAGCAGAAATCAAAGGTTCTAAATCTATTTTAGATGGTATTGATACGATCGAAGTACCTATAGACATCAATAACGTCAAGTCATCTGTAAAGAAAAAAGTTAAGTTACCAACGAGTTCAGATTATATTATTACACCTGAGGAAGTAGAAGTGACAATCAATCCAATTTTTGCAGAAACGAGTACTAGCTATTCAGATGTTAGCGGGGGACAAAATACAACAGGAACTTTTTTTAGCCAAGAAACCCCTGACCCTTCCTCTTCAAGTGAAGTTACATCTAGTTCTTCTAGTACGTCGACTTCATCTAGTGTGCCAAAAGTTGACAGTACGACGGATAACCAAGAGGAAGATAGCGGCGCTTCTAAACCAGCAAATTAAATTGAGTGATTAAGGGATTTGTTTGGCTTGAGTAAAAATAAGTGAACAGAGCCTTACATGTAGAAGGAGAATTAAGATGGGTAAATATTTTGGAACAGACGGTGTTAGAGGGATTGCAAATAAGGAATTAACACCGGAATTAGCATTTAAATTGGGCCGCTTTGGCGGGTATGTATTGAGTCAGCATGAAGACTCTTCTCGTCGTCCAAGAGTTTTGGTTGGACGTGATACACGTATTTCAGGACAATTATTGGAACAAGCATTGATTGCTGGTTTGTTATCAGTGGGAATCGAAGTATTTCAGCTAGGTGTCATTTCAACACCAGGAGTAGCTTATTTAACAAGACTACAAAAAGCTTCCGCAGGTGTCATGATTTCTGCCTCTCATAATCCAGCTGAAGACAATGGAATTAAATTTTTCGGTTCAGATGGGTTTAAATTAGTGGATGAGCAAGAACTTGAAATCGAAGCACTACTGGATGCGCCAGAAGATACGTTACCGCGCCCTTCAGCAGAAGGATTAGGTACATTAGATGAGTTTCCAGAAGGATTATTGAAGTATTCACAGTTTTTAGTTCAAACGATTCCAGGTGATTTATCTGATTTAACTGTGTGTATCGATGCGGCCAATGGTGCAACTGCTACCTCGGTCAATCGTTTGTTTGCTGATTTAGAAACGGATTTCTTTACAATGGGAACCAGTCCGAATGGCTTAAATATCAATGATGGAGTCGGTTCTACACATCCTGAAAAACTTGCTGAAATGGTTGTCGAAAAGGGTGCAGATGCAGGTTTAGCGTTTGATGGTGATGGCGATCGGATCATTGCGGTTGATGAGCTTGGCAACATTGTAGATGGCGATAAAATCATGTTCATCTGTGCTAAATATTTAGCAGAAAAAAATCGTCTGAAAAAAGATACGATCGTAACCACTGTAATGAGTAATCTAGGCTTCCGCAAAGCAGTAGAAGCTGCTGGAATGAAAGATGTGATCACTCAAGTTGGCGACCGTTATGTTGTAGAAGAAATGCGTAAAAATGATTATAATTTTGGCGGGGAACAATCTGGTCATATGATCTTTTTGGATTACAATACAACAGGTGACGGTATGCTATCAGGGATTCAATTGTTGAACGTTATGAAGCAAACTGGTAAAAAATTATCTGAGCTTGCTGCTGAAGTGACTGTTTATCCGCAAAAATTAGTAAATATTCGTGTGACGGATAAAAATGGTGCCATGGATGTACCAGCAATCAAAGCAATCGTTGAACAAATGGAACAAGAAATGAATGGTGATGGACGTATTCTCGTTCGTCCGTCTGGAACAGAACCATTGCTACGTGTAATGGCAGAAGCACCGACACAGGAAAAAGTTGATTATTATGTGGATAAAATTGCTGATGTAGTGAAAGCAGAGATTGGTGTAGCATAACGTTTTAAAAACAGGATTAAAACAGAGATTAGGTGATAACGAATCAAGTTATCACTTAATCTTTTTTATTTGGTCAAAAACGAATGATCATTCATTTTATCAGCGAATCGTTCGATAATGTCGTTGACAGAACCGAGAGAAAAAGGTACTATTATTTGAGAATTGATCGGGCTTGTAGAGATTATTTTGCCCTGTTTTTTCTTAAGAATAGTGATTGAGAAAGGAGTAATGAGATGGGGAAATATTTAGTTTTACAAACAGATTTTGGTCTTGGTGATGGAGCTGTTAGCGCGATGTATGGTGTTGCTCATATGGTCAGCGATGACATCACTATTGAAGATTTGACCCACGAGATTCCTCCTTATGATATTTGGGCGGCATCGTATCGTTTATACCAAACAGTCAAATATTGGCCGAAGGAAACAGTTTTCGTTTCAGTCGTCGATCCAGGGGTAGGGAGTGCACGCAGAAGTATTGTTGCAAAAACAACTTCGGGACATTATATCATTACGCCAGATAATGGCTCATTGACACATATTGCACATTATCAAGGAATCGAAGAAATACGTACGATTGATGAAGTGACCAGTCGTTTGCCGCATTCAGAAGAAAGTCATACATTTCATGGCAGAGACATTTATGCTTATAATGGCGCACGTTTAGCAAGTGGAGAGGTTTCATTCGAAGAACTAGGAAGTGTTGTTGCTACATCATCTGTGACAACGCTGCCGCTGATCGAAGCGACAAAAAACGAGCACATTTTAGAAGGAAGCATCGATGTTTTAGATATTCGTTTTGGTTCTCTATGGACAAACATTCCGCTGACGTTTATGAAAGATTTAGATATCAATCATGGCGATCAGCTGCAAGTGACGATTTATCATCAAGGGAAAAAAGTGTATCAAAATATCATGAAATTTGCGAAATCTTTTGCAGATGTCAATATTGGGGAGCCTTTGGTGTATGTTAATTCGCTAGTAAATATCGGTGTAGCTGTCAATCAAGATTCCTTTTCTAAACTGTATCACATTGGGACAGGAACAGATTGGACGATTCAATTAAGAAAAGCACCAAAGATAATTTTTGAATAGGAGTGAACGAAATGAAAAAAGATTTTTCAGTAAAAACGATTGTGGCAATCGGGATCGGCTCTGCTGTTTTTGTTATATTAGGCCGTTTTGTGGTGATTCCAACAGGGTTTCCTAACACAAACTTAGAAACAGCGTATCCTTTCTTAGCATTGATTTCAGCTATTTTTGGTCCTGTTGCAGGTGGTTTGATTGGCTTGATCGGTCATACGTTAAAAGACTTTACAACTTATGGCAGTGCATGGTGGAGTTGGATCGTTTGTTCAGGGATCATTGGCGTTATCTATGGCTTTGCCGGTAGAAAAATCGATCTTCAGCATGGTGAGTTTACTAAAAAAGACATTATTCATTTTAATATTTATCAAGTTCTCGGAAATGCTGTTGTTTGGGGATTGATTGCACCAACACTAGATGTTTTGATCTACAGCGAACCTGCTAGTAAAGTGTATACACAAGGCGTGATCGCTGTTGTCTTGAATATTATTGCGGTTGGAGTCATTGGAACATTATTGATGGCGGCCTACGCTGCGACGCGTACGAAAAAAGGGAGTTTAACAAAAGATTAGTTATGTAGTAAAATAGACATGAAGGACGAGAAAAAAACAGCTTGGCTCTCCAAGTGCAACTGTCTTTTCTTGTCCTTTTTACATAGAAAAAAGGAGCGGCATCAATGAAAAAACCACTGATAACTTTTGATCATTTCAGCTTTCAGTACCATAGTCAGGCTGAACCTACATTACATAACATTGATTTGACCATTTACGAAGGAGAAAAAATCCTGATTTTAGGACCAAGCGGCAGCGGAAAATCAACGTTTGCTCAATGTATCAATGGTCTGATTCCATACAGCTATGAAGGAGAAATAACAGGCCAGGTAAAAATCGGTGAAAAGGACTTAACTAAAACAAGCTTATTTGATTTATCATTTGAAGTGGGAACGGTGCTCCAAGATACGGATGGTCAATTTATTGGATTGACAGTGGGAGAAGATGTTGCTTTTGCCCTTGAAAATGATGCCGTAGCACAAGAAACAATGAAGCAAGAAGTAAAAAAATGGACAGAAGTCGTTGAAATTAGTGACTTTTTACATCATCGACCACAAGACTTATCGGGTGGACAAAAACAGCGAGTTTCTATGGCGGGTGTGTTGATCAACGAAGCACCGATTTTATTATTTGATGAACCTCTAGCTAATCTTGATCCAAAGGCAGGAAAAGAAACGATTGCGTTGATCGATGAGCTCCATCAGCGTGTGCAGACGACAATTGTTATTATTGAACATCGTTTGGAAGATGTGTTGTATCGTTCTGTCGATCGTGTGATTGTTTTTGATGAAGGACGGATTGTGGCAGATTTGCCAGCTGATGAACTGTTGAAAACGAATATACTGATAGAAAAAGGGATCCGAGAACCTCTTTATGTTACTGCTATGAAATATGCAGGTGTGGATCTAGCCCAAGTTGAATGCTTATCAGATAGCGAAAAAATCCAAGCTCCTCGGTTGAAAGAACAAATGGAAAATTGGATGCAGGAGCAATCTCAAGAACCCAAACAAAGGGAAACAGAACCTTTATTAGCACTAGAAAACGTCACTTATCAATATCAAAAAAATGGTCGCTATGTGTTGAATGATGTTTCAGTCACACTAAATAAAGGAGAAATGCTTAGTATCGTTGGGAAAAACGGTGCTGGGAAATCTACGTTAAGTAAAGCAGTCTGTGGGTTTATCACACCACAAGCAGGAAAAATGACGTGGCAAGGAAAAGATTTTACACAGCTTTCGATCAAAGAACGAGCAGATAAAATTGGGTTTGTTATGCAAAATCCCAATCAGATGATTTCAAAGAAAATGGTTTTTGAAGAAGTGGCACTGGGCTTAACCTTGAAAGGATTGCCAGAAGATAAAATCAATCAGCAAGTCGAAAAAGTGTTGAAGATTTGTGGTCTACATTCTTTTCGAAAGTGGCCGATTTCAGCACTAAGCTTTGGTCAGAAAAAACGGGTCACGATTGCTTCGATTTTAGTCCTAGAACCTGAAATGATCATTTTAGACGAGCCAACTGCAGGACAAGATTTTAAGCATTATACAGAAATGATGGGCTTTTTGAAAGAGCTGAACAATCTGGGCGTTACGATTGCCATGATTACTCATGATATGCATTTGATGCTGGAATATACAGAACGTACGTTGGTACTGTCAGAAGGAAAAATTCTTGCAGACACAACGCCGATCAATGTGCTGACAAATGTTCAGCTAGTTGAGCAAGCATCGCTGAAAGAGACGAGTCTGTTTACCTTTGCTAAGCAGATAGGCTTGTCTGATCCATTTTTATTTACCAAAAACTTTATGGCGTATGATCAGGAGGTGCGTTTCTTATGAATGAACATCAAATGTTAGGCTATATTCCCGATAATACTGCTATCCATAAGCTGAATGGTACAGCGAAATTGATTTTTTTGATTCTATTGTCTGTTGCATGTATGACGACGTATGATACGCGTTTTTTGATCGGTATGACCGTATTTTCTCTGATTTTATTCAAAATTTCTAATATCAAATGGCATCAAATTTCGTTTGTGGTGAAATTTATTTTTGTGTTTTCTTTGATGAATATTATTGCTGTTTATTTGTTCTCTCCGGAATACGGTGTAGAGCTTTATGGTTCAAGAACTCTGATTTGGCAAGGCATTGGACGCTTCACGTTGACGCAGGAGCAATTATTCTATGAATTTAATTTAGTATTAAAATATTTTTGTACGATTCCACTAGTTCTGATTTTTCTATTGACGACAAATCCGAGTGAGTTTGCCTCTAGTTTAAATCGAATCGGTGTTAGCTATAAAATCAGTTACGCTGTAGCATTGGCGATTCGCTATATTCCAGATATTCAAGAGGATTTTATCAATATTTCCTTAGCGCAGCAAGCACGTGGATTTGAAATGTCCAAAAAAGGGAAATTGACACAACGAGTAAAAGGGACTGCTCAAATTGTCTTTCCGCTGATTCTTTCTAGTTTGGATCGAATCGAAACGATCAGTACAGCAATGGAGCTGCGTCGCTTTGGTGAAAAGAAAAAACGGACATGGTACGCACAGCAGCCGTTTCATTTGGGTGATTTTGCAGTGATTGGGTTGGCAGTTGTTTTGACAATAATCAGTTTTGCTCTGTTTAACGTAAATGGAGGTAGATTTTATAATCCGTTTCAATAAAAATAGGTTGAAATAAAAGTCGATTTTTATTCCAATTGCCGAAAAATCTGACTTTTAGCCACCGTTTATTGCGTTTTAGAGTGTGAAACAAAACTAATTTTCGTTTTGTCCGCACTCTTTTTTATTTGTCATTATTAATTTGAAGGGAGTAGTTTTAGTGTTTAATAAAGTGAAAATGAGAGGTCAACTGTTGGGTTGGATTTTAGTTGGGAGTTTATTTTTAGCGATTGGATTTATTTTTGGAGAGCAACAGAATGGCTGGGCAGAAGAGTCTGGATTGACTTTTGTTAAGGAAGAAAGTTTAGATGCAGCAGATGCTGCAATTTTTGGTGAATACGCCTTGATCCCAAATAATACAAAGGATCAGTCGGACAATTTGATCAAGTGTTTGGAACAGGCGACAGCGATGAACCGCTGGCTGTATATACCAGAAGGAGAGTATATTGTTAATCAAACGATTCCGCTGTATACGAATGTCAAAATTAGTGGAGCTCCTGATGGAACAACCATTTTAAAAAATGAAACGGGTACAGAAGTTGGCTTTGAATGTCCGAAAAACCAATATCCAGATCGAAAAAATATTGCCATCACAAATCTATTTTTAGATGATATTTTTATTTATACACAACTGGTCGATCATTTAAGAATTGAAAATAATATTTTTTATCATCCTACAAGTAAGTTTGTAGTCAATGTTAATAAAACCAACGATGCTAAGATCAATAATAATATTTTTTTAAGAGACCAAGCGCACGTCGGCGCAGCTAGAGATTGGGGACGTACGATTTATATTGGCGGCTACGCTACCCCTAGCCGTTATCAATGGACGGAAAATATTGAAATCAACAATAATCTATTTGGGGTAAAATTGGCTGAGCTTGATGCCATCAAAGAATTTAGTCCAGCGACAACGAATCATACGATTCAACGCTTACAAAATGCTGTAAGTGAAGCAAAAGTTTCTTTAGCAAACGAACAGTATTTTATTGTCACGGGCATAAATTCTTATAACAACTTAAAACAGGCAAGGATCGAACATAATCTATTTTATTCTTGTCATGATGATTATGGTTTAGATGTTATTGCACAGGACCATGCGATTTATTTAAGAGGATCACAAGATATTTATTTTGCGAATAATCATCTTCGTGGGTGGCATAATGGTCCAGCTGGAGGAATTAAATTCAAATCCGGACGAAATATTACGATCGTCAACAATTACCTGCGTAATACAGGAATGATTTTTTACGCGACAGCTGAATATGGATTAGGGACAACGCTTGCCGATGGAAAAATCTCTGAGCTTTCTCATCTATTTGTAGCGAATAATATTTTTGACTGGAAAAAATGGGATGGCTACTATTCTTACGGTGTTGAATACCATAGTGAAAATGTAGAAAATCCACTGATGCATGATTTGGTATTTATTGATAATGCGTATATTAATTTTGAAAATATACCTGCGAACCGTCGTATCGGTTTTACGAAGGTAATGGGAGACGGCTTTCCTGCTGAAAGTACGTATATTCGAAACACACGAGATGATACAGCAGATAAATTTTTAGGTGTACAATATTGGACAGCTGAAGATTATGGAAAAATGCCCTCAGATTGGTTAACGATGACACATACTGATGCTTATCATTACTATCAGGAAAAAATAACAGAACCGATGCCGATAAAAGATGTATTGAGTGTTAACAATTAGTTCATTTTTTTCACTTAGGATTGGTATACATAGATTCCTTTTTAATTAAGGTTTTTATGTATACCAATTTTTATTTTTAGATAAAAAGTTGACAGAATAATGAGTTTAGTTATATTATTAATGCAGTTTCTATTTAGAAAACAGAAAAGGAGGATAGTTAGACCAATAAAAGGATAGCGCCAGGCCTGTTGATTCAGGTGACGAGGAAAGAGCTTATCGAAACATTCGGCGGATAGCTCTAGGGGCTGCACTCTACAAGCCGGAAAGAAAAAATAATTGCGAGATTATAACAAAAATCCAGCTACGCAGAATAGAAACATATAATGATCGATCAACAATAAGTACGGGACGCACTGAAAATGAAACAAACAGGAAATCATTGACAGTGAACTCACTTATTTGATTGTAACCTAAGACAAATGAGAAAGTAGGAAAGAGACATTATGTGTGGAATTGTAGGAATCGTGGGAAAAGAAAACGCAACAGATATTTTAGTCCAAGGATTGGAAAAATTAGAATATAGAGGATATGATTCAGCTGGGATTTTCGTAACAGGAACAGACAAAAAAGATTATTTGGTTAAATCTCTAGGTAGGATCGCTGATCTTCAAGCTCAACTTAGCCCGGAAGTGCAAGGGACTGTAGGAATTGGGCATACACGCTGGGCAACACATGGAAAACCAAGTGAACGTAATGCTCATCCTCATACATCAGGTAATGACCAGTTCATTTTGGTGCATAATGGTGTGATTGAAAACTTTGAAGAAATCAAACAGGACTTTCTTCGAGGAGAACAGCTAACAGGTGAAACAGATACTGAAATTGCCGTTCATTTGATTGCTTATTTTTCAAAAGAAACTGCGAATACAAAAGAAGCCTTTAAAAAAGCTTTGAGTGTGATCAAAGGTTCGTACGCATTTGCTTTGATTGATAAGAATGAACCAGAGACGATTTACGTTGCGAAAAACAAAAGTCCTTTATTGATCGGTTTAGGCGAGGATTTTAATGTGATTTGTAGTGATGCAATGGCGATGCTTACTCAAACCAATCATTTTGTAGAAATAAATGATGGAGAAATGGTGACAGTAAAGGCAGACAAGATCGATATTGAAGATGAGAAGGGAAACGTTGTTTACCGCGAATCTTATGAAGCACAGCTGGATTTAAGTGATATTGAAAAAGGAACCTATCCTTATTACATGTTAAAAGAAATCGATGATCAACCGACCGTGATGCGTCGAATCATTCAAGAATACACCAATCAGACTGGTGAAACGATGATCGATCCCAACGTCATTAAAGAAATTACAGCAAGTGACCGTATTTACATCGTTGCCTGCGGAACCAGCTACAATGCTGGCTGGATCGGTAAAACAATGATTGAAAGCCTTGCAGGTATACCAGTAGAAGTCCATCTTTCCAGTGAATTTGGCTATAATATGCCGCTACTTTCAGAAAAACCTTTCTTTATTTTCTTAAGCCAAAGTGGGGAAACGGCAGACAGTCGTCAAGTGTTAGTGCAAATCAACGAGCTTGGCTTGCCTTCATTAACATTGACCAATGTTCCTGGCTCAACGTTATCTAGAGAAGCGAAGTACACACTATTGCTTCATGCGGGACCTGAAATCGCAGTAGCCTCAACGAAGGCTTATACAGCTCAAATCGCTGTGTTAGCTGTATTAGCGAAAGCAATCGGTGATAAGAAAAACCGATCAGCTTCTCTTGCATTTGATATCGCTCATGAATTGAGTGTGATTGCTTCAGTAATGGAAACGATCATTGATGAAAAAATGGAAATCAGTCAGCTGGTAGAAGAGTATTTGGCTGTAACAAGAAATGCTTTTTACATTGGCCGCGGTGTTGATTACTATGTATCGATGGAAGCATCGTTAAAACTGAAAGAAATCTCTTATATTCAAGCAGAAGGTTTTGCAGCAGGAGAATTAAAGCATGGAACAATTGCCTTGATCGAAGAAGGAACGCCTGTTTTTGGTGTAATCACTGATAAAAAAACTGCGGCTCACACAAGAGGAAATTTGAAAGAAGTAGAAAGCCGGGGTGCGCATAACTTTGTCATCTCGATAGCCGCATTATCCAAAGAAACAGACCAAATCATTTTACCGGATGTCCATCCATTATTGACAGCGTTAGTCAGTATTGTCCCAACGCAATTGATCGCTTATTTTGCAACCTTACAAAGAGGCTACGATGTAGATAAACCACGTAATTTAGCGAAAAGCGTGACAGTAGAGTAAAGAGGTCCAAAAAGTAACTTCAGAGCCTCTTAGAAGTTGATATGAGCAGAATTGTGTGTATTTAGATAAAGAGCCCAAAGTAAAAACGATTTTTTCATTTTTGCTTTAGGCTCTTTTTTTATTCTAATGGGATAATCACAAAAAAGGTTGTTCCTGCTTCTTTCGTACTTTCAACCCTTAAATCAAAGTGATGACGATCTGCAATTTCTTTAGCAATCGCAAGACCTAAGCCGGTTCCATCCAGTTGGTCTTTTGAAGGAGAACGATGAAAACGAGCAAAAATTTGCGCTTGTTCTTTTGGTGGAATCGCTGTACCTGAATTATGGACACTGACTATCAGTGAGCCATTCTTTATTGTAGTATTGATAGCAACAGCTGTTTGATGAGGTGCGAATTTAAGTGCATTTTCGATCAAAATAACAAACAGTTGACGGATTCGTCCATAGTCTCCTTGAATGATTACAGGCTCATTCAAAGGTGTTTCGATCGTTAAAACTTGTTCTTTTTCCGCTGCCTTCAATCGCAAACTGCGTAAACTATCGGAAAGAACATCATTGATTGTTACAGATTCGATGGTGATCGAAAATTCAGGATTTTCTAAACGTGACAATTCTAATAAATCATTGATCAAACGTTCCAATACGATTGCTTCACTCAATAGTTGCTGATGATACTCAGTGACCTTTTCAGGCTGTGAAACTAAACCATCAGCTAATGATTCTAGCGAACCACGAATTACGGTTACAGGTGTGCGTAGTTCATGAGAAACGGTGGACAAGAAGTCTTTTTGTGCTTGCTCTCTATTTTCGCGCTGGTTTTTAGCTGCTGAAAGTCGCTCCTTTAAGACGTTCAATTTTTCCCCAAGCTGACCAATTTCATCATTTTCTAAAAGTGTTAACGAATCTTCATAGTTTTCTACTACAAGCTCGTCTGTGAATGAACGCATCCTGTTGATTGGAGCGATGAACTTTCTTGATAGAATAACGGACAGCAGTAAGCCGATGATCCAAGCAATCAAAATACTGATCCAGAGTAGAACGTAGCCGTTCTTCTCCTCTTTATGTACACTGGAAACCGCTGAATGAATCAAAACAACGCCTAAAACGTCGCCCTGTTCATTTTTGATCGGTTCGCCGACTGTGACAGTTGGTTCGCCAATAAAATGACTAAAAGCATTACTAGTAGTTGTTTTGCCAGTGTAGACTTGTTTGATTACTTCTTGGGCATCGTCAGGAAGTTCATTGTATTGTTTTTCATGCATGCCATGTCCAACTGTGATCGTTTGGGCATGTTCATCCACGATCCATAGATCATCCATCGCTAATTGATCCATAAACTGAATGAAGGAGGAATAGTGCATTCCCATCCTCATTGAAGAATTTGATCCCATCATGCCGTGCATGGAAGAGCTATCGTCCTCTTCAGTTGTGTCTTGCTCAGAAAAATATTCCCCGAGATTCTCTGCGATCACTGATGCTCTTCGAGTCATTTCTTCTGTATGGATCGTAACGGTCTGCTTAGAAAAAAGGAATCGAAAGGCTAAACCGATAACCACTGAGAATAGAAGTAAAGTCAGTGAAAAATATAAAATTAGTTTTTTGGTCAATTTACTCTTCATTTTTTACCCTCGAATTTATATCCTTGTCCCCAAACGGTGGCAATTTCCCAATTAGGATGAGGAAATTCATCTAGTTTTGCCCGTAAACGTTTGATATGAGTATCAACTGTTCTAGCGTCACCAAAATAATCGATGCCCCAAAGACTATCTAATAAGTTATCTCGTGAGAAAACTTTTTCCCTATGAGATAACAGCAGCCAAAGCAGTTCTAATTCTCTTTTAGTTAAAAGAATTTCCTGTTGATCAATTGTTACATTCTTTTCTTCTAAGTAAATTGCCAAGTTATCGTAAGTTAAATAAACCATTGATTGCTGATTTTCTTCTGTTCGTTCGATTCGTCGTAAAATTGCCCGAATTCTAGCCATAACTTCACTGGGAGAAAATGGTTTGACGATATAATCATCTGCACCGATATCCAACCCCATGATGCGATGATAATCTTCCCCTTTGGCTGTGATCATAATGATTGGAACATTTGAGGTCTCTCTGATTTTTTTACAGACTTCAAAGCCGTCAAGTATAGGAAGCATCACATCCAGTAAAACCAATTCGATCGTATGAGTATTAAAGGCTGTCAATGCGTCTTGTCCGTTAGAAACGACAATGGGCGTGAAGCCTTCTTTTAAAACATAATCTTTTAAGACTTCAGTAATTTGTTGATGATCATCTACGATCAAAATCTTTTTCATGATATATCCTCCTGTTTCTACCTCCTATTATAGTCAATAATTCAGCGTTTAGGGAAATTTTTTTTGACACATATTCGTCACAATTAGACGATAAACTAGGGAAAAAGAGGAGGAATTAAACAATGAAGAAACACACTAGTAAAGTATTATTTGGAATTGCGATTTTAGGCTTGGTAAGCTTTGCGCCTAGGGCTGAAGCAGTTGGAGGTTTTGGTAATCGCCACATGGATTCTGTTGAAATGAATGAAATGCACGGCTGGAATCGAGAAAAAATGGATGAAAATTGGAGAGAGAGCCGACGGAAACAACATTCGGAAAATCGTGGGATGAAAAGAGTTTATCGAAACAATGGAATGATGAACAATTATCGTGAAAATACGACTCATCCTTGTTGGTCTGCAGAATAAAAAAAATATTCCTCCACCGTTTTCGATGGAGGGAACACAAATCAAATTACACACAAGAATAAAATATCATATTTTCTCATAATTCTCAACAATTTAGCTGTTTATTTAAAAAATAGAGAATTTTATTATGTATTTGTGTCGTTTTGGTCGTTTTAAATTTTGTGAATATGCACTTTTTAATGAACAATCAGAAAAGAAAAATAATTATCTGCATAACGATTAGTATCAATTAGAGTATATTTTAAAGGCAAGGCTTCATTTTAATTAAATGTAATATCGTTTTATTAAGATAAAAAGTGTTTATAATTTTATCTTAAGGAAATTATATTTGACATCAGGAAAAGAGAGGTGTATTATTAGGGAAAAGATGGAGGTAGAAAAATGAATAAGAAAAGAAAAATGAAACAATTGGTTGTAGCTTTATTAGTAAGTTCTGTTGGAATGTTGTTTGAGGCTCAGCAAGTACTAGCGGAAAATGTTTCAGAGGTTGAGAATAGTGTTGTACTTGCAGAAGAAACAAATATTGGCATAATCAAGGAAGTATTTCCCGACCCGGTTTTTGCTGCAGAAGTTGCAAAACAAGTTGAAAAGTCTGTTGACGATATGTTGACTAAGCAAGATGCTGGAAAAGTGACTAATCTGCAACTAAGTGTTTATGACGATCAGGCGATTGAAAATGCTGTAGGTGTTGAACAGCTCGTTAACTTAAAGAGATTGATTATTCAAGGCGGTAGCATAGCAACAATCGATCTTAGTCAGAATACAGAGCTTACAGAGCTTGACGTATCAGATACAGATGTGACAAGTCTTGATCTTACACACAATACCAAGTTAACTGAGGTAACCTCTGCTGGTAATAAGCTGACGAAGATCAATGTGACCAATTGCTTTGAGCTAGAGACATTACACCTAAATAATAATCAGTTAAAAACGATAGATATTAGCAAGAATCCTAAATTGAAATGGTTGAGTATTTACTGGAACAAGCTAATAGAGATTGATACAACTAACAATCCAGAGTTGGTTTATTTGCTTCTAGGGCAAAATCATTTGATATCAGCGAATGTTTCACAAAATACTAAATTGTGGGAATTGGATCTAAGCCAAAATTCTACTTTTTCAGAGATAGATGTGACTCAAAATACAGAACTACAGAGCTTAAAATTGGATCAATTGGGGTTAAACGCTGTAGATGTTTCCAAAAATACAAAACTAAAAGAGTTAGGTTTGACGAATAATCAATTAGAACAATTGGATTTATCAAGTAATGGGCAATTAGAGTTACTTTTTCTAACGAAAAATAAATTATCATCATTAAATGTAAGCAAAAATGTCAATCTAATAAATTTGTATGCTGGCTACAATCAATTAAGTCTGATTAAATTAAGCAAAAATCCAGCGATTAAACGATTAAGCTTAAATCACAATCAATTAAGGTATTTAGATGTAAGCGCGAATCGTGACTTGATTTCTCTAGATGTGCGCTCTAATAACTTATGTGTACTGGATTTGAGCGATAATGTTTTCCTAACAGAAGAAAACTATTTTACCGAAGGTAATCCAGGAATTCATGTAATTGCTCCAGGTGAGTATTAAAAAGTAAAGGTTTACTAAGAGGTATTTTCTAGAAATAAACAAAGAAGGGCAATTCTTTTGCCCTCTAATAATCTAACATAAAGGTATCCGAGACATAACTTGTAAAGTTATGCTTCGGATACCTTCATTCATTGCTATCTATTTTTATGATAGTACGCGCACAGCAAAGTCTGGTGCATATGAAGCGACCGTTGCAATTTGAACAACATCCCCAGGAACAGGTGCGTGGATATAAGAGCCATCTCCTGTTGAAATGCCTACATGATAAGTGCCGCCATGACTACCCCAAAAGACTAAATCGCCTGCTTGGGCTTCGGAAACAGCAATGGTGGTTCCTGCGGTTTCTTGATCAACAGTAGTTCGTCCCAATGAATGACCGATCGAAGCAAACGCAACTTGAACAAGTCCAGAGCAATCAAATGCATCAGGACCAGCAGCACCATAAACATATGGTTTACCCAAATGCGTTTTAGCAGCTGCCACAACAGCTGTACGTGTATCGACTTGTTTCGCCTGTTCAGTTGTTTGTTTTTTTGCTTGGTCGATTTTTTCAGACAGCTGTTTTTCTTGTTTATGTAAGTTGGCTTGTTCTTCTTTGAGTGATTTTATGTCGGTTTGTAGCTCCTGTTGCTGTTGGGACAATTCAGCTAGCCGTTCCTTTTTCTCTTTTAATGGATCATTATTGTCCTCATCAAGCGTGACAGACGACATTTCGATTGTTAAGGGAACATTTTCCTCTGAGTTTTCTGATGTATGAACGTTACCTAGTGAGTGAATATCTTCTAGCTGTTGGATTGCTGTTTGCGTTTTTTGAATTTTGATGCCAATATAGGTTAATTGCTCAGTTGTTTCGTTGGTCGATTCACTCGCTTTTTGTGTGGCTTCTTTTATTGATGCCAATTTCCTTGAAGAATCACTTATGATTTTTTCCTGTGCAGCTTGGTTTTCCTCGGTAGTAGCCGCAAATACAGGGGTACTTAACAATAAGCTGGAGGAAAGTGTCACACTTGTAATCAGTAATGTAGTCAAGATAGTAGTTTTTTTCAAAAAGATTCTCCTTTGATGTGTTTTGTTTTTATATGTAGGTAGTTATCACCTATTCAAGCCACTAGTATTTAAACACAACCGAGAAAAATTGTCTGTAAAAGGGAGGTTAAATGTTCGTTTCCGTTTTTACAAAAGCCAATCATTTATGTCTTTTTTTCTAAAATGTGTAATGTAACCGTTGTTACATTACAAAAACAGAACAACTTGAATGGATTGATATCGAATTGTCACTTAAAAAAAAAGTCAATGCTAATTAAAAGAATTGCTGACGATCACTTTAAATCTTTGCTTACTATCTTTTTTTCTGAATTTGTTTTAAAATAGTCCATGAAGTAAAAGAGCGACCAATCTAAAACGGAGGGGATAAGAATGAAAAAGGAGACAGTCTTTGAAGTGACACATCAGTCGATTTTAGAGACGGCAAAAGAGCTGTTTTTAACAAACGGCTATAAAAATACCTCCACTCGTGACATTGCCAAGGCTGCGAATATCACACAGCCGGCACTTTATTATCATTTTTCCAATAAAGAAATATTATTTCTGGAAATCAATAAACAAATCGGCAGTCAACTAAAATCAGAAATAGAAAAAATCGTCAAAAAGCCAGAGTCACTTGAAACGCAATTAATCCAATGTACAGAGGCATTATTAAACGTATATCACCGGGATATTTTCTCGTTTATTCATCAAAGTGCGGTAGAAATGGAGCCGGAAAACAAACAGCAGCTGTTTTTTATTTTAAATGAATACTATTTGGAGCCGTTGCAAAAAGTTTTTGAATCAAGTGAAGAAGTACTGAATAAAAAGGTTTCTTCTCAAAAAGCTGCTCAATTTTATCTTATGAGCTTGTCTTTATTATTTTCGACAGTGCATCAACTATCAACGGGAAAAGAACGTTCAGACCAAATTGCCGAATTGATGAATATGGTGCTCCATGGTGTGATTTCTTAAAGAATAGCTTATTTTTTATCAATCGATAAAAAAGTTGTGCGATTCTTTTTTTTATGTTACTATTTTTATCAACCGATAAAAAAACGGTTTTCTTTTTGGATCGTTTTTTATCAAGTGATAAAAAAGAGGTGAAGATCATGTTTTTAGGATTAGAAGAAATGAAGTACTTTAAACTTCGCTACACATTGGTTGTAGGTGTGATTGTTTTAGTGGCATATGTTGCATTCATGCTCTCGGGATTGGCTAATGGCTTAGCACAAGGAGTCAGACAAGGGGTGGATAATTGGAAGGCAACGGGTATTATTTTGTCTGAAGATGCGAATAAAAGTTTGACTGCATCTAGTTTAGTGATGAATGATCTGGATGATGTAAAAGCAAAAATAAAAGAGCCTTTAGGACAATATGCAGGTGCGTTAAATAAAATAGGAAAAGACAAAGAAGCGGATAAAATCAATATTTCTTTGTTTGGCGTTGTAAAGGATAGTGCAATCAGACCTAAATTAATTGAAGGTCGTTATTTTGAGAACCAGGGAGAAATCATCATTCCGAAAAACCTAGTGGATAAAGGCATCAAGCTAGGTGATAAAGTCAAAATTGGAAAACTGGATAAGGCATTGACGGTGGTAGGCGTAACTGAACAAAATACATTTAGTATCGTGCCTTTGATTTATACATCTATCGATCAGTGGCAGGAAATCAAGTTTGGCAAGATCATTGAAGGCGATCAGTCTCCGATCAATGGGATTGTTGTTCGCTCTACGGCGATAGATAACATTCAGCTAGAAGAAAAAGAGGATCACTTAGCTAAATACAAAATAGAAGAATTTATTCAAAAGCTGCCAGGCTACAGTGAACAGAATTTGACATTGAATGCGATGATCTATTTTCTTTTTGTTATTACAGCAGCAATCATCGGGATTTTTATTTATGTTATGACACTTCAAAAGACCAGTCTGTTCGGCGTGATGAAAGCGCAGGGGATTTCAAATGCTTATATTATAAAATCTATTATTGCGCAAACCTTTATTTTAGGTGTGATCGGCGTAGCAATCGGTATGGTTTTGACGGTATTGACCAATCTGGTATTACCGGCAGCAATGCCTTTTGAACTTGATACGATGAATTTATTCCTTTATAGCATCGTGTTAGTCATCGTAGCCGTATTTGGAGGAGTCTTCTCTATTCGGACAGTCACTCATGTAGATCCGATGAAAGCGATAGGAGGATAAAAAATGACAGATATTCTAGTGATGACAGATATTCGGAAAAATTTTGGCAAAGGTCACGCCAAAGTAGAAGCTTTGAAGGGAATTGATTTAAAAGTAAAAGAGGGCGAATTTGTCAGTATTATCGGTCCGTCTGGTTCTGGTAAAAGTACTTTTTTGACAATTGCAGGTGGACTACAAACACCCAGTTCAGGAATGATCCAAATCAATGGCAAAGACTTTACTCATTTAAGTGAAAAAAAACGTTCACGTCTACGCTTTGAAGAAATTGGCTTTATTTTACAAGCCTCAAATTTGATTCCATTTTTGACCGTCGAAAAACAATTTACTTTAGTTGATAAAATAGAAAAGAAAAAGACAGAAGCAAATCGGATAGACGCATTATTGAACTCTTTGGATATCGGTGACTTGATCCATAAGTTTCCTCGCGATCTATCTGGTGGTGAGCGCCAGCGTGTAGCCATTGCTCGTGCACTGTTCAATGAACCTAGTTTGATTTTAGCGGATGAGCCTACTGCTAGTTTGGACACAGAGCATGCTTACGAAGTAGTAAAATTATTAGCTAGAGAAGCACATGAAAAGCAAAAAGCGACAATTATGGTTACACATGATCCTAGAATGATTGCCTGGAGTGATCATGTTTATCGAATTGAAGATGGTGAATTATCAAAAGAATAAAATGAAAAACTAATTTCTTATTGCTATCGAGTGGTGAACCTACGAATTTAGACCAGAAAGAAAGAGAAGGAGATAAACAAAAAAGTTTATTTTCCTTCTTTTTAATTTTCAGTATAATAAAATTTGATTTTAGGTTATGATGAATAGGAGAGATAAACTCGTTGTTGTTTGGCATAATAATCAATCAAATATTGAAAGTGAGGCAGAGTGGTGGATAATAAAGTAGACGTAATGACTTTTTCGCAATTGAAAAAAATAATGGAAGAACTAGAAGCAAACGAGGCTGTCACTGATGATACAAAAGTATTTATTGATACTGGCTGGGATAGTGTTCAAGAAGTCGATCCAAATGCCTTTCATGTCGAAGAAGTTGTAGAATTCAAAGTG
Organism: Enterococcus termitis; assembly: GCF_001730305.1. Classification (GTDB taxonomy): domain Bacteria; phylum Bacillota; class Bacilli; order Lactobacillales; family Enterococcaceae; genus Enterococcus_L; species Enterococcus_L termitis. The sequence goes on from NZ_MIJY01000001.1 coordinate 171,296, forward strand.
CAAGATGAGCTGACAAAAGAATTTTATGTTGGTTTTTCATTAACTGAAAAAGCAGAACGGACAAATGCTCAAGGTCAAGCAGAAACAGCTGTGATCATCAGAAATTTATACTAAATCACTATTTTTCCGAATATAAATATCTTAGGGTAAGATATTTAGTTTAAAGTGTACACACTATTTCTTTTTTGATATTATTTAACTATAAAGAAATCAATACATGGGAGATAGAGGTAATTAGTAGGAAGGTGGTGTTGTTTTTGACAAATAAAATTCCATTTCCCAAAAATTATGAACGATTTATTGAATTAGGGCAAGAAGCGGTTAGATTCGGAGAGTTGAAGACAGCAGTAGATTACTTTGAAAAAGCGTATGCAATCAAGCAGGATTTTCCGTTGAATCTGGTTTTAGTGAATACCTATTTAGATACAAAAAATTACGAACAAGCATTGTGCGTAGCTTCAGAGATGAAAGAATGCTATCTTGAATATTTAGATTATCTGGAGATTTATATTCTGATTTTGATCAAGAATCATTTGTTTCTTCAAGCACACAGCATCATCAACGAGCGGATTTTAATGGAGCAAAGCGGTGAAATGAGGAAACTGATTTCTTTAAAAAAGAAGATTCGGCATTTTGAGTTGCTGTATCAGCAGTTTGAATCTGTAAAAATATCAGAAGTAAAGAATGAACTGAATCGTTTAAACTTGTGTAATTATTACGAACAGTTGTCTGTCGTCAAGAAATCATTGAATTTGCCACAAGATGATTTTATTAGGGTTGGAAAAAATCTATTACTTGATGAGCGGGTACATATTTTAGTTCGTTCGTGGATTTTAGAAGAATTTGTTAGTTTGCATGTCAAAGAAGAAGTTAAGTTTCTTTGGAGAGATCATAAGACATATACAGTCGTTCCTGCAACGGTTGGAACACCATTGGATTGTGCGGCCTATCAGCGGATATTACTTTTTTTAGAAAAAGAATTGATCAATGTCGCTCCTATTTTGTTGATAGATATTACAGAAGAGGTTCGTCTTCACTTTGCATTATTGTATCCTTTAGCAGATCAAATAATTAAAAGCCCCAAATTGTGGGCAGTCAGCTATATCTTCTCGTATAATCATGTGATTGCTGAGAAGTATTATACAGAAGAAAATCAAGCGGAGATCGAAAAAATTCAACAATTACAATGTGAGATTCGCTCTGATTTGGAAACGATGATTTTATAGTTTTTTAGAATAAGGTTGGAATAAAACTGTTTAGCTCCGAGAAGCAAGCTCTTCAAATCTTAGTGTTTTTGATACTTGAAGATTGTTGTGAGTGAAATGAAGTGTAGCAAGTTCTGTTTTGCAGCAATTTTGGTATATGTTCGCATTTATAGAGGACTGAGATATAACTCGAAGAGTTACGTTTCAGTCCTGTTCGTTTTTCTAGATTTTCCTATTTTTTAGAATGCCAGTTTAAGTAGATCAGTAATAGAAAGGAAAGGATAAAATAAAGAAGAAATAAACCTTGAATAACTGCTATAGCAATGAATAATGACTCTGTATCTACTAATGTATTACGTGAAAAATAACGCCCGATAAGAAATTCAGTAAGTGCTAAAAGAAGAGAAATAACTAATAATCTTGTGTGAAGCTGTCCCAATATAATCCACTACCCTACAAACATATTTTGAAAATTTATAGTAACATAAAAACAAGTGTTCGTGTTATCAAATTTTATTTATATTTTATAGAAAAATGAGAAAAACATTGTATTGGTAGTTAAGAATTATCTGTGTCTGCATAAAAAAAGCGACTGGGAGATAAGGCTCACTCTGTTTGAAGAACTATTTGTAATTAAATGAGAATGGCTGGTTCAACCCGCTTTTCTCCATTAACTAGCAGGGGGTGAAATTTCCCCGATATTAAAGGTATAATGAATCTCTATCTTTTCCGTTCGAATACTGTCCGTCTTATCCACTGCATGAACCACAATTTTTCAATTATTTCTTGAAGCAATTCAGGCGTAATTTTTTCAAACCAATTTACGTATTGCAACTATTTAACAATCATTAAATGATTTTTCTAACCAAACAAAAAGCCCTTACTTCATAAGAGATAAGGGACAGAACTATTTTTTTGCTAATAATTAAAGACAGTATAGTTATCAGTCTTTTGTTTTCTTGCTTCTCAATCCATAAATAAAGTAAGAGATAAATAAAACTGGAATAATCATTAACGGTGTTTTCAAAAATAAATATTGATCGCGTATTCCATTAATCACATCTTGATCAACTAATAGCCAGTTTAAATAACTTATAGTCTGTAAGACAAACACCATAATTAATCCTATAGCAAGACTTACTAAATACTTTATTTTAATCACTTATCATGCTCCTTAAATAGATTTGAATGAATAATCCCAATGACTGAACGATTTCACTGTAGCGGTTTGAGTCGTGTTTGTTTTAGTCCCCGCTAAATATTTTCTTTGTTTAACTTTGGTTAGCTTATATACTGGTCTAAAAATAATTTGCTCTCTTTTCCCGGCAGGTATTGCTCTAGAGTATGATACACCGTATGTCTTCGATTGTCCTATCGTTATACCTAACGATGCGCCAATTTTCCCTTTTCCTATAGGATAGTCTCCCGATATGCTTGATGAGACTGACCGACTACTTGTATTTGAATTATTAGCAGACAGCGTCGCTTTTCCTTTTCCTGATGGACCATTTCTCCAGGGACCATATGATGTTCCTGAAGCTGTTTTCGATTCTATCTTCCAAATTATGACAAAAGCCGCCCTAGCCTTAGGAGACGGAACTTCTACCTCATATTCTTTAATGTCTTCATCTAAATTTATTTCAGGAATATCTAAATAGCTAGCTCCTTCATCGGACGAGATTGGCGCATCGGAATCTGGATGTATCTCTTGCGCTACTGCTTCGTCAGCGAATACTATGCTTACAACAGGAGTTGCCACTGATCCTATTAAAAAGCCACAACTCAAAACAGTAATCAAAACTTTTTTCATAAAAAACACTTCCTTTGTCTTTAGGTGTAAAATAATAATACTTAAAATAATTATATTTGTCAATAAACGCAAAAAAGGTTCCTACCTCACAAGAGATAGGAACTTTTTTCGTTTCTTCCAATATTCTATTATACAAAAAGGGGGATAGCTAACTCTATGAGTTACATCCCAGTCGCTTGGAATCCGCATAAACGGTGGTAAAAAAGCAGCTACTTTGGAAATAGACCGAATTTACTGTGAACACAGCGAGGTACGAGCTGATGTTAGACAATTCTGTTGATTTTTAGGTTCCAACCTCTTAGAAACTAGTGATCTGTAAAAGAGGTAAAAATGGAGCCACATCCAAAGATAAACTATGCTATAATGCTACTTATAGCAGAAAAAATAGTCATCCAACTTGATGCGCCCTGAGGGAATCGAACCCCCGTCTCAAGAACCGGAATCTTACGTGATATCCACTACACTAAGGGCGCAAGCACGATTACTAGTTTAGCTGATATTTACATAAATTACAAGGGGAAGGACGAAAATAATGAAATTTGAGCAGCATTTGTCCCAGCAACAAAAACAAGTTCAAAAGCTTGCGATGACCCAACAACTTCAACAGTCGATCCAAATCCTGCAATACAACTCCGAAGAACTTCATGCATACATAGAGACTAAATCATTGGAAAACCCATTGATCGATATCCAAGCCAATATCAGCCATCAAGACTTTTCGAGTTCAGGCAGCCGAACGTATTCAAACGAAGAGAATAACTATTTAAATCAAATTCCAGATAGCCATACCTCGCTTTTCGAATTTTTGATCGACCAGATCCACTTAAATTATCGAGATACACATTTGAGGACACTCGTTCTTTTTCTTGTTGAGTTCATTGATTTGAACGGATACTTGACGATCGATTTAGACGAAGCAGCCGAAAAAACAGGAGCGAATTCAATTGAAATGCTGGATGCGTTGACACTGATTCAGCAATTAGATCCAGCAGGTGTTGGTGCAAGAGATTTACGCGAATGCTTGATGTTGCAGGTTGAACGAGATGATACCGCTCCGCCTTTAGCTTACATCGTGATTGAAGAGGAGTTTGATCAGTTAGCTAATCGTAAGTGGTCACTGATTGCCAAAAAATTTAATGTAGATCTTTCTGATATTCAGACGATTTTTGATTATATTCAAACCTTGACCCCGTCGCCTGGCAGTATTTTCGAATCTACTTCTGGACTTTATATTCGTCCTGATTTAACTCTACGGATCAAAGGTGAACAGTTGATTGTTCTTTCTAATAAGAAAGGTGTGCCTAAACTGTCATTCCAACAAGCGTATTTTGAACGAATGCAGGCAGTGGAGGACAAAGAGGTTCAAGCGTATATCCAAGAAAAGAAAAGCGAATTTGAGTGGTTGGAAAAAACAATTTTGCAGCGTGGAGACACGATTTTAAGAGTCGGTAGGGAAATTGTTAAGCGACAACGAGCATTCTTTTTCAATGAAGAACGACCATTAGTACCGATGAATCTCAAAGAAATCGCAGAAACATTGGACGTTCATGAATCTACAGTCAGTCGTGCTGTTAACGGAAAATACTTGGAAACTGAATTTGGTGTTTTCGAATTGAAATCATTTTTCTCTCATGGACTATCAAATGAGAGTACAGGTGAAGAAACCTCTACAAGCAGCATCAAAAAGCAATTACAAAAGCTAGTAGACGATGAAGATAAGGCAAAACCTTTGTCTGATCAAAAAATTGTAGATTTATTAAAAGAGCAAGAAATCGAAATATCTCGTAGAACAGTGACTAAGTATCGTGAGGCATTAGGGATTCCCGCATCATCAAAACGTAAAAGATATGACAAATAAAAAAATAAAGGTGAAACAAAACGAGAGGGAAGATAGTTTTGTTTCACCTTTTAACAATAGAAAAAGATCATTAGAATGTAAGCTATTTTTTCCAGTATCAATGTTTAGAATATAGAAGTGATAACAAATATCGTATTGAAATTTACGGATTCCAAACTAAATGTTCTGATGGTAGTCCTTCTTCAATTCCTTGCCAAATTGATTCGAATTGATATTTTTGCAGCAGATGCTTCGAAGCACCATTATTTGGATCGATAATCGCGTAAACAGTCGCCTGACAAAGTGTATCTGATTGCGTGATTTTTTGAAGAAGTGTACGAATGATTTGATTCCCATAGCCATTACCCCAAACTTCAGGTACTAACATATAACCGATTTCGATTTTTTCTTCTGTATCCCATGAAAGTTTGGCAAAACCAAGATACGTTTCTTGATCATAGACTTTGTAGTAGCCTGTTTGATCAGTGTGGTCAGCATTATAGTCAAGAATTTTCTGGAATTTTTCTATAGTTTCATTATCTGTTTCTGCTTTTTCAGTGATATAACGCATGACCCGAATGTCTTGAGTGAGTTGAGAATAAAGCATCAGATCATCTTTTTCGTAAAAACGAAGTGTGATACCTTTTTGCATTGTGGAATACCTCCTATAATTAATCATTTCAGATTTTGAGTGAGAAAGGAGAACAAGCAACTAATCGCTTAAAAATATAGTTCTGCTTAGATTAGTGTTTTTTGTAGTATCTATGAGTACGCATAACATATATTTAAATTCGAGTTGTGTATTCCTCTTTGATTGTTTGCTTTCGTAGTTGAAGCTTATCCTTAAGACCATGAGATTTTCTTACTGTGTAGTCAAATAAGAAAATTAATTAGTTGAAACATTGTATGTCAATAGTCTCTATAAAAAAATTTTACTATGACTATTATTAACAGTTTTAACTAACGATTATTCCCTTTGTCAGGCAGACGTTAATCAATTTATCTATTATTGGTAATAAATCATAGTAACTGTAAAAAGCGTTTAAAAGTCCTGAAAAAATTTTTTAAGTCATGTCTGGTGATTGCCATTTTTGCATTCATTGAGCGGACACTTCAACTCTTTGAAAAATTTTTATCCGTGTATCATAAAAATCTAATAGTTTAACAGTTTAAGTTTGCCAGCCATATTTTTTAGAAAATCAATATTGGTATCTTTAAGAGTCTTTTAGTTTTCGTCTTTTTTACATATATTAAGCTACTATACTATTATTAGATGGAAACTATGAGATCAATGGATTTATTACACATTTTTGTGCATATTATGAATTAATTTTCTATAAAAAAAGAAAAGCCCAAAGGCTCTCTCTTTAATCTATTGTCCTAAATTTTGTATTGCATACTCTGCCTCTTCTGGTGTAAATCTTTCACCATATTCAGAAGTTAATTGATCTCTTATTGATTCTATAGACATGTCCATAGATTCTTGATAGCTTTTAGCTTTTGCTAAAGCATTTGCATTCCAATCAGCTTTCATGTTATCAATAGCATATTGAGCAGCTTCTGGTGGGAATTTCTCGCCATACTCAGAGGTAAGTTGATCATATATTCCTGCTTTAGACATTTTCATTCTATTTGAATAGTTTTCAGCTTTTCTTAGTGCTGACTTGTATTCAGTGGGAACACTACTATCATTATTTGCATTATCTGTATTAGTATCATTTTTGCTATTTTCTATAGATGCTGTAAATTCAGCAGACGGCTTGATAATAATATCTTTTGATCCAGTACTACCATCTAAAGAAGCAAAAATATTAATTTTTTTATCTTTGGCACTTGGTAAGGTGTAGGTAAGTGAAAAATTTCCGCTATCATCAGCTTCCGCTGGATCGTTTAAAACACCAAAACCTATCTGAACTTTTGCTTTAGGTTCTGTTTTCCCCGTGATTATCACATTCCCAGAGCTATCAGTTTCGAAACTATCAGCAATTTCGACAACTAGATCTGCTTTATCTTCTTTTTTTGTTTCCGTTGTTTTTGTGCTAACCTCTGTTTTTTGGTCATCGGACTTTTTAGTATCGGCATTATCTTCATCGCTACTGGCAAAATTTCCAAAAACCCCAATAATTAAAACAGCAATAATCCAAAACCACCATTTTTTATAAAGTGATTTCTGTGTAACATTAGAACTTCTTCTTCCCATATTTAATTCTCCCCTACAAACAAATTATATTATACGCTTATAATCCAAGTCATTAGTTTACAAAAATGTAGTTGCTATACTTGAAATATAAGATGTATTTTTTTTAGTGTAACGCTTTTTTTATGTATTGCTATTATCACAAGCCCCCAAGAAGTTCTTAAACTATTCGATAATCTTTGAAAAGTAGACTGTAATCTGAAAAATTTACTATAGGAGTAGTATTCTCCTAGTGGCTTAGAAATTCTATAAGCCCCTGAAAATATGGGATAAGCTTTTCGGTAACATATACAAAACATCCTCTATTATTTTTGTTAGCATGCTTACGTTTTATTTTTTTATATAATCAATGATATCGCCCAGTTCTTCAATTGGAACATCTTTATCCAGCTTAGCTGTAATCGCTAACAGTTCACTTGGTTCGTCAGCAAAATAAGATACCGATACGCCCAAAGCTTTTGCTAATTTTTTTACAGTTTTGAAAGTAGGGTCTTTTCGCTCACCGTTCTCTAACCTTGAAATATTCGAAGCATTTACACCAGATTTTAATGCAAGCTGGTTAACACCTAGCTCTTTTGATTCGCGTAAATGTTTTAATCTTTCGCCAAAGTCCATCGGTCAAGCTCCTTTCTTTAATCCTATGATATAGCCATTTGGCAACAAAATCAAAATGAAATTGCAGAAAGATAACAAAAGTGTTGCCAAGTGACAATCCTTAGGAATTCATTGTCATTTATCAATAGGTACCGCTTTGTATGAGTGTTAATCCTTTTAAAAATTGCCTGCATATCAATACATTATTTAAATATATGGCTTATTCGAAATGCTGACTGTTTATTTTTTAAGCTTGTTTATCGTTACAGCTACTTTTATGAGAAATGTTTATTCTTGGTGTGAAGAGCTAAATTTTAAGAAAGTAAGTAATTTGAGTATAATTTTTGACGTAAAACCAATAAAAAACGCTGCAACCTTGATAAAGGATACAACGTTATAAGTAAGCCACCTGCCGGGCTTGAACCGGCGACCCCCACCTTACCATGGTGGTGCTCTACCAGCTGAGCTAAGGCGGCAAAATTAATAGAATACAGATAACAGATTAACCTAGATTTCAATGTTTGTCAACGTTTTTCAGTCGAAATTTATGCAATAGATAAAGGCTTTTTTTCAACAGAAAAGATAACTGAAAAGAGTCTAAGACTTAACTCTTTTCAGTCACATATGTGCCCTCTAAAAACGTGTAAACGATGTAGAAACAAGCGGAGCGATTTTATTCCAACTTCGTTTCAATCGTCAATCGTTTAATTCAAACTCGTTGTGATCCAACGAATAGCAGCTGCACCTAATGAATGAGTGTTAAAATCCATGGGAGCTGTGGTTGGAAATAAAGTAATCAGGCGCACAACATAAACGGTTATGAATAGACCAAGAAGGCTGAAAATGACGGTATTATTTTGGCAGATTCGTTTAAAAACAGGGACTTTATTACGAAATAAAAAAATACCGAAAATAATAGGTACCAGCCAAAACAAGGGATGATAGTAAAAAGCACCTTTTAGATCAAGTTGAAAAACATGAATAAATGCTCGAGTCATACCACACCCTGGACAAGGAATCCCGAATATATTTTTGAAAACGCATAGTTCTAGATTATTCATCCACGCCAGTACTGTAGCCATCACGGTCACCTGTTTCAAGTTTATCCCAGAAACGGTTTAAGTCAGCTTGTAAGATACCAGTAGAAATAATTGAAAAACCAAATATTGAAAGAAGTAATAATACTATTTTATTATCAACGATGGGCCGGACATTTTCTCTAGACTGGCTTTCTACAAACATACTGCCAATTTTGTACCACCAATAAAGTGTATAAATACCACAAGTAATGATAGAAAATAGTACGACTAAACCAGGATTCGTCGTATGATCATCATTGACCTCAGCTAATTGACGAGTAACATCATACATCCAGAATAACGGATAAATACCACAAGTGACAAAGGATAATAAAATAACCATAGGAACTGATTTTTTGTTTGCTTGATACGAATAATTCATTTAAATATAACCTCCAAAGTTTAAACTATTTTTTTCCTGGCTGAACATTAATAAAATAATTGCAAAATAAATAACACTTTCAACCCTTTAACCTCCTTTATAAAGTATAACAAAGGTGAAAGTGGAAAACTAGAATTTTTTTAACATTTTGATAAATCAATTATTAATGAACAAATAAAAAAAAGTAGTTGACATAGATTAACGTTTCCAGTAGAATACGATATATCAAAAAGAAAATAGATAATCCGTTGAAGAGAAGAGTAGATTTGGACGTGCTTCACTAGAGAGTCTCGGTTGGTGAAAAGAGACAAGCACAAAAGGATTGAAGATGGCCTCACGAGGATAAGCTGTTGATACGTAAGCAGCTTCGGGAAGCACCCGTTACCCTAGCAACAAGTTATTAGACTTGATTTAAGAAAAGTAATGTAGGTTACTTTAAAACAAAGGTGGTACCGCGATTATTCGCCCTTTACTAGCATAGGCTGGTAGAGGGCTTTTTTGTACCTTTTTGGGCAAACTGAAACACAATTAAATAGAGAATCAACGCATTGAGATGGAAAGTACAGATGGAATGTTATCTAACAGAGAGCTTGGGCAGCTGAAAACAAGCGATAATAGAAATCTGGAAAATGGCCATTGAGCAGCGCTTCGAGTGACTTTGTTCATAAGACAGCGACGGGAGCACCCGTTATCGTGCTAGAGTATAATCAATTTTTTGACGTACTTGATGAGGGTATCTATGTGAATAGATACTAAATAGAGGTGGTAGCACGCAAAAGCGTCCTCAAATGTATAATTTTATGCATTTGAGGACGCTTTTTTCTTTTGATAATAAATGAAATGAAGGGAAGAGGATACGAGAAAAAATAACTGATTTATCTCAAAAGAACGACAGGAGGAATAAAAATGATTGAATTAAAAAACATAGGCGTTACCTTTTATCAAAAAAAGCAACAGATCGATGCAGTTAAAGATGTTTCACTTACGGTTGAAAAAGAAGATGTATTCGGAATTGTGGGCTATTCCGGGGCTGGGAAAAGTACACTTGTTCGAGTAATCAACCTACTACAACGACCAACATCAGGTGAAGTCCTTATAAACAATAGAAATATTCTTGGATTTTCAGCCAAAGAGTTAAGGGCACAACGAAAAAAAATCGGGATGATTTTTCAGCATTTTAATTTGATGAAAGAGCGAACGATTTTCGCAAATATTGATTTTTCACTCAAATATGCTGGCTTATCAAAAGACCAGCGTAAAGAAAAAATAGGACGATTATTAGAGCTAGTGGGTCTTTCAGATAAAAAAGATGCTTATCCAAGTCAATTATCTGGAGGACAGAAACAACGTGTAGCAATTGCTAGAGCTTTAGCGAATGATCCGGAAATACTGTTATGTGATGAAGCAACTAGTGCATTAGATCCTAAAACAACGATTCAAATCTTAGATTTATTGAAAAAATTAAACAAAGAATTAGGTCTCACGATCGTATTAATCACCCATGAAATGCAGGTCGTGAAAGAAATTTGCAATAAAGTTGCCGTAATGGAAAATGGACGAGTGATTGAACAAAATGATATTGTGTCGATTTTCAGTCAACCTCAAAAAGCCTTGACGAAGGACTTTATCCGAACGGCAACACATATCGATCAAGCGTTAGAAACCATTGTTCAACATCCTAGTTTGACTGATTTGAGTGGAAATGAAGTGTTGGTAGAATTTTCTTATGTAGGAGAGCAGACAAGTGAACCATTGATTGCTCAGCTTTACAGTAAATATCATGTGGTGACAAATATTTTATATGGAAATGTAGAAATCCTGCAACAAGTGCCAATCGGTAATTTGATCGTGATTCTTTCGGGAGAAGAAACACAACGAGAAAAAGCCTTGACGTTTTTGCAAAAAGAAGGTGTAAAAATTAAACGCTTAAAAGAAGGCAAATCAGAAAAAAACATCGTGCCTTTACATGTTATCTAAATAAAATCAAGACAAGGAGTGAAGAAAATGCAAGCCATTTTACAGCAATATTTTCCAAACGTTTTACTATTAAAACAAGAATTTATTGATAGCACGATCGAAACAGTATATATGGTCTTTTGGACAGCAATCATCGCTGGAATTTTAGGGACATTACTTGGTGTGATTCTAGTAGCGACAGGACCAGACGGAATTTTAACGAACCGAATACTTTATAATATTTTAGAAAAAATCATCAACATTTGCCGATCCATTCCTTTTATCATCATGCTGGCATTGATTCAGCCGATCACTCGTTTTTTAACAGGAACAACGATTGGAACAACGGCTGCATTGGTGCCGCTGGTGATAGGAGTGATTCCATTTTTTGCTCGTCAAATCGAGAATGCCTTATTGGAAGTTGATCCAGGCGTAGTCGAAGCAGCAGAGTCAATGGGAACAAGCCCTATGGGAATTATTTTTAGAGTGTATTTAGTGGAAGGTCTACCAAGTATTATTCGTGTATCATCTGTTACGATCATTAATTTAATCGGATTGACGGCAATGGCTGGAGCCATCGGTGCAGGTGGCTTAGGCAATCTTGCAATCACCAGAGGCTATAATCGATTTCAAACAGATGTCACAATCGTTGCAACCTTGATCATCTTGATCTTGGTTTTTGCCAGTCAGTTTATAAGCAATACATTGATTAAAAAAACATCACATTAAACGAAAAGAGGAAATCAACATGAAAAAAGCAATTAAACTTATCGGATTAGCATTAACAATTGGCGTTGTACTAGCAGGATGCTCGGCGGGAAGTGCCAAAAGTGAAAAGAATGAAGTCGTAAAATTAGGTGTAGTTGGTGCAAATAATGAAGTCTTAGAATCAGTCAAAGAACGTTTGAAAAAAGATGGAATTGATCTTCAATTGGTCGAATTCTCTGATTATACGCAGCCAAATGCAGCTTTAGCAGAAAAAGAAATCGATTTGAATTCGTTTCAGCATCAAATTTTTCTAGACAATTACAACGAAGAGCATAAAACAGATTTAGTTTCTATCGGAAATACTGTCAGCGCACCATTAGGCATCTATTCATCAAAAATCAAAGAGGTCAAGGAGCTAAAAGAAGGGGCTGAAATTGCTATCCCTAATGATGCAACTAACGGTGGTCGCGCACTATTGCTGTTGCAAAGTGCTGATTTGATCAAAGTGGATCCTGCTAAAAAACAGACACCTACTGTCAGTGATATTACTGAAAATAAGCTGAATTTAAAAATCACTGAGCTGGATGCATCACAAACAGCAAGAGCACTTCAAGATATCGATGCGTCTGTAATCAACAGCGGAATGGCTGTAGACGCTGGTTTTGTACCAGCAAAAGATGCAATTTTCCTAGAGCCGGTTGATGAAACATCAAAGCCTTACGTCAATATTATCGTTGCACGCAAAGAAGATGAAAACAATAAAACATACAATAAAGTAGTGGACACCTATCAGCAAGAAGAAACTAAAAAAGTGATTGAAGAAACATCAAAAGGTTCTAGTGTTCCGGCTTGGGAAACATTTGGCAGAAAATAAAAGGAGGACAATTAGATGACTACATTGACAAAACAATCAATTCAAGCAGAAATCCAACAAAATGCAGATGAAGTGATCGCACTTAGACGTCACTTTCATCAATACCCAGAAGCAAGTTTAAAAGAATTTGAAACAATCAAACGAATCAAAGAAGAACTAACAAAATTAGCTATTCCTTTTGAAGAGGTAGGAGAAACAGGCGTTTTAGGCACAATTACAGGAAAAAAAGGAGCAGGAAAAACAATTATCTTAAGAGCAGATATCGATGCTTTAGAGTTAGAGGATGCTACAGAGAAAGACTATCAATCCAAAAATCCCGGCTTAAATCATGCCTGTGGACACGATGGACATGCAGCTGCACTGCTTGGTGCTGCCAAAGTGTTAAAAAGTCATGAAGATGATTTTGCCGGAACGATCAAATTAGCCTTTCAACCAGCAGAAGAAATTGGTGCAGGCGCTCGTCAGTTCGTTGAAGGCGGATTTGTTGAAAATATTGATCAAGTTTTTGGTATTCATTTAGATTCAAGTGTTCCAGTAGGTAAACTAGTGGCTACAAAGGGTGCTACGAATGCATCATGTGATATCTTTAAAATTGAGGTAGAAGGATTGAGCAGTCATGTCGCTCAACCAAATGTCGGTCGTGATGCTGTTTTGGCAGCTGCAAGTATTGTTGTTGAGCTGCAGAAAATTGCTTCAAGAGAGGTAAGTCCGCTAGATCCTGTAGTCGTTGGTATTGGCGTACTAGATGCTGGAACTCGATATAATATTGTAGCAAATCATGCCAAAATAGAAGGAACTGTTCGAGCATTTAGCCATGAAACAAGAGCATTCGTTTTAAAGCGTGTAAAAGAAATTGCCAATCAAATTGCTGAAGCTCACCGAACAAAAATCTCATCTTTTCATATCCATGATGCAGCAGGACCTTTGATCAATGATGATACCGCAACTGAATTAGCACAAAAAGTAGCATCTGAAATTGTTGGAAGTGAAAATGTTGTCACTGATCATACGAAGAGTTTAGGTGCAGATGATTTTGCTGATTTCTTATTGAAAGCGCCAGGCGTTTATGGACGAGTAGGAACTAGAAATCTAGATAATCCAGAAACACAATATGGTCATCATCATGAAAAATTTGACATTGATGAAGCTGGCTTAGCCCTAGCAACTGAATTTCATGTGAAATATGCGTTGACATATTTAGGTTCTGATGCAAAATAATAGTTTAAACAGATCGACAAGAAAAAAAGCTTGTCGATTTTTTTCTGTGGTTCTCCCTGATCATCTGGGGTATTCTGGATCAAATGAAGAAAAAAAATAAGTCATATCAGTTTTATTGCTTTTCACACAAGATATGATAAAATGTGTTTTGTAAAGAAAGGTGATTAAGAATGTTTTTTCTTTCAGATAAATTTGTGAAAAGAAGTAGCTCCCAACATATGAATGTGATGAAGCATTGTTGTGGAGCCTAATAAAATGAACGCTTCATCGTCAAAATAAAGACTGGATTTTTAAGACTAAGCAGTAGTCTTATTTGGTGTTGCTTTTGGCGATGAACTTGATTTTTATAACGCAGATCAAAGGACAACGTGTTTCGTACGTTGTCCTTTGTTGATAGTGGCAAGGGATAAGATAGGAGAGCCTATTTGATCGCTTGTTTTTTTGTCTGAATAAACAACAAATGACCTTTACGTTAAACGTACGAAAGCGTTGTGCAAAACAACTTTAATTTTTGAGTAGATAAAAACTGATGTTTACTATAATTTACAACGAATGAAGAGCAAAGCGTTTCAAAGGAAGCTTTGCAAAAATCGAAAAGAGGAAGAAAAAATGAGTATATTAACAATCGAACATCTAACCCAACGTTTTGGGGAAAAAATTTTATATGAAGATGCTTCTCTGCGAGTCAATAAAGGGGATCATATGGGATTAACAGGACAAAATGGTGTAGGGAAATCTACTTTAGTCAAAATCTTAACTGGTGAAATTTTGGCAGATGATGGGAGTATCATTTGGCAAAACAATACTAAAATAGGCTATTTAGATCAATATGTGGAAGTAATCGGTGAACACACGATTAATCAGTTTTTACATCAAGCATACAAACCGCTATATGAAATCGAAAAACAAATCAATGATCTATACGCAACATTTGGTGAGACTGGTGAAGCTAAATTATTAGAACGAGCAGGGAATTTACAAACACAGCTAGATGAAAGTGATTTTTATCAAAGCGATACGATCATCAACGATCTTGCAAATGGTTTAGGGATTGAGGCGATTGGATTAGAGCGTCCGATGAATGAACTGAGTGGAGGTCAAAGATCGAAAGTTATTTTAGCGAAGTTGCTTTTAGAGGAACCAGATGTGTTGCTTTTAGATGAGCCGACAAACTATTTGGATGACACGCATATTCAGTGGCTCATCAATTATCTGAATAATTTTAATGGGACGTTTATTTTGGTTTCTCATGATTATCATTTTTTAAACGCAGTAACGAATTGCATCTGTGATATTGAGTTTGGTAAATTGACAAAATATACCGGAAATGTCGAAAAATCATTCGCTCAAAAAGAACAAAACAAAGAAAGCTATTTAAAACAATACCACGCGCAACAAGCAAAAATCGAAAAAGCTGAAGCCTATATCCGCAAATACAAAGCAGGAAATCGCGCAACAATGGCGAAAAGTCGTCAAAAACAATTGGATCGCTTAGAACGAATGGCACCACCGGGAAGTTTGATGAAACCAAATCTTCATTTTCCTTATCAGCCGATTGTTGCCAGTCTAGCATTGATCACAGATGAATTAGTGATCGGCTATGCTGAACCATTACTGGCACCGATCAATTTATCTGTCCATAGTGGAGAAAAAGTTGCTATCAAAGGATTTAATGGAATCGGTAAGTCGACCTTGATCAAAACGCTGACTGGTAAAATAAAGTCGATCAGCGGTGAATTTCAATATCCAGCGAATACAAAAATTGCTTATTTTTCCCAAGATTTGGTGTGGGAAAATGAGTATTTAA
Organism: Enterococcus termitis; assembly: GCF_001730305.1. GTDB lineage: Bacteria > Bacillota > Bacilli > Lactobacillales > Enterococcaceae > Enterococcus_L > Enterococcus_L termitis. The sequence goes on from NZ_MIJY01000001.1 coordinate 186,963, forward strand.
CGCCGATTACTTATTTAAGTGACTGTTATCCAAAGAAGAATGTCAAAGAAATTCGTACTTTTTTAGCTAAAAGTGGACTTCCTGACAAACTAGTCAATCAACAAATTCGCTTGTTAAGTGGAGGCGAGCAAACAAAAGTGAAATTGTGTGAACTAACAATGACTACCAGTAATCTTATCTTTTTAGATGAGCCGACGAATCATATCGATACTGCCGCTAAAGATAGTTTACGCCAAGCAATTCAGCAATACCAAGGAACGATTGTGATTGTTTCCCATGAAGAGGAATTTTATACAGATATTGTTGATCGTGTTATTAATATTGAAGAGATGATGCGTTCGTAAATAAAATTGAGTCCGAAACAAAACGAAAAATCAGTGTTGTTTCGGACTCTAAAACATAATAAACGGAGGCTAAAAGTTAGCTTCTTCGCCAATTTCACAAAAAATCGAGCAATACAAAAATCGTATTGTTCGATTTTTGTATTGCTCGAACCTAAGTGACATTTGGCTCACCCTTTTACTGTGTCAGACCTTCATGAATCTTTTCTAAATTCCATTTCATCATTGAATAATAACTGTCGCCTTCTTCTCCTTGTTTAGCAAGAGAATCAGTAAAAATCGTGCTGTAGATCGGCAGGTCAGTTTCTTTGGAAACACGTTCCATACTACGCTTATCTACACTTGTTTCAACAAAAAGAGCGGGAACTTTCGTTTGATGGATCTTATCGATAATCTGTTTCATTTGATCAGGTGTTCCTTGACTTTCCGTGTTGATCTCCCAAATATAACCAGCGGTCAATCCGTACGCTTTTGAAAAATATTTGAATGCTCCTTCACTAGTTACTAACAACTTCTTACTTTCAGGAATATCAGCAAATTTTTCTTTTCCTTCTTGATCTAGTGCTGTTAACTTTTTAATATAAGCTTCAGCATTTTGCTCGTACGTTACTTTATTTTCAGGATCCTTGTCAATCAATGTATCTCTAATTTTTTCCACATATAAAATTCCATTTTGAATATCCAACCAAGCGTGGGGGTCTTGCTCGTTCTCCTGGCCAGCACTGGTTAAATACATGGGTTGAACATTGGTGCTGACAGAAAAATAGTCTTCATTTTCTTTTTTCTTTGCTGTTTCCATTAATTTGTTGAACCAGCCATTGCCGCCAGTTTCCAAGTTTAGTCCATTAAAGAATAAGATGTCCGCTTCAGACGCTTTAGCGATATCTTCTGGTAAAGGCTCGTATTCATGAGGATCTGTTCCAACAGGGACGATGCTATGAATATTGACTAGATCTTTACCAACATTTTTTGTCATGTCAGCAAGAATCGAATTTGTTGCAACGATGTTTAGCTTGTTTGATTCTGCTTTATCCCCAGTATTTGTTTGACAAGCTGCAAGTGAAAATAGACTTGCACAAGCAACGATAGTTAAAAGTAGTTTTTTCATACAGACACCTCTTCCTTTGATTTATTGGCAAATAGTAGTCCTTTTTTCGGTGAGAATAAAAAGGCAAGAATGAAAAATGCTGCAGCAGTTAATACGATCGTAGCTCCAGAGGCTAAATTATAAGAGTAGCTGAAAAATAGCCCAATAATTGAACTTAAGATACCGAATAATGAGGCCAAACTGATCATTGTTGGTAAATGAGTGGTCAAAAGATACGCAGTGGCTGCTGGTGTAATTAACATCGCAATAACTAAAATCGTGCCGACTGTTTGCAATGAAGACACAGCAACAAGGGTTAATAAAAACATCAAAGCATAATGGAAAAACTGCACATTTAAGCCATAAGCCTGTGCCATTGTTGGATCAAAAGAGGTAATTTGCAATTCTTTATAAAACAATCCAACAAAAATAAGTACAACGATACCTACGATCACTGTAATCAAGATATCTGAATCTCGCACAGCCAATACATTTCCAAAAAGGATATGATAAAGATCGGTAGAGCTTTTAGCAAAAGAAATCATAATGATCCCAAGTGCAAAAAACGAACTGAACACAACACCGATAGCAGTATCATTTTTTAACTGACTTTTTTGTGTGATAAATCCAATTAACAAAGCAGCAAGGATTCCGAAAATAGAAGCGCCAAAGATGTAATTCACACCAAACATATAAGAAGCGGCTACTCCGGGAAGAACCGCATGGGAAATGGCATCACCCATTAAAGACATCCCTCTTAAAACAATAAATGAACCGATCACTCCTGAAACTAAACCGACAATGACCGAAGTGATCAACGCGTTTTGTAAAAATTGGTACCGAACCAGTCCGTCAATAAAATTTGTAATCATGCATCCGCCACTCCTTTAATGATAATGTCGCCCATAGTTTCTCCGTAGGCAAGCTGAATATTTTTATTGGTAAAGGTTGTCGCTACTGGACCAAAAGCAATCAGCTCTTTCTTTAAAATAACCACATCGTCAAAGTAATGAGCTACTTTATGAAGATCATGATGGACGATCACAATCGTTTTACCAGCGTTTTTCAGCTGTTTAAGAATATCCATAATGACTTTTTCACTGGTCATGTCGATCCCGACAAAAGGTTCATCTAAAACAATGATATCTGCCTCTTGAGCTAAAACACGCGCAATGAAGACACGCTGCAGCTGTCCTCCTGATAATTCACCAATCTGTCTTTTAGCGAAAGCTTCCAGCTGAACAGTTTTAAGTGCAGATAATGCTTTTTCTTTTTCCTGTTTTTTGGGGCGATGAAACACGCCTAATTTGGGATACGTTCCTAAAAGAACAACTTCCAATACGTTGATAGGAAAAGAAAGATCTAAAGCACTGCGCTGTTCAACATAGGCGATGCGTTTCTTTTGAGTATCGATGGGCGCCTCTCCTAAAAGAACCGTTCGAGAATCAGCTTTGATTAACCCTAATAGGCCTTTTAGAAAAGTGGATTTACCAGCACCATTAGGCCCGATAATCCCAGTGATCTTTCCAGCAGCTAGCTGTAACGAAATGTCCAATAATGCTTTTTGTCCTTGATAGCTAACAGTCAAATTTTGGACTGTAATGTTATTATTAGTTATAGACATAAAAAAACCTCCTTTTTAGGTTTGCCTTAAAATAAGTATAAGACAAAGCTAAAACGAAAGCAAGTTTTTTTAGGTGAACCTAAAAATATGGAACGCAACGTTATGAGTTACGCTCCAGATTTGTTTATTGTAGATCAGCAGCAGAAGTAAAGACGAGACTTTTGTGTTGTCTGTTGGACAAGTTATGCTTGATAAGGTCCCGGTAAATTAAACAGTGCATTCGCTAGGTCCGAATTAGTTTTGTCCTTAGGATGTTGGTTTGACAAGAGAATCACCGCATCTTGTTGATCTTTTGAGAATAGTGCATTGGATTCAAAACCAGCTTCAGATCCGTGTCCTTTGATGTAGCTGGGAAAGTTGTATAGTCCGCCCATATACTTGGTCTCTGTATCGGGAGTCCATAGTTCGCTCATGAGCTGCTTACTTATAAAGTCTCCTTCAAATAGGTGTGCATAAAATAGGTAAAGGTCACCCACCGTCATAGCGACGTTCCCAGTACCAACTTCTTGATCGAAGGTTAAATGATTATCCATGATTTCATCCCCGAAGTCTTTACCAGAAACATTTTCATAGGCATATGTTCGATTGAAAGAGGTCAAAAAGTCGTCATAAAAAGTTGTGTGCATCAATTTAGCATTCTGAACAAAAGTTTGATTGAACAATTCACGATACGTTTGATTTGTTACTCGCTCTAAAACCCCTGCTAGTATTCGATAATTGACGCCATCGTATTTATATTTTCCATAGTTGCCCATTTGCGCATGAGTGATCGAAAAATGAAGAAAGTCATCATCGGACATCATTTCAGTTGGATAGTCCTTTTGATACAAACCAGAACGCATAGAAAGCAATTGCCGAATCGTTATTTTTTCACTGCCTGGGACAGAAGGATAAAAGTTATTTAAGGTTTGATCTAAAGCAAGCTGGTTCTTTTGGACTTGCTGCAAAACTAAAACAGCAGTCAGTGCTTTTTGGATTGAACCGATTTGGAAGGTAGATTGCTCTGTATTTGGTCTACTTTCAGCAACATTGGCATGCCCAAATCCTTTTTGTAGAACAATGTTTCCTTGATGAACCACTAGGGCTGTGCCTGTAAATTTTTTATCGATCAGCTTCTGCTGTAATTCCTTAGCAAGTGTAGAGTGCGGCTCGACGGTTTGATTGAAGTTTTCAGCATTTTTAGCACTGTCCGTAAGAGTTTCCGAAGACTGCGTGGTTTGAATCGTCGACTCACTTGTCTCCTGTGTGGTGATAGAAGTCGTTGGCTGTTGAAAAAAGAGCAAATATATTTCTAGACCTACAACAATAATCAACAGTAAAATAACGAGTACAGGTATCCACGGATTCATTTTTTTGTGATGTTTTTTATGGTGCATACGCGAATCACCTCCAATATATTCTTATTTTACTGATGAGTGACAGTCATGTGCAATGTGATGTTATGTGATTTAACGAACAATTTTGTAAGCATAGATCACTCTCGAAAAAACAGGAATTCGTAGGTGAAAGAAAAAGATCAATGATTTTTTTTTCAATCAATGGTAAAATAACTATTGAAGCTTTTAATCATATTAGAGCAAAAATACCAGGAACACGGAGGAAATCATGACCCAAAAATACCAAGATAAAACATTACGTATCTTTAGTTTGAATGCCAATCGTCCTTTAGCGGAAAAAATAGCTGAGGTTGTCGGGACTGAATTAGGAAAGAGTACGGTTCGGCAATTTAGTGATGGAGAGATTCAAATCAATATCGAAGAGAGTATTCGTGGGGACCATGTCTTTCTTATTCAATCAACTAATTTGCCTGTAAATGATCATCTGATGGAGTTATTGATCATGATCGATGCGTTAAAACGGGCCAGTGCGAAAACGATTAATGTTGTCTTACCTTATTATGGCTATGCACGACAAGACCGCACAGCAAAACCAAGAGAACCAATCACCGCCAAGCTAGTCGCTAATTTATTAGAAGAAGCAGGCGCCACCCGAGTATTGACGCTTGATTTACATACTGTTCAGGTACAGGGATTCTTTGATATTCCTGTAGATAATTTATTTACGATGCCTTTATTCGCTCATAATTATCGCAAACAAGGAACAACCGGTGAAGATGTTGTGGTGGTTTCGCCAAAGAATAGTGGTGTTCAACGGGCTAGAAGCTTGTCTGAGTATCTTGATGCCACCTTGGCGATCATTGATCAAGACGAAGTCGATGGTGTGCGTTCCGGTTATGTGATTGGTGAAGTCAAAGGAAAAACCTGTATTTTAGTCGATGATATCTTAAATACAGGAGAAACGCTGACTACCGCTGCCAAAATCTTGAAGAAAAATGGAGCTAAATGCATTTATGCTTGTGCTTCTCATGGCTTACTTTCAAAAGGAGCCAAACAAACACTTGATGATTCGCCGATCGAACAAATTTGTGTAACAGATTCAGTGTTCATCTCTGAAGAACGTCAGCCTAAAGCGCTGAATATTGTTTCTTGTGCAGAATTGATGGGAGAAGCAGTGAAACGGATTCATGAGAATACACCGATGAGCCCGCTGTTTCGTTTAGAAGAAAAATAGTTATTAATTGTTTTACGAAAGAAAGAAGTTCAGCAGTGCGTTTACACTGAACTTCTTTTTATTGAATACGAAGGGGAGTTGTTTTATTGAAAGAGCAAAGAAAGGGAGTTTTGTTAGGGTTCATTGCATATATATTTTGGGGGATTATTCCAATATATTGGAAGCTGATGCCGATGGTCGATCCACTTGATATTTTGTGCTATCGAATCATTTGGTCGTTTGTATTTATGTTGCTTTATATTTTCCTCACAAAAAAATGGACGTTGTTTTTAGCAGAAGTGAAAAGTGTACTGAAAGAGAAGAAGAAACTACTTGCGATTATTTGTGCGGCTATTTTGATTTCATTGAATTGGTTTACGTTCATCTATACGGTTAGTCAAGGTCATGTGACCCAAGCAAGTTTAGGTTATTATATGAATCCGTTGGTCAATGTTTTACTGGCGACGTTGATTTTAAAAGAAAAATTAAGCCGTTCTGGCATGATCGCCTGCGCGTTGGCATTCACAGGGGTCTTGTTATTGACGATTCAAACAGGGGAATTGCCTCTTGCTCCTTTGATTATGGCAGTAACGTTTAGCTTTTACGGATTGATCAAAAAGGGTGTATCTGTCAGCTCATATACAGGTTTGACCATTGAAACATTTGTTATTTTGCCGCTTGCGTTGATTTATGTACTATTTTTTTCAAAACAAGGTTTCATGAACTATGAGCTATCCACCAATATGTTATTAGTCGGTGCCGGGATAGTTACAGCCATTCCTTTATTACTTTTTGCAGAGGCTGCCAAACGGATTTCTTACATTATTTTAGGCTTTATTCAGTATGTAGGACCGACCTTAATGCTGCTGTCGGCACTTTTTTTATACCACGAACCTTATTCAGCGGAACAATTTATCGCGTTTGGTTTTATTTGGTTAGCGATCGCAGTCTTTACCTATGGCAATATCTATACCTATCGAAAAGAAAAACAATTTACCAAATGATTAACAGCTTTGAGGAACAGATTCACTTATGTTAAAATAACCTCATTAAACGTGGTTCAGAAAGGACGAGTGCAATGACACCGATATATTTAGATCATGCAGCAACTACACCGATGCATCCAAACGTCATTGAAGTGATGGCAGACGAAATGGCACACACATTTGGAAATCCCTCTAGTATCCATACGTTTGGACGACAAGCGCATCGTAAAATTGAAAATGTTCGCCAAGTGATTGCTCAAAGTCTTCAAGTCAGACCACATGAAATCATTTTTAATAGCGGTGGCACTGAAGGCGACAACACTGCCATTATTGAAACAGCCTTGTCCAAAAAAAATCAGGGAATGCACCTGATCACGACAGCAATCGAGCACCCTGCTGTTTTAGAAACAATGAAGTATTTAGAATCGATCGGGTTTGATGTTACCTATCTTCCAGTGAATGAAAAAGGCGAACTGACTGTTTCAGATCTCGAACAGACATTACGTCCTGATACGATTCTAGTTTCGATTATGTATGGCAATAATGAGATAGGGAATCTTATGCCGATCAAAGAAATTGGCTCATTATTGAAGAATCATTCAGCAGTTTTTCACACAGATGCTGTTCAAGCGTATGGTTCTGAGCGCATCTATCCACATGAACTTGGCATCGATCTACTTAGTATTTCAGCTCATAAAATCAATGGACCGAAAGGCGTCGGTTTTCTTTATAAAAGTGATGAAATCTCACTTCCTGCTTTTTTACATGGCGGAGAGCAAGAGGAAAAACGCAGAGCTGGAACAGAAAACGTTGCTGGTATTGTTGGTTTAGGCAAAGCCGTAGAGTGTTTAACAGATACTGAAAAAGAGCAGCGTCATCATGCGTATACTCGTTATCAAGCCTTGATTTTAGAAAAGTTGGATCAAGCGGGCATCGAGTATCAGATCAACGGGAATCCTGAAAATAAGTTGGCGCATATCGTAAATCTGTATTTTCCTAACGTTTCGAGTGACTTATTATTGATGCATCTGGATTTGCAAGGTGTAGCAATTTCAACAGGATCAGCGTGTACAGCAGGAACAGTCGAACCTTCTCATGTTCTTGAAGCTATGTATGGAAAAAATCATCCCGCAATCAAAGAATCTGTAAGGGTTAGCTTTGGTTTAAACAATACCGATGAACAAATCGAGCGTTTTACCCAAATTTTGATCCAAACGATTCAGAAAATCCGGCAGTAACAAAAGAAAAACTGATTAATGGTAGAAAAAAATTATTGTAACAATTATAATAGAAGTGACAACGAATGAATGAGGTGGAAAAATGGCATTTGAAAATAAAGCAACAGTAGAAGGCTCTGAAGTCTATTACAAAGTAAATGAACAAGCAAAGAAATATACATTAAAAGATAACGGTTTTGTCGAAACAAACTCTGGCAACTTTCAGTTGATTCGTCCACTGAACGCAACACCACAAAGTAAAGACGGCTTCAAACTAAAAATCACGATCGCTAATGATTTAAAGACACTAAAAATGTCCGTAACAACAGCGAATGGCTTAAAAGCGATGAATATTTTTAAAAGTGATGCTCATGCAATGAGTCAAGAAAAATTCTATTTCTTGATGGACGGTATGATCAGCCGTGGTGTGCTGGAAAAAGCATAGTTTCTAACAAAAAAATAAGACACAATCTTTTATGATTGTGTCTTATTTTTTGTTAGAATGAAGAAAAGTTTCCTAAGAAAACAAGGAGTTCTCACTCAATACCTTTACATCTTCTAAAATCCTAGTATAATAAGTATCACTGAAAAGTTACGACCTTCAAATCGTGGATGATTTCAGAATCTAAATTGAAATGATGGTGATCAAATGACAGATAACAGCAAAACTCGTGTTGTTGTAGGCATGAGTGGCGGTGTGGATTCATCTGTTACAGCACTGCTTTTAAAAGAGCAAGGCTATGATGTCGTGGGTATCTTCATGAAAAACTGGGATGATACTGACGAAAATGGTGTATGTACAGCTACAGAAGACTATAAAGATGTCGCAAAAGTAGCAGACCAAATTGGTATTCCTTATTATTCAGTCAACTTTGAAAAAGAATATTGGGATCGAGTATTTGAATACTTTTTAGCGGAATATCGCCGCGGACGCACGCCGAACCCAGATGTAATGTGCAACAAGGAAATCAAATTCAAAGCCTTTTTGGATTATGCGATGCAATTAGGGGCAGATTATGTGGCAACAGGACATTATGCTCAAATAGAACGAAAAGAAGATGGCACGGTGCGTATGTTGCGCGGTGTTGATAACAATAAAGATCAAACGTATTTTTTGAGCCAACTTTCACAAGCTCAATTAGCGAAAACCATGTTTCCTTTAGGCGGCATGGAAAAGTCAGAAGTACGTGCAATTGCTGAAAGAGCCAATTTGGCAACTGCGAAGAAAAAAGATTCTACCGGTGTTTGTTTCATTGGAGAAAAGAATTTTAAACAATTTCTAAGCAACTATCTACCCGCTAAAAAGGGGAATATGGTTACCTTAGATGGAGAAATCAAAGGACAACATGACGGTTTGATGTATTATACGATCGGTCAACGTCAAGGTCTAGGTATCGGTGGTGGCAAAGGCTCGCAAGAACCGTGGTTTGTTATCGGTAAGGATTTAGAAACCAATACGTTGTATGTTGGACAAGGCTTCCATCATGAACGTTTGTATGCAACTCATTTAGATGCAAGTGAGATTCATTTTACAGTGGATACTGACATGCCGAAAGAATTTGAATGTACAGCGAAGTTCCGTTATCGTCAACAAGACGTACCCGTTAAAGTTGTTTTAACTGGCGACGGTACGACAGCAAAAGTTATTTTTGCTGAACCAGTCCGAGCAATTACTCCTGGACAAGCCGTAGTTTTTTATGATGGAATGGAATGTCTTGGCGGTGGATTGATCGACCAAGCATACCAAGAAGAAAAAGTACTGCAATATGTATAGAAAAAAACGAGTAGATATTCTACTCGTTTTTTTGATCAACTGTGCGAATATATGCTTGAGAATCTGGGGACAAAATCAAATAGATAAATGATACGAGTTCTATTACGCGAAAAGCCAGCATCACCATTTTAGGCAATAGACTCACCATGATCGGTGGGTAAAAATATTGAAGAATAATAAAGGGAATAAACAGACAGGATAAAATATAGCCCTTTTTTCCACCTGTCAGCAGTCCGGCAATGACAATGATATACACAAGAAAAATTAACATTTGATACCAAACATCTCCGCCGAAGGTCCCATTCCCTTCAACGACAGCTTTTAAAGCCATGATCAAAGAAACAATGAGCAGGATGTTATTATAAAGAAGTAAATAAATACCGATGGAATTCCAAAATACAGGTTTTTTCATACTAAAAATGTCCTTTCTATACTATTCATATTTTAGCAAAAGCCTTTTCTATTCGCAATCAGATACAAAAGTAAAAATTTATTCTTTTAGCAGTCGGTACTTATGGTAAAATAAAAATAATGAAGGTTTAAACAAAAGTATTTCACAAGCACTTAAGTTGAAAGTTTTTGTTTAAGTAACTAGAATAGCACTTGTAGAAAGAATTGGAGTGATTCATGGATGTATCAAGTGATTACCATGTATGGCGATAATGAGCCGTGGTGGTTTTTTGAAGACTGGCAAGAAGATGTCGAAGAAGATAAAACGTTTGATTGCCTAGAAGAAGCTGAACGTTACTACATAAAAAAATGGCAGGAACTCTCGTCCACCTATGAATACATAAATACTAAAGTAAACTATTTAGCTGCTTTTTGGAATGATGGAGACGAACGCTGGTGTGAAGAGTGCGATGAAGATTTGCAGCAATACAAAGGGTTAGCCTTATTAAAGGACAATCAGTCAGTGACTTTTGAAAGTGGAGATGATTTTCATGAGCGCAACAATGATTGTGGAAAACCGAAATGTTGTAAATCCAGCTTCGCTTAAAAATATAGAGCATAAGATATCAAACGTGTATCTTATGCTCTATATTTTCTTTTTTTTTTGAAAAAGTAAATCACTGAAAACATACGGCAATCAAAAGTGATAGCTTCAAAATGCATAGGATCATTTCCAACAATCGCTTTATGCGAAATGTAACTTGAAAAATTGAGTTATAAGGAAGCCAGTGATTCTTCCTGTTTTGATTGAACATAGCTTCTATCTATATATTAAAATATAGTGTTGATTTTAGTCTCAACTCTCAGCTGGGAGAGAATTTTGTCTGATGACTTATTTTTCAAGGTGCAACGTTTTCAGCTCAACTTTTTATTAATCTTTACATATCCATTTGCCATTTTCCATAGTACATGAAGCATCAGAGGGCTGGTTTGTATCAATAACTTCGATGATTGGCGCTTCCTTTTCCTGAATAGTTTTAAGTGCTTGAATGATTTGCTCCAGAGGCTGAGCGCCATTGATCAAATACTTTCCATTGACGATCAAGGCTGGCACCCCTGATAATTGGTATTTATCAGCTAATTGAAAATCGGATTCGACAAGAGCGAGCGTTTTAGGATCGTGAAAGGCTTGTTGCCATTGTTCAAAATCAAGTGTACTTTTTTGAACAATAGAAGAAATGACATTAAGATCCTCAATATTTTGATTGTGAACAAAAAGTGCTTCCTGTAATGCATCAAAAATCTGCCAATAGCCTTCTTCTCCAGCAATGATCCTTGCTGCTTTAGCGGCAATCAAACCGTTTTTAGAAGTGGGGAAGGGAAAATCTGCCTGTTCCATGCCTGAAATATTGAAACGGTGTAAATCATCATTTTGGTTTGCCTGTGTCCAGTGAGACAGGATCTCCTTTTTCGCTTGTTCTCTGGAACCAAACATTTGAGCAAGGTGTTCTGGTTCCCAAGCTAGAGCAAACGAACAATGAACAATGTTGATATCGCTCATTTCTTTTTGGACTTGTCTCATGCGATAAGACATTGGAAAGCAAAAACTGCAAATAACATCGTGAAAAAATTCAATTGTGATCATAAGTTCTCCTTTAGTTTATATACTTACTAATAGTAAGTATATCCTTTTAAACGTTACATTTCAATAAAAAGATTTTAGTAGACCGCAATGGAGCTGTAGAATGTGTTAAAATAAAGGCATTGAATTTTTGAAATGGATCAAACTACATATAAAATCATAGAGAAGTGAGTGACGAAAATGGCAAACAAACAACTGATTATTGCTGAAAAACCTAGTGTTGCCAAAGACTTAAGCAAGGTGCTAGGAGCAAATCAAAAAAATAAAAGTTATTATGAAGGGCCAACAGTCATCGTAACATGGGCCTTAGGACATCTATTAGGATTAAAAATGCCGGAGGATATTAATAAAGAGTGGCAATCGTGGCAAATGGAAACCTTGCCGATGCTTCCCAAAAATTTAGGCATTAAGCCGCTACCTAAAACAGGACATCAATTAAAAGCTATCAAACAATTGGCGAATCGTAAAGATGTTTCAGAGGCAGTAATCGCAACAGATGCAGGTCGTGAAGGGGAATTGGTTGCTCGCTGGATTTTGGAGTATGTGCATTTTAATAAGCCTGTCAAACGATTATGGATTTCCTCTCAAACAGATAAAGCGATCAAAGATGGCTTTAAAAAATTAAGACCAGCGAAAGAATACGACAATTTATATGATTCAGCTCTTGCGCGAGCTAAAGCTGATTGGCTAGTTGGTCTAAATGTGACCAGAGCATTAACTGTTAAATATCAAGATAGTCTTTCAGCTGGCCGTGTTCAAACGCCGACCTTGTCATTGGTTCGCCAACAAGAAAAGAAAATCGAAAGCTTTAGACCGCAAACGTATTTTTCTGTAGATTTACATGTTCAAAAAGAAAAGGCGAAACTCGTTCAAAGTAACCCGTATAGCTTTAAAGAAAGAAATGATGTAGAAGCTTTTGTAAAAAAACTAAGCGAAGGGAAAGGCAAAGTAACGGATATTCAGGAAAAAAGCAAAACCGAACAAGCACCGTTGCCTTATGACTTAACTGAAATTCAAAGAGAAGCGAATCAGCGCTACCAATTTTCAGCTAAGAAAACTCTATCCTTAGTTCAAAGCTTATATGAATTTCATAAAATCGTGACCTATCCAAGAACAGATAGTAAATATTTAACAACAGATATGAAAGCAACAATGAAAGAACGATTACAGGCAGTCAGTGACTTCGCCCCAGAAGTAAAAACCTATATCAAAAACGGTGCCCAAGTGAAATTGACTAAAGTCTTTCAAAATGAAAAGGTCACTGATCACCATGCGTTGATCCCAACAGAACAACGTGCGCGTTACGAAAAATTGAGTGGTGATGAACAAAAGATCTATAATATGATCGTCACACGTTTTTTAGGAATGTTTGCTGAGCCTCATCGTACAAAACAAACCAAAGTAACGGTCAGTTTTGGTAAAGAGCAATTTATTTTCCGTCAAAGTAAGGTCGAAGTTGCCGGCTGGAAACAGGAAAAAGAGGAGAGTGTTCCCTCTGTTGATTGGAAAGTAGGGATGGTCATTGCACCGAACTTTACGATCAATAAAGAATTAACTACACCGCCTAAACCATTGACTGAAGGCACCTTATTAGGGTTAATGGAAAAACACAGTTTAGGAACGCCAGCGACTCGTGCCGAAATTATTGAAAAGCTGATCAAATCAGAATTGATGGAACGAACCAACAGCGGGTTAATGGTCTCTTCAAAAGGAAAACAACTGCTTGAATTGGTCAATCCTTCTCTCGTTACACCTGAGCTAACAGAAAAATGGGAAAAAACACTTGAAGCGATTGCTAAAGGAAAACAAAGCAGTACGGTTTTCTTAAAGGAAATCGAACAGGATACTAAAAAATTAGTTAGTGAAATCAAGCAAAGTGAAAGCAAATATCAAGACTTTTCAATTACACAGAAAAAATGTCCAGACTGCGGGTCAAATTTACGCGAGAAAAATACCAAAGATGGAAAGATCTACGTATGCACAAACCAAGAGTGTAGCTATCGTAGAAGAAAAGATCCGAAGCTATCAAATCATCGTTGTTCTCAATGTCATCGGAAAATGGAAATCATCGATGGCAAAAATGGCGCTTATTTCAAATGTAAATATTGCTCGATCACTGAAAAAATGCAAGATAAAAAAGAACGAAGCAAGAAGCTGTCAAAACATGAAGAACGCAAATTGATGAAAAAATACGCTCAAAAAGAAGAGCCAGAAGAAAGTGCATTAGCCCAAGCTTTAAAAGCAGCAATGAAAGATAATGGATAGAACAATATAAAAAATATGGCTTAGAAACAACTGTATAGTTGTTTCTAAGCCATATTTTTATTTGTAAAAGCAGGTGATTATTTATATAAACTTTGCTGATGAAATACAAAATAATTGATAAACAACTGTTTTACTTTGCTCGTAGCAGTTTTCGCAAAAGGAAGTATGACTGTAAAACTAAGCGCAGCAAAAACGGAACCTAAAACAATTCGCCAAATCGTGAATTCTTGAAAATCTAAAAAGTGGGCAACCACTACTAAAAATGGTGAGGCAATAAAAGAAACAACCACCACCCACAAAGAAAAAACGAGCGCAATCAACGCAATACCAATTCCCACTAAAATCAAATCTAAGAACAGCAACCCAACTAACGCAACCATATTTATTTTCATTTGAACCTCCGAAAAGTTATTTGTTATCCTAAGTATGACAGAGTCGTCAGACAATGACACCCGACCTCCGACTGATTTTTAAGAAATGGATGTTAACTTAATAAAGGAGAAAAACGAAAGGAATTAAAAAGTTTTTATTTAGGTTTTTATTTTATACTATTGGTACCTGATAGAGAAATGAGATCTCACTTTGATGTATTAGGAAAAAAAGAAAAGAGGTTTTTAATATGGTATTGATTGGTGACGACTATCCAAGTAAATGGAAAAATCTGCCCATTAATGGAGCAGTGGATTCATGGGGGATGTATACACGACAATGTACATCTTTTGTGGCAAATCGATTAAGTGTAGTAAATAAATTTAATATCTCAAGACCGCCAAGTAATTGGAACGCTAATGTATGGGGGCAAAATGCGCAAAGCATGGGCTATAAAGTCGATAAGAACCCTAGTGTTGGTTCAGTGGCATGGTGGAATGCGGGTTTCCATGTTGCTTGGGTGGCAGAAGTAAAAAATGGTCAGGTATTGATCGAAGAATATAACAATCCAGCTGGTTCAGGGCGTTATAATAATCGATGGATCAATAGTAATAATGTGGATGGATATATTCATTTTAAAGATTTACCAACCACTGGTAATTCAAATTATTATGAGGTTAATCCTGGCAGCGTCATGTTGAAGAAAGCTGATGGTTTGTATGGAGCGAATGATGTCGATTTTAAAAACGGTGCTGTATTGGGAACCTTTGCTGCAGGAACGAAATTCTTTATTCAAGGAATCAAAAAATCGTCAGCTGGTATTCCAAGATTAGTAACGGGTTCAGGGCACTTGTTAACAGCAAATAAATCTTTGGTTGAACAATGCGATCTTGCATTTCCTAATTATTTCAATGTAAATCCTGTACAAGTAGAGCTACAAACAGAAGATGGTTTATATGCAGCAACTGATAGAGATTTCAAAAATGGATTGGTTGGAAACGTAAAATATAAGAAAGGAACACCATTTTACATTACAGGATTGACATACAATAGTACGGGCTATCCACGACTGATTACCTCGTCAGGACATTTGCTTTCTTCCAACAAAGCTGTTGTCAAAGTGTATTCTGGTTCGATGTTTACTAATTATTTTGCGACTAATCCGGTTAAGGTTGAATTGAAGACAACAGATGGCTTATATTCACGAAATGATGTCGATTTTAAAAATGGTTTAGTCAATAATAAGACGTATAACGTAGGAACACCTTTTTATATCGTTGGTATGACACAAAGTAGTAGTGGTCATCCACGATTGATTACTTCATCGGGACATCTACTTTCTTCCAACAAAGCTGTTGTCAAAGTGTATTCTGGTGCTATGTTTACCAATTATTTTGCGACTAATCCAGTTAAGGTTGAATTGAAGACAACAGATGGCTTATATTCACGAGATGATGTCGATTTTAAAAATGGTTTGATCAACAATAAAACGTATAACGTAGGAACGCCTTTTTATATTGTTGGTATGACACAAAGTAGCAGTGGTCATCCACGATTGATTACTTCATCGGGACATCTACTTTCTTCCAACAAAGCTGTTGTCAAAGTGTATTCAGGTATGTTGTTCAATAATTACTATCCAACGAATCCGGGACGAGTAAGATTGAAGGTGGCAGATGGTGTCTATGCACGAGAAGATGTTGATTTTAAAAATGGTTGTATGGATAACAAAACCTATGATGTAGGGACGTCATTTATAATTATTGGCATGACACAAAGTTCTACAGGAATTCCGAGATTGATTACGAATAACGGATATTTATTAAGTGCTAACAAATCGATAGTTGAAGCATATTAAAAAGCCGTTTAGTAAAAATAAAATAGTCAATTAAATACAAAATAGACAGACGAGAAAAAAGCATTTAGCTCATTAAGAGCAGCTTCTTCTCGCTGTCTATTCTATTTTTTAGGTATAACCCCTCCATTTTAGACTGATTTTCGATTTAGATCTATTCTCAAAAGCGAGTAAAATTTATTTTTTTTAAAGAGAGCGATTCTTAGATGGAAATTAATGATAAAATAAGAACAAGAAATAGCTGTATAGATTGTGGAGGTTAACTATCTATGAATCAAAGAATATTCATTGTTGAAGACGATCCAGTAATAACGGAAGTCATTGAGCAACATTTGACAAAATGGGGCTTTATCTGCAGTAAAGTAGCGAATTTTCAACATGTAAGTCAGGAGATTCAAGCATTTGAAGCCGATCTAGTTTTACTAGATATTTCTCTTCCCTTTTACAATGGCTTTTATTGGTGCCAAGAAATTCGTAACTATTCAGAACTGCCGATTATTTTTTTATCTTCTGCTAGTGATAATATGAATATGGTCATGGCGATGAATTTAGGAGCAGATGATTTTATGGCCAAGCCGTTTGATTTATCTGTATTGGTTGCTAAAATTCAAGCGTTGCTGCGTCGTAGTTACCAATTTGGCAATAGTCCGCTTAAATATACCTATCAATCGTATGAGTTGAATCCTCAAGAAAATATAGTGAAATTTGGCAATGAGACAGTTCTGCTAACTCCGAATGAAAGTAAAATATTATTGTTGCTATTTCAAAAAGCGGGTAAAATCGTATCTCGAGAAGAAATCATGGAAAAGTTGTGGGAAGGCGATGAATTCGTTGACAGCAATACATTAGCAGTCAATATGACTCGGCTGCGAAAAAAACTTTCAGTGATTACTTTAGATGATAGTATTCAAACAGTGAAAAATAAAGGCTATCTTCTGGAGACAGCCGATGAATAAATATTATGCTGAAATAAAACTAGTCCTCTTTTTTATACGAGAACGCTTTTTAGTGTATGGTTCATATATGCTGCTTTGCTTTCTTTTTTTCTTTACATTTTATTTGTGGGAGCTCCCATTGGAACCTTTTATTGACGCAGTCGCATTTACGTTTCTTTTTCTATTTATTGTGTCGGTCTACTACTTTTTACGTTATCGCCGGATCCATAACGAATTGGAGCGAATCAAAAAAATAACTAACTTTCACAGTAGTCAATTCGGTCTGCTTCCTAAAAAGACCTATTCGTTGTTGGAAAAAGATTATTCTGAGCTATTTTTAGCAGCCGTAAAACAAAAAGAACAACTCGAATTGACGAATGACGAGCGCAATAATCAATTGATCGATTATTACAGCTTATGGAGTCATCAAATCAAAACGCCGCTTGCTGCTTTAGATCTTTTAGTACAGGCACAGGCAGATCCAGCACCTGCGATGAAAGCGGAGTTGTTTAAAATTGAAGAATATTTGCATATGATGCTGCAGTATTTAAGAATGAATCATGTCAATAATGATTTAGTATTAAAGACTGTTGATTTGAATCAGTTGATTCGGCTGACGGTCAAAAAGTATGCGGCATTTTTCATTCAAAAAAATCTAACCGTGTCTATTGAACCAGTCAGAGAAGGGATAGTCAGTGATGAAAAGTGGCTAACGTTTATTCTTGAACAGATCCTATTCAATGCGATTAAATATACTCCGGATCAAGGAAAGATCACGATCTATTATGAAGGAGATTCATTAGTGGTCAAAGATTCCGGCATTGGGATTCTTCCAGAAGACTTGCCGCGTATTTTTGAGCAAGGCTATACAGGATTTAATGGACGTGAACATCAAAAGGCTACTGGCTTAGGTCTATATATGAGTGATAAAATTGCTCAAAAAATAGGTCTGGTTCTATCGGTAGAATCTGAGGTTGCAGTTGGTACGAAACTTTTTATTCACTTTCCACAGGAACACTTTCAAACCGAATAAAGAAGTCAAACTTACAGCATTGTAAGTTTGTTTTTTTATCTGTAAGTAGTATCTTGATCGCTCCTAAATTATGATAATGGTAAGGAAATAAACAGGAGGAACGCACAATGAAATTATTAGAAGTCAAAAATGTAAAGAAAATCTATCAGACTCGATTTAGTGGTAATCAAGTTGAAGCATTGAAGCAGATCAACTTCTCTGTGGAAGAAGGAGAATATGTAGCAATTATGGGAGAATCAGGTTCTGGGAAAAGTACGTTATTGAACCTTTTAGCGACGCTAGATCAGCCTACCACTGGAGAAATACTGTTAAAGGGCAATAACCTTTCCAGTATCAAAGAAAAAGATTCTGCTGCTTTTCGTCGCGATCATTTAGGTTTTGTATTTCAAGATTTCAATTTGCTGGACACGTTTACAGCAAGAGACAATATCTTTTTGCCATTAGTATTAGCAAAGGCTTCGGTTGCCAAAATGGAACAGCGCATGGCACCACTAGCATCTAAACTGGGACTTATCGATTTGTTGGACAAGTATCCCTATGAATTATCTGGCGGACAAAAGCAGCGTGTGGCTGCTGCTAGGGCAATTATTACGAAACCAGATATCATTTTAGCAGATGAACCAACGGGGGCGTTGGATTCAAAGACTTCTGCTCAGTTATTAGATATGTTTCAGCAGTTGAATAATGATGGACAGACGCTATTGATGGTTACTCACAGCGCAGTTGCGGCTAGTCATGCGAATCGTGTTTTGTTTATTAAAGATGGACAAGTATTCAATCAACTTCATCGAGGCAATCAAACGAATGAGCAGTTTTTGACATTGATTTCAGAGACTACGACAGCCTTGCTGACAAAGGAGGCATAACGATGTTTTATTTTAAATTAGCCACAACCAATCTGAAAAAAAATCGAAAAGTCTATCTGCCATTTCTCTTATCCATGATTTTTCTAGTCGTAATAAATGTGATTTTACAGATTTTATTGAAAAATAAAGGCATGGATACCTTACCTTCGGCTGCATCAGCGAAGCAACTTTTTGGCTTTGGACAGTATGTGATTTTGATTTTTACAATTATTTTTTCTGTATACACGAATAGTTTTTTGTTGAAACAGCGGAAAAAAGAATTAGGACTGTATAATATTTTAGGAATGGGTAAAAAAGAGCTGACTCGTATGCTGCTTTGGGAAACCTTGTTATCTTATGCAATCACGATCGTTTGCGGGACGATCATCGGCTCTATTTTTGCTAAATTATGCTTTTTATCTTTGAAAAAATTAACACAGCTAGGTGATCAATTTATTTACAGTTTTTCTATAGAAAGCATTATTTTTGTTACGCTCTTATTTTTATTAGTATACGGCTTGCTATTTCTATGGAATATCGTACAGTTACGTTTAGCGAATCCGATCGAGTTGCTAAGAGGCTCTCAACATGGTGAAAAGGAACCGAAAACGAAATGGCTGACAGCGATTACTGGAATTGCTTGTATCGGCATTGGATATTATATCTCCATTACGATCAAATCCCCGCTTAGTGCTCTTTCTCTTTTTTTCATTGCTGTTGTATTGGTGATCATCGGGACGTATGAGTTATTTACCGCCAGCAGTATCGCAATATTGAAGCTGTTAAAAAAGAACAAGCACTATTATTATCAACCGAATCACTTTATCTCTGTTTCAAGTATGATTTATCGAATGAAGCAAAATGCGGCAGGTTTAGCGAGTATTTGTATTCTGTGCACAATGGTTTTAGTCACTATTTCAACGACAGCTAGTCTTTATTTTGGGATGGAAAATGTTATGCAAAATCGTAATCCATTTGATGTGACTGTAGGTGCACAAGGAGATCAGTTTACCAAGGAGCAGATGGAAGACATAAACACTGAGCTAAATCATTTAGCAAAAGACAACGATATTGAGTTTCTTGACAATAAGCTAATGCAAATAAGTAATAATGTACTGTTATCAAGAAAAGCGGATGGTGAATATATAGGTGCTGATGATACTACATTTGACAATTCTGGGATGTTTAATTTTATCACCGCTGAAGAATACAATCGCTTGACTGGTGAACAGCTGACGTTGTCAGATAGTGAAATTGCGTTATACATGCTGACAGGCACGTACAAAAAATCAATGATTAAAATGGCCGATCATTCTTATACGATCAAAAAGCAAATCGACAAAATCGATTTTCTACAACAAAGCGATTATGGTCTGATCGATACGTTCTTTATGATTTTCAAAGATGAGCAACAAATAAAGATACTCATGGATTCCTTACCGGAAAAAAGTGGGAAAGGTAGGGTGTATTCTCTTTATGCAAATCTAAAAGGAACAACAGAAAACCGTTTAGCCTTTGGTTATGCAGCACGAGAGTATTTAATTCAACGTTCTCCTGACCTAAGTTTTTCTTCAATAGATTTAGATCGAGAAGATTCAATTTCTTTTATCGGCGGTTTTCTATTCATGGGCATTATCTTTGGACTGACATTTACCCTTGCAGCTGGGATCATCATTTACTATAAACAGGTTTCAGAAGGAACAGAAGATCAAGCACGATATGACATTATGCAGCGTGTAGGTATGAGTCATCAAGAGGTACAAAAAACGATTCGCAGTCAGATTCTTATGGTTTTCTTTTTCCCAATCAGCTTAGCAGCACTGCATTTAGCTTTTGCTTTTCCACTTATTCAGAAGTTGTTGGTTTTATTTGGATTGACAGACTGGCAGTTTTTCATGGTCGTTTGTTGTGTAACAGTTATTAGTTTCTTCTTTATTTATTTGCTGATGTATTGGCAAACATCGAAAGTTTATTATCAGATTGTTGAGCGAAAAGTGGGAAGAGTATGATTTTAGAATAGTGGCATAGTTAAAGTGAACGATGAACTTGTGAATGTTTCTATTCTTGAATACATTTGTTTTGGAAAAAGAGTTAAATTAGGCAATACTAAAAAAGAAATACTTGTTGAAATCCTTTTAATAGGTTCAACAAGTATTTCTTTTAACATCATGAAAATAGTACGTTAAATAATTTAGTTCGTAATGGTTTCAGCTATCCCACATATAAACTAGATTATTTCATAATAGCATAAATATCTCTTGAAATAACTGAGATCGTTTCATACGAAACATAATTTTTAGTCATTATACTAAGGATGTATGGTTTTTTAGCATAAACAATTGCAACATCATGACGATAAGAATCCACATCACCAATTTTATGTCCAACCTTAACTGGAAGATATTTAGGAATTCGTTGGTCATCGTAGACTGTGTTCTGTAAATATTGATTAGCAACTCCACCAAGTTTATAGATTGCTTGAATGAGTAAGGCATTTTGCTTAGCACTTGCCCGCAATGTCCAGCTACTCCAGTTTCTTCCTGTAATAGAATTTATCTCATTTAAAAAGGTTCTATCGTATTGATTCGCCGAGTAATATCCTAAAAAGTTTGCTCCGACATTATCAGAATATTGTATTGTATTTTTTAAAGCGGTCTGAACTGAATAAAACTGATAATTTGCATATTTTGGCATAATTCCAGCACCTTCAGGTGAATAAGCGCCTCGAAAGTTATTTACTTGAGGGGTATAAAGTAACGGCTGATTCAATTTCATTGCCCCAGAATTTATTTTTTTCTGAGTATAGTAGATTCCAGGAAGTTTCCCAGTGCTTGCCGCAACAAATTCAGTATTAGGATTTATAGAGGCAGAACCAAGACCATTTGTGGGCATGACATAAATTCCCAAATCACGGCTATTATATTTTCTATTTAGTAAATCCTGAACTTTCTTTAATTTTTCAGAGTAATCATTTTGCTGATAACTTTTCGAAAGACTTGGTGCGTACTTTCCTTTTTGGACAAGTCTAACTTCAATAGCTTCCATACGATAACCAAAAGCTGAAGTTCCTGCTTTTTCACCATTTTTAGTCCACCCTAGCCAACCAAATGATTGCACATGTGTACGATAATAAATATCGTAATATTTCTGTAGCTCTCCTGTAAGTCGTATTTGAATCGCTTCAATCTGAAGACTTCTTCCAGTTGTTCCAGAAAGTGCACCATTGGCAACGAACCCTTGCCAGCCAATATTTTTGATATGAGAATTATATTGGATAGACCCGTTTAAGTCAGAGTTAGGGACATTAAACTTAAGTCCTTCAATTGGCAGACGTTTTCCTGTTGTACCAATGATCTTACCGCTAGTATCTGCTGCTTGCCAGCCAATATTGCTAATATGCGCTTGGGTACTTAGCTTAGGTGCTTTTATTGCCGGTTTTTTAGTAGTTCCAGGAGCAGTACTTCCTTTGACGACTAGTTTGATTCGGACAGCCTGAATGCTGAAAGTAAAACCAGTTGTCCCGGCAAGTTGATCATTTTTAGCCCAGTCAAGCCAACCAAAATTTGCCGAGTGAACTTGATAATACACATCAAATTTTTCTGCAAGCTGACCTGTCAACTTAATCTGAAGTGCTTCTACCTGTAATTTTTTGCCAGTTGTCCCGGAGAGAAGTCCGTCGCTGACATATTGTTGCCAGCCAATATCTTTAATATGACTTCTATAAGAGATTCCCCCAGTGAGATCTGGATGTGTAAGATTGATTTTTAGACCTTCAATCTGTAGTTTTTTTCCAGTTGTTCCAGAAATTGTTCCGCTTGTTACAGGATTCTGCCAGCCAATAGTTTGGATATGTGTTTGATAGTTTAGTTTTGGAGCGGTTATCATTGGAGTAGTTGTGGCTCCAGGAGCAGGTTCGTTTTTACCAACTAGTTTGATGCGCAGTGCCTGCATATCCAATGAGAAGCCTGTTGTACCAGCAATTTTATCGTTTTTTGCCCAATCTAGCCAACCAAACTGCGCTGAATGGACTTGATAGTATACATCATATTGATCTGATAATTCACCAGTTAGTTTAATCTGAATGGCTTCGATCTGTAGTTTTTTTCCAGTTGTTCCAGCTAAAGCACCGTCACTGACATAACTTTGCCACCCAATATCTTTTACATGTGCTCTGTAAGAGATCCCTCCTGTTAGTTCAGTATGTTCTAATCGAATCTTCAATGCTTCCATTCTCAATTTTTTGCCAGTCGTTCCTGACAGCTCACCATCTTTGACAGGCGATTGCCAGCCAATATCTTTAACATGGCTTTCATAGCTAATAGAAGGAGCTTTGGCTGGCTCAGAAGGCACCTCTGTCTCTGTTGTTGTAGGTGTTGTTTGGGAATAAGTCGCTGTTTTTTCTTCTAGTGATACTTCTATCTTTTTTATATAAGTAGCGTTTTTTGATTTTTCAGCGGTTAGCCCATCTTTAGTCCATTCAGACCACACATTGTCATCCGAGTATACCCGATAATTGATTGAATAATCATTTGAGTACTCTTCCGATAGTGAGAAGGTGATGTTTTTTAGGGATTGTTTTGGAAAGAGTATCTCTTCTCCATCACTTGCTTTAAGTATTGTGCCGTCAATGGTTGTCAGGGTGTAAGTAATTCCCTTTGAACTCTTTTCCAGTGCGTTATCAAAGAGACTTGCTTTCATTCCAGCGATTATATCTTCTTCGTTAAGTGAAGAAGTCCACTCTGTTCCTACAAGCATGGAAAAATCAAGATTAACATGTTTTTCTTCAGTATCTGTAAAGTTAGTCTCTTGCGGATTTTCTTGCTGACTACTTTCTAACGTGTCTGATTCCTCAATGTTGATAGCGTTTACCGAAGAGGGCGCGATAAGAAAAACAAGACATGTGAGTGCTAAAAAAATTATTTTTTTCATTTTATTAATCGTCCTTTTTTTTAATTATATTATAGAATATTTCGCTTCTTTAAACTAGTGATTATATGGAAATAGGATATAAATAAGAAAAAAGGGATAAAAATACTTTTTGTACTTGTGAACAATAGTTAGAATTGAAGCAAAACTATTCAAATGTTTGTTTGGTTTGCCTCTATTGTTCACAAGGAGCGATAGATCTTGTTGAATATAATCGATTAGCGAGTGAGTCAAAGACAGATTTCCAGCAATTTATGAATAACTTTAAGACACCATACTAGTGATGGAAGAACGGTTTTTTATAGATGTATTTTTTATGCTATCGTTCTTTATCTGATGTTTTCCTTGTTCGTATTGTTATTTTATAACAAATGTTATGTTTTGAGTATATTGCTAAATATCGTTTTATGATAAAAGTAAAAAATAGTTTGTGTTATTTGTCAATTTAGGCTTGAAATATCTTGAATCAAGGCGTATACTCAGTATATAAAATAAACTTACTTTTAGTAAGTGTTTGGAGGAATAAAATTATGACAAAATATGGTGTAATCGTAGGCTCTACTAGAAAGAATTCATACTCAGAAGCAGTAGCAAAAGCTATCGTAAAAGGACTTCCAGCAGATGCAGAAGTGACATTTTTAAACATCAAGGATTTACCATTATACAATCAAGATTATGATGAAAATTCACCAGAAGCGTATACAACGTTTAGAAACGAAGTTGCGGCTCAGGATGCATTTATTTTTGTAACACCAGAACACAACAGAAGTATCACAGCGGCGTTAAAAAATGCGTTAGATGTTGCTTCTAGACCTTGGGGACAAAGTGTTTGGGGTGGTAAACCAGCATTAGTTGCTTCTCAATCTATCTCAGGTATTTCAGGAGTTTTGGCTAACCATGTGTTACGTCAATCATTAGTATTCTTGGATATGCCAACAATGCAACAACCAGAAGTATATATTGGTCAATCAGATAAACTATTTGATGAAAATCTTGAACCAAATAATGAAGGCACTAAAGATTTCTTAGCAAGTGTCGGCGCTCAATTTAGTCAATTTGCTGCTAAATTTGCTTAAAGGGTCAGCTAAATAGGCTGAAGCCAAGTGTTTAGTGGTCGAGGCTCAGGTAGACATTGTTCATTGATTTATCTTCATAAGAGCTGTTTCAGTCATTTAGTTAAGCTTGAGGCAGCTGAAGGATCACTCGTAGAGGTTTATTTTAGCCACTCTTTATCTAAAAAAGAAAACAGAGGTAAATGTCATTTGTTGATGGCAGTTGCCTCTGTTTTTTTGTATTTTTATTGGTTAAATAGCTTTTTATAATCGACAAACCGTACATAAAAATAAAGGACGAGTTGTAAACGTTATCTTTTTTGCTGTATACTTTAATTATATTAAAGAGGGAGGTTTTAATTTTGAAAAAGCTGAGTGTGGGACTTGGGATTTTAATGTTGCTAGTGGGAATCGGTGGTGCTGGTCAAAAGGGCTTTGCTCGCGAGGATGTTGTTTATTTATCTGATGAAGGTTTACGAAACAGCATAATCGAACAACTTGAAACACCTGTAGAAAATCAATTACCAACGATTCAGCAAATGGCTGAGCTAACATCACTAAGCGGAGCTTGGAACGGTTCTATTGAAGGGGCTCAATATGCGGTCAATGCAACTTCGATGCAGGTAAGTGGGAACGGTATCATCGACTTTCGCGCTATTGCTGGAATGAAAAGTCTAAAAAATTATTATGCCTATTCATCGTTGATCCAAGGTTCTGAAGAGAAGGTCTTGGATATTTCTCCATTTGGGGAATTAAGGAATCTCGAAACATTGTACTTTGGTTATGCTAATATTCAAGATTTTAGTAGATTATCAGAGCTGTCACATCTTAAATCTATAGAAGCGTATGGTGGTTATAATGTAAAACTACCAACTGTTTATGTGGATAAAGCTACAGGTAAATTTATTATGGAGCACCCTGTGAAGTATTCAAAACAATTCAATGGAGAAAGAACGGTGGAAGGATATACAGATAAATCAGATGTTACTATCCGTCCAGTAATCGAAGGTCAAGCAGTCGTGATAGATAATTTAAAGGAAGAGGTTGCAACGGTCTATCTTACTTTTGAAGCTTCCTCGAAAGAGCCAAACTCAGCCTTTTTTGCTAGCTTTAGCTGTGAGGTGCCAGTAGTCTGGTACTAAAGAAGTTTTCATTATCTATTTGTTAAAGAGTGCTACAAAAGTAAGCATTTTTTGTAGTACTTTTTTGGTTAAGTAGAATGCCACATAAAGAGTTAGAAAGGATGTAGGGAATGAAAAAAGAGGAGTATTTAGCAGTGGTTGCAATGGAAGAATGTGCTGAAATTCAGCAAGCCTTATCAAAAGCTATTCGATTTGGCTTTGAAGATCATCATCCTTTAAGAGCAGACGAGACGAATGAAGAACAGATGCTGACAGAATTTTATCAACTGACGGCAATGATCGAAGAACTGCAAAAACAAGGAATCATCGAAGGCTTCAATAAAGATAAGATCACTCAAATCAAACAAGATAAAATCGACAAGGTGTATCATTATATGAACGATTCAAAGCAACAGGGACGGCTGGATTGATACATGTCAGGTATCTGACTCTAAGACGACTGAAAAGAATATGACTAGTTTTAGACAGAAATGATAAGTTTCTCTATAAACCTATGAATTTCGTATGTAAGCAGATTCTTTTTAGTTCCAACAGATTCCAAAGTGATTAAAGAGATTATCAGAGAATCTGAACGAGAGGAACCTGAATAAAAAGAATCGTTTCTGTGTTTTTTTATGAACAAGTTGGAAATTCATTCAGATTCTTATTTTTCCTATAGAAGTAATGAATAAATTGATGAAAAATAGACGGAAACATTTGTATTTTCTAAATAAAGGAGTATACTCTAAATTGGAATCATTCTAAATTTAATAAAAAGAGTTTCCACAAATTGGTTATAAGTAAGTTTATTTTATTCGTGGCAGGACGTCATTTTTACAGATCCAACCAACTGTACTGATGAATCGGCTTTTTCGAGTAGAATTAGCTTCTTTCTTTTTGTGGAAACGGGAAAAAACAAGGGGGATTATTGATGTTTGATATTGTATCATTAGCAAGATTCCAATTTGCGATGACCACAGTCTTTCACTTTTTCTTCGTGCCGTTTTCTATAGGATTAGCACTTGTTGTTGCAGTGATGGAAACGATGTATGTAGTAAAAAAAGATGAACGTTATCGTAAAATGGCAAAATTTTGGGGCAACATTTTTCTATTAAGTTTTGCAGTAGGTGTGGTCACAGGTATTATTCAAGAATTTCAGTTCGGAATGAACTGGTCTGATTATTCACGTTTCGTAGGAGATATTTTTGGTGCTCCGTTAGCAATCGAAGCCTTACTTGCATTCTTTTTAGAATCAACATTTTTAGGATTATGGATTTTTACTTGGGATAAAGTAAATCCAAAATTGCATTTAACATTTATTTGGTTGGTTGTATTTGGCTCCATGATGTCTGCTTTCTGGATTTTAGCAGCAAATAGTTTTATGCAGCATCCAGTAGGCTATACGCTGAACAATGGTCGTGCGGAATTGATCGATTTTGGTGCGGTAATTGCCAATCCAAAAGTTTGGTATGAATTCACTCACGTTTTAGCTGGAGCTGTCGTGATGGGTGGTATGATCGTTGCAGGTTTGGCTGCGTTCCAAATCTTGAAAAAACGTGATGTCGACTTCCACAAAGTTTCTATGCGTATTGGTATGTGGATTGCTTTGTTTGGTTCTATCGGCGTATTATTGGCCGGTGATTTACAAATGAAAGCGTTGATTGAAGATCAACCGATGAAATTTGCTGCAATGGAAGGAGATTACGAAGACTCCGGTGATCCAGCAGCTTGGACCTTGATTGCCTGGGCAGATGAGGCACAGCATAAACAAGTATTTGGTATACAAATTCCTTATATGTTAAGTATTTTATCTTATAATAGTTTGTCTGGTTCTGTTGATGGAATGGAAACCGTCAATGAACGTTTGAAAGCCGAATATGGCGATGATAAAAATTATTATCCGCCAGTGAATACGTTATTCTGGAGCTTTAGAGTAATGGCAGGATTTGGTGCGTTGATGTTGTTAGTTTCAGCATTAGGACTATTCTTTACTCGTAAGAAAAAACCATCACTTTATGAAAAACGCTGGATGGTTTGGATCGTTGCATTATGCACATTTGCACCATTCTTAGCAAATACAACAGGTTGGTTGATTACAGAGCTCGGTCGTTATCCATGGACAGTATATGGTCTATTTACGATCGAAGATAGTGTATCTCCAAATGTTTCAGTTGCATCGTTGTTAACATCAAATATTATTTACTTTATTCTCTTCGCAGGTCTTGGTTCAGTCATGGTTTACTTGATCACGGTTGAGTTGAAAAAAGGACCAGATTATGAAGAAAAGAAATTAGCACAAGCGAATGCTACTGAAGTAGATCCATTCGATAAGGAGGTCTTTGGCGGATGAGTACGTTACAATTACTTTGGTTTGTATTGATCGGTATATTATTTTCCGGTTTCTTCTTCCTTGAAGGCTTTGACTTTGGTGTGGGCATGTCTGTTCAAACATTGGCTCATGATGAAGAAGAAAAAGAACAGATCATCCAAACAATTGGACCGGTCTGGGATGGGAATGAAGTTTGGTTATTAACAGCAGGAGGCGCGATGTTTGCGTCATTTCCTTACTGGTATGCTTCATTATTTAGCGGTTTTTACTTGATTTTATTTATTATCTTAGTTGGGTTGATCATTCGTGGGGTATCATTTGAATTCCGTCATCGGATGCCGGATGGTAAAAAACGTAGAATGTGGAACTGGACATTGTCGATTGGCAGTTTTATAGTACCGTTCTTCTTTGGTATTTTATTCATTAGTATGGTCCAAGGAATGCCGCTTGATAAAGATGGGAATATGATGGCGTCGTTTACTGACTATATTAATGTATTTTCTGTCGTTGGCGGCGTTGCGTTGACGTTATTATGCTACTTACATGGATTAAACTATATTACGTTGAAAACAGAAGGTCCTGTTAGAGAACGTGCACGTAACTATGCATCATTTTTCTATTGGGTCTTATATGTCGGTTTAGTTGTGTTTGCGGCATTATTGTATTTTAAAACGGATTTCTTTGATAATCATTTCTTAGTAACTTTACTGCTTGTTCTAGGAATCGTTGTTTTAACGGTTGTTGCAAATGTGGGCGTCTTTAAGAAAAAAGAAATGTTGGCATTTATCGCTAGCGGATTGACGTTGGTTCTTCTTGTAGTGTTATTGTTTAGCGGTCTTTTCCCACGTGTAATGATCGGCAGTGAAGGATATTACGATATCTTGATCAAAGATGCATCAAGTAGTCCATACACACTAAAAACAATGACTTGGTTGTCATTAACGATTTTACCGTTTGTTTTAGCTTATACAGCATGGTCGTATTATATCTTTAGAAAACGGATCAAACATCCGGCGATCGCTGCATTGGGGTATGAAGGATGATCGATAAGGCTATTTTAAAAATGCCTAAAATAAAAAATATCATGGTCTTGCTTGCAGGTTTTTCTTTCCTGCAAGCTGTCTTTATAATCGGACAAGCCTTTTATTTATCGAAAGCGATTGTCGGTTTATGGGAAGGTGGTCGACTTAAAGATCAGCTAACAGCTATTGTGATGTTTTTTTTATTTTATACAGGCAGACATGTTGTCACTTATATTCGGGAAAAAATGCTGGATCGTTTCAGTTATGATCGAGCGCGTGAATTGAGAGAGCAGCTGTTACAAAAGATTTTTCGTTTAGGTCCGACTGTTGTCCAAAAAAATGGTACAGGGAACATGGTCACTATGGCACTTGAAGGAATCAGCCAAGCAGAAAATTATCTTCACCTGATTTTGATGAAAATCATGAATATGATGATCATTCCGTGGCTGATCCTGATTTTTATTTTTACTTTAGATGTTCGGTCAGGGATTGTTTTACTCGTTGTTTTCCCAATGATCATTATTTTTATGATCGTCTTGGGCTATGCAGCACAAAGCAAAGCGGACAAGCAGTACAAAGCATTTCAATTATTATCGAATCATTTTATTGATTCTTTAAGAGGGATCGATACGCTGAAATTATTCGGCTTAAGCGAAAAATATGCGGGTAGTATTTATAATACGAGCGAGCGTTTTAGACGTGCGACGATGAGTACACTGAAAATTGCTATTTTATCGACGTTTGCTTTAGACTTTTTTACAACATTATCCGTTGCTGTTGTGGCAGTCTTTTTAGGGTTGAGTTTATTAAAAGGTGGAATTTTACTTTTTCCTGCGCTTACAACCTTGATCTTGGCACCTGAGTTCTTTTTACCGGTTCGTGATTTTGCGGGTGACTATCATGCAACGCTAGATGGGAAAAATTCATTCCAGGCAATCCAGGCAGTATTGGATTTGCCAGAGGTTGAAGAGACAGATAGTCTTGTTTTAGGAGATTGGACAGCATTAAGTGAGCTTTCTGTTGAGCAGTTGACGTATCAGTATGAGGAAGCACCGCAAGCGGCGTTGAAGCAGTTGAACTTTGCCGCAAAAGGCTATCAAAAAATTGGAATCATCGGCGCCAGCGGTTCGGGTAAATCAACGCTGATCAATGTGTTGAGTGGCTTTTTAGAGCCTGATCCAGAGAAGACAATTATTCAGGTTGATGGGCAGAAAATTCCACATTTCTTACAGAAGGAATGGCAAAAACAAGTTGTTTATATTCCGCAATCTCCTTATATATTTCAAGATACGTTAGCGAATAATGTGCGTTTTTATACGCCGAAAGCAACGGATGAACAAGTGCAGTCAGCCATTGAGTTAGTTGGTTTGCAGACGTTGGTTTCAAGTTTAGATCAAGGGATACACACGTTGATTGGTGAAAGCGGCAGAACATTGAGCGGTGGTCAGGCACAGAGGATCGCGTTAGCTAGAGCGTTTTTAGATCAAGAGCGTCATATTCTTTTATTTGATGAACCGACAGCACATCTTGATATTGAGACAGAGGTTGAACTTAAGGAGAGAATGCTGCCCTTGATGGAAGATCATTTGGTTTTCTTTGCCACCCATAGATTACACTGGATGGCTGAAATGGACTATATTTTAGTGATGGATAAAGGACAGCTAGTTGAAGCAGGGACATTGACTGAATTGACAGAGAAAAATGGCTACTACGTTAGATTAATGAATCAAATGAGGGGGATAGAATAATGGAAAATACCCCAACAAATAAAGAGTTATATGCAACAGATCAATGGGTCAGACCTTTTTTGAAAAAATATAAAGGGTTGTTGTATTTAGCATTATTTTTAGGCTTTTTAACTTTTTTCAGTGCAGGAGCATTGATGTTTAACTCAGGCTACTTAATCAGTCGGGCTGCATCACTTCCAGAAAATATTTTGATGATTTATATTCCAATCGTATTGACTCGGGCTTTTGGGATCAGTCGTCCGGTATTTCGCTATATTGAACGGTTGGTCAGTCATAATTGGGTATTGAAAATGACATCCGATTTGCGTTTGAAATTATATCTGGTATTGGAGAAAGATGCGATTTTCTTTAAATCAAAATATCAGACGGGCGATATTTTAGGTCTATTATCTGAAGATATCAACCATCTACAAAACTTGTATTTGCGGACGATTTTTCCAACTATCATTGCATGGCTGTTGTATATTTTTATTATTATCGGTTTAGGCTTCTTTTCTTGGTGGTTTGGCTTATGCATGTTATTGATGCTGGGTGTGGTTGTCTTTTTACTACCATTGATTTCTGTATTAGTGAATGGGGCAAGACAAGAAAAGCAAAAAGTATCGAAAAATGAGTTATACAAAACGTTGACAGATAATATTTTAGGCGTTTCTGATTGGGTGTTTAGTCAACGAGGAGAAGAATTCGTTCATGCCTATGAAAAAGACGAGGCGAAGCTGCGGGAATTAGATGAACAAATCAAACGTTTTAATCGTTTTCGTGATTTTATCCTTCAAACGGCTTTTGGTGTCATCACTGTAGCTGTCTTAGCGTGGTCTAGTGTGCGTTTTCCTGGAAATCATGGCGGTGCAGCCAATTGGATTGCCGCATTTGCATTAACAGTGTTTCCATTGATCGATGCATTCGCTCCATTACCAGATGCAGCACAAGAGGCAAATATTTATAAAGATTCGATCAAACGCTTGAACGATCTTCCAGAGGTTACGCAAAAGAATCAAGAAGCAGTCTTGATTCCTGCAAATACAGAAATTAGGATTCGTGAGTTATCCTTTTCGTATGATCAAACAGCAAAAAATGTGTTGGAAAATCTGACCTTAAATATTCAGCCGAAAGAAAAGTTAGCAATTCTAGGTCGTAGTGGCTCTGGAAAAAGTACCTTGGCTAGCTTGATTCGTGGGGATTTAAGACCAAAAGAAGGTTCAATCACGTTAGGAGGCATTCCGACAGCTGATTTTGATGATCAAATCACGAAAGCAATCGGAGTGATCCATCAAGCGCCTTATCTGTTTAGAACAACGATCATAAATAATGTTCGTCTTGGACGAGAAGAAGCAACGGAAGAGGAAGTTTGGCAGGTGTTGGCTAGTGTTGGGTTAAAAGAAATGATTCAAGGCTTACCAGATGGGCTACAAACAATGGTCGATGAGGCGGGGTTACGTTTTTCAGGCGGAGAGCGTCATCGTTTGGCGTTAGCACGAATTTTACTACAAGATACACCAATCGTTTTGCTGGATGAACCAACGACAGGCCTTGATCCAATTACAGAGCAACAATTGTTGGATACATTTTTTGATACGTTAGCAGACAAAACGATCATTTGGATCACGCATCATTTACAGGGAGTTCATATGATGGATCGAGTGATCTTCATTGAAGATGGAAAATTGGAAATGAGCGGTACGCCACAGGAATTATTGGCAGAAAACCAACATTACCAACAACTGTATGCGATCGATCGCGGGCAGAATAAAAACTGATTGGTGAGACTGAGGCAAAAGTAATCAGCTTCAAGACCTGAGGAAAACGATATACGATCCGTTTGTTAGATGCATTATGTTTTTACAATACTGTTCGTTTATTTCAACAGGCGTTGCTTTTTTCTCACTGTTTATCTGATTTTGGCAAGTGTAAAAAAATTAGTTAGAATACAAAAATGAGAGCGAGACAAAACTGAAAATCCGTTTTGTTTCGCTCTCTAAACCCGAATAAACGGCGAGAAAAAAGCAGCTCCTTCTTATTTCTTGGAGCTAAACGCTTTTGTCTCAGCCTCATTGCTTTGCTATCAAATGACAGTCATTGATCAAAATGAACGTTGTAGTAATAAGTGCGTCAGCTGTTCTAATTGCTCCTTACCTAAACAGTCAGGAAGCTTTTGAATATCAATCAATGCTTTTTGGGTGACTTTTTTTGCAAAGTCTTTGGCATCATTCACCCCGTCAAATGTATGAACAAGTTGACCGAGTTCCATTGCCTGCTCAGCTGTGATTGCAGCTTCTTTCTCTAAATAGGGATAGAACGTTTCCGGTGATTTCTGTAAAGCAAAGATCAGCGGCAAGGTATACACGCCTTGTGATAAATCTTCTAGTACTGGTTTTTTCAAGGTCTTTGAATTGGCTGAATAGTCTAAAATGTCATCGTAGACTTGAAAAGCAATACCGATATTTCGACCAATTCGGGCAGCTAGTCGCTGAATTTCTTTAGAAGCATAGCCAAAATGAGCGCCTTCTAAGCAACTTAAAGAAAATAATTCCGCTGTTTTGCCGTTGACACTACGCAAATAATCAAAGACAGTGATGTCTTTTTTATAGCGTGTGTGCATTTGATCTAACTCGCCAAGTAATAAACGCTTCATAGCAGATGCATTGGTATGTAAGAAGTCAGAACCATTCATCGTTTCTGCCAGTAATTCAAAAAATTCGGTGAATAACAGATCTCCAGTATAAACAGCAATATCTTTGCCATAACGAGCCTGGATCGTCTCTGCGCCTCTTCGTAAAGGAGAATCATCGATGATATCATCATGGACAAGTGTGGCCATATGCAAAATTTCTATAGAAGCAGCAATCTTGATCAACTGTTGGTGGTCTTGCTTTTGGCTATCACCCATTTGGGCAAACAAGAAAAAGAAAGCTGGGCGCAACAATTTGCCTCCAGAAAAAGTTAGATCGATCAATGCCTGTTCTATTTCTTTATTACGGACTTTTACTTGTTGTTTGATTAATTCACATGTTTCATTCAATTGTTCTTGGATAATTGGAAAATCCTTCCAAAACTCATTCATAACTTAATAATCCTTTCGGTTGTTCAATACTATTGATTGTATACGAATTTGGTAAAGAAATACAGTAAATTATTTCATGAGCATAAAACTAAATATTAAAAGAAGAGAGGAGTATAATTTGAATAAAGATATATTTTTTGAACTCGTAGAACTTAAAGCCAAAACTGCCAGTGTTTTACCCTTTCTTTTAGGCATCTGCTTTAGTTGGTACCATTATCACAGCTTGCATTTATTTTACGTACTGATCTATTTTATCGCTATGTTTATTTTTAATATGGCTGTCGATATTTTAGATAATTATAACGACTATCACCATGCAAAAGAAGGGCATGATTACAAAGAGAAAACGAATATCATTGGCCGGGAAAATCTATCCTTGTCGATGATTCGCAACTGGATCATCTGGATGATCGTGATTTCTGCATTCATGGGCATTGGCTTATCGATGATTGTCGGCTGGCCGTTGCTGTGGATGGGGCTTTATTGCTATTTGATTGGGATTTTTTATTCTTCAGGTCCTCGACCCTTATCCAGTCTGCCTTTAGGGGAACTGTTTTCTGGATTTACGATGGGCTTTATGATTATGTTGATTTGTGTGTACATCAATACCTTTGACTCTTTTCAATGGACGTTTGAAAATTTGGGCAGCATCTTTTTAGTTTCGTTGCCAAATACATGTTTGATTGCTAATTTGATGTTGGCAAACAATATTTGCGATTTAGAAGAAGATGAAAAAAATCATCGCTTTACTCTCGTTCATTATTTAGGGAAAAAAGCGGCGATCAACTTATTTGTAGGTTTGATTGTTGTTGCTTTTATTTCCATTATTTTAAGTGTCATTTTAGGCTTAACACCGATCACAATGTTATTGACAATATTGACTCTGCCGTTCATCTGGAAACAAACGAAGCTGTTTTTAAACGAGCAGATCAAAACAAAAACATTTATTTGTGCAGTTAAGATTTTAGCTGTAGGTGCTTTTTCACAAGTTGTTTTTTTTGCCATAGGATTGTGGTTTAAATAATAAATTAAACAAATTAGAAGGAGATTTTTAGAATGAGCAAGCATGTCGTTATTTTAGGCGCTGGCTATGCCGGATTAAGAGCGCTGCATGAATTACAAAAAGGAAATAATGAAATAAAAATTACGTTAGTGGATCAAAATGATTATCACTTTGAAGCAACAGATATTCACGAAGTTGCAGCAGGGATCCAAACCTCTGAACGGATTACTTATCCGATCAAAGATGTAGTCAAAAGTACTTGTACGACTTTTGTACAAGGAACAGTTGAAAAAATCGACAGTGACAATCAAGAAGTGCATTTAAAAGATCAAGCCCCACTTTCATACGATTATCTGATCGTGGCTTTGGGCTATGAATCTGAATCATTTGGTATTCCAGGCGTGGAAGAATTTTCATTGAAGATGGTAGATATTCCCACTTCAGAAAAAGTTTATCAACATTTAACAGAACAAATGAAGGCATATAAAGAAACCAAAGATGAGAATTGTTTGAAAATCGTTGTCTGTGGTGCTGGATTTACAGGGATCGAATTACTTGGCTCATTAGTTGAAGGCAAAAAGAAATTAGCAGAGATCGCAGGTGTTGAGCCGGATAAAATACAATTATACTGTGTAGAAGCTGTGACTCGTCTATTACCGATGTTCAGCGAAAAATTAGGTGGATATGGGATCGATCATTTGAAAAAATGGGGTGTCAACTTCTTAGTTGGTAAACCGATCAAAGAAATCAAGCAAGATACAGTCGTTTATTTAAATGATCAAGAAACAAATGAATTAAAAGAATTAGCAGCAAAAACAATTATTTGGACCACTGGAGTAAGCGGTAGCCATGTAGTTGGAGATTCTGGTTTTGCAGCAAAACGTGGACGTGTGATGGTTCAACCAGATTTAACAGATCCAGATCATAACAACGTTTATATCATTGGTGACTGTTCTGCTGTGATGGATAAAGAATCAAATCGTCCATATCCTACAACTGCACAAATCTCCCTTAAAATGGGTGAACATGCGGGTAAAAATATCAAAGCACAGTTAAAAGGTGAACCAACAAAAGAATTTACCTTCAAATCATTAGGCTCAGTAGCGTCGATCGGAAATAGCCATGCTTTTGGTGAGGTTGGCAAAATGGAAGTCAAAGGATACCCAGCATCTGTAATCAAAAAAACGATCATGGACCGTTCATTATTTGAAACAGGCGGTATCAAAGAAATGTTGGCAAAAGGTCGTTTTGATTTTTATCGTTAAATCGTCGAATAGATTTATACGGTTTTAAGTGCATGATAAAAAGGTTGAAGCAGAAGGTTATTTTTCAAGAGGACTTTTCTGCTTCCACTGTTTATTCGAATTTTAGGTGCTTGGGTTGTAACTCATGGAGTTATGTCCCAGTCACGCTCCTAATTGATTTCAGGTGGCTGGAGTAGAACTCAATGAGTGATGCTTCAGCCATATTTTTTAGTGTAATTCAATAGAAAAGAAGATTGAGGAAAACGATGAAAAAAGAATTAAGTGTAAAAGAAGCAGTAACGGTATTTTTATCATTATTATTGATTATCAGTATTTGTGTAATCGGTATGGGAATGAGTCCAATTTTCCCTGTATTGTGTGCGTTAGGTTTATTGATTGGTTGGAGCAAATGGCGTAAAGCCTCTTGGGATGAGATTCATGAAGGGATCATAGACGGTGTGAAAACAGGGATCATTCCGATGGTTATTTTTATTTTAATCGGTGCCTTGATTGCAGTCTGGATCGCAAGTGGCGTGATTCCAACAATGATGTATGCAGGCTTTTCAGTTATTAATACAAGTATCTTTTTACCTTCTGCTTTTGTCAGCTGTGCTCTTGTAGGAATCTCTATCGGTAGTGCATTTACTACCGTTTCAACGATTGGTTTAGCCTTGATGGGCATGGGGATTTCTATGGGATTTAACGCTGCAATACTAGCAGGAGCGATTATTTCAGGAGCTGTTTTTGGTGACAAGATGTCTCCTCTGTCAGATACGACAAATTTAGCTTCGGCTGTTGCTGGGGCGGATCTGTTCAAGCATATTCGAAATATGATGTGGACTACAGTTCCCGCTTTTGTCATTTCTTTTATCCTTTATGCA
Organism: Enterococcus termitis; assembly: GCF_001730305.1. Taxonomy (GTDB): domain Bacteria; phylum Bacillota; class Bacilli; order Lactobacillales; family Enterococcaceae; genus Enterococcus_L; species Enterococcus_L termitis. Next base: position 224,263 of record NZ_MIJY01000001.1, read on the forward strand.
GTTATCGGTCTTCAAACACAAATCAGTCAAACGACTTTAGAAACTGAACAGTTTTTAAGCGTATTAAAGGCAAATTTTTCTATTAGCTGGTGGGCGCTTCTCCCGATTTTACTGCTTGTTTTTTGTTCGATCAAACGTATTCCAGCAGTAGCTTCGTTGTTATTGACTATTTTAGTGTCGAGTGTGATGTATCTTGTCCAGCAGCAAACGCTCAACTTGAAGCAGTTGAGCGGGATCATAGAAAATGGTTTTGTCTCTGAAACAGGCATGGAACAAATCGATGCATTGTTGACGAGAGGCGGAATTCAAAGCATGATGTGGTCAGTTTCCCTAATTTTATTAACATTGTCGTTAGGTGGTTTATTGATGAAGATGGAGGTGATCACCGTCTTGATGACGCCTCTTGCACATAAATTAAAATCGACTGGCAGTTTAGTTGCCGCAACAGTTTTAAGTGGAGCGTTAGCGAATTTGATGATCGGTGAGCAATATTTATCGATCATTCTTCCTGGGCGTGCCTTTAAGGATAGTTATGATACTGCTCATCTAAAGCCGGAAGTTCTATCTAGAGCTTTAGAAGATTCAGGTACGGTTTTAAATTCTTTGATTCCATGGGGCGTCAGTGGTGTATTTATGGCTTCCACGTTGCAAGTATCTACATTACAGTATGCACCGTTCAGCTTTTTTATCTTATTATGTCCGTTACTTTCAATTCTTTCGGGAATGACTGGAATCGGGATTCAAAAACAGTTGCCACAGGAAAATGAAGGAAAAAAACATTAAAATTGTAAGAGAAACAATGGGGGTACTTTTGTTCGGCTCACTTTTTAGGTATAATGGATACTGATTGAAAAGAGGGATGTTACATGGCACAAAAAAGAAAACGTGCAAAAAAGAAAAAGACAAAAAAACAGCAACAGCAGCAAGAACATCTGAATTTCATTTTCCTTGGTATCTTTTTTATCTTTTTTGGATTATTCGGCCTATTGAAGCTAGGTTTTTTAGGCACCTTGATTGCTAATGGACTACGCGTTGCTATTGGGAATACGTTTCCTGCAGCAGCCATTTTATTGATGCTTTATGGGTTATCTTTGGTAATTTTCGGGAAAGAGTTCCCTATTAAAAAAACGCGGCCAATTATTGGCGGTGTAGTTATCTATTTGGGCATTCTATTATTTTTACATGCCTATCTGTTTCGTAACGTTGGTACGCAAACACCAGATATTTTGGGGACAACCTGGGACTTTTTGAGAATCGATTTAAAAGCAAGTACAGTTGCCCAAAATGTTGGCGGCGGTATGATCGGTGCGGCTTTATACAGTATGACGTATTTCTTGATTGCTCAGTTTGGCAGCTATCTAGTTGCTACACTGTTGATAGTGTTTGGTGTGTTTCTGGTGAGTATGCTGGAGCTTCAACAAGTCATGAATGGCTTGCAGACGGTTCGGGAAAAATTAGGTCATTTAACTGCTAAAAGTGAAGAACGTCAGTCAGAAAAAGAAGCGAAGCGTGCTGAAAAACAAGCAGCTAAACAAGCAAAAATTGAAAAAATGGCGCAGGAACGATTAAAAAATGATGTTCGTGAACTGACACCTGGCGAAAAGCTTGCTCAAGAGGCATGGGAGCAAGAAGAAAAGGATGCACAAGAACCAGAACAACTAACATTAGTTCCAATCGACAGCTTTCAAAGTCAGGCTGAAATACAGCCAGTAAAAATGCAGCCTGCTGCCCAAGCTGAACCAGAAGCAGATGAAGGGGGCGACTTGGATTTTGAGATTTCAGAAGAAGCGGAAGATCGAGATTACGAGCTGCCGCCGTCAACCTTACTGGATTCGATTCCTTCTGCTGATCAAAGCGGCGAATACCAAAAAATAGAAAAGAATATTGGCGTGCTGGAACAAACATTCAAAAGCTTTGGAGTAGACGCTAAAGTAGTCAAAGCTAGCTTAGGACCGGCTGTAACAAAATTTGAGATTCAGCCTGCCGTAGGTGTGAAGGTTAGTAAGGTCGTTAGTTTGACAGACGATATCGCTTTGGCTTTAGCCGCTAAAGATGTGCGGATGGAAGCGCCGATTCCCGGCAAGTCATTGATTGGGATCGAAGTGCCGAATAGCACAGTTAGTACAGTGTCATTTAGAGATATTATTGAAGCACAGCCAAGTCATCCAGATAAGCTTTTAGAAGTTCCGCTTGGAAGAGACATTTCGGGAATGGTTCAATCTGCTGATTTAGCGAAAATGCCGCATTTACTGATTGCCGGATCGACTGGGAGCGGTAAATCGGTTGCGATCAATGGAATCATTTCGAGTATTTTGATGCGGGCGAAACCGCACGAAGTCAAATTGATGATGATCGATCCAAAGATGGTTGAGTTGAATGTTTATAACGGAATCCCACATTTATTGACACCAGTTGTGACTAACCCAAGAAAAGCAGCTCAGGCACTTCAAAAGGTTGTGCAGGAGATGGAGTTCCGGTATGAAAAGTTTGCTGCAACAGGCGTGCGAAATATTTCTGGCTATAATGATTTAGTAATTCAAAAGAATTTAGAAGATGGTGAAAATCGTCCTATCCTACCATTTATTGTAGTGATTGTTGATGAGTTGGCGGATTTGATGATGGTTGCTAGTAATGAGGTAGAAGATGCGATCATTCGTTTAGCTCAGATGGCTCGGGCTGCTGGGATTCATATGATTTTAGCCACACAACGTCCAAGTGTGGACGTTATCACTGGGATCATTAAAGCAAACGTTCCTTCAAGAATGGCATTTGCTGTTTCCAGCGGAACAGACTCACGTACAATCATTGATAGTAACGGAGCTGAAAAGCTGTTGGGACGGGGAGACATGCTGTTTCTACCGATGGGTGAGAATAAACCGATCCGGGTACAGGGCGCTTTCATATCTGATCAGGAAGTGGAGCGGATCGTCGCTTTTGTTACTGAACAGCAAGAAGCTGAATATCAGGAGAGCATGATGCCTACAGAAGAGACAACGAGCGGCAGCAGCGAAGCATCGCAAGATGAATTATATGAAGAAGCAAAAGCATTAGTTGTAGAGATGCAGACAGCAAGTATTTCACTTCTACAAAGACGTTTCAGAATCGGTTATAACCGCGCAGCACGTTTAGTAGATGAATTAGAAGAGCATGGGGTGATCGGTCCTTCGGAAGGTAGTAAACCAAGAAAAGTATTTCTTGAACCAATCCCCGAAGATGGACCGACAGATCATGAGTTAGAATAACAACGCTGTTTGTTTAGTTTAAAAAGTGGATCGAGACAAAAGCGTTTCGCTCCGAAAAATAGCAAGAAATGCATGGAAATTGTTGTTCAAATTTTCGTGCATTTTTTGTTGTTTCTACGGATTCAGATCTCAAAACAAAACGGAGTTTAGCGTTGTTCCAGAGTATTTTTCTTATTTATCTGTCTATTTTCAATTAAATGAGTTTCATGTAGCAACGGTCTTTGGTATAATGTAAGAAATAATGATTATTTATTCGTCAAAAGTTGAATAAAATAGTGAATAAGATTAAAATGAGGATAATCTTAATTAGAGGACAACAATCAATCGTGACAATAAACTTAATAAGAAAATAAGGATGGATGATATGAGAAGAAAAAGCGTACTATATTTAGAAGTCGCAGAAAAAATCAAAGCGAATATTATGAATGGCACTTATCCAGTGGGATCATTCTTACCAACAGAAACAGAACTTGAACAGTTATTCGATGTAAGTAAGATCACTGTGCGACGTGCGATTGAACTTCTTTCTTCTGAAGAACTAGTAGAAAAAAAGAGTGGTAAAGGAACAACTGTACTAAGCAACCGTCCTTACAACAAATTATCGAAAGCGGGTACATTTACCGAATATCTAAATGATTCTGGTCAAAAAGTAGCAAAGAAGATTTTGAATTTAGAAAAAGTAACTCTCTCAACAGATTCGCCTGTATATGAACACATGGGCGAACATGTCATGAAGTTTTCTCGTTTATACACCTTAGATGAACAGCCTTATATCTATTTCAATTACTATTTACCAAGTAGTTTGGTAGATGTTCCAATGGAAGATTTTGAAAATGAATCCTTATATCGCTTAATGGATCAACATGGCATCGAGATTTTAAAGTTTGAAGATAGCTTTCAAACGGTAGCGTTGACTCCAGAAGAGCAACAGATTCTAGCAACAACTGAAAAAAATGGCTTAAAACGGGTTAGAAAATCCGTGAACCCAGCGGGAAAAGTCGTTGAATTTTCAGAAGCGGTTTATAACACAGCGCTTCATCCTTATGTGATTGAATATGAAGCTTAAGTAAATAACAGATTGCTTACAAAAGTGTAAGTGATCTGTTATTTTTTTCTATGGTGCGTTAGTCATAAATGGCATAAACTAGCAAAGTATAGAAAAGGAGCGATAAACATGTTACAAGTAGAAAATTTATCAAAGACATATGGAGACGAAATTAAATATGAAGCCTTAAAAAAATTGAATTTAACTGTGAATGATAGTGAATTTATTGGGATCATGGGACCTTCTGGTAGCGGGAAAAGTACTTTTTTGAATTTGCTTGCAACGATCGATCAGCCGACAGATGGGCATATTTTATTAAATGGTCGAGATCCAAACCAACTGAATCAAGAAGAAATTGCCAAATTTAGACGTAGAGAGTTAGGCTTTGTCTTCCAAAGTTTTAATTTGATGCCGACATTAACGGTTGAGGAAAATATCGTATTGCCGTTAACTTTAGATGGAGAAAAAATTTCTGTGATGAAGCACCAATTGAATCGTTTATCAGAACGTTTAGGGATCACAGACTTATTAAAGAAAAGAATAGCTGAAATTTCAGGTGGACAAGCGCAGCGTGTTGCAGTAGCACGGGCGATGATCCATCAACCCCAGCTTTTATTGGCGGATGAACCAACTGGAAACTTAGATACGAAATCTTCAAAAGATGTGATGAGACTATTGCAGCAGCTGAATGAAAACGAAAAAGCGACCATTTTAATGGTTACACATGATCCTTTAGCGGCTAGTTATTGTAAACGTATCGTATTTATCAAGGACGGACAATTAGTCGATGAAATCCGAAATAACGGTAATCAAAAGATATTTTATGATGAGGTCATGATGAAATTAGCTGAGATTGAAGGTGCCAATAGTGAATTTTAATCAATTTGTTATTCGTAATACGGTTAGAAATAAGCACTTATATATGGCTTATTTCTTAAGTACTCTTTTTTCAGTCATGGTTTTCTTTACCTTTACAGTGTTTGCTTTTCATCCTTCACTATCTGATGGTTTAAATAGGCAGACGAGAACAGGAATGTTAGCTGCTGCGATCATCATTTATGGCTTTGCCTTCTTTTTTGTCTTATATTCGATGGATGTTTTCATTCAATCTAGAAAAAAAGAATTTGGTTTATTGATGATTCAGGGAATGAGTCCCAAGCAATTGAAAAAGATGATTTTTATTGAAAATCTAGTCATCGGCTTTTTTGCCACGATTATTGGAAGTATTGCAGGAATCGGTTTTTCACAAGTGATATTATGGTTGAGTAAACAACTGATGCATGTTAATTTTGGTTTTTATTTTCCTATTCAAGCATTAGGATTGACGCTGATTTCCTTTAGTATTTTGTTTTTAGCCATCTCATTTTTCATTCAATTTCGTTTACCTAAATTAAGGTTACAGGAATTATTAAAAGCTGGCGATCTGGGGAAAGGAACAATCAAAAATTCTCGCTGGAAAGCATTTTTAGCAATTTTATTGATTGGGATTGGCTATGCAGTTGCGCTGATCGTCAAAGGGATGCTCGTACCAGTAGTGATGATACCGGTTATTTTCTTAGTTGTTGTGGGAACGCGTTTTTTATTCAATCAGTTAAGTGTGTCGATCATTGAAAGATTGAAAAAGAAACAGTCGATTTTTTGGAAGAAAACGAATATGGTTGTTTTTTCTGATTTAGCGTTCCGAATGAAAGATAATGCGCGCTCGTTTTTCTTAGTATCCATTATTTCGACCGTAGCATTTGCGGCAATCGGCACTTTATATGGTTTTCAAAATATGCTTTTAAACGCTATGAATCAGCAGCCCTATGAATTTCAAATAACAGGGACAGCAGAAGAGACTGCTCCAATAAGTCAACGTTTTTCACAGCTTTTATCAGAGAAAGGAATCAATGTAGACGAAGGTGAATTAACTGAGTTTACAAATGCTGACAATGTTAATTTGATCAAAGAAGCTGATTATAATCGCTTGGCAAAAATAATAAATAAGCCCGCAATCAAAACAGCAGGAAAAGCAGTTCAATTATTGCCGATAAGTACAATGGGCGCAGAAAATGTCACAGTTGACGACGTACATTTATCAGACGGCTCAACGTTGGCTGTAGTGGATCAAGAAAAAACAGCGGTCGTTCCTGTTTTTGGAACAAAGGTCGTAGTACCAGATGACACAAATCTACAGACGATGGAGAATGTAATTACGACTGTTTGGCAGCCCAAAGGAATGAGCTATGATGAATTAGTTTCACTTGGAAAATTTCAAGAGAAGAACATGCCTTTCATGGCTAAAAGTTACTCTAAACAAATGATGACTGATGAATATGCACCTGTTTTATTCGTTGGAATCTTTATCGGAATTGTTTTCTTTGTTTCAGCTGGAAGCTTCCTTTATTTCAGATTATATAGTGATATGGATGTCGACGTAGAAAAATTCAAAATGATCTATAAGATGGGCTTGGCAAAAAAAGAACTGAAGAAAATGATTTATCAGCAAGTCGGTATTCTCTTTTTTACTCCGATCATTATTTCTGTGATACATGGTGCCGTTGCATTAACAGCGATGTATCATATGTTTGATCAAGGCATGCAGATAGCAGGTTGGCAGGTTTTAGGTGTGTTTATCTTGATTCAAATGATTTATTATTTGATTGCACGAATCTTCTATTTTAAAAAAGTGTATCATTTAGTTCAAGCATAAAAAACATAGAGAGCAAAACAAAACTGATTCTTCGTTTTGTTTTGCTCTCTAAAACGTAAAAAACGCTGGCCAAAAGGCAGGTTCTTCGGCAATTGGAGAAAAATCGACTTTTGGCTCATTCTCTTTTATTTATCCGCTCTTCCTTTCAGTCGCTTATAGACAAATCTCGGACAATAAGTTATAGTATGAAGCGAATGTTTAGAAGAAATGAGGCAGAAAATCAATGGAAAAAGCATCCATTTACGGTTTAACAAAAGAGGAACTGATTGCATGGTTCATTGAACATGGCGAGAAAAAGTTCCGAGCAACCCAAGTATGGGAATGGCTATATATCAAACGAGTGACGACGTTTAAAGAAATGACGAATTTATCAAAAGATATGATCAGCTTATTAGAAGAAAGTTTTATCATCAATCCTTTACGCCAGGTGATTATCCAAGAAGCAAAAGATGGCACAGTGAAATATTTATTTGAATTGCCTGATAAAAATATGATTGAAACAGTGCTGATGCGCCAAGAATATGGTCTATCTGTCTGTGTGACAACACAAGTCGGCTGTAATATTGGTTGTACGTTTTGCGCAAGCGGCCTATTAAAGAAACAACGTGATTTAACAGCAGGAGAAATCGTAGCCCAAATCATGCTGGTACAGCATTACTTTGATCAACGCGGACAAGATGAACGTGTAAGTCATGTAGTCGTTATGGGAATTGGTGAGCCATTTGATAATTACAATAATTTAATGAACTTCTTACATACGATCAATGATGCCAAAGGATTAGCAATCGGTGCACGTCATATCACAGTTTCTACAAGTGGGTTAGTGCCGAAAATCAAAGAATTTGCAGATAATGGGTTACAAGTGAACTTAGCTATTTCCTTACATGCGCCAAACAATGATGTTCGGACATCGATCATGAGGATCAACCGCAGTTTCCCTATTGAAAAATTAATGGGCGCTGTTGATGAATATATTGAAAAAACCAATCGTCGCATCACTTTTGAATATATTATGCTGAATCATGTAAATGATCGCCCTGAACATGCACAGCAGTTAGCTGATTTATTAAAAGATAAAAAGAAACTGACCTATGTAAACTTGATTCCTTATAATCCAGTTAGCGAACACGATCAATACAGCAGAAGTGACAAAGCTGACGTCCTAAAATTCTACGATATCCTCAAGAAAAACGGCATCAACTGTGTCATCCGAAAAGAACACGGCACGGATATTGACGCAGCGTGTGGACAATTAAGAAGTAAACAAATAAGAAAAGCTGAGAAAAGCGTTTAGCTCTGCAGAAAGTTAGGAATTTTGAAATGGAACGGTTTATGTTCCAAGAAAAAATTGTCTACTTTGCCAGGAGCTGCTTTACTAAGCTAGCCCGAAAGAAAAGCTGAGAAAAGCGTTTAGCTCTCCAAAAACATGTTAATAAACCCCATAGTAAAATCAGTCAGATTTTACTATGGGGTTTTTATGCTTCTTCGATAATTGTAAAACCATAATCAATAATATGTTCTTTTAAATAATGTAAATATTCTTCAGCCATGGGAGAGAGCGGTTTTTGTATCGGATGAATCCAACCGAGTTCCATCGTTTCATCTACTTCCAAAGGTAACGCAACAATGTTTTCATCGTTTAATTCTCGACTTAATACACCAGAACTGATCGTGTAACCATCAAGACCAATCAAAAAATTGAATAAGGTTGCTCGATCACTGACGCGAATGCTTTTTTTATGGTATAGAGTACTTAAAATTTCTTCAGAAAAATGAAACGAATTGACGCGTCCTTGTTCAAAGGAAAGATAAGGGAAATCTTCTAGATCAGCTAAGGTTACAGAACTTTTCCCAACTAAAGGATTTTTTTTACTCACAAAAACATGCGGTTTAGCAATAAACAACGGATGAAAGGTTAATTGCTTTTCCTTCAACAGCTTACGAATCACCTTTTCATTGAAGGCATTTAAATACAAAATTCCCAATTCACTATGAAAGGTGCTCACATCTTCAATAATATTGTTGGTCTGTGTTTCGCGAAACGTAAATTCATATTCGTTTTCTTCATAGGAGCGGATCAACTGGACAAATGCATGGACTGCAAAGGCATAGTGTTGAGCAGAAACTGAAAAAAGTCGACGTCGTTTATCTGTTCCTTTGTATTTTTCCTCTAGCAGATCCACTTGTTCTAAAATTTGTCTAGCATAAGCCAAAAATTCTGTGCCAGCTGTGGTTAAAATCATGCCTTTTTGTGTTCGCTGAAAAATTTGAATGCCCATTTCCTGCTCTAGTTCCTTAACAGCATTCGATAAACTAGGCTGTGTGATGAAGAGATGTTTCGCCGCTTCATTGACTGACCCTAGCTCGACGATTTTTATGATGTAATCTAATTGTTTGATGCGCATAAATTACCTCCCAAAACGATTTCAGATGCTTTATAACAGTCATGTATTTCTCACTCGATTATACCATGGATCATTAGTGATGTTTAGGAGAATGCGAAAGTTAGACTTCTACTTGAATAACTTGTACACCTTGTTTTTCGATTTCTCGAATAACTTCCGGAGGAGCGAAGGTATCTGTGATCAAATAATTGATGTCCTTAATATGCCCGCTAGTAAAGTTAGATGAAAAGCCGATTTTTCGATAGTCCGCAACTACAATGACTAAACCGTTCGTCCGTTCAATGATCAAAGAATTGATTTTTGCTTCATGTAAAACAGGAGTGGTAATGCCATTTTCTACACTGAGACCAGAGCAGCCAATGATCGAAATGTCCGATGACATTTTTGAAAATGAATCGATCGCGATATCTCCAACCAGAGCTTCCTTAGGAAAACGGATTTCGCCACCAGATAAAATGACTGTTGAGTTTGGATTATGATCAAGATTAGCAACTTTTACGTTGTTTGTGACGATCGTGACGCGTTTATTCTCTAAATTTTTTAAAGAAGATAGAGCTGTTGAACCTGTATTGATAAACAGCGTATTGCCGTCGTTCACAAATTCTGCGGCTTTTTTGGCAATAGCATTTTTTAAAATTTCAATCTCTTCGTTATAATCTTCAGTACCAATTTTTTGAACGATCTGCGCTTTTCCATGGGCTCGTTTAACCAGGCCCATTTTTTCTAATGCTGTAAGATCGCGGCGAACTGTAATCTCCGAAACATCAAGTAACTGACTGATTTCTTTGACCTGTAAACTGGTTTTTCCTTGTAACAAGTCAAGTAAGGTGTCACGTCTTTCCTTGATTGTTGTATGTGAACTCTTCATTTTATTTCCTCCACTCTATATCACTTGAACAACTGCAAGCGTATTTCCGATCGCTCGGGCTTGTTTCAATAAACGATGTCCTTCCGTTTGTTGGTTTAGCTCTAATAAACACTGCCCTTTCAGATGCAAAAGATAAGTCAATTCCCGATTGTTTAAACGGGCAGTATCGATCAGTGCGAGTTCCTGCAAGCACTTTTGATTTCTTTTTTGATGAAAATAACGCATACCTGAAATTTCATGCCATGAAAATAATCCTTGTGGCTGCTTTTTTTGTCCATTTTTTAACTGAAATAGCTTTTCTAGAGTAATAGTCAAATTTTTTTCATCTTTTAAAAAATAATAGCAGTACATTTGCGTATGATAATAAATGAAGAGGTAATCCAACGTTCCGTGAAAGAACTTTCGATGCTTATGTAAATGATCTAAGCAATCTGTGTAATTTCCAGTATCCAGCAAAAGTAAGCTATCAAAAATAATAATAGACTGTTTAAAGCCATTAAACAAATCTTTTTTCTTCAAATGCTCTTTTATCTGAACCGCTTTTTTTAAATCACAGCTTACATTTAATGCATAAATCATTTGATCGTATAGAATTTTTAAATACTCAAACAGACAAACGATACCTAAAACAGCCACACCTATACAGCCAAAAAACAACCGAGCGCCAAGTGCTTCAGAGGAAAGAACCAATGAATAAATATAGAATGCAAACAATAAATAAATCAACCAAATGAATATCTTTTTTCCATAATAAAAACTTCGCCAAATCACCATTTTCATCTCTATCACCTCTACGTAACTATATCATATAAGAAACTATATGAACATAAAAAATGGTCTTATTTTTGTTTTATCTATTTAAACGATCTTAAAATAAAGAAACGGTCTTAAAAATAGATTGAAAACGGTTTAAAATATTGTAGAATGAAAAGTGTAAACGAGATTGAGAAAATTTGGAGGGATCTTATGGCAACAATTCATGATGTAACAAAAGAAAGCTGGATATTAAGTACATTTCCAGAATGGGGAACTTACTTAAATGAAGAAATCGAGCAAGAACAAGTAGCGGCGGGTAGTGTTTCTATGTGGTGGTTAGGTTGTACAGGTATTTGGTTAAAATCACATGAAGGAACGAACATACTATGTGATTTATGGTGCGGTACGGGTAAACGGTCGCACGGAAATGGCAAAATGAAAAAAGGACACCAGATGATGCGAATGAGTGGTTGTGAAAATATGCAGCCCAATCTGCGGACGCAGCCTTTTGTAATTGACCCGTTTGCGGTGAAAGACGTTGATGCGTTAGTCGTTACACACATTCATTCTGATCATTTGGATATCAACACCGCAGCAGCCGTACATCAAAATTGTCCAGAGGCTCGTTTTATTGGTCCGAAAGAAGTTGTGAATACTTGGTTGAAGTGGGGGATTCCAGAAGCAAAAACAACGATCGTAAAACCAGGTGATCGTATCACAGTCAAAGATATAGATATCGTTGCGCTAGAAGCTTTTGATCGCACCGCATTAGTGACTTGTGAGGATCCGGAAGTAACCTTAAAAGGAAAAATGCCTCAAGATATGGATCAAATTGCGGTCAATTATTTATTTGAAACAAGCGGGGGCAATATTTATCATGCAGGGGATTCTCATTATTCCAATATGTTCGCTAAGCACGGAAATGAATACAAAATCGATGTTTGTCTAGGAGCGTATGGCGAAAATCCTCGTGGTATCACTGATAAGGTGACATCTGTTGATATGCTGCGGATGGCTGAATCGTTGAATGCCGAAGTAGTCATACCAGTCCATTATGATATTTGGGCTAATTTTATGGCGGATCCTAAAGAGATTACTGAGATCTGGAAATTTAAGAAGGATCGTCTGAACTATCAATTTAAGCCTTTTATCTGGCAAGTTGGAGGTAAGTTTACTTATCCAAATGATAAAGATGATCTCGAATTTAATTTCTACCGCGGTTTTGATGATGTGTTTACGACAGATAATGATACGCCATTCCCATCATTTTTATAATAAATTGGAGAGGAGAAAACGAATGCTAAGATATTTTTATGACAACGATCTGATTCGATTTTGTAAAGAAAGTACGGCAACTTGGGAGGAAGCTGTTGTTCAAAGTTGTCAGACATTGTTGGATAAAGAGATTATCACTCAGCAGTATGTGGAAGAGATCGTGACATGTGTTCAAAAATATGGTCCTTATATCGTGATCGTTCCAGGTGTGGCAATGCCGCATTCTTCTGAGGACAGCCAGGGTGTTTTAGGCACGGCGATTTCATTTACCAAAATGGCTCAAGATGTTGTTTTTGAAGAAGGTAATCCGGAAAAAAATGCCCGTTTATTTTTCACATTAGCAGCTAAAAATAGTGAGGAGCATGTAGAGAATATTTCTAAATTATCTGAGATGTTGATGACAGAAGGTTTGATTGAAGCATTGATGACAATTGAAACGATGGCGGATTATGAAAAAGTGATGACAACGTTTGATATATAGAAAGAAGGGATGTTAATGAAACAGGTAGTAGATTTTCTGTTGGGGATCTGGGATTATTTTGCAGCAAACATATTGACGCAGCCAGCATTTTTGATTGGATTTATTGTTCTTTTAGGGTATATCTTGTTGAAGAAACCATTGTATGAAAGCATTGCTGGTTTTTTAAAAGCAACGGTAGGTTATTTGATTTTGACAGTGGGTTCCGGCGGTTTGGTCAATAATTTCCGTCCGATCTTAGTTGGTTTAAAAGAGCGTTTTGATTTAGATGCAATGGTAATCGATCCTTATTTTGGTCAAAATGCAGTCACGGCTGGGATCGAAGAAACATTTGGCAGAACGTTTAGCGATACGATGATTTTATTGTTGATTGCTTTTGTAATGAATATATTGTTAGTCCGATTTAAAAAATATACCAAACTGCGTGCTGTTTTTACTACAGGGAATGTTCAAATTCAGCAGGCTGCTACGGCGTTTTGGATTTTATTATTCTGTTTTCCGAGTCTAGGACAGCTTCCTATTCTATTGATCATGGGACTTATTTTAGGCTGTTATTGGGCTGTAGGTTCTAATCTAACTGTTGATATCACACAGGATTTAACAGAAGGTGCTGGATTTGCGATTGCACATCAGCAGATGTTTGGTGTTTATATTTTTGCCCGGCTTGCAGAAAAAATGAAAAAAGATAAAAACAATCGCAAGTTGGAAGATGTACAGCTTCCAGGATTTCTATCGATTTTTAATGAAAATATGGTGGCTACCTCTATTTTAATGTTATTTTTCTTTGGGATTATTTTGATTGTGTTGGGTCCGGCATATCTGATCGAAGCAGGTTTTATGGTTGAGAGACAAAGTTTCTTCTTCTACATTCTACAAACCGCGTTGTATTTTGCTGTATATTTAGCGATTCTACAATTGGGGGTCCGGACGTTTGTATCTGAGTTGACCGAATCTTTTCAAGGAATTTCTAATACACTACTTCCGGGAGCTGTTCCAGGTATCGATGTAGCAGCGACTTTTGGTTTTGGTTCACCAAATGCGGTAACGATCGGCTTTTTATTCGGAGCTTTAGGTCAATTTATTACGATTGGTTTATTGATTTTATTCAAGTCACCGACGGTCGTGATTGCTGGTTTTATTCCCTTGTTTTTTGATAATGCAGTTATTGCTGTGTACGCAAATAATCGTGGTGGATTTAAAGCAGCATGTCTGTTCCCATTTATTTCAGGCATAATCCAAGTATTAGGTTCGGCACTGATTGCTACTTTCATAGGACTTTCTCAATATGGTGGATATATTGGCATGTTTGACTGGGCAACTGTATGGCCGATCATGACAATAGTAATGAAATATCTAGGCTATTTTGGTATTGCGTTAGTCGTTGTTGCACTTTTAGCAATTCCGCAGTTACAATATCGAGCAAATCCAAAAGGGTATTTCTTGATTGCTGAAGATTACGATGAATATGTAAAACAAATGACAGCTAAAAGCGCTTAATAATAATTGAGCTATGCGGATTGAAATTTTTTGAAAAGCAAATTCTGTTTTATAGAGAGTAAGTAGGCTCACTAGAGGTTAAAATTTAGGAGGGAATTAAAATGAGAGTATTAGTATCGTGTGCAAATGGTTCTGGAACTAGTTTGATGATGAAAAAAAGTGTAGAAAAAGCGTTGAAGGAGTTAGGTTTTACGATCACCAACATTCATCACTGTGCTATTTCAGAAGGGAAAAGTACGGCGGGACAATATGATGTTGTTTTTTGTCCAATGAATTTTTTGAACATGTTTGAAGATGCCAAGAAAAAAGGAATCACAGTTATAGGAGTTAAAAATGTGATGTCTGCTAAAGAAATCAGTGAACGTGTACAAGAAACAGAGTTGGCAGCGAAATATAAGTAGCAGAATCACACTGAATGATTATGAAATAAAGAGTTGAGGAAGAACTAACAAAAAAGTTTCTTGTTTTCTATGAGGTTGGGTGAGTGGAACCTAATTCTGTGAGTCCTATTCCACTTATGCGGAATCCGAATAAACGATAGAAACAAAAGCAAAACCTATGTTGTGCTTCGAGCACATCAGCTAACGCATAAAGTTTCACTAGTATTCAAAGAACAAAGCGAAGCTAGCAAACTTCTAACTGCTAAAGTACCAAGAATTGAAGGACTTGCTTCTCGGAGTTAAATACGTTTGACCCAACCTCTCAATAGATTTAAATGAAGGAGAAAAATAGATGAGTAGACCAAATTTACAAATAGCTTTGGATCATTCTGATTTGCCGAATGCATTGAAAGACGTCAGTGCGGTAGGCGAGATAGTGGATATTTTGGAAGTAGGAACAATTTTATGTTTACAGGCAGGAGAAGAGGCAATTCGTTGTATCCGAGCATTGTATCCAAATAAAAAGATAGTAGCAGATACTAAATGTGCAGATGCTGGTGGAACCGTAGCCGCTAATTGCCGTCTGGCTGGAGCAGACTGGATGACTGTGATTTGTTGTGCAACGATTCCAACGATGGCAGCAGCTGCAAAAGAAGTGGAGGAAATTCAAGTAGAATTATATGGTGACTGGACATACGATCAAGCACAAAAATGGCTGGATGCTGGTATTTCTCAAGCTATATATCACCAAAGTCGTGATGCACTTTTTGCTGGTGAAACATGGGGCGAAAAAGATTTAGTAAAAGTAAAAAAATTGATCGAAATGGGTTTCCGTGTTTCTGTCACAGGCGGTTTGACCATTGAGACCTTAAAGTTATTCGAAGGAATAGACGTATTTACCTTCATTACGGGGCGCGGGATCACTGGAGCAGAGAACCCTAAACAAGCAGCGCTAGAATTTCAGGCAGAAATCAAGCGTATCTGGGGGTAGAGTGAATGACGACACTAGGTATTTATGAAAAAGCACTCCCAAAAAATATCAGTTGGCATGAGCGTTTAGTGCTTGCAAAAAAACTAGCGTTTGATTTTGTAGAAATGTCGATTGACGAAACGGATGAACGACTGAAGCGATTGGATTGGTCAAAAGATGAGCGTAGAGAAATCAGAGAAGCAATTGATGAAACAGGCGTTAAGATACTCTCTATTTGTTTAAGTGGTCATCGACGTTTTCCATTTGGATCAAAAGATGAGCAAAAACGTTCTCAAGCGCTTGATTTGATGGAAAAAGCAATCGACTTGGCCTCTGATCTTGGTGTTCGCACCATTCAATTGGCTGGTTATGATGTGTATTATGAAGAAAAAACGGTCACTTCAAGAGCATTTTTTATCGAAAATCTAAAAAAAGCAGTAGCGATGGCAGCCGCTAAAGAGGTTGTGCTGTCCATCGAAATCATGGATGATCCTTTTATCAATTCGATTTCTAAATTTCTTAAGATCAAAGAGCAAATCCATTCCCCCTATTTACAGGTTTATCCAGATTTAGGAAATTTGTCTGCTTGGCCTGAAAATGATATCGGTTATGAATTAGAACTTGGGATCGATCAGATTTCTTCTATCCACCTAAAAGATACTTTGGCTGTTACGGACACGTTTCCTGGAAAGTTTAAAGAAGTCCCTTTCGGCAGCGGCTGTGTTGATTTTCTTGGCTGTTTAAAAGTATTGAAGCGTTTAGAATACAATGGTCCTTTTTTGATCGAAATGTGGAGTGAAACAAGTGAAAACCCGGAATTAGCCATCAAGCAGGCAAAAGCATTTTTACTCCCATATTTAAAGGAGGCTGGTTATTAGAATGGATAAGCAATTAATTAAAGAGATGAAAGAACGAGTTTTTGCTGCGAATTTAGCATTACCAGAAGCTGGTTTAGTGAAATTGACATGGGGGAATGTCAGTGAGGTCAATCGAGAAGCAGGGGTAGTCGTGATCAAGCCTAGCGGTGTTCCATATAGCCATATGAAAGCTGATGATATGGTTGTTACTGATCTGGACGGTAAAATAGTAGCAGGAAAAATGAAACCCTCATCTGATCTTGCAACACATTTGGCGTTGTATAAGGCTTTTAAAGAGATCAATGCAGTCGTACATACGCATTCAAAAAATGCAGTGATGTGGGCTCAAGCAGGTCGAGGTATTCCAGCATATGGAACGACACATGCAGACACCTTTTATGGCGTTGTTCCCTGTACAAGGCAATTGACTTTTGAAGAAGTAGCTTCAGCTTACGAATTTGAGACTGGGAAAGTGATCATTGAAACATTTACTAAAGAAAAGATCGACCCCTTAGCTGTGCCAGGAGTATTAGTCTATGGGCATGGACCATTTACATGGGGAGAAACACCGCAAAAAGCAGTAGAAAATAGCATTGTTTTAGACGAAATCGCTGAAATGGCAGAAGTGACAGAACTCGTAAACAAAGATATTTGTCCAATTCCACAATATTTATTAGATAAACATTTCTTTCGTAAACATGGGGTCAATGCCTATTATGGGCAAGGATAACTCATTATCCATTGAGGCAGAGACAAAAGTGTTTAGCTCCAAGAAATAAGAAGGAGCTGCTTTTTTCTCGCCGCATATTCGGGCTTAGAGAGCGAAACAAAACGGATTTTTAGTTTTGTCCCGCTCTCGCTTTTTTATCTCTAAGTATTACTTTAAGCACTTGAATTTAAATGAAGAACAGCTATACTAGAAAATAACGTAAAAAAAAGGAAAGAGGATGATTATGGAAGAAAATCGATTAAAGCGGGAGATTTCATTATTCGGCGCTTTTTCAACAGTGATGGGAACGGTCATTGGAGCCGGTGTCTTCTTTAAAACAGCAAGTGTGGTGAGTTTTGCTCAGTCATCAAGCTTGACGATTTTTGCCTGGATATTGGGTGGATTCTTAACTTTATGTGCTGGTTTGACCAGCGCGGAACTGGCAACAGCTATTCCAAAAACTGGTGGAGCAGTTAAATATATTGAATATACATATGGAAAGCTTCCAGGATTTTTATTGGGTTGGGCTCAAAGTGTCATTTATTTTCCAGCCAATATTGCCGCTTTGTCGATTATTTTCAGTACACAGTTTCTTCATTTATTTCATTTGTCTGATAGCTTTCTTTTGCCAATAGCTGTTGTTACAGGATTAAGTGTGACAGTTGTTAATTTACTAGGAACTAGATTGGCTTCGAGATTGCAGTCGTTTACCTTGATTATTAAAATGATTCCTATTGCATTGATTGTAATTGTGGGTTTGTTTATGCCAGCGGTTAGTGAAGTCTCATTATTTCCAGTTCGAGCAGGTGGAAATAGCGGGTTTATACAAGCGTTGAGTGGTTCTTTATTAGCAACAATGTTTGCTTACGATGGCTGGTTAGGTGTAGGAGCAGTTGCAGGCGAAATGAAAAGACCGGAAAAAGACTTACCCAAAGCTATTTTTTTAGGATTGAGCTTTATTACCGTTGTCTATGTACTGATCAATTTTGTATTTCTTAAAACCTTGCCGATAGAGCAAATTTCAGGGAATTTGAATGCTGCATCAGAAGCAGCCGGTCAAATCTTTGGTTCAGTTGGTGGTAAAATAGTAACGATCGGTATTTTGATTTCAGTTTATGGCGCATTGAACGGTTACACAATGACAGGAATTCGTGTTCCTTATGCATTAGCGCTGGAGGGGATGATTCCTTTCAGTAAGCAATTTCAAAAGTTGTCTAATAGATTTGTAGTACCTTATGTAGCTGGACTATTTCAATTTTGTATTGCGGCTATCATGATGAGCTTAGGAACGTTTGATTTACTCACAGATATGTTGGTTTTTGTGATGTGGCTGTTTAGTATTTTGATTTTTGCGGCTGTGTTCATTCTAAGAAAAAAAGAACCTGAATTATTACGACCATATAAAGTTCCCTTTTATCCAGTCGTGCCGATCATTGCCATCATTGGTGGGTTGTTTATTTTAATCACCACCTTATTGACACAAACTATTTTAGCAAGTATCGGTATCGGAATTACGTTATTGGGTGTTCCAGTTTATTATATTAATAAGAAGCATAAAGAATAAATGAATTAAAAAAAATTGTTTTGTCAATAATTTCCTTCTTATTATCAAAAAATTGATAAAACAATCGTGAATTCTTTGGTATAATAAGGAAGATCTAAGTCTTTGTTACATAACAAAGCATGAACTTCTGCTTAACCCTTTTAAGCAGAAGTTCATTTTTCTCAAAAATTTTAATAAAATTCATAATTTCTGAAAGTTATTCGGTCGATTTTTTTAGTATAATGGGTATATCAAATCGATAAACTATTTTGGGGAAGATAGTGCATCAGAACTCTTGATAAGCTGTAGATGTTGTTTTTAGACATTTACAGTTTTTTTTGTTCTTTTTTATCACAGTAAATTTTATAAATAATCAGTTTTTTGAGTCAGGGACCAAACATTAAATTGTGTTCTTTGGCTTTTTTTTTGATAATTTTTAGTTTTTCTTGCGTATATTACAGATAAGGAGGGAAGCCAATGGATATCAAGTTATTTTCTCTAAATTTAATTGAATGGGGGATAGCGCAAAGGGTTCAAGATATTTATATTTTACCAGTAGAACGGACAGTACAAGTTTTTGCCAGAAAGGGTCATAAGAGGATCATGTTTAAGGAGCTTGCTGAATCAGAAGGAGAGAAATTGATCCGTCATTTTAAATTTGTTGGACGTATGGATATTGGTGAAAAACGTAAAGCACAAGTTGGAGCGGCTACCTATAAGATTGATAAGAAAGAAGTTCGGTTACGCTTATCAACAGTTGGTGATTTTCGTCAAAGAGAAAGTCTAGTGATTCGTTTTCTGCATCAATTTGGCACTAGTGAAGAAAATTATTTTTTGCCCAAACAATTAGCTGTTATACGCAAACAAATCCATAAAAAAGGCTTGCATTTGTTTTGTGGTCCAGTGGGGTCTGGAAAAACAACCTTGATGTACAAACTGGCAAAAGAAACGGATTGTTTTCAACAGGTTATTACTATAGAAGATCCGGTGGAGATAGAAGAGAAGGAGTTTCTTCAATTACAGACGAATGACAAGATCGAACTAACCTATGACGCTTTGATCAAAGCCTGTTTACGACATCGACCAGATATCTTGATCATTGGTGAAATACGTGATGGTCTAACGGCTCAAGCAGCAATCCGGGCAGCTTTAACAGGACATACAGTGTTTGCAACGATCCACGCACGAAGTATCAATGGTGTTTATGAGCGATTGAATGAACTTGGTGTACAACAAAGAGAGGCTGCTGACTGTATTACAGGGGTAATCTATCAGCGCCTACTGATTGCTAAAGGAATGAGAGCGCAAGGAGTCAGTGGTTTACTTATGGACTATGATTTTTCTAGAGAAAAATCTTCTAACTGGCGCAATGAATTAAGAAAGGTGTGGGCATATGGTTTTATTGATGATCAAACATTTGAAGAAGAAAAAGAGCAATAAGTTATCCAAAAGCCAACAACGGCTATTTATTCAGCTACTTGCAGATCTATTAAAAAATGGCTTTACGATCCAAGAAAGCTTACTTTTTATGAAGAAATCTCGTTCGATTTCTGAAACGACAATCAATTTTTTGATTTCGATTATGGAACAAGGTGAACAATTGTTTACAGGTCTAGCTCATCTTGGAGTCAAAACAACTATTATTACTCAAATTGAATTTGCTCAATCTCACGGAGATTTATCTGGAACCTTAGCCAAAATCAATCAGCATATGACTCTCACAGATAAACAGCAGCAAAATTTATATAAAGTGTTAAGCTACCCGTTGCTGTTACTACTTTTTCTATTTGTGGTGTTAATTAGTATTCGTCAAATTTTATTACCACAATTGATGATGAATGGAACCATTCAGAGTGGCAATCTAGGCATTCAATTTATTCAGCAAAGTCCATATTATTTGCTTGGCTTTTTAGTCTGTTTAAGCTTGATGCTGAGCTTGTTCTATCTTTATTTTAGGAAGCAAACTTTCTTAGAAAAAGCCATGTTTTTTTCTAAGCTTCCGATAATAGGTAAGTTATACAGAGAATATTGTTCGGCCTTTTTTGCGCTTGAATGGGGGAAATTATTTGCTCAAGGGTTAGAAATTAAAAGTGTACTTCAATTGATGCGAACAGCTAAACAGCAATCATTGATGAGCGAGTTGGCAGAGCAAATTGAACAGCAAACCTTGTTAGGAAATAGCTTCTACACTCAATTACCAGAGTTTTCATTTTTTTCGTCTGAATTGGCATTAATCATCCAACAAGGGGAAGTCAAAGGGAATTTAGGCAAAGAGTTGATCTTATATAGTGAATTATGTTGGCAACGATTTTTTAAACGGATAGAAAAAATGATTCAATGGATACAGCCAGTTGTTTTTTTAGTTGTTGCAATATTAGTCGTTAGTATCTATGCGGCGATGTTATTACCAATCTATGGAGGAATGGAGGAGTATTTATGAGAATGAGAAATAAAAAAATGAATTATAGCGGATTTACATTATTAGAAATGTTGGTTGTCTTGTTGATCATCTCTGTTCTGATTTTATTATTTGTACCAAACCTGTCTAAGCATAAAGACGGCGTGGATCAAAAAGGAAATGAGGCGATTATAAAAATCATAGAAACACAAACAGAATTATATGTCATGGAGAAAAATCAGACTCCAACTGTGGAACAATTAGTCAAAGAACAATATATCAGTCAAGAACAATACGAAAAATATCAGGCAAGCAAAAAATGAAATTAGGGACAATGAAGGGATTTACGTTGGTTGAATCATTGATCGTAGTGTTCGCTTGTACGACGTTTCTATTGCTGCCAACCCTTTCAATTAATCGTTGGCAACAAGGAATAGAGTTGGAGCAATTCTTATCAACATTTGAAAAACATCTGTTGTTGACTCAGCAAATGGCAATAGTAACGATGCAAGATACACAAATTATATTTGATGAACAGGAGCAGCAGCTTCAGTTTGTTCTTTCAGATATAGAGAACATACAGCTACCGATTCCGACAACGTTAAAAGCTAGTGGTCCAGACAAAATTGTTTTTAAAAGCATGTCTGGAAATAATGGAAGATTAGCAAAATTCGCCTATTTTTGGACAGAAAAAAAGCAGCTGATCGAATTTCAATTTCAATTAGGAAGTGGTCGCTATGTTAAAAAAATCACTCAATTATAAAGGCTATATCCTGTTTGAAAGCTTAATTTCTCTAGGGATTATGAGTATTCTTATTGGTAGCTTTATGTCTTTGAACACCTTTGTACTGATGAAGAAGACGAAGTCGATCGATCAATTAGCAATGCATCGGATTTTGTATGAAGAAATGACGCAATATGAACATCATGAAGGAGTTCTGCAAAAAACGATTTGGACAAACAATAAAGAGTACTCACTTTATATGCATAAAACAAAAGACAAAATAGTCAAAGTGGAGATTACGGATGGTGATGAAAGATTTATACTTGAGAAAAAATAGCAATCATACAGGATTCACTTTAATCGAATGTATTTTAGCTTTATTTATACTGGGGATCATCTGTCTTCTTTTTTCTGCACTGGTAAAGAATACAGCTGTTGTGTCAAGGATATTAAAAAGTGAAAAGGAAAAAGAATGGCATGTTTTTGTTATTCAATTGGAAAATGAACTGCTTGATTGTGAGTATAAAGAAATACAAGGCAATAAAATTATTTATAGAAACCCAAAAAAGGATAGAGATATTTGGATAGAATATAAACGAGGCAAAATCGTCAAGGTAGAAAATGGAGGCTACCAGCCACTATTGATCGGCGTTCACCATGTGACATTTCAAAAGGAGGGATATTTTGTCGTCATTACCGCAATTTTTGAAAATGAAAAAGAATATACTGCCAAATGGGAAATCGGTCGTAAAAGCGAAGAATAACTACAAAGGCGGTATATTACTGACTACTATCCTCTTTCTCTTTCTTTTTAGCTCTCTTTTTACATTGGTACTGGAAGAATTTAAGTTGACGCAGCAGTTTACACAAAAGAGCAAGGAATATTATATTGCAAAAACAATGGTTAGTATATTTATTTCAGAAATAAAACAAAGCAAGAAAATGATTGATAAAGAAGGATATCAAGACTTTTCATCAGGGCGGTTAACCTATGAATATGATCAAAAAACAATAATCTGTACGATTTTCATCAATCAGAAAAGCTATACATTTCATGAATTTTATCAACCTAAACAAGAGTCAGATGAGCTTAAGGATAAGTGACCTAATTTTAATTTTTGTGAAATGTGTATCAAACTATGGCGAAAAAAACTGATACAGGCGTATAGCTTCATTTTACTTTGTTTAAAATGATGAAGAGCAAATAACAAAAAAACAGGAACAGAACAAGCTTTTCTAAATATTGTTGGGAAATTGATTGATTATTACTTCTTTTTTCGTTAAAATAGAACAGGTATGAAAATTGTTATACTATAGATGGAAATAGAGGTGTTATTTTTGTTCTCTGAGAAAATAGAAAAGGCTTTCGGATTAATGGAGCAATCGATCCAATTACTTCAACGATCCTTAGACACTTCTTTTTTAGATGCGTATATTGAAAATGGTGAAAATATTATTGATGCTTACCAGGTGCGTGTCCTTGATGGCGTGCCGGATGAGCAGACGGTTCAACAACTAAAAACCATTTATCAACAATTACAAGCAATCGAATTAGATTCCGAAGAAATTAGACGTTTGTCTCAGTTGATCCTGTTAAAAGGAAATAAAGCTGAGCCTTTACAAGCCAATCATCAATTGACACCAGATAGTATAGGTTTTTTGTTCGTTTTTCTGATCGAACAATTATACAATACAAAGCAATCATTAAAGGTACTAGACATTGCTACAGGCATGGGCAATCTTTTATTGACAGTCTTACTCAATTTAAAGTTAGCTAACTTTAATGTCCAAGGTTTCGGTGTAGATATCGATGACACTTTGTTAGCAGTTTCTGCGACAAATAATGAGTGGACACAGGCGTCAATTCAACTGTTTCATCAAGACGGCTTACAAGATCTTTTGATCGATCCGGTGGATGTCACAATAAGTGATTTGCCAATTGGTTTTTATCCAAATGATGAAAAAGCAGCAGGTTTTGATTCAGCTGCAGAAGATGGTCATAGCTACGCTCATCATTTGCTGATGGAACAAGCGATGAAATACGTTAAGCCAGACGGTTATGGTTTGTTTTTGATTCCTACAAATATTTTAGAAACAGAGCAAAGTTCTTTCTTCAAGAATTGGTTGCAAAAAAATGTTTATTTACAAGGAATGATTCAACTGCCTGATGAACTATTCAAATCTGTTCAGTCAAGAAAAAGTATTTTAATAGTTCAAAATAAAGGTGTGCAAAGTGAACAGGCCAAAGAGGTCTTAGTAGCAAAACTGGGCTCTTTGAAGGATCCAGCGAAAGTAACACAATTTTTTCAACAATTTGAGACTTGGAAGTCTTCAAATTTAAAATAAAACAACCAATAAAGAGGAGAGTATTATGTCTAAAACAATTGCAATCAATGCAGGAAGCTCAAGTTTAAAATGGCAATTATACCAAATGCCAACCGAAGAAGTAGTTGCAAAGGGAATCGTTGAACGAATTGGTTTAAATGATTCGATCTTTACAATCAAATATGGTAACGACGAAAAATATGAAGAAATCGTAGATATCAACGACCATGATGTTGCAGTAAAAATGCTGTTGGACAAATTGATCGAATTAAAGATTCTATCTTCTTACGATGAAATTACTGGTGTTGGTCACCGTGTTGTTGCTGGTGGGGAAGACTTCAAAGATTCAGTTGTTATTGATGCTGATGTTTTAGCAAAAATTGAAAAATTAGCTGATCTTGCACCTTTACACAACCCAGCAAATGCAATGGGAATCAAAGCGTTCAAGAAAATTTTACCTGATATCATCAGTGTGGCAGTTTTTGATACAGCTTTCCATACAACAATGCCAAAACATAATTTCTTATACAGTATTCCAACTGAATACTATGATAAATATGCAGCACGTAAATACGGTGCACATGGTACAAGTCATAAATATGTTGCGCATCGTGCAGCTGAAATGCTTGATCGTCCGATCGAAGAACTAAAAATCATTACTTGTCATTTAGGAAATGGTGCATCAATCACTGCGATCGATGGTGGTAAATCTGTAGATACATCAATGGGCTTCACACCACTTGCCGGAGTAACTATGGGCACTCGTTCTGGTGATATCGATCCTTCATTGTTAGCTTATTTAATGGAAAAACTTGAACTAACTGATATCAAAGATATGATCAACATTTTAAATAAACAATCTGGTTTACTTGGTTTGACAGGCATTTCTAGTGACATGCGTGATTTAGAAGCAAACATGGACAAAGAAGCCGTTCAAGTAGCTTATGATATCTTTACTGACCGTATCCGTAAATACATCGGTAGTTATGTAACAGTATTAAATGGTGTTGATGCTATCGTCTTCACAGCTGGTATTGGCGAAAATGATTCACACGTTCGTAGCGAAGTAATCAAGGGCATGACTTGGTTCGGTTGTGAATTAGACGCTGCTAAAAACGATGTTCGTGGAAAAGAATCAGTTATCTCAACAGATGATTCTAAAGTGAAAGTATTATTGATTCCGACAGACGAAGAATTAATGATTGCACGTGATGTTGAACGTTTAAGAAAATAATAAAAAATACCACTCGATTTGCTATCGAGTGGTATTTTTTATTCTGATAATTATTTATCATCCTGATCTACAGGAACTTTATTTTCTAAATCTGTTCTTACTACTAACACATCACAAGCAGCATGACGGATAACATATTCAGAAACAGAACCTATAAATAATCGTTCCACAGCATTAAGACCCGTAGCTCCCAACATAATTAGGTCAACGTCTTGATCTTCAGGAATTTGCTTTGCAATCCAAGGTTTCGGTGAGCCGTATTCGATAATACTAGAAACCTTCTCACAGCCATGTTCCTTTGCTTGTTTTTTATAACCTTCGAGAGTTTGCTTCGCCATTTCGGTTGCTTGCTCAGCTAAGACACCATCAAAAGATGAAACAGATTGAAATGCACGAGTATCAATCACATGGGCAAGTAGTAACTCTGCATCATTTCTCATTGCTACGTTCATTGCTTTTTGAAAAGCTAGTTCGGCTTCAGTTGATCCATCAACGGCAACCATGATCTTACGATAATTTTGTAACATTTTGACCACTCCTTTCGCTTCTGCCTTTATTCTTGCAGATAAGCGTTGCTGCAAAATACAGCGAATATTTTTATGAGCTGCAGATCATCCACAAAACACTCATAGTAGACAGTAGTAGTAAAAAATAATAATCGGGTTATCTTTCCTTATACTTTAATTGTAAAGCAAAATGCCTAAAAAGGAAAACAAAAAAAAGAAGAAACTTTTAAAGAATCTTCCTAGCAAACATAACGCTAAACACTGCTGAAATTGCAAGCAGGCCAAATATATAAAAAAGAGAAAAGAATGTCCAATTGACAATACCGACTAAAATACCAATAGCAGCCAGTATCAAATAAAATACGCCAAACTGCTGCAAAAATTGTTTGTTTTCATCAAGGTCTTCATTATGCATCAATGGTAAAAAGACGGATGATTTTTTTAATAAGAAAACACTAATAATGATTAGTAAGACAACTGAAGCAAAAATGAGCAAGCGTATCATTAGAAAAAAACCTCCATCAAATAAAAAACAATTTGCATTGTAGCAAATTGTTCAACTAGCGAATAAAAAAGGTAAAATCCGTTGATGCCGTTATTCGTCCTATAGTATTGAACCCGCAAATAAAGCAGGTGGGTTCCACGACTGACAGCTTCGAACTACCAAGTGATAAGGCATGTTACCAGCTTAGGTACCAGAAGGATCCCAAGATATCAATAAAATGTTCGGTCAACACACAAAAAAGACAACGCGTACATCACAGATTTACCATCTTTATAATAGCACAAGATCACACAAACAGCAATGAGAGAGCTTGGCTCAAAAAAGTATTATTTTGATTTTTTGGGACTTTTTTTCCAGTCTTGTATTCGTTGATATTGCTGATGTAGCGCCTGCTCATACTTGCCGGTATCGATAGGTTCATAATAGTGAGCATTTTTTATTTTATCAGGTAAGTACTGTTGATCGACCCAAGCATTTTCGAAATTATGGGGATACTCGTAACCGATCCCGCGATTCAAATCTTTTGCTCCTGAATAATGACTATCGCGCAGATGATCGGGGACTTCCCCAGCTTTTCCTTCACGAATATCTGCTAATGCAGCATCGATGGCACTTAGTCCCGAATTTGATTTGGGTGACAAGCATAAATCAATGACAACACTTGCTAGAGGAATACGTGCTTCGGGAAATCCAAGCTTTTCAGCAGCTTGAACAGCAGTGACTGCGCGTGCAGCTGCAGGTGGATTCCCTAAACCGATATCTTCATACGCAATAACCATCAAACGTCGGCAGATGATCGGTAGATCACCAGCCTCAACAAGTCGAGCTAGATAATGAAGGGCAGCATCAACATCACTGCCGCGGATTGATTTTTGAAAAGCAGAGATAACATCGTAATGAGCATCACCATTTTTATCATGAGTTAAGGCTTTGCGCTGTATGCATTCTTCAATAATTGAAAGAGTGATGTCGATTTTTTTATCCTTTGTTTCAGGTGTAGATTTAACGGCAAGTTCGAGTCCGTTCAAGGCACTGCGCAAGTCGCCATTCGTAGCACGAGATAAATGCAGCAAAGCTTTGTCTTCTAAAATAACATCATAGTCTCCTAAGCCACGTTCTTTATCAGCTAAAGCATCTTTGATTGCATGTTGGATATTTTCTTCTGTAAGTGGCTTGACCTCGAAAATTTGGGTTCGGCTTCTGATCGCTGGGTTGATCGTGATATACGGATTTTCAGTCGTAGCACCGATCATGATGATTCTGCCGCTTTCTAAGTGAGGCAGTAAAAAGTCTTGTTTGGTTTTATCTAAGCGATGAACTTCATCTAAAAGTAATATGACGGTACCGCTCATTTTGGCTTCTTCTGCGACGATCTGTAAATCCTTTTTAGTATCAGTTGCGGCGTTCAGCATGCGAAATGCATAATTTGTAGAGCCGGCAATCGCACTGGCAATACTGGTTTTTCCAGTGCCGGGAGGACCATACAAAATCATCGATGACAGCATTCGTGCATCGACCATTCTGCGAATGATTTTTCTAGTACCAACAAGATGTTCCTGCCCAACGACTTCATCTAAATTACGCGGGCGCATACTATAAGCTAAAGGTTGCTGCATCGTTGAACCTCCTTTTTTCCTTTAATGATTCCTTATTATATCATAAAGAACGTACGTTTGTTATTCGTTAGATTTTGTTTATTTTAAAGAGAAAATTTCCTAATTTATCATACGAAACGTTGGTTATTCAATGGATAATAGCTGTTGATTCGTGTATGATAGGAAGTGGTGAAAAATAATGAATGAAACGATAAATTTTTTTAATACAAAGTCGACAGAGGAAATTGCTCAATTTTTATTGGGAATGTATTTAGAGCATAAAACAGATGCGGGTAGTCTTGGAGGCTATATTGTGGATACAGAAGCATACCTCGGACCTGATGATGAAGCAGCTCATAGTTTTGGTTTGCGGAAAACACCGAGGCTAAAGGCGATGTATGAAAAGCCGGGCACGATTTATTTATACACGATGCATACGCATTTAATATTAAACATGGTGACACAAGACAAAGGTACTCCCCAAGGTGTAATGATTCGGGCAATCGAGCCTGTTGCTGGAATCAGCCAAATGGAAACCAACCGTAAAGGAAGAATCGGTGCGGACGTGTCAAATGGTCCTGGAAAACTCGTCAGTGCTCTTGGAATTTCGAAAGAATTATATGGGCAATCAATTTTTGATAGTACCCTTAGGATCATCCCAGAAAAAAGGAAAATACCAAAAAAAATCATTGCACTTCCGCGTATAGGTATTCCTAACAAAGGCATTTGGACAGATTTACCGTTAAGATATGTCGTATCAGGAAATCCCTATATTTCTAAACAAAAGAGAAGTGATATCGATCAAACGAATTTTGGCTGGAAGGAAGAAATAAAATGAAAAAATACACAATGTTAACGTATCTAGATCAACAGCTTACAAAAAATATTACAGAATACGATGTTGCCCTTGATTGGAATACAAAAAATCATTCTATCGAGGTAGTTTTTCGCTTGTTTGCTGAAAACAGTGGACACGAACAAATTGATGATGTTGCTGGAACACTATCAGAAGAGGAAATCATTGAATTTGAAGATGGAATTTTATTGTATAATCCCGAAAAAACCATCGTAGATGAGGAAGACTATTTGGCAGTGATTCCTTATGAAGGAAAAAAAGGCATCAAACAGTCGTTATTAGATGGGTTGGTTGATTATTTGAATGACGTTTTGGTGGAAGGACAAAGTGATTTGCTGGATTTTCTATCAGATGAGGGACAGGAAGTATTTGAATTAAAATGGTCCGAAGAAGATTTCAGAAACGCAGTACAAAAATATCAAAAAGCGGATGGCGATGCGTATATCGCTTATCCTAGCTATTAAAGAGGTGTCAAATATGAAATGGACAGAAGTAAAAGTTGAAACAGCGAGTGAAGCCGTTGAAGCGATTTCCAATATTATGATGGAAGCAGGTGCAAGCGGCGTAGCAATCGAGGATGCCTTAGATGTCGAAAATTTTCAAAGTGATTTATACGGCGAACTACTGGATAAAGAACAATTTACTCATATCAAAGAAGGGGCTTTAGTGATGGCCTATTTTCCAGAAACCACCTTCTTACCTGAAATTTTACCCTTCATCAAAGAAAGCATTGCACGTCTTCCTGAATTTGGATTGAGCATTGGTAAAAATGAAATGATAATCAGTGAGGTTGCGGAAAGCGACTGGGCAACAGCATGGAAAAAATATTACCATCCAGTGCGTGTGACTCGCTTTTTAACGATAGTGCCAAGCTGGGAAAAATATGAGCCGAAAGACGAAACGGAAAAGATTATTACGTTAGATCCGGGAATGGCTTTTGGAACGGGAACCCATCCAACCACTCGTTTGACGCTGCAAGCATTGGAAACTGTTTTACGCGGCGGTGAAACATTATTGGATGTGGGGACAGGTTCTGGTGTATTAAGTATTGCCAGTAAATATCTCGGTGCTAAAGAGGTATACGCCTATGATTTAGATGATGTCGCAGTAACGGCTGCCAAAGAAAATATGGCATTAAATCCTGTTGCTGATGATGTCCACGTTTCAGCAAATGACTTGTTAAAAGAAGTGACGATCGAAGCGGATGTCATTGTTGCGAATATATTAGCAGATATTATTGTGTTGATGGTCGAAGATGCGTTTCGTCTACTAAAAAATGATGGAACATTGATCATTTCTGGGATCATTCAAGAGAAAAAAGCAATGGTGATTGAGAAAATGACAGAAGTCGGTTTTCTTGTGGATCAGATTTTCCAACAGGGAGACTGGTATGCGATAATTTTAAAGAAAACAGAGGAAGATTAACATGCAACGCTATTTTATGACAGAACCTTATGAGGCAAAAAAACAATACGACATCACAGGTGAAAATTATCATCATATCGTTCGAGTGATGCGCATGGAACCAAAACAGCAAGTATATCTTGTTTTTAGTGATCGAATTGCAATTATTGCTGAAATTGTAGAAGTAAATGATGAGGCAGTTGTTTTGAAGGAAGTCGCTAAAGAACTTAGTGAGAAGGAATTGCCAGTGAATGTAACGATTGCCTGTGGTTTTCCTAAAGGAGATAAATTGGATTTGGTCGTTCAAAAAACGACAGAATTAGGCTGTCACAAGTTTATTGGTTATCCAGCAAAAACATCCGTCGTAAAATGGGACCATAAAAAATTAGTCAAAAAAGCTGAACGGTTTAAAAAAATTGCCACAGAGGCTGCGGAGCAATCTCATCGCCAGTTTGCACCAGATATTGTATTATTAGAGAAGAAGCTTGAACTGGTAGAGTCTTTTTCTAACTATGATAAAGTCTTGATTGCTTACGAGGAATCGGCGAAAGAAGGAGAACAAAGTCGTTTTGCTCAAACTTTGGCTGAAACTAGTGTAGGAGAATCGATTCTGGTTGTGTTTGGACCCGAAGGTGGTTTTGCATCAGAAGAAATTGAAGAGTTTGAAAAGCATGGTGGAATTTTATGTGGTTTAGGTCCGCGGATTTTACGTGCGGAGACTGCGCCGTTATATGTATTGAGTGCCATCAGTTATCAGTTTGAACTAGTGTAGATTTTGAGGGGGTATTTATGGAATTAGAGCTGCAAAAATTATCGATCATGCTGCTTGATCCGACCATTACGGATCAACAACTTACAGATGAGCTGCTTTTCCTAAAAGATTTTGCTGTACGTTCAGTGTTTGTTTTACCATATAATGTTGGACGTGCGAAACAATTGTTAGCGGGTACCAAGATTCAAATTGGAAGCTATGCTGATTTTCCTTTGGGTGGAGGAACGTTAGCTAAAAAAGCTTTTGAAACGGGAAAACTATATCGTGAAGGTGCTTCTGAGGTTTGTGTTGCAATGACACCGGATCAGTTGACGTATTGCGGACAACAAAGTTATCAAAATTTGGCGCCATTGTCATTTGGTCATAACAGGCTGGGCTTTTTTATCGATAGCAGCCAATTGAATGAGCAGCAAAAACAACAGCTGACCATGGATCTTAGTGCAATGGATGTGAATCATGTTTCTTTGGGATTAGATCTGACAATGGAAGAAGCTATTTATGACATGAGCATTTTTAGAATGGGACGTAAAAATCAGCGAACGTTTCAGGTGAATGTAAAGGCACCAACGTTATTAGAAATCGAATTGCTCTTTCAAGCAGGTGCGTCTCAGATCGGACTAAGTAATGGCCGAGAGATCTTGCCGCTGATTTCTAAGTGGGATTAGAACGTGAGGAATTGAAAATCTAGAGAATTTTAGTATAATAATAAGTGTTGGAAGTGCTACTGTTTCAAGTGGTACTTTTCTTTTTTTAAAAATAACTATTTACATAGATAAAATGCAGCGATATAACGTATTTTACAGTAGCGCTCCTTCGCAATAGATGATTGTAGGAGCTAAAGGAGTGATAATCATGCCCAAAGAAGAAATTATGACAGGCCCCGGAGTCATCAAACTTGTATCCAAATATATGGCGCCGACTCACGTAGCATTTGTCCAAAAGGCTCTCGACTATGCTGAAAAGGCACACGAAGGTCAAGTTAGACAATCTGGTGAACCTTATTTCATCCACCCAATTCAAGTTGCTGGTATTTTAGCTGAGCTTAGGATGGATCCTCATACCGTAGCAACAGGCTTTTTACATGATGTAGTTGAAGATACAGATGTAACACTGGAAGATTTGCAGAACGAATTTGGTGCAGATGTGGCAATGTTGGTTGACGGTGTTACAAAACTTGGAAAAATAAAGTACAAATCTCATGAAGAACAATTGGCTGAAAACCATCGTAAGATGCTGTTAGCCATGGCTCAGGATTTACGCGTGATCATGGTGAAATTGGCTGACCGTTTACACAATATGCGGACGCTGAAACATTTAAGAGAAGACAAGCAACGACGTATCGCACAAGAAACGATTGAAATCTATGCGCCGTTAGCACATCGCTTGGGGATCAGCCGAATCAAATGGGAATTAGAAGATACAGCACTACGTTATATCAATCCTAATCAATATTATCGAATTGTTAATTTGATGCAAAGTAAACGAGAAGAACGAGAAGCATATGTAGAAGAAGCGGTAGAAGATATTCGACTAGCAACAGAAGATTTAGATATCTACGCTGAAATTTATGGACGACCAAAACATATTTATTCGATCTATCGCAAAATGAAAGATCAAAAGAAGCAGTTCAATGAAATTTATGACTTGCTGGCGATTCGTGTAATCGTGGATTCTATTAAGGATTGTTATGCTGTTTTGGGAGCAATTCATACAAAATGGACGCCGATGCCAGGTCGTTTCAAAGATTATATTGCGATGCCAAAAGCGAATATGTATCAATCTATTCATACCACTGTTATCGGACCTAAGGGAAATCCTGTGGAAGTACAAATCAGAACCCATGAAATGCATCAAATCGCTGAATTCGGGGTTGCGGCTCACTGGGCATATAAAGAAGGTAAAACTGAAAAAGTCGAAGAAGATACAGATACCAAACAATTGAGCTGGTTCCGCGAAATTCTTGAACTACAAGATGAAAGCTATGATGCTTCTGAGTTTATGGAAAGTGTTAAAGGAGATATCTTTAGCGATAAAGTTTACGTTTTTACCCCAACTGGAGATGTGACGGAACTGCCTAAAGGTTCGGGACCGCTGGATTTTGCCTATAGTGTGCATACGGAGATCGGAAATAAAACCACCGGTGCCAAGGTTAACGGCAAAATGGTGCAACTTGACTACACATTAAAAAATGGCGATATCATTGAAGTCCTGACCTCGCCAAACTCATTTGGCCCAAGTCGTGACTGGTTAAAAATGGTTGCTACAAGCAAAGCGAGAAATAAGATTAAACGCTTTTTCAAAGTGCAAGATCGTGAAGTTAACATCATCAAAGGACACGATGCAATCAGTAAATATTTAACAGAGCATGGTTTTGCCCCTAAAGAGTTATTAAGCAAAACAAAACTGGCAGAAGCACTGGATCGATTTAATTTTCAAACAGAAGATGATTTATATGCAGCTGTTGGCTATGGAGAAATCAGTGCGCAAGTCGTTTTCAATCGTTTAACAGAAAAAGAGCGTAAAGAACAGGAAATGGAGCGTCAGAAACAAGAAGCAGAAGAACTGATGACCCAACCTGTCAAAAAAGAATCAGACAAAATGAAAGTTCGTCATGAAGGCGGCATCGTGATTCAAGGTGTGGAAAATCTCTTGATCAGAATCAGCCGATGCTGTAATCCTGTTCCAGGAGATGAAATCGTCGGCTACATTACAAAAGGCCGTGGTGTCTCTATTCACCGTGCGGATTGTCCGAATGTGCAGCATCAAGAAGAATTAGCCCAACGCTTGATTGAAGTCGAGTGGGAAGATACAGATAATTTAAATAAAGAATATGATGCTGATTTAGAAATTTACGGCTATAATCGCAGTGGTCTATTGAACGATGTTCTTCAAGTGATTAGTTCGATGACTAAAAATCTTGTCAGTGTAGAAGCAAAACCAACTAAAAATAAAATGGCGATGATTCATGTCACAATCAAGATTCAAAACCTATCTCATTTGAAGACCATTGTAGATAAAATCAAGAATATACCGGATGTCTATAATGTCCGTCGAACCAACGGCTAGGAGGAGTAAAGTATGAAGGCAGTTATCCAGCGAGTGACTGGCGCTGAAGTAATGATCGAAGAAAAAATTTTCGGTAAAATCGATCAGGGATTTATGATCTTATTAGGCATACATGAAACAGATACAGCGGAAGATGTTGCGTATTTAGTACGTAAAATCAGCAAGTTACGTGTATTTGAAGATGATGGAGGCAAAATGAATTTAAGTCTTCAAGATATCAATGGCAGTATTTTAAGTGTGTCACAGTTCACGTTATATGCTGACACAAAAAAAGGCAATCGCCCAAGCTTCATAGAAGCAGCTCGCCCTGAAACCGCTGTTCCATTATATGAATTATTCAACGCACAACTAAAAGAACTTGAAATTCCAGTTGAAACAGGTGAGTTCGGTGCAGACATGAAAGTCACCCTCACAAATGATGGACCTGTGACGATTATTATTGACACAAAAGATAAATAATTCTTTGAAGATGACCGGCTATTTTTAACCGAATCCTCTTGACTTTACTATGAAATTTTAGTAGTTTATATATAATATCAAAAAAATCAGTGAAAGAACGAGTAAATTTTATCCTGACTGTATAAGAGAAAGTGGCCTTGGCTGAAAGCTACTTCATCAGAGAAATTGAAAGACATTCTAGAGATGAACGGAAGAAAAGCCGTTCCGTTGCGAGCGTTAATCGTTAGAGGAAAGAGCAATCTTTCAAACTTAGGTGGTACCGCGTGTGTCTATTCACTCGCCCTTGTATATATACAAGGGCGAGTTTTTGTTGTGAATCACTGCGACTGGCTCTGCCAGAGCAGATGATGAACAATACTTGGCGAGAGAAACGAGCGAAGTGCCCGCTTGCCCGAATCACAGCGACTGTCTTAGCCAGAGCAGATGCTGAACAATACTTAGCGAGAGAAACGAGCGAAGTATCCGCTTGCCCGAATCACTGCGGTTGTCTTAGCCAGAGTAAATGATAAAAAACACTTGGTAGAGAAACTGGACAAACGTAATACATCAGTGAATCATCCAACGCAAAAAGCGGAAGCAACTGATTAAAACGCTCAAATACTCGTTCAAACAATGTAAAAGCGATCAAACTCTTAACCAATAATTACCGAAATAGAATACAAACAATGAACAATAATTAGGAGATGAAACAATGAGTTATCAAAAACCAAAAGGAACCAATGACTTATTACCAGGAACTTCAGAAAAGTGGCAGTTCGTTGAAGAAACGGCCCGCCTGATTTTTCGTGACTATCAATATGAAGAAATTCGTACCCCTATCTTTGAACATTATGAAGTGATTTCTCGAAGTGTAGGCGATACAACAGATATCGTGTCAAAAGAAATGTATGACTTCTACGATAAAGGAGATCGTCA
The DNA here is from genome assembly GCF_001730305.1 of Enterococcus termitis. Classification (GTDB taxonomy): domain Bacteria; phylum Bacillota; class Bacilli; order Lactobacillales; family Enterococcaceae; genus Enterococcus_L; species Enterococcus_L termitis. The sequence goes on from NZ_MIJY01000001.1 coordinate 259,739, forward strand.
CGTTACTTTGCGCCCAGAAGGTACAGCGCCAATTGTTCGTTCATTTGTAGAAAATAAACTTTTCGGACCTGAGTTTTCTAAACCTTATAAAACCTATTATATGGGACCGATGTTTCGTTATGAACGCCCGCAGGCAGGACGCTTAAGACAATTCCATCAAATCGGTGCAGAAGCATTCGGCAGCGAAAATCCAGCAGTAGATGTTGAAAGCATGGCAATGGCACTAGATTTCTTTAAACAATTAGGGATTCAACAAATCAAATTAGTCATCAACTCTTTAGGCGATAAAGAAACCAGAGCGGCTTATCGACAAGCGCTGATCGATTATTTAGAACCAAGATCTGCTGACCTTAGTGAAGATTCAAAACGCCGTCTACACGAGAATCCATTGCGTGTCTTGGACAGCAAAGACAAAAAAGATAAAGCAATCGTGGCTGAGGCTCCATCGATTTTAGAGTATCTAAGCGAGAGTTCTAAAGAACATTTCGAAACAGTTAAAACAATGCTGACAGAATTAAACATACCATTTGAAATCGATAGTAATATGGTGCGTGGTCTTGATTATTATACAAATACGATTTTTGAAATCATGAGCGAAGCTCCCGGAATGGGTGCGCAATCAACTATTTGTGCTGGCGGACGTTATGATGGATTAGTCGAAGAGCTGGGTGGACCAGCGACACCAGGCTTTGGTTTTGCCTTAGGAATCGAACGTGTCTTGATAACGATGGAAGCTGAACAGGTTGTCGTTCCTGTAATCAATGAAATCGATGCTTACGTGGTCGGAATTGGCGAGCAGACGAACATCGAAACCTTGAAATTAGTTCAAGCTATCCGAAACTTTGGGTTTTCAGCTGATCGAGATTTTATGGATCGTAAAGCAAAAGCACAATTTAAAACGGCAGCGAAATCAAATGCGAAACTAGCATTGACTTTAGGAGAGACCGAACTGGCAGAAGGCGTTGTAAACGTGAAATCAATGGCCAGCCGTAATGAAAAAGCATTTCCGCTTTCAGACATCTATGAACGATTTGATGAAGTCTATGATGAAATGATGACAGTGATGTTTGAGGATAAATAGTAAAAAATGAAGAGGAGCAAAAACGAATGACAAAAAGAACAGTATACTGCGGAGAAGTTTCTGCAGATTTAGTCGGACAAATTATTACATTAAAAGGCTGGGTACAAAAGCGCCGCGATCTAGGTGGAGTTATTTTCATCGATTTACGTGACCGTGAAGGGATCGCACAGGTTGTATTTAATCCTGCGCACTCTGAAGAAGCATGGAAAACAGCTGATAAATGCCGTAGTGAATATGTTATTGAAATTACTGGAGAATTGACTTATCGTGATCAAGAAGCGATCAATCCGAAAATGAAAACTGGTGAATTTGAAATCATGGCGACAGATATCACGATTTTGAATACAGCGAAAACACCACCGTTCTTGATTGAAGATGAAAATAATGTTGGAGACGAGCTTCGTTTAAAATATCGTTATTTAGACTTACGTCGTCCGCAAATGACTGCGAATTTAAAACTACGTCATCAAGTGACTAAAGCGATCCGTCATTATCTAGATGACACGGACTTTATGGATATCGAAACACCTTATTTAGGGAAATCAACACCAGAAGGCGCGCGCGATTATCTTGTTCCTTCTCGTGTCCACGCAGGGCATTTTTATGCGTTGCCGCAATCACCACAAATCTTTAAACAATTATTGATGAATGCTGGTTTCGATCGTTATTATCAAATCGTTCGTTGCTTCCGTGATGAAGATTTACGTGGAGACCGCCAGCCCGAGTTTACCCAAGTGGATATTGAAACAACATTCCTGACACCAGAAGAAATTCAAACAATGACAGAAGAAATGCTGGCTAAAGTGATGCGTGAAACAAAAGGAATCGAAGTGACCTTACCATTCCCACGTATCAGCTACGATGAAGCAATGGCACGTTATGGTAGTGATAAACCAGATACACGTTTTGATATGGAATTGATCGATATTGCTGATGTTGTAAAAGATGTTGACTTTAAAGTCTTCCAAATGGCATTAGAAAACGGCGGACAGGTCAAAGCATTGAATGCCAAAGGTGCAGCTGATAAATATTCAAGAAAAGACATGGATAATTTAGGGACATATGTTAGTCAATTTGGTGCAAAAGGCTTAGCTTGGTTGAAAGTCGAAGAAGATGGGCTAAAAGGACCAATCGCTAAATTCTTGACGGATGTATCAGATGATTTGATTAAAGCTACAAATGCTGAAGTTGGCGACATTTTAATGTTTGGTGCGGATAAACCAGAAGTAGTTGCGGCAGCACTAGGGGCAATCCGTTCTCGTTTAGGAAAAGAATTAGGCTTGATTGACGAGTCTAAATTCAACTTCCTGTGGGTCGTTGACTGGCCGTTGTTTGAATATGATGAAGAAGCTGGACGCTATGTGTCTGCTCACCACCCATTTACTCAACCAAAAGAATCAGACGTGGAGTTACTTTCAACGGATCCTGCAAAAGTTTACGCAGAAGCCTACGATATTGTGTTAAATGGTTATGAATTAGGCGGTGGATCTTTACGTATCCACAAGCGTGAGCTGCAAGAAAAAATGTTTGAAACACTAGGTTTCACAAAAGAATCAGCACAAGAACAATTTGGCTTCTTATTAGATGCATTAGACTATGGCTTCCCTCCACATGGTGGAATTGCTTTAGGGTTAGATCGTTTAGTAATGTTGCTAGCTGGCGAAAACAATATTCGTGAAGTGATTGCTTTCCCTAAAAACGGAAAAGCCGCTGATCCGATGACAAGTGCACCAAGTGTGGTATCACCATTACAATTATTTGAATTAAACATCGATGTAACAGCAATCGACGAATAAAATAAAAGAGTTAAATGCGCGCTGGACGGATTCAGTTGTCAGTGCATTTAACTCTTTTTCTTTTGTAATATGGAAAAGGCGTTTATAATTTATTTATATTTATCCTTTATACTGAATGTAGAGCGATTTGGTAGGAGGAGAAGCGTATGAATAGAAAAACAAGAATAATTTTAATCGCAATGACTAGTCTGGGATTGCTGATTATTTCTGGATGTCAAACTAAGACTAACTATTCAAAAAAAATAGAAAAGGAGTCGACCGTGATGCCAAACAAAGAGACAGCTAAACAAGAAACGACTGAACCAAGCACGACTGAGCTAACAGAGTCAAGCGAGCAAAATTTTTCCGAAGGAAGCTTGCTTCAGGCAGTAAGTAATAATGACAGTAACTTGGTTCAGGAAATCTTAAAAACAGATGGTTATCCAATCGATGAAGTGAATGATCAAGGAGAAACTGCATTGTTAATTGCAACGCATCAAAATTTTATTACAATTGCGAAACAATTGATCGATGCAAGAGCTGATATCAATAAACAAGACCAAATTTCTGACAGTCCTTACCTGTATGCCGGAGCTCAAGGAAAAACTGAAATTTTAGCATATATGCTGGAAAAAGCCATTCCCGATCAGCAAAAGGTCAATCGCTTTGGCGGAAATGCTCTGATCCCAGCAGCTGAGAAAGGACATCTTGAAAATGTTAAACTACTATTAAAAGACGGAAGAGCTGATATCGATCATCAAAACAATTATGGTTACACTGCGTTGATCGAGGCTGTCGCGTTAAGAGACGGAAGCGATATTTATCAACAAATTGTTCGAGTGTTACTAGAAGCAGGAGCAGATAAGACGTTGAAAGATCACACTGGTCGAACGGCGGAAGACTATGCAAAAAGCTTGGGCTACACGAATATTTTAAATGTGCTGAATACTTACTGAGCACCTAGTAGCATAGAAAACAGATGACAATCCTCAAATGTTTTTCTTTGGATCCTCAAATACTTTTCTTTTATTTGAACGATTGTGCTTTTTTTCTTACCCTAAAGCACGTATAATGAGATTTAACGAATAAGCAAAGTGAGGCTATTTCTACATGAAAAAATTCTTTGAAAGTCTACCTGTCCATGACTATACGACAAAACTTTCAGTATCGATCGTTTACGCCATTCTGGCATCTGTTGCGATGAACTTCTTTTATCAGCCGGGAAATATTTATTCCAGCGGGATTACCGGGCTAGCACAAATATTGACGACCTTGTCTGTTCGGGTTCTCGGATATAAAGTTCCTGTTTCGATTACATTATATGCATTGAATATACCGCTATTCTTTATTGCGTGGCGTAAAATTGGGAAAAAGTTTACGATTTTTACTATTTTGACGGTGACACTGACATCGCTTTTTATGCAGATTGTCCCGCAGACTGTTTTATCGAATGATCCGATTATTTGTGCGATTTTTGGTGGTGCTGTAATGGGTTCTGGAATTGGCTTTGCCTTGAAAAATGGCTTATCCTCCGGTGGACTGGATATCTTTAGTATTACGATCCGGAAAAAAACAGGTCGGTCTGTAGGATCGATTTCAATGTATTTTAATGGATTGATCATTTTCGTTGCTGGTTACTTATTTGGCTGGCAGTATATGTTTTACAGTGCTCTGTCGATTTTTGTCAGTGGTAAAGTGACAGATGCAGTCTACACGAAACAAAAGAAAATGCAGGTTATGATCATTACGAAAAATCCAGATGCAGTGATCGAGGGCATCCAACAGAAAATGAGAAGAGGAATCACGATCATCCATGAAGCTGAAGGGGCCTATCGTCATGATAAGCAAACGTTGCTTTTAACTGTTGTGACACGCTTTGAGCTGCCGGCATTGGAAGCCGCTATGAAAGATTCGGATCCATCTGCGTTTGTTAGTATTTCGGATAACGTGAAAATTCTTGGCCGGTTTTATGAAGAGGATCTGTAGAAAGAGAAATATAATTTAGATTTTGAGCCTAGTCTTTCATTTTGGGAGGCTAGGCTTTTTTCGAGCCTTTTTCAGTCTAAGCCATTTTGTTTCTCAAAATTGGTTTTATGGAAGCAAACGAATATTTCAAAAAAATAATCGCTTTTTCTTGAAAAGATAAATGAAAACTGTTAAACTATGTATGTAAGATTGAGGGGCGCTTTTAAGACTGTTAGATAGAATTTAACAATGCGAAAGAAGAACATCAATCCTATTTTTTTAAAGTTCATAGGTCGTTTTAAGTCTTACTTGGACGTTTTTAGACCAACGAAGGAGCGCATCATGCTGGATGAATTGAAAATGATTGAAGCTGTTGCTCCAGATTTGCTCGATGTAATGCAGGAAAGGTTTCATATTCTTCGTAATATATACTGGATGCAGCCTATTGGACGTCGAAGTTTGTCAGATAGTATGGGAATCACAGAACGAGTCTTAAGAACTGAGACAGATTTCTTGAAGAACCTACAGCTGATTGAAACGTCAAAAAGCGGAATGACATTGACTGAAAAAGGCTTGGATGTGTATCAAGGATTAGAGACAGTGATGAATCAGCTGTTGGGCATGCATCAAGTCGAAAAAGAAATCAGTCAATACTTTGGGATACAACGTTGTATCGTTGTTGCCGGTAATAGCGATAATCAAGAAAAAGTACTCTATGAATTTGGAGATATTTTGACCGATGCATTGGATTTACTTTTACCTGATGGAAAAAATACGATCGCTGTAATGGGTGGTACGACAATGGCATTGACTGCTGAACATATGGGCTCATTAGAGACGGATAAGCGACACAATCTATTTGTTCCAGCTAGAGGCGGTATTGGTGAAGCAATGACCGTACAAGCCAACTCAGTAAGTGCTGTGATGGCGAACAAAACTGGCGGACATCATCGTGCGCTGTATGTGCCAGAACAATTAAGTCCTGAGACATATAAGTCTTTATTACAAGAACCATCGATTCAAGAAGTACTGACACTGATCGAACAGAGCAATTGCGTTGTTCACAGTATTGGACGAGCGTTGCATATGGCTGCTCGACGTAAAATGTCAGATGATGAAATGGTCATGTTGAAGCAGAATAACGCTGTGGCAGAATCTTTTGGTTATTTCTTTGATGAAGAAGGAGAAGTTGTATATAAAATACCACGTATCGGACTTCAATTAAAAGACGTACAAAAAATTCCGAATGTCGTAGCAATCGCTGGTGGTAAAACAAAAGCCAAAGCAATTCGCGCTTATATGAAAAATGCACCAAAACAAACGTGGCTCATCACAGATGAAGCTGCTGCAAATGAGATTTTAAAAGGGGCAACCCTTTAAAATAAAAAAATTTTTGATTTTCATAAGGAGGAAATCTTTAATGACAGTTAAAGTAGGTATTAATGGATTTGGACGTATCGGACGCTTAGCATTCCGTCGTATCCAAGATGTAGCAGGAATCGAAGTAGTAGCAATCAACGACTTAACAGATGCTAAAATGTTGGCTCACTTGTTAAAATATGACACAACTCAAGGACGTTTCAACGGAACTGTTGAAGTTCATGATGGATCTTTCAACGTTAACGGAAAAGAAGTTAAAGTTCTTGCTAACCGTAACCCAGAAGAATTACCATGGGGCGATTTAGGCGTAGACATCGTTCTTGAATGTACAGGATTCTTCACTTCAAAAGAAAAAGCTGAATTACACTTAAAAGCTGGTGCTAAACGTGTTGTTATCTCTGCTCCTGGTGGAAATGACGTACCAACAATCGTTTACAACACTAACCATGATATCTTAACAGGTAAAGAAACAGTTATCTCTGGTGCTTCTTGTACTACTAACTGTTTAGCTCCTATGGCTAAAGCTTTACAAGACAACTTTGGTGTTGTTGAAGGTCTTATGACTACAATCCACGCTTACACAGGTGACCAAATGACTCTTGATGGACCTCACCCAGGTGGAGACTTCCGTCGTGCACGTGCTGCAGCAGAAAACATCGTTCCTAACACAACTGGTGCTGCTAAAGCAATCGGTCTAGTTATTCCAGAATTAAACGGTAAATTAGACGGAGCTGCTCAACGTGTTCCTGTAGCAACTGGTTCATTAACTGAATTAGTTACTGTTCTTGATAAAAACGTAACAGTTGAAGAAGTAAACGAAGTTATGGCTAAAGCAGCTAACGAATCTTACGGATACAACGAAGATCAAATCGTATCTTCTGATATCGTAGGTATGACTTTCGGTTCATTATTCGATGCAACTCAAACAAAAGTAATGACAGTTGGCGACCAACAATTAGTGAAAACTGTTGCTTGGTATGACAACGAAATGTCTTACACTGCACAATTAGTTCGTACTTTAGAGTACTTCGCTAACTTATAAGATTCATACTTATTATTAGTGAAATTTAAAGAACTGTGAAATAATAAGCGGGGAAGCAACGCGCTTCTCCGCTTATATTATTTCGTTTAAAAACTTTATAGACAGGAGTACTTCATAATGGCTAAAAAAACAATCAAAGATGTTGATTTAAAAGACAAAAAAGTCCTTGTCCGTGTTGATTTCAATGTACCGTTGAAAGATGGCGTGATTACTAATGACAACCGTATTGTAGCTGCATTGCCAACAATTCAATATGTCATCGACAATGGCGGAAAAGCGATTCTTTTCTCTCACTTAGGTCGTGTAAAAACAGAAGAAGATAAAGCGGGCAAATCATTAAAACCAGTCGCAGAACGTTTAGGCGAATTATTGGGCAAACCAGTAACTTTCGTTCCTGAAACACGTGGTACTGAATTAGAAACTGCTGTCAACAATATGAAAGATGGCGATGTTTTAGTATTTGAAAACACTCGTTTTGAAGATATCGATGGTAAAAAAGAAAGCGGAAATGACGCTGAATTAGGTAAATACTGGGCTTCTTTAGGCGATGTATTTGTCAATGATGCGTTTGGTACGGCTCACCGTGCACATGCTTCTAACGTAGGGATTGCTTCAACTGGTATTCCAACAGTTGCTGGCTTCCTAATGGAAAAAGAAATCAAGTTCGTTGGTGAAGCTGTGACTGCACCAAAACGTCCATTCGTTGCTATCTTAGGTGGAGCAAAAGTTTCTGATAAGATTGGTGTTATTGAAAACTTGATCGCTAAAGCGGATAAAATCCTTATCGGTGGTGGGATGACTTATACATTCTACAAAGCAAAAGGAATTGAAATCGGTAATTCACTTGTTGAAGAAGATAAAGTTGCTTTAGCAAAAGAATTGATCGAAAAAGCTGGCGACAAATTGATTTTACCAATTGACTCAGTATGCGCAAAAGAATTCAGCAATGATGTTGAAACTGTTGTAACTGATGGCGAAGCTGTTCCAGAAGGTTACATGGGCTTAGATATTGGACCTAAATCGATTGAATTGTTCACAAAAGAATTAGCAGGTGCTAAAACGGTTGTATGGAACGGTCCAATGGGCGTATTCGAAATGAGCAACTTTGCTAAAGGAACTGTAGGTGTTTGTGAAGCAATCGCTAACTTAGCAGATGCTACAACAATTATCGGTGGAGGAGACTCTGCTGCAGCTGCAATCCAATTAGGCTTTGCTGACAAATTCACTCACATCTCAACTGGTGGGGGCGCAAGCTTAGAATTATTAGAAGGTAAAGAATTACCTGGTTTAGCGGCAATTAATGATAAGTAATAAAACTGCGAGGAGTAATCGCAGAAGCAATTAACGATAAATGAAGAGGTTGTGAAAAAGGCATTTAAACTTGAGTCATTGGACTGAACCTGTTGGACTTCAAGTATTGAGGGTCAGTAGGTGAGGAGAATTATCGAAAGTTTGCCTTTTAAACACCATTTTCTCAACTCACACTATGCCATACCATAATAAGAAAAGGATGTGCTTTTCCATGCGTAAACCAATTATCGCTGGTAACTGGAAAATGAACAAAACTTTAGCAGAAGCACAAAGCTTTGCTGAAGCTGTAAAAAATGCTGTCCCATCAAATGATGTTGTTGATTCAGTAATCGGATCTCCTGCATTATTCTTGGCACCATTGGCTTGGAATCTTAAAGATTCACAAGTACAATTATCAGCACAAAACTGCTATTGGGAAAACTCAGGCGCATTCACTGGTGAAAACTCACCAGCTGCGATTGCGGACTTAGGTGTTCAATATGTGATCATCGGTCACTCTGAACGTCGTGAGTACTTCCATGAAACAGACGAAGACATCAACAAAAAAGCGAAAGCAATTTTTGCAAACAACATGACACCAATCTTCTGTTGTGGCGAATCTTTAGAAACATATGAAGCAGGCAAAACTGCTGAGTGGATCGAAGGACAAATCACAAACGGTTTAGTTGGTTTAACAAATGAGCAAGTATCTTCAATGGTTATTGCTTATGAACCAATCTGGGCAATCGGAACTGGTAAATCTGCGGATGCAAACATTGCGGATGAAATCTGTGGCGTTGTACGTTCAACAGTTGAAAAATTATACGGTAAAGAAGTATCAGAAGCTGTACGTATCCAATACGGCGGTTCTGTAAAACCTGAAAACATTGCTGAATATATGGCGAAAGAAAACGTTGACGGTGCTTTAGTCGGCGGAGCAAGCCTTGAAGCAGATTCATTCTTAGCTTTGTTAGACGCCGTTAAATAGTCACGGCATATAACAATATACGCAATTAATCAAAGATTCATTGAATAATCTATGAATTATGCAAAAAATGTTTGCATAGCGCGCGTTTATTCACTACAATCATAATTAAGGGAACTTGAATCCCCTTAGTATAAAACAAACTCAAAGGAGAGACAAAACATGTCAATTATTACTGATGTATATGCACGCGAAGTCTTAGACTCACGTGGTAACCCAACAATCGAAGTAGAAGTATACACTGAAAGCGGTGCTTTTGGTCGTGGAATGGTTCCATCTGGAGCTTCAACTGGTGAATACGAAGCAGTTGAATTACGTGATGGCGACAAATCTCGTTACTTAGGTAAAGGGGTAGTTAAAGCAGTTGACAACGTTAATAACATTATTGCTGAAGCTATCATTGGCTACGATGTACGTGACCAAATGGCTATCGACAAAGCAATGATCGAATTAGATGGAACTCCTAACAAAGGTAAATTAGGCGCAAACGCTATTCTTGGTGTTTCTATCGCTGTAGCTCGTGCTGCTGCTGACTACCTAGAAGTACCTTTATACCACTACTTAGGCGGATTCAATACGAAAGTATTGCCAACTCCTATGATGAACATCATCAATGGCGGATCTCATGCTGACAACAGTATCGACTTCCAAGAATTTATGATCATGCCTGTAGGCGCTCCTACATTCAAAGAAGCTTTACGTTACGGTGCAGAAGTATTCCACGCATTAGCTGGAATCTTAAAAGCTCGTGGTCTAGCAACTTCTGTAGGTGACGAAGGTGGTTTCGCTCCTAACTTAGGTTCTAACGAAGAAGGTTTCGAAGTAATCATCGAAGCAATCGAAAAAGCTGGCTATGTACCTGGTAAAGATATCGTTCTTGCTATGGATGCTGCTTCTTCTGAATTCTACGATAAAGAAAAAGGTGTTTACGTTTTAGCTGATTCAGGCGAAGGCGAAAAAACAACTGAAGAAATGATCGCATTCTACGAAGAATTATGCGCGAAATACCCAATCATCTCAATCGAAGATGGATTAGATGAAAATGACTGGGATGGTTTCAAAAAATTAACTGTTGCTTTAGGCGACAAAGTTCAATTAGTTGGTGACGATTTATTCGTAACAAACACAACTAAATTAGCTGAAGGTATCGAAAAAGGTATCGCTAACTCAATCCTAATCAAAGTTAACCAAATCGGTACTTTAACAGAAACATTTGAAGCAATCGAAATGGCTAAAGAAGCTGGCTACACTGCAGTTGTATCTCACCGTTCAGGTGAAACAGAAGATTCTACAATCTCTGATATCGCTGTTGCAACAAACGCTGGTCAAATCAAAACTGGTTCTCTATCACGTACTGACCGTATTGCTAAATACAACCAATTATTACGTATCGAAGACCAATTAGGCGAAGTTGCTGAATACAAAGGCTTGAAATCTTTCTACAACTTAAAAAATAAATAAGAAATCTGATCAAAAAAGATTTTGACTGTTATTAAGAAGTAGCTTGTTTTTAAGAGAGCAAAAATTAAACACCTTCTTTTCTCTGGTTTAAGAGAAAAGAAGGTGTTTTTTTAATGTATATCTTTGAAATATCTCATAGTGAGTGCTTATATTTTTTGTAAATGTTATTCGTTTGTTATACTTATTGTACTAATTAAGAAAGGAGAGGTTTTATGAAAACAAGAGCGGAGTTAAAAACAGAAGCCAAAACGGTTCTACGTGGACGTTGGAAAGATAGTGTGCTGATGTCATTAGTACCTACACTGGTTTCAATCGCTATCGGACTTATTCTATTTTTTTTACTAGTAATACCAATGTTCCTATTTTTCCAAAATAATCCGGATGCATTAAATGGGACAGCAAATTATGACGGGAATTCTAGTGGAGGAGGCGGAGGTTTGATCGGGGGACTTCTTGGTGCATTGTTCAGCGCCGGAATTTCTTGGACATACCTTGACCTTTTACGTGGAAGAAGACAAGAAATTCGTCCTTTTTCTGATGCATTTCGTGGCTTTGCAGGTCCTGTGATTTTAGGCGTGATTTGTGTTTATCTATTAATGACTATCTTTGTTTTTCTGTGGTCATTACTTTTGATCATTCCTGGTATTATTAAAGGCTATGCTTATTCACAAGCGTATTTTGTTTATTATGATGCGTATGAAGAAACAGGTGAACGACCTGGTTTTCTAAATTGTATCACTCGCAGCCGTAAGCTAATGAATGGGTATAAAGGGCAGTTGTTCTTATTAGACTTGAGTTTTATTGGTTGGCATATTTTAGCAATTTTAACTGCTGGAATTGGTTATCTATGGTTAACGCCGTATATAACTGCAACTAAAGCTGCTTTTTATGAAAATTTACCAAAGGAAACAGTTGTTTAAAAAATACTTGAGAGAGACAGAGGTAAAAGTATCTGTTTACGAATCCGTAAAGCTCAAGAGCTAAATAATTTAAGAGATGAAACAAAACATTTTTGAAGTTTTGTTTCATCTTTTTTTGGTTAGTCTGGCATATTCATTTGAATAGTGCTGGACTTTTTTTCATTTTTATCATTGTTTATAATTTGTTTATTTTTTCGTTACTTTCCGTTTAGAATCACTCGATACAATAAGAATAAGCAATAAATAAATAATTCTATTTTGGAAGGAGCAAAAAAACATGAACAAGAAAAATAAAAAATTAATCGTAGGTGTTTCAAGTTTAGTTGTATTATTAGCAGGATGTGGTGTAGGAGCACAAGAATCATTAGGGGCAAAAGAAACTACTCAACTTGCAGTAGAGAAAAAGAATCAAAACAATAATAAAACCAAAGGGGATAAGCTAACGAAGATTTTAGGCCAAACCAATTGGCAAGGCACGAAAGTTTATGATAAGGAACACAATGATTTAACGAAAGAAAATGCCAATTTTATCGGTTTAGCAAAATACGATAAAGAAACAGGACGCTATGAATTCTTTGATGCTAAGACGGGAGAAAGTCGTGGAGACCGAGGTACTTTTTTCATTACGAATGATGGAACTAAAAGAATTCTTATCTCAGAATCTATGAATTATCAAGCCGTTGTAGACATTACAGAGTTAACGAATAAAAAATTTACGTACACTCGTAAAGGGAAAGATCAAGCTGGAAATGAAGTAGATGTATTTGTAGAGCATATCCCTTATAATAAAGAAAAGCTCTCGTTTACAGAACCAGAAAAAACACTGACTACGACTACAGGTACGATCAATAAAAAACGGAGTGGTGCTGAACTCTTAGGACAAACACTATGGAATGGTACAAAAGTAGTTGATGAGGCTGGCAATGATGTCACTCAATACAATAGTAATTTTATTAGTTTAGCAAAATTTGCAGCAGATACGAATAAATATGAATTTTTCAATTTAGAAACAGGCGTAAGTCGTGGCGATTTTGGTTACTTTGATGTCATAAATCATAATAAAATTCGTGCCCACGTATCAATTGGCCAAAATAAATATGGTGCAGCATTAGAGCTAACAGAATTAAACGACAAAAAATTCACCTATAAACGGACAGGAAAAGATGGAAACGGCAAAGATATTACCGTTTTTGTAGAGCATGAACCTTATGAGGGCGACTACACCCCAGAGTTTAGCTTTTAATCATATGGATGAATGTTGTGAGCTAGGTCCGATTTGTAGAGTAAAAGGAGCAAAATATGACGATCAAAAAACGATTTCTGATTTCGTATATTGGCGGGATCGCTATTGCCTGTCTTTCTCTAGTTGCGATCATTTGTATCGTTCTTTATGTAACGACTGGAACGATTCCTAGTCCTGGAACGCTCTATCGGACCTTTACGCAACAGCGCTCATTAAGCCCGGAAGAAGAGTTAGCTTATGTGAAACTAAGAGGGATCGCAAAAGCAGATCCGGAGCAATTAAAACGCCCACAAGCTGAAGTCAAGCAAATGATCAAGCAATTTGAAGGAGAATCTTTAGGTGTTGTCGTTCGTCAAAATGAGGAAATTATCTATTATTCACAAGATTTGGTAGAAAAATCGCTGATCGTGCACTTTCCCCAATTTGATGCCAATAATATTGAAACAAGAGGCACGATCGATAATGCTGGTCGTTTATATCGTTATATGAAATTTGATTTTCACTTTAAAGACCAAAGTGCAGGAACATTAATGATTTTAAAAAAAGAAAATACGGTTCTCGAGTTCATGACAAAATGGGGGATAGTGATTATTGTGTCAATTTTGGTCATATCGATTGGCGGAGTTCTCTTTTTAAATCATTTATTGAAAAAAACAGTCATTCAGCCGTTGGAAAATTTAGGTGCTGGTATGTCAGAAATCAGTACCGGACATTTGCAGGCACCGATGACTAGTCAACCGGAAAAAACAGCATTGGAAGTCAAACGACTGACTAATGATTTTGAAAAAATGCGAGCAGCATTGATCGATTCGACCAATGAACAGGAAAAATTAGAAAACAATCGAAAAGAACTTGTTGCTAGTATTTCCCATGATTTAAAAACACCGATCACCTCGATTATTGGTTATGTGGAAGGCTTGCTTGATGGGGTAGCGGACTCTCCAGAAAAACAAGCGCGTTATTTGCAAACGATCCACACAAAAGCGATTGCTTTAAACGAGTTGATCGAAGAGTTGTTTCTCTATTCTAAATTAGATGCAGAAGCTGTTCCTTTTCATTTCGAACGTATCAATATAAATGAGTTTCTAAAACATCTTATTGAAGAATTTCAATTACAGGATCGACAAGTTTTACTCCGGCTGGAAACTCAATCTACGAAGCCGAGTTACGTTGAAGGAGATCGAATGCAATTAAATCGTGTCTTTGTCAACTTGATCGAAAATAGTTTGAAATTCCAGCAAAACGATCAACCACTGGCAGTGACGATCAATGTATTAGAGCAAGACCCGTTTGTGGAAATTCGCGTGACGGACAATGGACAAGGCATTGCTAAAGAACAGCTGCCGTATGTTTTTGATCATTTTTACCGTGGTGAAAAAGAACGTTCATCTCAGACTGGCGGCAGTGGCTTAGGTCTTGCAATCGTTAAACAAATTATCGATATGCATGAAGGGGAAGTTCAGATAGAAAGTGAATTGAGTCAAGGAACCACAGTTCGTATTTTATTGAAAAAAGCTTGAGGAGGACAGCCAGATGTCAAATGAAAAATCACGAATACTATTAATTGAAGATGATGCAAGTATTGCAGAATTACAAAAGGATTATCTTGAAATCAATCAAATGGAAGCCGAGATCTCAAGTGATGGATTGGCTGGCCTAAATCGAGCATTGAATGAAACGTTTGATTTAATTGTCGTTGATATCATGTTGCCATCGATGGATGGATTCGAAATTTGTCGCAGGATCAGAGAAAAAAAGAATATTCCTTTAATGATTGTTTCTGCAAAAAAAGAAGATATCGATAAGATCAGAGGACTAGGCTTAGGAGCAGATGATTATCTGACCAAACCGTTTAGCCCAAGTGAATTAGTTGCTAGAGTTCAGGCTCATATCAAGCGTTATCAATTATTGACAGGCTCCGATCAGCCTAATGACACAATTGAACGAGGCCAAATCGTCATTGATAAAGGCGCTCGCCGCGTGTATGTTTTAGGAAAAGAACTCTTCTTTACCACTAAAGAACTGGATCTCTTGCTCTTTTTTATGGAACACCCGAACCGTGTTTGGATGAAAGAGCAGTTATTTCGACAGGTTTGGGATATGGATGATTTAGACGGAGATATTTACACGGTGGTTGTACATGTAGGACGAATCAGAGAAAAGCTAAAAAAGGGTAACTTATCAGAAATACCTATTGAAACAATCTGGGGTAGCGGCTATCGTTTTAATGCGTAAAGAATTTAAGGAGAAGAAAGATGAAGCAATCTTATTTACTTATCAGTTCCATCGTAGGTGTACTGATTGTGCTTTCCGGATGTAAACCAGATCAAAGAGAAAGTACACATTCATCAACTGAAACGGCTAAGACAGCAATTTTTAACTCTACGACAAAAGAAACAACTTCATCAAGTAAAAAGGAAATAACTGGACAGACAAATGATCTCGTATTCGAAGATACTTCCTATAACTATGATGTGGTAACTGGTGCGACTCAAACGACCTTTGGCTCAAATCCTAAGCCGATGTATACGTACGAAGAAAAATTGAAAAAAATGTTTTGGTCAAATCAGCCGCCGCTTGGCTTATTAGAAGGAAATTATTTTACAAATGAAGGCTATTTTGATGTAGGGAATAAAGGCATCGTGGAAATTGTGACGGATGAAAACAGTAAGATCATCAATGTTGAATTCAATGAATATGGTGCTGAAAATTATTATGAATCAACATATGCAGGAGCGAATAAACGTTTGTCGGACTATGCTTTTTTTCAAGCTCAAAATCCAAGAACTGATGCAACATTAGTAACGGTGGTCAATGGAATTACTTTTGTGGAGCAGCAAATGCGAGAAGAAAATCGAATCGACGGCAATTTTAATACAGTAAAAGGCTCTTCGACGAGTGCACGTGAAGGACTGATGGCTATCGCAGCTGAATTGGCAGATCAAATTCGTAAACCTTCAGCTACAAAATATATTGGCTATGCGCAAGATTTCGGTGATGGATTGATCGGCAGGATTCAATTAACGGTAACAGATGGCAAAATAGATACGGCTCGTTATGATGAATATTTTGCAGACCAGCCGGAGCAAATCAAATCAGAGCAGTTAAAAAAATATTATCGTCAATCAAAGTATTTTTCATTGATCTACAACCAAGAAACGGGCAATGACTTTATCACGTTTGCGGATGCATTGACCCAAACCATCATTGATCAACAATCATTAATGATCAAAGATAATGAACTAAGCCAACATCCATCTTTTGCTTTATATGAAAAGCTGATCGAGCATATTGATACTGATTTAGTAACACGAAAATAAGTAGAGGGAAGACTTCTGATTCTGTGATTATTGAGATTTTGAGTGTTGAGGACATCACTTATAAAGAGAGGTCTTCGACACTTATTTTTCGACACACTTTTGACATATTTTACTTTTATAATAAGTAAAAACAAGTTAGGAGCGATTTATAATGGGCGATTGTTCAAGTTATTTTAGTGGAGGACATGGGATGATGCGTGGAAATATGTTTGGAATGGGCTTTTTTTGGTGGATATTGATCGTAGTTGCAATTATTGCAGTGATTTATCTACTTAAAAATAGAACGTCTCAACAAGAGGAACAAGGAGCTGTACCAAATCAATATACTGAAATCCCTGATTCTCACAAGAATGCGTTCGATCTGTTAGATGAGGAATTTGCCAAAGGAACGATCACAGAAGAAGAATACCTGCGTAAAAAAGAACTATTAAAGAAATAAACTCAGTGTGAAGGAGATAAACTAATCGTTTGGCTTCATGCTCAAATAAAAACAAATGATGGACAAATGCTAGATCTTGAAATGAGTCGCAGATCACACTTATTTCCAAGAAAACGATCAGCTTTGTACCATCTTTTTTTACGTAGAATAGAAGCTTGAAATCGATTAATGTGTCTGCTAAGAAAACTATTTCATTCATTTTTTTTTAATAATATCTTCATGCAACTCTTTTTTTTCGTTAAGTAATAGATTATACTATAGGAATGAGCAATTATTTTAAGAGAGAAAAAAGTGTTCGTATGTTCTACGTTACTTTGAATGATTCAAAAGATGAGTGATTTAGTAAAAAAGACAGGCACGTTTTTTACTCATATAGAATATGCTTGGAGTTTTATTGTTTAAGGAGGCATCTATGGAGAACAAAAAATCAAAAAGGACAGGGCTGTTATTAGCTGCTCTATTTCTAGGGTATACGATGGTCTACATCGACAAAATATCAGTGGGGTATTCACTGATCCCGATTTCAGAAGAATTTGGATTAGATCCGGCAGCAAAAGGGATGATTATGAGCGCCTTTTTCTTAGGTTATGCACTTATGCAGATTCCTATGGGCTTAGTGATCAACAAAGTCGGTTCTCGGATCGTTTTGATTCTATCGATTTTGGGAATGGGATTGTTTTCTTTATTATTTGGGTTTGGAACATCATTGATCATGTTCATGTCTTTACGTTTTTTAACAGGATTATTAGCTCATTCAGGTTATGCATCTTCAGCAAGTAAAGAGATCACCATGAATTTTGCTCCTGAAAAACGTACCTTTGCACAAGGTCTGTTGTTATCATCAGCTGGTGTAGCAGGATTTATCGGTCCATTAGTTTTATCACCGATCATTACAAAAGCTGGTTGGAAAAATGCTTACTTGATTTTGACAGTGGTCGCTGTTTTGATCGCTATTTTTCTTATAGTCGTTATTCCCAAAAATGAGAAGCAGCAAGAATTGACTGCAGCTGCTGAGAAACAGACGAATAAGTTATCTATTTGGAAAATTTGGTCAGATATTCGAGTGTGGATTTTATTCTTCAGCTCATTTTTCATTAATTGTATATTGTATGGTCTTTCAAATTGGCTGCCAAGCTTTTTAACTGAAGCACGCGGCTTAGATCTAAATGGAGCTGCCTTGATCAGCAGTGTTGGTGGTTTTTTCATGCTGATTGGTTCAATTGGCGGTAGTTACGTGGTTGGCAGGTTCTTCCAAAATAGAGAAAAAAGTGTTGTAGCTATTACGGCGATTTTAGGAACGTTAGCAACCTTTGCTTCTTATTTTATTGGAAATCTTGTGTTGCTGGCGCTGGTTATGGGATTGGCAAACTTCTTTTTGATCATTTCATTTGTATCTATGATGAGTATCCCGTTAAAAATATTTGAGGGAGCTACATTTGCACCTAGTTACAGTACACTTGCAACAGGTGGTATCCTTGGCGGATTTGTTGCACCCACGTTGATTGGTGAACTAGTTGAAGCTTCAGGAGGACAGTACATTTCTACCTTCTATTTCTTCCTAGTAGTTGGGTTGTTGACCGCTGGTACCATTTTATTTATTAAACAAAAATAAAATAATAGCTTTTATCGTCTGGTTCAGGCAAAATAACTATAGAGCCAGATTTTCAAAGGAGGAAAAATCATGACGAACATCCAAGAACAAATGCCTCAAACTGAGATGGTAAAATGGAGAAGACATTTACACCGTCATCCAGAATTATCATTTCATGAAGTAGAAACAGCAAAATATATTCAAAAAGTTTTAGCTGATTTTCCTAATTTAGAAGTCAGCTCTTTGACTGAAAATAGTGTTATCGCTATTTTGAAAGGTAGCAAACCTGGAAAAACGATTGCATTGAGAGCAGATATCGATGCATTACCGATCACAGAAGAAGCCGATGTTGATTTTCCATCGGAGAATCCTGGCGTGATGCATGCTTGTGGACATGATACACATACTGCCATGCTTTTAGGGGCAGTTAAAACATTGTCAAGCATGCAGGATAAAATTGCAGGAACAGTGAAATTTATCTTTCAACCGGCAGAAGAAGAGCCGCCAGGCGGAGCAAAATTGTTGGTTGAAGCAGGTGTAATGGATGATGTAGATATGGTGTTTGGTTTGCATATTGCACCAAATATTCCAGTTGGCATGATTGGTACGAGAAAGGGCGCAGCAAGTGCTTCTTCTGATGTCTTTACACTTAAAATCCAAGGGAAGGGATCGCATGGATCGACACCAGAACTTTCGATTGACCCTATTATGATCGGTGTAGAAATCATCAACAATTTAAACAATATCGTTTCACGTAATATCAGTCCTTTTTCAAATGTAGTTATTTCTATCGGAGAGTTTAATGCTGGGAAAACGGCTAATGTTATTCCGGATACTGCACAAATTCAAGGGACCATCCGAACGAACGATAAAGAGCTTCGCCAGTTTGTCAAACAGCGCATCGAAGCAATCATCGATAACGTCTGTGATATGTATGGTGCGGCGTATGATTTAGATTATTTACTAGGTTATAGCGAAGTAAACAACGATAGCCATGCCACTGATTTAGTTTTGGCGGCAGCTGAAAAAGTCGTTGGAAAAGAGAAAATATTTGAAGCGCCTAAAATGATGGGCGGTGAGGATTTTTCTGCTTATACAGATGTAAAGCCAGGCTCATTCTTTATTTTAGGAGGAGGAACTGCAGCTGAAGGCTGCGGCTACATGAATCATCATCCTAAATTTAAAGTAATGGAAGACTGTTTTAAAACAGGTGCAGCAATGCATACTCAAATTATTTTAGATATTTTAGGACAATAATGCGTCTAAGTAAATGTAGAGCAAAACTAATCTTTAGTTCTGCTCTACATTTTTTTAACTAGTATTTTGTTAAAAAATTTGGCACAATAGAAGATAGAAAATGGCGAAAAAAAAGATGGGTAGTGGAAAATGTTGGGTTTATTGATTGTGTTGCTGCTAGTAACATTATTTACTTTAACTTTAATCATAAGTAAAAAAGAAAAACAGCCGTATACTAAAGTCGAACAGAAGAGCGTTCGAAAGATGACTTTAGATGAAAAACTTGAATTAGAGAAAAAAGAGAAGCTCCAGCAAGTAGCTTTATCTTTAAAGCAACTGGAACAAAAAATGATCAATCAAATACTGGTGAGCTTGAAAGAATTGCGTGAAAAGCAACAATAAAGTTATTTATATAGACTTAGGATATGATAAAGATAAAGGAATAGAAAGAAAGGATGAAACAGCATGACTGAAAAAAGACCAAAGATTTTTGGAATGTCCTTTGCCTCGGTATATCCGTTATATATACAAAAGGTAGAAAAAAAAGACCGAACAAAAGCGGAAGTGGATGAAATTATTTTTTGGCTGACCGGATATGATGAGAAGTCCTTAGAGCATCAAATAGAAACAAAGGTGAACTTTGAACAATTCTTTGATGAGGCACCACAATTAAATCCTAATGTTTCATTGATCAAAGGGGTTATTTGCGGCTATCGAGTGGAAGAAATAGACGATCCGTTGATGCAAAAAATTCGCTACTTAGATAAGCTGGTTGATGAACTGGCAAAAGGAAAAGCGATGGAAAAAATATTAAGAAAATGAAACCGTAAAAGAAATTGCTACAGAATAAAAGAGCTTGAAGGATAACATAAGGGTTATGCTTCAAGCTCTTTACTTATAAGCTAAATACTATTTTTCATAGCCATTCAAATGTGTTGTATGCCAAGACCAAGCACTTTCAATAATCGAATCCAAATCAGTATGGTGCGGTGTCCAGCCTAAGATATTCTTGATTTTTTCACTTGAAGCAATCAAAGAATGCGGGTCTCCGTCTCTACGTTGACCGTAAGTAACGGGTATTTTCATTTTCGTATGTTCTTCAATTTTTTGAATGATTTCTAGAGTTGAAAAACCTAAAGAGCTGCCGACATTGAAGATAGTACTGTCATTTCCTGCCAATAAATAAGTCATTGCTAATATGTGGGCGTCAGCTAAATCGACTACATGGACGTAATCTCTAACAGTAGTCCCGTCTAATGTATCGTAATCATTCCCAAATATAGTAATGGATTCTCTTTTTCCCATCGGAACTTCCAAAACAATAGGAATCAAGTGTGTTTCAGGACGATGATCTTCGCCAATGATTCCAGTTAGATCCGCACCAGCAACATTGAAATACCGCAAAACGACATAATTGATGCCATAGGCTGTATGACACCATTGAATGATTTTTTCCATCATATATTTGCTCTCACCGTAAGGATTTTTAGGAACACTTGGAGAATCTTCTGTAATGATTTTTTCGGTTGTATCGCCGTAAACCGCAGCGGTCGAAGAAAAAATAATTGTTTTGACAGCAAATTCATTCATTACTTCTAAAAGCGTAATCAACCCAGAAACATTATTGTTAAAATAAAGTAATGGATCTTTCATTGATTCTTCTACAGACGAATTAGCAGCAAAATGGAATACAACATCAAACGAATAATCAGAAAATAATGATTTAAGTAAGGGTTTATCTCGAACATCACCATTGATAAAGATTGCTGACTCAGTGACAGCCATTTCGTGTCCTGTTTGCAGGTTGTCGAGGACGACTATTTGATGTTCAGTACTTGCTAGCTGTTTAACAATATGGAAACCGATGTAGCCGGCTCCTCCAACGACTAAAATATTCATGATTTTCCTCCCTGGTAAAGCATAGAATGATGACGACTGTTATGTTTAGTATAGATGAAGAGAATTATCTAAGTCATATATAATGCTTATGGGTAATAAAATCTTAACTATTTAAGTATGTTAAAATAAAAGGGACACTACTATGAAAATGAATTAAGAGGGAATGGAATGAACCAATGGTTGGTATTAAAAGTAGAGCAGTCTGAAATAAAGAACCACGCAGAGGCAATTAAGTATTGTTATCAAAAAATCATCTTTAATCAAGAGGCTATAGAAGCATACATGGATTGTCTTTCTAAGTTGTTAAAAGAAGAAACACCTAAACATTTTATTAACACATTTAAACAGCTGCGTTCTTTTTCCTATGGACGAAGTGCGTGGCGCTGGTTGGACATCAATGAAGATATCCTCCATGATTTGCCAATTGAACCACCTGCTGTCTTTTGGTGTTGGCTGATTTGTCACCCTAATGGATTTGTTAGAGAACTTGCTATAAAGAAACTGCGTAACTCAGATACACCACAATGTTTGCGTTTTTTTCTAGTTACGTTGAACGACCATATTGATTATTTGAGAGAGCTAGCGGTGGAGAGAATTACCAAAGATCATCAACAACTATCGACAGATGAATTGTTTTTTTGTCTTCCGTTGATCGATCGTTTGAAAACGTTGCTTTATAAGGAAAATCAAATAATTTATGCATTATTTCAGCAAGAGTTGCTAAGTCAACCTCAATTACTACTAAACGCACAAGCAGATTTGGATCGTTTTATCGCAAGATCTGCTTTTCAGTGGAGCTTTTTATTGGCTGACTCCTATAGAAAACAAACATTGAAAAATGGACTTAAAAATAGCGATCGAATGATTTTAATCTGGACATTTCGGGAGCTTCAAACAGAGGCAAGATGGGAAGAAAGTTATCTAGATGAACTTTTAGTTCATCCGCATTTGGTGATTCGTAAACTAGCATGTGAATGGTGTTATAATTACCATTCAGAAGATCCGCGGATGCTTGAAAAATTGTTAGACAATGCAACAGCTATCAAGCAGCTAGTGCTAAAATATGTCCAAAGGGATTTCCCAAAGTTCGATTGTCGAGCCTATTATTTAAAATATATCAGTACTCAACCAACTAATGCTATTCATGGATTAGCATTGTTACAAGATATTAGGGACAAGGATCAAATGCTTGAATTCCGTCACGCGAAACAAAAGAAAATCAGATTGTCTGTGCTGAATTGGGCGGCTTGTTTACCATTGGAGGAACAGTTGCCTATATATATTGAATACTTATCTGATTCATCGAGAGACGTAAGAAATAAAGCAGTAGAACCTTTGATCCAGCACTATTCATTAGCTATTAAAGAGCTGCTATTACCATTATTTAAAACAAAAAAAGAACCTTATTTTCAATTACTCATACTTAACATTTTAGAAGCACAAAATAGGAGAGATTATTTCTTTGATTTCCTTACGTTGTACAAAGATGCTGCGGATACCCGAGTAAAAGATGAAATTGAAAAAAGGCTTAGAAGTTGGTGTTTGGCTTGGAATCAGCGTTTCTTCTTAAGGTTTAGCTTGAAAGATAAGATAGAAATAGCCTATTTGGTCAATAAAAATCATGAGCACTATTCTGCTGAGTTTATGAATAGGATATTGGACGTCATAAGAAAAAAATAATAAGTGGACTGATTTAGTTCATCTAAAAAGAGGAGCTGAGAAACAATGTTTCGTTTATTTAAAAAAGAAAAAAAGATAGAACCTACTCAATTTTTTGATTTTCCCAGAAATGAAGAGGGGATAAATAAGGTCATTGACTGGCTTAAAACTGCTTCAGAACTTATTGTTGATATAGACCAAACGAATCATATCTACGTAAGCACTACCTCAGAGGGAAAAACGTTCTTGTCTGTTTATACAGATGTTTACCAGCGTGTTCCAGCGTATAAAAAAAATGATCGTTTTATTACACTTGATTTTGCTGGCATAGTGTCTATTTTTGAGGAGAACATGGGGCTAGATTTTCTTTGGTTAAACCCAAACTCTGACAGTGTTCAGTTAAATCGCTCGGTTTTTACAGCGCATTATAGAGTCGAGAAAAATAGTGAAATCCAAATTGGATTGCCGGCAGAGCGACCAGTTGCTATCATTGATTTTCTATTAGAATATGCGCAAAACGAACCATCTATTCGCCGAATCTATTTAGGTTTGATGCGGAACAAGCAAGAATTCAGCTATGTTGTTTTTATAGATAGTGATAATGCAAAGGCGATTGTTCCTGAAATAGGTCCCAAAATAGGCGAGCTATGTTTGGCTGATGACACGCTTTATCCAGTTGATTTTATTTATGATAACTTTTTAAATGAAGACCAATACTTGATTTATGTAAATGGAGTTGATTAAATGAACCATCACAATCACAATTTAAATATTCACTACAGTTTGCCTGATGAGTATTGGGAGCGTTTGGCAAAACTTTATGAGGAAATGCCTCAATGGAGCGGTTATCTTAATGGTGTTCCTACATGGTTTGCTAATGAACGAAACGAGCAGATTATTGAGGTTTCTGTGGAACCTAGTGGTCTTCAATTCTATGCATTATTGCCGGATGAAGAGTGGGCTGCTTGGTTCAATCTATTTAAAGAAAAGGCGACAACTGTACTTGGTTTTGAAGTTGGAGAACCCGAAGACGGCATTGAGTTTTTTTATGTATAGTATAGAAAATAGACACTATTTATTGGAATTTAGCGTGTGGAGCAAAACAGTTTTTCGTTTTTGTTTCACACGTTTATTTTTTATTAAATGAAATTTTATTTCGTTTTTTATGTAAAAATGTTGAAAAAAAGTTCTTTAGCTGTATGATGGGTTTGTCGATAAGAACGAGCACTTTATCGATACAGCTGAAGGCGAAATGAATCGCAAGAATTTGAAAAATGAATGGGGAGGGAAATGAGCAAAAAAGCTTGTAGGCTTGTACCTGCTTGGGAAAAGCCTTGGCTTCATTAGATGCTGAAAATGTAGAAGTTTGATGCAATTATGTAGTTGGATTTTTTTGTAAGGGCTTTATGTAAGGGGTTTATAAATTATTATAATGCAATATAGGAGATGAAAATAGTGAAAAAATTTACTGAGTTTATTGAAGTTCATTTAGCTGGACCAATGGCTAAATTGGCAAATCAGCGGCATTTACGGGCAATAAGAGACGGAATCATTGCAACCTTGCCATTGATCATCATTGGGTCATTTTTCTTGATTATCGCATTTCCACCATTACCTGCAAGTTGGGGAGTGACGCAATTTTTAACGTCAAATGCAGCAACGATTTTGTTGCCCTATCGAATGACGATGTATATCATGACACTTTATGCAACATTTGGGATTGGTGCAAGTCTATCTAAAACCTATAACTTAGATGTGATTTCTGGTGGTATTTTATCCACAATCGCATTTTTACTAACATTTGTTCCAGTAAACATTCCAGCTGAAGCATTAGATGCTGCAGGAACTGCCGGCTTTGTTTTACCGATGGCCAATTTAGGCGGCGGTGGAATGTTTGTAGGGATCATTACATCGATTTTGGCTGTAGAAATTTATCGTCTGACAGACAAATCAAAATTTAAAATCACGATGCCAGAGCAAGTACCACCAGCAGTGGCTCGCTCTTTTGAAACATTGACGCCCACCTTGATCGTTATTTTAGGAATTTCCACATTGACGTACTTTGTAGGCTTTGACTGGCATTCAACGATTTCAAAAATTGTAAGCCCTTTAGTTAGTGCTGCGGATAGTTTACCAAGCGTGTTGTTATTGATTTTCTTGATTACGTTCTTTTGGTCGTTTGGGATCCATGGAGTATCGATCGTTGGCTCATTAGCTCGTCCACTATGGCTGCAACTGTTAGATGGAAATACAGCTGCGATGGCCGCTGGTAAAGAATTGCCAAGTATTGCAGCAGAACCATTTTACCAATGGTTTATCTGGATCGGTGGTTCTGGTTGTACGATCGGTTTGGCACTGTTACTTGCATTTAAAACGAAATCACAATTTGCATCAAAATTAGGAAAAGCAACATTAGCACCAGCGATTTTTAATATCAATGAACCATTGATTTTCGGAACGCCGATCGTATTAAATCCGATTTTGATCATTCCATTTATTTTAACACCAATGGTCACAGCAACGATTGCTTGGTTTGCCACACAATTAGGCTTAGTTAATCGGGTGATCTTTACAGCACCATGGACACGCCCTGGTCCAATCGGCGCCTATTTAGCAACGGGTGGAGACTGGCGGGCAGCTGTTTTAAATATTATACTAATCGCTATCTCAGTGGTGATTTATTATCCATTCGTGAAAATTTATGACAATAACGAATTAGAGAAAGAACATGCTTTAGGAGAATAAATGAACGAAATGTAACTGGCGATCAAAATGAAACTATCATTCATTAGATTTCCAGTTACTCGTTTTGATGGTGATTGGAGGAGGAAAAGACAGATGACAAAAATTTTGTTTCTAGTGACTAGTCTTGTTTTTATTGTTATTGGTATCGTGCTTACACATTATTTAAAGAAGAAAAAATGGTTGCCTAATCGTTGGCTGATCGGTTGCCTAGTCTTTTTGATTGCGTTGATCCCAAGCTTAATGTTTCCAAATATGCCTCAAGGGATCAGACAAGTCATCTATGGGATAAGCGGTGTTCTGGCTGTGGTCTTTTTCGAAAGCAGTCGTTTGGCAGCTGAACAAAGAAGCCAACAAAATTGAAACATGAAATGGAGCAAAATACATGAGAAAACTAGGAATTTCAGTTTACCCCAATCATAGTAGTGTCAAAGAAATCAAAGCCTATATGGCGTTGGCTGCAACATATAATTTTAAACGAGTTTTTATTTGTCTCTTGTCTGTTGATGAAGGTAAAGATGAGATTGTCGCAGCATTCAGAGAAACGATTTATTTTGGCAAATCGTTAGGAATGGAAGTTATTGCTGATGTGAGTCCGAAAGTGTTTAATGAACTTGGAATCAGTTATGACGATTTATCTTTTTTTAAAGAATTAGGTGCGGATGGAATTCGTTTAGACATGGGATTCACAGGGAATGAAGAATCTATTATGAGTTTCAATCCCCAGGACTTAGCGATCGAGTTAAACATTAGTTCAGGAACACGTTACTTAGAAAATATTTTAAGTTACCAAGCGAATGCGGATAAACTTTTAGGCTGTCATAATTTCTATCCTCATCGATACACCGGTTTAAGCTATGAACATTTTATAAAAACGACAGCGGATTACAAAGAGCAAGGCATCAGGACGGCAGCGTTTATCAATTCTCCTACAGCTAAAATTGGGCCGTGGCCTGTAGAAGAAGGCTTGTGTACGTTAGAACTGCATCGAAACTGGCCGATCACCACACAAGCAAAACATTCATGGGCGACCAATTTGATCGATGATGTGATCATAGCGAATGCTTTTGCTTCTGAGGAGGAACTAAAGGCACTAAGTGAATTAGATCCTTACCGTTTGACATTTGACTGCGTAATTGAAGAAGCGACACCTGAGACAGAACGAAAAATTATATTGGAAGAGTTTCATTTTAATCGCGGGGATGTTTCTGATTATGTTGTTCGCTCTACACAAAGTCGGGTAAAATATAAAGGGCATGCGTTTACTCCGTTCAACACTGTTGACATGGAAATAGGAGACATTATTATTGAAACGTCTTTATATGCACATTATGCAGGGGAACTGCAAGTGGCGTTATTGCCGATGGAAAACTCTGGAAAGTCAAATGTTGTTGGGAAAATTACGACAGCGGATCAAGTGTTGTTGCCTTATTTAAGACCGTGGCAGAAGTTTGGCTTTCATGAAGTACATCTAAAAGAGAATGCAGACAGTCAAAAATAAAAACAGTATAATAGAGGAGACTAAAATGGTTTATGCAGTGGGCGTAATGTCCGGAACATCTTTAGATGGTATCGATGTCGCTTTGGTAGATATCAGCGGCAAGGACGAAATGACAAAAGTCAATTTGCTGGAGTTTTCGACTCTCCCATTCAAAGAGACAACTTTGCAAAAAATTCGAGAAGCCTTATCACTAGAAAAGTCAGATGTTGAAAAAATCTGTTCATTGAACGTTGAATTAGGCGAGCTATTTGCCCAAGCCGTTTTAAACGTTTGTAAAAAAGCAGGAATCAATAGTGAAGATGTAGCGTTTGTTGGCAGTCATGGTCAAACGTTGTTTCATATTCCAGTTGAGAGAAAGCCCTTTGTGGCTTCGACCTTGCAAATTGGCGATCCAGCAGTCATCTGTGAACGGATAAAAACCACAGTTGTTTCGAATTTTAGAGAACGAGATATGGCAGTTGGTGGTCAGGGAGCGCCGATTGTTCCTTATTCAGAATACGTGTTGTATCAGAAAAAGGGCGTCACAAGACTACTGCAAAATATCGGCGGTATCGGGAATGTCACTGTACTTCCTAAATCTGGCAAATTAGCAGATATGATTGCTTTTGACACTGGACCAGGAAATGTTATCATGAATGAATTGTGCGTTCATTTTTTTAATCAGGAATATGATGAAAATGGTTTTTACGCAGCGCAGGGGACAGTGGATCAAGCGTTGTTGGATGAATTGATGGCACATCCCTATATTAAAAAGCCATATCCTAAAACAACAGGACGTGAAGACTTTGGAAAGCAATTTACGGCTTCGTTGCTGGAAAAATGGACATTAACCCCTCAGGATTTTCTAGCAACGGCGACGATGTTTACCGCAAAATCTATTGCCTTTGCTATTCGACCGTTTATTCACGGTCAGACTGAATTGATTATTGGTGGGGGAGGGAGCTACAATCCAACCTTACTTTCAATGATAAAAAGAGAGCTGCCGGAAGTTTCTGTATTGATTCAAGAAGAGATTGGATTTTCATCTGAAGCAAAAGAAGCGATCTCAATGGCTGTTTTGGCAAATCAAACGATCCAGCACAGTATTGGAAATGTACCAAGTGCAACAGGTGCAAAAAGAGCTGTCCCGCTTGGAAGTATTACTTACTATTAAAAATATGGGCGAATCTAATGAATTCGCCTTAATGTACATAATAAAAAGGAGGGTAGCCAATGAGTGGTGAAAATATTCAAGGTAGAATTATCAGCATACTAGATACGCTGCCAAAATCAGAGCAGAAAATTGGCAATACGATCTTACAA
This sequence comes from Enterococcus termitis, assembly GCF_001730305.1. GTDB lineage: Bacteria > Bacillota > Bacilli > Lactobacillales > Enterococcaceae > Enterococcus_L > Enterococcus_L termitis. Next base: position 288,570 of record NZ_MIJY01000001.1, read on the forward strand.
GACCCTTCAAAGGTCATTGATATGACAGCCGCAGAATTAGCGAATCATGCTGGAACGAGCCCGGCAACAGTTATTCGTTTTTGTAAGAAAATCGATGTACCGAGCTTTACTCAATTAAAAGTCCGTTTGTCAGCAGAAATCGAAGTTCCTGTTTACGAAGGCTATTCTGATATTACGGCAAATGAGTCTGTCGATGAGATCAAGTCGAAATTATTAGGCAATGCCTATCAATCAATGCAGGAAACAGTTGCATTATTGAATGAAGAACGTGTAGAAACGATTGTTGATCTACTACTCGCTGCTCCGATTATTTATGTTTTTGGCATTGGCGCTTCATATTTGGTAGCAGAAAACATTGCACAAAAATGGAATCGTATTGGCAAAACGGTGGTTTGTGTACAAGACTCACATGTTTTAGTCACTATTTTAGTGTCAGCGCCTAAAGAAGCCCTTTTTTTCTGTATTTCTCATTCTGGAGAAACGAAAGAAGTTTTACGTTTAGTCGATGTGGCGCAAAAGCATCAGTTAAAAACGATCGGTCTTTCTCAATTCGGCAATAATACCTTGACGAACAAAGTGGCCTATTCACTACAAACAGTACGTTCAAATGAAGCCGTTCTTAGAAGTGCTGCAACTACGTCGCTGCATGATCAATTCATTGTTGTTGATGTGTTGTTCTATGCATACGCCTCACGTAATTTTGACCGAACCTTGGAGATGATTCAAGAATCTAAAGCAGAGGTTCGTACCTATGAACAATAAAGAAAAAAGATGGATCAAAAGCGCACAACGCTCTAGTCCATCTTTTTTTCTCAACTATTATTATTTAAAATAAACACAGACACACTCAGGTGCATAAACATCTTTTTGAATCATTTCTAAAAGACCTGTTTCCTCATCACGACGGTAAAGTGTTAAGTTATCCGTATTTTGATTTGCTGCTACAACAAACTTACCAGAAGGATCTAAATCAAAATCTCTAGGAATTTCACCTTCTGTTGAAATCAATTGCACTCGTTCAATACTACGGCCGTCTTTTGCAACAGCATAGACAGCTATTGAATCATGGCCACGATTGGAAGCATAAACAAAGCGACCATCAGCAGAAATACGAATTGCTGCACCACCGTTGAACTCGTTGAATCCCTCTGGCAATGTGGATACTTTTTGAACTTGTTCGAAAGAACCATCTTCTGCGTTGTACGCTAAAACAGTTACTGTACTATCTAGTTCACCAAAAAGATAAGCAATTTGATTATTTGGATGGAAGACTAGATGACGAGGACCGGTTCCAGGTTCTGCAACATATTGGGCGATTTCTGATAATTTGCCTTCTGCGCTGACATCATACGTATAAACACGGTCTGTTCCAAGATCACAAACGACTAAACGACGATCAGGCGTTAAATCAGTGTAATGAACATGGGCATTGTCTTGATTTTCATGAGGACCTGTTGCTTCGTCATGAACGATCTTATCTGCATCTACTAAGCTGCCGTCAGCTAAAATACGGTAAACGTGAACGATTCCTTGATGGTAGTTTGCACCAAAAACTAATTGTTTTTCTTCATCAACTGCGACATAACAAGGAGGAGCGCCTGCTTCTGTTACTTTATTGATCAAGTCAAAATGTCCATCTTTTGCTGAGTAAGCGGCCATTCCGCCCTCTCCATCAACTGATGTGACATTGAAAAGAGCTCCTTTTTCGTCGACTGCCAAGTAGGTTGGACTCGTTTCTTCTACTACTAAAGTAGCTTCAGAGAGTTGTTCTTTTTCAGTATCCAGAGCGATTTGATAAATCCCCTTACTCACTCGGCGAGTATATGTCCCTAATAAAATGTGTTCCAGCATGAAATTCCCTCCATTTTTACTGCTGTTCAGCAAAGAAACAGCGAATCATTTTTTCTATTTCAGTATAACATAAGAATTCCTTTATTTATAAAATCTTTACAAATCCAACGTTCGCATTTTCACTTGTTTTGTGCTATTATATTCTAAGACTGTATGGACAGTCATTTTTAATTTAGAGGGGTGACATGCATGTACGATAACACAAATAACAATGGTGCAGTTCGCTGTTCTTTCTGTGGTAAAACACAAGAAGAAGTGAAAAAGATCGTCGCTGGACCGGGTGTTTATATTTGTAACGAATGTATCGACTTATGTAAAGAGATTATTGATGAAGAATTTTACGATGAAGCCGTACGTGAATTAACTGATGTCCCAAAACCTCAAGAAATTTTGGATGTCTTAAACGAATATGTAATTGGACAAGATCAGGCCAAGCGTTCATTGGCAGTTGCTGTCTATAATCACTATAAACGTGTAAATCAATCAGAAAATTCAAGCTCTGAAGATGTAGAATTACAAAAGAGCAATATTTGTTTAATTGGCCCAACGGGTTCTGGGAAAACATTTTTAGCCCAAACATTGGCTAGAACATTAAATGTACCATTTGCGATTGCAGATGCAACAAGTTTGACTGAAGCAGGATATGTGGGAGAAGACGTAGAAAATATTCTACTGAAACTATTACAATCTGCTGACTTCAATGTCGAACGTGCTGAAAAGGGAATCATCTATATCGATGAAATCGATAAAATCGCACGTAAGAGTGAGAATGTTTCGATTACACGAGACGTCTCTGGTGAAGGTGTTCAACAAGCCTTGCTTAAAATTTTGGAAGGAACTGTGGCTAGTGTACCGCCTCAAGGAGGACGCAAACATCCACATCAAGAGTTTATCCAAATCGATACGACGAACGTGTTGTTTATCGTGGGCGGAGCCTTCGATGGGATTGAAAATATCGTTAAAAACCGTTTAGGTGAAAAAACGATTGGTTTTGGTACAAACAATAGCAAAGTCAACGAAAACGAAAGCATCATGCAGCAAATCATTCCTGAAGATCTATTGAAATTCGGATTGATTCCTGAGTTTATTGGACGTTTACCAGTTACTGCAGCGTTAGAAAAACTAACAACCGATGACTTGGTACGTATTTTGACAGAACCAAAAAATGCATTAGTCAAACAATACCAAAAATTATTATCTTTAGATGATACCGAATTGGAATTTGAATCAGAGGCTTTACGTGCAATTGCAAACAAAGCAATCGAACGTAATACAGGAGCACGTGGCCTACGTTCGATCATTGAAGAGATCATGATGGATGTGATGTTTGAAGTGCCGTCTGATGATACGATCGAAAAAGTGATTATCACAGAAATGGCAGTAGATGGCACAGGAAAACCTGCGATCATTTACGATAAAAAAGATAAAAAAGCAGGCTAATACTGTCATAGACAAAAACAGTTAGCGGTGTTTATATGGCGAGACGGAAGCAGCTCATTCGAAGAACCTCGGAGCTAAACTTCCGTCTCAGTCTCTTTACGTAAGGAGGTCAATATAATGAAGGTTCATAATGCAGAAATAATTATCAGTGCTGTTTCACCAAAGCAATACCCAGAAACAGACTTGCCGGAAATCGCTTTGGCGGGACGTTCAAATGTGGGGAAATCATCATTCATCAATACCTTGATCAATCGAAAAAATTTAGCTAGAACTTCTGGAAAACCAGGAAAAACTCAGACGTTAAATTTTTATCTGATTGAAGATGCATTACACTTTGTCGATGTTCCTGGTTACGGTTACGCGAAAGTATCTAAAACTGAGCGGGCAAAATGGGGCGAAATGATCGAAACATATATGACAACAAGAAAACAACTAAAAGCGGTTGTCTCTTTAGTTGATTTACGGCATGCGCCCACACAGGAAGATATTCAAATGTATGAATTTTTAAAATACTACGAGATCCCTGTAATTGTCGTTGCAACAAAGAAAGACAAAATCCCTCGTGGTAAATGGAACAAACATGAAAGCATCATCAAAAAGGCGCTGGATTTTGATAAGTCTGATGATTTTATTCTTTTTTCTTCGCAAACAAAAGAAGGAAAAGAAGAAGCTTGGCAGGCAATCGAAAAATATTTATAAAAAAAACTTTGACAACTCTTTCGAGAAGTCAAAGTTTTTTTATTGCTCTTTTTTCTTTTCTTCTTTTTGTTCAGCTTTTGCCGCTTGTTTTTCTAATTCTTCTTTCGGCATTTCGATTTTTTTAGGATCCACAGCAAAAGAATCGAATAATTTATCTAGATCGTTTGTACGTTCAAATTTTAAGCCCATAGTTGATTCGCTCCATTTCATTGTTAGTAACTTATGTGTTCTTATTTTAGCACCCTTTTGATAGTTTGAATAGTTTTCTTTTTCAGCAAAAAACAAGTTGTTTAAAAATGCTTTTATTTTATTCCAGTAAACTTGCATTCGCTGACAAAAAAAGGTATAGTTTTTGCGGATAGAGAAAAGAGGGACACAATGGCAAGCAATGTTTTTGTAGGAATGGTGCGTTTTTATCAGCGATATATTTCACCGGGGCTGCCGCCAAGCTGTCGTTATCATCCAACTTGTTCCCAATATATGATCGATGCGATCCAAACGCATGGAACAATTAAAGGTGTAACGATGGGGACAGCTCGATTTTTTCGTTGTCATCCGTTGACTAAAGGCGGCATTGACTACGTACCATTAAAGTTTAGCTTAAAAAGAAATCCGGATCAAGAATATCATGGTCCGTACAATTATAGAAGGAACAAGAAAAAATAAATATGGGGTGTTGTAGAAGATGGCAATTTTAGCATTTGATTTTGGTGGTTCAGCAGTAAAACACGGTATATGGAATGGTCAAGAAATCATCAACAAAGGAAAATTCACCACACCAAAAACCTGGGAAGAAATGAAAGCGTCTTTATTTTCGGTGTTTAATGAGACAAAAACACAAGTGGATGGTATCGCTGTGAGTGCCCCAGGAGTAGTTGATGTTGAAAAGCAAATGATTAACGGAATTTCAGCAATTCCTTACATTCATGGATTTGATATCTTTGACGAATTGAAACAGCTATTCAAAGTGCCTGTAGCAATTGAAAATGACGCAAATTGTGCTGGGCTGGCTGAAATTTTTGAAGGAGCTGCCAAAGGCAAACAAGAGGTTGCGTTTGTTGTGATTGGTACCGGGATTGGCGGCGCTATTTTCCATAAAGGTCAGATTGCTAAAGGGGCTCATCTTTATGGTGGCGAATTTGGGTTGATGTATTTGAATCAAGGAGAAACATTTAGTGCTTTAGGAACAGCAGTTCAGATGGCTTGGCGTTACTGTAAACGAAAAGGACTTGCAAAAGAAACATTTTCTGGAGAAGAAGTATTTAATTTCGCAGAAGCAGGCGATGAACTGGCTATTGAGGAGGTCAATAATTTTTATGAGTATTTGACACAAGGTCTGTTTAGTATTCAGTTTTCAATGGATCCAGAGATGATCGTGCTGGGCGGAGGTGTTTCTGCCAAAGAAGGATTACTGGAAGAAATCAACCGGCGAATGAAAGAAAAACTTGATCACTTTGGCTTAAATGATTTTATTCCCAACATCGTAACTTGTAAGTATAACAATGATGCTAATTTAGTCGGAGCAGTTGCTAATTTCATGACATATCAGACGGAGAATCAATAGAGAGAATCGAATCAAAAGGAGGCAAAACAGATTACTTGTTTTGTCTTTTTTTTATTAAAAATAAGTGAAATCAACCATTAAGCAAATGAATAAATTACCGTAATAATTTGAATTATAGAAATTTTCTGAAAATTCATTGACATTTCTTTTGTTATTGATTATATTTGTATACATACTCTTTAATAATTATTTAAGCAAGGAGAATTATTCAGAGGAAATATAGACTCAGCTTTACGAGAAACTGTTTGGTTAAAACAGTGAACAAGCTCGGATGGCTTTTAAAATCAAGGGGGAAATAAGATGAAAAAATTCAGTTTTTTATTTGCTAGTCTATTTTTATTAGCAGCATGTGGACCGGCAGCTGGCGGAGGCGCAAGCGGCGGTGGAAATAAGGTTGAAGGTGACACGATCAAAATCGGGATGAACATGGAGCTTTCTGGAGATGTTTCAGCATACGGGAATGCTGAAAAAGAAGGAATCACATTGGCAGTTGAAGAAATCAATGAATCCGGTGGTGTTCTTGGTAAGAAATTAGAACTGATCGAAAAAGACAACAAATCTGAAAACGGCGAAGCAACATCTGTTGCTGCCAATTTAACAGCAAAAGATAAAGTTGTAGCAGTCGTTGGACCAGCAACTTCCGGTGCAACAAAAGCAACAATTCCAAATATGACCAAAGCAGCGGTGCCAGTCATTACACCGTCAGGAACGGATGACAGCATCACCGTAGCAAATGACAAAGTACAGGAATATATTTTTAGAGCGTGTTTCCAAGATACCTTCCAAGGCGTTATCTTAGCAAAATTTGCCCAAGATAATCTTAAAGCTGATAATGTTGTGATCATTGGCGACAATTCAAGTGATTATGCAATCGGCTTAACAAAATCATTTAAAGATACGTATAAAGGAAATGTCGCAAAAGAAGAAACATTCACTGCAGGTGACAAAGACTTCCAAGCAATCCTAACCAAAATCAAAGACCTTGATTATGATGCAATCTACATTCCAGGCTACTATGCAGAAGCTGGCTTGATCATCAAGCAGGCACGAGAAATGGGCATCGACAAACCGATTCTTGGAGCAGATGGTTTCGGAGATGAAAAATTAGTTGAGATCGCGGGAGCCAAAAACGTTTCTGATGTGTACTACACAGGTCACTTCTCAGAAAAAGCACCGGCAACAGACAAAGTAGAACCATTTGTAAAAGCATTCAAAGAAAAATACAGCAAACAGCCATCAGCATTCAATGCATTAGGCTATGATTCAGTTTATATGTTGAAGCAAGCAATGGAAGACAAAGATTCTGCTGATTCAAAAGATATTACTGAAGGGTTAGCTTCATTGAAAGATTTTGTCGGAGTTACAGGTAAAATGACGATGGACAAAGATCATAATCCAGAAAAATCAGTAGTAGTATTAGGCTTGACAGAAGGAAAAGAAACATCTGCTGAAGCTGTGAATCCTTAGAAAAATAGTGATACGAAATTCAAAGAGGGTGAGACAAGTTTTTGCGTTTTGTCCATCCTCTTTTTTCTTTAATCGAACAAACAACTATTCTAAAGTATTGGAAGTGAACAACATGGAAGTAGTGATCCAACAACTCGTAAATGGGCTTTTTCTAGGAAGTATTTATGCTCTATTAGCTTTAGGGTATACAATGGTTTACGGTATTATTAAATTAATTAACTTTGCCCACGGAGAAATCTATATGTTGGGTGGATTTATGGGGTATTTCTTTATTAATAAATTAGGCTTAGGCTTTTTCCCAGCATTGATTTTGTCAATGGCAGGAGCCGCTGTGATCGGTGTTGTGATCGAGTTCTTAGCCTATCGTCCATTAAGAAAATCAACGAGGATTGCCGCATTGATTACGGCGATCGGTGTTTCATTCTTACTGCAAAACGGAATGATCTATTGGTTGGGACCAGAAAAAAAATCTTTTCCACAAGCAATCGAATTTAAAAATTATCAGCTAGGCTTTATCCAAATTTCAAATATTCAAGTTCTTATTTTAGTGATTGCCTTAGTCTTGATGATTGCATTGCAGCTAATTGTTAAAAAAACCAAAATGGGAAAAGCGATGCGGGCAGTTTCCGTTGATGCAGATGCAGCGCAGTTAATGGGGATCAATGTTAATCGGACTATTTCATTTACCTTTGCTTTAGGTTCTGCTTTAGCAGCCGCAGCAGGTATGCTGATCGGATTGTATTATAATTCGATCGATCCAATGATGGGTGTGGTACCAGGACTTAAATCATTTGTTGCTGCAGTTTTAGGTGGAATTGGTATCATTCCAGGTGCTGCGCTAGGCGGCTTTGTGATCGGACTATTAGAAACAGTTACGATTGCGTTAGGCTTTTCTAATTACAAAGATGCAGTTGTTTATGCATTGTTGATCATTATTTTACTGATTCGTCCTGCCGGCATATTGGGCAAGAACATCAAAGAGAAAGTGTAGGTGAGCGAGTATGAAAAAAAATTTAAAATATAACCTTGTCTGGCTTTTCATAGCTGCTGTGGCTTATGCTTTTATTTACGTGTTGTATATCACTGGTGTTATCACACCATTTACTGAGTATACGTTGATCATGATTGGCATTAATATCATGCTGGCGCTTGGACTGAACTTGATTATCGGCTTTTCTGGGCAATTTTCTTTAGGTCATGCTGGTTTTATGGCGATCGGTGCTTATAGTGCAGCGATTATGACTGTGAAGTATCCAACTATGGGCGGTTTTTTTAGCGGTATTTTATTAGGTATCCTTCTATCAGGAATTGTTGCTTTGCTTGTTGGGATTCCAACATTGAGATTGAAAGGCGATTATTTGGCTATTGCAACCTTGGGGATTTCTGAGATTATCCGAATCATCATCATCAACATGAATGACCTAACGAATGGACCAGCTGGTATTTTTGGGATCCCGCCAATGGTCAGTTGGCCAATGGTTTTTGGTTTTGTTGTGATCATTACCTTGATTATCGTTAACTTTATTCACAGTGGTCCTGGACGGGCAACGATGGCGATTCGTGAAGATGAAATCGCTGCTGAATCGATGGGCGTTAACACGACAAAATATAAAGTGGCAGCCTTCATTATTGGAGCTGTGACAGCTAGTGTAGCAGGCGCTATTTATTCCAGCTATGTTCAAACGATCGCACCCAAAGATTTTGGTTTCATGAAATCGATCGATATTTTGATCATTGTTGTATTTGGCGGAATCGGCAGTGTGACTGGAACATTTATTTCGGCAATCGTTTTAGGTATTTTGAATATGTTCTTGCAAGATGCAGGAGCATTGCGAATGATTATTTATGCGTTGGCATTGATTATTATTATGATTTTCAAACCAGGCGGACTTCTAGGTACTTGGGAATTTTCTGCTAAAAAATTATTCAAACAAAAGGAGGAGAAGTCAAATGCCTCTATTGAACGTTAGTAATTTGACTAAAAACTTTGGCGGGCTTGCTGCGGTTTCTAATGTCAACCTTACATTGGAAAGCAATGAGCTGATTGGTTTGATTGGTCCTAATGGTGCGGGTAAAACGACTTTGTTTAACTTATTGACAGGTGTTTATGAGCCAAGTGAAGGTTCGGTAACACTTGATGTGATGGGAAAAGAAGAACGATTGAATGGTTTGAAGCCATACAAAATCGCTGATATGGGATTGAGCAGAACGTTTCAAAATATTCGCTTATTTAAAGATCTAACAGTTTTGGATAACGTATTGATTGCAATGAATAGCAAAAATAAAGAAGGCATTCTATCAAGTATTTTACGATTACCGGCGTTTTATAAAAAAGAAGAAACCATGGAAAAAAAAGTACGAGAATTATTAGCTATTTTCGGCTTGGAAGATAAGGTTCAGACTTTAGCAAAAAATTTGCCTTATGGGGAACAAAGAAGATTGGAAATCGTTCGCGCGCTAGCGACACAGCCAAAGGTATTGTTTCTGGATGAGCCTGCAGCAGGAATGAACCCACAAGAAACAGCAGATTTAACTGAACTGATTCGAAAAATTCAAAAAGAATTTCAACTAACGATTGTATTGATCGAACATGATATGAGTTTAGTAATGGATGTTTGTCAACGAATCTATGTTTTAGAATATGGACGGATTATTGCAGAAGGAAATCCAGAAGAAATCAAAAATGATCCTCGAGTGATCGAAGCGTATCTTGGAGGTGAACTATAATGTTAACAATTAAAAATCTATCCGTACATTATGGTGTGATACAAGCGGTGCGTGATGTAAATTTTAATGTGGAACAAGGAGAAATCGTCTCTTTGATTGGAGCCAACGGTGCAGGAAAGACGACCATTTTAAGAACCATTTCTGGCTTAACGCGTCCATCTAACGGCACAATCACGTTTGAGGAAAAAGAAATTCAAAAAGTAGTTCCCCAAAAAATCGTTGCTTCTGGTTTGTGTCAAGTTCCAGAAGGCCGTCATGTTTTTTCTGGCTTAACTGTTCAGGAAAATTTAGAAATGGGTGCTTTTTTAAGAAAAGATAAGCAATTAAAGCAAGACTACGATATGATTTTTGAACGCTTTCCGATTTTAAAGGAACGTAGAAATCAAGATGCTTCTACGTTGTCGGGTGGTGAACAACAAATGTTGGCGATGGGCAGAGCGTTGATGTCCAAACCTAAGTTATTACTTTTAGATGAGCCTTCAATGGGATTAGCTCCTATTTTTATTCAAGAGATTTTTAACATCATTCAAGAAATCAATAAGCAAGGAACGACGATCTTACTGATTGAACAAAATGCTAAAATGGCATTATCGATTGCAGATAGAGGCTATGTGCTGGAAACAGGAGAAGTTGTTTTAAGTGGTCCAGGAAAAGAACTGTTGGAAAGTGAAGAAGTCAAGAAAGCATATTTAGGAGGGTAAAAAAGATGAGCGTTAGCGATTTTATGACAAAAAATTTGATTGTCGCACAACCGGAAATGAAAATTTTCGATGCGGTTGATTTAATGAAAAAAAATAATATCCACCGTTTACCTGTTGTTGAAAAAGAGCATCTTGTGGGATTAATTACAGAGGGAACGATTCAATCTGCAATGCCATCAAAAGCCACTAGCCTTAGTGTGTATGAAGTAAATTATCTGTTAAACAAGACGACTGTTGCTGATGTTATGGTAAAAAAAGTACAAACGATTAAACCAGAAGCGTCATTAGAAGACGGTATTTATCAAATGCGACAGAATCATATTGGCGTGTTGCCTGTAGTTGATAGCAATGAACAGCTTGTCGGCATTATTACAAATAATGATATTTTTGATGCATTTTTAAAAATTACAGGCTATAATGACGGCGGAACTAGAATTCAGCTTCGCATTCCAGAAGATCATAAAGGAATTCTAGCGAATATCACAAAACTTTTAGCCGATAGCGATTTTAGTATTTTGACTGTTGTGGTAAATCGTAAAGAGTTGGAAACGATCATTGAACTTCAAATTGAAAGCCGTGAAACACTTAAAATCGAACAAGTATTAAAAGAAGCAGGATATGATGTTTTTGAAGCTGTTTTATTATCTAAAAAGTCATAAAAAAGCGTCAAGGTCGAGTGTCTATAAACTTTATTTATGAGAAAACAGATTGACTAATTTAGAGGCGTATGATAGTTTTATATAGTAAAGATTCTATTTAAAAATAGTATATTTATTCTATTTTGGATAGTAATATTTTTCTATTGCCTCATAATAAGGTGTTGTTGGAAGTATAATTATTACAGATTACTGTAATTGATTATAAATTTATAAGATAGGAGGAATGAAAATGAAAAAAGTTATCGGATTTGTCGCTACTATCATCTGTGTACTAGGCTTTGCATTGCCTGCAGCAGCCGATGGTGCGATTTCTGCAGTAGAACAGCCAATCCTTAACGAATTGAATGCCGGCGCAACAATCGGCGGGAAAAAATTCGCTTTTGGTGCAGCTGAAATTAATGCTGCGGAGAATCATTTGAAACGCGTTGACTTAACTCAAGCTCAAGCTGATGAAGCTATTAAAAATATTCAAGCAGCTCGTGCATTAGTTGAAGGTGTTTCTGTTGATTCATCTGGCGCAAACACATTGGGAGATGCACTTAGATTATTGCCAGCAAATGTAATTTCTCAGTTGCAAAGTTATGTTGTTGCAGCTGGAAATGCAGTAGGCGTGAAAATCACATTTGGTGCAGGTGGAAGTTACTCTGCAGTAACGATCACTGATACTCAAGGTGCACCTGTTTATAGCACTGGAACACCAGTAAAAAATACAGGTTCAAATTATGCGCTTAGCGGAATTACTTTTGTCTCATTAATTGTTGCTGCAGCAGGTGCAGTATTTGTGAGCAGAAAGAACAAACTAGCTTAATATGAAAAAATTGAAAAGAGTAGGGGCATTTTTTTATGTGCCTCTTCTCTTTATGTTTTTTGGCTATCTTATCATTTATATCATTGGTGCACCTGTCATTAATTTTGCTTCTTCTGCAGTCGAGTTGATTTCATTGAATGACGCTCCATCTTTTGAACAAAAGGGAAATAATCTCTTTGCCAAAAGAAGCCAAGAAAAAAATCAGACGGCAGAATCTGAGCACGCAGAAACTGATCAACAATCTAATAAAACAAATACGACACAAGCTTCTGAAAAAGATGTGGTAGCTTCTTCAGATTTAGTCTACCCTATCGGAGGAGATCAGTTTGGTGAAGTGGTCATTGATAAAGTTGGGATTAATGAACCATTGTATTATGGAGATAGTGAAGAAATTTTACGTTTAGGCGCAGGTCAATATATCGGCAGCATGATTCCGGGGGATCTAGGGACTACCTTGATTGGTGGGCATAATTTACCTTCTTTTGGTAAAATTTATTACTTAGAGCCGGGAGACGAAGTGAAGATCCATACGCATTATGGTGATTATACGTATCAAGTAACAGAAGTAAAAGTTGCAAATTACAAAGATCCATCGATCAATACGAAGCTAGGTGACCGTTCGAAACGATCATTGATTCTATATACCTGTTATCCACTGGATGCGATTGGGCTAACACCAGAGCGTGTATTTGTTTCGGCAGATTATGTATCTGGTCCAATCATTGATGAGAAATCATAAAGAAGGAGAATCAATTAAATGAAAAATCGTGGTCATTTGATGAAGGTGCTTTCGCGCTTTTTTATTGCTTTTTTATCTTCTGTCTTCTTATTTGCTTTTTTGATTTTATTAACGTTGAGATTGACTCTTTTTAGTGAAAATTATATAGCAAAACAAGCTGCTAAAGCAGATTACTATACAGAATTAACGAAAGAAATCAATCGGCAAATCGAAAATAGCGCATTAGGAAGTAATGTTCCAGAAGGCGTGTTAGATCGATCAATAAGCAAAGAACTCGTCCAAAAAGATGTAGATGCTTATTTCAAGGCAATGTATCATACCGGAACAAAATACTCAATTTCTAATGAAAAAGAAATCCATGATTCTGTATCCAAAGCGATTTCTGCATATATGGAAGAAAAGAATTTAGAGATAACACCAGAATCAGAACAAGCAGTGAACGACTTAGCAGAGAATGCTGTGACGATTTATAAAGGCTATATTGAATTGCCGTTTTTAGTCTCTTATGGACGAAAAGTGATGAACTATAAATCAACATTAGTGATTTTTATGGTCATTTGCGGTGTTTTATGGGGCTTGTTGAGTCTGTCTTTGTATTCATCATTGCGAGGTTATTTACATCGAATGTTAAGGTATTGGTCACATATATGTATTGGCAGTGGATTGATGATGGTCGTCGTTCCTGTGGCGATATTAATCCAAGGATTCTTGAAAAAATTAGGTATTCAGTCAAAAGCCATGTATGATTTTATCCAAACATACTTATCCAGCTTTTTATGGCTGTTTATCACCATTGGAATTGTTTCGATCGTCGCTGGAATTGTTTTTGGGCTTTTGAGTGAAACCAAACGAAAACAATTATTTAGCGCCTAATGATAAAAAATATTGTGCATCTATCATAAATGGTAGGTGCTTTTTTTTGCGTAACGTGATAACATAGAGGCTTGGAGGGATGACAATGTCTAAAAAGAATAAAGATATAGAAGTACGTATAGAAGAAAGTCAAAAAAAGATCAATGGAGAGCTCGCTACGATCAATACTTTAATGATCGGTAAAAAAGAAATCGGTCAAGTAGTATCTCAAGCATCAAAAAAGTTTGCTGTAGTTATTGATGGTCGGAATGAAGCGACTGTAAAAACGCTAGATGAAGCAATTGAATACATCATTCGTCAATGGAATTTGAACGACTAAAATAAATAACAACTTTTTTTCAAAATATGCTTGCAATTTTCTCGGAAATTTTGTATTATAACTAAGTCAGGTTTTTTACTAAAACCTTTTGGAGGAATAGCGAAGTGGCTAAACGCGACGGACTGTAAATCCGTTCCTTAGGGTTCAGTGGTTCGAATCCACTTTCCTCCATTTTATTATTGGGGTATCGCCAAGCGGTAAGGCAACAGACTTTGACTCTGTCATGCGTTGGTTCGAATCCAGCTACCCCAGTCTTAGCTCAACAACTCGATGGAGTTGTTTTTTTTTATAAAAAATACCAGAGACATTTGTTCTCTTTTTTAGAAATATATGATAAAGTGAAAGAAACATATGAGGAGTGAATCTAGTGAATATCAAAGAGAAAATAACTGAAACAGCTGAAAAGATTTATGACCTAGCTAGTGAAGGGAAATACGACGTAAAAGTAAATCTCTTCTCAAAAAGAAAAAAAGGTGAAAAACCTGCTGGAATCAAAGTTGTATCGGCAAGAGATACTGCCCATACAAAAAAATGGCGTTCGAAAAATCGCTAATCGAAGTTAGCCAAGATAAAAAGCATTTAGCTCCGAGAAACAATAAAAATCCACGAAATTTGTTTTTCAAATTTTCGTGGATTTTTTGCTGTTTCCAAGTTTATTTAGAGTTCGATTTTTGTCCCAAACGGCTGTTTCGGTTGGAGGCAGAGTTCTTTTATTCCCTGCTATTTTTCAATTTCGATACCGAGTACAGTCAAATGTCCATTACCAACTAATTTAATAACAAGCCTTGCCAAATGGTTTGGCGACATGTCTGTGTCACTTGTGATCCACCAATGTAGCGTTCCTATAAAGATTGAAGTCATATACTCGATGATAAAATCAATTGGAACTTCGATATCATTTTCAGTGATTTTCAATTTAGAAAAGATATCCGCATATTTTTCATAAATGATCTCTGCTAATTTTTTTCGCAATAGTTCATTGGAACTGCCGTCCATGATTGTAAGGAAAAAGTTTTTGTTCTCTTGAATATTTACATAAATATGCGTAAGAAGAAATTCAATTTGTTTCACCTTGATACGGTTACTGACAATGATTTGTTCAGTGTCTATAACAGAAGTGAACGCATTGATGGCAAAATCGAAAATTTGTTCATAAAGGTCTTGTTTGTCTTTAAAATGGGCATAGAAGGTTGCACGGTTGATCATTGCTTCATCTGCAATATCCTGAATCGTGATACAATCATAGCCTTTTTCATCTACTAAATGAAAGAATGCATCAATTATCATTTTGTGTGTTCGCTTTACCCGAAGGTCAGTCTTCTTCGACATAAAAAAATTCCTTTCAAAATAATCAACAGTTTTGGGAAGTTTGTTGCTTATCTCACAAATTGAGGTGTTTTGCTTGTTGCAAATAAATTAGAATCTTTCTAAAATGTACATAAGTATTATATCAGACACCTTGTAGGATAATCAACAAAGTGTTGGGAAATAAAAAGGTACGGAGAATAAGGGGACAAAACAAATGACAATAAGAGCAGGAATAGACGTTGGTTCAACAACTGTGAAATTAGTAATTATCGATGAAAAAAATCAGACAAAATTTGCGAAATATGAACGCCACTACTCTGACGTAAAAGCCGCAACTGAAAAAGTTTTGACAGAGGCAATGGATGAACTGGGTGAACAAACGCCGATTACTATGACGATTACTGGTTCCGGAGGAATGGGTCTTGCGGATGTTTTGAATATCTCTTTTGTTCAAGAAGTCATTGCCTGCACAAGAACGGTAGAAGAAATCATTCCAGAAACAGACGTTGCCATTGAGCTAGGCGGAGAAGATGCAAAGATCACCTTCTTTGATGGCGCATTGGAACAGCGGATGAATGGCAGCTGTGCAGGTGGAACAGGCGCATTTATTGATCAAATGGCAGTCTTGTTGAAAACAGATGCAAATGGAGTCAACGAATTAGCTAAAAACTATCAAACGATTTATCCTATTGCTTCAAGATGCGGTGTGTTTGCAAAGACGGACGTTCAGCCGTTGATCAACGAAGGAGCAGCCAAAGAGGATATTGCTGCGAGTATTTTTCAGGCAGTAGTGAATCAAACGATTGCAGGATTAGCTGCTGGAAGAAAAATCAAAGGAAAAATTGCTTTTCTAGGCGGGCCGCTTTTCTTTATGTCAGAGCTTAGAAAACGATTTATTGAAACGTTGGACGTTCAGCCGGAAGATGTCATTTTCCCTGAGAATCCACAATTATTTGTAGCGATGGGAGCCGCTATTTATTCAGAAGGAGCAAAGCCCACGAGCCTAGCCGAATTGATCCATCGATTGACTAAGGGAGACCAAGAACAATTAAAACCGACGGATACACTGGAGCCATTATTTCAAAATGAAACAGAACTTGAAACATTTAGAACCCGTCATGGTCAAGCGAAGGCAGAAGAAAAACAGTTATCAGATCATCACGGTGTTGCCTTTTTAGGGATCGACGCAGGATCTACGACAACCAAAGTCACCTTGATCGATGAAGATGGCAAGCTTTTATTTTCATTTTATGGCAATAACCAAGGTCAGCCCTTAGAAACGACGATGGAAGTATTAAAAGAGCTGTATCAGCAAATGCCGGAGGATGTTTATATCGGGAAAGCTGCAGTGACCGGTTATGGTGAGCATTTGATCAAAAATGCACTAAAAGTCGATATTGGTGAAGTCGAAACGATGGCACATTACAAAGCTGCTGATCATTTTCAACCAGGTGTTGATTTCATTTTGGATATCGGTGGTCAGGATATGAAAGCCATGACGATCAAGGATGGTGTTTTATCTTCGATCCAACTGAATGAAGCATGTTCGTCTGGCTGTGGCTCATTTATCGAAACGTTTGCCAAGTCTCTAAACTATGATGTCAAAGATTTTGCGATTGAAGCTTTGAGCTCTAAAGCACCAGTAGATCTTGGTTCACGTTGTACGGTATTTATGAATTCAAAAGTAAAACAAGTTCAAAAAGAAGGCGCATCTGTTGGAGATATTTCAGCAGGCTTGTCTTATTCAGTAATCAAAAATGCAATTTATAAAGTAATTAAAGTTCGCCGCCCAGAGGAACTAGGCAAGAAAATCGTGTGTCAGGGTGGTACTTTTTACAATGAAGCTGTTTTACGTGCTTTTGAAATGATTAGTGAAAGAGAAGTTGTTCGACCATCGATTGCTGGCTTGATGGGCGCATACGGTGCAGCGTTGATTGCTCTAGAAAATTACGAATTAGGTCAAGAAACAACACTTCTTGGCTTAGAAGAGTTAAACACATTTACCGCAGATAAAGAATTTACTCATTGTGGCTTGTGTGAAAATAACTGTATGATGACGGTCACGATTTTTTCAGATGGTCGTCAGTTCGTGACAGGGAATCGCTGTGAAAGAGGCGCAAGAATCAAGGTTAAAAGAGAAGACCGCAGAGTTAATTTAGTGGATTATAAGTATCGTAAATTGTTCAAATATCGTCCATTGAAAGAAAAAGAAGCCAAGCATGGGCGTATTGGTATTCCAAGAGTATTGAATATGTATGAAAATTATCCGCTCTGGCATACATTTTTCACGGATTTAGGTTTTCGGGTAGAATTATCGCCACGTTCAAATAAAGAACTATACGAGCAAGGAATGGAGACGATTCCGAGTGATACGGCATGTTACCCAGCTAAAATCGCTCATGGACATATTCAAGCATTGATCGATGCACAAGTACCGATGATTTTTTACCCTGGTGTCGTTTTTGAACGGCAGGAATCGGCTGAAGCAGACAATCATTTTAACTGTCCTATTGTTCAAAGTTATCCGGATGTGATTCGAAATAATGTTGACGATATCAGAGAGGGGAAGGTTGATTATCGAAACCCTTTTATTAATTTAGCAGATGAAGCGTCTGTTGCAAAAGTTTTGAGTGAAACATTTGCTGATTTAGGGATTTCAGGAGAAGAAGTTACCAAAGCATTGCACCATGCTTATGAAGAGTTAGATGCTTTTAAAGAAGCGATTCGAGCTAAAGGGGAAGAAACGTTAGTTATGCTGAACCAAAAAGGCGAGAAAGGCATCGTTTTATCTGGTCGTCCGTATCATTTAGATCCAGAAATCAACCACGGAATCGCTGATGTGATTACTCAAGAAGGATTCCATGTATTGACAGAAGATAGTATTTCTCATCTAAGTGATGTAGGAAATTTGCGTGTGGTCAATCAGTGGGTCTATCATTCTCGTTTATATGCTGCAGCTCGTGTTGTTGCAAAATCCAAAAACCTTGAATTGGTTCAGCTCAATTCATTTGGCTGTGGACTAGATGCTGTGACGACTGATCAAGTGGAAGAAATCATGGAGCAATATGGCAAAATCTACACAGTTTTGAAAATTGACGAAGGTTCTAACTTAGGGGCGATCAGGATTCGTCTGCGTTCCCTAAAAGCTGCTGTTGGTGAAAGAGAAAAAATGAATTTTGAACCTAAATTGCAACATGAAGAACCAGAGAAAATCGTCTTTACTAAAGAAATGAAACGAACACATACGTTACTTTTACCAATGCTAAGCCCCATTCATCAATCAGGCTTAGTTGATGAAGCCTTAAAAGCATCAGGCTATAATGTGGTGTGTTTACCAGCAGATGACCGTGAAGCTGTGAATGTCGGTTTGAAGTATGTCAATAATGATGCGTGTTATCCAGCAATCATTTCGATCGGTCAATTAGTCGAAGCATTGGAAAGCGGAGAATACGATCTGGATCATGTCAGTGTGATGATGACGCAAACTGGTGGCGGTTGTCGGGCAACAAACTATATTCCGCTGCTTAGAAAAGCATTGAATGATGCAGGCTTCCCTCAAGTACCAGTTGTCTCTGTTTCAATGGGCAATAAAGGTGTAGAATCAAATCCTGGATTTAAGTTTACCTTACCGATGTTGAAGCGTGTGGCTGTCGCATTTTTATATGGAGATTTATTTGAACGCGTGGTTTACCGAACACGTCCATATGAGACTGAACCTGGCATGATCGATGCTCTTCATGATAAATGGTTGAAACAAGTGGCGAAAAATGTTCGCAATGGCTCGTTGACTTTATTTAACCGCAACATGAAGAAAATCATCAAAGCCTTTGATGAGGTTCCGTTAAAGGATATTCAAAAGCCCAAAGTAGGCGTAGTCGGTGAGATTCTAGTTAAATATTCACCAACTGCCAATAATGACATTGTCCGTTTGTTAGAAGCAGAAGGCGCTGAAGCCGTTGTTCCGGATATTGTTGGTTTTATGAACTATTCTTTATACAATCAAATCTGGAAATATGAAAATCTCGGCATGTCAAAACAAAGTAAAAACCTCGCTCAATTTGCGATTCGAATGATTGAATATGTCGAAAAACCAATGGATAAAGCTTTGAGAAACTCAAAACGTTTTGAAGGACTTAGTTCTATCCATGAATTGGCGGAAGATGCTGGAAAGATTCTTTCCATCGGAAATCATACAGGAGAAGGTTGGTTTTTAACAGGAGAAATGATCGAGCTGTTGAAATCAGATGTAAATAATATTGTCTGTATGCAGCCTTTTGGATGCTTGCCTAATCACGTGGTTGGTAAGGGTGTAACGAAAGAATTACGACGTCAGTATCCCAAAGCCAATATAGCGCCAATTGACTATGATCCGGGTGTTTCACTGGTCAATCAGCTAAACCGAATTAGACTGATGATGGCTACCGCACACAAGATGATGGACGAAGAAAAAGTACGTTCATAAAAGGGAAGACACGTATTTTTATTATTATATATTTGAAGACAAATGAAGTTAGGTATGATGAAGCATAAAGACTTCTTATTCTAGGTGGCAGAGACATAGCATTATGAGCTATATCCTGTCACCTTTCTCATTTTTTAGCTGGATTAACATTAAGCATCGTATCATTCAATTCTTTTTGGTCATTTTGTCTGGGATTGAAAGGACAAAGCATACCAAATGTTTGGTGAGAACCGTCGAACGACCTTATTTTAGAACTTTTAGTTGTTTGTAAGGTATATACCAGTTATAATAGATTGGAAGAAGCGAATGAGGAGGAAAATCAGATGGTGTCGAGTTTACCAGTTTATATTCAAATCCACGACAAAATTAAAAATGACATAGAACACGGTGTTTGGAAGATAGGGGACAGGCTTCCATCAGAGCGTGAATTGGCAACACAATTTGGAGTAAGCAGAATGACTTTGAGACAAGCCATTCAAACGCTGGCAGATGAAGGAATCTTGGAACGGAAAATCGGGTCAGGTACATATGTTGCCCGCAAAAAAGTTCAGGAAAAAATGACTGGAACTACAAGTTTCACAGATATCATGCTTTCACAAAATCGAGTGCCTTCCAGCCGCACGATTTCTTATTATGTAGCCAAACCAAGTTCCAGTGAGATGGAAAAATTGAACCTCACTGAAAATGAACAAATCGTTCGGATGGAGCGGGTTCGTTTTGCCGATGATTTACCTATTTGTTTTGAAGTCGCAAGCGTGCCTTATTCTTTAGTTGATCGCTATAGTAAGACAGAGATCACAAATTCTTTTTATAAGACACTAGAAGAAAAAGGCGGCAATAAAATTGGACATGCGAACCAAACGATCTCAGCAATGCAAGCCTCTGAACAAATTGCAGACTACTTAAAAATCAAACGTGGTGATGCTATTTTACGTTTACGTCAGATCTCTTATTTTGAAGACGGCACCCCATTTGAATATGTACGAACACAATACGTCGGCAATCGTTTTGAATTTTATTTAGAAAAATAAGCGAGATAGAAGTCATTGAACTTTCCTTGTGAAGGTATCAAAGATTTCTATCCCGCTTTTTATTTAGTTAAATCTATTTTTTTATGAATCCAGTAAATTAAAATACCGCCTACGGTCATGGATAAAAGTTCGCCTAAAGCAACCGTTAGCCAAGTATAGAAAAAAGGCAGCTGATAAAAATAAGCGAGCTGACCAGCCACAGTAAACATGGAAAAAGAGAAAATGAGGGCTGTTATTGTTAGCTTTTTGATAAGGCCTGTAACATGTTTACTTACATAGCAAGAGAAAACTAACACAATAAAGGTCGATAAGCTTCCAATAAGAACATCTACTAGCCCTAATGGAGAAGCCAAGTTGGCAATCCCTACACCCAAAGTTACCGCAAAGATATAACGCTTGTTGAATAGCGACAGGTAATTAAATAATTCAGAAAAACGAAGCTGAATGGCACCAAAACTAAAAGGGGCAAGAAAGATTGTTACAACGATATACAATGCTGTAATCAAGGCCATTTTTGTTAAAGAGGTGGCAGACCATGGCGTTGTCTGTGTGTTTGATTTATTCATTTGTATTCTCCTTTGTAAAGCAGAAGTAACTGCTTTAGTAGTAACTATGACCAAAGGAAGTGACAACTATTTGTTGCCAGCTGAAGTGTCATAGTGTGAATCGCTTCACTGTTTTTTATAGTACCGAATAAAATAATGAATGTAAAGAGAAAACAGAATTCAATTAAGGAAGTACACTATTTTGCCAGCCAACCTCCGTCGATCGTCATTACAGTTCCGTGAATATAGTCTGCTTGCTGGCTTGCTAAAAACAGACTTAATGAGGCGACTTCTTCTGGTTTTGCCCAGCGTCCAGCAGGCGTTTCTTTTGCAACCCATGCAGCCATTTTACCATCACCAGCAAAGTCAGCAGCGTTCATAGGCGTCTGAATAGCTCCAGGAGCAATGGCATTTGCACGAATTCCTTTGGCTACATAGTCATAATCTAATTGTTTGGTGTAACCGATAATCGCGTGTTTTGAGGCAGTGTATGCTGCACCGCCACCACCTGCCACCATTCCTGCGATCGATGCCATATTGACGATGACGCCGCGCTGTTGTTTTAACATTTGAGGTAGAATCTGATTCGTAACAAGAAACATACCTTTTAAATTTATCGTTAACACTTGATCCCATAGATCTTCAGTTGTCTCTAAACTCGGAGTATAGTCATCAAGAATACCGGCTGTGTTTAATAAAATATCGATCGGACCAAAATCGTTGTTCGCTGTTTGGACTGCTGAAAGAATATCTGCCTCTTTTGTAACAGTACCAATGCAACTAATGAATGTACCTGCTGATTCACTCATTCTATTTGCCGTTTCCGCTAATCCATTTGCGTTAAGGTCGAATCCTACCACGTTAGCTCCTTGATCGGCAAAGGCAACTGCTTGTGCTTGACCGATTCCAGAAGCAGCACCTGTAACGAAAATCGTTTTTCCCTTGTATTCATCAAAATGCATTGAAGTTTCCTCTTTTCTATTTACTATATAAAAAAGCCAGGCAACTTATTTCAAGTGTCCCAGCAAAATGGTTAATCTGTTGTTACGATTTTCCAGTCAGTTGCTAATACATCACAGGGAGTAGGAGAGAACATACTATACCCTTCATCCGATGTCTTGATCAAAAAATACGGTGTAACTTGAAGAAATGTTCCATCTGAAGTTCCAATTTCATCTCGTAATTCAATATACAATTCAAATCCGCTCCAACCAGTTCTAACAGCTTTAGCTCCTTTTTTTATCTGCGGTAATACCTCTTCAAATGTCATCTGACTGCTCCTTTTTTACGACAGGGATTTCATGGTAAGAACATGCTCCTTTTTCGATGATCACCTGTCCGTTTAATTGTTCAATGATTTCTGCTTCAAATTGTTCCGTTTGTGGTTCATCAACGAGGCAAATTACTTCAACCTGTTCCCCGTAACGTGTTTCCTGAAGGATGTAAGGACTATGCTCCATAAAATTTTGCACTTTTCCTAAGTTGGCGTAGCTGATTTGCAGACGGATTTCTTGTTGTAATTTACCTTCTACTAGACCTACAGTGTTCAACGCATGAGAAACAGCATGACTATATGCCCGAATCAAACCGCCTGAACCTAGTTTGGTTCCGCCAAAATAGCGAGTAACTACAGCAACAACGTTGATTAGTCCCTGTTTTTTTAGGACCTCCAGCATGGGAACACCTGCTGTTCCGCTCGGCTCTCCGTCATCACTGCTTCTTTGGATCTCATTGTTTTCACCGATTACAAATGCACTGCAATTATGATTGGCTTTCCAATGCTCTTTTTTCTTTTCAGCGATAAAGGCTTTGGCCTCTTCTTCTGAGTATACACGTTTTAGCGAACAAATAAACCGTGATTTTTTGATTTCAATTTCACTTTGTCCGTCTGAGTGAATGGTAAAATAACGTTCAAGCATTTTCTCATTCCTTTACTAAATAATAACTTAAGTATAAAAAAAATAAGAAAGAGAAGCAACACTCTAGAAAAAAAGCTTGAAATGAAAGGACCTTCGTTTGCTTTAGAGGGTATTTATGAGATAATGATTAAAAGAAGAGCGGTAAAGGCAACCTAACGAAGGAGTGAAGAATTTGGCTAAAGAACGGCAAAAGAAATATGATAGCGTTACCCATTATTTATTAAACAACGGCGGATCACAAGTTACATTAACGTTTACTCAATTTGATGAGCTGCTTTTCCCTCATTCTGGACTTCCAAAAACTGCACGGACAGACATCGATTGGTGGGCAAATGATCATAAGCATCCTGAAAAAGGGGCTTATGGTTGGCTGAACGCGGGCTATCAGGTCGTGCAGGTAAACATAGTAAAAGAATACGTTGTGTTCAATAAATTGCTAAAGGCTAATTGGATTTTCGAATAAGTGTTATACATCTGAGAGAAGTGGAAAGCGTTGACAAAATAAACTGCTTTACTATAATAGATTTAAAGAAAAAATGTGACAGTCAATCGTGGGAAGGATGAGAAATTATGGCTAAAAAGACAATTATGTTAGTTTGTTCTGCGGGGATGAGTACAAGCTTGCTTGTGACAAAGATGCAAAAAGCAGCAGATGCTCAAGGAGTAGAAGCAGATATTTTTGCAGTATCAGCTTCTGAAGCGGATAACAATTTAGAAAGTAAACCTGTTGATGTATTATTACTTGGACCACAAGTTCGTTTTATGAAAGGTGATTTTGAAAAACGTCTTGAACCAAAAGGAATTCCTTTAGACATCATTAATATGGCGGATTACGGCATGATGAATGGTGAAAAAGTACTTCAGCAAGCGCTGAATTTGATTGGGAACAAGTAATGAACGCAACTAGCTAATGTTTGGAAGAAACGACTCAACGCGTGATTGTTCTATCGTTGCGTTTTCTCCTGTTAATTACTCAAATCAATAGAGGTTGGAATACAACTCAATGAGTTGTACTCCAGCCTCTATTTTTTTATTAAAAAAAATCAAACAAATTTGCGTAGTTTATTAGTGGAGGGAGAAAATGAAAGAATTATGGGGCAGAAAAGTTTTACTGAAAGAGATGAATGAGGAAAAATCCGTAGACGAAGTTAGTCTGAAGATGCCTGCAATGAAAGAGGTAGATGCAAAAACAGTCCAGTGTCTGCGATGTGGGCAGCTTCATGATAAAAAAAACGTGGAACTATATAGCGAGCGCTATTTTTGTCCTGCCTGCATTCAATTAGGACGAGTAGACACTGATCAACAATTTTATCATTTACCAGAACCAGAGCCGATAGCTAGAAACGTTTGCTTTTTCTGGGAAGGAGAATTGACTAAAGGCCAGCAGGTAGTATCAGATAGCTTAGTGGATTCTGTAAAAAAGGCTGAATCCAGGATGGTCTGGGCAGTGACGGGAGCTGGGAAGACAGAGATGTTGTTTAAATCAATCCATTATTGCTTAAAGGAAGGGAAGCGAGTGGCGATTGCTTCACCACGCGTCGATGTTTGTTTGGAACTTTTTCCTAGAATACAGGCAGTTTTCCCAAAAGAAGATGTGGTAGTTTTACATGGAGCGATGACAGAGACGTATCGATATACAAAGCTTTTGGTTTGCACGACGCATCAATTATTGCGCTTTTTTCGTGCATTTGATTTATTGATCATCGATGAAGTCGATGCCTTTCCTTTCGTAGGTAACCCTTTGTTACAATATAGCGTAGAGCAAGCAGTCAAAGAAAACAGCTCTCTCTTTTATTTAACTGCTACACCGACGAAAGACTTGATGAAAAAAACAGCACAGAAAAAGCTCGAACTAAGTATTCTGCCTGCTCGTTACCATCGAAGAAGCTTGCCTGTTCCAAAAATAAAGTGGTGTTATCACTGGCAACAGAAAATCGCTCAAGGCAAACATCCAAGAGTATTGACGAAACTGATCCGTCGATTAGTGAGTACTAATGATCTGTTGATATTTTGTCCCAGCATATCATTAATGGAATGCCTGGAAACGATTCTTAAAGCAGATTTTCCTGAAACACCTTTAACGTGTGTACATTCACAGGATCCAGAACGATTGGAAAAAGTAATGAATATGCGGAAAAAAAACTATCGGATATTGCTCACATCTACGATTTTAGAAAGAGGCGTGACCTTTGAGGGTGTTTCTGTCATTGTTTTAGGAGCCAATCATCCTGTGTTTACAACAGCCGCATTGATTCAAATCGCTGGTCGTGTTGATCGGAGGATGGTTTATACAGCTGGCGAAGTCTGGTTTTTGCATGATGGCTGTACCCAAATAATCAAAGAGGCGCTTCAGCAAATTAAAACGATGAATCGTATCGGAAGAGAGCGTGGTTTGATCGATGAAATGTAATTATTGTAGAAAGCAAGTGAGTGGAAATTTGACACTAGCAGAGATTTTTTTACCTAAGCGGATATTGACAGAAGAACTGTGTGTACAGTGTAGTGAACAATTTCAATTATTAACGAATAAAAATTGCTGCGGCGGCTGTCAAAGACAAAATGTGCAAGGTTATTGTAGAGATTGTATAAAATGGCAATCGTTATTTCCAGACTATGACTTTCAACATGAGGCGCTATTTTCGTACAATCAGGCAATGCAGGAATGGTTTGAAGAATATAAGTTCAAAGGAAATTATCAACTTCGTTATAGTTTTGTTTCCTATTTACAGACTTATTTTAAAAAGAAATCTCGGTTTCTCGTGATCCCGATCCCAGTTTCTAAAGAACGCTTGAAAGATCGGGGGTTTAATCAAGTGGCAGGCCTATTAGATGCGGCAGGTATCAATCACGAATCTTATTTAGTCCGATTTTCTGATGGACTTTCTCAAGTTCGAAAAAACAGGAAAGAACGCTTAGAGCTGGAGCAGCCCTTCCAATTAACCAAAAAAGGTGCGCAGTCGATCACTAATAAAGAAATCATTCTAGTTGATGATATATATACAACAGGACGCACGATTTTCCATGCAGCGCAAGTTATTTTAGAAAAAAAGCCTAAAAAATTGCATACGTTTTCTCTTGCGCGGTGATAGACAAATTAAAATAAAAAATCGATCGCAATTTTGTTGGCAAAAGAAGGATAGTTCGTTATAATGGAATTAAGAAGAAGGATAACAGAGTGGTCCTTTTATTCCTTCTTTAGTGTCAGATGAAAGGGGTAATTGTTATGTTTAGATACAATGTGCGTGGAGAAAACATCGAAGTTACTGAAGCTATCCGAGACTATGTAGAGAAAAAAGTAGGGAAATTGGAACGCTACTTCAGTGATTCACCTGAAGCAACTGTTCATGTAAACTTAAAAGTATATACTGAAAAAACTGCGAAAGTTGAGGTTACGATTCCTTTACCGTATTTAGTTTTACGTGCCGAAGAAACATCACCTGATTTATATGCAAGTGTTGATTTGGTTGTAGACAAATTAGAACGGCAAATCCGTAAATTTAAAACAAAAATCAATCGTAAATCTCGCGAAACAGGAATGAACACTGCAAAAGCAGCAATTTTCCTTAACGGTGAAGAAACACAAGATGAAACACCAGAATTAGATATTGTTCGTACAAAACGTCTTTCATTAAAACCGATGGATAGCGAAGAAGCTGTTTTACAAATGAACATGCTAGGGCATAACTTTTTCATCTTTGAAGATTCAGAAACAAATGGAACAAGCATCGTTTACCGACGCAAAGATGGCAAATATGGCTTGATTGAAACTGATTAGTCGGAAAAGATAATGCTTGATTATTATTAGAAATAATAATTACTTTTCAAGTTTTTGATATTTTAAGAGACTGAGACAAGACGAATTATGTTTTGTCTTAGTCTCTTTTTACTTTTGAGTACTACTTACATAATAAAAATGCTATAATAAATTGTTAATATTGGCACAAGTTATTTCCTTTCTGCTCAACTAGTGATAAAATGGAAAGGATGATTGTGCATTTTGTGCAAAAATAAATAGAGTTTATTGAAAGGAACACTTAAAAACATGGCAAATTTTTTAAAAAAGATAATCGAAAATGATAAAAAAGAATTGAAACGACTAGAAGGTATTGCAAACCAGATCGAAAGTTTCTCTTCTGCTATTGGTGCATTGAGCGACGAAGAATTAAAAGGCAAAACTGATGAATTCAAAGCACGCTACCAAAAAGGTGAAACATTAGATCAATTATTACCGGAAGCATTTGCGGTTGTCCGTGAAGCTGCTAAGCGTGTATTAGGCTTATATCCATACCCTGTTCAATTAATGGGGGGGATCGTACTTCATGATGGGAATATTCCTGAGATGAGAACTGGTGAAGGGAAAACCTTGACCGCTACAATGCCTGTGTATCTTAATGCCTTGACGGGTGAAGGGGTCCACGTTGTAACTGTCAATGAATATTTGGCCACACGTGACTCTGATGAGATGGGTGAATTATACAACTTCTTAGGTTTGACAGTTGGTCTAAATATCAACTCAAAAACATCAGAAGAAAAACGGGATGCATACAATTGTGACATCACTTACAGTACAAATAATGAATTAGGTTTTGACTATTTGCGTGATAATATGGTTGTTTACCGTAACCAAATGGTTCAACGTCCTTTAAACTATGCGATTGTGGATGAAGTGGATTCAATTTTGATCGATGAAGCTCGTACACCGTTGATCATTTCTGGTCAAGCTGAAAAATCAACAGCGCTTTATACACGTACAGATAATTTTGTAAAGCGTCTAAAAGAAGAAGAAGATTACAAAATCGATGTACAGTCTAAAACAATTGGTTTAACTGAAGCTGGAATTGAAAAAGCGGAAGAAAACTTTGGATTAGAAAACTTATATGATATCGAAAATACTGCGTTGACTCATCATATGGATCAAGCGTTGCGTGCAAATTACATCATGCTGCGCGATATCGATTATGTTGTTCAAGAAGGTAAAGTCTTGATCGTTGACCAGTTTACTGGTCGTATTATGGACGGTCGTCGTTATTCTGACGGTTTACACCAAGCAATCGAAGCCAAAGAAGGCGTAGAGATCGAAGATGAAACAAAAACAATGGCAACAATCACGTTCCAGAACTATTTCCGTATGTATAAAAAACTTGCAGGGATGACAGGAACAGCGAAAACAGAAGAAGAAGAATTCCGTGAAATCTATAATATTCAAGTTTTCCAAATTCCTACGAACCGTCCGATCATTCGTGATGACCGTGCAGATCTACTTTATCCAACATTAGAAAGTAAGTTCAAAGCCGTTGTTCAAGATATCAAAGAACGTTACCATAACGGTCAGCCTGTCTTGGTTGGTACGGTTGCAGTTGAAACATCTGAATTATTATCAGAATTACTAAACAAAGAAAAAGTACCTCATGAAGTTTTAAATGCGAAAAATCACTTTAAAGAAGCAGAAATCATCATGAACGCTGGTCAAAAAGGTGCTGTAACGATCGCTACCAACATGGCTGGTCGTGGAACGGATATCAAGCTTGGCTTAGGTGTTATCGAGCTTGGCGGTTTGGCTGTAATCGGCACTGAACGTCACGAATCTCGTCGTATTGATAACCAATTACGTGGACGTGCTGGTCGTCAAGGAGATCCTGGGGTTTCTCAATTCTATCTATCTCTTGAAGATGATTTGATGAAACGTTTCGGTTCTGAAAGAATCAAAGCTTTCTTAGACCGTATGAATATCGAAGAATCAGATGCAGTGATCCAAAGTAGAATGTTGAGTAAACAAGTAGAATCAGCACAAAAACGTGTGGAAGGAAATAACTACGATACACGTAAAAACGTTTTACAGTATGATGATGTGATGCGTGAACAGCGTGAAGTCATCTACGCTCAACGTCAAGAAGTGATCATGGAAGAAACTGAATTGACAGAAACATTGTTGAATATGGTTAAACGTACAATCACACGCGTGGTAGAGAGCCATACACAACTTGAAAAAGAAAACTGGAACTTAGATGGAATCGTTGATTTTGCTTCTTCAACACTTGTTCATGAAGATTCTATTTCAAAAACAGATATAGAAGGAAAATCACCAGAAGAAATCAAAGCGTATTTAGTGAAACGTGCACAAGAAGTTTATGACACGAAAGTAGAACAATTAAATGGACCAGAACAAATTCTTGAGTTCCAAAAAGTTGTTATCTTACGTGTTGTAGATACAAAATGGACGGATCATATCGATGCGATGGATCAATTGCGTCAATCTGTTGGGCTACGTGCTTATGGGCAAAACAATCCATTAGTTGAATACCAAACAGAAGGATACAATATGTTTGAAGAAATGATCGGCGCAATTGAATACGAAGTAACGCGTCTATTCATGAAATCAGAAATCCGTCAAAATGTTCAACGTGAGCAAGTAGCACAAGGTGAAGCAAGTCATCCGAATGACGAAGAAGAACCACAAAGCAATACAAATGCAAAGAAAAAGCCTGTTCATGTTGATGAAAAAATCGGACGTAATGATCCTTGTCCGTGCGGCAGCGGTAAAAAATACAAAAATTGCCACGGCAAAGATATGTAATAATCGATGAAGGTGGGGCTTTTCCTCACCTTCGTTTCTTATGTTATTGAGCCTATTTCGAAAGGAAGAAGATATCATGGAAAATGCTGAAATTCGAGCACTTTTAGACGAAATGAATCAATCAATCACTAGCTTTAGGGGGTCTCTTTGACTTAGATCAGTTGGAAGAAGATATTGCTGAAGCAGAGAATAGAATGGCAGAACCAGGATTTTGGGATGATACTGAAACAGCCCAACGACTAATCAACGAAACGAATGTTCATAAAGAAAAATTTCAACAATTTCATCAGTTTGCAGATGAGTTGGAAGAGTTGGAATTGATGAGTGAGATGCAGCAGGAAGAATATGATTCAGAGACCCAAAAAGAACTAGAAGAACGTTTGCTGGCATTGAAAGAAAAATTAAGTGTCTACGAACTTTCTCTTTTGTTAAACGAGCCATATGACAAAAATAATGTTATTATGGAACTTCATCCAGGTGCTGGAGGAACAGAATCACAAGATTGGGGCAGTATGCTGCTCAGAATGTATACACGCTGGGCTGAAAGCCACGGATTTCAGGTGGAGACCCTTGATTATCAAGCGGGAGACGAAGCTGGAATCAAAAGTGTGACTCTTTTAATCAAAGGGTATAATGCTTATGGCTATTTAAAATCTGAAAAAGGCGTCCATCGTTTAGTTCGGATCTCACCCTTTGATTCTGCCAAACGGCGTCATACTTCCTTTTGCTCTGTCGACATCATGCCTGAACTAGATGAAAACGTTGAGATCGATATCAATACGGATGACTTAAAGATCGATACGTATCGTGCGAGTGGAGCGGGTGGACAACATATCAATAAAACTGAATCCGCTGTTCGTATTACTCATATTCCTACTGGGACAGTTGTGGCTAGTCAAGCGCAACGTTCACAATTAAAAAACCGTGAACAAGCCATGGGAATGCTGAAAGCGAAACTTTACCAACTTGAGATGGATAAAAAAGCGCAAGAAGCAGCTGCCTTACGTGGTGAGCAGTTGGAGATCGGCTGGGGTTCCCAAATTCGTTCTTACGTTTTCCACCCTTATTCAATGGTCAAGGATCATCGAACGAATTATGAGACTGGGAATGTACAGGCGGTAATGGATGGAGAGTTAGATGGTTTCATTGATGCCTATTTAAAACAGCAATTAAATTAGGTAGTTCATAGAAATGAAACAAAATTGTAAACTCTTGAAAGGGCCTTGAAACAAAGACGTGTTATAATGATTGATAGTCTAGAAAACAGAGATGGAGAGAATACGCCATGATTGAAATGAAAGATGTAATGAAAAAATATTCGAATGGTACGACAGCTATCCGAAATATTTCAGTAGAAATAAAGCAAGGTGAATTCGTTTATGTAGTGGGACCTTCTGGTGCAGGTAAATCTACTTTTATCAAGTTGATGTATCGTGAAGAAAAAGCGACGAAGGGCCGCTTAAAAGTTGCTAGTCATGATTTAATGAAAATAAAAAATTCAGAAGTTCCTTACCTTAGAAGAGAAATCGGGATTGTCTTTCAGGATTATAAATTATTGACGAAAAAAACAGTCTATGAAAATGTAGCATATGCGATGCAGGTTATTGGACGTAAGCCAAGAGATATCAAGAAACGAGTAATGGAAGTTCTTGATTTGGTAGGTCTAAAACATAAAGTTCGTGTTTTTCCAAGTGAATTATCAGGTGGAGAACAACAACGTGTATCAATTGCCCGAGCAATCGTAAATACACCAAAAGTTCTAATTGCGGATGAACCAACAGGAAATCTGGATCCAGAAAATTCATGGGAAATCATGAAATTATTGGATCGGATCAATGCGCAAGGAACAACAGTTGTAATGGCAACACATAACAGCACAATTGTAAATACAATCCGTCATCGGGTAATCGCTATTGAAAATGGTCGTATTATTCGAGATCAAGCGGAAGGAGACTATGGTTACGATGATTAGAACGTTCTTTACTCACGTCCTGGAAAGTATAAAAAGTTTAAAACGTAATGGCTGGATGACAGTAGCTTCTGCCAGTGCCGTTACAATTACTTTAGTCCTTGTTGGGATTTTTATGGCAGTTATTTTTAATGCGACAAAATTAGCAAAAGATATCGAAGAAAACGTTACAGTATCTGTGTTTGTTGACATTGGTACAACACCAGCAGAAATGCAAAAATTAGAAAAAGAATTAAATAAAATCGATAATGTTGAAACCATCTCTTATTCAAATAAGGACCAACAATTAAAAAAAATCCAGCAACAAATGGGTGAAGCATGGAACTTATTCGAAGGAGACAGTAATCCGTTATACGATGTATATTATGTAAGTGCCAAAGAACCATCAGATACGAAAAAGATCTCACAAAAAGCAGCAAAACTACCAAATGTATTTAAAGCAGATTATGGTGGTGTATCTTCTGACAAGATTTTCAATATTGCTGGAAAAGTAAGAACTTGGGGCTTAGGAGCAGCTATTTTACTATTATTTGTGGCTGTATTCTTGATTTCAAACACGATTCGTATTACGATTCTTTCTCGTCAAAGAGAGATTCAAATCATGCGACTGGTTGGTGCTAAAAATGGTTACATTCGCTGGCCGTTCTTCATTGAAGGAGCCTGGATCGGCTTGATTGGTGCGATTATTCCAATCTTGCTGTTAACGTTTGGTTATCAACAATTTTATAATTTATTCAACCCTCAACTATTACGTTCAAATTATTCATTACTAAAACCTGAATCATTTGTTTGGCAATTAGATCTATTGATGGTTGTCATTGGGATGACGATTGGATCATTAGGTTCGATTATTTCAATGAGACGATTCTTAAAAATTTAAACCCAAAAAGCAGACAGTCTTTTGTCTGCTTTTTCTTTACTTATTTTCATAAGTTCGTTATGCTTTACAAGGGGGATCAATGAGTTAGTCGATTGGGGTGAATAGATGAGATTTTTATACGAAAATTTATTTGTTATTATTTTTATTGCCAACATGCTTTTATCCTTGATTATTGTATTTCGAGAAAGAAAACAAACGGCCCAAACATGGTCTTGGCTGTTAGTATTAATGTTTATTCCGGTAGTAGGATTTGTTCTGTATATATTTTTAGGTCGAGGAATTTCTAAAGATAAGATATTTGATATGAAAATGCAAGCTAAAATTGGGATGAATGCTGAAATAGAATCAGAAAAGCAATCGTTATTGAGAGGATTGTTTCCGCATCCAGCAACAGGAGAAGTCGATCCAAAGCAGTTGATTTATATGTTAACCGTTTTTGAAAGTTCACTATATACAACGAATAATGAACTTCGTCTTTATACAGATGGCAGAGAAAAATTTGATGGACTGATTGAAGATATTCAACAGGCGACCCATCATATTCATATGGAATACTATATTTACCGAGGAGATACATTAGGAAAAGAGCTTCGTCAAGAGCTAGTTAATGCAGTCAATAGAGGGGTTAAGGTCAGATTACTTCTGGATGCTTGGGGCTCAACTCAAGTAAACATGAAATTCTTTGAGGAGCTGCGTAATCTAGGTGGAGAAGTTGCGTTCTTTTTTCCATTATTTGTACCTTATTTAAATCCGCGGATCAATTATCGTAACCATCGAAAAATCGTTGTGATTGACGGTAAAATCGGTTATACAGGAGGATTCAATGTTGGGGATGAATACTTAGGAACTGTCAAAAAGTTTGGTTATTGGCGAGATAATCACTTGCGAATTCACGGAGATGCAGTGTATAGCTTGCAAAATCGTTTTTTGATGGACTGGAATTCTCAGCACAGAAAAGAATTGAGTTATGATCCAGCTTTTTTCCCGCCTATTTACGCGGAAGGTAAGAAAGCTGTTCAAGTTGTAACCAGTGGTCCAGATTCAGAACATGAGCAAATCAAAATGACGTACTTGAAAATGATTTCAATTGCTAAAAAAGAAATTTTGATTCAGACGCCGTATTATATTCCGGATGCTTCGATTCATGAAGCGCTGAAATTGGCCTTATTATCTGGTGTAAAGGTTCGTATTCAGATTCCGAATAAACCGGATCATATGTTAGTCTATTGGGCAACATACTCGTTTTCTGCTGAATTATTGGAATATGGTGCAATCATTGAAACCTATGAGCATGGATTCATCCATGCCAAAACAATGATCATTGATGGCGGTATTGTTTCTGTGGGATCAGCTAATATCGATGTGCGCTCTTTCCGGTTAGATTTTGAAGTAAACACAATTATTTATGATCAAACATTTTCAGAAGAAGTAAGAACCGCATTTTATGAAGACTCCAAAGTATCAGAGCTTTTAACAGAAGAAAAATATCGCAATCGTGGTGTGATTATTAAACTCAAAGAAGGATTAGCACGTTTGATTTCGCCACTCCTGTAAAAAAGCGATTAACTCGAAAAAACAAGTCTGTTTTTTCGAGTTTTTTTCGTATGTAGTGTTATTTAATTTTGAAAAATGCCTAATTTGAAAACTTATAATTTTCAACTTAAAAAGTTAATGTTAAAATAAATTGATTGAATTGAGTTTGGAGGATTGTAAGGTAAATGAAAAAGAAAATGCTATTATTTTTTAGTTTAATTGGATTACTAACATTGTCGGGTTGTGCTAAATGGATCGATCGTGGAGAATCGATCACAGCAGTTGGCTCATCAGCACTGCAGCCTTTAGTAGAGACGGCAGCTGAAGAATATCAAAGTCAAAACCCCGGACGTTTTATTAATGTGCAGGGTGGCGGTAGTGGTACTGGTTTGAGCCAAGTTCAGTCTGGAGCGGTTGACATTGGAAACTCTGATTTATTTGCAGAAGAAAAAAATGGGATTGATGCTGCGAAATTAACAGATCATAAAGTAGCAGTTGTAGGAATTACACCGATCGTGAACAAAAATGTTGGCGTATCCGATATCTCATTAGAGAATCTTAGAAAAATCTTTTTAGGCGAAATCAAAAACTGGAAAGAGCTTGGAGGAAAAGATATTCCAATCGTTATGCTTAATCGTGCAGCGGGAAGTGGTACAAGAGCGACTTTTGAAAAATGGGTATTAGACGGTAAAACTGCGATTCAGGCACAGGAACAAGATTCAAGCGGGATGGTTCGTTCAATCGTAGCAGATACACCAGGAGCAATCAGCTATACTGCTTTTTCATATGTCAACGATGAAGTAAACACATTGAGTATCGATGGTGTAAAGCCCACTGATGAGAATGTTACAACAAATAAATGGATCATTTGGTCTTATGAACATATGTATACTTTGGGAAAACCTAAGCAACTGACAGAAGAATTTTTAGCTTTTATGCTATCGGATGACGTACAGGAAAAAATCATTGGACAATTAGGTTATATTCCAGTTTCTAAGATGGAAGTTGAGCGTGATTGGCAAGGAAATCTGATCAAATAAAGTGCCTTTACACAAAATTTACAAACTTAACATAAGATTTACATGTTATTAAACACAAATTGATGTTGAAAAGATACACTTATTTTGTTACGCAACGTATCTGGCAAACAACGGGGAGTAGCTCCCTTGAAATAATTTGATCATGGGAACATGCAGTGCTCTTATTTTCAGTAGAAACCAAACAAGCCAGTTTAGGCTGAGAAACATGCCAAGAAATACAACGAAGTGATGAGTTGCTATTGATTGGTACAAGGTGACTGAAAGGAACGGTACTTCCGTTTGGTCCGATAGCTGATGTTGATCATTGATTTTATCTAGCTTCACAAGCTAGTTCTTTGGGAAAAAGATAAAAATTGAATGAGGCAAAAAACACCTCAATCATTTTTTCCTAATTTCCAGTCAGAGCAGGACGAGCCTGTTCAGTTTTCAATTTAAGGAGGAATTTTTTTGGAAGATGTGCAGAAAACATTGTTGACAAAATCGAAGCGGGCCAAGATGGAGCAGCGTGGGAAATTTATTAGTTTCCTTTGTATTGCTTTGATTGTTTTGGTTGTTTTATCGATCTTTTATTTTGTTGCAAGTAAAGGGTTGGCAACTTTTTTTACAAATAAAATCAGTGTGACAGACTTCCTGTTTGGGAAAGAATGGAATCCCAGTGAGACCGGTACGAATGGCAAACCAATGGTAGGTGCGTTACCAATGATCACAGGATCATTTATCGTAACCTTCATGTCTGCGATTATTGCAACACCTTTTGCGATTGGCGCAGCCGTTTTTATGACAGAAATCTCACCTAAAAAAGGATCAAAAATTTTGCAGCCGGTGATTGAATTACTGGTTGGAATTCCTTCAGTTGTATATGGATTTA
The DNA here is from genome assembly GCF_001730305.1 of Enterococcus termitis. Lineage (GTDB taxonomy): Bacteria > Bacillota > Bacilli > Lactobacillales > Enterococcaceae > Enterococcus_L > Enterococcus_L termitis. Next base: position 324,546 of record NZ_MIJY01000001.1, read on the forward strand.
TCGGTTTATCCGTAATCGTACCGTTTATTCGTTCAATTTTCGGTGGTACTGGGTTTGGTATTTTAGCTGGGACGTTTGTACTCTTTGTTATGATTTTACCAACTGTAACGACAATGACAGTCGATGCACTGAAATCTGTTCCTCGTCATTATCGGGAAGCTTCTTTAGCGCTTGGTGCGACCCGCTGGCAAACGATTTATAAAGTAGTTTTACGAGCAGCTGTACCGGGGATTTTAACAGCCGTTGTCTTTGGTATGGCTCGTGCCTTTGGTGAAGCCCTAGCTATTCAAATGGTTATCGGGAATGCTGCGATCATGCCGTCCAGCTTAACGACACCAGCATCCACACTGACTAGTATTTTAACGATGGGAATAGGAAATACGATCATGGGTACAGTAGAAAATAATGTACTTTGGTCACTTGCGCTGATCTTATTATTAATGTCTTTATTCTTCAATATTATTATTCGGATCATCGGTAGGAAAGGAGCCTTGAAATAATGAACGCAAAAAAAGCAGATAAAGTTGCAACAGGTGTCCTGTATGTTATTTCAGGGATCATCGTATTGATCTTGGCAGCGTTGTTGCTATATATTTTAGTCAGAGGGATTCCTCATATTTCTTGGGACTTTTTGACAAAACCATCTAAGGCCTATCAAGCAGGCGGCGGTATTGGTATTCAGCTCTTCAACTCATTGTATTTATTGTTGATCACGATGTTGATCAGCTTTCCGATTTCTTTAGGAGCAGGGATTTATTTATCTGAATATGCCAAGAAAAATTGGCTGACTGATGTGATTCGTACATCGATTGAAATCTTAAGCTCATTGCCTTCTGTTGTCGTTGGTTTATTCGGCTTCTTGATCTTTGTTGTGCAAATGGGGTATGGGTTTTCTATCATCTCTGGCGCATTGGCGTTGACCTTCTTTAACTTGCCATTATTAACTAGAAATGTAGAAGAATCTTTAAAAGCTGTGCACTATACCCAACGTGAAGCAGGATTGTCGCTAGGTTTATCAAGATGGGAAACCGTTACGAAAGTGGTGGTTCCAGAAGCTTTGCCCGGCATTTTAACTGGTGTGATATTAAGCTCTGGGAGAATCTTCGGTGAGGCGGCAGCGTTGATCTATACAGCTGGACAAAGTGCTCCAGCGTTAGATTTTACCAACTGGAACCCATTGAGCGTATCCAGTCCGATCAGTATTTTCCGTCAAGCTGAAACCTTAGCTGTTCATATTTGGAAAATCAATACAGAAGGCACGATGCCGGATGGTGCGGCTGTTTCTGCTGGAGCATCAGCAGTTCTGATCTTAGTCGTTTTACTGTTTAACTTCGGTGCACGCTTTATCGGAAACAGATTGTATAAGAAAATGACATCAGCCTAATGTTAGGGGAATCAGAATGAAAGAATATAATTTGAATGATACAAATATCATAAAAGTGCCGGAACCTGTCGCGTTGCATACCGATGACCTACATGTTTGGTATGGAGATAACGAAGCGATAAAAGGCGTTGATCTGGCTTTTGAAAAAAATAAAATCACAGCGCTCATTGGACCATCTGGTTGTGGAAAATCTACGTATCTCCGCTCGCTGAACCGTATGAACGATGGGATCGCGAATACTAAAGTTACGGGAAATATCATGTATAAAGGCGTAAACGTCAACACAAAAGAAGTTGATGTTTATGAAATGCGTAAACGAATCGGTATGGTTTTTCAACGCCCTAATCCATTTAGTAAATCGATCTATGAAAACATCACTTTTGCTCTAAAACAGCATGGTGAAAAAGATAAGAAAAAACTAGACGAAATTGTCGAAACTAGCTTAAAACAAGCCGCTTTATGGGATCAAGTGAAAGACAACCTTGGGAAAAGCGCATTAGCTTTATCAGGTGGTCAGCAACAACGCTTATGTATTGCCAGAGCGATTGCTATGAAGCCGGATATCTTACTTTTAGATGAACCAGCGAGTGCTTTAGATCCGATTTCTACAGGTAAAGTAGAGGAAACATTAGTCAATCTGAAGGATGATTATACGATTATTATCGTAACACATAACATGCAGCAAGCTGCTCGTATCAGTGATTACACTGCCTTCTTCTATTTAGGTAAAGTAATCGAGTACGATGAAACAAGAAAAATCTTTACACGACCAAAAATTCAAGCAACAGAAGACTACGTTTCTGGACATTTTGGTTAGGAGGAGCAAGATGACAAAAGAGATCATTTCATCAAAAGATTTGCATTTATATTATGGGAAAAAAGAAGCGCTCAAAGGGATTGATTTAAGTATCAATCAAGGAGAAATAACAGCAATGATCGGACCTTCCGGTTGTGGGAAATCGACCTATCTTCGTTCATTGAATCGAATGAACGATTTAATTCCTGGCGTAACGATCACTGGTAGCGTAGTCTATAAAGGCAAAGATATCTATGGCCCTAAGACAGATACTGTTGATTTACGTAAAGAAATCGGTATGGTTTTTCAACAACCTAATCCATTTCCATTTTCAGTTTACGAAAATGTTATTTACGGGTTACGTTTAAAAGGTGAAAAAGACAAACAGGTGCTGGATGAAGCGGTAGAAACAAGTCTAAAAGCTGCAGCGGTCTGGGATGACGTTAAAGACAAACTGCATAAAAGTGCTCTATCATTATCAGGAGGTCAGCAACAGCGCGTGTGTATTGCTCGTGTCTTAGCCGTAGATCCTGAAATCATTCTACTCGATGAACCTACGAGTGCATTGGATCCAGTCTCAAGTGGTAAGATCGAAAACATGTTATTGACCCTAAAAGAAAAATACACAATGATCATGGTGACACATAACATGTCTCAAGCTTCTCGAATTTCTGACAAAACCGCTTTCTTTTTACAAGGCGAATTGATAGAATTTAATGATACAAAGAAAATATTCTTAAATCCAAAAGAACAACAAACAGAAGATTATATTTCTGGAAAATTTGGATAAACCAAAAGGAGGAAAGCACATGTTGCGTAGTCAATTTGAAGAAGAACTATTAAACTTGCATAATCAATTTTATGAAATGGGTATGATGGTTAGTAATGTTGTACATAAATCGGTACGAGCGTACATCAACCATGATAAAAAAATAGCTAACGAAGTCATCGATTATGATGTGGAAATCAATGATATGGAAGTCAAACTTGAAAAGAAAAGTTTCGAGATGATTGCCTTACAACAGCCAGTAACAACTGATTTAAGAATGATCATCACAGTAATGAAAGCAAGTTCTGACCTTGAAAGAATGGCAGACCATGCCGTATCGATCGCTAAATCAACGATCCGCCTGAAAGGTGAAACACGAATTCCAGAAATCGAAAAAGAAATTTCCGACATGTCTGATTATGTGAAAAAAATGGTTGATAACGTATTGATTGCTTATGTTAAAACAGACCAAAAAGATGCTCGCATGATTGCGAAAATGGATACTCGAGTGAATGAATATTTTGATAGTATTTACAGACACTCAATCAAAGCAATGCAGGCGAATCCTGAAACAGTAATCAGTGGAACGGATTATTTGCACGTCGCTACTTATTTGGAACGTATCGGTGATTATGTGACAAATATTTGTGAGTGGATCGTATACTTGGCAACTGGAAAAATCACGGAACTAAACAGCAATCACGATGAATAAACCGCAGTGCTAATTTAAACGACTAAAGTCTGAAACAAGAATGTTTCGTTCTTAGAAAAAAAAATATGTTGATCAACTGCCAGGTATTTTCAGTATTTAGCAAATTGAGTTGATCAAAGGAATGACTGCTTTTTTGTGTCATTTACGAAAGAAAAAGAGTACGTCTCAAGACCAAGTAATACGTTTTGAGACGTACTCTTTTTTTAAAAATAATTTATGAACAAAATTTCAAAAGGGTGTTTACATTTGTTCTTACATTGTGTATGATACAACTATATTGGAAAGCGCTAACCATTATAATCAAATTTTTGGGGTGAGATAATTTGCAAGAAACGAATACAGTTGTTGATAAAAAGAGTCAGTTGACTCTGACTGAGCAGAGAAAACAATGGTTTAAAGAATTTATGAAACCGTTTTTGGTCGTTGTGGTCATCTACATCACAATGTACATGATTCGAAATAATTTTAAAGCAGCACAGCCGTTATTGAAAAGTCAATTAGGACTTACTACGACAGATCTAGGGTATATCGGTTTTGTCTTTTCAATCGTTTATGGTTTTGGAAAATTTATCGTTGGTTATATTGTGGACGGAAAAAATACGAAGAAGATTTTATCTATTTTACTTTTACTATCATCGATCACAGTCCTTTGTATGGGGATTCTGTTTACTATGAATAATGTTCCAATGGGCTGGATCGTTGTTTTGTGGTCGCTGAATGGACTCTTTCAATGTGTAGGCGGTCCAAGCTGTGCTTCTGTTATTACGCAATGGACAACACGAAGTAATCGTGGCAGATATATCGGATTATGGAATGCATCGCACAATATTGGTGGAGGTTTTGCAGGGATTTTTGCTGTTTGGTGTGCACAAACCTTTTTCAAAGGTCAAGTTGCAGGGATGTTTATTATTCCAGCGATCGTAGCCGCTGTTGTCGCTGTTATTACTTTTTTTATCGGTAAAAACAAACCAGAAGATCTAGGCTGGAACTCAAGTGAGGAAATTTTTGGCGAGCCAGTTGAAGAAGCCAATGTTGATGCTGAAAATTTGACGAAATGGGAGATCTTTAAAAAATATCTGCTGACCAACCCGTACATTTGGGTACTGTGTGTGGCGAATGTATTTGTGTATATCGTACGTATCGGAATCGATAATTGGGCGCCACTATATGTGACTGAGCATTTGAATTTTTCACAAGAGGCAGCTGCACAAACCATCTTTTATTTTGAAATGGGTGCATTGATTGGTTGTTTAGGTTGGGGCTATATTTCAGATTTACTGAAGGGGCGACCAGCATTAGTTGCAACAATCAGTACTATTTTATTGCCTGTTGGTATTATTGCTTATCAAGTCGGTACGACTGAACTAGTAATCAATGCAGCATTATTTATTTTAGGGATGATGATTTTTGGTCCGCAATTATTGATCAATTTATCTATGTTAGGCTTTGTGCCTAAAAAAGCTACGGTTGTATCGGGAGGACTGCTTGGTGCTTTTGCGTATCTCTTTGGTGATTCGATGGCAAAGATCTTGTTAGCTAAAATCTCTGATCCGGCTAAAAATGGAGTGAATTTCTTTGGTCATGTTTTACATGGCTGGAATGACACGTTTATCATTTTTTACATCTCGATCGTGATCATTGCAGTACTTTTGGGGATCGTTGCATTTGCTGAAGAAAAAAGAAGAAAAAAAGTAAACGTATAAAGGTGGAATAAACGAATGAATGTTCAAATCACAAATTTTAGAGATCTAGGCGGTATTAAAAATAAATCTGGGAAAAAAGTCAAAGCCAAAAGATTATTACGCTCTGGTCATTTGGTAAAACTAGATCCAAAAACGCAGACGACCTTGGTTGATCACTTTAACTTGACGAGAATCATTGATTTCAGACGCGATTTTGAAATCAATGAATCACCAGATACACCAATCGAAGATGTTGAGTATATCAATTTGGATTTACTTGGCAAAATGAACGCTAAAAGCTCAAGTCTAGCAGATTTTGCTCAATTAAAATCAATTGAAGCAGTCGATAAGCATATGTTAGGCGTCTATGAAGATTTGATTTTGAATAAAGGAGCACAAGAAGGCTTCACGGAATTTATGGATTATATCTTAGACAATAAAACAGGGGCAACGATTTTCCACTGCTTTGCCGGTAAAGATCGAACAGGTTATGCTTCAGCACTATTATTATTATTGTTAGATATAGAAAAAGAAGAAATATACAATGATTTTCTGATTACAAACACAGAAAGAAAACAAGCAAACGATGAATTGATTCAACAATATAGAGAGCAAGGGTTTGATGAAGAGCAACTGGCATCTTTAGCGACTGCGCTTTATGTGAAAAAAGAGTATCTGGATCATGCCTTTCATTTGATTGAGAAAGAATTTGGCTCTGCTGAACATTATGCTGCAGAATGTTTAAACTTTGGACCGGAGAAATTAAGTGAGTTGAGAGCTATTTATTTGACGGATTAAATCGTCATTTGTCTTCCAAGTTTGTTCTTGATATAATTAAGAAACAAATAATAAGGAACGGACAATGGGTATGGATAAAGAAAAACAACAACTTAGTATTGAAGTTGCGAGACTATACTATCAATCTTCACTTAGTCAGCAGGAAATAGCAGAAAAATTGAATGTTTCACGTCCGACGATTTCAAGATTATTAAATTATGCAAAAGAAAAAGGCTACGTTCAAATTACGATTTTCGATCCTTTTTCAGATTTATTTGGGATCGAGCAAAAGTTAAAGGAAAAATATCAGTTGATGGATGTGCACGTCGCTTTTTCACCAGATCCAGAGTACAATTCCATTTCTGAATACTTGTCCTCATATGCAGCAGAGTATTTAGAGGGAATCATCAAAAGCGGAGATATTATCGGCATCAGTTGGGGAACGACGATGCATAAAACAGTATCAAAAATGAATCATTTAGATGTAAAAGGCGTAGAAGTTGTCCAACTAAAGGGCGGTATTGCTTATTTTGATGTCAATAACTATGCTTTTGAAACACTAACACTATTTGCTGAAAAGTTGAATACAAAAGCAAAGACATTTCCTTTGCCGGTAATTTTAGATAGTAAAATTGCTAAGGATCTAGTTGTCGAAGATCGACATATCAGTAAAGTCATCAGTCTAGGGAAGCAGGCGAATATTGCTGTATTTACAGTAGGAACAGTTCAAAGTGAATCACTGCATTTCCGTTTGGGTTATTTTACGGAAACCGAAGAAAAAACCTTGAAAACAAATGCTGTAGGAGATATTTGTTCTAGATTTTTTGATGAGAATGGTCAAATTAGTGATGAAGAAATCAATGGACGAACGATCGGTATCGAACTTGAAGAGTTGAAAAAGAAAGAAAAATCGATTTTGATCGCTGGTGGAGATCGAAAAGTGAAAGCAATCCATGGAGCATTAGTTGGCGGATATGCAAATGTTCTTTTGATAGATAAATTTACAGCGATGAAATTGTTGAATTATTAAGCAAGATAAGTGAGTAGAAGCCTAAATTTCTGCTCTTTTATAAATTTTAAAGGTGAACGAAATTTCGTTAGGTTAGAACGGAATTTCTGATAGGAGAAGACGATGAACGTAAACAAAATGATTGATCACACATTATTAAAACCCGAGGCAAACGAAGAAGCGTTGCTTAAAATTATTGAAGAAGCTAAAAGCTATAAATTTGCTTCAGTCTGTGTCAATCCATATTGGGTAGCATTAGCAAGTAAAGAATTAGTAGGAACAGGCGTTGAAATATGTACAGTTATCGGTTTTCCTTTAGGGGCTAATACAACTGCTGTTAAAGCATTCGAAACAGACGATGCAATCAAAAATGGTGCCACAGAAGTCGATATGGTCATCAATGTTGGTGCCTTGAAGTCTGGTGACGAGGAGACTGTTTTAAAAGATATCGAAGGTGTTGTTCTTGCTGCTAAAGGAAGAGCCTTGGTCAAAGTAATTTTGGAAACTTGTTTATTAACCGACCGAGAAATAGTAAAAGCTTCAAAATTGGCTGTTCAAGCAGGTGCTGATTTTGTTAAAACATCTACCGGTTTTTCAACTGGCGGAGCTACCGTTAAAGATATTGCTTTAATGCGTAAAACAGTGGGACCAGATATCGGTGTTAAAGCTTCTGGTGGTGTGAGAACAGCAGAAGATACAAAAGCAATGATCCATGCAGGTGCTTCAAGAATCGGTGCTAGTTCGAGTGTTGCGATCGTTGATGCGACGGTTGAAAATACAACAGACGGTTACTAAACTAAAAAAATACGTAAGAAAGCGAGAAAGACAATATGAGAATGGTTGATATCATCGAAAAGAAACGAAATGGCAAGGAATTGAGCAAAGAAGAAATTCAATTTTTTGTAAATGGTTATACAAATGGCATGATTCCAGATTACCAAGCAAGTGCTTTTTTGATGGCGATTTATTTTCAAGATATGTCAGATGAAGAGCGGGCCAACTTAACATTGGCTATGGTCGAATCGGGTGATGTGATCGACTTATCTAAGATTGATGGAATCAAAGTGGATAAACACTCAACAGGCGGAGTCGGAGATACGACGACTTTAGTGTTGGCACCGCTAATTGCTGCCTTAGATATCCCGTTTGCAAAAATGTCGGGGCGCGGATTAGGACATACTGGCGGTACAATCGATAAATTAGAAGCGTTTGATGGGTTTCATGTTGAGCTAACAGATGAAGAATTTACTGAAATGGTCAATCGCGATAAAATTTCTGTGATTGGTCAATCTGGAAATCTAACGCCAGCCGATAAAAAATTATACGCGTTGAGAGACGTGACTGCAACGGTCAGTTCGATTCCATTAATCGCAAGTTCGATCATGAGTAAAAAAATTGCGGCTGGTGCGGATGCGATTGTCTTGGATGTTAAAACTGGTGCTGGTGCTTTCATGAAAACAGAAGAAGATGCTGCAGAACTTGCCTCAGCAATGGTTCGAATCGGTAATCTAGTCGGCAGAAATACCATGGCAATCATTTCTGATATGTCACAACCATTAGGGAATGCTATCGGCAACTCATTAGAAGTCCAAGAAGCAATCGATACCCTTCAAGGAAACGGACCAGCAGATCTGACTGAATTAGTATTGACATTAGGAAGCCAAATGGTCGTTCTTGCAGGAAAAACTGATTCACTAACGGAAGCTAGAGAACTTCTATTAAGTGTCATCAAAGATGGTTCAGCACTAGCAAAATTCAAACAATTCATCAAAAACCAAGGTGGAAATCCTAATTGGGTAGATGATCCAAGTTTATTGCCGCAAGCCAAATATGAAATCGAAGTGCTTGCTGATTCTGACGGTTTTGTTTCAGAAATTATCGCCGATAATATTGGTGTTGCTGCCATGAAGCTTGGTGCAGGTCGAGAAACAAAAGAAGATGATATCGACTTGGCGGTTGGGTTAGTTTTACGTAAAAAGGTCGGAGATCCTGTTAAGAAAGGTGATTCTTTAGTGACGATTTTTGCTAATCAAAAAGAAGTCACAGATGTTGAGGCGATGATCAAAGAAAATATTCTGATTGGTGAAGAGGTGTCCGAAACGAAATTGATTTATAGAGAAATCCATTCATAGTCGGACATACAAAATACGCATATATGAATTAAAGAAATAGAGTCTGAATCAGAAGTATTTTTACTTTTGAATGAGGCTCTATTTTTTTAGTTGAGCATACTTTCTTCCTATATAATGCAACAATACGTTAGATTCGGATAAATGACTCTGATTGGTTGCACTTGAGGACTATCGAAAATTCATTCTTAAGTCCTATGACAAATAATGAAAAAGAAGGCATAATAGGTACATAAGGAAAACACCCTCGGGTGAAAAATTTGCTAAGGAGGCAATTTCCATGAAAGAAAGAGAAAGAGTATTAGACTTAGTTAAAAAAGGCATCCTGTCTTCAGAAGAAGCTTTAGTCTTATTAGAAAATATGGCAACTGAAAAAGATGAAAAACAAATCAAAAAAGCTGCCGATCAAGTAAACGTAACTAGTGCAACTGTTGATACAAAAGAAAATGATAAAGTCGTAGATTTAGTAGATAAGTTAGAAAAGAAAGAAGAAGCTTCAATCGAACCAGAAGTTTCTGATGAAGATGTAGAAGCAAAAGAAGCAGAGGATCGCGAGCGTTTGGAAAAAATTCTTGATGATCTTGCAACTGAAGCAAATCGAGCATCTGTAGAATTAGATGAAATCAATGCTGAGATTTCTGGTGTCAAAGAAGAAATCAAAGAAGCGCAAGAAAAATTGATGGAACTAAATACAAAAGAAGAATTAAGTGAATTAACGGATGAAGATTTAGCTTTAAGAGCATCATTAGAAGCGGATATCAAAGCGCTAGAAGATTCTTTAGATGAAAGAAATCAAGAAAAAATTGCGTTAGAAGCAGAATTAAAAAATATTCGTAAAGAACAATGGACAGAAACCAAAGATCGAGTGACTTCAAAATTCGATATTCCTGATGATTGGAAAGAACAAGCAACAGATACAATCAATCAAGTTGGTGAAAAAATGAGTGAAGCTGGTTCTCAACTAGGTTCATTCCTTAAAAAGACCTTCAATACATTTACAGAAACAATGAATGACAACATGGAATGGAAAGATGTTAGTTTCAAAGTTCCAGGTGTTGCAACAACAAAATTTGATCATGAGTTCAACTATCCAGCACCACTTGCAAGCCTAATCGATGTGAAAGTGGCAAACGGAAACATTGTTTTCAAAACATGGGACCAACCAGATGTTAAAGTAGAAGGAAAAATCAAACTATACGGTAAAATGGATGCAGAAACACCGCTTGAAGCTTTCTTAGAAAGAAGCCAAATCGATGTGGATGATGAAGTGATTTCCTTCCAAATCCCGAATAAACGTGTACGTGCAGATCTCGTCTTTTACTTACCAGAGCGCACATTCGATCACGTGTCTATCAAGCTATTGAACGGCAACGTTTTAGTAGAATCTTTGAAAGCAAAAGATGTGTACGCAAAATCAACAAACGGTTCAATCACATTTAATCAAATTGATGCGACAATGCTTGAAGTGGAAGGTGTGAATGGTGATATCAAAGTCTTGAGTGGAGAAATTTTAGACAATATCATCGAAACAGTTAATGGAACAGTAACTATTACTGCAACACCACAAACAATCGGTGTTTCACTGATCAATGGTGACGTTCGTATCACTGCTAAAGAAAAAACACTACGCAAAGTCGAAGCAAGTTCTGTAAACGGCAACGTCAAGATTGCTTTACCAAATGAGCTTGGCGTAGAAGGAACAGTGAAAACAAGCTTAGGTAGTATTAATAGCCGTATGAGTGAGTACGATGTTGTACGTGAGAAAAAAGAAAGAACCAATCAATTGTTACAGTTCAGACGTTTGAATGACGAAGATATGGCACAGATCAATGCATCTACAACAACAGGAAATATTTATTTAAAGGATACTGACAAATAAATATGTAGAACACTGATCATGGTGATAATGATTTTGAATAAGGGTGAGAGGGTCGACGTGGATTAAGCATAAATCCTCTCAGCCATTATTCAAAAAAAAGAAAAAAAGGATGATTCTTCATCCATTCTATTGTAAAATCATAAAGATGAGAGGTGAAAAAAATGAAAAGACGATTGACGAAATCTTCTAATAACGTAGTATTAACAGGGAGCTTAGCAGGGATTGCTGAATGGATCGGTGTGGATCCCACAATCGTACGTGTGATTTATGTTGTGCTTTCTTTATTCTCAGCAGGATTTCCAGGCTTTTTACTTTATATCGCATTAGCAGTATTGCTTCCATCTGGAAGACGTAAAGACCAAAGCGGTTATGGACATCAAAACTCTTATAACCGAAATACGCGCAATCCAAATCCGTATGCAAACGGTCAAAAACCAAGAAAACAAGCTGAAAAAGTAAACGATGACGACTGGAGTGACTTCTAATGACATATTTTCAACGTTTAGTTGTTAACACGTTGACCTTTGTGTCGCTCTCAGTAATGTTTCCGAATATGATTTTCGTAAGAAGTATCGGCATGGCCATTATCGCGGCTTTCGTGCTTTCAATCTTGAATATGCTGGTAAAGCCTGTGTTGACGATTTTGTCGCTGCCGTTTACTTTACTTACATTCGGTTTGTTCAGTTTTGTCGTAAATGCGGCAATTTTAAAAATGACTTCTTCTTTTGTAGGAGAATCAAATTTTGGATTTTCAAGTTTTGGTGCAGCGATTTTAATGGCAGTTATCATGTCATTAGTCAATGCAATCGTTAGTGAACGCAACTTAGCTAAATATAATGAAAAAGGATAAGACATAAACGACTTCGTTTAGTTTTATCCTTTTTTTATGTAAATGGATCATCCAGTTCAATCAAATGACATTCTTTGTGCTGATTGACATAGCTGTAGAGAATATTGACGAAATCGATTTGTTTTTTTGAGAATTGCTTGATGGGTGTTGGTTTTATCTTTGGCAGAATTTTTTTAGCTAATTCATCAGCAGTATATTTGCTAAATGTTTGTTTGGTACACATACGACTGTTAATAATCTGTCCTTGGTAGATCAAATAATAGCTTATTTTTGAGTGAAAAGGGAACCAAAGGAACTGCCAGTCAGTTTGACTAGCTAATATTAATTTTTTGTTTTGGTTAAAAAAATGGGTAAGAAATTGCCATTCTTCATGCAATTTTCCCGCTTTTTCAAATGAAAAATTTTCAGAAGCTAAAAGCATTTTGGCTTCAAGTCGTTCTTGAGGTCGCTCGTTGTTTAAGCGAAATGCACCTAGTAGTTCGTTTATAATAAGGGTACGATCTAGCGAATCTATAGATTGTTCCATAAAGGTTTGACGCCAATAATTATTTTTATTCAGACCATAAAGCTCTTCTAAAATTTGTTTTACTAAATTGAGTTTGCGCTGGATAGAAAAAGGACCAAAGCAGTTTTTTTCTGTGGGCACGCTGAGAATATTGATTTGGACCTCCTGGTTGTCGGTATTGATTTCGATATATTTATATTTTTCAAAGGAGTTCATCTGCCGATTATAGATAGGACGATGTGTTTGAATCAGTTGGCATTCTAATAAAAGGGCATCAAGTTCTGTTGGGACATCAATTGTACGAAAATCAGCTAATTGCTGGATCATGCGAAGTGTTTTTCGTGAGTGCTGTTTATTTTTGGTGAAATAGCTGCTCACGCGTTCACGCAATTTTTTTGCTTTACCAACATAAATGATCTCCTCATTTTTATCTAGCATTAAATAAACACCAGGTGTAAGAGGGAGTGCTTTAGCTTGTTTTTTTAAGTTAGTATTCATATCTGTCACATCCCATATGTTTAACTAGTTGAGGAAATACACATTAAGTATACAAATTTCTCACTGATAGTCAATGGTGAATGAAAACTAGTTTTTATAAACAATAAACAAAAAGGTGAGAATCTTCTTAATAGCTAGAAACTTCCTACCTGAAATGATAAAATGGAACGAGTAGAGAATAGGAAGGAATGACAAAGATGGAAGAAGTTGTAAAAATTCATCAACTGGTAGAAAAACTTTCTTTAGAAGTCGTTTACGGCAATGAAGAAAGTTTAAATAGAGAAATCACAACTGGAGACATTTCACGTCCTGGTTTAGAATTAACGGGGTACTTTAACTATTATCCGCATAATCGCCTGCAATTGTTTGGCAGTAAGGAAATTACCTTCGCTGAGCGAATGATGCCGGAAGAGCGCTTGATGGTGATGCGTCGTTTATGTGAAAAGGATACGCCAGCTTTTATTATATCTAGAGGACTGGAAGCGCCGAAGGAAATGGTCCAGGCTGCGCAGGAGAAAGGCTTAGCGGTATTACGTTCACCTATTTCAACTTCTCGTTTGTTAGGCGAAATCTCTAGTTACTTGGATGGCCGTTTAGCAGTGAGAAGTAGTATTCACGGTGTATTGGTCGATGTTTATGGGTTAGGTGTATTGATCCAAGGCGACAGTGGTATCGGAAAAAGCGAAACAGCCTTAGAACTGATCAAGCGTGGACATCGTTTGATTGCAGATGATCGAGTGGATGTCTATCAGCAGGATGAGCTGACAGTGATCGGTGAACCGCCTAAAATTTTACAGCATTTGATTGAGATCCGTGGAATTGGGATCATCGATGTAATGAATCTATTTGGTGCAAGCGCCGTTCGCGGATTTATGCAGGTTCAGCTTGTTGTTTATTTAGAAGCATGGGAAAAAGATAAAAAATATGATCGTTTAGGTTCAGACGATGCAATGATCGAAATCGCCAATGTGGATGTTCCACAAATTCGTATTCCTGTAAAAACAGGTCGAAATGTAGCGATCATCATTGAAGTCGCAGCAATGAATTTCCGCGCCAAAACAATGGGCTACGATGCGACAAAAGCATTTGAAGAACGTTTAACACGATTAATTGAAGAAAATTCAGGAAATAGTTAATTTCACAGACTAGCTTTTCAGAAAAAAGAAAAAAAGAGAGGCGGTCAAAAAACAGCATAATTCTTTTTCTTCTTTTTCTGTCAGAGCTTAACAAGTCTGTTAGGCATTTATATCGAGGAGGCAGCCGAATGTTAGGACAAGTAAATCCAGTTGCGTTCAATCTTTTTGGGATCGCAGTTTACTGGTATGCAGTTATTATAGTATCAGGAATAGTGCTAGCTGTTTGGCTAAGTAGTAAAGAAGCAGTTCGAGTAGGATTAAAAGAAGATGATGTTGTTGATTTTATGTTATGGGGATTACCGAGTGCGATTGTGGGTGCCCGTTTATATTTTGTGATTTTTGAGTGGCAAGATTACGTGGCTAATCCGCTAGATATTCTTTGGACAAGAAACGGCGGTTTAGCGATCTATGGTGGCTTGATCGGTGGCGGTTTGGCATTATTCTTTTTCTCCAGACATCGGTTTATTTCGACTTGGACGTTTTTAGATATTGCTGCGCCGAGTGTGATTTTAGCTCAGGCGATCGGTCGCTGGGGAAATTTCATGAATCATGAAGCTTTTGGACCAGAAACAACACGTGGTTTTTTAGAAGGGTTACATTTACCTAAATTCATTATCGATAACATGAATATTGATGGTGCCTATCGTCAACCAACGTTTTTATATGAATCAGTTTGGAACGTTTTAGGTTTTGTTGTATTAGTTCTTTTAAGAAGAAAGAAACATTTCTTAAAAGAGGGAGAAGTCTTTTTAGGGTATATTATCTGGTATTCATTTGGTCGATTCTTTATTGAAGGAATGCGGACAGATAGTTTGTACGCTTTTGGCAGTATTCGTGTTTCGCAGCTATTATCACTTGTTCTATTTTTCGGTGCTATCGGATTAGTGATATTCCGTCGTAAAAAAGGTAATCTTTCTTTTTATGATCGAGAAAAAGGAACCGCTAAAAAAGCTGGCTAGAACTGCCTATTCTGCTTACTGTATGTTAAAATATAGCTAGGATATGAACGTAAAAAAATTAGTAGTTTAGTTAGTATATTGAAATAAATGTAAGCTGAGGAAGGGTGTCTAGCTTCTTTAATCTAATTCTCGGAAAAAAGACAAAATAAATGAATCGAAGAATAATTCAATTGTTTTTCCTGGCTTTTCCGAGGAAGCATTCGATTTGATCAGCTTTTCAATGATCCAGTTTTTTGAGCTAGTTCTTCGGAAAGAAGATGAAAATAAAAAGAGTCAAAGAACGACTCAATTGATTTTCCCTATCTTTCATTCAGAGCTAAATGAGCTCAACCAGCTTTTCTTATTCTGAAAGGAGATTTTCACCAATGAAACAAAAAGTTGCTGTCTTAGGTCCTGGTTCGTGGGGGACCGCATTGGCACAAGTTTTAGCAGAGAACGGCCATGAGGTTCGTATCTGGGGAAACAATAAGGAACAAATTGATGAAATCAATACTCACCATACAAATCAGCATTATTTACCGGATTTAGTTATTCCCGAATCAATTCAAGGAAAACTTTCACTAGAAGAATGTATCGAAGAGGCTGATGCTGTTTTATTCGTAGTTCCGACAAAAGCAATTCGCTCAGTCGCACAGGAATTTACGGCGAAATGTAAAAACCAACCATTGATCATACATGCTAGTAAAGGATTGGAGCAAGGCAGCCATAAACGAATTTCTGAAGTTTTAATGGAAGAAATTCCGACTGAAAAGCGTCGCGGTGTTGTGGTTCTATCTGGACCAAGTCATGCAGAAGAAGTGGCTGTACATGATATTACGACCATTACTGCTGCAGGTGAGGATTTGGCTCAGGCAAGTTATGTACAGCAATTATTTATGAACGATTATTTTAGAATTTATACGAATGACGATGTGATTGGCGTAGAAACAGGCGCTGCTTTGAAAAACATTATCGCATTAGGTGCGGGTGCAATTCACGGCTTAGGTTTTGGCGATAATGCTAAAGCTGCGATCATGACTCGTGGGTTAGCAGAAATCAGCCGTTTAGGCGTTGCAATGGGAGCCAATCCATTGACGTTTATCGGGCTAAGTGGTGTAGGTGATTTGATCGTAACTTGTACAAGTGTACATTCTCGTAACTGGCGTGCAGGAAATCTTCTTGGCAAAGGTCATAGCTTGGATGAGGTGCTTGAGAACATGGGAATGATCGTTGAAGGAGTTTCTACGACCAAAGCAGCGTATGAGCTTTCTCAGCAACTAAATGTTGAGATGCCGATTACAGAAGCGATTTACAAGGTTCTTTACGAAGGTGAAGAAGTCAAGCAAGCGGCAAAAGAAATTATGCTGCGTGATGGTAAAACAGAAAATGAGTTTTCTATATAATTTTAGGAGGAGTAATGAAATGAAAGTAAGAAAAGCGGTTATTCCAGCAGCTGGTCTTGGCACACGATTTTTACCAGCAACAAAAGCAATGGCAAAAGAAATGTTGCCGATCGTTGATAAACCTACGATCCAGTTTATCGTAGAAGAAGCGTTAGCTTCCGGTATAGAAGATATTTTGATTGTGACTGGAAAGGCAAAACGGCCGATCGAAGATCATTTTGACGCTAACTTTGAATTGGAAAGTAATCTTCGTGAAAAGAATAAGACTGAATTGTTAAAATTAGTGGAAGAGACAACGGATGTTAATCTTCATTTTATTCGTCAGTCTCATCCTAAAGGCTTGGGCCATGCTGTTTTACAAGCAAAAGCTTTTGTTGGTAACGAACCATTTGTTGTTATGCTTGGTGATGATATTATGGAAGATAAGATCCCATTATCTAAACAATTGATGAACGACTACGATTCAACCCATGCATCAACTATCGCAGTAATGAAAGTTCCGCATGAAGAAACGTCAAAATATGGCATCATCAATCCAGAGGCAGAAGTTTCTAAAGGTTTATACAATGTTAACAGCTTTGTTGAAAAACCAACGCCAGAAGAAGCACCAAGTGATTTAGCGATTATTGGACGTTATCTACTGACACCTGAGATTTTCCATGTACTAGAGACGCAAGCGCCTGGAGCAGGCGGTGAGATTCAATTAACAGATGCTATCGATACGTTGAACAAGACACAACGTGTCTTTGCCAGAGAGTTTACAGGTAAACGTTATGATGTTGGCGACAAATTTGGCTTTATGAAAACAAGCATCGAATACGGATTAGTTCACCCAGAAGTGAAAGATAATTTGCGTGAGTATATCATTGAATTAGGTGAAGAGCTTTCAAAAGAGCAAGCATCAAAAAAGAAATAGAATGAATGATCTAATCAAAAAAACAGAGCAGAGTTGTTCTGTTTTTTTTGACTATGTAATAGAAATGAACATGTGTTATGGAGAGTTTCTCTTTAAATTGTTATAATTGAGGAAGTAAAAGCAACTGAATAATTTGAGAAATACATCAGTTGGTGTTATTCTAAATCTATAGAATAATTGCAGAAAGGAGCAGAAGTATGACAGGTGGAGAGGTGGCAGCTATAATCGCTGCTGTAGCGTTTGCTGTATTAGTCGTTTTTATTGTTTTAGTATTAATAAAAATCGGAAAAACTGTAGAGAAGGTTTCTACTACAGTTGATGAAGCAAATAAAACAATCGAAGTTGTGACAAAAGATGTTGATATTTTATCAAGACAAGTCGAGGGACTTTTAGTAAAAAGTAACGAGTTGATTGAAGATGTCAATAAAAAGGTGGCAACGATCGATCCGTTGTTTACAGCGGTAGCTGATTTAAGCGAAAGTGTTACTGAGTTGAACTATTCTAGTAGAAATTTATTAGGAAAAGTAGGCTCAGTTGGTAAAACAACAGCAAAAGCTGGTGTTGTTAGTAAAGTAGGAGGAGCAGCGTTCAAAGCGTTTCGTCCTAAAAAAACACCGAAAAATGAAACAACAAAATAAAAAAATAATGGAGGAATAACGATGGCAAAAAAAGGCGGATTTTTCTTAGGAGCAATTATTGGTGGAACTGCTGCAGCAGTGGCAGCACTTTTATTAGCACCAAAATCTGGAAAAGAATTACGTGAAGATTTAGCAAATCAAGCGGATGATTTAAAAGATAAAGCAACAGATTATACAGATTATGCAGTACAAAAAGGATCAGAACTGTCTTCTATTGCGAAAGACAAAGCGAGCATTTTAGGTGATCAAGCTGGCGATTTAGCTGGTAACGTCAAGCTTAAAACAAAAGATTCTCTTGATAAGGCACAAGACGTATCAGATAATGTGTTGGAGTCATTTAAAAAGCAAACAGGTGAATTATCTGACCGCTTCAAGAAAACCGCTCAGGACGTTAATGACTCTGTAGATGAACTAGGTGATATCGCAGGAGATGCTTCAGATGATATCTTTATCGATGTCAAAGAATCAGCCAAAAAAGCCAAAGAAACTGTTTCAGAAGGCGTAACTGAGGCAAAAGTTGCAACAAAAGATGTTCCTGAAAAAGTAGCAGAAGCAAAACACGATACGAAAAAAGCTGCGAAAGAAGTAGCTGACGATATCAAAAAATAATAAAAAGTATCTGAGGGAAACCATGATGTGGTTTCTCTCAGATACTTTTTCATAGATAGCAGAGGTAGAAAAAACAGCTACCTATATGAATATCCTCTCATTACTCAATAATTTGTAATTCTTTTGTTGTTTTAGTAAAGGCTTCGCAGCCAGTTTTTGTTACATGTAGGCAATCTTCGATACGAACGCCAACTTTTCCTGGAATGTAGATGCCGGGTTCAATTGAAAAACACATGCCTTCTTCGATCACTAGGTCATTACCAGTCACTAACGAAGGATATTCATGGACCGTTGTTCCAATACCATGTCCTAGACGGTGATTGAAATATTCGCCATACCCATAGCTGCTAATAACGCCACGAGCAACTTCATCTAATTCTCCCGCTGTGATTCCTGGTTTTACTGCATCCATCGCTTTTAATTGTGCTTCTAAAACGATTGAGTAGATTTCTTTTTGGAAATCTGTGGGTTCCTTATAAGCTACAGTTCTTGTAACGTCACTGCAATAGCCGTTATGAACAACCCCTAAATCAAAAAGAACTAGCTCATGTTTAGCAACAGCCGTACTTCCTGGATTTCCATGAGGACTTGCTGCATTTTTTCCAGTTAAAACTAATGTATCAAAGCTCATCGAACGAATACCTTGTCGTTTTAATTGATATTCAATTTCTGCAAGGATTTCTTGTTCCTTAGCTCCTTCAGTGATTGCTTTAAAACCAATTTCTAAAGCAACATCCGCCCAGTCTCCAGCTTCCATAAGTTTAGTCACTTCATCAGGTGTTTTAAGCAACTGTAACTTTTCGATGATAGGGGTAATGCTCGCTGAAAAATCACTTGATGGGAAAGCATGATTCAATCGTTCAAAACGAGCAACGCTCAATGCTTCTTTTTCTGTAGCAATCTTAGCAGGTATACCATTTTTTTTGATTAACTGAGCAATCTTTTCCCAGGGATCTTCGCTATCAAGGTAGCCATAAACAGGTTCTGTCCATGAACTATTTTCTGCATCTTCAACCTCTAAAGCAGGTGTAAATAAAAATGAGTCATTATTTAATGAAATAAATAATGCTAAAACTCGTTCATGAGGATCACTCTTATAGCCAGAAAAATAGGCGATATGCCCCGGATCGCTGATATAAGCAAGATCGATCTGTTCGCTGGCCATCCATTTTTTTAGTTCGGTGATTTTTTCTTGATTCATAAATATCCTTCTTTCTTCAAAAGTGATGAGGAGAAATTGTATCTTTATCATACCATGAAATGGCGTAAAGCGCTTTTTGAAATATATAGTAAATTTTCATGAAAATGAGATTAAAACGGTTGCAAAAACAAAAAAAGTCTGCTATTCTTAGTAAGAAATGTAAACAGCGTTTTCAGAAAATGAAAAAATCATAACTATTTAGGAGAAGAATCATGGAAAAACAAACAATTACAATTTATGATGTTGCTCGTGAAGCCAATGTATCCATGGCCACTGTATCGCGTGTTGTGAATGGAAATCCCAACGTCAAGCCTGCTACTCGGAAAAAAGTTTTGGAAGTCATTGACCGCTTAGACTACCGTCCCAATGCAGTTGCTCGTGGTTTAGCAAGTAAAAAGACCACAACTGTTGGTGTTATTATTCCCGATGTAAGCAATATCTTTTTTGCTTCTTTAGCTAGAGGAATCGATGATGTAGCAACAATGTATAAATATAATATTATCTTGGCGAATTCTGACGGCAATGACCAAAAAGAAGTCAATGTGTTAAACAATCTTTTAGCAAAACAAGTAGACGGGATTATTTTCATGGGTCATCATATTACTGATGAAATCCGCGGTGAATTTTCACGCTCTAAAACACCAGTTGTTTTAGCTGGTTCAATCGATCCAGATGAACAAGTTGGCAGTGTCAACATTGATTATACAGAAGCAACAAAAGATGCAACAACGATGTTAGCTAAAAACGGCAATAAAAAAATTGCTTTTGTCAGCGGCGCGCTGATCGATCCAATCAATGGACAAAACCGTATCAAGGGATACAAACAAGCATTAGCTGATAATGGTTTGACTTATAGTGAAGGCTTGATTTTTGAATCTGAATATAAGTTCAAAGACGGAATTGCTTTAGCAGAGCGTGTTCGTAATAGTGGTGCAACTGCTGCCTATGTTACTGATGATGAGTTAGCGATCGGTTTATTAGATGGTATGATCGATGCAGGAATCAAAGTACCAGAAGAATTTGAAATCATTACGAGCAACAATTCATTATTGACGGAAGTTTCTCGCCCGCGTCTATCAAGTGTGACACAACCGCTTTATGACATCGGTGCTGTTTCTATGCGTTTATTAACGAAGTTGATGAATAAAGAAGAAATCGAAGATAAAACAGTCATTTTACCTTATGGTATGGATCAAAAAGGATCCACTAAATAAGTGTAGGACAATCTATAAAAAGAGACCAATTTTGATGAGTAAGATCAAAATTGGTCTTTTTTTATGCTCTTTCAAAAACTTATTGTTTTCTATAGAAATAAATTTTGGTAGATATACTAAATTTTGTCGTATCCTCTAATCTTCATCATTGCTTTAATTTGGCAATAACAAAAAAAGAGGGACAGAAGAAAATTCTTCTATCTCATCTTTTTTAGTTATTGTCGTTTTCTTTTTTCTCATCTTCTTTTTTATCGTCTTCCTTCTTTTCAGAAGAGGAAGGTGTAGTTGTTGTGTTTGAATTTGATGAGGATGGAGTCGTTGTTCTGGAGTTGCTAGAATTAGATGTTGCATAACGTCCCCAGTACGCACTGTAATTAGCATCAGTACCGCCATAACCGAATTTATATTGGCTCTTTGGAGCACCATCTTTGGCATAGAGAGAAACGGTATTTGGACCTGGTGCTGTGTAAGTACCACCATTATAAGTAAAGGTCCCAGGTTTTTCTCCAGTAAAACTAGAAACAGTTGATTTAATGACATCATCTGAAAGTGTAAATTTTTGACCAACTCCAAATAAATCAGGTCTAACGAGATAGATAGCATTTATTAAGTTAGCCAAATAATTGCTATTTTGATCTCCACTATTTGGACTCATTGCAGTTGGCAGATCGTATCCTGTCCATGAGCCCAATGTAATCGTTGGTGTAGAAACGACTAGCCAAGAATCTTTATACGCTTCCGTTGTTCCTGTCTTACCGATCCAATCGACATTTGCTAAATCTGGATTTAAACCAGAAACGACACTTTTGAAAGGTGTAGTTATTTTTGAATCAAGTACGGAGCGCAACATATCATTCATAATAGAAGCAGTTGCAGGAGAGTAAACCTGTGCAGGCTCCATTTTATGTTCATAGATTACATTTCCATTATTATCTGTGATTTTATCGATCATATACCCTTTTTGATACTGTCCTTTATTGGCTAATGTTTGGAAACCATTTGTTTGGGTCAACACAGTTGCTTCGACCGATCCTAAGGGAGCAGATTCATAAGCCCAGCGTTCATCAGCAGGATAATTCATTTTGCTTAGGTAATTGTTGTAAGAAAAGTTATCATCACTCATTTGTTTTTTCATTGCTTCATTTAGATGGTAGACAGGAATGTTGTAAGACCATTCTAATGAGTAACGTACTGTGTCAAATGTGTTAGTTCCAGAATTGGTTGCATTGTTTAGTTCACCGCCACTACTGTAGGAAGTAGGATAGTTCGCTAAGCGACTTTCAGAACCGATCATGCCTTGATCAATTGCAGGACCATATACGGAAAGTGGTTTGATCGTAGAGCCTACTTGACGAACTGTATCTAGTGCATGGTTACTTTGGCTGACATTGTAGTCTCTACCAGCAACAAAGCCAATGATTCGACCGGTTTGATTATCCATTAGGACATTTCCGGTTTCAACAAGGCCTGCACCATACCCGTCATCAAGCATATAGCCATAGGCTGCTACAGCATTTTGCATGGTGTCATAAACTGTTTGATCGATAGTCGATTGTATGGTATAACCGCGATTTTGGATCTCTCTGCGCGCTTGTTCTTCATACTGAGAAAGTCCTAAGTCATCTAACTCTGCTCTTTTTACGCCAGCTTTTTCTATATTGACATCCATGATCGCTTGTACAGCTTGGTCAAGTACAGCGTAATATAGATAGCCTTCTGTATTTTGATTTGCTTCTTGTTGAGGTTGAAAATCTTGTTTTAAATCATAACTTTTGGCTGCTTCGTATTCTTCTTTTGTAATTGCTTTTTCTCGATACATACTGAATAAAACAAAATCTTTTCGCTTCATTCCATAAGAAAGATTTTCATCATCCTTTAATTCCCCTGTATTTGTATAGGGAGTGTAGATGATAGGGCTTTGTGGAAGCCCAGCGATGAAAGCGGCCTGCGGTAGAGTCAAATCATTCGCGCTTTTACCAAATAGACCTTTGGCTGCTTCTTCAACACCGGCGATGTTTTCTCCTTTGTTGTTACGACCAAAGGGAGAGACATTTAAATAGGTTGTGACGATTTCATCTTTAGAAAAATACTGTTCAATACGATACGCTAGCAAGATTTCATTGGCTTTTCGTTTAAACGTTGTCTCATCTGTTAAGATTTGTTGTTTTACGAGTTGCTGTGTCAAAGTGGATCCACCGGAAGAACCGCCGATGCCGGTAGCATCAGAAATTAGGGCACGAATCACCGCTTTAGGAACAACGCCCTTGTGCTCTTCGAAGTATTCATCCTCGGTAGAAATGATCGCCTTTTTTAATAGGGGAGAAATATGTTCTCCGTCTACTCTTGTTCGAACAAGATCAGATTTGATCATCGCAATATTTGTGCCATCTGCATAGGTCATTTTTGAGACCTCAGTAATATCGCTGATATCTGTCTGAAGTTCTTCTTTTGTCGGCGGTTGAGTATCTTCAACTAAGAAGGCAAAATAGCCCATACCGATGCCAAGACCAAGAGCGCCACCTAATAGCACCATCACCACCAAAAAGACAAATAAAGACTGTAAGACACGAATGGCGATATTAACGCCCATAAAAATCTTTTTCTTCTCTGGTATTTTATAAGAATGTCGTTCCGGTTTATGGGAATTATTCTGATTATCCAAACGTTTCACCTCAATAAAATGTTGCATTCCGTGATATTATAGCAAAAAAAATCTATAATGAACAGTTGTTCAACTGTATATACGTATTTAATCATAAAAATTTAATAGTAGGAAAAATAGAACTTTTGAATAAATAGATGTTTTTAAATGAAGCAATAAGGAAAGAGCCAAACTGTTGATTTATCGATTAACCATTAAGATCCGTTATTTTCGTTTACTCGATATAAAACGATTTTTTTGATCAATGCTTCTGGTAATGGAGAATCTACAGGGAATTGAATGGCGCCTTTACTTGTTTTATAATCTGTCAGCTCATCTTTAAACGCTATAATTGCTGAGGGTGCAGGATAAAAGCCAATATGATTTTTAGCGTTAGCAAAGTGAACCAAATTTCCATTTAAATAGAAGGTGGGCATGCCGTAAGACATTTTTTCTGTTGCTTCGGGCACGAGTGTTTTGATTATTGTATATAACTGCTGGAGCTTTTCTTGCCGTTCTTCTGGGGATTCTGAGATATATTGTTCAATGATTGTCATGTGAAGTACCTACTTTCTGTTCTTTTTTTTCTTAAGTATACCACTAGAATGTATAATTTAAGTGCAACACTAAAAATTAAAGGTGAAAAAGCCTGTTATAATGGTGTTGACGAATTATATCGACTAGGAGGTATTCAGCTATGACTTCATACACACACCTTACGATACGTGAGCGGGAAATGATTTTTTTATATCATGGTTTTGGTTTTACTATCCGTAGAATTGGACGGTTGATCAAAAGAAGCCCTTCAACTGTTATGAGGGAACTTAAAAGGAATACTACAAAGTTTAGAGCCTATTCGCCTTCTCTAGCACAAAAATCGTATCATAAGAACAAGCAGAAATGCGGAAGAAAGAGAATCTTGGATCAATCACCTTATAAAGAAACCATTCGTAAACTACTTTTTGAAGACCAATGGTCTCCAGAGCAGATAGCGAATAGAATTAACTTAGAGAATAATGAATCTATTATCAGTTATCCAACTATTTATCGCTCTATCTATAATGGTCTATTTGATGAAGGATTTCCCGCAGGCAGTCCTGGAGCACGAAAAATGTTAAGAAGAAAAGGAAGAAAATCAGTGAATAAAAGAATTGGTGATCGTCGTGGACGATTTACTAATGTCAAAACGATACACGAACGTCCAATTAAAGCTGAAAATAGAGAAGAACTTGGTCACTGGGAAGCAGATACTGTCTTGGGACACCGAGGAAAATCAAGTTTAGTTACATTAGTTGATCGGAAATCTCGATTTTTGTTAGCGGGTCGAATACCCAAAAATGATTCAATTTGTGTAAGGGATATGATAGTAAAATTATTATCGCCCTTACACAAAAAACAACGAAAAACTATTACTCCAGATAGAGGGCCAGAATTTGCAAAATATAAATACTTTAGTAGATTATGCCGTATAGATTGTTACTTTGCAGATCCGTGGTCTCCATGGCAACGTGGAACAAATGAGAATACAAATGGGTTAATACGTGAGTATTTACCAAAACGTACGGATATGACACCAGTTTCAGAAGAATATATTAAATCTGTTGTAAAAAAACTTAACAATAGACCAAGAAAATGCTTAGGCTGGAAGACCCCCTTTGAGGTGTTTTACGAAAGACAAGTAAAACTAATTTAAGAAAACTAACCAGCGATTTCTTGAATTATTGGCTTATTACTAATATGGATTTAAGGTGAACTTTTCACCATTCAACATAATATATGTTGGTTTTCTATTTGGTGCGAAGACAAGCCTTTCATTTATCTTTTCCGCTTTCAAAACAACATTCTTAGTTTCATCATAAAAACAATTTAATCTGAATTTATATTGAATGTTGTATCGTTTGGTGCAACATAAAAACAATTGTTCACCTACTAAAGTTACTTCTAAATCCATTTTTTCCGAATTCACAGTGTCACTATAGTGATATCTATTAACTACCCTTAATAAAATTTCTTTTGAAATACTAATTTCTTTTAAAAGGGGGACTGAAAATGCTTTTCCCAATACATGCTCAACTATTTTTTTAGTGATAGTTGTGACAGGAATAATTTCTTGGTTAGAAAGAAAAATTACTATTAAGTCTTCCTCACGACAGATTTTTATGCTTGTTACAAATCCATCTAAATCTCCCTGGTGCTGTAAAATTTTACTTTGTCCAATAGTTGTTATATCCCAACCACATGCGTAAGTTTCTTGGTTTACAGATTCATATACTTGATAGAGTTCTTCAGACAACAGCCTTTTTTCAATAATTGCTTTTCCCCATTTTAATAGATCAGTTGTTGTTGAATACATCCCTGCTGCTCCTGTCGGAAATGACATATCAGTTTTAGCAGATTGAATTTCATCAATCCAAAACCCGTAACTTTCGACTAGATTACGAACAATATCAATATTATTCATACAACCACTGTCCTCCATGCCTAAAGGATTCAAAATATATTTTTTTAAAACAATATCATACCTCGATTTGGTTACCTCTTCAATAATTTTTGTAATAACTAAATATCCAGTTGATGAATACTCATATGCAGTTCCAGGCGCAAAATTTAGTCCTTCTAAGTAAATGTTATCAATTATATTGCTTATATTATTTGGTATTCTCATATCTTTATCCCAATAATCTAGCTTATTTGCAAAGTCTGGAATTCCAGAAGAACAGGTTAAACAATGATATATTGTAACAGGTTCATATCTCTTAAGAAGCGGAAGATATTTTTGTACTGAATCATAGATATTTAGCAAACCTAAATCGTGTAAACGTAAAGTTATCATAGCAGTGAACGCCTTAGTTAAAGAAGCAATTTTGAATTTTTTTTCACAGCTATTAGCAACATTCATTTCGATATTTGACAAGCCATAACTCTTGTTATGCACGATACTTCCCTTATGCCAAATTAGTAAATTTCCTTGTAAGTAGTCGTTTTCTTCATAGTAATTCATAAATTTATTAAAATATTCATATGCCACTTGTAGTTTCTCCATTTTCATTTTGTATAGTGAGTCCTTTTATTTTCTATTTTATCAAAGAATACAATTAGAAAAAAGAAGGTTTAAGAAAAGCAATTACAAATGTTGCACTTAATTAGACAATTCTAGCATGAGAAAAGAACGTGTGAACCATTATAAGGAGTAAGATAAATGAAGTAAACGCTTTTCATGTTTTATGGTACACTAACACATAGAATAGAAAGTGAATCGAGGAGACGGAAAAAATGGAAAAATCGATTGTTGAAAAATTGAAATTAAAGAACTATTCAACTAAAGCGATCGTAAATCGCCCAGATGAAACGTATTTGACTGACTTGGAAGATGCGCAGTTGACACTCCCAGATAAAGCAGTGGATTTATTATTTGTATTTGTGAAAACGATGGAAGAGTTTAAGGCGATTGTTCAGACAGTTATTGAGCAAAAATTACTTAATAAGGATGGCGTACTTTTTGTGGCTTATCCAAAAAAAGGCAATAAAATGTATTCTACATTCGTTCATCGAGATGAGATTTTTCCTGTCCTAGGAGTCGATGATGCTGATGGTTATGTAGGAAAAAGTACCCTGAAATTTAATCGTATGGTTCGCTTGGATGAAACGTTTACGGTCACTGGGCTAAAAAATAGTGACCGTAAAGCACAAAAATCAAGTGGAAATAGTGCGCGTGTAGCTGATTATGTTCAGTTTATACCTCAGGTAGAAGCGTTATTGGAAAACCATTTGAAGGCAAAAGTGCTATTTGATCAGTTGACGCCAGGCTATAAGAAAGATTGGGCAAGATACATTTATAGTGCAAAACAGCAAGTAACACAAGAAAAGAGACAAGCTGAAATGATCGATATTTTGGAACTAGGTTTTAAATCAAAAGAATTGTATCGTCAGTCTTTGAACAGCTAAAGGAGGACAAGCCTGTGGAACAAGTAATAGAATATGTTGAGAATGTTGATGAAAAGTGGCAGGAGTCTTATCGGCAGTTAGAGAAAGTAATTGCCGAAAATATTCCACAAGGATTTGTTTTACAGATGCAATATGGAATGCCGACATATGTCGTGCCATTAAGTGTGTTTCCAGAAGGCTATTTGAATCGAAAAGATGAACCGTTACCATTTATTAGCCTAGCAGCACAAAAGAACCATTTGTCGCTATATCATATGGGGATCATGGGAGATACAGATTTGTTGCACTGGTTTCAAGAAGAATACCATAAAGTTGTTCCAACAAAACTGAACATGGGAAAAAGCTGTATTCGTTTTACTAATCCCAAAATTATCCCCTATGAATTGATTGGGAAATTAGTCAGCAAGATTTCAATGGAAGAATGGGTGGCTAATTATCGTCGCTATACGGCTAAAAATAAGAAATAGAAAGAAGCAAAAAGGTTGTCTTTTCCTGTTGTTTCACGTACTCTTTTAGAGGATAGAGTTTACTAATTGAATGTTATAAGATGACTGAAAGGAACGTTGCTTTCGTTTATTTCGTTAGTTGATGATGAATAGTACAAGACTTTCGTAGAAAGTGTTGATCATTGAGACAAAAAGCGTCTCAAAGTCAATTTCCTAATTTTCTGCAGGATTAAGCGATTTGTTCCGCTTTTGCTGAGAATCACAACGAAAAAGATTTGAGTTGATGATGAACAGTACAAGACTTTCGTAAGAAAGTGTTGATCATTTGTATACCCAGCTGCATGAGCCAGTCTCTCGAGAAAAAGATAAAACCTGAATGAGGCAAGAAGCGCCTCATTCATGTTTTCCTATTTTCTAGTCGAGACTAAACAGGCTCATTCCGCTTTTATTTTAAGGAGGATTTTTATGTTATTAGGTTCGCATGTGAGTATGAGTGGTAAGAAAATGTTATTAGGTGCTGCGGAAGAGGCGGCAAGTTATGATGCGACAACGTTTATGATCTATACTGGAGCGCCTCAAAATACTCGAAGAAAACCAATTGAAGAGATGAATATTGAGACAGGTCAAGCGTTTATGGCAGAGCATCATTTAAGCAATATTGTTGTGCATGCACCGTATATCATCAATCTTGGCAATACGATCAAGTTGGAAAACTTTGGTTTTGCAACAGAATTTTTACGTCAGGAAATTGAACGTGCGCAAGCTTTAGGTGCCACACAGATTACGTTACATCCGGGAGCCCACGTTGGCGCTGGGGTTGATGCAGGGTTAAAACAAATCATCAAAGGACTTGATGAGGTGCTGTGGAAAGAACAGATCCCGCAAATCGCTTTAGAAACGATGGCTGGAAAAGGCACAGAACTAGGTCGGACTTTTGAAGAGTTAGCGACAATCATTGAAGGAGTTACTTTAAATGATAAACTATCTGTCACAATGGATACTTGTCATATCAACGATGCTGGTTATAACGTAAAAGAAGATTTTGATGGTGTGTTAGAAGAGTTCGATAAAATCATTGGGTTGGACCGCTTAAAAGTAGTTCACGTAAATGATTCTAAAAATCCAATGGGCTCTCACAAAGACCGTCATGCCAATATTGGTTTTGGTACAATCGGCTTTGATGCGCTGAATCAAGTAGTACATCATGAGAAATTAAAAGACCTACCTAAAATTTTAGAAACGCCTTATGTTGGTGCAGATAAAAAGACTAGTAAAGCACCTTACGGATATGAAATTGCTATGTTAAAAGCACAAACCTTCGATCCCGATTTGCTTGAAAAAATTGAAGGACAAAAGTAAAAACAGAACGGTCTATTTGATGCCATAAGAAAACGAGAAACTCTTGCCTGTGAAATGTTTATCATAGGCAAGAGTTTTTTGTTCGAGTATATGAATTGAACGCACATAAGAATAAGCGAATCCAATCTTTGATGTTTTTTTACAAGAAAAGCTATGTTTATAAATTTCTTGTGAAGAATATGATGAAATAGCTTTTCTTTTCACGCGCTTTCTAGTAAAATGATTTCTTGAGAGCAATTTAATAAAAATGGAGGCTAGTGCCTCAATAAAATTGGAAATAATAAGTTTAACAAAGGTACTGACTGCGTTTTTAAGTGCAGAAGCTTCTGTTCAGCTTTTCTATGAGAAAGGAGAGATTTATATGTCAACAGGTTTAGTAGTGTTAATCGCGATTATCGCTTTATTAGCAGGTGCAGCAGGCGGATTTTTCCTTGCGCGCAAATATATGCAAGATTATTTTAAAAAGAATCCTCCCGTTAATGAGGATATGTTACGAATGATGATGATGTCTATGGGACAAAAACCTTCTGAGAAGAAGATACGTCAAATGATGCAGCAAATGAAGAACCAAGGCGACAAATAGGTTCTTTTAAAGCAATTCAGATTTCAAGAGCACAACGGGCTGATTTTTTAGTCCGTTTTTTTGCACTTATTTTTTGATAAATGAAAGGAGTTGTATAGAAATGGGAAAACAACGCAGAAATGATGTGAGCAGCAAGTAGCAAGGTTAGAAGAGGAGAATGTACATGTCTATATTTAAAAAATTAGGTTGGTTTTTTAGGCAGGAAAAGAAAAGCTATTTTATTGGTGTCTTTTCATTGATCATGGTGGCGCTAGTCCAACTTGTTCCGCCTAAAGTTATCGGGATCGTTGTGGATGAGATCGCGGCTAAGCAGTTAACGATCCAGCCGATATTGTTTTGGGTGGGGGTTTTATTGGCAGCAGCTTTAGCTCAATATATTTTTCGTTATATTTGGCGGATGCATATTTGGGGAAGTGCAGCCCGACTGGAAAAGAATTTAAGACGGCAATTATTTCATCACTTTACAAAAATGGATACGGTTTTTTATCAGAATCATCGTACCGGAGATTTAATGGCTCATGCAACGAATGATTTAAATGCGATTCAAAACGTTGCTGGAGCGGGAATATTAACATTCGCAGATTCATTGATCACAGGTGGCGCAACGATTGTTGCGATGATCTTGTTTGTTGATTGGCGTTTAACGCTGATTGCATTGATACCGCTACCTTTATTGGCGGTAACTTCAAGAGTCTTAGGCTCAAAATTGCACGATGCTTTCCGTGATTCACAGGCAGCGTTTTCAACGATCAATGATAAAACACAAGAAAGCATTACCGGTATGAAGGTCATCAAAACTTTTGGGCAGGAAAAAGAAGATATTCAGGATTTTACTGAAAAAATCGATGATGCGATCGTGAAAAATAAACGAGTAAACTTTTTAGATGCGTTATTTGATCCGTTTATCACATTGATTATAGGGATTTCCTATGTGTTGACGATTATTATCGGTGGACGTTTTATTATGGCAGGAACGATTACGATCGGACAGCTGATTTCTTTTATCAGCTATATTGGTATGTTGGTTTGGCCGATGTTTGCAATTGGTCGTTTATTTAACGTTTTGGAGCGAGGAAATGCTAGTTATGATCGAGTCAACGAACTTCTTCATCAGAAAACTCATATCATAGAGAGAAAAGACGCGATCCAAAAACCAGCCAAAGGTCAATTGTCGATCGAGGTAGCTGCATTTACTTATCCGAAAGACAAAGAAACTACCTTAGAGCAAATCAAATTTGCACTTAATGAAGGGGAAACTCTGGGAATCGTTGGTAAAACTGGTGCGGGGAAAACAACGATCCTCAAACTGTTGATGCGGGAATATGATCAATATCAAGGTCAGATAATGTTTGGTGGACATAATATCAAAGACTATTCATTGGATGCGTTAATGCATTCCATTGGTTATGTACCGCAGGATCATTTCCTATTTTCGATGACGATTCGTGAGAATATTCGTTTTGCAAATCCAGATTTCACAGAAGCACAGGTGGAACAAGCGGCGGAAATGGCGTTTATCAATAATGAGATCAAAGCCTTTCCTAAGGGCTACGATACGCTTGTAGGAGAACGAGGCGTATCATTATCAGGTGGACAAAAACAACGGATCTCGATTGCCAGAGCATTGATCGTTGATCCTGAATTATTGATTTTAGATGATGCGTTATCTGCTGTGGATGCGAAGACAGAAGAAGCGATTCTTTCAAATCTAAAAGAAGCCCGCAAAGAGAAAACAACGATCATTGCTGCTCATCGTTTAAGCAGTGTAATGCATGCCAAAGAGATCATTGTTTTAGAAGAAGGAAAAATCGTTGAACGTGGTACTCATCAGGAGTTACTGCACTTGGCTGGATGGTACAAACGAATGTGGGATAAGCAGCAATTAGAAGCGAAAATCGAAGGGAGTGATGCGTAATGGAAGAAAAATATGAATCTGAATGGACGAAATCAGTACCACTAAAAGAACAAGTCACTATTGTCAAGCGGCTGCTTAGGTTTGCGAAACCATTTCGTTGGACATTTTTATCGGCTATCTTCTTTGCGCTGATTCTTTCGATTATCAATATTATCCTTCCAAGAATTATTCAAATGTTCATGGATGATTATTTAACGCCAAAAACGGCAACGAATCAAGTGATTTTCTTTTTTGCTGGGCTCTATCTATTTGGTGTGATCGTAAAAAGCGTGATTTGGTTTTTTCAATGGTTTTTATATTCTTTGGCGTCATTAAAGACGTATCAGTATATTCGAGTGAAGCTGTTTGAAAAGCTGCAGACCTTGGGGATGCGCTATTTTGATCAAACGCCAGCAGGCTCGATCGTTTCGCGTGTCACAAATGATACCGAAACGTTGTTTGAATTTTGGTATGTATTTTTGATGGTGCTGACAGGTCTGTTTGCAGTTGTTTCCTCCTTTATAGCAATGTTTCAGATCAATGGAAAAATTGCGCTATATAATTTGCTTTTTTTACCTATTTTGTTGATCGTTATTTGGTACTATCAGAAATTTAGTTCTAGAATTTATCGGAGTATGCGAGAAAAACTGAGCCAGCTGAATACGAAATTAAATGAATATATTTCAGGAATGCAGATCATTCAGCAGTTTCGACAAGAGCAGCGGTTAGAAACAGAATTTGAAGAGACAAATAATAACTATTTGCGTACACGCTTTTCGATGATCCGCACGAATTCGTTATTATTGGGACCGATCATCAATTTCTTATATACATTGGCAATTGCTCTGTCTTTAACACTTTTTGGGTATGATGCACTGCATTCACCAGTAGAAGTTGGCTTGATTTATGCCTTTGTTACGTATGTACAAGCATTTTTCAATCCGATGACACAAATGATGGATTTTTTAAGTGTCTTTACGGATGGCATGGTTGCTGGTAGTCGGATTCTCAAAATTTTTGATAATCAAGAATTGACACCACAGCAAAATGCTGATGCAGATGCGGAGATCACCGAAGGAAAAATCGAGTTTCGAAATGTCAGTTTTTCTTATGATGGTAAAAATAATGTGTTGAATCACATCAGTTTTATCGCCTATCCAGGAGAAACTGTGGCTTTAATTGGCCACACTGGAAGTGGAAAAAGCTCGATCATTAATGTGTTGATGCGTTTTTATGAATTTTATGAAGGTGAAATTTTGATTGATGATCGTGATATTCGCGAGTATCCACTACCAGAATTACGTAAAAAATTAGGACTGGTTTTACAAGATGCGTTTATGTTTTATGGAGATATCGCTGGAAATATTCGGATGTTGGACCCTAGTATCACGGATGAGCAAATCGAAGCTGCAGCAACTTTTGTTCAGGCGGATAAGTTTATCGAAACCTTACCGAATAAGTATCATGCTAAGGTGATTGAACGTGGTGCAAGTTATTCTAGTGGGCAGCGTCAGCTCATTTCATTTGCACGAACCATGGTTACAAATCCTAAAATCCTTGTATTGGATGAAGCGACAGCAAACATCGATACAGAAACAGAAGGATTGATCCAAGAAGGATTAGCAAATATGCGTCAAGGAAGAACAACGATCGCAATTGCGCACCGTTTATCAACGATTCGCGATGCTAATCTAATTCTAGTTTTGGATAAAGGCAGAATCGTAGAACGAGGCAATCATGAACAATTATTAGCGAAAAATGGTCTTTATGCGGATATGTATCAATTACAAAATAGTGAAGGCTAACTTGAGTAACAAAGTGAGGATAAACGGAACATTTACGTTGTCCTCGCTTTGTTTTTTTACTTTGAATAATACTTGAATCAACAGTTTAAAGACTTAAAGAAGCATGCTATAATTAAAAACGTTAGTGACTAATAATTCTGTCATGGAAAACCAAGATCATGGTTGGGCAGAAAGATAGACAATCGTCTATCTAAGTAGTAAAGTAAATGTACTTGAAAAATTCGGAGGTTGAAAGACTTATGTATGATGTAATTATAATTGGAGCAGGACCAGCTGGAATGACCGCAGCATTGTACGCGTCTCGTTCTAATCTATCTGTATTGATGATTGAACGCGGAGCACCAGGTGGACAGATGAACAATACCGCAGAAGTAGAAAACTATCCAGGTTTTGATTCGATCATGGGACCTGAATTAGCTTATAAGATGTACGAAAATGTCGAAAAATTCGGTACTGAAAATGCATATGGTATCGTGATGGATATTAAAGATCAGGGTGCTTATAAAGAAGTCATTTGTGACGATAAAACGTATCAAGCAAAAACGGTGATCATTGCTACAGGATGTGAACACCGTAAATTAGGTGTCAAAGGAGAAGAAGAATTTGCTGGACGTGGCGTTTCTTATTGTGCAGTGTGTGATGGCGCATTTTTCCGCAATAAAAAATTGCTAGTGATTGGCGGCGGTGATTCAGCTGTTGAAGAAGCAATTTATTTAACGCAATTCGCATCAGAAGTGGTCATTGTTCATCGTCGTGATGAATTACGTGCACAAAAAATTATTCAAGATCGTGCGTTTGCTAATGAAAAGATTTCTTTTGAGTGGAATACAGTATTAGAAGAAATCGTTGGCAATGATATGGTCGTGACTGGCGGACAATTGAGAAATGTCTTAACGGACGAAGTAAAAACGATTGATGCAGACGGCGTTTTTATCTATGTAGGACTTGACCCGTTGACAGAACCATTCAAAAAAGCTGGACTTACAAATGCGGAAGGCTGGATCGAAACGGATCAAGACATGAAAACAAACATGCCTGGCGTTTTTGCAATCGGTGATGTTCGTGAAAAAACATTACGTCAAATCACCACAGCAGTTGGTGAAGGCGGAATTGCCGGACAACAAGTATACAAATATATTGAAGATCTGGCAGAAGTTGAAGAAGTAAAATAGATCATTGATAGGATCTAAGCCAAAGCATTTGAAGTTTTGGTTTAGGTCTATTTTTATCCAATAAATGGAGGGAAATCATGGGTTTAGTGCTGAAAGAAATTGAAGAAATTGTCAATAGTGAAAAAAATGCTGGTGAGTTTGCAGAGCTGATTCGAGCATTCAAAAAGCTTGGTATTGAAAAATATGATTATTTTGTAGCAGACGGATTCTATCGATATTATGATGAGGATTCAGTGATCGATAGTCAAATGAATGGTCGTCCGCAAGTTGTTGCAGCTAAAGCTTCTTTAACTGCAATCAAACACGCCGTTTTAAAAGCACAGTCGGGAAAAATAACATTTGAGGAATTTACTGAGTTGGCAGGTGCATCTGGTGTTCTTTACTGGTCTGCTGATTTGGTTGAAATGAAAGTGGAATATATCGATCAAAGTGGAAATATTCTTTTAAGCGAACCGATCCCCGAAGGATAGACAAAAATAAATAACTGACATTTCGCTATTTATCATTGAAATAATTTTAAACCTTCGTTAGTATGTAGATAGGAATAATTTAGAAAGGAGGGCTAGTATAATATGGCAACAATCAGAGAAGTAGCAAAAGAAGCCGGTGTCTCTTTAGGAACTGTTTCACGATATCTAAATGGGCACCAATTAAAAGAGACCAATATGAAGAATATCCAAGCGGCGATCGAAAAACTTGGCTATGAAGAAAATATCATCGCCAAAGGCTTAAAGAATAATAAAAGCCTGTCTATCGGTGTCGTTATCAATACATTAACAGATGTGTTCGCAACGTCGATCGTGACCTATTTAGAATCATACTTAGAGGAAAATAATTATAGCCTGATCCTTTGTGATTATCAAAATGATCTAAGCAAACTTGAAAAGAAACTAGAATTTTTACGTTCCAGATCAGTTGATGGGGTAGTTATTTTTCACCTAGAAGAAAAACTGGCTGTTTTGGATAAATTTAGACAAGAAGGAACGCCGATTATCGCGGTGGATGCACCAATAACTAATTTTCAAACTGCTACTGTATTAGTCGATAACTATCAAGCGTCCTACAACGTTGTGGAAAGACTCGCTGAATTAGGTCATAAAAAAATTGGGATCATCGCTGGAAGCCAAGACCGTTTTATTGGACGTGAACGTTTAAATGGCTATGTAGATGCGATGAAAAAGCTCGGCTTATATGAACCTTCGATCATCAAAATCGGAGATTACAAAAAGGAATCAGGCTATTTGAATGCCAAACAATTATTAGCAGAAGAGAAAATCACTGCGTTATACAGTACGAATTACTATATGACATTAGGAGCGGTGCAAGCAATTTATGAGCGTCAGTTGATTATACCAGAAGATGTGTCTGTTATTGGGTTTGATCATTTTGAATTGAGTGATATTTTGCAGCCTAAGCTGACCGTGGTCGAACAACCTGTTCAACAAATCGGAGAAACAATCGGAGCGTTATTGATTCAAAAAATCAAGCACCCTGAACAAGTTGAAAATTCAGTAATGGAGCTTCAAACAAGCCTTTTATGGCGTGATTCTATTAAAAATTTGAAAAAAGGACTTGTAAATTAAGCGTTTGCATATTATAATTACATCATAAAATTGAAACGGTTCAAAAATAAGAGGAGGATATTTTATGAAAGTATTATTAGCGTGCGGCGGCGGGATGAGTTCTTCAATTTTAGCGGAAAACTTAGTAGCAGAGGCAAAGAAAAATGGCGATGAAGATTTTTACATGGAAGCAACAGGCACAGAATCAGTTGGACTTAAAATGCAGCAGGAAAACTGGGATGCACTGCTTTTAGCGCCGCAAGTCAGTTTTAGAAAAGCATATTTACAACAAGAAGCAGATGCTAAAGGAATTCCCTTAATTCCAATTGAAGGCGTTTTATATACACCTATGGGAATTCCAGATCTATATCGTTTGATCAAAGAAACAGTAGGAAAATAAAAGAGTAAATGACTTTTATTTTCTTACACTAAAATTGAAACGGTTCAAAAAACGAGAGGAGAAAAAAATGAATACAAAAGCAAGTAAGTTTAACTTTAACAAAGTAGTTGAAGTCATGGGGAATATTGCTAATAATCGTTATTTGACAGCTGTCAGAAATGGAATGAGCGTAATCATTCCTGTGACGATCATTGGTTCAGTATTTATTATTATGCTGAATTTACCAATTGATGCGTGGAAAGATTTTATTGCACCCTATGCGGAGAATCTAAAAATCCCAATGATCTTTACGATGGATTTCATGTCCGTTTATGTATGTATCGGAATCGCTTCTAGTTTATGTGAAGATTATAAGCTAGATAAAGTGTCAACAAGTGTACTGGCTGTTTTAGCATTTTTAATCGCAGCGATCACACCAGGAACGATTGATGCAGATGTTGCAGAAAAAGCTGGATTGACTATCAGTGGAACGGTTCTACCGATGGGGAACTTTGGTGCGGGTGGCTTATTTACAGCTATTATTATTTCGATTTTTACAGTAGAAGTTGTTCGTTTTTGTGTAAAAAGAAACATGGTTATCAAGATGCCTCATGGAGTACCCACATCTGTAATCAATTCATTCGCGGCACTGATTCCAGGAGCACTCGTAATTGTAACCGCTTGGGTGATCAAAGTTGGACTTAATTTTGATATTAACAGTGCATTGCAATGGGTCTTTTCACCGATCCGTTACTTTGCAGGAGACAATGTTTTATCTGTAATCGTACCGATTTTGTTGATTACGATCGTTTGGATTTTTGGGATTCATGGAATGATCATTGCCACACCGATCTTGTATCCTTTCTGGTATGAAAATTTGAATGCCAATATCAATGCGGCAGCAGCTGGAACTGCGATTCCACATTTTATGACCGAGCAGTTTTTCCAATGGTTCATTTGGATAGGCGGCGCAGGAGCGACGCTATCTTTAGCCTTTTTGATGGCCTTTTTCGGAAAATCGGAGTTTTGTAAGAAGATGGGGAAATTTACCTTAGTACCTGGTATTTTTAATATTAATGAACCGTTGATTTTTGGTGTACCGATCGTTATGAATCCATTCTTTGCGATTCCGTTTATCGCAGCGCCAGTCGTCATGGGGATCATCACATATTTAGCTATGGGTGTCTTTCATTTAGTCAATTATCCGATTGCTATTGCTCCGTGGACACTTCCGGCTCCAATCGGCGCAATGATGGCGACAGGACTTGATTGGCGGGCTGCGGTATTGGCAATCGTCAATATTGTTGTTGCAGGCTTCATTTACTTACCATTTTTTAAAGCGTTCGATAAAAGTATGGTAGAAAAAGAAATCGAAGCTAAAAGACAAGAAGAAGCAGTAGTCGAAGAAAAAACAGCAATACAAGCATAATAGAGAAAGCAGGAATGATCATGTTAGGAATTTCAATTTATCCGTACAAAGAGAAGCAGGAAGAAACGCTGGCATATATTGATTTGGCAGCAAAATATGGCTTCGGTCGTGTGTTTACCAATCTTTTGATGATTGAAAAAGGACAGGAAGACAGTGTGATCGATTCGCTGAGAACGGCGATCCAGCATGCGAGAAGTTATCAAATGGAAGTCATTTTGGACTTAAATCCAGCTGTTTTCGATCAGTTGAGCATCAGTTATCATGATCTTTCTTTCTTTAAGGAAATGGGTGCAACAGGTATTCGTTTAGATTCCAGTTTTGATGGGTTGGTAGAATCCTTGATTACCTTTGATCAAACGGATTTAGACTTAGAAGTCAATATTAGTAATGATACGTATTATCTGGAAAATGTTCTTTCTTACCAACCCAACAAGAAGCGAATCATCGGCTGTCATAATTTTTATCCGCAGCGTTTTACCGGCTTAGATTATGATTATTTCATTAAATGTTCAGAAAAATATAAAGCATTGGGTTTAAGAACGGCTGCCTTTGTTAATTCTCATGAAGCAAAACACGGACCACATCCATATACAGATGGATTGTGTACACTTGAATCTCATCGAGATCTATCGATCGTGCTGCAAGCCAAACACTTTATTGCGACAGGCTTGATCGATGATATCATTGTGGCAAATGCGTTTGCTTCTGAAGCAGAGTTAAAAGCGCTGAGCCAATTATTGACAAATCAGTTGCAATTTGATGTTGTTTTTGCTGAAGGAACGACAGAACTTGAGAAGGATGTTGTGTTAAACCATCAGCATTTTAACCGTGGCGATATCAATAGTTACAGTATTCGTTCGACCTTTGTTAAGCTGGAATATCAAACAAGTGACATACCAGCAAATAATACAGCTGAACAAGTTGTTTTGGGCGATATTACGATCGGTAATAATTCATTTGGACAATATAAAGGTGAGTTGAATATCGTCAAGCAAACTATGCCAAATCAACGTGGTGAAAAAAATGTTGTTGCTAAAATTAGCTCAGACGAACTCTTTTTGCTTCCGTATATCAAACCGTGGTCAAAATTTCAATTTCGGGAGGCAAATAGTAATGAGTAAGCTAGCATCACGACAAGTTCATTTGGATTTCCATACTCCAGAACTGCCTTTTGAACTTGGGAAAAATTTTGACAAGCGCGTGTTCCAGCAAACGTTGTTAAAAGCAGAAGTTAATTCTATTACCTTAACGGGCAGATGCCATCATGGACATATTTATTATCAAACTGATTTGCCGGCAAAACATCCTCAGATGAAAAAAGATTTTCTAATGGAGCAGGTCGATGCTTGTCATGAAATAGGAATCAACGCGCCAATTTATTTAAGTGTGGGCTGGGATGCGTATGCCGCAGACAAGCATCCTGAATGGCTGGAACGAAAACCAGATGGTCAGATGTATGGTTTTGAAGACTATGGCCAATTAGCGCCAGGCTGGAAAACGTTGTGTTTTAATACACCTTATTTAGAGTATTTAAAAGGACAGATCGAAGATACGATTCAACATTTTAAAGAAAAATTAGATGGATTGTTCTTCGATATTGTTTGGCAGGATCCGTGTTGTTGTAATGATTGCATAAAAAAGATGTCAGCTGAAGGGTTTGATCCTAAAAGTGAAGCGGATCGGGCTGCGTTTGCTAAGGAAACAGAGCAGTTTTTAAAGGCAGAAATTCATCGGACGATCAGAAATTTAGCTCCGAACTGCCCGATTTTCTTTAATGAAGGAAATATTTTGCCGAGTATTCGTCCCAATTTAGACCAATACAGTCATTTGGAAATTGAATCATTGCCCAGTGGAGAATGGGGCTATCAGCACTTTCCGACTGTGGTGCGCTATGCTAAAAATTTAGGGAAAGAGTATTTGGGAATGACGGGAAAGTTTCATAAAGTTTGGGCGGATTTTGGAAGTTATAAGAATCAAGCAGCTTTAGAATACGAGTCCTTTTTAGCGTTAGCTCATGGAGGAAACTGTTCGATTGGAGATCAAATGTATCCAGATGGTACATTACAAGATGCAACCTACACGCTGATTGGGAATGTGTACAAACAAGTCAAAGAACTTGAATCTTATAATACAAATAGTCAGTCGGTTACTGAAATTGCAGTACTTCATCCAGGAATTACGGCTGTTAGCACAGAAAAAGTTGATCTGGCTTTGGCTGGAGCAGTAAATATATTGAACGAAGCACATTATCAATTTGATATCGTCGATCAATGGATGGACTGGTCAGCGTATAAGTTACTGATTTTACCTGATAAGCTTGTTTTAACACAGGTATTGGCAGAAATGGTTCAGGAATATGTCGATCAAGGGGGAAAAATTTTAGCAACGTATCATAGCGGTTTGATCGAGGAAAAGCAGTTTATCCAAGCGTTAGGTGTTAGAAGCAAAGGGGAACATAAAACAGTTCCTATGTATGGATATTTCGATCCCATTATATTTTCAGCTTTGCCGCAGGGAGAACTGGTGATGCACGGCAAAGGCATGATCGTTCAAGCATTAAATGCACAAGTGAAAGGTGAAGAAGCTGCTCCATTGGTTGAACGAACATATCAACATTACTATTCACATTTTCAGGCACCAGTGGGGGAAAAAACAGGTAATCCGCTTGTAACTGTTAATGAGCAAGCCATTTATTATACATTTCCATTATTTGAAATGTACAAGACTCAAGGCGTGAAAGCTTATAAAGAGCTGATTTTAGCTGGAGTGGATCATTTATTAAATGGAGAAAAGCTGCTGAAAAGCGAGTTGCCAACTACGGCAGACACAGTAGTGAATCATCAGCCGGAAGAAAAACGAATCGTGTTGAATGTATTGCATTATATTCCCGAAAGACGTGCAATAACAGTTGATACGATCGAAGAAAAAATTCCATTATACGATCAAACGATCGAACTGGACTTACTGACGATCAAACATAAAATCGCTTTAGACGAGTGTCTGATCAAAAACGTGGTTCAAGTAACAAATGATCAGTCGTTGTCCTTTGAAATTGTTGCAGATAAATTAATTTTCACTATCCCAAAAATAGACGGGTATGAAATCATTACGATAAACTATGAATAGGAAGAAGTGAAGAAAATGGACGGATTAGAATTAGTAGCTTTTAATATTATAAGTACAGTTGGAACAGCAAAATCAAAATTAATGGAAAGTATGGCTTGTGCCCGTAATGGTCAATTTACCGAAGCGGAAGCATTGATCGGAGAAGCAAATGAAGCATTACAAGCAGGAGAAAAAGAACATTTTACGGTAATCACAAAAGAAGCGAAGGAAAAAAATATTGAGCTAACATTATTGTTTATGCATGCGGAAGACCAACTGATGACTACTGTGGTTTTACGAGATCTGGCTAATGAATTAGTGGAAATGAATAAAAACATCTATCTATTAAAAAATAAAGTAGAAGCGTTAGAAAAACAATGATCACACTGTTAGGAATATTCGCTGGATTGTGCACGAGGATATCGTTTATCCCCCAAGCGATTTAAACAATCAAAACGAAAAACACAGAAGGAATCTCATTGATTACCTACATCTTATTTTTTATTGGCGTTTCTTCTTGGGTCATATATGGTGCGTTGAAAGGCGATATAGCGGTGTTAGTGACAAACATTGTGACGTTAGTACCATGTTCTATCATTTTGTGGTTGAAATTAAAAGCTGTAAATATAAAAAATGATATTTTTTTTAAATAAACCATTGAGTTTCTTTTGACAATAGCAGCAATATGAACTATGATAGATATGGATAAAAACTGAATAATTGTTAGGTGAGGCTCCTATATGGACACAGGCTGCTGCCGCGAAAGAATCGAGAGACTCTTAGTTGGTTGAACAGGAATGATCGTGAAGGTCATTCATAACGTAGCTGATAAGAAATTATCTACGCCCTATAGTGCTAAAGCTCAACGATAGAGAAACTTTTATTAAAGTTGTAAATTTACGCACACTCTATTGTTGAGTGTGCGTTTTGCTTTGAATCACTACGACTGGTCGCAAAGCGAACAGAGTAGATGATGAAAAGTACTTGGCGACCAAAGGGAGCGAAGTTCCGCAAAAAAAAAACAGGCAAGTTAGAAGAAAACTACGTTAGAAAAACAAAAGCTCACTTCAGTACAACTGGCAGAAAAAGCGAACAGAGTAGATGATGAAAAGTACTTGGCGACCAAAGGGAGCGAAGTTCCGCAAAAAAAACAAGCAAGTAAGAAGAAAACTACGCTAGAAAAACAAAAGCTCACTTCAATACAACTGGCAGAAAAAGCAGACAGAGTAAGCGATGAAAAGTTCAAAAACATACAGTTCCCAGTCATGCAAAAAAATCACTCAAACCAAGTCATATGTAAAGCCTGATCACCTAAACAATTATAAAAAATCCATCGTTCTAAAATAACCAAAAGAGAGGAAGAGTCACATGGAAGACCCCAGTCATTCGAAAAAAATAAATGTAGCCTTCATCTTAGAAGCGATGGAATCAAAATGATTTTTCATTTCCTCTTCTAGTGAAAGATGAAGCTAGCTAAACCAAGGAGGAATAAGAAAATGATGAATAAAAAAGTAGCAGAAATGAAAAAAGTAACCAAAGATCAAGAACTAAGAAAACTAGCAATGCTGTCCGAGCGAGAATTGATGATGGAATTACGAACATCAGAAAAAGGCTTATCGGAAGAGGATGCTAAAAACCGTTTGGAGGAATATGGACCAAACGAAGTCTCCGCACAAAAACCAACACCTGCAATCATTATGTTTTTAGAAGCGTTTAAAGATCCGTTTGTTTATGTTTTAGCTTTATTAATGATCGTTTCAACGGCCACTAAAGATTTTGAAGCAGCGATCGTGATGGGAATCATGATTTTAGCTAGCGTGATTATTGCCTTTATTCAAGAATACCGTTCTCAAAAAGCTAGCTTGAATTTAAAAGAACTGATCGAAAACACAACAGCTGTAACACGTGAAGGTCAAACTAAAGAAATTCCGATGGACGAAGTAGTTCCAGGAGATATTGTGACGCTTGCAACAGGAGACATGATTCCAGCCGATGCAGTATTGATTTGGACGAAAGATTTGTTTATCAATCAATCTTCATTGACAGGTGAATCAATGCCAGTCGAAAAATTTGTTGATGCAGGGATCGATAAAAATTCTGATTCTGTTTCTGCGTTAGATATGCAGGATTTAGTATTTATGGGAACCGATGTTTTAAGCGGACAGGGAAAAGCAATCATTTTAAAGACTGGACAAAATACCTTCTTTGGAGATATTGCTAAAAATGCAACCACTCAACGTGGGAAAACGTCGTTTGATATCGGTTTGACAAAAGTCAGCAAGTTTTTACTACGGATGGTTATGGTTCTATTCCCAGTTGTTTTCTTGATCAATGGGGTGACAAAAGGGGAATGGGCGGATGCATTTTTCTTCGCGATTGCTGTAGCTGTGGGCTTAACTCCTGAAATGCTGCCAATGATCGTCACAAGTAATTTGGCGAAAGGCGCATTGAGTTTATCCAAACATAAAGTGATTGTTAAAGAATTACCTTCTATTCAAAATTTAGGTAGTATGGATGTTCTTTGTA
Organism: Enterococcus termitis; assembly: GCF_001730305.1. Lineage (GTDB taxonomy): Bacteria > Bacillota > Bacilli > Lactobacillales > Enterococcaceae > Enterococcus_L > Enterococcus_L termitis. The sequence goes on from NZ_MIJY01000001.1 coordinate 368,437, forward strand.
CGGATAAAACAGGGACAATCACAGAAGACCGTGTCGTTTTAGTGCAACATTTAGATCCATTAGGTGAAGTAAATAATCAAGTATTAGATATGGCATTTTTGAATTCTCATTATCAAACAGGTTGGAAAAACCTTATGGATATTGCAGTGATCAATTTTTATGAAGAAAATGATGTTCAAAGTCCATACAAAACAGTAACTAAGCTAGACGAAATTCCTTTTGATTTTTCCCGCCGCCGCTTAACGGTTGTGGTAAATGCAGATGGCCATCAATTCATGATCACTAAAGGTGCAGTGGAAGAAATGGAAGCTGTTTGTACACATGCAGAAATCAATGGTGAAATTGTTCCGCTGACTCCTGAATTACAGAAAAAAATGCGTGAAGTAAATATTCGTATGAATGAACAAGGCATGCGTGCTTTAGCTGTAGCTGTTAAGATGGATGTTCATAACGAAGCAGTCTATAGTGTGGAAGATGAACAAGGAATGACACTGATCGGTTTTATGGGCTTTTTAGATCCAGCAAAAGAATCAGCAATCACAGCAATCAAGTCCTTACACGAACATGGCGTTAACGTAAAAGTGTTAACTGGTGACAATGATATTGTAGCTCAAAAAGTTTGCCGAGACGTAGGAATCGAAGTTTCCCATGTAGTTCTTGGTTCTGATATCGATGAGATGTCTGATGAACAAATGAAAGAAGAAGTAGAAAAGACCAATCTTTTTGCCAAACTAAATCCTATGCAAAAATCACGGATCATCGAAACTTTGCAAGGAAATGGCCATACTGTTGGCTTTATGGGCGATGGGATCAACGATGCGCCGGCATTACGTAAAGCGGACGTTGGGATTTCAGTTGATACTGCAGCAGATATTACCAAAGATGCGAGTTCAATCATTTTACTAGAAAAAAGTTTAAATGTTTTAGAAAATGGTGTCATCGAAGGACGAAAAGTGTTCAGCAACATGATGAAATACATCAAAATTACAATCAGTTCTAATTTTGGGAATGTCTTTTCTATTTTGATCGCTAGTGCGTTCTTACCATTTTTACCAATGCTATCTATTCAATTATTGATTCAAAATTTGATTTATGATGTAGCACAACTCGCAATTCCATGGGATAACGTAGATGAAGAAGATTTACTAAAACCTGTGCAATGGGAAACAAACGGCTTGATGAAATTTACGTTGTGTATCGGACCAGTTAGTAGTATCTTCGACATTATGACATATGCCGTGATGTGGTTTGTTTTCAGCGCTAATACGATTGGCAGTCAACACTTGTTCCAAACAGGGTGGTTTGTCGTTGGGTTAGTGAGTCAAACATTAGTTGTACAAATGGTTCGGACAAGAAAATTACCATTTATTCAAAGTATTGCCTCGCCAGCAGTGATCCTTTCAAGTTTAGGAGCAGTGCTAATGGGATTTGTGATTGTTTTGACACCGATCCGGGAGGTTTTTGACTTTGTGAAACTTCCTGCTAATTACTGGGGCTGGTTTATTTTGATCATTGTACTATATTTGATCGCTGTTGAAGTGGCAAAACGAATTTATATTCATCTTACAAAAGAGTGGATTTAAAAAATAGAAAGACACTTACATTTTTTAAATCAGGTCAATTTGACTAGCTATTGGTAAATGAGGAGTATTAAAAAATAATCGTCTAAAATCAAAAAAATCCTCTAATAACGAAAAATTTTTCCAATAACATCAAAGTCATTCGTAAAGAGTTAAAAAAAATGTGTGAAAAAAATAGAATCTTCGTTTTTTTAAGACTTCAAGAAAAACAGAAAAAGTTTTTCTTGAAGTCTTTTTTTTGCTTGAATTGAAAAAATAGCAATTAATTTCTAACTTGTATTCTAACTGTAGCATAACAATCTTTCCGAAGACTATAACAGCATATTGTCAAAGGATATGTTTCTAGCAGCTTTTTATAAAACGGTTTCTTCTTTGTGATTTTAATCACTAACCTTTGGTATAAAAGGTTTTGGGTATTTTTAAGAAATTTCAACAATTGATAACTTTTTACTTGCGCTTTTAATCGATTAGTGATAATTTGTAAGTGTAGTCGATAAAAAGTAATACAGTTTTAGAAGCTGTTTTATTTTTAATCGAAAAAAAGAAACGTAACAGAGAGGATTGTGTGACAAAATGGCAAAGGCAAAGAATCAAAAACCTATTGACTTTAACGCATTAATGGAAAAAGTCGACGCAGATTTCCCAACATTTCAAGTTTTAGATAAAGATGGGAAAATCGTAAACAAAGATGCAGTACCTGATTTATCAGATGACGAATTAGTAGATTTAATGACTCGTATGGTTTGGTCTCGTGTCTTAGATCAACGTTCAACTGCTTTGAATCGTCAAGGACGCTTAGGTTTCTTCGCTCCAACAGCTGGACAAGAAGCAAGCCAATTGGCAAGTCAATTTGCAATGGAAAAAGAAGACTATCTATTACCTGGTTACCGTGATGTACCTCAATTAGTACAACATGGGTTACCGTTAGCAGAAGCTTTTCTTTGGTCTCGCGGTCACGTAGCTGGTAACCACTATGCGCCAGAATTGAACGCTTTACCACCACAAATTATTATTGGTGCACAATACATTCAAGCAGCGGGTGTTGCTTTAGGCATGAAAAAACGCGGCAAGAAAAATGTTGTCTTCACTTATACTGGTGACGGCGGTTCTTCACAAGGGGATTTCTATGAAGCAATCAACTTTGCTGGTGCTTACCAAGCAAATGGTGTCTTCATCATCCAAAACAATGGTTTCGCAATCTCAACACCACGTGAAAAACAAACAGCAGCTAAAACACTAGCACAAAAAGCTGTAGCAGCAGGAATTCCTGGTATTCAAGTAGACGGAATGGATCCATTAGCAGTTTATGCGATTGCCAAAGAAGCGCGTGATTGGTCTGCAGCAGGAAATGGTCCTGTTTTGATCGAAACATTAACTTACCGTTATGGTCCACATACATTATCAGGTGACGATCCAACCCGTTACCGTTCAAAAGACATGGATGACGAATGGGTACAAAAAGATCCATTGATCCGTTTCCGTAAATATTTAGAAGACAAAGGTCTATGGTCTGAAGAAAAAGAAAACGAAGTCATCGAAAAAACAAAAGAAGAAATCAAAGTAGCAATTGCAGAAGCAGATAAAGTTCCAAAACAAAAAGTATCTGATTTCTTGAAAAATATGTTTGAAGTTCAACCACAAAATATTAAAGAACAAATTGCATTCTACGAAGCGAAGGAGTCGAAATAATCATGGCACAAAAAACAATGATCCAAGCAATTACAGATGCCTTAGCTCTTGAAATAGAGAAAGACGAAAACGTATTAGTCTTCGGTGAAGACGTTGGTAAAAACGGCGGAGTTTTCCGTGCAACTGAAGGATTACAAGAAAAATTTGGCGAAGACCGTGTCTTCGATACTCCTTTAGCAGAATCTGGAATCGGTGGTTTAGCTTTTGGTTTAGCTTTAGAAGGTTACCGTCCAGTTCCTGAAATCCAATTCTTTGGATTCGTATTTGAAGTTTTTGACGAAATCGTTGGTCAAATGGCTCGTACTCGTTACCGTATGGGCGGAACACGCAACATGCCTATTACTGTTCGTGCACCATTTGGTGGTGGTGTGCATACACCAGAACTTCACTCAGATAACTTGGAAGGTTTGATCGCTCAATCTCCTGGTATCCGTGTGGTTATTCCATCAAATCCATATGATGCAAAAGGATTATTGATTTCTTCTATTAGAAGTAATGATCCAGTTGTGTATTTAGAACACATGAAACTTTATCGTTCATTCCGTGAGGAAGTGCCGGATGAAGCATATGAAGTGCCTTTAGATAAAGCAGCTGTAACTCGTGAAGGAACAGATGTTTCAATCATCACTTACGGTGCAATGGTTCGTGAAGCAATCAAAGCTGCTGACAACTTAGCGAAAGACAATATTTCTGCTGAAATTATTGACTTGCGTACTGTGGCTCCTTTAGATGTTGAAACAATCATTAAATCAGTTGAAAAAACAGGCCGTGTAGTCGTTGTTCAAGAAGCACAAAAACAAGCTGGCGTTGGTGCTATGGTTGTTTCTGAAATTTCTGAACGTGCTGTATTATCATTAGAAGCGCCAATTGGCCGTGTATCTGCTCCAGATACAATCTTCCCATTTGGACAAGCAGAAAACATTTGGTTGCCAAATGCTAAAGATATCGAAGCGAAAGCTAGAGAAATCGCAGAATTTTAATTAGAAACTGAATAAATTTGCTTTAATAGCATGCCTAAATTTTCACGTGATATTTTTCATGTGGAAATTTAGAGCTGTTGTTTTCCGCAATTTGCGAGTTAGACAGATACGATAAAGGAAGGGAAGGCTTAAAAAATGGCTTATCAATTTAAATTACCAGATATTGGTGAAGGTATTGCAGAAGGCGAAATCGTAAAATGGTTCGTTAAAGCAGGAGATACCATCAATGAAGACGATACACTATTAGAAGTTCAAAACGATAAATCTGTAGAAGAGATTCCATCTCCAGTTACAGGAACAGTTAAATCAATCGTAGTACCAGAAGGCACAGTAGCAAACGTTGGAGATGTATTGATCGAAATCGATGCACCAGGACATCCTGAAAATGATGCAGCACCAGCAGCTGCTCCAGCTCAAGAACAAACACCTGCACAACCAGCAGCAGTTCCAGAAGCATCAGCAACTGACAGCAGCGGCGGCGTTTTCCAATTTAAATTACCAGATATCGGTGAAGGTATTGCAGAAGGCGAAATCGTAAAATGGTTCGTTAAATCAGGCGATACAATCAACGAAGATGATACATTATTGGAAGTTCAAAACGACAAATCTGTTGAAGAAATCCCTTCACCAGTAACAGGAACAGTTAAAAACATCGTTGTTCCAGAAGGTACAGTAGCAAACGTTGGGGATGTATTGATCGAAATCGATGCACCAGGACATAACGCTGCACCAAGTTCAGCACCAGCAGCAAGTGCGCCTGCTCAAACAGAACAAGCAGCACCAGCAGCGTCAACAGGCGTAGTAGCAGCGGCTGATCCAAACAAACGTGTCTTAGCTATGCCATCAGTACGCCAATTTGCTCGTGAAAAAGATGTAGACATCACACAAGTTACTCCAACTGGAAAAGGCGGACGAGTGACAAAAGCAGATATCGAAAGCTTTATCTCAGGTGGCGGACAAGCAGCAGCGCCAGCACAAGCTGAACAAACGTCAGAAGCTGCAGCAGCAACTGAAACAGCAGCTGCACCAAAAGCACCTGCTAAACCATTTGTTTCTGATTTAGGTGAAGCTGAAACTCGTGAGAAAATGACACCAACTCGTAAAGCAATTGCTAAAGCGATGGTTAACAGTAAACACACTGCACCACACGTTACATTGCATGACGAAGTGGAAGTATCTAAATTATGGGATCACCGTAAGAAATTTAAAGATGTTGCAGCAGCAAATGGTACAAAATTAACATTTTTACCATACGTTGTGAAAGCATTGACAGCAACTGTTCAAAAATTCCCAATCTTGAATGCATCAATTGATGACGCAGCACAAGAAATTGTTTATAAAAACTACTATAACATTGGTATCGCAACAGATACTGATCACGGTTTATATGTACCAAACGTTAAAAATGCGAACACTAAGAGCATGTTTGCGATCGCTGATGAAATCAACGAAAAAGCAGCTCTTGCAATCGACGGTAAACTAACTGCTGCGGATATGCGTGATGGTTCTATCACAATCAGTAATATTGGTTCAGTTGGCGGCGGCTGGTTCACACCAGTTATCAACTACCCTGAAGTTGCTATTTTAGGTGTGGGTACAATTGCTCAACAACCAGTTGTAAATGCAGACGGAGAGATCGTTGTTGGTCGCGTAATGAAACTTTCAATGAGTTTTGACCACCGTATTGTTGACGGAGCAACTGCTCAAAAAGCAATGAACAACATCAAGCGTTTATTAGCTGATCCAGAATTACTATTAATGGAAGGATGATTATCAGATGGTAGTAGGAGATTTCGCCATTGAATTAGATACAGTCGTAATTGGTTCAGGCCCTGGAGGATACGTTGCAGCGATTCGTGCTGCTGAAATGGGTCAAAAAGTTGCGATCATTGAACGTGAGTTTATCGGCGGTGTATGTTTAAACGTTGGATGTATTCCTTCTAAAGCATTGATCGCAGCTGGACATCACTATCAAGAATCATTAGATTCAACAATGTTTGGTGTAACAGCTAAAGATGTTGAATTAGATTTTACAAAAACACAAGAGTGGAAAGACAATAAAGTTGTTAAAACTCTTACTGGCGGCGTAGGTATGCTGCTTAAAAAACATAAAGTAGAGATTATTGAAGGAGAAGCATTTTTCGTTGATGAAAACACATTACGTGTGATCCACCCAGATTCAGCTCAAACCTACTCATTTAATAATGCTATTGTGGCTACAGGTTCTCGCCCAATCGAAATTCCTGGATTTAAATTTGGCGGACGTGTTTTAGATTCTACTGGTGGTTTGAACTTGAAAGAAGTTCCTAAGAAATTTGTTATCATCGGTGGCGGCGTTATCGGTGCAGAATTAGGTGGCGCATATGCGAACCTTGGATCTGAAGTAACGATTTTAGAAGGTAGTCCTTCAATCTTACCAACGTATGAAAAAGACATGGTTAAACTAGTTACAGATGACTTCAAGAAGAAAAATGTAACAGTAGTAACCAAAGCAATGGCTAAAGAAGCAATCGACAACGGCGATAGCGTAACTGTAAAATATGAAGTAGACGGCAAAGAAGAATCAGTTACTGCTGACTATGTAATGGTAACAGTTGGACGTCGTCCAAATACTGATGATCTTGGATTAGAACAAGCGGGCGTTGAAGTTGGCGAACGTGGTTTAGTCCCTGTTGATAAACAAGGTAGAACGAATGTATCAAACATTTTTGCAATCGGAGATATCGTACCAGGTGCTGCTCTTGCTCATAAAGCAAGTTACGAAGCGAAAATTGCGGCAGAAGCAATTTCTGGTAAAAAAGTAGAAGTGGACTACAAAGCAATGCCTGCTGTAGCCTTCACTGATCCTGAATTAGCAAGTGTTGGTATGACAATTGCTGAAGCCAAAGAAGCCGGATTAGAAGCAACTGCTTATAAATTCCCATTTGCTGGTAACGGTCGTGCTATTTCTTTAGGTAAAACTGAAGGATTCGTACGTTTGGTAACAACAAACGAAGACAATGTGATTATCGGAGCACAAATCGGCGGAGTTGGCGCAAGTGATATGATTTCTGAATTATCATTAGCAGTCGAATCTGGCATGAATGCAGAAGATATCGCATTAACGATCCATCCACACCCATCTTTAGGGGAAATTACTATGGATGCTTCTGAGTTGGCTTTAGGTTTGCCAATTCATATTTAGCATAGATTGTCACACAAAGAAAGACCGAGCTGGCCAGGCTCGGTCTTTTGTTTTGTATTCAAATAAAAGCCGCTTAATTGGAATGCAGATAGCCAGATTAGATGAAGGTAAAGATTATCTAGGTCTTAACGATGAAGCTCGCTATCATCTTCCTCGTCGATCCTATGGACCATTTCAAGTAAGCCACCATTCCCTTCATCAATAATTCGTTTAACTCTGGAAATGGTAGTGGTACTGCTGCCTGTAGCTTCAGCGATATCACTATATGTTTTATTTAATAGAAGTAATTTTGCCACCTCAAAACGCTGAATCATAGAATCCAACTCTTTTAATGTCATTAAGTCATCAAAGTAATTGTAACAATCCTCTAAAGTTTCTAACGCAAGTAGAGAACGGAAAAACTCATCACCATGACCGTCTTGTATCTTATCGATTTTCATAAGTCCCTCCTAAATTTAAAAGCGGAACAGGCTCGCCCAGCTCTGACAGAAAAATAGGAAATATTGATTGAGATGCTCTTTATCTCACTCAATATTTATCTTTTTTCCGAAGAGCTAGCCTGTGCAGCTGGATAATATAAGTGATCAACATCAACTAACGAAGCAAGTAGAAGCAACGTTCCTTTCAGTCACCTTGTACCAATCAATAGCAACTCATCACTTCGTTGTATTTCTTGGCATGATTCTCAGCAAAAGCGGAATAGGCTTGTTTAGCTCTGACAGGAAAAATAGGAAAATTGATTGAAACACATTTTTTTCTCAATCAATTTTATCTTTCCCCGAAAGGCTAGCTCATAGTTAGATAACAATAATGAGTAGCTCAGATATCTTCCCTGTACCTCTCAACAAAAAGCATACAGAGTATTCCTTTTCATAAAACTCTCCTTAAAATGAATCAACTATTTTCCTATTATAAAACTTTTTTTTCTTTTGTCTAGTAATCAAGAAAAAAAGCACGACACAAAACTACTTTAGTCTGGTGTCGTGCTTTTTGAATGTTCACAGCTATTATTTAGCAGCTAATTTAACTAACGTGTATTGTTTTTTACCTTTTCTTACAATGATAAATTTACCATCGAATGATTGATCAGCGGTTACTTGGAAATCTAATTCACGAATACGATCACCATTGATTGAGATTGCTCCATTGGTTACATCTTCACGTGCTTGACGTTTTGAAGGCTCGATGCCTAACTCGATCAACCAATCGACAATCGTTTGATCGATGGCATTTGTTTCAACAGTCGGCATATTTTTAAAGCCTTCCTCGATTTGTTTAGAGGTTAGATTTTTAACATTACCGGAGAACAATGCTTCTGAAATAGCCAAGGCATCGTTTAAATCCTCTTCACTATGCACAAATTTTGTCATTTCTGCTGCTAATACGCGTTGAGCTTCACGTAAATGTGGTTCAGTTTCTACTTTGATTTCTAATGCATCGATTTCTTCTTTTGTTAAGAAGGTAAAGAATTTCAAGTATTTGATTACGTCACGGTCATCTTGGTTTACCCAGAATTGGTAGAATTCGTAAGGCGTTGTTTTTTCTGGATCAAGCCAAACCGCACCACCAGCTGTTTTACCGAATTTTGTTCCGTCCGCTTTTAGCATCAATGGAATCGTTAAACCAAAGGCTTTTGCATCAGCGCCTTCTTTTTTACGGATCAAGTCAAGACCGGCTGTGATATTGCCCCATTGGTCAGCGCCGCCGATTTGCATGCGGACGTTATTGTGTTGGAACAAGTGTAAAAAGTCCATTGATTGTAGAATTTGGTACGTAAACTCAGTAAATGAAATCCCCGTTTCTAAACGGCTGGCTACGATATCTTTAGCAAGCATTGTATTGATATTGAAGAATTTCCCGAAGTCTCTTAGGAAATCTAATAGAGTTAAGTTATGCGTCCAATCGTAGTTATTTACTAGGGTTAACGTGTTGTCAGTATCAACAGCAAATAGTTTTTCCATTTGTCTTGTTAAGGAATCAACGTTGTGTTGAACAGTTTCCATTGTTTGTAATTGACGTTCTGTCGTACGTCCACTTGGATCACCGATCGTTCCTGTTGCACCGCCAATTAAAATAAATGGGTGATGTCCAAATGCTTGGAATCGTTTTAGCATCATAAATGGAATCAAATGCCCAATATGCATACTGTCTCCTGTAGGATCCACACCGCAATATAGTGAAATGCTGTTGGTTTCAACGTATTCACGTAAACCTTCGCTATCTGTTTGTTGGTTGATGGCGCCGCGCCATTCTAGTTCATCAATAATGTTTGTCATGTTTTTTCTTCCTTTCCGATATATAAATAAAAAACGCCCCATAGGCTATTAGCCTATGGGACGAACTCCGCCGTGTTACCACCCAAATTGTATATGTAAAAACATATACCTCTCAAATCTGTATCGTAGATAGACGCCTACTTACGGTAGGAAACTAAAAGTGTAATTCACGAAAAATGTATATGTCAACTCCCACTGAACGTTGACTCTCTGAAATAGGGACATTTTTGCTACTTCGCTTTATTAAAGTTTGATATGTGATTTTGTAGCAATTCTACGACAAATGAGCCGACTTGTCAAATCCTTCTTTTTCTTTTTATTATTTTTAAATGAAATGATTCTCATTTTATTACTTATTACTTTAATCTAGGTTTTTTGAAAAAGTCAGAGGCGAAAAATGATTTATGACAATTTTAAATAAGCAAATGACAAAAAGCGGTTATTAACGATTTTTTTCACAAGAATGCTTTAGCGCAGTGAAGTGCTGACGCGCTGGACAGAGTGCAAAAATGTTAAATAACGAGCTTTTTTTTTAATTCAGCTCTTTTTGACTTGGGTATGAAAGGTACCTATACTTTGAATGTGATTTCACATGTGAGAAACAAAACATAACATTAATTTAGGAGGTCAAACATGAATAAGAAATTGTCATTATTTGGATTAATCGGAATTACCATGGCCTTTTTTGGAACGGTTCGTAGTGTTCCAACATTAGCTTCAACAGGCTGGGCGCAAATTTTTTATATGCTGATTGCCGCATGTTGTTTTGCCTTGCCGATCGCATTGATTTCGGCTGAGCTTTCAACCGGGTGGCCGGAAGAAGGCGGTCCCCAAGTCTGGGTGCGTAACGCCTTTGGTGAAAAATGGGGCTTTGTAACATCTTGGTTACTTTGGGTGCAAATGTTTTTCGGAATGGTTATGGTCGCTTCTACAGTAGGTGTATTACTAGGATATGTAATCAATCGTCCGGATCTAGGACATAATAATCTATTTATTTTCATTATGATCTTGCTTTCTTATTGGAGTATTACCTTATTAAATTTGAAATTCGATATGGTCAAAATCGCTGGTGACTGGGGTGCTGTGATCGGTGTTTATATTCCGTTTGTGGCTCTCGTTGTTTTAGGCATGATGTATATGGCGAAACATGGGATCAACCAAGAAAGCTATTTAGGTCATTTTGAAGCAGGAAAATTATTACCTGATTTTAGCGATTTAGGCAGCTTACCAACCTTAACTGGGATTATCTTTATTTTTGCCGGAGTAGAAATTTCATCTGTTCATGCCAATAATATCGACAATCCAAAACGAAATTATCCGATTGCTGTGATTGCTTCAGTTTTATTATTAGTTGTTTTCAATTTAGTTGCTGGTTTAAGCGTAGCGGATAGTGTACCAGCGGGTCAAATGGAACTGGCTAATATTACGCAACCATTCGTAATTATGACAGAAGATTTAGGTATTCCTGCTATTTTCAACAATATTGTTTCTTTGATGATTTTAATTGGTGTGTTAGTTCAGTTAAGTGCTTGGGTATTAGGCCCAAGTAAATCAATGATCAAAGTTGCGGATGAAGGGAACTTACCGCCATTTTTCCAAAAACGAAACAAAAAAGGGATTCCAATTACTTTTGTGATGATCCAAGCAATTGTTATTTCTCTTGTATCATTTTTATATGTAGTCGTTCCAGATATTAGTGAAGCCTTTTTGATTATTACTATTACAACAACTATTCTTTATTGTGTGGTCTATCTTTTGATTTCTTTATCGGCTGTTAAATTACGTTATAGCATGCCGTCAGTTGAACGTCCGTTTAGACTAGGTAGTAAAGGAAACGGCTTGATGTGGGCTGTGGCATCATTAGCAGTGATTAGCGTGATTGTGACGATTTTAGTCAGCTTGATTCCGCCAACCTCTGTTCCCCAAAGTGGTCACGCAGCTTATGTAATTTTCCAAGTTGCAGCAACCTTGATTATGATCGGTATTGCTTTATTGATTTATAAGAGAAAAAAACCAGAATGGAAAAAAACAAAAAATTAGCATAAACAGTTTATCAAGAGACGATTTAGTATGAACTATTTTGAAAATATCGGAGGAAATATTCATGAAAAATTTCAATACAGATGACACGAACTTGAAAGCATTATTTATCGGCGACAAAGGTGAAAATGTTGATTTATTCAAAGAACTATTAAACAAAATGATCGATGAGCACATCGGCTGGAGACAAAACTACATGCCGCAAGACATGCCTGTCATCACTCCCCAAGATAGAAGTTCTAAGAGCTTTCAAGAAACAGCTGACAATATGCGGACTGTATTCAATACCTTATCTTCACGTCTACGCACAGAGTCATTACCTTGGCACTCAGCAGGTCGTTTCTGGGGGCATATGAACGCTGAAACATTGATGCCATCAATTATCGCTTACTCAGCTGCAATGCTTTGGAACGGAAATAACGTAGCCTATGAATCATCACCAGCGACTTCTCAAATGGAAGAAGAAGTAGGGATGGAGTTTGCTGCGTTGATGAGCTATCAAAATGGCTGGGGACATATTGCAGCAGATGGTTCGATCGCAAATTTAGAAGGTTTATGGTATGCCCGTAACATGAAATCATTGCCTTTTGCGATTCAAGCTGTCGCACCAGAAATGGTTGCTGGAAAAACGGAATGGGAACTACTAAATATGCCAACAACAGAAGTGTTGGATATTTTGGATAAGGTTCAAGATAAAATGGATGACATCAAAGCTCATTCAGCTCGTAGCGGTAAAAACTTAGACAAGTTAGGTAAATGGATCGTGCCCCAAACCAAACACTATTCTTGGCTAAAAGCAGCAGATATCATCGGGATCGGTTTAGATCAAGTGATTGCTGGTGAAGTAAACAGTGAATACCGTATGGATATTGACAAATTAGAAGCTCAAATCCGCGATTTAGCAGCACAAGGCATTCCAACCCTTGGTGTAGTTGGTGTTGTTGGGTCAACAGAAGAAGGACAAGTCGATCGCATCGATCAAATCATTGCTTTACGCGATAAATTGGCTAAAGAAGGCATTTACTTCTATGTACACGTCGATGCAGCTTACGGTGGTTACGGCCGTTCAATCTTCTTAGATGAAAATGATCAGTTTATTGAATGGGATCAAATTGACGAAGTTTATGCAAAACATAACATCTTCCAAGAAAAAAATGATTGGTTGACTAAAGATATTTATGATTCATTCAAAGCTATTGAACAAGCAGAATCTGTTACGATCGATCCACATAAAATGGGGTACATTCCTTATTCAGCCGGTGGTGTTGTCATCAAAGATATTCGTATGCGTGATGTGATTTCATATTTTGCAACGTATGTATTTGAAAAAGGAGCAGATATTCCTGCATTACTTGGGGCATATATCTTAGAAGGCTCAAAAGCTGGTGCAACTGCCGCTGCTGTTTGGACTGCTCATAAAGTCTTGCCATTGAATGTAACAGGCTATGGTAAATTGATGGGTGCAAGTATTGAAGGAGCGTATCATTTCTACCACTTTATCGATGGATTAGAGTTCCAAGTAGGTGATAAAACTATCGAAATCCATGCATTAACAAAACCTGATTTTAACATGGTAGACTACGTATTTAATGAAAAAGGCAATACAGATTTAGTGAAAATGAACAAATTGAATCATGACTTTTATGATTATGCCTCTTATGCAAAAGGCGGATTATATAACAATGAATTCATTACTTCTCATACTGATTTTGCGATTGAAGAATATGGTCACAGCCCGTTTGAATTTGTAAACAGCTTAGGTTTTTCTCGTGCTGAATGGGAACGTGCAGACAAAGTAACGATTTTACGTGCTGCAGCAATGTCACCATATATGAATGACAAAGAGATCTTTGAAGAATACGCAGAAAAAATCAAGCAAGCGATTCAAGAAAAATTAGAAGCAATCTACGCTGAATAATTATTGGATCAAGGGATATTGAAATAGTCTGCGGTAATTTTACCGCAGACCTTTCTTTAATTAAATAACTTAGAATACTGAAGGATTTTAAAAGATGTGAGGAATGTATATGAAAAAATATCGAGTAAATTTTAATGAAGCAGCGTTTCTTTTGATCACGTTACTACTAATGATCGGAGTCAGTATTATTGGTTTTAGTATTCCAGCCCATGTCGCTTTGTTGCTTGCTATCGGTTATTTGATGTTGTTTGCTGTTTATAAGAAATTTTCTTGGGATTTTATTCATGATGCATTGGTTGAAGGTGTTTCATCTGGCATTATTCCAATCGTGATTTTTATTTTGATTGGCGCTTTGATTAGTGTCTGGATTGCTGATGGAACGATTCCTACGATCATGGTTTTAGGTTTTTCATTTTTGTCTGTGAAATATTTTGTGCCAACGGTTTTTTTCGTCTGTGGAATTGTTGGTGGAGCTGTTGGTAGTTCATTTACAACAATCTCAACGATTGGGATCGCGTTTTTAGGAATGGGTAGTCTGATCGGCGTAGATCCAACATTAACAGCCGGTGCCGTTGTTTCGGGTGCTTTTTTAGGAAATTCTATTTCACCCTTGTCAGATACAGTAAATTTGGCCGCGGCAATCGCCGAAGTGGATTTATTTACTCATTTAAAAAATACATATAAGACGGCACTGCCGGCAACGCTTGGTTCCTTTGTTTACTTTTTGCTGATGGGCTTGCGTTACGATGGTGCTCTAGACAGTCATAGCATTCATGATATCGTTAATACTTTAAATAATAATTTTACGATTTCATTTCTTACGCTGATTCCTTTAGCGTTACTATTTGTTTGTGCTTGGAAAAAAATTCCGGCGATTCCTACATTGCTGTTAAGCATTGGTGTGTCTCTTTTGTTGATGTTTTTTACGACGTCAAATTTTTCATTTGTTGGAACAGCTGATATGATCCAAAATGGCTTTGTTTCTCAGACTGGCAATGCTCAAGTGGACGAGCTATTGACCAGAGGCGGTATTCAAAGCATGATGTGGTCTGTTTCTCTGATTATTTTAGCGTTGTCTTTAGGTGGATTGCTGGTAAAAATGGAAGTTATCGATTGTTTGCTTCAGCGCTTTGAAAAAATGATCGATTCTCGACAAAAGCTGATTTTGATCACTATGATGAGTTCTGTGGGAATCAATGTGTTGATCGGTGAGCAGTATTTATCGATTATTTTGCCTGGAAAATCATTTATCAATAAATTTAAAGAAAAAAATGTTCCGCTGCCTTTGCTGTCTAGAAGGTTGAACGATGCTGGTTCAGTAGTGAATCCATTGATTCCATGGGGTGTCAGTGGGGTATTTATTTCAGGAACGCTGGGTGTTTCAACAATCGAGTATTTGCCATATGCTGTATTTTGCTATTTGCTTCCTGTCGTTTCATGCCTTGTCACTTTAAGTATAAAAGAGAAGAAAAAATGAATAGAAAAAGGGTGGATAAAACGAAAAATCAGTTTTGTTTCACACTCTAAAACGTAATAAATGATGACCAAAAGTCAGCTTCTTCGGCAATTTCGCAAAAAGCGAGCAATACAAGACACGTATTGCTCGCTTTTTACTCTAATTGCTCGAACCTAATCGATTTTTGGCTCAACCTCGTTTAGTCACCAAAGGTTTTTAGACCTGCCTCATATAAATGATCATCGATCTGGGCAAGTGTTAATTGATGTGAAAGACCATATATCACCACAGCATCCCATTGGTGTTTTGGGTAAAGCTGAGCATAGCCAGTCTTTTTCATCAGTTCATTTGTCTCCTCCAATGTTAAAGAAAACCCAATCGCTAATGCAGTCATTTTTTCTCTAGAGGGATTTCGTTTTCCATCAAAATATTGATAGCCTGTCGCTTCTGCGATTCCTGCTTTTTTCAACACAGCACTTTTGCTGATATTCTTTTTGATCAACCATTGATTGAGAAAGTCTTTGACCGCTGGATTGATCGTGTGCGGTTTGGTTTCGGCAAAAACGGTTTGAAAATTTTCTGCTTGTTTCAATGAATGAAGCAATTTATCTGTATCTTTTTCCTGCATCCTGACAATCTCCTATTTCTTAAAATATATTCTTTATTATACCGTGATTTTGTCAAAGTGAGAACGCATTTTAAGAAGTTCTTTGCTATAATGAAACCAGCAAACAAATAATGGAGAATGATAATGGAAAATGTAACAGAAGAGAATACTTCTTTCTATAAAGAGATCGAACCTTTAACAGATAAACCCAATGGACCAGTGCTCGTAAGAAAAACAGACACAAGAGAATTCTTTGTCAAAAAATGTTATCCGCTGTCTTTAAAAGAAAATCTGTTTGAACTACAAATGATCCATCATGTCCATTTAGCTAAAGTGCAAGAGGTGCTTGTTGAAGATGGGCAGCTATGGCTTTATGAAGAATTTATTCATGGAAAGACCTTATCTGAGCTTCTACGACTTTCAGAAAAAATGGATACCCAAACGATTTTAAAAATAACGTTGGATGTATTAGAGGCACTGATCGCTTTACACAGTAACGGGCTTGTTCATCGTGATGTCAAGCCAGGAAATATTATGATGACCAATGATGGAATAGTAAAACTAATCGATTTTGATACTGTTCGAACGTTTGATGGCGGAAAAGAAACAGATACAGTGCAATTAGGAACGATCGGATTTGCTTCACCCGAGCAGTTTGGCTTTGCTGAATCAGATGCACGAAGTGATTTGTACTCATTAGGCGTTGTGATAAATACATGCTCAATCAAAAAATATCCTAAAGAAGAGCTAAGTGCAGATCCATTTTTACGACCATTGATCCTCAAGGCGACAAAGCTAGATCCGAAAGATCGCTATCAGTCAGCTGGTCAAATGAAGAGGGCTGTGGAAGAATCGCTGAAAAGACTGACAGTTAATCAAATGTATGCTGCTCAAAAAAGTAGGCAAAGAGAAGGGATCCCAGCATACACTGCAAATAAAACGTCAAAGACTAGTAGAAGTCATAAAGTGAACGGTCTTGGCACCTCCTTTTTACAGAAATATGTACCGGGATTTCGAACGAATTATTTATGGAAAAAAATTATTGCAGTTGTTTATTATCTATTTATCGGGATTGGATTCCCTCAAGATCTACTCAAAAAACAGGGACTAAATAATCAGTTGATTGCTGTGGTAGAAGACCTTATTCTATTTATTTTACCGATATTTTTATTTACGAACTTTATGAATTTTCATGAAAAACTTCCATTACTTAAATCAAAAAATAGTATATTTAAAGGTTTAGGATATGTTTTGTTAGTCTTTTTTTGGCTTGTTCTTTATACAATTGCAACTTCTATTAGTAATAGTTTGCTAAAGAATTAATTTTTTACTATGCATAATGCATAAGAATTTCCTTTCGTTATTTTGTAAGATGAGTTTGTATCAACGGACTAAATAACGAAGGAGACAAAAAAATGAGTATGAAGAAAATTGTTTTGATAGGAATTGGTGTTTTAGTAGTCGGTGGAGTTTTGGCTAATATGGGTTCAGATTCCGAAGAGAAAGAGACGTCCAAAAAGAACGAAACAACGAGTACGGTTGTCAAAGAATCCGAAGCACCTACTTTGACAGATGCAGGTGATTTAGGCGATTATCATGTCACAATCAAAGAATTTACTTTTGCAAAAGATTATAGCGGCGAAGATGTAGGCGTTGTCGAGTATGAATTTACGAATAATAGTAACGAGAATGCAATGTTTTTAACATCGATCACAACAAAAGCTTTCCAAAATGGCGTAGCATTGCAATTAGCCGTTATGTCTGAGGCTGGGTATGTTGATTCGATGACTGAGATTCAGCCAGGGGCAACACTGAATTTGAAAGTACCTTATAAATTGAGCGATACAAGTTCGCCAGTTTCTGTAGAAGCTACGAAATTATTCAGTAACAAAGAAAAATTATCCAAAGAATTTGTTTTACAATAAAAAGGGTGGTTCAGCTAGCTTTCCTATAAAAGGAACAGTCTAGTTTTCGCTTCAAAGGAAGCAAAGGAATTGTTTTTCCTTATATATGGCAGTGTATTGGGATCTTGGACAGGTAGCTGAAATGAGCTAGTTATTTAGTCCGAAATCAATTAGTCTTTGCTTCCTGACTGATTTTCCAAACATAAAAGCTGCCGCTACCACAAAAAGAGCGGACAAAGGCAGTATGCTTCAGAGCATACTGCCTTTGTCTTGTTGTCTGTTGTGGGGGATAAAACGAAAAATCAGTGTTGCTTTGCTTTTAAAACGTAATAAACGGTGGTCAAAAGTTAAATTCTTCGATAATTCGCAAAAATCGACGGTTGCCTCAACCTTGCTAGAACCCATCCTCTTTTCTTTTCAAAAAGCATCATAATTTGTTTACAGGCTGGATCGGTTTGACTTTTAAAATATCTAAAAAGAACGTAAAAATCGGAATACCAACAATCAGGCCCCAGACACCAAAGAGACGTTCACTGAGCAATAAAATGACGAACGTATAAAAAATGGGCAGATCCGTTTTGCTGGACATAAATTTAGGATTCAACACATAGGATTCAACTAAATGAACGACAAGAATCACGACTAAAATATAGATCACATCGTTGATGCCGCCTTGGGAATAAGCGATGAAGCTAAGCGGGATACAAGAAATGATCACACCAGCCACAGGAATCAGGCTCAAAATGAAAATCATGATCGCTAAACTTGGTAATTGGGGAAACCCAATCAATGCCAAACAAATCGTTGTGAGGATGGTATTGACAACGGCGATAAAAAATTGTGCTTCCATGACCACACCAAACGTATTGACGAATTTATCTGCAAAATAATAAATATCCTGGAAAAACCAATCAAAATCACTTTTTAAAAACAATTTAGAGAAATCAGCCATCTGTTTTTTTTCAATCATAAAAAAGAAGCTTAAAATGAACGAAAGAATGACAGATAATCCAAGTGAACCAAGATCTTGAACATAGTGTAAAAGCATCCCAGCACCGTTTTGAATTTGAGTAGTCAAAGTAGATTTTTCTAAATAGGAATCGATAATCATCAACAACTGGTTATGATTATTTTCTGGATTTTGATAAAAATGGACGACAGAATTATACATTTGCGCGGTTTGATGAATCAAAATTGGCACATATTTAGTCACGGCAAAATAAATCAGAAAAACAATAAGAGCATAACTTGCCAAAACTAGAAAGAGGGCGGGAATCTTTGCGAAATGCTGGACAAATTTTACGAAATGAAGCGCTAAAAATGTAAAAATAAAGGTTAATAGAATCATCGTGATCATACTTCTAGCTAAAAACAAAACAAAGATAACAACCGCTAAAACAAAAAAACGTCTCAAACGAGTGTTTTGGATAAATTTTTCATAAAAAGACACGAACGTCACTCCTTAAGCTCCAAGAGCAGATCATTAAAAAACTTTCTAAACTAACTATAATGCTTTTTTTCTTTTTAAGATAGCAATCTTATCGATAATTCTAAAAAAAGTAGCTTTATAGAATATAAATTTAAGAAGGCGTTCCCCTTTACAAAAAGAACATACGTTCGTATAATGAATGGTGAAATGAATCAAGGAGAGGATTACGATGTTTTTTGACTATGAAAAAGAACCTCGAAGGACGATTTTTTGTATAGACGTCAAGTCATTTTATGCTTCTGTAGAATGTGTTGAAAGAGGTTATGATCCTCTTGAAAAAATGCTTGTTGTGATGAGTCATGCTGAAAATACTGGAGGTTTGGTGCTGGCCTCTTCTCCTAAAGCAAAAGAGATTTTAGGCATCACGAATGTAACAAGAAAATACGATGTACCCAATCATCCAGACTTAGAAATTGTTCCGCCAAGAATGAATGAATACATCAAAGAAAATATGAAAATCAATACGATTTATTCTGAATATGTAGCTGAAGAAGACTTGCACATCTATTCGATCGATGAATCTTTTTTAGATGTGACAGCAAGCTGGAAGCTCTTTTCCAACTCTCCTACTGAATTAGCACGAAGTATTCAAAGACGTATTCAAAAAGAAACAGGTCTCTATATCACGATCGGTATCGGAGATAATCCATTGTTAGCGAAGTTAGCAATGGATATCGAAGCCAAACATATCCCAGAACGTTTAGCAAAATGGCAGTATGAAGATGTTCCTGAAAAAGTCTGGACGATCGAGCCGATGACTGAGATGTGGGGGATTGGTCATCGTTTGGCAAAAAGACTGAATCATCTAGGGATTCGTTCAGTGAATGATTTGGCACATACAGATAGTAACAAACTGAAAAGAAACTTAGGCATTATTGGTGAGCAGCTGTACGCGCATGCCCATGGGATCGATAGAAGCCGTCTTTCAGAAAAATACATACCCGAAGAAAGATCGTTCAATAATTCGCAGATTTTGATGCGGGATTATTTGGTACAAGAAGAAATCGAAGTAGTGATTCGTGAAATGGCAGATCAAGTAGCAGCGAGACTTAGAAAAGCCCACTGTCAAACAGAATGTGTGCATCTATCTGTCGGCGTTTCCAGAGGAGCAAAGCAGGAAAGTTCAGGTTTTTCAAGACAAATGAAGGTTCCTTTAACCAACAGTAGTAAGTTACTGACCGAGTATTGTTTGACGATTTTTAGGCAGCATTGGCATGGAGAAGAGGTACGACATATTGGAATCACCTATTCCAAACTGAATTATAATACTTATGTACAGCTGGATCTATTTCACGAGCCGACTGAGCAGTTGAAAGAATTGGAGCTGGATCAGGTGATCGATGAGATTCGTCAACGCTTTGGCTATGTCTCGTTGGTTCACGCAAGTTCAATGACCTCCGGCGGTACAGCAATTTCAAGAGCCTCATTGGTTGGCGGTCATGCAGGAGGATTGGAGGGATTAGAATGAGTAAAGAAAGAGATTATTATTTTGAACAATACCAAGATCGAAAAATGAAAAAATGGGCAGGGTTTTATCTATCTGAACATACAGCGATCATTGCAAAAGAAAAAAAGAAACGGCCACCTGAACAAAAAGAACAAATGAGTTGGGAGGAAATCGACACTATCTTAGCAAAAGCATACCAAGAACAGTATTCAGTAGCGATTCAAAAAGAAGAATTGGATAGTGAGGGAAATTATAGTGAAGATATTATCGGGTGTATTCAAGGACATGATGAACTGGGGATTTATATTGCAGATCAAAAAGTTGGTTATGATGAAATCAGACATGTACAGCTGAATTGAAAAGCAGCAGAGGCTGAGACAAACACCCATGAGGGCGATCGCCCTCATGGGTGTTTGTCCCGCTCTCTGCTGTAATGGCGGCTATCGCTTGGACAACAAGAAAACAAATTAGACTAAACCGACAAAGAAATAATCAAACAAGGTAAGAGCAATTATTGCCGCTACGATGATGCCGCAAACGATTAAATGGCGGCGTTTTCTCATAACCACGATTGCGATGAATTCGCGTAAAAAGGCATTAGGCAAGAAGTAAAAAGCGGTTTTAGCCCCAATCCCATTTGCATTTAAATGAGCCATTTTGGCGAACAGACCAGCACGGAATAAATGAAAATTATTCGTTGTAAAAATTGCACGGTAAGTAGAACTTTCACTGGATTTTTCAATGATTTCTTTTGAGAATTTCATATTTTCCAATGTATTTTTAGAGTTTGCTTCAACAAGGATATCTTGTTCAGGAATTCCTTTTTCTAAAGCATATGCTTTCATCGCTGCTCCTTCAGCTAGATGTTCGTCATCGCCTTTGCCGCCAGACATAATGAGTTTAGGCGGCATTTGTGTGGCACTTTTTTGCGCTTGATAAAATTGGATTGCTTTGTCGATTCTGTTTCCTAAAAGAGGAGGCACCGTTTTACCATCGATCAATCCAGAGCCAAGAATGATAATGAAATCTTGATTATATCTAGGCTGATTGAATTGGTAAATAGTAGAAATCGTTAAAAAATTATAAAAAACAGCAAAAAAGTAAAACATGAGCATAGGTAAAATACCAAACAACGTCATCGCCCAAGAAGGTAAAATAGTTGTAGAAAAGTAACTAAAAATCAAAAAGATAGTCAAGCCGATTGCCAGCAATAAGGTTAATAAATTTGCTAACGAATGACCTTCTTTTCGCAAGACAACAATCGCATTCCAATATAAGAACACTAGTAATGCATAAAGACCGATTAACGCGGATAAAAGTAAAAAGACGCCAGTGATTCCAGCCATAACAACTAACAATGGATTGGTTGTTCGAACAACTAGAACACCTAAATATGTCATGCCGACAACTAAAAACACATTGAACAATAAACCATTGATCAAGCGCCGCTTTTCTTTAAAATAACTAAAAAGAAACACGAGTAAAAAAAATGAAGGGATAAAAAAATAGAATGAGTGCAGCTGAACTTCTAAATAAATCACATAACAGATAAAACAGATCGAAAACCAAAGTAATTCAAAAAATTTCCAGTTTTGTTTGATCTTTTTTCGACGCCATTTTGGAATAATAAATGCACCAATTAAATAAATCACGCCAATGACAAGTATAAAATAATTTCCCATAATGTTAACTCCTTTTAAAACTGATATCTTCCTTAGTATAACGAAGAATAGTAAAAAACAATAATAAAAAAGGTTGGATCAGCTGTATAAACAAAACTGATCCAATCTTTATCGGTAAAACCAAGTTCTTATTCTGGTGGGCGAACAGGTAAAATAATCAAAAATGTAGTACCGTTCGCTAATTCTGAATGAAGGTCAAGGTACCATTCGTATTTAGAAATAATAGATGCTACAGCGAATAATCCCAGTCCAGTCCCTTCATCGGCTGATTTTGTGGTGAAGAAGGGCTCAAAGATTTTTTCTCTTATATCAGTTGGGATCCCGGGACCATTGTCCGAGATGGTCAGTGATACAAAATGTTTTTCAGCTTGTAGCCGCAGGTTTTCTTTTTTTATTTTTTCGATAATTTCTTTCGGTGTGGCACACACTTCTACACGAATTTTCTGAATTGCTGTGTTTTCCCTTGTTGCTTGGTAGGCGTTGGTGATTAAGTTGTAAATCAAATTTTGAATGTCTATTTCCTCGAATTTGGCTGTGCCTAGATTTTCTTGAATAGAAAGATCTAATTGAATATTTTTAGGGATGATTTCTCCAATTAGATGTGTTGCAACACCGATGGCGGCTGAAACATCCAGCCATTCTTGCACGCTCTGCTGTGTTTTAGAAAAACGCAGGACATTTGCGGATAGTTGTTTTCCTTTTTGAGCAGAATGAAGAATATCTTGTAAATCTCCTTCTAGTACAGGATCATTGGAATACTCTTCTAAAAGTAATTGGGTGTTTCCGATGATCGGTGTTAAAAAATTATTCATATCATGTACGATGGAGGTCGTCAATAAACCGACTGTTTCCATTTTATTTCGTTGGTAGAGTTCAAGTTCTAGTTGATGCTGCAGTTTTTGTTGTTTTTGTTTTTCGATCAGTTGTTTGTTTTCTTCTTCGATCCGTTCTTTTTTTCTAAAGTTATGAATAAATAAAGAAAAAATACCGATCAATAGCAACAAAACAACTAAGAGCAATGAAAGTACGATAACGAAGTTGATAATATCGTCATTTCGTTCATTATAGTCAGCGTTGATGGCAACGACCCAATGCGCTAAGCCGACATCGATCCATTCAAATGCACTGATTTTCAAAACTTCTGTTGGCACATCCTCATCCCACCAGTAAGACTTATAGGTTAATTTTCCAGAGGAATGACTCAACTGGTATTTTTCCAAGTGCTTTAGGTCAGAGTAATTCAAATCAGGATAAAGCTTTTCCCGATCTTTAACAATATCAAGTCCGACTTGTTCTGCAACAGGGTGCATGACGACGGTCATTGACTGATCCTTGATCATTGGATACCCCTTGTAGTCTAGCTCAAAATCCTGTAAAAAATTTTGATAAAATTTTTCCAAATGTAAAGGTAGGATCAAATATCCCTCAATATCTCCAGCGGTGTTTTTAATTTCCTGATAAAAATTAAGATAGGATTTTTTATCTATAAAATAAGAAGCGCTGTTTTGGGCGGTTGGCTTGTCAAATAACTGTTTTAACGATAAATCATGGTTGATGAAGGGCTGGATCGTTTCAGTATCTGCAATCGAGACCTGCTTTTTCTTTGAGTCCCAATGAAAAGCGTAAAGAGGTGTGCCGGAAGCGTCAATGTAAAAAAGGGAATCGGCTTCACCATTTAGTGAATCAAAAAATGTAGTCAGCGCAGATTGACTGCTGTTCAGATAGGCAGCAGGATCGTCATTGTTCTTTAAATTTCCGTCAATGGCTAAATAATTCAATGATTGATGACGATTTTTCATGGAGAGCTGGATCACTTTGCCGACATACTCTGTCGATTGCAAAAGAAAATCCTGTCCGCTGGCTGTGGTCGTCTTACGAATGACCGAAAAACCACGGATCGCAAAGAAGACAGAAACAATGATAAAGATCGTCATTGCTGTAATCATGAGGTTCACAATCTTATTCGTGCGTTTCATTTTGCTAACTCCTTTTAAAAGTATGTTCATATCATAACAAGTTCAAGTTGAAATTTGAAGGTAATTCGGCTATTGTAAAGATATGTAAAATGAACAATGGGGTGTACACCGTGCGAAATGAGAAAATTTTAGTAGTCGATGATGATCCGGCGATCCGCCGTTTGATCTGGAAATCGTTGCAGTCAACCGGTTTACTGGTCTATCAAAGTGATACGATCGAAAAAACCATAGATATTATGCAGCGGGTGGATTTCCAATTATTTCTTTTGGATGTTAGCCTAGAACATGAAAATGATGGCTATCATCTAGCTCAGTTGATTCGGGAGCACCAGCCGTTAACGCCAATTATTTTTGTTAGCGGTAAAAAAAGTGAACAAGATATTATCAGCGGGTTAGAATCAGGAGGAGATGTGTATCTGTCAAAACCATTTGCTCCGAATGTGTTAAGAGCCCAAGTCATCAGTACGTTGAATCGGACTGAACAATTACTGACGTTAAGAGAACACCGTGAAGAAGCGCGGCTGACAGAAGGGATATTTTCTTTTGATAGACATCAATATCAGTTTAGTAAAAATGGTGAAGTCGTTAATATGACCTCTAAAGAAATCATGATGATCCTATTCTTTATGGAAAATCCTCAGCAAGTATTCAGCAAGGAACAAATTTATGCCAATGTTTGGAATGATGGTGAAATTGACAAAAATCTAATTACTGTTTACATCAATTATCTACGAAATAAAATCGAAGATGATCCTAAGAAACCGAAATATCTACAAACGGTTTGGGGGATCGGGTATCTATTTAACCCAGAAGGAAAAGAGGCAGAGACCAAAGCGTTTGATTCTGAGAAATAAGACTGCAGTTGCGAAAAGGGTTCATCGCCTTTTTGTGACTGCTGTTTTTTTCTGAGAAGCTGCTTTTTCTAAGCCTCTTTTCATGAGTTAAATCAGTCCTTCTAATTGACCGAAGAAGTAGCTTAGTGCTAATAGGTCGGCAGAACCGCCGGGACTTAAGTTTTTTTGAATCAAGACCTGATCAAATACAGCTAGACTTTCTTCTAGTTCATAAATAGTGACTTCATCTGAAAGTGTTGCTAGCTGTTGAGCGGCTAATTTTTTTACTTGTTTCCAAGCGTCTAAGCCGCCACGATTGATCAAATTAGAATCTTCAACAGTTGCCATCAGTGATAACAGTAAAAGTAAAAAGTTTTTTTTATCATTTGAGGAATGCCGTTGTCTTAAAAAGGGAAGAGCTGTCAGTTGAAGCGCTGGATAACCAGCAGCTGCTTCTCCTCTGATTCCAGTAAACCCATGATCAAGATACAGTTTTTCACCATTTGTGAGCATAGATTTGTTTGCTAGATCTGAAAAATCCTGTTCTAAAAGTGAGACTGTCATTCGTTTAGTATAATCAAAAACGGCATGAGTGTCAGCTTCAGAAAATGGGAGGTAAAGTTGCTTGTTTTGAAGCAGTTTTCCAATACTTGCTAGAATCAGGGCGAAAGAAAAATTCGCCCCTTTATGTGTATTGATGCCGTTTGTCTTTTCTAACATTGCACGTTCAGCCTGTTGTCCTAGTAAACGGACTTTTTGAAATAATTCTACAGGACTTCCTTCATGAGCCAGACCAAGCTGAAGGTAATCATAAAAATAAGGTGCAAGCGCCTGACTACTGTCGAGAAAGGTTAAATAATCCATATCTGTATGCGCGCCATTGCTGATCGGATCGACTAGTCCAGGTTTTGGATAAAGTGCTGCTTCAAAAAGTAGAGACTGCAAAGCATAATTACTAATGATCTTGATCTGTTTTTGTTTATTTACCTGTGTCATTTAAGTGTTTTTCCATTTCTTTGATGATAAACGTTTGAGAATAAGTCAAATGCTCTGTGATCAATAACTCCAGCTGTTCTTTTTCTTGATTCAACATACAATGATAAATGAGCCAGTGCTCTTTTAAAGCTTTGTCCCGCCGTTCTTTTGAGCGAATAGAGATATCTCGAAAATAAATCAAGTATTCCCGCAGCTTCATTACGATCGATTTTAACCGGCGCATTTGACTTTTTTCATAAATCAACTCATTGAAGTCTGAGAATTTTTGCAGTACTTGATCGATTTCATTTGCTTCATTCAACCGATCGGTTTCTTCCAGTAATGCTTTTAATTCTGCAAAATCCTCTTCCGTCATTTCTTTCATTGCGGTAAGCGTGGCTAAGACATCCAACGATTTTCTAATCGCATAAATTTCGTGCGCATCATTGATCGAAATCCCTTTTACAATGATCCCAACCCCGGGAACATGATCGACTAAATCTTCTTCAACTAGTTTTTGCAGCGCATAACGGATTGGTGTGCGACTGATATTCATAACTTCCGAAAATTCTTTTTCATTGATACGTTGTCCAGCTGAGATCTCACCTAGAATAATGGTTTTACGAAAGGCCTTATAAACTAGCTCTTTTAATGGTTCATTAAGACTTAAATCTAAATTTTTTCCGACAGCTTCTGATATTGTACTCATTTTCTAGTACTCCTTTTGCTGATATAGTAGGAAAAATATACAACTTTTTTCTTATATACTTGTTAAAGAAAGAGAAGAAATATAAGAAAAATTTTCCACATACAAATCATCTATACGGCTATTGAGATTATTGTGGGATATACAACGGCATATGACCGGTCAAGACAATCGTTACTACAAAAATAATGAAGATCCCCAGCGCCCATTTTGCTGCTTCTTTTTGCCATTGCCCCATGTCTAAGCCAGTTAAGCGAAGCAGTAAGTAGATAAAGGCAACTAACGGGCTCAATAAGTGGAAAGCTTGTCCCATTAATGAAGCCAACGCCATTTGCATATCGGTAAAGCCATACGCACGTCCAGCTTCTGCTAGTACTGGAAGGACTCCAAAGTAAAATCCATCATTTGAAATAAAGAAGGTACCTGGTGCTGAAATCAAGGCAATCACTAAGCCCCAGAAGCCTGCTAATTGATTAGGGATGATTTTTGTGAAACTTTGAGCTAATGCATCTGCCATACCAGTTCCTTGGAATAACCCCATGAATACACCCGCAGCAAAAACTAAAATAACTACTTGAACAGCATCCCCACCGTTTGCTCCGATACGAGAAGATTGATCTTTCAAGACAGGATAGTTGACCATCAACGCTATTACAGTACCCGTAAGGAATAAGAATAAAGGAGGCAAACCAAGACCAACAAATGAGTCAGTAATCAATAGTGTAATTAGTAAAATCGTTAAGAAAGCGTTGAATAACCAGATTTTTGGACGACGAATCGCTAAAGTTTCTTCGTCAGTAACGGTCGTCATTTCATCGATTTCCGCATCAGATAACGCTTTTATTCCTAAACGAGCCCGCTCTTTACGTCCCATAGAAGGAGCAACGATAAAGATAACATATAAAAGAGCAATGATCATACCAGGAATCAAATAAGCTAAAATTTCTGCGCCTACATTTAAAACACTCATGGCACGAGCAGTTGGTCCGCCCCAAGGAAGCAAGTTCATGATCGTGTTTTGCAAGATAACCAAAACACCTAAGTTCATCAATTTCATATCTAATTTTTTATAGATAGGAATAAACGCTGAACAGCAGATCAAGGTAGTTGTTGTACCATCACCATTAAGAGAGACAGCAGCCGCAACAACAGCCGTTGCTATCAAGACCTTCATTGGATCGCCTTTAGCAATGTGGATCATTTTTTTAGTGATTGGGTCAAATAAGCCTGCGTCCAGCATAATGGAGAAATAAAGAATCGCAAACAATAGCATAATACCAGTAGTAGAAGTCGTCTTGATTCCTTCCATAACGAAATCCCCAATGGAGCCTTTGTTAGAAACCCCAGCAAACATTGCGATGAGTGCAAAAATCAATGGAATCAAAACTAGTGCTGTAAACGGTGACATTTTCTTTTTCATGATCACAAACATGAAGACGATGATCATAACATAAGACAAAACAGTAAGTAACATTTTTTTCTCTCCTTTGATAATCGATTTGTTTTTTGAAACAAGTAGGGAATTTGAATAGTAATTGAAATAAAATAACGATAGATAACATTCGGAAAGCCCTTTCTTATTTCATTTAACAAAACTTAGTGTAAAGCAAGTCTCTTGGGATAAATAGCGGATAAAGGGAAAAAGAACACCAAAAAAACATAAATGATAGCGGTTTCTTAAAGAGATGTTAATAAGATATTAATAAAATATTAAACGT
Organism: Enterococcus termitis; assembly: GCF_001730305.1. Lineage (GTDB taxonomy): Bacteria > Bacillota > Bacilli > Lactobacillales > Enterococcaceae > Enterococcus_L > Enterococcus_L termitis. Next base: position 396,897 of record NZ_MIJY01000001.1, read on the forward strand.
TTTAAAACGCTGTTATATCAGTACTTGTATGCGTTTTAGTCAATAATTGAAGTGAAGGAACAGCGAAAGAACAATTTAAGCCCGTAGATTTCATTTTCTTGTCAGAGATTTTACCTATAATGAAATCATAAGCGGAAAGGATGTGAATTCATGGGTTTATTTGACCGTCTATTTAAAAAGGAAAAAGAAGAAATAAAAACAGTTGAACCGTTGACCAACACAGAAAAAGAATCTGAATGGCAGGAAATAGCGGGATATATTCCTATAGAAAGTGAGGAGTATGAATTTGTTACATTGATTGCCACCGCTCTTGCAGCTGGAAATCAGCCAGAGAGTAAATTTGTTGTTAAACGTATTCTAAAAAGAAATCCTGAAGTGCAATTAGTATCTGCAATAACTGCAAGTATTGCATCTGCAGATCAACCAGAAAGCCAATTTATAGTGAAGTCAATCAAGGAAAAAAGAGAGTAGTTGCGTTTTGCTGAGAATCATGCCAAGAAATACAACGAAGTGATGAGTTGCTATTGATTGGTACAAGGTGACTGAAAGGAACGTTGCGTCTATTTGCTTCGTTAGTTGATGATGAACAGTACAAGACTTTCGGAGAAAGTGTTGATCATTTGTATTATCTAGCTGCACGAGCTAACTCCTCGGGAAAAAGATAAAACCTGAGTGAGGCAAAGAACACCTCAATCATGTTTTTCTATTTTCCAGTCGGAGTTTGACGAGCTCGTTCCGCTTTTGCTGAGAATCACAACGAAAGAACTTGAGTTGATGATGAACAGTACAAGACTTTCGGAGAAAGTGTTGATCATTTGTATTATCCAGCTGCACAGGCTAGTTCCTCGGAAAAAAGATAAATGCTGAGTGAGGCAAAAAGGCACCTCAATCATCATTTCCTATTTTTCTGTCAGAACTGAACGAGCCTGTTCCGCTTTTAAATTAAGGAGGAAAAGTTATGTTACGTAAATTTAAGATTTCAATTGATGGAAAAGAGTATTTAGTAGAAATGGAAGAGATCGGTGGTGTGCCGCAAGCACAAGTTGCACCAACTCCACCTGCTGCACCGCAAGCACCTGTAGTTGAAGCGGCTCCTGCACCAGTGGAACAGCCGGCAGTGTCGGCTGCTCCTAGTGCACCAGCTGGAAATGATGCGATGACTTCACCAATGCCAGGAACTATTTTAAAGATTTTAGTGAACGTTGGCGATGAAGTAAAAGAGAATCAGCCATTATTGATTTTAGAAGCAATGAAAATGGAAAATGAAGTGGTAGCGACAGCTAACGGAACGGTTACGGGACTTCATGTGACCTTAGGACAGGTTGTCAATGCTGGGGATGCATTGATTACGATCGATTAAAGAATAGAAATTATTTGGAGGAAGTGAAATCGTGGAAACATTAATTCAAGGAATCACGTCAATTACATTCGGACAGATTTTCATGATGGCTATCGGCTGTTTATTGATGTACTTAGGAATCAAAAAGGAATACGAACCAACATTGTTAGTCCCTATGGGGTTAGGAACAATTTTAGTCAACTTTCCAGGGACCGGCGTTTTGACACAAATGGTCAATGGTTCAGAAGCAGAAGGAGTTTTAGATGTTCTGTTTAAAGCCGGTATCGCAACAGAGTTATTTCCATTGTTGATATTTATTGGGATTGGTGCAATGATCGATTTTGGTCCATTGCTGCAAAATCCGTTTATGCTATTGTTTGGAGCGGCGGCACAGTTTGGGATTTTCTTCACAGTAATCGTTGCGGTGATGTTTGGCTTTAATATAGAAGAAGCAGCGTCTATCGGTATCATCGGAGCAGCAGATGGACCAACATCAATTTTCGTATCGAATCAATTAGCGCCAAACTTATTAGGGCCAATTACTGTAGCGGCTTATTCATATATGGCGTTAGTTCCGATTATTCAACCAATAGCAATCAAAGCTGTAACAACGAAAAAAGAACGTAAAATTCGGATGACCTATAAAGCCGATAGTGTGTCAAAAATGACGAAAATCATTTTCCCGATTGCAATTACGATCGTTGCTGGTTTTATTGCACCGATTTCTTTACCACTGGTTGGCTTCTTGATGTTTGGTAACCTGTTGAGAGAATGTGGTGTGTTGGATCGTTTATCAAATACGGCGCAAAATGAATTGGTGAACATCGTTTCAATTCTATTAGGATTGACGATTTCAATCAAAATGCAAGCAGAGTTATTTTTAAATGTTCAAACATTGATGATCATTGCCTTCGGTTTGGTTGCATTTATCATGGATTCTGTTGGCGGTGTCTTGTTTGCTAAATTATTGAACCTATTTAGAAAAGAAAAAATCAATCCAATGATTGGTGCAGCAGGGATTTCAGCGTTTCCAATGTCTAGTCGAGTGATTCAAAAAATGGCGACCGATGAAGATCCGCAAAACTTTGTTTTGATGTACGCAGTAGGTGCAAATGTTTCAGGGCAAATTGCTTCAGTGATTGCCGGCGGCTTATTGTTGGCGTTCTTCTCATAAGATAAGACAACAAAACGTGAAAGGAGTTTGATAGAAATGGATATAGAAGCATTGAAAATTGCGGCTGAACTGATGATTTTTGGTATGGGTGGCGTATTTCTTGTCCTATTTTTACTTTTTTTGATCTCAAAATTACTATTAAAAATATTCCCAGCCAAATAAATGAGGAAGTGAGTATTGATGAGGACAAAAAGGTTGTGGTTGGATCGTGATCCAGCAGCGTATAAACAATGGACTGAGCTGTTGAAAGCTTCTGATTTAGTACCAGATGATCAGGTAGATTATACACTAGGGATTTATGCTGAAGAAGCGTTGGTTGCTACGGGTTCTATTTATCATAATATTTTGAAGTGTATCGCAATCGATCCAACATATCAAAATGAAAATCTATTGACTCAAGTAGTACAAGAATTAAGAGTGCAGTTACTTGAGTCAGGATTTACTCATTACTTTTTATATACGAAGCCGGCAGTCTGTCATTTGTTCCAATCTTTAGGCTTTTCGGAAATTATCAGAACAGAAGATATTGCCTTTATGGAACAAGGTGGACCGGACTTTAATGAGTATTTAAAGGAAATTACAGCGTCTAAACGTAATACGTTAAAAAATGCGGCTATTGTTATGAATGCTAACCCGTTTACGAATGGGCATTTATATTTGATCACGCAAGCAGCGAAAAAAAATGAAACAGTTTACATTTTTGTTGTTTCGGAAGAACGTTCCCTTTTTGATACAGCTACTCGTTTTCGTTTAGTTCAAGAAGGCGTTCGTCATTTAACGAATGTAGTCGTTTTACCAACAAGAGAATATATTGTTTCGAGTGCGACATTTCCATCCTATTTTTTAAAGGATCAGGCACAAGAAGCAGTTGCTAGGGTTCAGGCGACCCTAGATGCGGTTCTATTTAAAAAGAAAATTGCACCAGTCTTATCAATCACAACTAGATATGTCGGTGAGGAACCACTTTCTCCTGTGACAGATATCTATAATCAAGCGATGAAAAAAGAATTTTCTTCTGATTTACACTTGACGATTCTTCCTAGAAAGAAGCTAGGACAAGAGGTGATCAGCGCATCAAGAGTTAGAGCCCTGTTAAACGAGCAAGCATACGAAGCGATTCGCTCGCTTGTTCCAGAAACGACATTTATTGAAATCATGAAACAAAAAAAAGAATAAGAGGTGTACATTTTGGAAATGAAGCAAAACGCATCCGCAGGTACAACTGAATCAAGTGATATTTTGATTATGATCGAGCCAAATGGCACAGATGGTCTGCAACTTGAGCTGGACAGCAGTGTTGAAAAACAATTTGGACAACAGATTCGAAAAAAAATACTAGACACTCTAGAAAAACTAGCGGTGATGAATGCAAAAATCAAAGCGGTTGATAAAGGTGCTTTAGATTGTACGATCGAAGCCAGAACGGTAGCAGCTGTTTATAGAGCGGCACAAGAAGAAACGATTGATTGGCAGGTGATTCAATCATGGAACGCTTAAGAAGAACAATGATGTTTGTCCCGGGAGCTAATGCTTCAATGTTGCGGGATGCAACACTTTATGGGGCAGACTCATTGATGTTTGATCTGGAAGATGCTGTTTCGTTAAAAGAAAAAGATAGTGCACGTTTACTTGTCTATAATGCATTGCGTACCTTTGACTATTCAATGGTAGAAACAGTTGTTCGAATCAATGGACTAGATACGGTTGGGCGTCAGGATGTTGAAGCGATGGTTTTGGCGGGGGTGGATGTAATCCGTTTGCCAAAAACAGAAACGGCACAGGATATTGTGGCTGTTGATCAAGTGATTACTGAAATGGAAACGAAATACGGAATCAATGTTGGAACCACTAAAATGATGGCAGCCATCGAATCAGCTGAAGGAGTGTTAAATGCTCGTGAAATTGCTCAAGCTAGTACACGTTTGATTGGGATTGCGCTTGGAGCAGAAGACTATGTGACCAATATGAAAACTCGCCGTTATCCAGATGGTCAGGAATTATTTTTTGCCCGCAGTTTTATTCTTCATTCTGCTAGAGCAACTGGAATCGCTGCGATTGATACTGTTTATTCAGATGTAGAGAACACAGAGGGCTTTTTGGCAGAGGTTGCGTTGATCAAACAGCTAGGCTTTGATGGAAAGTCCGTTATCAATCCACGTCAGATTCCTTTGGTAAACAGCGTGTATGAACCAACAGCCAAAGAAATCCAACAGGCAAAAGAAGTCATTTGGGGCATTCGTGAAGCAGAGGCAAAAGGCTCAGGTGTTATTTCAGTCAACGGAAAAATGGTGGATAAACCAATCGTTGAACGAGCGGAACGAGTTATTGCATTAGCAATTGCGGCAAAATTGATTTCTGAGGAGGAAGTCTAAAATGAAAAATAATGTAGGCAAAGAAATTCCAGATAAATACGCTGAAAGCTACGGTCTATTTTCAGGGGAATTCACGAATATCCATGAGTATCAGGAATCTAGTCGGACGATTCAACCCGTTAGACCAAGAGACACAAAACTGTTAGGCAGCTTAAGAGAAGCGATTGAAAAAACAGGATTGAAAGATGGAATGACGATTTCATTTCATCATCATTTCCGTGAAGGTGATTTTGTCATGAATATGGTGATGGCAGAAATTGCGGCAATGGGGATTAAAAATTTGTCGATTGCACCAAGCTCTATTGCGAATGTTCATGAACCCTTGATCGAGCATATTAAAAATGGCGTGATCACAAATATTACATCTAGCGGTCTTCGTGACAAAGTTGGAGCAGCGATTTCTGAGGGGATCATGGAAAATCCAGTCGTGATTCGTTCACATGGCGGCAGAGCTCGTGCAATTGCTGCAGGAGATATTCACATCGATGTTGCTTTTCTTGGTGCACCAAGTTCAGATGCGTATGGAAATGTAAATGGAACAAAAGGCAAAGCAACTTGCGGTTCGTTAGGTTATGCTATGATCGATGCGAAATATGCAGATCAAGTCGTAATCATTACAGACAGTTTGGTTCCGTATCCAAATACACCGATCAGCATTCCGCAAACAGATGTCGATTTTGTTGTAGAAGTTGATGCGATCGGAGATCCTGCAGGGATTGCCAAAGGAGCTACACGTTTTACCAAAAATCCCAAGGAGCTTTTGATTGCAGAATATGCGGCAAAAGTAATCACACATTCGCCATATTATAAAAATGGTTTTTCTTTCCAAACAGGTACTGGGGGAGCGGCGTTAGCCGTATCTCGATTTTTAAAAGAAGCAATGATCAAAGATGGGATCATTGCAAGTTTTGCATTAGGTGGTATCACCAATGCAATGGTCGAATTACTGGAAGACGGTTTAGTAGAAAAAATTATCGATGTACAGGATTTTGATCATCCTTCTGCTGTTTCACTAGGTGAAAATGCGGATCATTATGAAATCGATGCAAATATGTATGCTTCTCCTTTTAGCAAGGGTTCGGTTATCAATCAGCTAGACACGGCAATTTTGTCAGCCCTTGAAATCGATACGAATTTTAATGTGAATGTGATTACAGGATCTGACGGTGTAATTCGTGGTGCTTCAGGCGGTCATTCAGATACAAGCGCTGCTTGCAAGATGAGTTTGGTTATTGCACCATTGATTCGCGGGCGAATACCAACAATCGTAGAAGAGGTAAACACAGTGGTTACACCAGGCAGCAGTATCGATATTGTTGTAACCGAAATCGGGATCGCAATTAATCCGGAACGACAAGACTTGATCGCACATTTTGAAGAGCTGGATGTTCCTAAGTTTACGATAAAAGAGTTACAGGAAAAAGCGTACAGTATCGTCGATCGACCAGAGGCAATCCAATATGGTGAGAAAGTCGTTGCACTGATTGAATATCGTGATGGGTCGATCATTGATGTGGTCAAAAATGTCTAAAGAAGTTCTTCAAGGAGAAAAAATTGATTTACCTATGATGCTGGATGCTAGAGAAAAACGGGTGTCGATCCAGCAAGAATTATTAATGAAACACCCGCATGGTGCTTTATTAAGTGCTACGATGAATATTCCTGGGCCTATTAAAACAAACGAGCAAATAAAGACTGCTTTTTTAACTGTCATTGAAGCAATCGAGCAGCTGATTCCTCCTGAAAAACGAATGGCACGTAAGTATCGTGATGTAGTAACGGGTCCTGAATATTATTTCGTCATTAAAGAGCTACCAAGTGAGCTAAAGGAACAAATGATCCAATTAGAAGAAACCCATTATTGTGGTCGCTTGTTTGATTTGGATGTGCTTTATCAAAAAGAACAAGAACTGATTTCTATTAGTCGGACAGAACTGGGGTATCCAGCTCGCCGTTGTTTTATTTGTGAAAATGAAGCAAAAGCTTGCGGTAGAAATCGCCAGCATAGTATAGAAGAAATGCAACAAACAATCAGTCAACTCATTGAGAAAGGAAAGATGAAATGACAAAAGAAATACGTTTTACAGAAACAGTCTTGCGTGACGGTCAACAAAGCCAAATCGCCACACGAATGCCGACAAGCGATATGCTGCCGATCATTCAAACCTTAGATGAAGCAGGCTATCATGCACTGGAAATGTGGGGTGGTGCGACCTTTGATGCATGTATTCGTTTCTTGAATGAAGATCCATGGGAACGGTTGAGAACGATTCGTAAAGCAGTGAAACATACCAAATTACAAATGCTTTTAAGAGGTCAAAACTTACTAGGCTATAAAAACTATGCCGATGATGTAGTAGAAGCCTTTGTGCAAAAATCGATTGAAAATGGCATCGATATTATTCGTGTATTTGATGCATTGAATGATACGAGAAATTTACAAACATCGATCGAAGCAACCAAAAAATATGGCGGACATTGTCAACCAGCGATTTCTTATACGACAAGTGAGTTCCATACGATCGATTACTTTGTTGGTTTGACAACAGAGCTGGAAAAGATGGGCGCTGATTCGATCTGTATCAAAGATATGGCAGGAATTTTGACACCAGATGATGCTTATCGTCTAGTCACAGAGATCAAAAGTAAAATCCAAGTACCTTTAGAAGTCCACACTCACGCAACAAGTGGGATTGCAGAAATGACCTATTTAAAAGCGGTTGAAGCTGGTGCTGATATTATCGATACGGCGATCTCTTCTTTTTCTGGTGGGACTAGTCAGCCAGCAACAGAGTCGATGGCTTTAGCATTAGAAAATTTGGGCTACGATACACATTTGGATATGAAAAAAGTTGCAGAAGTGGCTGATTACTTCAATCCAATACGAGATAGCTTTAGAGCTGAAGGTCTTTTAAATCCTAAAGTGAAGGACACTGAACCTAAAACATTGCTTTATAAAGTACCTGGCGGTATGCTGTCTAATTTATTAAGTCAATTAACAGAGCAAGGGTTAGCTGATAAATATGAAGATGTTTTACGAGAAGTGCCAAAAGTCCGTGCTGATTTAGGTTATCCGCCATTGGTAACGCCGTTATCACAAATGGTTGGGACACAAGCTGTGATGAATGTAATCAGTGGAGAACGCTATAAAATGGTGCCAAAAGAAATCAAAGATTATGTCAAAGGATTATATGGCAAGCCACCTGTCGCAATTTCAGAAGAAATGACAAAATTGATCATTGGTGAAGAAGAAGTGATCACTGTGCGACCAGCCGATTTACTAACACCAGAACTTCAAACCTATGAAGAAGAAATCAAGGAATATGCTAAATCTACAGAAGATGTGTTGATGTATGCGTTGTTCCCGCAACAAGGGAAAGATTTCTTAGGTAGAAGAGAAGATCGCTTTTATGATGTGCCGGTTCAAGAAGTAAACGTCACCTTGGATATTTAAGCGGAGAAAGTCAGCTTCTATGTGTTTAAATAAGCGAATGCGTAAGTGTTTAGTTTATTATGCAAGGAGAGAGAGTCAGAGGGATAACGGATAAAGTTATTCTTCTGACTCTCTCTTTACTTTAGACAAAAATCTTAACAGTACATAAAAAAAATCAGCTAACATGAAAAAGGAATAAAACGCAAAAATCCAAGGCTATGAATCCCACTAGATGTTAAGTGAACCAGATAAAAAAGCAAGGACAGCATATCATTTTTGATTAAAATTAAACGTTAATAGTATGGGTGTTTTCTAATTTTAAGTTAGCATTAATCGTTTTATCGTTGATAGTACAGGCTGCCATGAATCTAACACAAACAAGGTAGTTTACCTTACTTCTAAGTTTTATTAAAAGGTTTACATTTTATTTTAATGCCGTTATAATGACTGAAATCAGATAACGTTTAATTAATTGAACGCAGCAGTCGCTTGAATTTTTTTGAAACAAGTAAAGCTGTCTTCTTTTTTTAATTTATAGTTTTGAGTACATCTGTTTGACTTTTACATTTAGGAGGGATGGTTTTGATTTCTAAAAAGCAATCGGCAAAAATCTTTTTTGACTATGAAAATCAACAATACTGTTATTACTCGTTGGCTTCACTTGAAGAACAGCAAAAGCCATTTATTTCAACATTGCCTTTTAGCATTCGCGTGTTATTGGAATCTTTACTGCGGCAGAAAAATGGTACTGGCATCACAGAAGAGCATATCGAACAACTGGCTAAGTGGTCTGTTGACGGAAAAAATGCTGGAGAGGTTCCATTTAAACCAGCACGGGTTATTTTACAAGATTTTACGGGGGTTCCAGCGATTGTTGACTTAGCTTCTCTGCGTAAAACGATAGCAGATTTTGGCGGTGATCCTACAACAATTAATCCGGAGGTTCCTGTTGATTTAGTCATCGATCATTCTGTCCAGGTAGATGTTGCTGGTGTTAAGCAAGCATTACAGCTAAATATGAAGATGGAATTTCAACGAAATCAAGAACGCTATCGTTTTTTAAGCTGGGCGCAAAAAGTCTTTGATAATTACCGGGTAGTACCACCTACAACTGGAATCGTCCATCAGGTCAATGTAGAATATTTAGCTTCAGTGGTGACTCAAAAAAAATTAGAAAATGATGCTGTTTTGCTTTATCCAGATACATTGGTCGGAACAGATTCTCATACAACCATGGTCAATGCTTTAGGTGTACTTGGTTGGGGTGTTGGCGGAATTGAAGCAGAGGCTAGTATGTTAGGCGAGCCGTCGTATTTTCCGATACCAGAAGTTGTAGGCGTTTGCTTTGTGAATGACTTATCTCAAGGTGCAACTGCAACGGATTTAGCTTTGAAGGTAACGCAAGTATTACGTAAACAAAAAGTTGTCGGAAAATTCGTAGAATTCTTTGGTCCTGGGTTGGCAAATCTAAGCTTAGCTGATCGGGCAACTGTAGCGAATATGGCTCCAGAATATGGTGCTACTTGCGGCTTTTTCCCAGTTGATAACGAGACGATTCGTTATTTGCGTTTAACCGGAAGAGCTGAAAAAGACGTAAGGATCGCTGAGCATTATTTAAAGGAAAATCAATTATTTTATGATCCTGTCAATGATCCTGAACCAAATTATACAAAAGTGATCGAAATTGATTTAAATGAGATCAAAGCAAATCTCGCTGGACCAAAGCGGCCTCAAGATTTAATTCCTTTAGCTAAAATGAAGAACAGCTTTGATCAAGCAATCAAAGCACCAAATGGTCTACAAGGCTTTGGTCTATCAAAAGAACAACAGGAAAAAATAATTTCTTTAGACTTAGAAGGCGAGCATCATGAGTTAAAACCAGGAGCAGTAACGATTGCTGCAATTACCTCTTGTACGAATACATCTAATCCCTTTGTCATGCTGAGCGCCGGATTAGTAGCAAAAAAAGCAGCACAATTAGGATTACATGTACCCAACTATGTAAAAACATCGTTAGCTCCTGGTTCAAAGGTAGTAACGGCATACCTAAAAAAAGCAGGATTGCTTCCATATTTAGAACAGTTGGGATTTCATCTTGTGGGATATGGGTGTACCACGTGTATTGGAAATTCTGGAGCATTGAAAAAAGAAGTGGAAGAGGTCATCAAAGAAAATGATTTATTGACTGCAGGCGTGTTGAGCGGAAATCGTAATTTTGAAGGACGCATCCATCCGTTGGTCAAAGCAAATTATCTTGCCTCTCCGCCACTTGTTGTTTTGTATGCTTTGGCAGGAACAGTCGACATTGATGTATTCAATGAACCGATTGGAATTGGCGAAAATGATAGTCCAATTTATTTTAATGATTTATGGCCCTCTAGAGATGAAATTCAGGCATTGATCGACGAATGCGTTACACCAGAACTTTACCAAGAAGAATACGCACAGGTGTTTAGTGATAATGAAGAGTGGAATGGGATTGAAACAAACGATGAACCATTATATGGCTGGGAAGAAGAATCCACATATATTGCGAATCCACCCTATTTTACAGGAATGACCAAAGAAAGAGAACCAAGAAAGCCATTGCGAAACTTAGCAGTTTTAGCTAAGTTTGGTGATTCAGTTACAACTGATCATCTTTCGCCAGCTGGAAGCATTCAAAAAAATAGCCCGGCAGGTCAGTATTTGATTAATAGAGGTGTTGAGGTTCGTGAATTTAACTCATATGGAGCCAGACGTGGTCATCATGAAGTAATGATGAGAGGGACTTTAGCCAATATCCGTATTCGTAATCAATTAGTTCCAAATGTCGAGGGCGGTTATACGATTTTTGCGCCAACACAAGAAAAAATGGCTATCTATGATGCCGCAATGAATTATCAGAAACAAGGAACGAAACTGGTGGTTTTGGCAGGTGATGATTATGGCATGGGGTCATCAAGAGACTGGGCAGCGAAAGGCGTGCAGTTACTAGGTGTAGAAGCTGTAATTGCCAAAAGTTATGAGCGGATTCATCGTTCTAATTTAGTGATGATGGGTGTTTTGCCATTACAATTCAAACCAGGTGAGGATGCTGATAGCTTAGGTTTAACAGGAACTGAGTTATTTGACATTGATATCGATGAAACAAAAGGAATCTTGGATATTGTGAACGTCACTGCATGTAAATCAAATGGAGAAACGATTCAATTTGAGACGATTCTTCGTTTTGATTCAGCTGTTGATATCACGTATTATCAGCATGGCGGAATTTTACCAATGGTTATCCGCAAAAAACTTTAAGTATAATTCGGGATGATTTTGAACGTTGTTATATATATGAAAGAGAGGTACTTGGATGGAGATTCACAAAGGCTTAGAAGGTGTCGTTGTTTCTGAAACTAGAATTAGTTCAATCGTGGAGAATCAGTTGTTGTTTGCTGGATTTAATATCGATGATTTAGTTGCTGAGAATGTTCCATTTGAAGAAGTGATTTATCTTTTATGGCATCTAAAAATTCCAACGGCACATGAATTAGCTCGATTTAAACAAGATTTATCTGCTGCAATGCCAATCTCTGATACGATCGTGACGTGTTTAAAAATTCAAACGCGTCAAAATCTTCATCCGATGAGTGTTCTTAGGTCAACCATTTCACTTTTAGGGGTATTTGATCCAAATGCGGAGGAAACGGATGATCCTTCTTCTTATCAACAGAGTATTGCTTTGCAAGCGAAAATGCCAACGATTATTGCTGCATACGCACGACTAAGAAAAGGATTAGATCCGATCGCGCCAAGAAGTGATTTATCTATAGCAGCCAATTTTCTTTATATGCTTACTGGGGAAGAGGCAGGAGAGATACAGGTCACAGCGATGAATCAGGCATTGGTATTACATGCAGATCATGATTTGAATGCCAGCACCTTTACAGCCCGAGTGTGTGCTTCTACCTTGTCAGATATATATTCTTGTATCACCGCTGCAATCGGCTCTTTAAAAGGACCGCTGCACGGAGGGGCGAACGAACGAGTTTTTGATATGCTGACTGAAATCGACTCTGGTACGTTAAGTGTAGAAGAGTATTTAAATCAAAAACTTGATCGCAAAGAAAAAGTGATGGGCTTTGGTCATCGCGTTTATAAGACGGAAGATCCGAGGAAAAAGCATTTAAAAAAATTAGCGAAAGAACTTACCGCGCTAACTCAAAAAGAACAGTGGTACTTTTTATCTTGCCAAGTCGAACGGTATCTAAAAGAAACGAAAGGCTTGATTCCTAATGTTGATTTTTATTCAGCCACTGTCTACCATTGTTTGGCGATTGACAGTGATTTGTTCACATTGATTTTTGCCATGAGCAGAGTTTCCGGCTGGCTAGGTCATATTTATGAGCAGAAAAAAGAGGATTGCTTGATTCGACCACGTTCTCATTATGTTGGTCCACAGCAGTTAGCGTATCGTACATTTGATAGCGAATTACATTCAGGAGGAATAGAAGCATGACCAAAGGGGAAAAACTAATTTTTAGAGAAGGGAAGCTGGTTGTTTCAGATTATCCCATCATCCCATTTATTGAGGGTGACGGAATCGGACCAGAAATTTGGCAGGCAGCAAAATTGGTTTTTGATGCAGCTGTGAACAAAGCGTATAAAAATGAACGTAAGGTCGTCTGGCAAGAAGTTTTAGCTGGAGAAAAGGCCTTTAAGATGACAGGTGATTGGTTGCCAGAAGAGACATTAACTGTAATCAAAGACCACCTTGTTGCCATAAAAGGACCGCTTACGACACCAATTGGCGGCGGTTTTCGTTCGTTGAATGTGACGTTGAGGCAAGAATTGGATTTATATGTATGTTATCGACCTGTTCGCTATTTTGAAGGTGTACCTTCGCCACTGAAACATCCAGAGCTGACAGATATGATGATTTTTAGAGAAAATACAGAAGATATTTATGCGGGCATCGAATTTCCAGCTGAAAGTTTAGAAGCAGAAAAATTGATTACTTACTTAAAAACAGAATTTGGTATAGACAAGATTCGTTTTCCAAAAACATCAGCTATTGGGATTAAACCAGTTTCTAAAGAAGGAACAGAGCGGCTGGTTCGAGGCGCAATCGAGCATGCGTTAAAGCATAAACGAAAATCGGTGACTCTTGTGCATAAAGGAAATATTATGAAATTCACTGAAGGTGGTTTCAAACAATGGGGATATGCATTAGCTAAAACAGAATTTTCTGATGCTGTATTTACATGGGAGGATTATTTAAAGAGTAAAGAGGAGTTAGGAAAAACAGCAGCTGATCAACAATTGGCAGCAGCAGAAACAGCTGGTAAACTGATCATCAAAGACCGCATAGCAGATATATTCTTGCAGGATATTTTACTGCACCCAACAAACTACGATGTGGTAGCAACCTTAAATTTAAATGGTGACTATATTTCCGATGCGTTAGCTGCTCAAGTGGGAGGTATCGGGATTGCACCAGGAGCGAATCTGAATCTGGAAACAGGACATGGGATCTTTGAAGCTACTCATGGCACTGCACCAGAATTTGCAGGTCTAAACCAACTAAATCCTTCTTCATTATTATTATCTGGAGCATTGCTGTTTGAGTATCTTGGATGGTTTGAAGTCAGTCGCTTGATTATTGAAAGTATTGAAGCGGCTTTGATAAATAGAACGGTAACGAAAGATTTTGCTGACCAGATGGAGCAGGCAACATTATTGAGTTGTTCAGATTTTGGGGAAGAACTTGTTCGTTTGATCGAGAGCAAATAAAAAAAGCTGACGAGTAATCGTCAGCTTTTGTAGTTTACTAAGGTTAATTATGCTTTGTTAACGTTAGTAGCTTGAGGTCCGCGTTGGCCTTCTTCAACGTCGAAAGTCACTGCTTGACCTTCTTCTAAAGTTTTGAATCCGTCGCCTTGGATAGCTGAGAAATGTACGAATACATCGTTACCGTTTTCTGCAGTGATAAATCCAAAACCTTTGTCTGAGTTAAACCATTTTACTGTACCTGTTTCCATAATAAAAATCCTCCTTGTGTCTTAACACATATTTTGCAATTACTTGAAAGGTGAAAATGTGGAAGATGTTTATTTGAAACAGCTACACATATATTACCGAACAAAAACTACACTCTTATAATAGCATATTTCTTTGTACTTGACTAGTGATATCTCTTTGAAAAATAAAAATTTGTTAAGAAACAAAGATTAATTGTCAAAAAAAACTTATTTCTGTTATAGTATAGAGGTATTAAGCGTTAAATATGAAGGTAATGATAGAGTTATATCGTAGAAATCTATTCCGAAGGCGCAGCCTTGGAGCTGCATAGATTTGAAAGTAGGAAGGGTTCAGATTGTTTAGATGAGAATAAGGTTATCCTTACTAATAGATAGTTTCACTTGGTTTATAGCTAACAAAATATTTAATAAACTTAATTAAAGAGCCGCTCAACTACTTGTTGAGCGGCTCTTGTCCATTGTATTGATCAATAGCGCAAAATAGCCAATAGTGATTTTTCATCAGGTGAGGCTTTTTGATCTAAGACAAAAACTTTTCCACCGGTTCTAAGGATTTTATCGGTGACTTTATTCAATACTTTTCTATGATCAAATTCGTCATTTGACATTTCTGATGTTTCATCGACAAAGTTTGCTGTAGAAATAAAGAAGTGAGAAACTTTTCCTTCTTCGGCAGCAGGCACGATATCGACCAGCTGATCTACATATTTTTTATCCAATAGACCATTATAAGAATCAGTTTCAATTTTTTCTAGTGCTTGATTAATTTTTTCGGCTCCTTTTTCGATACCTTGAATAGAAGCTTGAGCAGGAGAAAGGGAAACTGCTACATCGGTTATTAAATAAGGATTTTTAGCAATTTTTTTAAACAATGTTTGATTTTCAGTTAGGGCATATAGACGAATGGGAAGCTGTTCAGAATTATTAAAATGATCTTTCAAATAGTTATCGATCGCTTGATAATAATTTGTCCAATCAATTTGAACTTCTTGGTCTTTAGTATTAACACCATGGTATGCTACGCCTTCTTTTGAAGAACCGTTATAACCAGAACCAGCTTTTGTAGAATAATTTAGATTGCCGCCAGTCAATTCATCTCCTAAAGCGCCTACTAAATCAGTTGGGGCATCTTCTGGTAGGTCAACAGCAGTCACTCGGTTATTTTCAACTAAATAAATTTGCATAGAATCACGATTTAACGCCATTAAATAATAGCGATAGTTAAATTGATTGTTTTTGATGATGCCTAAAAGATACGGACGGTCATCTACATAATATTGATTGTCAACGGGCACGTGTAAGCGATGAATGAAAATATCTTTTTCACTAATAATGATTGATACACTGTTTGAAGCATTTCGCCAAAATGAAGAGTCTGCAAGCAAGGCATCGATTTTGTCTTGGAAAACAGACCAAGAGAGGGTAGGATATTTCTTTTCAAAACGGACTTTCGCAGCTTTTCCAAAGTTTTTAAAAGCCAAAGAATCTTTTTCAACATCTTGATGAGCAACATGGGTGTTTAAAATAAAGGTTACAAATGGGCCGTGAACGTCGTCAGAGAATAAAACAGAGAGTGTGTCTTTTTCTTGATTCAACATAATACATTCCTCCTAAATTTAAAAGCTGAATGAGCTTAATCAGTCTATCCGGAGTGCTCTCCATCAGGACCGGTTCATGGAGCTAGTGACATTGAAACATTGAATGCTACTATTAAAAGTGTAGCATAGGCTCAAAAATGTTGGTACTAATATGGTTTAGAAGTAGAAAAATAAAAGAAAGGCTTAACAATGCGCTATATGAGTAATTACTCATGGTTTTTTTATGAAATACAAAAAAGTGATTCATCATTATCACAAATAAAGGTGTTAATATACTTTCATGCCAATTATCCCGAATTGGTTTTTCATACTTACTCCTACCAAGAGTAAATAACAACCTTCATTTCCACCACTGACGACGGTCGTGGTGGTTTTTTATTTTTTATGTGTTTTAAATGAAAATCAAATAGAAAGATATAGATTTGATATATTGACTATGATAGAATAAAAAAGGTTTGTTAATGTTGGGAGGTAAATATGAAAAGCAGGGAAATGTCACATCGCAAATCTAATTTTGAACTTTTGAGGATTTTAGCGATGCTCGGTATAATTATGTATCATTTGGTCATGCATCATACCGATTATAATCGTTTTGCACTCGTACATCCGGAAAACGGATCCAATTTTTATCATTTAGATATTATCCAAATCATCTATACGTTTGGTCAAATTGGAAATACGTTGTTTATTTTAATCACAGGTTATTTTTTGATCAAAAAATCAACTATCAATGTGGTAAAACCAGGGGCAAAATTATTGAATCGCTCTTATTTGCTCGCAGTGGTGCTATTATGTTTAGCGTATTTATTTGGTAGGTTCCATATGCCTATTTCAACGAATATCAATATGCATATGGCATTGAATGGTTGGTGGTTCATTGGGTACTATATATTTATTATTGTTTTTGCAAAATTTTTTCTCAATGATTACTTGAATTCACTTGATAAGAAATCTTACTTGAACTTTATCATTATTTTGGTCATACTATTGAGTTTTATGGAATTTTTTAACGTACTTGTTAATTTGAAGATTCAGAATTTTGTGATTGGGATTTCTGTATATGCGATTGGCGGGTTTATTCGTTTGTATAATCCTTTAAAAAATATACGGGTATTAACATTGATATTTTTTATAATGGTTTTTATGTTGATTCAAGTCATTCAATACAAATTGAATTTGAATATAAATATTCGTCAATTTTATCAAAATGGCAACAGTGTGTTTGTTAGCTCTCCTTTTAACAATGTATTGTGGTCTCCAAGCGTTTTATTTCTAATTTGTAGTGTGCTTATCTTTGAATTGTTCAGTAGAATGAAGATTGGAAGTATTAGTATCATCAATAAGTTATCAGCTGCAACGTTTACAGTTTATCTTTTTCATGAATCGACATTTTTTAGAGGACTTCACTTAAAAGGAAATCCTTTACCAAATCGTTTAGGTTTATTAAAAACAGTCTCTACCAAGGTGATTGCGGACGATCCAATGCAAGAACTTATCATACCTTTAGATAATCCAGAAAGCTGGATACCTTTGAAAGACTTTTTAAATATTAGTCAAGTGTTTCAAGATAGAGGTGTCAAATTAGGTATTTTATATATATTAGTATTAACTTTAGGTATTTTTATAATGGGTTTACTTTTTGAAGGTGTATTGCTTTTCATCAATTTGCTCTTTAAAAAAATATTTTATAAGGATTTGAAGAAGCTAAGCAAAAATCTAAATTGATTAAAAATAGATCGTTAGATAAACAAAAACCATCTCTCCTAAATTTTCAGGAGAGATGGTTTTTATTTAAGAATAAATGCCGTCATCAGTTGTTTTGTAAAGCTAAAGTTCATTCCTTTATAGTGCTTCAATAAATCGATTTGTTTTAAACAGTCGAGCTTCTAAATTTGTACCAAGTTCTACAGCAGCTCGTTGTCCTTTACCGCTAAATTTATAACGAATCGTATCTGCGTTCATTTTCGCAGCAACAAAAGAAACACCAAAATTTGCCTGCATTGTGTGAATCAAGCGAATGTATAAAGCACTCTCTGAAATGCCAAAATGGTGAGAGAGCTGAGCTAAATTCCATCCTTTTTTTAAAAAGCGAAACAAAACAATATCAGGCACAAGGATCGCAGAGGCACCGATGTTCGCTTGGAATTCGTGCAGCTCTTCATTATAAGAATAATGCAAACTCTGTTCAGTATCAGTAAAAATCGTTTTATTTTCGTTCATATGAAATAAGTAATGAGTGATCTCATGACTGATCGTAAAATTTTTTCTTTTTTCACTCATATTTTGATTAAAACCAATTGTTGTTTCTAAATCATCTTTGACGATCATACCTGAAATACGATCTTTTGCCACACCATCAAATGGAAAGCCGCGCATGAACACTCCTTTAGATTTAACATAATCCCAAAGATAGGAACAATCATAGTTTTCATAACCGATATTATTCGCGACCATCACTGCTGAAATGTAATCATTGATTTTATCAGAAAAGCTAAGGTATTCATCAATTTGCTCTGTCATCCAATCACGCCTTGTCGTCTTGTTTTAAGTTTCGTTCACGTTCGATTTCGGATCTTCTGAATCGAAGAAAACGATCTACTTCATCTTTCAATTCATCTACTTCTGCTTCTGATAAGCCCTCTGTATTCATTCGAAACATGATTTGTGACGAAAGAGCTTCTTTAGGAAGCGCCTCTTCCCGTGTTGGACTTTTGGTTCTTCCTAATAAGTAGTCGGTAGAAACATCAAAATAATCAGCGACTTTCTGAATATTTTCTATTTTTGGAGAAGAAGTATCCCAACGGCGGATTTGACCATTAGAAATTCCAACATTCCGTTCAATTTCAGCAAAGGTAACATTTTTCTGATCAGCTAGTTCTTTGATTCTGTAAGTTAAACTCATGCTTTTCAACCTTTCATAAGCTTGAATAAAAATAAATTAGCTTTTAAGCTATTTTTAATTGACAATTAGCTTTTAAACTATTATACTATTCTTATAAGCTAATTTATAAGTAAGCAGCCAGTTAAGCTATTTCCATACTTAGACTTAAAGTACAAGTACTAAGAAAGAGAATAAGCTCGTTTAGCTATACCTTTATAATAGCGTAAAAGCTATTATAAGTCAATGTTTTACTTTATATTAGCAAATTAACTAAGGTGAGAAGCCAAAATAAGCGACGATCAGGAGGTGCTCAAAATAAAAGCGCGAAAAATGAAAAGTAAATTGCTTGTTTACTACTTACAATTGGCGGAGTTAGGTAATGTACAAGCAGAAAAACAGGCAAAAGTGTTGGCAAATGAGTTATTTCAAGAGAATCAGGAAATAGATAACTCAAAAGAATATCACAAAGATAAGAAATCTCAGCAAAACAATAAGAATAAAGGAGCGGATAAATGATGTTATTGTTTCCCAAAATTGATCGAAAGAAAACAAAAAAGAAGGTCCATGAAGTATTGAATGCTTATCATTCTTTAGTAAGAATTGCTGGGGAAAAGCAGGGACTAAAAATCACGACAACCTATATTTTAGAAATGTCACAAGTTGCTTATGTTCCTCTAAAATCAGCAGAAAAAATCATTGATCGAAAAAAATTAGCAGAAATTGAACTAACAAAAATCATGAATGCAATGAACCAATTGGATCCATATGATCGGCAGTTATTATACGATAAGTACATGGATTATCAGTTTACAACAAATATCGCAATTTATATGAATTATCATATGAGTGAAAGTAAATTTTATCGCGAGTTAGATAAAGCAATGATCCACTTCGCAGAATCTTATGAAAGTGGCGTATTATTGATAGAAAAATGACCCTATTTTGGGAGACTAATGGCAGTTTGCCTAGCTGAAAAAAAGCTAAACTATATGCATCTGTTAATAAAACGGTGAATGATCGGCACTGTAAATATATAATGGATAATCATTTAAAAATAGAAAAAGGTGGTAATTATGAAGATGTTTGAGTATTTAGATCGCTTTTTAGCGGATGCAGATCACAAAGCAATTTATGTTTTAGCATTAATTTGCGTGGCAATGATCATTGATTTTTTAAGCGGGAGTATAGCAGCAAAGATTAATCCAGATATGCTCTTTTTAAGTAAAGTAGGAATCAATGGAATTTTGAGAAAAGTAGCAAGTATGGTGCTGCTCATGTTTTTTATTCCATTAGCGCCACTAATTCCTGGAGGAGCAGGGGTTGGTTTGATTTATGTATTGTACGTAGGGTATTTGTTGATGGAATTGAAATCGATATTAGAAAACTACAAAAAAATGGGAATTGGCACTGAATTATTTGAAGATTTTCTTAAAAATATTAAAGACCATAAAGAAGAGAAATAACTATTACGTGACCTTGAAAATCTGAAAAAAATGTATACTAGGATAGTGTTATATTGTTCGAGGGGATAGCAAAAGATGTACTGGTCGGCTTGTCTGTCCACTGCTTAATCTGGTTACTAAAAATGCTTTAACAGAGGACGAAACAGAAATGCTTAATCCCAAGAACCAAGTCCTTCAATTCTTAGTGTCTTTGATACATAGAGATTGATGAGAACGAAACACAGTGTAGTTGCTGCTTCTGTTTCCACCGTTTATTCCAATTCTAAGTGACTGGGGTGTAACTCATAGAGTTATGTCTCGGTCACTGTTAATGTAAAAACAAGAATAAATCGATAGAGATTATGGCCTACTCAGTGCTCAAATCCAAATGATTTTTATCACAGCTTCATTTTTATCCAACGAAAAATGTCCTTAAATTAGAACAATCAATTTCAATAGAAACAGAAAAAAATTTTTAGTGAAGATAACTGTTTGCCTATTTTTGACTTCTGTTATAATAAATGAGGAAAAACTGTACTAAAATGTTCTTTTTTTTGTTATACTTTTTAAGAGAAGTGATGGAGATACAGCTTTGCGTGTTACATTTTATATATCAGAAATCCGAATAAATATGAGGAACAGAAATGAACTCTTCGGAATTGAATTGGAATTGGCAAAAAAATGACGTTTAATTTTCGTGGATACCTATCTGTTTCTACTGACTAGATGCTTTTGTCCTAGTCTTTTAGTATTCATTTAGAACTGAATAAAACAGGTAACGATTTCTATTGGTTTTTAGATAAACGAACAAGTACGATGGGTTGAAGATAGAGTAAATTGGATGGATGCTTAAGAACATAGATTTTTAGGAGGATATTATGGCTACGAAACACGATCAAATATTGAAATACATTGAAGGTTTACCAATCGGCGACCGGATTTCAGTTCGAAGCATTGCAAAAAATCTTGGTGTCAGCGAAGGAACAGCGTATCGTGCCATCAAAGACGCGGAAAATATCGGATTAGTTTCTACGATTCAGCGTGTAGGAACCATTCGGATTGAGCGGAAACTAAAAAAACACATTGAAAAATTAACCTTTGGTGAAGTTGTTCGGATTATTGAAGGAGATGTGTTGGGTGGCTCTGCTGGTTTAGATAAAGTCTTGAATAAATTTGTGATCGGAGCCATGACTGAAAAGGCGATGACACGCTATATTACTCCAGGCTCACTGATGATTGTCGGAAATCGACAAGGCGTACAAAAATTAGCCTTAGAGAATGGCGCTGCAGTTTTGATCACTGGTGGTTTTGATACTGAAAGTGAAATAGCTGATTTAGCAGATAAATTGGAAATGCCTGTTTTGAGAACGACGTACGATACATTTACTGTTGCGACAATGATCAACCGTGCACTAAGCGATCAATTGATTAAAAAAGACATTATGTTGGTCAGTGATATTTACACCAGTTTAGAAAAGACCAACTATTTATATGCCACTAACACTATCGCTGATTATCAGCACTTGTCTGAAAAAACACACCATTCTCGTTTTCCAGTAGTGAATAAAAGCCTTCGTTTGGTGGGGATTGTAACAGCGAAAGATGTACTAGGAAAATCAGAAACACTAACGATGGATAAGGTAATGACGAAAGATCCGATCGTTGTTAAAAAAATGATGAGTGTAGCAAGTGTCAGCCACCAAATGATTTGGGATGGCTTAGAAGTTATGCCCGTAGTTGAAGACGATTTGTCATTGGTTGGATTTGTTTCCAGACAAGATGTAATGAAAGCAATGCAGCTCGTCCAAAGACAACCGCAAATCGCAGATACGATCTCGGATCAAATTTCTGGTGAAGTTATGCCTGTGGAAGAGACCGGGAAGAATGGTGACATTCAATTTAAATTTACTGTTGCACCGCAAATGGTGAACAGTGTCGGAACCATCTCGTTTGGTGTTTTAAGTGAGATTATTGCAAACGTGACTCAACGGACGATGATTACAAATCAGCGTAGAAACGTTTTGATCGAACAAATGAGTTTACACTATTTACGATTGATTCAGCTGGAAAGTGAACTGGATATTCGCCCACGCGTGTTGGAGATCGGTCGACGTTCAGCGAAACTGGACATCGAAGTTTATTTAGAAAATGCGCTTGTGGCTAAGGCTATTGTGGTCTGTCAAGTAATGGAGCGGACTTAGGAGGAATATAGGATGGACGTTTTAAAAGAAATTTTAGTAACGATCAAAGCATACGAAACGATTATTATTCATCGTCATCAACGACCAGACCCAGATGCAATTGGCTCTCAGGTTGGATTGGCGGAAATATTGCGTAAAAGTTATCCTGAAAAACAAATCTATCAAGCGGGTGGACCTGTTGAAGGCTTGGAATTTTTAGCAACAATGGATGAAGTTTCAGATGATCTCTATAAAGAAGCGTTGGTAATTGTTACAGACACTGCGAATTCTCCTAGAATCAGTGATGAACGCTATAAAATGGGAAAACAGTTGATCAAAATCGATCATCACCCCAATGATGATCCTTACGGAGATTTGATTTGGGTCAATACAGAAGCGAGCAGCTGCAGTGAAATCATTGTAGATTTTTATCATCATAATCAGGCTGAACTACAGATGAGTGATGAAGCAGCTAGACTCTTGTATGCAGGAATCGTTGGTGACACGGGCAGGTTTTTATATCCAGCGACAACTCCCCATACGCTTGAGGTTGCAGCTGAATTGATGACGTATGATTTTAAAACAGCTGACTTGAATCGTGAGCTGGAGCAAATCCCGATGAGTGTAGCAAAATTGGCCGGTTATGTCTATCAAAATATTGAAGTCGATAACAATGGAGCAGCGAAAGTCATTTTGCCTCAAACGTTATTAGATGAATACGGCATCGTAGATTCTGAAACCGCGGCAATCGTGTCTCTACCGGGCGTGATTGATGAAGTGTTAGCTTGGGCGATTTTTGTTCAACAACCTGAGGGATACTATCGTGTACGGTTAAGATCAAAAGGACCTGTGATTAATGAATTAGCGAAAAAACATCATGGTGGAGGGCATCCTTTAGCTAGCGGTGCCAATGCGAAAAATAAGGCAGAGGTCGATGTCATCTATAGTGAAATTCAAGAACTGTGTGAGAGATTCATAAAATAGCGTATGAAAGTGTTTACAATTCATGTTGTATCTATTATACTAAGGCTAGTTGAATAGCGGATAGTGATTGTCATAGACAAGCTAAACCTGATTGTACCAAGTGATTTTACTTGGTGTGGTTAGGTTTTTTCTTTTTTTAGAAGTTGAGCAATCTAACGACTAGACAACAAAAAATAGCTAAGTTAAGGGAGAGAAGAAAATGAAATTGAAAAAAATGTTTGTTGGAGCGGCTTTATTAACAATGGTCTTAGGTGGGTGTAGTAATGGGGGTGCTACAGAAGAAAAGAAAACAGAGGCAAAAGAAAGTAAAAGCTCTGAAGTGGTGATCTATCTTGCACGTCATGGAAAAACGATGTTGAATACGGTAGATCGTTCTCAAGGCTGGATCGATGCGCCATTAACACTTGCTGGAGTTGAAGTTGCAGAAGATTTGGGCAAAGGACTGTCTGATGTAACCTTCGATAAAGTTGTTACTAGTGACAGTGGACGTGCGATTGAAACAGCTGAGTTGGTCTTGAAAAATAATGGACAAGAAGAGCTAATCCAAAAAATGACGAAAGACAAACGACTTAGAGAATATAATTTTGGCACCTATGAAGGGTTAATGAACGAAGAGATGCTGAGCGCAGTCGCAAAAGAACAAGGAAAAACCTATGAAGAATACAACGAATGGATGCAGGAAGTTGGTTTTTATAAAGGTATTTTGAGTTTTGCTGATGTGTTATCCGAGTTAGATAAGAAAAATGTTGAAGAAGGTGTCAACTGGCCGGCAGAAGATAGTAAAACCATTGTTGCTCGCTTAACAGCAGGTCTGGATGATATTGTGAAGGATGCAGAAAAAGAAGGCACAAATAATGTCTTAGTCGTGTCACATGGAATGAGTATTATTACATTATTAGGTGAATTAGATGCAAATGCAGACTTGCCAGATGGCGGATTGAAAAATGCGAGTGTGTCAAAAGTAACGTATAAAAATGGAAAATATACGATCGATAGTGTCAATGATCTTTCTTACGTTGAAAAAGGCAAAGAAAGTAAATAAATCCAATTAAATTTACTATTTGTAAATAGAATAGTTCTTTTCTTTCGTTTAGAAGTACGCTAAAATGAAGTGATAATACTTTAAAAGAGAACGATAATGAAGGAGAATTTAAATGGAAAATTTACCAAGTTGCCCTGAATGCGGCTCAACATACACTTACGAGGATCGAGGTCTGATGATCTGCCCTGAATGCGCACATGAATGGTCACCAACAGATACAGCAGAAGATACAGCTGCTGTGATCAAAGATTCAAATGGCAACGTGTTAGCTGATGGTGATAATGTAACAGTTATCAAAGATCTAAAAGTCAAAGGGGCAAGTGGGGCGATCAAGCAAGGCACGAAAGTGAAAGGCATTCGTTTAGTGGTTGATGCGGCAGATGGCCATAATATTGATTGTAAAGTTGAAGGATTTGGTCCGATGAAATTGAAATCTGAGTTTGTGAAGAAGAATTAGAGGATAAATAATCAAGCAGTTTATCATTGTCGAGTGTTAAGAGTTTATCTCTGGCACTCGTTTTTTGTTTGAACTAATCAGGTAGATTTCTCTACAAAATTGCTTTGTTTTATGCTATAATAAGCTCGTAAAGAGGATATGCGCTAACATACCCTCTTCGACAGAGCCGTTTAAGACGGTAACTAGTTTAGATTATTTTTTTAAGAATAACCGTTGCCAGTCAAAGCTGACGGTTATTTTTTGTCTTTAAGCAATTCCACAATCAGTTTGATCAAGGCGATGGTAAACATACCAAAGCTTAAAATCAGCTGAATTGCTTCCAATGCGGACAAAAGGCATTCTCCTTTTGCTGAGAAACACAGTGAATGGTTTTATGAACTGATGTTGAACAGTACAAGGCGACTATTAGGAGCGTTGCCTCTTCTGTAATTTCAGTACTCACTTTCATAAGCACCACCACCTTTCAGAAGTCGCCACCGTCATAACTTCTCTGTTCTTTTATTATATCATAATAAACATTAATAACGTATGTTTATTTCAGTCTTTTTGTCGTTATTTTGTTATATAGAAATCGACTGTTTTTCAGTAATAACACAAATCTGTTTCTCTAAAATGTTCAGCATGCTTTCCACTTCTTTAAAATAGCTGTGATAAATTTTCCCACAAGCATAATATTCACGAATGATTTTCTTTTTGTTCACAGGTATATTTTGGTCACTGAAAAAATCATTCAATAATAACAACGGTTTTTCCCAAGATTGCATTCTTTCTAAGACCTCTTTTACATCTAAAATATCCTGATAAGGAACTGCTTTAATACACTTTACTGATTTTTCCATAAAAATCTTCCTTTCTTTCGTTCAAAATAATGGGTGAAACGATACAAAAAAACGATACAAGCAGCGTACAACTACCAATATCGTTTCCAAAGCGAGAGAAGTTTAGCTAAACGACCGAAAAATAACAATCACGTCTAGAAATTCAGACAAAAATTCGGTACAATAAAGAAGCTAGAACTTCGGAACTAGCAAGGGCAACTTGTATAGATAGTGTGTGCTGTCTATGCAGGGCTTTATCACTCGGTTGGCGCCAAGTGATAAAGTGCCTATTTTTTTCTGTTTTATGCTTGTACAACGTGTAAACGATTCACCTCCCTGGTAAAACTAGCAGAATAGAAAAAACGGTATCAGCTTTCACTAATACCGTTGACAATAGTCCAACAAATAAACCTGTCTTTTATATCTAAAAAGAAGTTAGATACAACAAAACAAGCGAGTTTGTTTCTCGCACTATTGGCAGTTTGTTCCGGCAGTGTGTGCTGTCATTACAATACTTTTGTACATTTGATTGGCGGTCAAATGGAAAAGTGCCAATGATTATTTAATTATCGTTTAAACTAGGAAAAGTTTCCTTCGTTTCATTTCTATTCTACAACTTAAGTATACCGAATTGAATACGCCGGTTCAACGGGAACAGAAGAAATTTTTTGAACTTTATTTTCATGAAAAATTGTAAATAGTGCGTAATTAATAGGTAACAAATAGGAGAAAGTGAGCGCGTATTGTTTTTTGTCTTTTTTACCCCTTTTCGCAAGTGTTAAGATCTATTGATTTTCATACCGCGTCCAACCCCACCATTTTGGAACTAACTCTTCAAGTCTAACCGTTTCTCGTGTCTGGTAATCGACCATGATCTCGGTATCTTTATTTTTAGGAGAAAATTGGAGTAATAGTTCTCTACAACCACCACAAGGCATTCCACCTAAACCTTCAGGAGCATCACTACGAAATGTAATGCTGCGTTTAATGACTGTTTGACCGCTATTCATGTACATATTTAATGCGGCTGTCCGCTCAGCACATAAATCCATAACACCACCACAACTTTCAATACAAAAGCCAGTATAAATTTCACCGTTTTCACTTTCTAATGCGCAAACAACATGATGCGCATAAATAAAAGGTGTAACTTCTGTGGGATAATACTCTTTTTGGGCTTTTTCATACAACGTTTCCCAGATATCCATAAATTTATCTCCATTCGCTTATTGATAGTATTCATTATAACAAGAGGATATCCCAAAGAATAGCTATTCTTAATAAGTAAAAACGCTAGAAAGAAGTCTTGCATTCTTTCCAGCGCTTTGTGTCCCTATTTAGAATCTTCCCGAAAAGATTGCACTCTTTTCACCCCACGCCAAAGATTGAGAACGGCTAACACGCCACCTAAAATCAGCGGAATCCACAATAATTCTGGCGAGTAACTTAGCTTATTTAGTTGCTCTGTAGAATGATTATCTTCCAACGTCCACAATCCTTGCAACACTTGAAAACTAAAGGCCATCATAAAGGTTGCAATTAGTAAAAGAACGAATCCGATATAGTGCAGTTTGCTTTTTTTTCTAATAATAGCAAATACAATGTATAAAAAAAGTAAAAAGATAGGAACGCCAAAAGCAAAGTATGGATTTAACATAAAAAAGCCTCCGTATGTAAAAACTGATTACACGCTGCATAGCAAAATGCAGCATGTAGTAAATGATCTAAAAGCCTACAAATCAATCATACTGCAATTTTTTTGATTTGCAAAATATATTTACTGTGTCAAATGACTATTCTTCTTTTTTCTACTACACTAAATAAGAGGAAGAAGTTCCTGTTTGTTTCATAAGTCATTAGAAAAAACGTGTCGTCTATTTTATAAAAAGAGAGAAAATCACTAAGCATCATGGGTTTTTATGGTATAATGCATGAGGACTTAGACAACAAGGATAGAAAGCGGTGAGAAAATGAGTTCATTTAAACAATTTCAATTCAATGATTTTATTATGGAAGCATTAGCAGATAAAGGGTTTGAGCAGCCAACAGAAGTGCAAGAAAAACTGATTCCTGTGATTAAAAAAGGCAAAAGCGTCATCGGTCAATCTCAAACAGGTAGCGGGAAGACACACACGTTTTTACTGCCATTGATGAATAAAATAAAGCCTGAGCTTGATGAAGTTCAAATAGTGATTACGGCACCCAGCCGAGAGTTGGCCAATCAAATTTATCAAGAAGCGATCCAAATCGGTAAATTTAGTCAACCGGAAATTCGTGTAACAAATTTTGTCGGTGGAACAGATAAACAGCGCCAACTGGCTAAATTGAAAAATCAACAGCCTCATGTGGTGATCGGAACACCAGGTAGAATCTTGGATCTGATCAACGAACAGGCATTAAAAGCACATACAGCATCTGCCTTTGTAGTTGATGAAGCAGATATGACATTAGATATGGGCTTTTTAGAAGAAGTCGATCAAATTGCTGGACGTTTGCCGGATAAGCTGCAAATGATGGTCTTTTCAGCAACGATTCCTGAAAAGCTGAAACCATTCCTTAAAAAATATATGGAAAATCCTGTTGTTGAGCATATTCAGCCGAAAAATATTATTTCGGAAACGATTGATAACTGGTTGATTTCAACAAAAGGAAAAGACAAAAATCGTCTGATTTATCAATTATTAACGATTGGACATCCTTATTTAGCTATTGTTTTTGCTAATACGAAACAACGTGTTGACGAAATCACTGAATATTTGAAGGATCAAGGCTTGAAAGTAGCGAAAATCCATGGCGATATTTCTCCGAGAGAGCGTAAACGAGTGATGCGTCAAGTACAGGATCTTGAATTTCAATATGTCGTGGCAACGGACTTAGCTGCCCGTGGGATTGATATCGAAGGTGTGTCACATGTAATCAATGCTGAGGTACCAAGCGATTTGGACTTTTTCATTCATCGTGTGGGACGAACAGGAAGAAATGGGTTAGATGGGACAGCGATCACGCTTTATTCACCTGCTGATGAAGAAGCGATTTCAGAAGTAGAGCAACTTGGGATCGAATTTCATCCTAAGGAAATCAAAGACGGTGAAATCGTTGAAACGTATGATCGTAATCGTAGAACCAAGCGTGAAAAAACAAAGGATTCATTAGATGATCCAACCTTGATCGGTTTAGTCAAAAAGAAAAAGAAAAAAATTAAACCGGGCTATAAGAAAAAAATCGATCGTGCTATTTCTGCCAGCAATAAACAAAAACGCAAAGTTGAACGTCGTCAGCAAACAAGAACGGCAAAAAAATCTAAAAAGAATAGTTATAAATAAATGAAAAGAGATAATGGCAGTTGCTGCTGTTATCTTTTTTCATTTTGTATCAATGTATGATTTTTCTTAATCAATAGATCATTCAATGGTATACTTGTACGTAACAAGCTGAGTTCAACCGACAAGGAGTGGTTATTTTGGAGCTATTTGAACAAATCGAATGGGCAAACTGGAAAAAATTGACCGATACAGAAAAAGCAGCGTGTCTCCAGCAATTATTAATGTATTTTATTCCTCCAAAAATAGATATTACGATGATCGAATTAGTTGATTTTGAACTTTACGGGATTAAATGTCGCACGTTTGAGCTAGAGCTAGATGGGGAATTATTTGTCTTTATTCCTAAAAATAGTGAAGCAATCTTAGGCTGGGATTTAGGGGCGGAAGGGCTTCGTCCTCATGAGTTGCTAGATTTTGACGTGAATAGTCTTGAGCAGACAACCTTTAAAACAACGTTGACAAATGAAGCAATGGAGCCTGCTGATCAGTGGCTTGAACCAGAAACACGCTATGATTTACAAACGTTAGAAGGTATTTCAAATTATATCAACGATCATACGACGCCTTTAAGAAAAGCAGAGATTCCTGCCATGTTCGTTCAAAAATATGCGTTGCCGGCAGGGACAGAATTTTTAGGAATTGTTGATACAATCACTGGTGCTTTTGAAGGGGAAGCCGAGAAATTTACTTCCTATGAAACCGAGATTTGTGCGCACTTGTTCCCGAAACTGACAGAACAAGAAAGCTTAACTTGGACTTTTCCAACGACTGTTTTAGAGGAAAATCGCTTTTACTTAGAATTCATCGCTGATGCAGAATGTTACTTTGTTTATAGCCACCAAACTTATACACATAGAGAATTGAAAGCGGCATTGTGGAAACAAGGATTTGATCTTTTGACTGAGGATCAGTGGGAGTTTGCTGTAGGCGCGGGAACTAGAAGACTGTTTCGCTGGGGAAATGAACTATTGCTGCAAAATAATGAATCCGGCAGACAGATCAAAGAAAAGATGACCGGCTCAAATATGTTTGGTTTAGTTGTGGATACGCAGAGAAATCGTTATGAACTAACACAAGATCCAGCTATTTCAAAACTAAGCTGTCAGGAACGAAAAAAAGAGCACTTGATCGAACAGATGCTGTCGTTGTCGACGTATTATTGTTCCAATCATAAGATTTTGCCGGAACAACTATTGGCACCAGAAACCTATCTATATCGAAAAAGTATCAAGATTGATTTGTAGGCTGAAAGGTGGAAGGCGTTCAAGCAGTGCTTGTTGAAGACGGCAGACCTTTTAGGGCAACTCTCTTTAGCCGAAACATAGCGATAGAGCAGAATAATTCAGGATAGTTATTGACAAAATCATTGAAACTCCTTATAATTTCAAGTGTCTAAAAGAATGGATTGACTGATGATGTGAGGAAATAGAGACATTTCTCTTGGCTGAAAAGAAATGCTCACATGTGTTGATTTGCTCTCTTTTATAAACAGTGTTGGAAACAATACCGCAGATCCTGCGTTAAAGGATACTTAAGAGGTAATGAAATGGTCAAGCGACTTCATTGCAAACAAGGTGGTACCGCGAGTGTTCGTCCTTGTATTGTAATGAAGAGCGCTTTTTTTATTGCGTCAACCGTCAAAAATACAACCAAACCAAGAAAGAGGTTATTCAAAAATGAAAGAACTATCAAGCAGTCAAGTGCGTCAAATGTATTTAGATTTTTTCAAATCAAAAGGACATTCCATTGAGCCTAGTGCATCACTAGTACCTGTGAATGATCCAACTTTATTATGGATCAACTCTGGTGTAGCGACATTGAAAAAATATTTTGATGGGTCAGTTGTGCCGGAAAATCCAAGAATTACCAATGCACAAAAATCAATTCGTACCAATGATATCGAAAATGTCGGGAAAACAGCCCGCCACCATACAATGTTTGAAATGTTAGGAAATTTTTCGATCGGTGATTATTTTAAAAAAGAAGCGATTCACTGGGCCTGGGAATTTTTGACAGCACCTGAATGGATGGCGTTTGACCCTGAAAAATTATACGTGACGGTTTATCCTAAAGATACAGAAGCAAAACGTATCTGGAATGAAGAAGTTGGTCTATCTATGGATCACATCATTGATATCGAGGATAATTTCTGGGATATCGGCGCGGGTCCTTGTGGTCCTGACTCTGAAATCTTCTATGATCGTGGAGAAAGCTTCAATGATGTAGCCGAAGATGATCCTGAAAATTATCCTGGTGGAGAAAATGAGCGCTACTTAGAAATCTGGAATTTGGTTTTCTCTGAATTTAACCACCAAGCAGATGATTCTTATGAACCATTACCGCATAAAAACATTGATACGGGCATGGGGCTTGAACGGATGGTATCGATCGTACAAAATGCACCGACGAACTTTGAAACAGATTTATTTATGCCGATCATTCATGCCGTTGAAAAACTAAGCGGACAAGTAACGTATGGTCAATCAGCGCAAACAGATATTTCCTTTAAAGTGATTGCCGACCATATTCGTGCCTTGTCATTTGCCATTGGTGATGGAGCACTTCCGTCGAATGAAGGTCGTGGCTATGTGCTACGTCGTTTACTGCGTAGAGCGGTTATGCATGGGAAAAAATTAGGGATCAATGAAGCGTTCCTATACAAACTAGTTCCTGTCGTTGGTGAAGTGATGGTCAGCTATTATCCAGAAGTACTGCAACAAAAAGAATTTATCGAAAAAGTGGTGCGTACGGAAGAAGAGCGTTTCCACGAAACCATCAACGAAGGGTTAGACATTTTAAATGAACTATTAGCAAAAGTAAAAGAGGCTAATGAAGATACGTTGAACGGAAAAGACATCTTCAAATTATATGATACGTATGGTTTCCCTGTTGAATTAACAGAAGAGGTTGCAGAAGATGAAGGCTTGAAAGTCGATCATGCTGGCTTTGAAAAAGAAATGGAAGCGCAACGTGAGCGTGCTCGTTCTGCGCGTAGTAAGGAAACATCAATGGGAGTACAATCTGCTGTTTTAACTGATATCAAAGTTGAAAGTACTTTTGTTGGTTATACTGAATTACAAGCAACTAGTCAATTATTGGTGATCCTAAAAGAAGAAGATATCGTAAATGAGCTTTCACAAGGCAGTGCACAATTAATTTTTGCACAGACACCATTCTATGCTGAAATGGGTGGACAAGTTGCCGATAAAGGAACGATCAAGGATCAAAACGGCACGATCGTCGCTCACGTAGAAAATGTGTTAAAAGCACCAAACGGCCAATTCTTACACACGGTTCAGGTTACAGGGACCTTAAAAGAGGGAGCAACTTATGACCTGCATGTAGATGAAAAAATGCGTAACCGCATCTTAAAAAATCACACAGCAACCCACTTATTGCACCGTGCCTTGAAAGATATTTTAGGAGATCATGCAAATCAAGCGGGATCATTAGTAGCACCAGGACATTTACGCTTTGACTTTACCCATTTTGGTCAAGTGACGCCTGAAGAATTAGTTCAGATGGAAACGATCGTTAACGAAAAAATCTGGGAAGCTATTCCAGTAGAAACGATTGAAACAGATATTGATACAGCTAAAAATATGGGCGCAATGGCTCTATTTGGTGAAAAATATGGAAAAGAAGTCCGCGTGGTAAATATTGGCGGCTATTCCATCGAACTTTGTGGTGGAACACACGTGTCCAATACAGAAGACATCGGTATTTTCAAAATCGTTTCTGAATCAGGGATCGGTGCAGGTGTGCGTCGAATCGAAGCGGTGACTAGCAAAGAAGCGTATGAACTAATGAATGAAGAAGAAAAACAATTAAAAACGATTGCCGGAATCGTTAAATCACCACAATTAAAAGAAGTTGTGTCTAAAACAGAACAATTGCAACAACAACTACGTGACTTACAAAAAGAAAACGAACAACTTGCTGGTAAATTAGCAAATCAACAAGCTGGAGATATTTTCAAAGACGTTAAGGAAGTTGCTGGAACGACCTATATTGCTGCACAAGTAAACGTAAAAGATATGAATCAATTACGCCAATTAGCAGATCAATGGAAACAAAAAGAATTATCAGATGTGCTAGTATTGGCAACTGCTCAAGAGGATAAAGTCAGCTTATTGGCAGCCATGACTAAAACAGCAAATGAAAAAGGCTTAAAAGCTGGTGACTTGATCAAAGCAATCGCTCCTAAAGTCGGCGGAGGCGGAGGCGGTCGTCC
Source organism: Enterococcus termitis (assembly GCF_001730305.1). GTDB lineage: Bacteria > Bacillota > Bacilli > Lactobacillales > Enterococcaceae > Enterococcus_L > Enterococcus_L termitis. Next base: position 430,182 of record NZ_MIJY01000001.1, read on the forward strand.
AGATATGGCTCAAGCGGGCGGAAAAAATCCAGCTGGTATTGCAGATGCTTTGAATGGAGTAGTAAGCTGGCTAGAAAAATAGTCGCAAAAATAGCGCTAGTATTTAAAAATTAAGCTAGTCTGATCAAATCGTTTTCACATAGAAAGTAGTAGATAAAAGTATGCTTTACTTTTATTTGCTGCTTTCTTTTTTTATATTCTAGAAGTCTATCCCTTTCTTTTTTTTCATTTTGTTGTTAGATTTAAATTAGTGATACTCATTTTTACTTAATGGAAAAGTTGTTGAAACGAACAATTAAGTATCAGTTTCAGAAACAGTTGACCTTTTTCAATATAGAAAAAGGCGCAATTTTTCGACTGTTTTAAAATTTTCTTTGAGAGAGTGAGGCTGAGGCATATGAACAGTAAAAAAAATCCAGCACTATCTTTTGAAACGGGTGAGAATTTTAATAGCCATGATTATCTTGGCTGCCATGCGGAAAACCGTAATGGAAAAGAAGGATTCGTTTTTAGAGTTTGGGCACCGCAAGCTCAGAAAATTTGGCTCGTAGGTGATTTCAATGACTGGAAACAAACACTGCCGCTGACAAGAACAGAGCAGCCAGCTATTTGGGAGATTTTTAGTGAAACGCCTAAGCAGGGCGATTTTTACAAATATTTAGTACAGCAAGCAGACGGAAGGCATGTGTATAAAATCGATCCTTTTGCTAGAGCGTTTGAATCACGGCCAAATAGTGCAGCGATTGTTCAGTCACATCCGAAGAAACGCTGGAAGGATAGTGTTTGGCGAAAGAATCAAGCGCGTTCTAACTTTTTAGAGCGACCACTGACTATTTATGAAGTTCACGCAGGTTCTTGGCGCTCAGAAGCTGATGGTACACCATTTACATTTGCGCAGCTCAAAGAGACGTTGATCCCTTATGTCAAAAAAATGGGCTATACCCATATTGAATTTATGCCGCTGATGGAACATCCTTTAGGGGCATCTTGGGGGTATCAGCTGACCGGGTATTTTGCGTTAAGTTCTTCTTATGGAACGGTGGCAGAATTTCAAGATTTTGTAGAAGCCTGTCATTTAAATGATCTTGGCGTAGTGATCGACTGGGTTCCAGGGCATTTTTGTATCAACGATGATGGTTTAGCGTATTTTGACGGTACGCCACAATTTGAATACAGTGAACAGGCGCAGGCTCAAAATAGCCGCTGGGGCGCGTTGAATTTTGATCTAGCCAAGCCTCAAGTTCAAAGCTTTTTAATTTCCAGTGCACTTTATTGGATCGAGACCTTTCATATTGATGGGATTCGTGTTGATGCAGTTTCTAACATGATCTATTTTGACTATGAAGAAATGCCACCTGAACTAGCTGAAACAGAAGCAAACCGTAATTGGGCTGGGATTTATTTTTTACAAAAGCTGAATGCTGTCGTGAAGCAAACACACCCACACGTCATGATGATTGCCGAGGAAAGCTCTTCAGAAACGCCAATAACAGGCAGTATTGCTAGTGGTGCGTTGGGTTTTGATTATAAGTGGAATTTGGGCTGGATGAATGACACGCTTTGTTTTTACGAAATGGATGCTGCTTTTCGGAAATATAATTTTCATTTGATCACATTTTCTTTCACGTATATGTATAAAGAGAGGTATATCCTGCCGTTGTCTCATGATGAGGTTGTGCATGGAAAAAGAAGTTTGATGCACAAAATGTGGGGCGACCGCTATAAGCAATTTGCTCAACTTAGAAATTTATATGTGTACCAAATGACGTTCCCAGGGAAAAAGCTATTGTTTATGGGCAGTGAATGGGGACAATTTCTCGAATGGAAGCATGAGCAACAATTGGAATGGATCGATTTAAAGGATGAATTGAATCGCAGTATGCAGCACTTTACAGAAGTTTTAAATCAATTTTACAAAAAAGAAAAAGCCTTGTGGGAGCTGGAGCATACAAATGATACACTTCAAATGATCGATGCCGACAATCAAGAAGCCACTGTCCTAAGCTTTATCCGAAAAGGAAAACAGGAAAAAGATTTTCTGATCATTGTATTGAATTTTTCGCCCGTTGAAAGAAAGGACTTCGTTATTGGTGTTCCTTTTGCAGGCAGCTATGAAGAAATACTCAATACTGAGATGAAAGAATTCGGTGGGACTTGGACGCAGTTAAATCAAGACTGCCAAACAGAACAGAAAAAAGTCAAGAATTTCAATTATCGAATCCGAACGATCGTTCCTTCCTTAGGAGCGATTATTCTCAAACCAAAGGAAATCGAGAGTAAAAAAGGGTAGACATGTTTAGGAAAATTATTCATAAAAACAAGGTTTTTCGAAAGGAGGCAGGGTGATTTTCACCCGAAATAGATGAGTACAGAAATGCTTGCTATGATTTTAGCTGGAGGGCAAGGAACACGTTTAGGGAAATTAACGAAAAATATTGCCAAACCAGCAGTCCCATTTGGCGGAAGATATCGTATTATTGATTTTACACTTAGTAATTGCGTCAATTCAGGAATCAAGAAAGTCGGCGTTGTGACGCAATATCAACCGCTGGCCTTAAATAATCATATTGGAAATGGCTCTAGCTGGGGATTAGACGGCATCGATTCTGGTGTGACGATTTTACATCCGTATTCTAGTTCTGATGGAGAAAAATGGTTTGAAGGAACCGCTCATGCGATTTATCAAAATATTTCTTATATTGATCAAATCGATCCACAGTATGTGCTGGTTTTATCCGGTGACCATATTTATAAAATGAATTATGAAACAATGCTGGAAGAACACATTGCCAATGCCGCTTCTTTGACGGTTGGCGTGATCGAAGTTCCACTAAAAGACGCTTCTCGTTTTGGTATCATGAATACAGACGAAAATGACCGTATCATCGAGTTCGATGAAAAGCCGGCTGAGCCGAAGAGTAACTTGGCTTCAATGGGAATTTATATTTTCAACTGGGGACGATTAAGAAGTACTTTGCTGAATAGTTACTCGGAAGACGATCAGCTGCTTGATTTTGGAAAACATGTGATTCCTTCTTACTTAGAAGCTGGTGAAAACGTATATGCTTACCGTTTCGATGGGTACTGGAAAGATGTTGGTACGATCGATTCCTTATGGGAAGCAAGTATGGAATTTATCCACTTGGATGGTGTGTTGAAGATGCGGGATAAAAATTGGCGGATGTTTTCAAAAAATACGATTTCGCCTCCTCATTTTATTGCTGAAAACGCAGCGGTTGAAAACTCACTGATCGTGGACGGCTGTTATGTTGGCGGGAAAATAAAGAATAGTATTCTTTCAACGGACGTTCAAGTTAAAAGCGGAACAACGATAGAAAACAGTGTTATCATGCCAAGGGCGACGATCGGTAGAAATGTTTATATCAAAAATGCTATTGTTGGGGAAAATGCCATTATCGGTGATGGCGCAGTGATATATAACGAAAATGAGATCGAAGTGGTTGGTTATGCTGAAGTGATAGGAGGAAAACGTGATGAAGACCAATAGTATGTGTGCTGTGTTAGGAAATATATCACGATTTGAAGGATTGTGGCCTTTGACAGAAAATCGTCCATTGGACACATTGCCTTTTGACTGCAAATACCGCTTGATCGATTTTCCACTTTCTAGCATCGCTAATGCCAATATTCACTCTCTGTTTATGGTATTTAATGAAGGAGAAACACGTTCTGTTTTTGATCATATTGGTGGCGGCAAAGAATGGAATCTAGACTCTGTGCAAAACCGGTATTTTGTGTATTTCTACCAAGATTTCTTAAAGCAAAGAGCGCAAGGACTGCCTTTTTTTGCATCGATGATCGATTATCTTGAAAAAGCTGAATCAGAATATACAGTCTTTTTAGGTAGTAACAGACTGTGTACGATCGACCTTAAACAGGTACTAAAAAAGCATAAGCAAAAACAAAATAAGCTTACCGTCGTTTATAAAAAAATGCCTAGAAATAAAATCTCATTAGATGCTTCGATTGTTAAACTGAATCAATCTGACGAAGCGCTTAGTGTCAATCACTTAGAGGAAGAAGTGCAGGAAGAAGAGCTGGTTAATCTTTGTATGGACATGTATATTGTGCAGACAGACTGGCTGATCAAACAGCTTGAACAAAATCAAAATAATGACAGTTCACCAAGTATTTACACATTTCTTCAGCATAAAATCTCTGAAGAAAAAGCGACAGCCTATGAATATACTGGTTATTTAAGTGATATATATGATGTTGAATCATATTTTCAAGCGAATATGGATATGCTGGATCCAGAAAAATTTAGAGCATTATTGTATTCCAATAAAAAAGTTTATACAAAGCTGAAAAATGAAGTGCCAACTTATTATTCCAAAGAATCAAAGGTGAAAAACAGTCAATGTGCGACAGGGTGTATCATTGAAGGCAGCTTGGAAAACTGTTTAGTATCAAGACGTGCGGTCATTAAAAAAGGAGCCGAGATCAAACGCTCAATCATTATGGCAAATGCTACAATTTTAGAAGATGTTCAAATTGAGTACGCTATACTTGATAAGAATGTCACGATCGAAGCAGGTGTGAAAATTATTGGTACGAAGGAACATCCGGTGATCATTCAAAAAAATCAAGTTGTAACATCAGATATTTTAGGGGGGGAAAATGGATGAAGGTCTTGTTTGCATCGGCAGAATGTGTTCCGTTCTTCAAGACGGGCGGATTAGGTGATGTAGCTGGTGCATTACCGAAAGAATTAGCGCAACGAGGTGTTGAACTATCCGTTGTGCTTCCCTTCTTCACAAAAATACCAATTGCCTTTCAAGAACAATGTGAAGAATATTGTGATTTTTACGTAGATGTTGGTTGGAGGCATCAATATTGCGGGATTAAACGTTTGGTTCTGAAAGGTGTTACTTATTATTTTATTGATAATCAGTACTATTTTGATCGTGATAATCTTTATGGTTATGAAGACGATAGCGAACGGTTTGCTTTTTTCTCTTTGGCGATCATTGAAATGCTGGAAAAAATTGATTGGCTACCTGATGTGATCCACGTTAATGATTTTCATAGTGCGATGGTTCCCTTTTTATTAAAAGAAAAATACCAGCAAGTGAACGCCTATCGTTCAATTAAAACGATTTTGACCATTCACAATATTGAATTCCAAGGTGCGTATGACAAAAATGTTCTGCCGGATTTCTTTGATATCGGTCTGGAACGCTTTGATGATGGGTCGATACGTTTAGGTGATTCAATCAATTATTTGAAGGCTGGTATTGTTTATGCTGATCGTGTCAATACGGTGAGTCCGACATATGCCAATGAGATTCAAACGCCGGAATTTGGTTTTGGACTGGATGAGATTTTGCGCTTAGAACAGGAGAAGTTGAGTGGGATTTTGAATGGAATCGATGTAGAATTATATGATCCGCAAACGGACGAACAGATTCCGATGAACTTTTCTGTACATGATTTGTCCGGAAAAATGCAAGATAAACAAGTGCTTCAAGAAAAAATGAATTTGCCGATTCGACAGGATATTCCGCTAATCGGAGTGGTTAGTCGACTGACTGTCCAAAAAGGATTTCGCTTATTACTAGATGAGCTAACGAATATTCTGGAAAATGAAGTACAAATCGTATTGCTAGGAACTGGAGATCCAGAAATAGAAGAGTCTTTTCGTCAATTTTCCAACCGTTACCCAGATCAGTTTCGTGCAAATATCCTATTCGATGTATCATTGGCACAATTAATCTATGCGGGTGCAGATCTATTTTTGATGCCATCAGCAGCTGAACCTTGTGGCCTGTCGCAAATGATCGCCATGCGTTATGGAGCAGTGCCGATTGTGCATGGCGTCGGCGGATTGAAAGATACGGTTTTACCTTTTGATCCAGAGACAAAGGCAGGAACAGGTTTTGTCTTTTCAGCATTTACTTCAGATGCTTTGTTGTCTACGATTTCAAGAGCGATCACTATGTATCAAAGCGAGCGAGTAATCTGGACAGACGTGATGAATCAAGGAATGACGAAAGATTTCAGTTGGGAAAAATCAGCTAAAATCTATTTAGAGCTGTATAAGCGAGCGCTGGACTAATGAGTATGTTGTTGACGAGATAAAAAATGCAAGGTATACTCTTAGTGAGAAATGAATAGTCAAAGAAAGCCATAGAGGTGTTTTTGTGAGTGTAAGTGTCTAACTTAAGGAAATGAATAGCTGAAGAATTATTACCCATTTTATGATGGTTTCTTTAGCCTACTTATGTTTGATACCTATCTTAACTCATTTTAACGACCATTTTGTGTACTGTTTATGGTCTGTATTTATTGATGATCGAGGGATGAAGGGAATCTTCATCCCTTTTTTGCATCTTTTGCCGTTTGTTAATCAAGAAACACGTACACAGAAAAAAATTTGATCTATTCATCCAAAGGTAGGTATCTCTAAAGAAAGAAGGAGATACAAATGAATCAAGAAACATATACTAAAACACAATTCAATACAATCAAGGATAAATTAAAAACATATGCAATCAGTACCTATGGCAAAGAGCGAATCGAGCAACTAAAACCAAGCAGTCGTTTAGAGGTTGTCGAAAAACGACAACAAGAAACAGCGGAGGGCAAGGCACTCCTTATGGCGAATCTTCATGTGCCATTTATGGGACTTTCTAACGTTGAACATTTGACCAATCAGGTAGAAAAGGGCTTCATTTTAGAACCAAAAGAATTAGTCAGTTATGCTGATTTTTTACGGAGTAGTCGGTTGATACAATCATTTATGCAAAAAAATCAGTTTATTGCTCCTTTATTGGCTAAGTATAGCGAAACAGTGCAAATTTTTCCTAGTATAGAAGATGAGATCTATCAAGTGATTCGGAATAATCAAGTAGAAACGGATGCAAGTCGCGAGCTTCGAAAAATCCGCAGAGGGCTGCAGGAATGTGAAAAAGAAATCGAAGCAAAATTAAACGCATTTATGCGCAACACACAGAATAAACCGAAGATCCAAGAGTCGGTCATCGTGAAGAAAAATGACCGATTTACCATTCCGATCAAAGCAAGCTATAAAAATCAACTTGCGGGAACGATCGTTGAAAGTTCATCAAAAGGAACGACTGTCTTTCTAGAACCTAGCTCTATAGCAAAATTAAACGATAAATTATATCAGTTAAAAATGGAAGAAGCGACAGAAGTTTATCAGATCTTGTCTACACTGACAGGGATGATTGCAGAACAAATGACGACGATCCAGGGAAATATCGAAGTTGTTGCACATTATGACATGATTTTTGCCAAGGCCAAATTTAGTCGAGAAATCAATGGGATCGAACCGAAGATCAATACGGACGGTATCATTGAATTTATAAACGTAAAGCACACGATATTAGGAGCAAATGCAGTTCCATTAAATCTTTCGTTAGGCAAAGACTATCGAGGTCTAACGATTACTGGACCAAACGCAGGCGGGAAAACGGTGGTTTTAAAGACGGTTGCTTTGATTACCTTACAAACCATGATCGGTTTACAGATCATTGCTGATGAAGGAACGACGGTTGCATTGTTCGATCAAATTTTTGTGGATATCGGTGATCAACAAAGTATTGAAAATGCATTAAGTACTTTTTCTGGACATATGCAAAATATTTCTGAAATTTTAGCGAAAACAAAGAGAAATAGCTTGATTTTATTGGACGAAATCGGAGTGGAACTGAACCAAATGAGGGAGCGGCCTTAGCGATTGCGATCATGGAAGCATTTTATAAAAAAGGCAGTCTTCTGATCACCACTACACATTATGGAGAAATCAAACGATTTTCTGAAGAACATGAAGACTTTTTGACCGCTGCAATGGCGTTTGATTCAGAACGTCTAACACCAAAGTATCAACTGATTCTGGGTGAAATAGGTGAAAGTAATGCCTTTTGGATTGCTAATAAAATGAACTTGGCTCCTTCTGTCGTGAAAACAGCACAACGTTATTTACAGGATAGAAACTATTCAACTGAAAAAACAATATTTGCAAAAAAAGTGACAGCTACAACGGAAACCAAGTTTCCAACGTATAAAAAAGGGGATCGTGTATTTTGGACAGAACAAAAGAAAATTGGGTTAGTGTATGAATCGCCGGAAATGTCAGATGAAGTCATCATTTATGTTGAGCAACAAAAAGTCACAGTTCACAAGCGACAGGTAAAATTAGACAGAAGTGCGCAAGAACTTTATCCATCAAACTATGATCTGGATTCATTGTTTGAACAGTTTCAAGAACGAAAAAAACGCAGAGATCTAGAACGTGGATCGAAAAAAGCACATAAACAATTAAGAAAAGAAATGCAGGAAAGACAAGCTGGAAGAGCTGAAAAGAAAAAAAAGTAAGCTCAAAAAAAGCATACGGATAAATTCATTGCTTGTCCGTTTTCTTCCACATTTTTCAATGGTATAATACCCATGGAGGATTAAAACGAATGAATGAAAATCAATTATCAAAACGTCTAGAACGTGTAGGGGAACTTGTCCCTGAACAAAGCCGATTAGCAGACATCGGTTCGGATCATGCTTATTTACCAGTTGCATTGATGCTGCAAAAAAAGCTAACGTCTGCAGTAGCTGGCGAGGTCGTGGCAGGACCTTATGAGGCTGCAAAAAAACAAGTTCGAAAAAATGGCTTACAGGAGCAGATCACCGTCCGTTTAGCAGATGGATTAGAGGCAATAGAAGCGGCAGACCATATTACTGCTGTGACTATTTGCGGTATGGGGGGCGCCTTGATCCGCGATATTTTAGAAGCTGGTTGGAATAACCAGCGCTTACAAGGAAATGAACGCTTGATTTTACAGCCGAATATTGGTGAAAAAACACTTCGTGATTGGTTGACAACTCATGGGTATACTATTCTCGAAGAGGACATTCTAGAAGAAAATAAAAAAATTTATGAAATCATTGTTGCGGCTAGAGAATCTGTACGTGTTGCTTACTCTGAAAAAGAGCGGCGTTTTGGTCCTTATTTACTTCAAAAGCGATCAGCTGTTTTTCATAAGAAATGGCAGCGTGAATTAAAGCAGCGTCAAAATATTCTTATTCAGCTAGAAAAAGCGGCAGGGGATCAAGAAGAAAAGATAGCCCAAATCAAAAAAGAGATTGCTGAAATTCAGGAGGTTTTGTCTGATGAGTCTTAACGGAAATGCGTTTATCAAACGATTCGAAGAGTATTGTCCTCAATGGCTGGCAGAAGCAGATGATCCTGTCGGTTTGCACATCGGCACATTGAATAAAGAGATACATCGAGTGCTGGTTACATTAGATGTACGCCCAGAAGTTGTGGCAGAGGCTATCGACAAAAAAATCGATTTGATCATCGCCAAGCACCCGCCAATTTTTCGAGCAGTAAAACGTCTGGATACAGATGACATACAGACGAAAATGTATGCAGACTTACTTAAGCATGATATTGCTGTTTTTGCAGCTCATACTAATATGGATATTATCGATAATGGACTGAATGACTGGTTTTGTGAATTGTTAGACATCCACAATACGACGTTCTTAACAAAAACGCATACAGTTTCTTATAAAAAGCTGGCAGTGTTTGTTCCAGTAACAGATGCGCCAAAGATGCGTCAAGTTTTGGGAGCTGCTGGAGCAGGACGCCAAGGAGATTATCAAAATACAAGCTATTCAATGGTTGGAACAGGCAGGTTTACGCCACTTGAAGGCGCGCAGCCGACGATTGGTACAGTAGGGCATGAAGAAAACGTGCAGGAAGTTAAGCTTGAAGTGATCTTTCCAGAAACGATTCAAGAAAAGGTAGTTAAAGCGATGCTCGAAGCGCATCCTTATGAAGAGCCAGCGTATGATCTATATACTATTGAAAATATGACGAAGGAATATGGTTTAGGGCGAGTAGGTACATTGCCGAAAGCTGTCGCCTTTAATGAATTTGCTGAAAAAGTCAAAAATGTTTTTGATTTAGAGGGCTTAAGAATTGTTTGTGCGGATGAAAGTAAACAAGTGCAGCGGGTGGCGATTTGTGGCGGCAGTGGAGAAAAATTTTTCCGAGATGCGCTTAAACAGCAGGCAGATGTCTACATCACTGGAGATGTGTATTATCACACCGGACATGATATGCTGTCAGAAGGACTAGCAGTCATAGATCCAGGCCACTATATTGAACAGTTGTGTAAGCCAAAGTTGGTTGAACTATTCAATCAATGGAAAAAAGCTTATAATTGGGAAGTCACGTTTATCGAATCTGAGGTAAACACAAACCCATTTCAATTTAGATAAAAAGAAAGAAGGAACTGAACCATGTATGAAAACTTACTACCGTGTTTTTTACGTTATGTAAAAACAGAAACCCGCTCAAATTCCAAAAGCGAAACAACACCTTCGACACAAACACAAGTAGCATTTGCTCAAACCTTAAAAAAAGAATTAGAAGATCTTGGTATGAGTGATGTTACTTATAATGAAACAAATGGCTTCGTGATTGCAACGTTACCAAGTAATGTAGAACAAGAAGTGCGTTCGATCGGTTTTATTGCTCACATGGATACAGCTGATTTTAATGCGGTCAATGTGAATCCTCAAGTGCTAGAAAAATACGATGGTGAATCAACCATTAAACTGGATAAAGAAGGAAAATTCACACTGAATACAACTGATTTCCCTAACTTAAAAAATTATGCTGGTCAAACATTGATCACTACAGATGGAACAACTCTTTTAGGTGCAGATGATAAATCCGGTATTGCTGAGATCATGACAGCGATGGAAATCCTGATCAAAGATTCATCAATCAAACATGGAACGATTCGGGTTGCTTTTGGTCCAGATGAAGAGATCGGGGTCGGTGCTGACAAGTTTGATGTGGAGCAATTCAATGTTGATTTTGCCTACACTATGGACGGCGGTCCAGTCGGTGAGCTGCAATATGAAACATTTAATGCAGCCCAAGCAGATATTACGATCCAAGGAAAGAATGTTCATCCAGGGACAGCTAAAAATACAATGATCAACGCACTGCAGCTGGCCATCGATTTTCATAATCAACTACCTAAAAATGAAGTGCCAGAGAAAACAGAAGGCTATGAAGGGTTTTTCCATTTAGCAGAAATGAGCGGAACACCGGAAGAAGCAAAAATGACTTATATCATTCGTGACCATGACCGTGAAAGGTTCGAAGCTCGTAAAGCTTTGATCACAAAAATCCAAGAAATGATCAATCAGCCTTTTGAGCAAGAACGTGTTCAAATCAACTTATATGACCAATATTACAACATGGGTGAAGTGATCGAAAAAGATATGAGCATTATCGAACTAGCAAAAAATGCCATGATCGAATTAGATATTGAGCCAGTAATCGAACCCGTTCGCGGCGGAACAGATGGCTCAAAAATTTCATATTTAGGTATTCCTACACCGAATATTTTTGCTGGCGGGGAAAATATGCACGGTCGTTTTGAATTTGTGTCCTTACAAGCAATGGAAAAAGCAACGAGTGTCATCGTGAAAATCGCTGAAAATAATGCGAAATAATGATGAATGATAGCTAAAAATTGAATTAGGGAGTACAGTTACAGAAAGTGACGTACTTCCTATTTCTATGAAAAAGATAAGGAGATGAAAAGAACATGATGGAAAATGTGATGATCCTGTTTAATGAAACATCAGGTAAGGATAAAGGCAAAGAATTAGCTGAAAAATTTGTGGCATATGCGAAAGATCATGGGAAAGACGCTGCGCACTTTCTATTAGAGCAAGTGGGACCTGATTGTGACAGCAGTAAAACAGTCGAAAAAGCGAAAGCTGAAAACATCGATACGCTGATTTTCATTGGTGGTGACGGTACAATCAATCACAATGTAGAAGATTTCAAGGAACAATTACCTGAATTGAACATTGGATTGCTTCCTGGTGGTACAGTCAATAATATGGCGCGTGTTCTAGGGATTCCCTTGGACTTTGAAGCAGCCGCCGATGTCATTTTAAACGGTAACACACGCAAGATAGACTATGGCATGATTAATGAAAAAGTAATCATTAGTACGATGACGATTGGGATTTTGGCAGACACTGCTGCTCGTATCAGCCAAAAGGAAAAACAAAAATATGGTAAATTGATCTTTATAAAAAACTTCTTCAAATTGCTGGCTAAGAAAAAGCGGTACCGCTTGACGATCAAAACAGAAAATGAAGAATGGCGTGGAAAAACGCAACTTGTGACAGTCACAATGACGAACTCAGTTGGCGGGTTTACGAATTTTGATGATTCAGCTTCACCAGATGACGGCTTGTTTCACCTAACTATTTTGCCGAAGTTGAATTTTTTCGAATTAGCCTTTTATTTACCAAAAATCATTTTAGGGAAAATTTATGAAATTCCTGGTATTCATTATCTGACCGCTGCTGAAATCAGCATCGATAGCGAATCGGAAAAGACGGTAGGAACGCGTGTCGACGGAGACCCAAGTGAAGATCTACCTGTCTCTATGAAGGTCATCAAACATGGAATGACCGTTTTTGTGCCAAAAAATAGTGAAAAATGATCAAAAAATTGTTGAATGAACTTTACATCACGTGCTCTTTCAAGGTATGCTAGTAATAGATTAGTTTTGGAGGAGAAGGTATGAGGGAGTTGTTGAAACATTTACCGTGGGTGTATTTGTTGTTGGTTAATGCATTTGAATTTTTTGCAATGTATCTTGATAAAAAGCGGGCAGAGAGAAAACGCTGGCGAGTGCCTGAGTTTGATCTATTGTTGATCGGATTGATTGGTGGAGGGATTGGAGGATTGCTGGCACAGCAGTTGTTTCATCACAAAACTAGAAAATTACGCTTTTATTTTTTCTTTATCTTTGGTACACTTGTAGCCATTGCAATTATCTGTTTTAGTTATAAAGGATAGTCGTGAATACAAATAGTTAGTTGGGAGAAACGATGAAAAGCAATTCTAAAACAAAAATTTTTGTGAATATTGGTCTATTGGCACTATTTATTGGCGTGATCATTTATGTGATGGATAATTCCCTTAGCGACATATTTGCTCAGTTATTAGAAACAAGCTGGCTTGTAGTTGTGCTAGTTGTTTTATTCGGCGTAGCCTATCAAATTGTTGAAGGGCGCTCGATCAAGGAGATTGCCTCGCATTTTCAAGAAGATTTCTCAACAAAAGATGGATTCTTTACTTCTTGTTACGTGGCGTTTTACCGGATTGTCTCTTTTGGGACAGGCACGCTGCTTTCAGAAATTTATTTTTATAAGAAAAAAGGATTAGCGGTCTCTCAAGGTGTTGGCGTGACGGCACTGCATATGATCATGTATAAAGTGGCTGTGATTTTTTTATCTGTTTTAGGTCTTATTTTTCAATTTTCTTTATTTTATGAACGCGCGCCTAAAATGATTCCGTTTATTTTAGTAGGTGTGGTTCTGACCTTTTTGATTATTTTTTCTTTACTGGTTCTTTCAAGCAGTATCAATCTTCAAATTTTACTGATCACGTGGGCAAACAAGCTATTTAAACGCAAGCGACTACGTGATTGGGTAGATAAGTGTAATCTACAGATCTATTCACTGAGAGAGACCGTTCAGACAATCATCAAAGATCGTTCAGCGCTGCTTCGTATTTTTGGCTGGAATGTTGGAAAATTATTATTTTGGTACGTTATTCCTTATGTCGTATTAGTTGAAAATCATCCCAACATCGATTTTCTGCTAGTCGTCTCATTTACAAGCTTTGCAGTGATTTTATCCGGTGTATTTCCAACACCTGCTGGAATCGGTCCTTTTGAATTTGTTTATTTGTTATTGTTTAAACCGTTAGTGGGCACCGTAGATGCTGTTTCTTCGTTGTTGCTGTATCGCTTCGGTAGCTTTGTTTTGCCTTTTTTAATTGGTTTTGTATTTGTAGTCGTTGAAAAAAGAAGACAAATCAAATCGGAACTTCAAGCTGTTAGAGAAGACAAACAGAGCATGATTGATGACTAATATAAGAGTTGAAATCGACTGACTATGCGAAATGAAAAAACGAATTGATTAAAGATACAAAAAAGAAAATGAGAAAAACGAATCACACTAAAATAAAATGACAGACTAAAATGTTGCTGTGGCAGCGTTTGGGTCTGTTTTTTTTAATAATCAAAGTTTTTTATTAGAAGTTGGAGAAAGAATAGTATTTTAGATAATAAATTACTGATAAAACGACTATTTGTACGGGGAAAAGCTTGTTTAAAGACTCAAAAATGATTATGATTAAAAAGATATTTTATACCATAAATGATTAGGAGTGTTTACATGGAACAAAAGCAACTACGATGGTTTACCGTAGGTTTGATTGCCTTCAACATGGTTTGGGGATTAGGTAATGTAGTGAATAACTATGCACAACAGGGAATTTCTGTTGTGACGTCTTGGATTTTGATTTTGGTCTTATATTTTATTCCATATGCGTTGATCGTTGGTCAATTAGGCTCAACCTTTAAAGACAGCAGCGGTGGTGTTAGTTCATGGGTACAAAACACGAGCAACAAGCGTCTAGCTTACTATGCTGCGTGGACTTACTGGGTCGTTCATATTCCTTATTTAGCACAAAAACCTCAACTAGTTTTAATTGCTTTTGGTTGGGCGATTCAAGGAAATGGCAACATTGTAAGTAATTTTTCTGTAGTAGGGATCACGTTGATTTCCTTAGCGATCTTCTTGATCTTTTTACTATTATCAACAAAAGGCTTGATGACACTGAAAGTGATCGGTGGTATGGCTGGAACAGCAATCTTCTTTATGTCTATGTTGTTTATCTTATTAGCGATCGGTGCGCCGATGATGAACTCAACAGTAGAATTTGCTACACCACACATGGACAAGGTCAGTACGTATATTCCTAAGTTCGATTTTAGCTATTTTACCACGGTTTCCATGCTGGTATTCGCAGTTGGGGGAGCAGAAAAAATTTCTCCTTATGTAAATTCAATGAAAAATCCAGCAAAAGAATTTCCAAAAGGAATGATCTTTTTAGCCTCAATGGTTGGTGTTTCAGCGGTACTCGGTTCATTTGCAATGGGGATGTTGTTTGCAAGTAACAATATTCCAGATGATTTGATGGCAAATGGTGCCTACACAGCTTTCCAACTCTTAGGAGAGTATTATGGCGTGGGCAATTTATTAATGATTATCTATGCAATCACAAATGGGATCGGGCAAATTTCAGCTCTGGCATTTTCAATCGATGCACCGTTACAAATTCTTTTAGCAGATGCTGATCCTGATTATGTACCTGAAGCGCTACGTAAGAGAAGTAAAAAAGGAACGTTAGTCAATGGTTATCTATTAACAGGTATTTTAGTAAGTATCATTATTGTTTTACCAATGTTTGGGATTGAAAATATTCAAGAGCTTGTAAAATGGCTGACAAACTTGAATTCAGTTGTAATGCCGATGCGTTATCTATGGGTATTCTTTGCCTATATGATGCTGAATAAGGCCTACAAAAATTACAATTCAGAGTATAAATTCATTAAAAATCCAAAGATCGCTTTTGGGTTCGGTTTATGGTGTTTCTTATTTACAGCATTTGCATGTATTTTAGGAATGGTACCAAAAGTCGATTTCAGTGCCAATCCAAAAGCCTGGTTCTTCCAGTTAGCTTCAAATGTAATCACGCCGATTGTGCTTATTTTATTAGGGATGATTTTACCTGCACTTGCACGTCGTGATAAAAAGAAAGCAAGCGTATAATAAGAAGTAGAAAATATGATTAACGGAATGAATCTTTTCATTGATAATCATTCTCTTAATCTAAATAAATTGATATTCACGAAAAATTGTTCTCAATTTTTCGTGAATATTTTTTCTTTTTCGGAGATGAGCCCTCCTTTCTCAGCTTTTTTGTCCAAAAGTATGTTTTTGGATGGCTGTAAGGCTCCTAATCATTTGAAGATTAAATATAATATATAAATTAATAAAAAAACTAAAATAACGATTTAAGTGTCTATTTTCTTAGTTTTTTTCTTTTAATTGAGTATATTTGTAAAAAAATGAGAACAATTTCTTTCGATTATAGGTATAATAGAATAGAAACTGTGTTCTTTTTTCTAAAAAAATGATACGATCTATAAAGGAAAAAAATTGAGGAAGTGAGAACGATTAGTAAACGACAACGTCAATCAGAAAAAGAAGAACGATCAACTGTTCTCTGTAAAGAAGTTGATCCGGATTATTTAGGCCGTGAAGTTTATGCCGATGATGTAGAAACTCCATACGCTTTTTATTTGGTTAGAAAACTGAATTTAGCAAAGGATTATCAAAATTTAGCTGAAGGCGAAGCTTTTTTTGATGCGATTTGTGATAGCTGGGATGCTACGGAAGATTTTGAGGAACTAGTTGTAAAGAAAATCTACATGTATGTTGAAACGGAAATCATGTATTATACGTTGCTTATGGGTAGTTTTGAACCGACTAGAAGAGAACTGCGAATGAATTTGAAAAAGTGGTTTGAAGAAATCAGCATCGAAAAACAAGAACGTGGACTTGTTTATAAAGGTGATTCTGAGTTAAACTCTGGCGAAGTTCAGGGAATGATGAAGCAAATGATCGAAACCTCAAATGAGATTTTTCGTTTACGGAAAATGATCAATGATCTAACGGAAACAATCAATCAAGGACAACTTGAGTTGCAGGCGACACACAAAAATCCGATTATCTCTAGAAGTATACAAACGATTCATTTAAAGCGCGCTCAACCTTTAGTGATCGAAGCTGAAAAAGCAGATATGGTTGAAGCCGAGCCAAAAGAAACTCAATCAGTCAATATCGAGGTGGAATTAGTAAACGAGATCGAAGCAGATGAAGAAGCCGTTTCGAATGAAGCAGAAACAGCAGAAGTGGAAAATGAGGCAACAAAAGAAGTAGAAAAAAAGTTGGAGAACGAATTGGTGGAAAAACCAGTTCAAGAAGATTCCCCAACAGACGAACCTACAGTTTATCCAAATCAAGAAATAGAAGATGAAGCAGAAAAGCCGATCCTTTCTAAAAAAGAACGCAGTGCAATGAAGCTAAAACGAAACAAAAGAGTGAAAGATCAACAACCAGAGATCGATGAATCAGAAGACACAGTTACAGAACCTTTTGACCTTTCACAATTAAAAGTTAAGAAATACAATACAAGAAAAGCAACGCCAAGTAACTGGCCGCGTTTTTCAAAACAACTGAAAATAAGTAAAAGGGTCGATGCACCTGCGAAAATCCCTAACTTCTCTAAATCAGAAATGGAGAACTTAGAAGATGAAATCTACTTATGTTTCATGAATAAGCGTATGCGCTTAGGAGCTAAGAAAAGCCATAACCAAAAGAAAAGTATTTTGCGTTCTGAGTTGTTAGCACAAATCAATCAAGCAGAATATTTAAACTATTCTTGGGGCCAAGTGCTGCGGATACGCAAAGAAGATGTTTTGATTTGTGGACGTCTTAGTTGTGCAGGTTTAGTTGCTTCTCTAGATGAGTTTTTACAAGAGATGAAAGAACTTGCTTACAGTCGTTCTTTATTTGGTAAAAAAGTTCGCTGCTCTGTTGATTTACTTCGTCGCTTGGAAGGCTATATTTTGATGGATCAATACATGCAGAACCTAAGTTTGATGCCTGTTGAGAAGTAAAGAGTCTTCAAAACATGAGAGTACTTTTGTTACCAGTGTTTATTCAGATAGTAAGTGTTTGGGGTGTGACTTGTAAAGTTATGCTCCAAGCACTTCTTTTTTATTTTCTGAAGGGAGCAAACTAAGACTAAAAAAAATTGCCGTTTTGTAGTATAATCTTCAAGGATAGAGAAAGGCGGGAAGGTAATGAAAAAAAGTCAAGTATACGCAGTTGTTGATATCGAAACAACTGGAACGGATGCTGCTGTAGACCGAATCATTCAGTTCGGCTGTGTGCTGATCCAAAATGGCGAAATCATTTCCCGGTTTGCGACAGATGTCAATCCTAATCAGGCAATCTCAAAACAAATCCAAAAGCTCACTGGTATCAGCAATGCAAGAGTGCAAAAAGCACCCTACTTTGAAGATGTTGCCTTAACGATCTATAATCTTTTAGCTGATACAGTTTTTGTAGCTCATAATATCTATTTTGATTATTCATTTTTAACACAAGAATTGATTCGCTGTGGTGCGCCCAAGTTAGCGATACCTGGAATCGATACAGTTGAACTAGCACAGATATTCTTACCGACAGAAAAGAGTTTTCGTTTAGGCGATCTTTCTGAAAGTCTTGGTCTGAACCATGATAACCCTCATCAAGCAGATAGTGATGCACAAGTAACAGCAGAACTGCTATTGTTGATCGAAGCGAAAATGCGCCGTTTACCGTTGATTACTATGGAAACAATCGATCAATTAAGTCAGCAAACGGGAATGGATACTAGCAGTTATATTCATCATATCTATGAGGAGATGAAACAAAATATTTTGCCGTTGTCTGAAGATATTCGAATCGTTTCAGGCATCGGTGTTAGAAAAAAAGAAGTTCCTTTGTTTGAAGAAAAACTTTACGGAGATCCAGTGTTTCCTAAGAAGAAAAAAGCCAAAGAAAAGCTGTTTGATCAAACGATTCACTATCGCTCGGAACAAAGTCGTATGATGAATTTGGTGTACGATCACTTTACAACCAATGAAACCAAAGATTTATTTATTGAAGCGGCTACTGGTACGGGGAAATCATTGGGTTACTTATTTCCAATCAGCTATCTGGCGACACCAGAAAATCCTGTGATTATCAGTACTGTGTCGATTGTTTTACAAAATCAGTTATTGGAAAAAGATATTCAGTTAGCCAATCAGATTTGTCCAAAACCTTTAAGGGCTGTGATTATTAAGAGTCATCGGCACTATATCGATTTACAGCGTTTCAAAGCAACCTTGAAAAATCCGTTGCAGCAAAAGCAATATGCACTTTATCAAATGGGGGTTTTAGTTTGGTTGCTGGAAACTGTTACAGGTGATTTGGATGAATTACAGTTAACTAGCTTTAATCATATTTTCTGGCGCGATGTTGCTCATCGTGGACTTGATTTTTTATCGAACCAAGATCCATTGTATCAAGAAGATTTTGTTCGCTTCCTGTATAAAAAAGTCAGACAAAGTAATGTTTTGATTGTGAACCACGCATTTTTGGCACAGGAAACGCTTAGAGAGACGGCACTTCTTCCTAAAAGTGCATATTTAATTATAGATGAAGCACATCATTTACCCGACATTGCCGGTAAGATTTCTCATCGTCAATTTAACTACCTATCATTTAAAAAGCAGGTGGCTCTTTATTTAGAGGAAGATCAGTTGTTCGATCAAGTGAGTCACATTTTGGAAGAGGCAAAAGAAGATCAGCGATTACTAAGGATTTATTGTAATGCAGCGGATGATCTAGTAGAGGAATTTAGTGACCTTCTTTATGAGTTCGCTGCTCTATTTCCTAAGCAAAAACAGCAAACTATGGAAGATGTCATACTGACTAAGCCAGTGTTTGATCAGCTGTCTCTCGCTGGGGAAGCCTCCATTCGAAAAATCGAGATTCTTTTGTCTGAAATGAAAGAAATCCAAAAAAGAATCCAGCAGTCAGTTGAGGAGCAGTTGGAAAAATATACGGCTTCTGATCGAATTATTTTGGTTCGTCTATTGCAGTTTTTCGAACGGATCGACCATGTTTATGACTGTTTTGATATCTATGTCAATGAGTGGCACCCCCGCTGGATCAAAGAGTACAGTCGAACCTCTCAAGGGACGGGCATATTAGCAGTTAACGATCTTGAGGCGAGTATTTTACCTACTACAAGCTGGTATGAACGCTACCAACACATTTTATACACTGGAGGAACTCTGAGGTTTGGTAATGACAAGAAGTATTTGCCTACTAAACTGGGTGTGCCGGATGCGCTATTCAAAACGTTGCCTGATCCTTATGATTATGAACAGCATGCGCGTTTATACATTCCAACAGATGGAATTTCTGTGAGTCAAACAAATAGTGCCGAATTTTCTGCTTACATCGCGTCGGTTATCCAAGAGTTGGCACAGCAGAATCGCTCGATGTTAGTGCTGTTTACTTCACATGAGCTGCTCTCAAATGTGTATCATCGTATTCACCAGTCATTTCTTAATGAAGGACGGGAGCTTTTAGCTCAAGGCATCAGTGGTAGCCGTGAAAAGATTTTAAAACGATTTGTCCATTCCAAAAATAGTATCTTATTAGGAGCAGATAGTTTTTGGGAAGGTGTAGATTTGCCGGGAGATGCCTTATCACTATTGATCGTCACTCGGTTGCCCTTTGAAAATCCACAGCGACCCTTTGTCAAAGCGCGATACGATTATCTAGAAGAAAAAGGCATTCAGGCGTTTACTCACGAGGCACTGCCGAAAGCTACCTTACGTTTACGTCAAGCGTTAGGACGACTTATTCGTTCCAACAAAGACACAGGGGCGATGATCATTTTAGACCGCCGCTTGATCACAGCAAAATATGGCAAGCGTATGTTAAAAGCCTTGCCGAAAGATTTACCCGTCAAAGAGGCGCCATTAATGGAAATAACGGCGGAATTAAATGAATTTTTAAATCAATAAGGAAAATAAATTTACGAGGTATCTATTAATCGACAACGATTTTCTGATATAATGATAGCCAGTAAGTTTGGAAAGGGCGAGGCGATTGCAGGGACAAAAAGAACAAGGTGAAGCAAAAAAAACAAAGATTCTTTTAGGAATCATTACAGGTTTATTAGTGATCATTGTCATGCTCGTTATTTTTTATGTTCGATCTACGCATCCGTGGAAACAAGCTGAAAAAGAAGCAACGGCAATCGCGAAAGACTATGCACAACTAGAATCAGTCGATCATTTTTACTGGTTTACTCGAAAAGAAACCTCCTTCACGGTGACTGGAAAAGATGCCGATGGGAAAGAGCTAGTTGTCATTATTCCAAAATCAGGGAAAAATATTACAGTATTGAATCAAACCGATGGGGTGGAAGAAGGTCACATCCGTCAAATTATGGAAACAGATTATAAAGAAAAGGACATTCAAAAAGTCAATCTTGGTTTGTATGATGGTCAACCGACTTGGGAAGTCATCGCTAAAAACGAGGATGCTTCATTATCTTATTATTTGTTGTCCTTTGAAAAAGCCGAAGAGATCATGATCATAAAAAATGTCTGACGAGACGATTTATGCTATTCTAAGAAGAATAAAATCATGCGCATTTCTGTTATTAAAAAATGAATGGAGTAAGATTGTATGGATATATCAATGCGAGCACAAAAATTAGAACCCTCAGTTACTTTAGCTGCATCAGCCAAAGCGAATGCACTAAAAGCTCAAGGTCAAAATGTTTTGAGTTTGACGGTCGGTGAGCCGGACTTTACGACGCCTAAAAATATTCAGCAGGCGGCGATTCAAGCGATTGAGAGTGGTAAAGCAAGCTATTATACTCCATCTGCGGGTATCAAAGAATTAAGACAAGCTGTTGCGACTTATATCAAAAGCAATTATCAACTAGATTACCAAGTGGAAAACGTGATTGTAACGGATGGCGCCAAGTTTGCGTTGTATTTACTTTTCCAAGCGGTCTTAAATCCTTTGGATGAAGTAATCATTCCTGTACCTTATTGGGTGAGTTATGGTGAACAAGTTAAATTAGCAGAAGGCGTACCGGTGTTTGTTTCCTGTGCCCAAGAGCAGGAATTTAAAGTAACAGTTGCACAGCTGGAAGAGGCACGAACTGAAAAAACAAAAATATTGATTTTAAATTCCCCTTCTAATCCGACTGGGATGATTTATTCCGAAAAAGAACTGCGGGCAATCGGTGAATGGGCTGTGTTACATGATATTTTGATTGTATCAGACGATATTTATGGAAAATTAGTTTATAATGGTGCAGTATTCACACCGATCGCTACCTTGTCTGAAGCCATTCAAAAGCAAACAATTATCATCAACGGTGTTTCAAAAAGCTATGCGATGACGGGCTGGCGAATCGGGTATGCGGTTGGCGACAAAGCCATTATCGCTACTATGAATGACATTGCCTCTCAATCGACTAGTAATCCGACTGCCGTCAGTCAATATGCGGCGATCGAAGCATTATCAGGAGAACAGGACACAGTTGAAACAATGAGACAAGCGTTTGAAGAACGGTTAAATAAAGTATACCCAATGTTTGCTGCGCTTCCAGGCTTCAAAATAGAAAAGCCTCACGGTGCATTTTATCTTTTTCCAAATATCAAGGAAACGATGGACTTATGTGGGTACACAGATGTAACTGACTGGGTGGATGATTTATTAGCAGAAGCTCATGTAGCCTTAGTGACAGGAGCTGGCTTTGGAGCACCAGAAAATGTTCGGATCAGTTATGCAACGGATTTAGATACGTTAGAAGAAGCTGTTGCTAGGATCGCAGCATTTATCGAGGCAAAATCAACTAGATAAGAACACTTAATTCGGGATGGGCAAAAAAGAAATGAATGGAGAGACGATTGTGGAACAAATTCAAATTATTGATTCAAAACATCATGTAGGGGAGACGGTGAAAATCGGCGCTTGGATCGCTAACAAACGTTCAAGTGGTAAAATCGCATTTCTACAATTACGTGATGGAACAGCCTATTTTCAAGGGATTGTTGTGAAAAGTGAAGTGCCGGAAGAAGTATTTCAATTAGCAAAAAGCTTAACACAAGAGACTTCTGTCTGGATCACAGGAGAAATCAGAGAAGACAGCCGCTCAAAATTTGGCTATGAAATTGGCGTGACTGGTATTGAAGTAATCGGTGAAAGCCATGAATACCCAATTACACCAAAAGAGCATGGAACTGACTTTTTGATGGATCATCGTCATTTATGGTTACGTTCATCGCGTCAGCATGCGATCATGCAGATTCGTAACGAAATCATTCGTGCTACCTATGAATTTTTCAACAAAAATAACTTTGTTAAAATCGATCCGCCGATCCTAACAGCAAGTACTGCAGAAGGAACAACAGATCTGTTTGAAACGAATTACTTTGATCAAAAAGCGTATTTATCTCAAAGTGGACAGCTTTATATGGAAGCTGCGGCTTTAGCATTTGGGAAAGTCTTTTCATTTGGACCTACCTTTAGAGCAGAAAAATCAAAAACCCGTCGTCATTTAATCGAGTTTTGGATGATCGAACCTGAAATGGCGTTTATGCATCAAGAGGAAAGCCTAGAAGTTCAAGAGCAATACGTGGCATTTCTTGTGCAAAGCGTCTTGGACAATTGTGATTATGCGTTAGACGTTTTAGGTCGTGATAGAGAAGTCTTGAAAAAATATACACAATTACCATTCCCACGTATTTCTTATGATGAAGCTGTTGAGTTGCTTAAAGAAAATGGCTTTGACGATATTGAATGGGGCGATGATTTTGGTTCACCGCATGAAACATTTATTGCGAATTCATTTGACCGTCCAGTCTTTATTTTGAACTATCCAAAAGCAATCAAGGCTTTCTATATGAAGCCGCATCCTACACGTGAAGATGTTGTTATCTGTGCGGATATGATCGCTCCAGAAGGCTATGGGGAAATCATTGGCGGTTCTGAACGGGCAGTTGATCATGATTATCTATTAGAACAAATCCGCAACCATAACTTAGACGAAAAAGAATATTCATGGTATTTAGATTTACGCCGTTATGGTTCAGTACCTCATTCAGGTTTTGGTTTAGGTTTAGAACGTACTGTGACGTGGCTTTCTGGAATCGAGCATGTTCGTGAAGCGAGTCCATTCCCACGCTTGTTAAATCGTATTTATCCATAGAATGTGCGTTTATATAAGTCATTGAGCAGAGCGAAAGCTTGGCTTCAATGACTTTTTTGCCGGATGTGAAAACATCTCTTACTTTGAGCAAGGAAAAATAAATCTGCGTAAAAGTTTACTAGGAAAAGAGAAAAAATAAGGTAAATTGTTTAGAATTCCAGTATTTTGTGGTAGAATTGACAGAAAGTACAAAAAGGGACTGAATCGAATGGAAAACCCAACTCAAATCAAAAGAAAACATTTTCGTTTTCCAGCTTATGATGATGATTTAGGTGTAAAACTAACTTCTGAAAATAAACGAACATTGTTTCAAGATGAACCAATGCTCACAAATACAGCAACTCAAACACAACAACAGGCACCTGTGATCGACCCGGTAACAGTTCAGCCGATGACAACAAAACAGCCGACACAAACTAATAATAGTCATGTGTCACATAGTCCAGAGCAAATGGCAGAGCTTGCTCAGCATAAATCTAATTTGCCCAATTATATGATGAGTCACAATAAGACGACAACCAAGCAAAAACCAAATCTTTTCGGTAATATGCCTAAAAGAAACAGCTACGGCTTTGGCAGTCAAACAACAGGTAGAGATAAAAAAAACACATCAAGAAATTACACGTATGAGGCTCGTTCTTATTTCGTACCTAAATATATTCCAGCTTCTGTTATTCCAGAGTCAAAAGCACCAGCATTAACAGAGCAAGAGCTTACTGCAGCAATGAAAAAGGATCAAAATTCTTATTTGTTGTTTGATGACGAACCAGCGGCATTCCAAGTGAAAGGGAATGAAGATCCAACAGTTAAGAAATTTAACATTCCTAAAGAAACGCCTGAGATTCCAGTCACGAGACGCCAATATCAACAGATCAAACCCGATATGGAG
Organism: Enterococcus termitis; assembly: GCF_001730305.1. Lineage (GTDB taxonomy): Bacteria > Bacillota > Bacilli > Lactobacillales > Enterococcaceae > Enterococcus_L > Enterococcus_L termitis. The sequence continues at coordinate 454,859 of NZ_MIJY01000001.1, forward strand.
CGTTTTGGCAAAGAAGACATCAGTCAAACCTTGCCTCGTTCTAGGAAAGAATTGAAGACAGCCAAAGAAAATGCTAAAAGTCAAACAGCCTATGGTCAAAAAGTAGCCGAAGCTGAACACGAAAAAAAACGTGGAATTTTAGATAAATCATTGAGCGGAATCATCGAAGATTCGAATATGGAATTAGAAAACAGTAAATATTTTAATTAAAAAAGCCTTGAGACAAAACCAGTCATTGTTTTGTCTCAACTTTTTACGTCTTCTTTGGTTACTGTGAAAACCAATCAACCGTTTTTAGGTTGATTATTTTATGATTTTATACGATAATGGGTTGCATGCAAGTGGCATCTGTTAGAAAAAAGGTACGATTTACATAGATATTTTAGGAAAAGAGGATTAAGATGAGCAATCAAGAAAAATTACATCACTTTGTTGGAATAAAAGGTTCAGGAATGAGTTCATTGGCTCTCGTTTTATTTGAGAAAGGCTATCAAGTCCAAGGATCTGACGTAGAGGAATATTTTTTTACTCAGCGTGATTTAGAAAAAGCAGGCGTAAAGATTTTACCGTTTGATGCGGATAATATCACAAAAGATATGGTAGTCATTGCTGGTAATGCTTTTCCAGATACTCATGAAGAATTGGTTCGCGCCAAAGAACTAGGTGCTGAAGTGATTCGTTATCATGATTTTATTGGACGTTTTATTCAACCTTATACAAGTGTGGCTGTTACAGGTTCGCATGGTAAAACAAGTACAACTGGATTGCTTTCACATATTTTGACAGGAATCGCGCCAACGAGTTATTTGATTGGTGATGGTACTGGACACGGAGATCCTGAAGCTGAGTTTTTTGCATTTGAAGCCTGTGAATACCGTCGTCATTTTCTTGCTTATTCACCTGATTATGCGATCATGACAAATATTGATTTTGATCATCCTGATTACTACAAGAGTATTGAAGATGTTTTTTCAGCCTTTCAAACGATGGCAGCACAAGTTAAAAAAGGAATTTTTGCTTACGGCGATGACAAATACTTACGCCAATTAAAAGCTGATGTGCCGATTTATTATTATGGATTGAATGATGATGATGATATTCAAGCTAAAAATATTCAACGAACAACGGAAGGTTCGTCTTTTGACGTCTACCATAAAGAGCAGCTCGTAGGTCACTTTGTCTTACCTGCATTCGGGCAGCACAATATCATGAACGCATTAGGCGTAATTGCAGTAGCTTATTTTGAAAAATTGGATATGGCAAAAGTTGCAGCAGAAATGTTGACATTTGAAGGAGTAAAACGTCGCTTTACTGAGAAAAAAGTTTCTGACATGATCATTGTAGACGATTACGCTCATCATCCAACAGAAATCATTGCGACGATTGATGGTGCTCGTCAAAAATACCCTAAAAAAGAAATTATCGCTGTTTTTCAACCGCATACGTTTACGCGAACGATTGCGTTGATGGATGATTTTGCTGAAGCATTAGATTTAGCAGATCACGTTTATTTGTGCGACATTTTTGGATCAGCCAGAGAGCAAAAAGGCGATGTAAAAATCGAAGATTTAGGCAATAAGATCAAAAAAGGTGGACAAGTAATCAAGGAAGATAACGTTTCACCGCTTTTAGATCATGAGAATGCTGTGATTATTTTTATGGGAGCCGGAGATGTTCAAAAATTTGAACAAGCTTATGAAACCCTATTAAGCAATACAACAAGAAACGTTCTATAATTTTTTTGATCCTATCGAAATCCCATAGACCCGTTGTGTTTGCATCCAGAAGAAGCTTAGGCAATTTGCCAGGCTTCTTTTTAGCTTGCCTTTTGTCGTCATTTTGGTACAATAATCTTATCATTAGTGGAGGTGTACTAATTTGAATATCGGAAAACCGAGAAAATTAGGCAAAACCATCGAAGATATTGAGGAAGGCGATTCGCTGTCTTTAACCGAGTCGATCGAAGATAAAGATTTACTTCTTTATTTGGGCTTAACCAATGATGCCAATCCTTTATATATCCAACATGATTATGCCCAAAAAACAGAATATGGCAAACCGATCGTTCCATCGATTATGTTGATGGGAATCATCACTAGCGCAATTTCAAAGCATTTACCTGGACCTGGTTCTCACGTGGTCAATTTTTCGGTGAACTTTGTAGGCCCAGTTTTTCATTACGAAACACTGACATTTCAATTTGAAGTCATCAAAGTGGACAAGATGAAAGACGTTGTGACGATTTCGATCGAAGCAGTCAATGAAGAAGAAGATCGTGTACTTGATGCAGTGGTAATGGTTCAGCCGCCTCAAGTAACATTAGAAGATTTAGAAGAGAAAGAAGGAGAAACAAATGAATAATGGAGCAGTAGCAAATGTTGGAATAAACAAGTTTTATTCAAAAATATATGCATTTTTAGCACTTGGAATCGGTATCAGTGCATTGGTATCGTATTTAGTCTTAAATGTATTTTTCTTTGAAGTAGTGATGTTTTTATATAAGTACCCAATGGCTTTTTATGGCTTTTGGATTGCTGAATTGGCTTTAGTTGTTTTTCTCGGATTCAAAGCAGCTAAGAATCCGACATTGGCGATTAGCGGTTTTATTGCCTATTCTGTTATCAATGGTATCACGTTAGCTGTGACGTTGGCGATGTACACAGAGGCAACTGTGGTAACAGCCTTTGTCAGTGCTGCAGCGACTTTTGGTGGTATGTCGTTGATTGGGATTTTCACTAAACGTGATCTTTCAGCGATGGGGCATGCGGCATATAGCGCATTGATCGGTTTGATTATAGCCATTTTCCTTAATGCTTTTATTTTGAAAAGCGGACCAGTTGATTACTTGATCTCCATTTTGATGGTCATCATTTTCGCTGGAATCACAGCTTATGACAATCAAAAAATTCGTACCTTGTATACACAAACTGGCGGACAACCGGGAACAGGGATTGCAGTCTTTATGGCGTTACAATTATATCTTGATTTTATCAACTTATTCTTAGCTTTCTTGCGTATTTTCGGTAAAAATAATTAATTAAAAACAGAATAAAAACGAGAGCATTCAGAACAATCTGGATGCTCTTTTTTTACATTAATATACTATTTTTTGCGATTATTTTGTATAAAAATTCTTTATTTTGTTAATTTGTGTATAAAAATCATTGACTATTTGATTTCTTTGATTTATACTTTTAGAAAATCAGAGAAATGAACGAACAGGATATCAGCTAGAACTTCTAAATTCAAATAAAACGGGAAATTTGAATGGTTATAGTTTTATGTAGGATGATCCTGATTGTATAGGAAGGTGTTAAGTGATGGGAATAAATGAAAAAGTACCTCAAGGGTTTAAATTTTATGGAACACATGTTGGGATCAAAAAAAGAAAAAAAGATTTTGGCTTGATCGTAGCAGATGACATCTGCTCTGCGGCAGCCGTTTTTACCAAAAATACGTTTTGTGGAGAATGCATACCGATCGGAAAAAAGCATGTTGAAAATGCAGAGTTGCAGGCGGTCGTTGTAACGAGCGGGATCGCCAATGTAGCTACAGGACTGGAAGGTCGAGAAAATGAATATAGAATTTTAGATAAAATTGCTGCCAAACTGGCGATTGAACCCAAAAATATTTTGCCCTCATCAACAGGAGTGATTGGTCCACAGTTACCAATCAAAACGATTGAAACATTTTTGGAAACGCACTCTCTTGACCTTGATCAAGACTATGAGACCTTTGCGCAAGCTATTTTAACGACGGATAACCGTATCAAAGTCAGAAGTTTGAATGTTGGTGATGGAAAAATTTTAGGGATCGTAAAAGGTTCTGGAATGATCGAGCCGAACATGGCGACGATGTTGGCTTATATTTTGACCGATATCAAAATCAGTAAAGAAGAAATCTATCCTATGTTGAAAACTGCTGTCGATCAGTCTTTCAATACGATCAGTATCGATTCTGATACCAGCACGAGTGATACAGTGGCTTTTTTAGCAAGCGGTCATACATCTGCTTCAACAAAAGAAATACAAGCAGCGCTCAATCAGATTTGTTATGAGTTGGCGTTAGACGTGGTCAAAGATGCTGAAGGGGCAACTAAGACGATGTTTGTGACTGTTAAAAACGCGGTCAGTCAGGAACAAGCAAAGAAAGCTGGAAAATCCATTATCAATTCACCGTTAGTCAAAACTGCATTATTTGGTCATGACCCAAACTGGGGAAGAATTGCAATGGCACTTGGCAAAACGGAAGGACTTGTCTTTGATCAAAATAAGGTAGAGATTTTTTACGGAGAGTATCCGATTTTTTCAGAAAATCATGAAGAGCAACAAAATATCGAACCAATCACGACGTTTATTCAGGAAAATGAGGATATTTATTTAACAGTCGATCTTCATCAAGGAAAAGAAAATTTTCAAGTGATCGGCTGTGATTTAAGCTATGAATATGTAAAAATAAATAGCGATTATTCAACCTGATTTGAGTAGATCAGCTGAAATAAAGGAGAGAGTATTGGATGGCTTGCCATTTTTCAATACTCTCTCTTTTCATTTGCGAATGTATGTTCTATAATGGAGAAACGACAGGTGGGGAAATAGATGAAAAACATGCAACGAATCGCAGTCCGCAGATTAGTGGAGTTTATTTTACGCAAAGGGAGTATCGATGCTAGGCATACGAGTGAACATACAGCATCTGAAGGTGCCAAGATCCATCGCAAACTGCAAAAAATGGCTGGAGAAAGTTATCAAAAAGAAGTCAAACTAGCGATCGACATAGAATTAAATAAGCAAAATTACATAGTAGAGGGACGAGCTGACGGGATTTTCATTGATGAGAATGATCGGACAGTGATTGATGAGATCAAGACCTCAGAACCAGAATTTTCCGAGTTGCCTGAAGAGCAGATCGATATGTATTGGTACCAAGTGATGTGCTACGGTCATATTTATTGTCAACAAAATGAACTTGAAGAGATTACCTTACAGTTGACCTATTTTCAAACAACGACTGAAGAAATCACACAAAAGACAAAGACTTTTTCAAAGCAAGAACTGTACTTGTTTTTTGAAGAGCTGATCCGAAAGTATGAGCAGTGGGTGATTTTTAAAGCAAACTGGCGTACGATCAGAAATCAGTCTTTAAAAACACTTCCTTTTCCTTATGGCGATTATCGGAAAGGGCAACGAGAATTAGCTGTAGCCGTTTATAAAACGATTTTAAGTGATCAAAAACTCTTTGTAGAGGCACCCACAGGTACAGGGAAAACAATTTCTACGTTATACCCAACGTTAAAAGCGATTGGCGAGGAACAGGCAGAACGAGTTTTCTATCTAACGGCAAAGACGATCACTCGTCAAGTAGCAGAGGATGCTGTAGAAGCCATGAAACAAAAGGATATGCAGTTAAAAAGTGTGACGTTGACAGCTAAAGATAAAATTTGTTTTTTGACTGAACGTAATTGCACACCAGAAGCTTGTCCTTTTGCCAATGGTTACTATGATCGACTGAATGAAGGACTATGGGATTTATTGAATAATGAAAATCAATTTACTCGTGAAGTTATTGAACATTACGCTAAAAAACATAGTCTTTGTCCCTTTGAGTTATCCTTAGATGTCAGTCTGTGGTGCGACCTTGTGATCTGTGATTATAATTATTTATTTGATCCAACTGTTTATTTAAGACGCTTTTTTGAAGAGCAAACAGAAGAAAAGGAAAATATATTTCTTGTTGATGAAGTCCATAATCTTGTCAGTCGTTCTAGAGAAATGTATTCAGCCTCATTATCTAAACAGAAATTTACGCTGCTAAGAAAAGACCTCGGCAAAGAACAGCAAAAATTAACGCGAGCGATTCGCAAAATTGAGAAAGAATTCGATAAAATCGAACAGGTTTGTAAAGAAGAAGAAAAAGACTTTTTGCATCAAAATGAACCGATCGATTCACTTGTCAAAGCTGCTTATGTGCTTGCGGAGAAAATTGGCGAGTGGCTGCCAGAGCATCAAACACATCCAGAATTGAATCAAGTACTTTTGAATTATTTTGATCTATTGAATTATGCGAAAATCAATGAAGGCTATGACGATCACTATTGCACCTATGTTGAGCGGCGCAACCATGATATAACGGTGAAGCAATTTTGTATCGATCCTTCTTATTTATTGCAGCAAAAGCTAGATAAGGGGAAAGCAAGTATTTTGTTTTCAGCTAGTTTAACCCCTTTAGACTACTATCAAGATGTTTTAGGTGGTGGAAAAGAAAGTTTACGTTACCGCATACCCAATCCCTTTGCGAAAGAAAATCAACTGCTGGTAATCGAAAATCATATTCAAACAACCTACAAGGAACGTGAAACAAGCTATCAGAAAATTGTCGAAAGCTTGGGAAATATGATTCAACAAAAAAAGGGAAATTATTTTGTCTTTTTTCCATCCTATTCTTACATGGATATCGTTTATGATCTATTTAGAGAAAACTATCCTGCAGTGAAAACCAAACTGCAGGCATCAATGATGAACGAGGCAGAAAGAGAAGCTTTTTTAGCTGATTTTGTGTCTGAACCTGAAGAAACCTTACTAGGATTTTGTGTGCTGGGCGGTATTTTTTCAGAGGGAATCGATCTAAAAGGAACTCGTTTGATCGGAACGGCAATCGTTGGTGTCGGTCTGCCTCAAATTAATCATGAACAAGAGCTGATTAAACGTTATTATGATTTAGAAAGGAACCAAGGTTTTCAATTTGCCTATCAAATTCCAGGGATGAATAAAGTCTTACAAGCAGCAGGACGCGTTATTAGAGACGTGGAAGATAAAGGGATCGTTTTATTACTGGATCAGCGCTTTTCATCTAGTAGAGTGCAACAATTTTTCCCACCACATTGGAATCAATCACAAACAGCGTATTCGGCAGAGCAATCGAAAATATTACAACAAAAATTTTGGCTGGCGAATGATCAGTAAAGATAGAAAAAAGGATCATTAACTGTTATACTGAAAAAGCAAATCTAATTAGAAAATAAAGAGAAGACAACGAGTTGTCGGCTCTTTTTTTGAGAACGAATAAGTGACAAAATGAAAAAGGAGCAGAGCAATGAAAACTATTCTTGTTTTACATACAGGCGGTACGATTTCCATGTCAAAAGAAGCAGACGGAAATGTAGCACCTAATACGATGAATCCCTTACTTGATCAAGAAGCGTTAGTAGACGGCAAGGTCAACTTAATTGTAGAATCGATTTTTAATATTCCTTCTCCTCATATGACATTGGCACGTATGCTGGAATTAAAAGAACGAATCCAACAAGCACATACTGAAAAAATTGATGGTGTCGTAATCACACATGGAACAGATACATTAGAAGAAACAGCTTATTTCTTGGATATCACGCTGGAAACGAAAATTCCAGTAGTGTTAACAGGTGCGATGCGTTCAAGTAATGAGATCGGAACGGATGGTCTTTATAATTTTATCAGTGCAGTCTTTACAGCTTGTTCAGATGATTCCTATGGAAAAGGTGTTTTAGTGGTGATGAATGATGAGATTCATACGGCTCGTTATGTGACAAAAACTCATACAACAAATGTTGCGACCTTTCGGACACCAACATTTGGTCCTATCGGTATGATTGCGAAAGAACGAACCTTCTTTGCAAGTGAGGTCCGCCCTCAGGAAATTTGCGATATTCAATCAGTGGAAGGAAATGTTTATGTGATCAAAGCTTATGCAGGGATGGACAGTCAATTATTTGATTTGGTGGATAATGAGCAAACAGATGGACTTGTGATCGAAGCTTTAGGAGCTGGAAACCTGCCGCCTGAAACATTGCCGGCATTAGAACGACTTTTGCAGCGAAAAATCCCGATCGTTTTGGTCTCACGTTGTTCGAATGGCATTGCTGAAGATATTTATGATTATGAAGGCGGCGGCGTGAACTTGAAAAAAATGGGACTCATTTTCTCTAGAGGACTAAATGGACCGAAAGCACGCATACGATTGATCGTTGGATTGAACAGTGGAAAGAATTCGGAAGAGCTGGAAGAATTTTTAAGTGAATAGAAAAAGTGAGGCAAACACACATGGCAGTAGCCGCTTTGGGTGTTTGTCTCACTTTTTTTGCTTGATCAACGATAATTAGTAAATTGCAATTCTACTGGTAAGTCAAGGTTTCTAAGCAATGTGATCACTTTTTGTAAATCATCACGGCTTTTGCCGGTAACTCGAATCTTGTCTTCTTGGATTTGTGATTTGACTTTGATCCCTGAATTTTTGATTGCAACATTGATTTTTTTAGCATTGTCTCGATCGATGCCGCTGATCAGATCGCCGTATTGACGGACATTTCCACCGAGAGCTTTTTCACCGTCAGAAAAATGAATATTTTTGATAGGAACGCCGCGTTTGACTAATTTGCTGAATAAGACATCTTTGACTTGCTCCACCTTATAGTCATCTTCAGCGACAAGCACTAATTTGCCGTTTTCTAATTTTATATCGGCGATCGATCCTTTAAAATCAAATCGATTCTTGATTTCCTTGAGTGCAATTTGGATCGAATTTTTTACTTCTTCCATGTTCATTTCAGAGGTTACATCAAAACTTGCTTCTTTTGCTGCCATTTGACAACCACCTTTCCTTGATTTCTCTTCTTTTATAGTACCATTAAATGGAGAAGAAACAAGTCCTAGCTTTTTTGTCTCTGCCTAAGTAAGAAAAGGACTTTGATCATTGCTTAAAGAGAATAAAAGAATCCTCATTTTCCGCTTTTTTTCTTTTCTTTTTTCGAGCAACCTGTTATTCTAATTCGTGGGATTCGACTTGAAGATCTAGACGCATGGACTGGAAGGTTCATGTGTTTTTATAGGGGAGGAATTAAGGTGAGCAAGCTGGTTATTTCTTATAAGCAAAGTGAGTTGCTGAAAAAAATTGCCGTTATTTTTATTACAGGGATTTTAGCAGCTGTTGGATTGAATTTTTTTCTAATTCCTGCAAAGGTCTTCTCAGCTGGAATGAACGGAGTTGCCCAAATCATTGCAACGCTGCTTCATACGCATTTTTCGCTTACGATCGATACAGGAGTATTTATTTTATTACTGAATATTCCGATTTTTGTTTTAGGCTTTGTTAAATTAGGAAAAGAATCAACGATTTTCAGTTTTATAAATGTAGCTTGGATTTCCATCGTAACCATGTTTTTACCGGTGGTTGTGGTCACGGAAAATCCGTTGATGAATGCGATTGTTGGCGGTGTGCTAATCGGTATTGGTGCAGGACTGTCTCTAAAAATGGGGTTCACTACTGGCGGAATGGATGTTATTTCACTGGTGTTATCTAAAACAACAGGCAAAACAGTTGGTAATTATATGTTTATGTTGAATGGAATCATCGTGGCAGTTGCTGGTTTTGTATTTGATTGGGAAAGTGCATTGTATACGATCATCTCCATCTATTGTTTAACCCAAGTCATTGATACGATTCATACAAGCCATCAAAAAATTACAGCGATGATCGTCACTGTAAATCCTGAGGTTGTCGCTCAAGCCATTTCTAAAGAGATGGTTCGTGGAATGACACTGTTGCCATCTGTTGGTGGTTATTCTGGTGTAGAAGGGCGAATGATCATGATGGTTATTACAAGATATGAGCTTTATGATCTGGAGCAAATCGTGTATGGTGTAGATGAAAATGCCTTTATGAATATTGTTCCGACGCATTCCGTTTTAGGACGCTTTGCGAATGAGGATGAACAGCGGATCTTTAAGAGTACAGGAAGTTTTCCAGAGATGAAAAAGCATAAGAAAAAATAATTAATATAAAAAAAACAAACAACTTCCTCTTGGTAAGTGTTTGTTTTTTTGTTATCTAGAAATAGCTAAGTTAAGTCACTATCGTTTCTTGAAACTTCTAATTTTTTAAATATATCTTGAAGATTCTTCATTCTAAGCTCAACTTTTTCAGCTGACTTATCCAAGGTATACCCTTCATCCAATAGTTCTTTAATTAAAATAATTTTTTTAATTTCATAGTAGTCAAATTTGCGCGTTTTATTAAGACCTTCATCTACACTACGTATGATATTTTTACTCTCCCAATATCGTAGTTTTCTTACGGAAATTCCTGTGATATTAGAGGCTTCACCAATTGTTACAGACATTTTTCTTAATAAATCTATGTCAATGAAATCCATAATGACCTCCTACTGATTGTTTGATTCAGTATACAATAAAAAAAACATATTGACAATAAATGTATGTATTGTACAATTATTGTAGATTATCTACAAAAAAGGAGAATAGAAAAGGAGAAAATATCCAATTTTTAGTAGAGATCTCAATGCCTTTATTCAAACGGCTAGCATTTTACGTAGCTTAACATTTGTACATGCTCAAGTTCATTCTCATTCTCTGTGTATGTGGATGGTATCTTGGTTAGTTCATCGTGTTTACCAAAATCAATCACAATGCTTGTGAAAAAATAGTTCGTTAATGAAGGGATTCTAATGAAGAGGAGTTGGTTTTATTAGGTATTTTAAAGGTTGGAAAGTGAAAGTGTTTATTGGGCTTTTGGTTTGTCTTGTTCTTTATAGTTTTCAACTCATGCAAATCAAGACGGTGAGTGATTCAAAAAATGACGTTCAATCGACCAATAAAAAGTTATCTATGGAAGGAGATAAAAAAATGACGGCTGAAGTAAATGGAAATCAAGCGTTAAGAGATGAGTATCAAGACTACTTGACAATTATTGAAGAAAAATTATCTATTCCAGATGAATTTGATTTAAAAAGTGTAACAAATGATCTGGAGCAAAACGGGAAAGGGATTCTGCTGGTTCGATATGTACCTGAGAAAATAAACAATGATTTATTCGGAGAACATTTTTCGGTTACTATTGAAAAAGAGACAAAGCTCATTCTTGGATTTACTCACATGGATCAAAAATATACCCTGTCTGATGATCAAAAATTATTGAGTAAAGAAGAAACAAAAAGAATCGCTAAACAATTTTTTGATCAATTTGACCCAGGATATTTTGAAACACTGGAGAATTTATGGATTGACCAACATGATGAAACAATTATTTTGGAAGGTCATGAAGTAACTGTTTCAGGAATGAAGTATAAATGTTACCGTCCATCTACAAGTGATTATAGTTGGCTGATTGTTGGAAGTAATGGCGAAGTGATTACTTTTGAAAGAGGCATTGTCTGGGAAGCAGGCAGAGTAACTGAAAAATGGTTACATGACTCATATATAAAAGAAAAATTGTAAAATAGACTAAAAGCATACTAAGTTAGAGGGTAAAGTCATTGACAGATGAATGTAGTGACCCCAAAAAGTTTGACTTTTTTCGGAGTAGAGAAATCTACTCCGTTTTTTAATTAATTATTAGGCTGTTTTTCGAAACTGTACAGGACTTTTCCAGTTCAGTTTCTTTTTCATTCGTTCATTGTTGTAATAATAAATATAGTTATCGATTGCCGTTTTTAGTTCTTCAAAACTAGAATAGGTTTTTCCATGATAAATTTCTTGTTTTAAAAGACTAAAGAAGTTCTCCATGATTGAGTTATCTAAACAATTACCTTTTCGAGACATACTTTGAAAAATGTTCTGTTTCTTCAGGTTAAGGCTATAAGCTTTCATTTGATACGCCCAACCTTGATCTGAGTGAAAGGTGCGACGATAAGGACAATCATTCATCAGTCTGATTGCTTCTTCTAATCCTTCCATTATTGCCAGTGCATTGGGTTTTTCTGAGATACGATAAGAAAGAATTTCACTATTATACATATCCATAAAAGGATCTAAGTACAACTTTCTTTGACGAATGATCCCTTTGGGATCATGGTCAAAATACTTTAACTCTGTTGTATCTGTCGTTATTTTTTGATGATAGACACTTGTGTAAAAGCGACGGTGGATTCGGTTCTTGGTAATCGTTCCAACTTTTCCATGATACGAACTATAGCGACGAGATTTACGTGTATAAGAGCGAATTTCAATCCCTAGCTTTCGAATCAAGCGTTGAACTTTCTTTTTATTCACGTGGAATCCACGGTTCCTTAGTTCGTTCGTCATTCGTAAACAGCCATAATCTTTATGCTTTTGACGAATATGAAGCATCTCTGTTTCGATTTCCTGATTTGGATTTTTTCGGTCAAACCGTTTTTGCCAATACATAAAGGTTGACTTAGACAAATTCAATGCTTCAAGAAGCTCAACTAATTTGAACTGTCCTCGGAGGCTTGCGATGATTCGCGCGATTGATTCACTCGTCGTCGTTGAGCTTCCTATTTTCGCAGCTTCCTCAGTTCTTTACAAAAAAACCTCCCAAAGTTAGATTTTTAGGTCTAACTTTTGGGGGGCGGTACAGAATTTACCCTCTAATTTTAGTTTGTTTTTGTTGCAGAAACTCTTGGTAAATTTCCCAGAGCTGGACACTTTTTCTCTTGTTGGAAACTGACTTCCCAGAAGATCTTCAAAGGATTGTTAGCGTATTCAGCAAATGGTATAACTAGCGTGTAAAGCAAATAACTTGAAGGAGGGTGTTTCACTAGTGATGGAGAAGGTGCAGCGGTTTGGAGGGGCGATGTTTACCCCAGTGTTACTATTTTCTTTTTCTGGAATTATGGTAGCGCTTGCGATTATCTTTAAAAATCCGATGATCGTTGGAAGTATTGCCAACGAAGGGACTGTTTGGTATGGCATTTGGTCAGTTTTAGAGAATGGTGCCTGGACAGTTTTTAATCAAATGGAATTATTATTTGTGATTGGGTTACCGATCGGTTTAGCGAAAAAGGCAAATGCTCGGGCAGCGATGGAAGCTTTTGTCATTTATCTAACGTGTAATTATTTTATTAGCAGTATGCTGGAGTATTTTGGTTCATTCTTTGGAGTCGATTTTGCTCAAGAGGTCGGTGGAGACAGTGGCATGAAAATGATCGCTGGAATCAAGACCTTAGATACAGGAATTATCGGTGCAATTTTCATTTCAGCTATCGTTGTTTGGCTGCATAACCGTTATTTTGATACGAAGTTACCAGACTTTTTAGGAATTTTTCAAGGATCTTCATTGATCGCCATTTTAGGATTTTTTACGATGCTACCAATTGCCTTTTTGATTTGTTTGATTTGGCCTAAGATTCAAATGGGTATCGGCTCGATGCAGACATTTTTGGCTTCTGCAGGAACGTTTGGCGTTTGGCTGTATACCTTTTTAGAGCGTATTTTGATTCCAACAGGGTTGCATCATTTTATCTATACACCTTTTGTTTTTGGTCCGGCAGTCGTGGAAAATGGAATTACCAAATATTGGATGGCTCACTTGAACGAATATGCGCAGACGACGACATCGATCAAACAGCTCTTCCCGCAAGGCGGATTTGCATTGCATGGGAATTCTAAAATTTTCGCTTCACCAGGAATCGCAGCGGCATTTTACTTTACAGCTAAACCAGAGAAACGTAAAAAGGTCTTGGCTATTTTGATACCGGTCACCTTAACTGCTGTTTTAGCGGGAATCACTGAGCCTTTAGAATTTACCTTCTTGTTTGTAGCACCACCACTGTTTGTATTACATGCTGTTCTTGCAGCAACGATGGCGGCAACGATGTATTTCTTTGGGGTCGTCGGAGACATGGGCGGCGGATTTATTGATTTATTAGCTAAAAACTGGATTCCGCTGTTTGCCAATCATAAAGGAATGATCTTCACTCAGTTGTTCATTGGATTGTCATTTACATTGATTTATTTTGTCGTATTCAGAGCGCTGATTTTGAAATTTAATTTTGCAACTCCAGGACGAGAAGCGGAGGAAAAAGAAGTCAAACTATACAGCAAAAAAGAATATAAAGAAGCGAAGAAATCAGGAGCATTGGGTGACGTTGCCATTGCTGGTGCAAATCAGTATACCGAACAGGCAGCAGTCTATTTAGAAGCATTTGGTGGCAGTGACAATATCGATAAAGTAAATAATTGTGCCACTCGTTTAAGAATTACCGTAAAAGATGAAGGGATTGTTTCACCAGATAGTGCCTTTAAAGAAGGCGGAGCACATGGTGTTGTACGTAATGGAACGGCTTTTCAGGTGATTGTGGGATTAGATGTTCCACAAGTGCGGGAACAGTTTGAGAACTTATTAGCATTAAACACTGAAAACAAACTAGAAGAATAGAAAATAGGAGATGAATAAGCGATGAAAAAATTTTCAATTGTGATTGCAGGCGGAGGAAGCACATTTACACCTGGGATTGTATTAATGTTACTAGCAAATTTGGAGAAGTTTCCAATCAGACAAATCAATTTTTATGATAATAATTTTGATCGGCAAAAGCAAATCGCAGACGCCTGCGAAATCATTATTAAAGAACAAGCACCAGATATTACGTTTTTAGCAACGACAGATCCTGCCGAAGCGTTTGCGGATGTTGATTTTGTAATGGCTCATATTCGTGTTGGTTTGTATGCGATGCGCGAAAAAGATGAAAAAATTCCTTTGAAGTATGGAGTTATTGGACAAGAAACCTGTGGACCAGGAGGAATTGCTTACGGAATGCGTTCGATCGGCGGTGTTTTAGAATTGATCGATTATATGGAAAAATATTCGCCGGATGCATGGATGCTAAACTACTCTAATCCAGCGGCAATTGTGGCTGAAGCAACCAGAAAGCTACGTCCTACAACTAAAATTATCAATATTTGTGATATGCCTGTGGGAATCGAGGAGCGCATGGCGGCCTCTGTTGGCTTAAGTTCAAGAAAAGAAATGGTCGTGCGTTACTATGGACTGAATCATTTTGGCTGGTGGACGGATATCCGAGATAAAGCTGGAAATGATTTGATGCCTAAGATCAAGGCACATGTGAAAGAGTTTGGTTATTCTTTAAAAGAAGAAATTGAGGAATCACAGCATACAGATGCTAGTTGGATGCATACATTTGCCAAGGCTAAAGAAGTTTTTGCAGTGGATCCTGATACCTTGCCGAATACGTATTTGAAATATTATTTTTATCCTCAAGATGAAGTTGCTCAGTCAAATCCAGAATATACACGAGCAAATGAAGTCATGGCAGGCAGAGAGAAACACGTCTTTGGCGAATGTAACCGTATCACGAAGGCAAAAACAGCAAAAGGAACAACCTTAGAAGTTGATGAACATGCTTCTTACATTGTTGATTTAGCTAGAGCAATCGCCTATAACACCCATGAAAGAATGTTATTGATCGTAGAAAATCAAGGAGCAGTTGTTAATTTTGATGAGACAGCTATGGTTGAGGTTCCTTGTATTGTTGGGAGTAATGGTCCAGAGCCAATCGTTCAAGGGAAGATTCCTCGCTTCCAAAAAGGCTTGATGGAACAACAGGTAGCTGTTGAAAAATTAGTAGTGGAAGCATGGATCGAAGGTTCTTATCAAAAATTATGGCAGGCATTGACCTTATCTAGAATTGTTCCTAATCCTCGTGTTGCACAGGATATCCTAGATGATTTAATCGATGTGAACAAAGAATTTTGGCCTAAATTGACATAAGCTTTTTCTTAAGTAACGATAAACGGCTGTGTTTCTAATGCATTTTCCTTGGAAATTCCCTTAGTGTTCTGCATCCTTTATACTAAGGGAAGAAATCTAAGGGGAAGAGGGAGCGAATATGAATTTAGAAACATTGATGCAAAAGCATCAAAAAGACTTAAGCGAAATGGACTGGTCAATTTTAGGCTATATTCTAGAAAATGAACAAGCTATTTTACGTATGAGCATTGTGGAGTTAGGAGAAAAAGTCCATAGCTCTAAATCATCTATTTTACGACTGACTAAAAAGCTAGGATTTTCTGGCTATTCTGAATTTAAATACTTTATGCGTCAAGCAAAACAAAATAATACAGCAACTCAAGAAGCCGATTTACTTGATTTGCAAATGAAAGATATTGAAAATACAGTTAAATTAGCTAAACAGACAGATTTTACTGCGCTGAGTGAAGCACTGGAAAAGGCGAATACGATTTATTGTTATGCTACAGGTTATTCTCAACGAAAAGTAGTTGAAGAATTTTCAAAAATGCTGATGCTTTGTGATAAACGTTCGATCGTCATTCCGGTTAAGACAGAGCTGGATATCAGTATGTCTATGATCACCAAAGACGATATTGTTTTATTTGTCTCTTTAAGCGGTGAGACAGATGCAATCAAAGAAAATATTTTGTCGTTAAATGCTCGGAAAATTCCAGTAGTCGCTATTACAGCATTCTCGCATAATTTTTTTGCAGAACATGCGCAATATTCTTATTTTTATTATTCTACACCGTTTACTGTCTGCAAAAAAGAATATATTGCCCAATCGCTTGTCGGATTAAGTGTGTTAGTAGACCTGATTTTTAGAAAATACGTTACGTACTTGAATAAAGAATTTGAGGAGGGAAACGAATGGTGACATTTTTTCGTACAGATAAAATGAAGCGATTACTTTTTGTGTATTGGCTGCTCGTGCCACTTTTATTTGGTGTCTATCTTTTGAGTTTTGCAGCAGTCAAAACAGTGTCAGTGAGCTCCATTTTTTTAACTATTCCTGCAATAACGTTAACGACGATCGTGGTTTTATTATTGCTATTTCAACTGTATGGATTATCTATTCTTGGGGATTCAAGTGGTTGTCGTCATTCTCTTTTAGGTGTTTATTTAAAATTTAGTATGATTCAGCAATTATTCACGGTGAATATCCCAGGATTTCTTCTATGTCTATTTTTTTACCGTAGTTTATCAGATAGCAAAGAGAATTCAACTTTATCAAAACAAGTCCGATGGTTGAGCTATATGCTGATGGTGATGGTTGGACTGTTGACGATTCTAGTGACTTGGATTCGTTTATCATTATAATGTTTAAAAGAGTGAGAGCTGATTCTATCAGTTACTCACCCTTTTTTGTGACAAATAAAGAGAAGTGTCGAGCCTTTTGTGAAAGTCTGGACAAAAATTTTCTGAAAAAGGTAATTTTAGTAGAAAAGTACTAAAAAGTCTGCTAAAATGTAACTGTTAGTTAAGGAGATGCCTTAACAAATAAAGTTTTTTTAAAACTTAGGAGGAATTTTATTATGCCATTAGTATCAGGAACAGAATTTCTTAAAGCAGCTCGTAAAAGCGGCTACGGTGTTGGAGGATTCAACACAAACAACCTAGAATGGACAAAAGCGATTCTTGAAGCTGCTGAAGCTAAAAAAGCGCCAGTATTGATCCAAACTTCTATGGGTGCTGCTAAATACATGGGCGGATACCAAGTATGTTACGATTTAGTAAAAGATTTGATCGACTCAATGGGCATTACTGTACCAGTTGCTCTTCACTTAGATCATGGTGAATATGAAGATGCATTAGAATGTATCGAAATCGGCTACACTTCAGTTATGTTTGATGGCTCTCACTTACCATTCGAAGAAAACATCGAAAAAGCGAAAGATGTTGTTGCTAAAGCACACGCTAAAGGCGTTTCTGTAGAATGTGAAGTTGGTTCAATCGGCGGAGAAGAAGACGGAATCATCGGTTCTGGCGAATTAGCTGACGTTCAAGAATGTGTACAAATGGTAGCAACTGGTATTGATTACCTAGCTTGCGGAATTGGTAACATTCATGGTTCATACCCAGAAAACTGGACTGGACTAGCATTTGACCACTTACAAGAAATCGCTGACGCTGTTGGTGATATTCCATTAGTATTACACGGTGGATCAGGTATTCCTTTAGAGCAAGTTCAAAAAGCGATCTCTATGGGTGTATCTAAAATCAACGTAAATACTGAGTGTCAAGAAGTATTTGCAGCTGCAACACGTAAATACATCGAAGAAGGCAAAGACCTTGAAGGTAAAGGCTTTGACCCTCGTAAATTATTAGCTCCAGGAACAAAAGCTGTGACTGAATTAGTAGAACAACGTATCGAATGGTTCGGTTCTGCTAACAAAGCATAATTAAATTCTTTAAAAATTTAGCTGAAATTGCTGATCATAGCGATTTCAGCTTTTTTTTATAATATTCTAAATGTACTAGATTCATTTCTTTTATTTATTAAAACAATTAATTCAGTGAGAAAACATAGAAAGGGAATAGGTGTTGGCTTTTTTATTGTCTGCTGATGTGTTAGAATAGTTTGGGTATATTATAAAAAATAAAACTATTTGTTTTACATAGATAGGTGAGAATAATAAATGAAAAAAATTGTAATCAATGGAAATCGTCCATTAACAGGAGAAGTTTGTATCAGTGGGGCAAAAAACAGTGCAGTGGCATTGATCCCGGCAGCTATTTTAGCCGATTCACCAGTAACTTTGGATGGAGTACCCGATATTCAGGATGTCCATTCTTTGATTGAAATTTTAGAAATCATGGGAGCTAAAACAACATTTGAAAACAATACATTGGTAATCGATCCAACTGAGATCGTTTCTGTACCAATGCCAAAAGGAAAAATCAACAGTCTTCGTGCTTCATACTATTTTATGGGTTCTTTGCTAGGCAAATTTGGAGAAGGAGTCGTTGGTCTTCCAGGAGGCTGCTATTTAGGTCCACGTCCCATCGATCTTCACATCAAAGGGTTTGAAGCTTTAGGCGCGACCGTGACTAATGAGCATGGTGCAATGTATCTAAGAACAGAAGACGGACTTCATGGAACAAGAATTTTCATGGATATGGTATCGATCGGTGCAACGATCAATGTAATGCTGGCGGCAGTTAAAGCTAAAGGCAAAACAATCATTGAAAATGCTGCGCGTGAACCAGAGATCATTGATGTGGCGACGTTATTGAATAACATGGGCGCGAATATCCGTGGAGCTGGGACTGATATCATCCGCATTGAAGGTGTTGAAAAGCTGCACGGTTGTCGTCATTCGATTATTCCAGATCGAATCGAGGCAGGCACTTATTTGGCTTTAGCAGCAGCAATGGGAGAAGGCGTCACGGTTCGCAATGTGATTTATGAGCATTTAGAAAGCTTTATTGCAAAACTACAGGAAATGGGCGTCAATATGACAATCGAAGAAGATAAAATCGAAGTCCATCCTTCTCATGATTTGAAAATGACGACGATCAAAACCTATCCTTATCCAGGATTTGCGACGGACTTACAACAGCCGATCACGCCCTTGATGCTAAAAGCAAAAGGAACCGGCGAAGTCATCGACAGTATTTATACACAACGAACCAAACATATTCCTGAGTTGGTTAGAATGGGTGCAGATGCATCGATCGAAGGCAATATGATCGTAATCAATGGTCCTGCTAAATTACATGGAGCTGAGGTTGTTGCTTCAGACTTGCGAGCAGGTGCCTGTTTAGTGACTGCCGGATTGATGGCAGAAGGAACAACAACAATCTATAATGTAGAATACATTTTAAGAGGGTATGATCATATCATTGAAAAACTAACAGCTTTAGGTGCAGATATTCAAATGATCGAAACAGAAGAAACCGAGGTGACTAAATGAGCGACTATTTAACGATGGCCGAACTTGAAAATAGTACATTAAAAGATATCTATGCGTATGCCAAAGAATTTAAAATTCCTTATTACAGCCAAATGAACAAAAAAGAATTATCATTGGCTGTGATTCGAGCACAGGCTGAGAAACAAGGCTTTTTCTTCATGGAAGGTGTTTTAGATATCGTTTCTCAAGACGGGTATGGATTTTTACGTCCGATCAACTATGGACCTAGTGCGGAAGATATTTATATCTCTTCTTCTCAAATTCGCCGCTTTGGTTTACGTAATGGTGACAAAGTTGCTGGAAAAGCACGTCCTCCAAAAGAATCAGAACGTTATTACGGGTTGATGCATGTTGAAAGTGTGAATGGAAAAGATCCAGAAGAGGCCAAAGAACGCCCACACTTTCCAGCGTTAACACCGCTTTACCCTGAAAAACAAATTCAATTAGAAACAACCCCAGGCAGACTCTCCACACGGATGATCGATATTTTCGCTCCTGTCGGCTTCGGTCAGCGTGGACTGATCGTAGCACCACCCAAAGCTGGGAAAACCAGTGTCTTAAAAGAAATCGCTAATGGCATTACTGAAAACTACCCTGATGTGGAACTGATCTTACTTTTAATCGATGAACGTCCGGAAGAAGTGACCGATTTAGAACGCAGTGTCAAAGGGGATGTTGTATCGTCAACATTCGACCAACAACCACAAAATCATACCCGAGTATCAGAATTAGTGCTTGAACGTGCTATGCGTTTAGTGGAAGATAAGCGTGATGTAGTGATTTTGATGGATAGTATCACTCGTTTGGCCCGTGCCTATAATTTAGTTGTACCACCAAGTGGACGAACACTAAGCGGCGGGATCGATCCTTCTTCATTTTATAAACCAAAACGCTTCTTCGGTGCAGCGAGAAATATTGAAGAAGGTGGAAGCCTAACAATTTTAGCAACAGCTTTAGTGGATACAGGTAGCCGAATGGATGATGTGATTTATGAAGAGTTCAAAGGAACTGGTAATATGGAATTACATTTGTCGCGTGATTTAGCTGAACGTCGTATCTTCCCGGCAATCGATATCAAAAAATCTGGTACACGTAAAGAAGATCTACTAATGTCTTCTGAACAATTGGAAGAAACCTGGAAGCTGCGGAATCATATGACAGGTGATTCCTTAGAATATACGGAACAATTCGTTAAATTTTTACGCAAGACAAAAAGCAATCAAAAATTCTTTGAAGAATTTCATGATGTATCCTTCGGAAAACAAACCAAAAGAAATCTAAAAAGATAATTGCATCGATAAACGAATCATGCTATTATAGTACTGTTGTATACCGACAAAATAACTCTGATGCAGCAAATGGATCAGGGCAAAGGAGCGAAAAGACTATGAAACAAGATATCCATCCAGAATATCACCCAGTCGTATTTATGGACTCAACAACTGGTTTTAAATTCTTATCAGGTTCTACTAAGCACTCTGAAGAAACAGTTGAATGGGAAGACGGAAATACTTACCCAGTAATCCGTGTCGAAGTAACATCTGACTCACATCCATTTTACACTGGACGTCAAAAATTCACACAAGCAGACGGACGTGTGGACCGTTTCAACAAAAAATACGGTCTCAAAGACGCAAACGCTGCAGAGTAATAAAAGCTTGGGTGATCCAATGCTTAGCGAGGTTCCTCATAAGAGGAACCTCGTTTTTTATTTTTTTTAGAATAGACAATGTTAAATTGAGCGATCAACTAAGGAGTGTGAAAAGAAATGTATCTCTTTCAAAGAATTGAAGAAACTGTTTTTAAACAATTTGATACCAGACGAACGATTGGTGAATTTCTTTTGGAAAATAGAGAAAATCTGTCAGATTATTCGATGGAAGACATTGCTAAAATGACTCATACCTCTAAATCCACATTAGTCCGTTTTGCTAAGTATTTCGATTATTCTGGTTGGAAAGAATTTATGTATGCTTTTACACACGAAGTGGCTCAGTTTGATGATAGTCATCTTGATGTGGATATCAATATTCCGTTTGATCATTCGGCTGACACTCTAGAAATCATTGAAAATATTGCGAATGTGAGAATTCAAACTATTAAAGAAACCTCTACATTGATGTCTGTTTCTGATATAAATAGAGCCGCATTGATTTTGGATCAAGCTGAAACGATTGTCATTTATGGAAGAAGTCCAAATTCCTATTTTGGTGAGCTGTTGAAACGAAACTTGAATGCGATCAATAAAAAAGCCTTTTTTGCTGATGCAGATGAATCAGGTCTGATTTCAAATACTCTAACCCAGAAAGACTGCGCACTAATCATCTCGTATTCGGGCAATAATTCGGATTCTTATCCGATGAAAAATGTGAAACTGCTTTTAAAAAATCAAGTGCCTATCATCAGTATTACAAGTGGCGGACAAAATTATCTGCGTGATTATTCAACGATTGTGTTGAATATTTCAAGTAGAGAAAAACTATATTCTAAAATAGCTAACTTTTCTACCGAAGAATCGATTCAGTTTATTTTAAATATTTTATATGCGAAAATATTTTCTTTGAATTATGATAAAAACATGAAGGTCAAACTTGATAATGCTCGTTCCTTAGAAAGTGAACGAGAGACCACCTTCAAAGATATTTCTGAAGAGAATTAAAAAGAACCGAATGAGTTTCCCTGAATCAATAAGGGACAAGCTCATTCGGTTTTAGTTTATTTAAAAAGCTTAGGTTCAATGGTTCTTTAGCTCAAATGGCTCACCAGCTGCCAATAATTGAATTCGTTCAGGATTGAGAATTTTATCCGTTAAATCATCTGGATCACCATTGAAAACATTCATATGAGGAGCATCAACGGTTCCCCAGTGAGAAAGAATGAGATCAGCCTTAGGGTATGTGTTCGCTAATTTGACAGCATTCTCAAAGCCAATATGCCATTCATTATCAGAAAAATCAAAAAGGATAGCATCTGGTTCAGGCATTTCTAATTGTTCTGCTAACAAACGAGAATCACCTGGAATCCATAATGAACCGTCTGGTGTATCAATCCAAAAGCCACAATAATCTTCTGTTTTAAAAATGCGATCAAATTTAGTTGTCTCATTTTGCCACAAATGATCGGCTTTAGTTAAGGAGACGTTTAAATCGTTAACGAAAAACGTATCATAAATGTCATGACCTATTGCATCAACATTGAACTCTTTTTTTATCAGATCAGCAACATAGTTTGGTCCGTGAAAGGAAGTTGTCACTGAAACTAATTTTTCTATCGTTGGTAAACTGTAGTGATCATTGTCAGAATGGGTGATTAAAATAGCATCTAAATGAGAGATATCTGCTGGATCAAGTGGCATGTCGATCAGTAACGGCATGTCGAAGCCTTCTAAAACTGGGTCGACTAAAACACACGTTCCTCGGCTATTTATTAAAAGACCAGAGTTGCCTAGCCAGCGAAGAACCGTTGTGTCATTTTGTTGAAAGGCATCTTGATGAAAAAATACGGTTTGTGGAGGAATTGCCTGTTTTCCTGTTGTCATTTTATCTACTCCTTTTCAAATATTTCAGTGGGGTCAATGATCTCTAAAAACTCAAACTCTTTTCCATTGAAGCTTAATTTGATGATACCGCAATTGGGTAGATGAATAGGTTGTATGCCATATGATTCTTTCCAAATCTGAGATAGAAAGCTAAAACAAGCACCGTTATGAGAGACAGCTAAAACATTTTTATGATTTTTTTGAGACATGATATTGAGCAGCGTTTGGGACATCCGAACTCTAACGGATTCAGCACTTTCTCCACCATAGGAAACATAAAACGTCTCGTAAGTTTCAGGTCCTTTGGGCTGTAAAAAGGTAGGCTGGGCTTCATAATAACCAAAATTCATTTCTTTTAGCCCCTTTAAACGTTGATAGGGCAAAGAGGTAACAAGTTCCAAAGTATCACAAGCACGTTCTTGCGTTGAAGAATAAGCACGATCAAAGGATATTTTTGCTCTTTCAAAATACTGTTTCGCTGCATTTGCCTGATAAATACCTAATTCTGTTAGCGGTGAATCACATGCACCCTGAACTTTATTTAGTTGGTTGAACAAGGTTTGCCCGTGGCGCATTAGATAAAGATAGTGTGTCATCATAGTCTCCTTTTCTATAAAGTATATCATTTAGATTAGACGTTAAGTCAACCCCTACTGAGGAAAGTGAAACAAATTTCATAAGAAAAGCCTATTTTGGAGAAAATGCGAAATCTATTTCGAGTTTTAGAGAAACTGTTGGAAACGCTATCTATAAATGGTAAATTGCCTTTAAGAGAAATATTATGTCTTACCGGTGACAACATAAACTTCTTTTAATTAATTCAAGGAGTGAGTGGTATGAGTAAAAAATATGCACAGTTAGCAAAAGATATTGTTGAGCAATTAGGGGGCAAAGACAATATTACGGACGCGTATCATTGTCAAACACGATTAAGGTTTAAGTTGGTTGATGAATCCAAACTGAACAAAGATAGTTTGGAAAATTTAGAAGGAGTCACAAAATATATCAATAATGCTGGCGTCCATCAAATAGTGATAGGGACTCATGTAAAAGATGTTTTCGATGAAATTGAAAAGAATATCGATGTGAACACTTTTGGTGACAATCATCAGGCAGAGAAAAAAGGGCCAGTTGCGACAGTTATTGATTTTGTTGCTGGAACCTTTCAACCTGTCATTCCAGCGTTATCAGGTGCTGGGATGGTTAAAGCTGTTTTAGCACTTTTAATGGTATTTAAGGTGATAACACCAGAATCACAGACCTATTACATGTTGAATCTATTTGCTGATGGAGTATTTTTCTTCTTACCGATGATTTTAGCCTTCACTGTAGCGCAAAAACTTAAGTGCAATCCGATTCTTGCGGCTTCTGTCGCTGCAATGATGATGCATCCAAACTGGGGAGCGTTAGTAAGTGCTGGAGATCCAGTTGAATTTTTTGGATTTATTCCTTTTACATTGGCTAATTACACAGGCTCTGTGATTCCTATTTTGATTATTATTTTTGTTCAATCCTATGTCGAAAAATTCTTAGGAAAAGTGATTCCTAAAGCAGTAGAGTTAGTCTTTGTCCCAATGCTTACTTTCCTTATCATGGGAACGTTAGCTTTTTCCTTATTAGGACCGATCGGAAGTGTTTTAGGAGGCTATCTGGCTACTTTCTTTACGTATTTGAGTGTAAATGCCAGCTGGGTGCCGGCTGTTCTTATTGGTGGTTTACTGCCAGTAATGGTGATGTTCGGATTGCATAATGGCATTGCACCTCTAGGTGTTATGCAGATGGCTGAGCTTGGTTATGACAGTATCTTTGGACCTGGAGCTTTAGTTTCTAATATCGCTCAAGCAACAGCTTCTGCTGTGGTTGCTTTTCGTACAAAAAATAAAAAAATGAAACAAGTTGCTTTTTCTGGCTCGATCACAGCCTATATGGGAATTACTGAACCAGCCTTATATGGCGTAAATTTACCTAAAAAATATCCTTTAGTTGCGGCGATGATCGGTGGCGCTTCTGGCGGACTTTACGCAGGTTTGACCAATACACACCGCTTTGCAACAGGTTCTTCTGGATTACCGGCGGTGTTACTGTATATTGGTGATGATACCATGAAATTTTTCTGGAATATTATTGTGGCGTTGATTATTTCAGCAGTTGTAACAGCGATATTAACGTATCTCTTGAGCTTCAAATTTGAAAAAGAAGATGGGATTGAAGAGATTCCGGAAATCAAGCAAGTGATGCTCTCAGATACACGTTTATCAAGTCCTATTCCAGGAGAAATCATTCCATTAAGTCAAGTTCAGGATGAAGCTTTCGCGTCAGAAGCCTTCGGTAAAGGATTTGCGGTTGAACCAAGTGAAGGAGTCGTATTTGCGCCCTTTGATGGAAACGTTGTAGCGGTTTTCCCTACGAAACATGCGATTGGTTTACTATCTGATACAGGAGTTGAATTATTGATCCATGTTGGATTGAATACTGTTGAATTAAAGGGTCAGTATTTTGAGGCATTAGTTGAAGCAGAAGAAAAAGTTAGCAAAGGGCAATTACTATTAACGTTTGATATTGAGCACATTAAAGAAGCTGGTTATTCAACACAAGTTCCGGTGATCGTAACGAATACCCCTCAATATGCTTCAATCAAAATTGTCAAGCAAGGAAGTATTGATAAAAATGAAGATGTATTAGCTATTAATGTATAGGAGCGATTGGAAATGACTTTAGATAAAAATTTTTTATGGGGCGGCGCAACAGCTGCCAATCAAGCGGAAGGAGGCGTACTTGAAGGAGGACGAGGATTATCGAATGTAGATCTTTTACCGACTGGTCCAGACAGAAAGAAAGTAGCTGCTGGTGAGTTGGAAATGCTGGAATGGAAAGAAGGCTACTATTATCCGGCAAAAGTGGCTATCGATATGTATCAACACTACATGGAAGATATTCAATTATTTGCAGAAATGGGATTTAAAGTATACCGTATGTCACTCTCGTGGTCGCGCATCTTTCCTAATGGCGATGAAGAAGAACCAAATGAAGCGGGTTTGCTGTTTTACGAAACTATTTTTAAGGAATTGAGAAAGCATACTATTGAACCATTAGTGACGATAGCTCACTTTGATGTCCCTGTTCACCTAATCAAAGAATACGGTGGATGGAGAAATCGGCGTTTAGTTGATTTTTATGCTCATTATGCAGAAACAGTGATCAAGCGTTACAAAGGACTCGTAAAATACTGGCTAACGATCAATGAAATTAACATTTTACTGCATCAACCTTTTGTTGGCGGAGGGATCGTTTTTAAAGAAGGCGACAATAAACAAGAAATCAAGTATCAAGCAGCTCATCATCAATTAGTTGCTAGTGCATTGGCAACTAAAATTGCACATGAAGTTGATCATGAAAATAAAGTTGGCTGTATGCTGGCTGGAGGAAGTCATTATCCATATACATGTCGTCCAGAAGATTATCAAGAAGCTATTAATCGCGATCGAGAAGGCTATTTCTTTATTGATGTGCAAGCGCGTGGGAAATACCCGAACTATGCACTGAAAAAGTTCGAACGTGAAGGTTTGACGATTCAAATGGAGAGTGGTGATAAAGACATTCTTGCTGCTTCACCAGTAGATTTCGTAACTTTTTCTTATTATTGTTCGCGGACTGTTAGTGCAAATCCAGAAGATTATGCGCAAGCTACTGGAAATCTATTCCCCTCGATCAAAAATGACTATCTACCTTCAACAGAATGGGGCTGGCAAATTGATCCGCTGGGACTAAGAAATTCATTAAATCAGCTGTATGATCGCTATCAAAAGCCTTTATTTATTGTAGAAAATGGCTTAGGTGCAGTGGATTCTCCAGACAAGAACGGTTATGTTGAAGACGACTATCGTATTGATTATTTGAAAAAGCACATACAATCATTTAAGGATGCTGTAGAAATCGATGGGGTAGAATTGCTCGGCTATACGACTTGGGGCTGTATTGATTTAGTTGCAGCTAGTACAGGACAAATGAGTAAGCGCTATGGATTTATTTATGTGGATCGTGATGATGAAGGAAAAGGAACCTTGAAACGATCAAAGAAAAAATCATTTGACTGGTATAAAAAAGTGATCGCATCAAATGGTGATAGTTTGTAGGATTCTGTCAGTTGGAGCTGCTGGATAATAGAGTTATAAGACCTTTCTCTAATGTGAGTGAGGTCTTTTTTATGAACATATTTTGATTAAAGGGATGTGCATTTTGCCGAATTTATAGGAAAATCAGACAAATATACATAAAAGTGAAATTTTAAGATAAAAAATGATAAAATAGTCTTAGTTCATTCAATTGATCAATTAAGATTAACGGAGAGGAATGGAGATATTGAACGTTACTCAAAAAGAATTTGGTGAGAAGAGTATTTTGTATTCGCTTACGAATGATCATGGCGTGACGATGAATGTAACCGATTTAGGTGCAAGAATCGTTGATTTGATCGTTCCGGTCAATGGTGAAAAAAGAAACATCGTTTTAGGCTTTGATTCTGCGAAGGAATATTATGACAAAGATATCTATTTTGGTGCAAGTATTGGTCGAGTAGCTGGCAGAATCAAACATGGCTCGTTTGCGATCGATGATCAAAATTATCAGCTTCCAGTCGATCCTAAAAATGGCCACGTGTTACACGGAGGAGCGGAAAGTTTTGAAACGAAAATCTGGCAAAGCGAGATAGTAAAAACAGATGAGCAAGTTTCAATCATCTTTTCTTATGTAAGTGAAGATGGAGAAAACGGTTTTCCTGGAACGTTGAAAGCTGATATAACCTACACGTTAACAAATGAAAATGAATGGTTGATCGATTATCAAGCGACAACTGATTTACCGACATTATATAATCCAACCAATCATGTTTATTTTAACTTAACAGGTGATGTAACAAAATCGATTGCTGACCATAAATTAGTTGTTGATGCAGATCGATTTGCTGTTGTTGCTGATGATACGACTGCGACAGGTGAACTAAGAAAGGTTGAGGGGACACCGTTTGACTTTACTCATTCAGCTGCTTTAAATCAAGTTTTAGAAACAACATACGAGCAAAATGTCTTAGTCAATGGGTTGGATCATCCATTTATTTTAAATCATACAGGGTTCGATCGCCCACAAGCAGTCATAACTGCGCCAAATGACGATCTTTCTATAGAAATGTATACAGATCGTCCAGCTGTCGTGATTTTTACTGCACAATTTGGCGAAGATGGACCGGTTGTTCGAGGAGAACAGTTGGCGAATCATGGCGGAATCACATTAGAAACGCAAGTGAGTCCAGGTGCGATCGAGTTTGAAGGATTCGGTGATATTATTTTATATCCTGATACACCTTTCAAAAGTCGGACGATTTTCAAAATCAATCAAGAATAAGAGCCATTTTATTTAAATAAAAACAGTAGGGAGCAATGAACATGACAGAAAAACTTTTAGGTAGTATCGAAGCGGGTGGAACGAAATTTGTATGTGCTGTTGGGACAGAGGCGCTTGAAATCAAAAAAAGAGTGAGCTTTCCGACAACAACTCCAGAAGAAACGATGGCATTAGTGATCGATTTTTTCAAGCAGTATGAGTTAAAAGCAATCGGTATTGGTTCTTTTGGACCCATCGATATTCATCCTGAATCGCCGACTTATGGGCATATTACTTCCACACCAAAATTGGCATGGCAGGATTACGATTTTGTAGGAGAAATGAAAAAACATTTTCCACTACCGATTGCATGGACAACAGATGTAAATGCAGCGGCTTATGGCGAATATGTGGCAGGAAGTGCGAAAGGTCTATCGAGCTGTGTCTATTATACAATTGGTACAGGAGTGGGTGCGGGTGCCATTCAAAAGGGCAAATTTATTGAAGGATTTAGTCATCCTGAAATGGGTCATATGATTGTTAGACGACATCCTGAAGATCAGTTTGAAGGCTGGTGTCCGTTTCATGGAGATTGCTTAGAAGGGATTGCCGCAGGTCCAGCAATTGAAAAACGAACGGGAACAAAAGGTCAAGAACTAAGTAGTGATGATCCAATCTGGGAAATCGAAGCTTATTATATTGCACAGGCAGCGTACAATACGACGTTGATGTTGGCGCCAGATGTGATTATTTTTGGTGGTGGCGTCATGAAGCAACGGCACATGATGGAAAAAGTTCATGATGAGTTTGAAAAATTAGTAAATGGGTATGTAAAAACACCGCCGTTGAAAGACTATATTGTAACGCCAAAATTAGAAGATGATCCAGGAACGATTGGGTGTTTGGCTTTGGCCAAAGAAGCATATGAAGCACAATAAAGACATCTAAACAGTTTTGACGAATAACATGGGAAATGATATAGTAAAAATGATAATTAAAGAGATAGGTGATGAGCATTCGGCATATCAGACATTAGATAGTCAGTGATGTGGATATGACTGGAACAGAGTAAATAAAATCAATTCTAAAAAACAAACAGACTGTTTTGGCAGTTCTATTTGTTTTGCTTACTAATTGGTTTTACTTTACTCATAAAGGCTCATTTTGTGTAAAAAGCTGTAGAGTAAAATCTACGGCTTTTTTTATTTTAATTATCAATAATTGAAAGGGAGAATAATATATGCTAAAAAATCGTTATGCTATGTTGAACAAACCGAAAGTATATGAAAAAACAGAAGCTCTTTTTTGGGAGGATGAGTATATTTCAAAACAAATGCTGAGAAATCATCTTACACCTGATTTTGATGGAGCCAGTAGAAATATGAGTTTTATTAACCAATCTGTGCAATGGATAAAGACTATTCTACCACCAGTTGAAAATGAAGCGCTACTGGATATTGGCTGTGGACCTGGAATCTATACAGAACTTTTTACAGAAGCAGGGTACCAAGTGACAGGAATCGATAGTTCAAAACGCTCTATAGATTATGCAAAAAGAAATGCAGAGAACAAAAAAATGGACATCACTTATTTGAATCAAAACTATTTAAATATGGATCTACCAACGAAATTCGATCTTATCACGATGATCTATTGTGACTATGGTGTTTTGTCGAAAGAGGAAAGAAAAAAACTTGTGAAGAAAATCTATGATCATTTGAAACCAAATGGAACGTTTTTATTGGATGTATTTTCTATAGAAAAATATGATTGTTTTCAAGAACAGCAGGTCTGGGAATATTCAGAGAGAAATGGTTTTTGGGCTAAAGAGCTGTATCTATGTTTAAACAAAAATATAAAATATCCTAAGCATATCACACTAGAACAAGTAACAATTATTACCGAACAAGATCTAAAGACCTATCATTTATGGATGACCTATTTTACAGTCGAAAGCTTGGCTCAGGAATTTTTAGAGAATGGTTTTAAGAATTATAAGCTGTTTAGTGATGTAAAAGGAACGCCATATGATAAAAGAAGTGAAACACTTGCATTGATCGTTGAAAAATAGTCGACAAAAGGAGTAATGATTTAGCTAATCGTTAGCATCTTTAGTGACATTTGAAACGAACAATGTTATCATAAAAACACTTACTAATAGTAAGCGTTTTTGGCGTATCTTTTTATTAAACATAAAAGCAGGTGGAGAATATGCATTATATCTTTGAACATGGTACCAAGGAAGGAAAGAACCTTCTATTGCTTCATGGCACAGGCGGTGATGAACACTCGTTGATTGAAATTGCACGCTTTTTAGACGCGAATGCGACAATTCTCTCTCTTCGGGGAACGATTCAAGAAGATGGCATGAATCGCTATTTTAAACGAAATGGACTAAATCAATTTGATTTGGAAAGTTTAGAAAAAGAAACGGATCATCTTTTAGCAGAAATTACTGCTATTAGTGAAACGAAGGGGATTCCTTTAGAGAGTTGGATCATCGTGGGTTATTCAAATGGGGCAAATATTGGCGCTCATATGATGATGGAACGAGAAGCATCAATTAAACGAGCCATTTTATTTCACCCAATGTCGCTTGGCGTGGACACGAATCTAGCACAAGTGAATGAAGGAACTATTTGGCTATCGACCAGTGAAAATGATCCAATTGTATCAAAAGAGGCGTCAGATCAGTTGATTTTCCAATTAGAAAAACATACATTTGATGTCACGGTCCAAAAAAAAAATTCAGGTCATCAAGTAACGATGGAAGAAGTTGAGCATGCGAAAAAATGGCTCTCTACATTGGACAATAAATAACTCGACCAATGCTAAAAGGAGAAGCTAAATAGTTGTAGCAGTTAAATAATGGTGCTATGCTAGTTATGTAGTATAAATTAACTAGGAGGGATTTTCACATGGCAGATTTAAATGGACGCATAAATGATGCAAAAGACAAAGTTGAAGGAACAGCTAAAGAAGCTCAAGGTAAAGTAACCGATGACAAAGGAAAAGAATTAGAAGGCAAAGCGCAATCAACATTTGCAGATGCAAAAAGTAAAGCTCGTGATGCCGGTGATGATATCAAAG
This sequence comes from Enterococcus termitis, assembly GCF_001730305.1. Classification (GTDB taxonomy): domain Bacteria; phylum Bacillota; class Bacilli; order Lactobacillales; family Enterococcaceae; genus Enterococcus_L; species Enterococcus_L termitis. The sequence goes on from NZ_MIJY01000001.1 coordinate 486,323, forward strand.
AAGGCGCTGAAAGTCTTGGCGACAAGATCAAAGAAGGTTTTGAAGATATCAAAGAAAAATTCCATAAACATGATGATAAATAAATAAAATAAGCTGCTAAAATGAGAATGGGATAAACACTAATGAGGCGATAAGTCCCATTCTCTATTCAGCTTTAAAAGGCTAAGACATAACGATTCCAGTTATGTCTTAGTCTTTTTATTTATATTGGGAAGAAAACTTAATACGTGAGTGAAATAGCTATGCTTTGTTTTTTTAAGAAGACTTGACTTAGAGTTAAGTATAAGGTGTAAGGTTTTATAAGAACGGTAAAATTTTTTATGTTGAAGACTGAGGCAAGAGATGAATGAAAAGAAAGGACGAAGAACGTTATGAAAAAAAGACAACTTGGTAAAAATGGACTAATCACATCAGAATTAGGATTTGGGTGTATGGGCTTGAATTATCACCGAGGACCTGTTAAAGACAGAAATGAAATGATTCAACTTGTTCATGAAGCTGTTGATTTAGGGATCACGATGTTTGATACTGCTGAAGTTTATGGTCCATATACGAATGAGGAATTAGTTGGAGAGGCGTTAGTCGGTAAAAGAAATGAAATTCAAATCGCTACAAAAGGTGGTTTTCGAATTGATGGGTTGAATAATGAGCCGGATAGTAGCCCAGAAGTAATCAAGGCAGCTGTAGAGGGTTCGTTGAAGCGGTTAAAAACAGATTATATTGATTTATATTACATCCATCGAATTGATTCGACTATTCCTATTGAAGACGTAGCTGAAACAATTCAAAAACTTAAAAAAGAGGGGAAAATTTTACATTGGGGTTTGTCAGAAGCTAGTGCTGAAACTATCCGTCGGGCGCATAGTGTAGAGCCGTTAGCTGCTGTTGAGAGTGAGTATTCTATTTGGTGGCGGGAGGTCGAAAAAGAAATTTTTTCTGTTTTGGAAGAATTAAAAATCGGGCTAGTTGCATACAGTCCACTTGGTAGAGGGTACCTCACAGGAACATTAGATAAACAGGCACATTTTACTGAAAATGATAACCGTGGCCAACTTCCAAGATTTACCAAAGAAGCAATGGAAGCAAATCAGGTTTTACTTGATTTTATGAAAAAAATTGCTGATGAGAAGCAAGCAACGACAGCTCAAATCGCTATTGCATGGATTCTTGATCAAAAGCCGTGGATCGTACCGATTCCTGGAACAACTAGAAAAAGCCGTTTAAAAGAAAATATTGAAGCTAATGAGATTATTTTTTCTGATTCTGAAAGAAAAATAATCGATCAAGCCTTGAAACAAATCCAAATCGTCGGCGACCGCTATCCAGAATCGGAGAAAAAAAGAACGGGTCGTTAATAGTCAATAGCAGTCAGTGCTAACTGTATCTAAGTAATAACAACTATCTCATCATGAGAGTAAGAAGGCTGCTTATCCAATTTTTCCCAAAATGAAAGCATTTTAATATTAGTCATGGTCATAAAATCATAGATATGATAAAGTTAAGGGGAGAAATGTATTTTGGGAAAATGAGGTGTTTGCAATCGTTGATTGGCTATTGTCTTTAGAAGCGTGGCAGCAAGCGTTAGTGGGTACAGGATTTACTTATTTTATGACTGCTTTGGGCGCAGCGTTGGTTTTCTTTTTCAAAGAAATCAAAAAAGATATTTTGAATATGATGTTAGGGTTTGCTTCTGGTGTGATGATTGCAGCAAGTTTTTGGTCATTACTTGATCCGGCAATCAAACAAGCAGAAGAAAATGGGAGTATTGCGTGGTTAGTAGTGAGCTTTGGCTTTGGTTTAGGCGGGCTATTTTTATACATTGCTGATAAGACGTTGCCTCATATGCATTTTGGGCCGAATCATGAAAAAGAAGGTTTACCGAGTCATTTAAAGCGAACGATATTATTAGTTTTCTCGATCACACTACACAATATTCCAGAAGGATTGGCTGTCGGCGTTGCCTTTGGAGCGGCTAATTCGGCAGATGATCCAACAAAAGCAGTTTTAGCTGCAATTTCAGTTGCCTTAGGAATTGGCATTCAGAATTTTCCAGAAGGGGCTGCCGTGTCGATTCCGTTACGACAAGAAAATTTAAGTCGGAAAAAAGCCTTTCTTTATGGGCAAGCTTCGGGGATCGTCGAACCTATTGCAGGGATGATTGGCGCGATTTTGGTGACGAAGGTAACTCTGTTGTTACCCTATGCGTTAGCCTTTGCAGCAGGAGCTATGATTTATGTAGTCGTAGAAGAATTGATACCAGAGGCACAGCAAACAGTGACTAGTAAACGACATTTTGCTGTATTCGGTGTAATGCTTGGTTTTATTATCATGATGATTTTAGATGTGGCTCTAGGGTAAAAAAGAAACATACTAAGATTAGAGGAAGCTACGCTAAAAGCGTATAAGGTCTCTAAATCTTAGTATGTTTTTATTATAGGATCCGTTCAAACGGATCTAAACTGATTCCTTTTTCTAAAACGATTTTTGCGTATTCTTGTGCGGAGAATAAAGAATGATCTTTGTAATTTCCGCATTCCTTTGCAGATACAGCTGGAACAAAATCTGTTTCAACAATAAAGTTCAATACTTTCACCAAAGCATCACGAATTTCTTTTGGTGAATGTTCATTCCACATGATCATGTAAAAGCCAGTACGGCAGCCCATTGGTGAAATATCAATGATTCCTTCTAAATGATCGCGTAAGTTTACGGCTAATAAATGTTCTAATGTATGAACCGCAGCCGTAGGTAATTCATCTTCATTTGGTTGTAAGAAACGTAGATCGTATTTTTCGATTAAAGCTTCACCATTTTTTTCTGTTCCTGCTAAGCGTACATAAGGGGCTTTAACAGTATTATGATCTAATTCAAAACTTTCAACACGTGCCATCGTATTCACTCCTTCAAATTCAGTAAATGTCGCTATTAACTATAACAAAACAAAGCTAAAAGTCAATAGATTCATATTTTGAAACGAATACAGGAACGAATACTAAGAATTTTGTTTGGCGAAAATTTTGGCTAGTTTTTTTAACAATTCGGGTGCATCCTTTTGATCCAAGATAACTTCGATCCATTGTAGTTTCTCTGTCTCTTTACGGGCTGCAATCAGGGCTTCATTTAAATCATTGACTGTTCTTACTTTATAGGTCGCAACAGAATCATTCGTTCCACCAAATACAAAAGGTAGATGTTGATAATCCCACATAGGAATATCATTATAAGGCTCTTGCTCCCCGTGGATTTCACGTTCGACAGTGTAGCCGTTGTTGTTCAGCACAAAAATGATCGGCGTTATTTTTTCTCTAATAGCTGTTCCTAATTCTTGAACAGTGAGTTGTAGCGAACCGTCACCGATAAATAAAATATGTCGATTGGCAGGTTTGGCAAGCTGACTGCCTATAACAGCGGGAAAAGTGTAGCCGATTGATCCCCATAAAGGTTGTCCAATAAAGAACATATCCTTTTTTAATGCAACATTTGTCATACCAAAAAAGGAAGTTCCTTGTTCAGCGGCCACGATATCTCCAGGGATTAAAAAGGATTCGATTGACGACCATAAGGTTTTCTGTGTCAATGTATCATTGATTTCCTCTTCTCTGGCTGCATGGATCATAGGAAGCAGCTCGCCACTATATCCTTCATAGGACAAATTCATTAAAGTAGGAAGAAATTGGTCCAATTGTATTCCCTTTTCCTTTGTCCCAAAGAGAGAAACTTCATCGCAACCAATAGAGATCATCTGTTGTTCTGAAAAACCAAAGCTGAATCCTGAGGTAGCGGAATCTGTCAGTTTTGCACCTAAAAGTAAAATAAAATCAGCTGAATCAACGCGATTTTTTAAGGGTTCAGCAGTTGTCGAGCCAGAGTATGTTCCCAGATAGTGAGGATCTTCTTCGTTAAAAGCGCTTTTGCCCAAAGGAAGACTTGTGATCGGCAAATTAAATTTTTGAATGAATGCTGCCAATGGTTGTTCAAGTTGCCAGCTCAATAGCTCATGTCCAGCAATGACTATCGGTGATACAGAACGCTGTAAATGCTCTGAGATTGTTTTTAAAAGATCTGAAAAATCTTCTTCTCTAGACGCTTTAATTAGAGCGTGAACCGGCTTTGTCGCTTCACTTTCTGCTACATCAATCGGTAAATTAAGGTAAACAGGTCTTTTTTGAGTGAGAGCAACCTGTAAAACCCGATCGATTTCTGTTAACGCATTTTCTATTGTTAAATGAGCGACAGCGGCTGTTATTTCATCATGCATTTTTTCAAAGTGCATAAAATCGCCATCACCTAAGGTATGGTGAACTAGTTTTTTTGCTTCTTGAACTTTTGTAGTTGGAGAGCCAACGATTTCTATGACTGGAACATTTTCAGCGTAGCTGCCCGCTAAGCCATTGATGGCACTTAATTCTCCAACACCAAAGGTAGTAACAAAGGCTGAAAGACCATTCGTTCGGGCATAGCCGTCTGCCATGTAAGCAGCGTTTAATTCATTTGCATTTCCAATCCATTTTAAGTCTTTTCTAGCAGTGATTTGGTCTAAAAATTTTAAATTATAGTCGCCAGGGACACCAAAAATATCATCGATCCCTAACTCCTTTAATCGATCAAGTAAATAATCTGCCACAGTATACATCAAAACATCCTCCTTAACATTTAACCGCAGGATAAGCTGCAAAAAAAGTATAGGACGCTTGAGAGATTTAGTCGATCATCCTGCTCGAATGATAACAAAATGATTAAATGACTATTTGAATTTATACATCTGTTACAGGGAGAACTTTTTTGATAAAATAAACCAAAATCACTTTACTTCCTATGTAGTAATAGACAATACTATGGTAAAATGGAAAAAGCAACTTTCTTCAGGAAGATGAGAGGAGATTAATAAGTATGAAAGAAAAGTATAATGTTGCCGTGGTAGGAGCGACAGGCGCTGTTGGTACAAAAATGATCGAAATGTTAGCGGAGTCTACGTTGCCATTGAATCAAGTCAAACTTTTAGCATCTAAGCGTTCTGCGGGAAAAGAACGAACATTTAAGGGACAAACACTCGTAATCGAAGAATTAGTCCCCGAATCATTTGAAGGAATCGATATTGCCTTGTTCAGTGCGGGTGGCAGCATATCTAAACAGTTTGCTCCGGAGGCAGTAAAGCGTGGTGCTGTCGTCGTTGATAATACGAGTCATTTTAGAATGGACCCAGATGTTCCTTTGGTAGTTCCAGAGGTCAATCCAGACGCATTGAAACGTCATAAAGGAATTATAGCAAATCCAAACTGCTCAACGATCCAACTGATGGTGGCGCTTGAACCGATTCGCAAGGCCTATGGACTAGATCGCTTGATCGTCTCCACTTATCAAGCAGTCAGCGGAGCGGGTATCCATGCAATGGAAGAGCTAAAAACACAAGCAACAGAATATATTAATGGCACACCTGCTGAAAAGTTGGCAGCCAATATTTTGCCATGTGGCGGAGATAAAAAGCATTATCCGATCGCTTTCAATGCATTGCCTCAAATCGATGTATTCTCTGACGATGATTACACTTACGAAGAATGGAAAATGATCAACGAAACCAAAAAGATCATGGAAGATGACGGCATCAAAGTTGTTGCGACTTGTGTGCGTATTCCAGTTCTATCTGGACATTCTGAATCAGTATATATTGAAGTTAAAGAAGATGGTGCGGATGTTGCTAAGATCAAAAAGCTAATCGAAACGGCACCAGGTGCAGTTTTACAAGATGATCCGAGTCAACAAGTCTATCCACAAGCATTGATGAGTATTGACCGAAAGGAAACATTTGTTGGACGGATTCGTAAAGATATTGATATCGAAAAAGGATTCCATATGTGGGTCGTATCGGACAACTTATTAAAGGGAGCCGCTTGGAACTCAGTTCAGATTGCCGAAACACTACATGCGATGGATTTGGTGAAGGTTTAAGGATAACTCAGCTGCACAGGCTAGCTCTTCGGAAAAAAGATAAAAATAGAGTGAGACAAAAAGCGTCTCAATCGATTTTTCAGTTAGAGCTTGACGAGCCTGTTCCACTTTTAAATTAGGAGGAAGTAAGTATGAATTTAGAAAATGCAACGATCATCACAGCTATGGTCACACCTTTTGACGAAAATGGTGCAATCGATTTTTCTAGATTGCCTCAATTGGTTAATCATCTGCTTGATAATCATACAGAAGGAATTATTTTAGCAGGGACGACTGGAGAATCACCGACTTTGACTCACGATGAAGAAATTGAATTATTCAATGAAGTGATTCGTTTAGTCGATGGTCGAGTACCGATTATCTGTGGTGTGGGAACCAATGACACACGAGATTCTGTAGAATTTGTTAAAGAGATTTCAGCAATTAGAGGAATTGATGCTGGTTTGGCAGTCGTTCCTTATTATAATAAACCAAATCAAGAGGGCTTATATCAACATTTCAAAGCAATTGCCGAAGCTAGCGATCTACCGATCATTTTATACAATGTTCCGGGAAGAACAGTCGCCAGCCTTGATGTAGCAACAAGTTTGCGTTTAGCAGAACTAAAAAATATCGTTGCGATCAAAGAATGTTTTGGCTTAGATGCGTTAACAGAGTTGGTTGAGAAAGCACCAAAAGACTTTTTAGTGTATACTGGAGAAGATTCCTTAGCTTTTTCAAATAAAGCGATAGGCGGACAAGGGGTCATTTCAGTAGCTAGTCATGTTTTTGGTACTGAAATGTACAACATGTATCAAGCATTGGATCAAGGAGAAATAAAAAAAGCAGCAGCGATTCAACGGCAGTTATTGCCTAAAATGAATGCTCTGTTTTCAGTGCCATCTCCTGCTCCAGTCAAAGCTGTTTTGAATCATTTAGGCATAGCTGTCGGTGATTTACGTTTACCTCTTGTATCATGTACTTCTGAAGAAAAGGCGAAAATTTTAAGCATACTTGATCTTTGATCTTGTGTGAGAATATAGAGAGGTGAAACTAGTGAGTGCAATAAAAATCGTTCCCTTAGGCGGCGTTCGTGAAAATGGTAAAAATATGTATATCGCAGAAGTGGAAGATGAAATTTTTGTGCTGGATTGCGGATTAAAATATCCAGAAAATGAACTACTGGGAATTGATGTGGTTATTCCAGACTTTACGTATTTGGAGGAAAATATTGATCGTGTTGCTGGTGTTTTCTTAACACATGGTCATGCCGATGCGATTGGAGCATTACCATATCTATTAGCCAAAGTTCATGTACCGGTATTCGGTACAGAGCTAACGATCGAGTTAGCAAAATTAAATGTTGGAGATCATGCTGGGTCAAAAGATTTTGATGATTTCCATGTAGTGGACGCTCATACTGAAATTGATTTTGCTCATGCAACGATCAGTTTTTTCCGAACAACACATACGATTCCAGAATCGATCGGGATCAATTTGAAAACCAAAGCAGGCAATATTGTCTATACAGGTGATTTTAAATTTGATCAAAGTGCTATTCCAATGTACCAAACTGATTTTGGCCGTTTAGCTGAGATTGGCAATGAAGGAGTTTTAGCTTTATTGAGTGATTCTTCTAATGCAGAAAACCCTTCACAAGTTGTTTCTGAACTGCAAATTGCGGATGAAGTCTTCGATACGATCCGTTATTGGGAAGGCCGTATCATTGTAGCTTGCGTTGCCAGTAATTTACAACGTGTGCAACAAATTTTAGATGCAGCGTACCGTTCTGATCGTAAAATTGTATTGACAGGACAAGATTTTCAACGGATCATCAACACAGCAATCAAGCTGGATAAGTTGAAATTACCAAGTGAAGACTTGATCATCAGTGTCAAAGATATGAAAAAATATCAAGCAGATCAGTTGATCATTTTGGAAACAGGAGCAATGGGAGAACCAATCAAATCATTGCAAAAGATGGCAAATAAAACTCATCGTACCATTAAGATTCAAGAAGGCGATCTAGTTTACATTACCACTACACCAACAACAGCAATGGAAACAGCTGTGGCTAAAACAGAAGACATTGTTTACCGTGCAGGTGGTGTTGTCAAACAAATTTCAGATAATATGCGTGTATCAGGACATGCTAGTCCAACAGATCTACAGTTGATGTTGAACTTGATCAAGCCAAAATACTTTATTCCAGTTCAAGGAGAATATCGTCAATTAGCAGCGCATGCTGATTTGGCTCATGAATTAGGTATTCCATATAAAAATATTTTCATTACTGGTCGAGGAGATATCCTTGAATATTCGAAGAATAAAATGACGGTCTCTGGCAGCACGACGGCTGAAAATATTATGATCGACGGAATCGGTGTTGGAGATATTGGAAATATTGTCCTCCGTGACCGTAGAATTTTATCTGAAGATGGCATTTTTGTAGCTGTTGTAACGATCAATCGCCGTGAAAAACGGATTGTTTCGCCTGCTAAAATTACATCAAGAGGCTTTGTTTATGTTAAAACAAGTAAAGATTTGATGAAAGAAAGCAGCAACATCGTAACAGAAATCGTTGAAAAGCATCTTGAAAGTAGCGACTTTGAATGGAGCAAGCTAAAACAAGATATTCGTGAGCAATTAAGCCGTTACTTGTTTGAGCAAACCAAACGCCGTCCAGTGATCTTACCAGTGATCATGGAAGCAACGCAGCGAAAAGGGCGTAAGGCATCAAATTAACAGGTATAAATCACTCAGTCGCTGCAAAAATGGCTGAGTGATTTTTGTTTATCATCTTAGAAAAGCTGATCGACTTTTTTTACAGAATTATTATTTTTCGATACAATAAAAGTGATGTTAGGAGGGATAAATTTGGAAAAGAAACAAGAAACACGTTGGATCAAATTTCTTGGGGGAAAAAATCTTTTATTTACGCTAGTCGCTTTACTATTATTAGGAGCGGTTATTTTTATTTTTCATCAAGTTGGATTTATCTTCGGCCCAATTGGCGTCGTATTTAAAACAATAATCGGTCCAACGATTTTAGCATTAATTTTATATTATTTATTCAATCCTGTTGTAAATTGGTTAGAAAAACATAAGATCAAGCGAGTATACGGTGTTTCGGCTATTTTTGTGGTATTGATCACATTGCTCGTTGTGGGCATCATTTTGGTAGTGCCGATCATTCAAAAACAAGTGGATGGCTTAGTGAAAAGTTTTCCTCAATATATGGACGATCTTAATAAAATGGTAACGGATTTTTTCCACAATTCAGCGTTTGAAAAGCCTATGGCAAATGCACTGGCAAGTATCCAAAACTGGTTTGACAATGTATCTGACAAAATTGGCAGCTATTTTTCAAAAGCAGTTGAAGGAGCTTCGACGGTGTTTTCTACATTGACTGGATTCGCGCTTGTAATGGTAACCGCACCGATTATCACCTTCTTTTTATTGAAAGATGATCAAAAGTTTTTTTCTTTTGTATTGAGTATTATACCGCCGCGTTTTAGAAAGGATGCAAAAGAAATCGGTGCTACGATGAGCAGCCAGGTGGGCGCTTATTTGAAAGGACAAATTCTTGTATCGATTGCGATCGGCATACTGACATTTATTGGTTTTTGGCTGATCAAGGTTCCTTATTCGGGAACTTTATCGATCATTGTTGGTGTTACGGCAGTGATTCCATATATTGGTCCTGTGATTGCCTTTATTCCAGCAGCAATCGTTGCCTTAATGGTTTCGTTTGGTATGTTTATTAAAATGAGTATTGTTTGGATGATCGTTCAAATGTTGAATGGACATCTGATTGCTCCACAGGTTATGGGCAAACGGCTGGTCGTTCACCCACTGACCATTGTGATTGTTTTATTAGTTATGGGTGATTTGTTGGGCATGTTTGGTTTGATATTTGGTATTCCTATTTATGCCATCGCTAAAGTATTAGTCACTTATATATTCCGTAAATTCAAACAGCGCTATAATCAGTATTATGGCGATAGTGGAGAATACGAAGATACTGAGTTCTCTAAAGAAGAATATTTGGACGAATAAAAATAAAGCTGATTCGATAAACTCGTAAAGAGGATAGAAGAATCAGCTTTTTTCTTTTGTTTGGTCAAATTGGATTCGTATCTTTTGTATTCCTTTTTTTTAGGCGTTACAATTTAACTAACGATAAAAATATATTTCGTTGAGGAGGGATGTTCATGAAACGCTTTGTAAAAGTCATACTAGCACTGATTACACTTCTACTATTTATCGGAACGCTGGGATTATTCAGCCAAGTGTTCCAAATACCATGGCTATCTTTAGCGGTCAGCAAATTTCTGATCAGTCATTTATGGCTATTTTCATTTTTTGAATGGATCTTGCTAATTTTAGGTGGTCTATTACTTATCACATTAGTGATTGTTTTGTCTGTTTCAGGTCGTCGCAACCGTTTAGTTGTAAAAGAAGGACAAAATAAAATCGAAATCCCAAAAAGTACGGTTGCCCAAATTGCAGAAAATGCGTATAATTCCACAATCCATCCAGACAAAACAAAATTGACCGTTAAAATCAAAGGAAAAGAAAAAGTACTAGTTAAATTGAAAATAGAAGTTCGCAGCAAAACGCGCTTTGCTCCAATGGCTGATGAAATCAAACAACGAGTTGAAGAGGCTTTAGCTAATGCCTTAGAGTCGATCGATAGTAAGGTTGTTGTTTCACTAAAAGAAAAGGAGCCAACAGAATCTGCAGCGTTTGGGAAAAAACATTCGCGCGTGGTTTAGGAGGGGAAATCAATGGATCAACATCAAAAAGAACGATGGGTCAAACAACTTGAACCCTATCGCTTTAGAATTATTTGGACGGCCGTATTTTTCCTACTAGCGGTATTGCTTATTTTGATTGGATTTGGCAAAACATTGGTTTTACTGATATTTGGAGCAATAGGCTATATTATTGGAAAGATGCGTGATGAAGACTTAGATATTTATTCCTTGATCGATGCTGTACGCTCAATGATAGGAATTTAAACAAAAATTTTAAGGAGTGAAGAGAGATGGCAGAAGAAGTACAAGTAAAATCAGGTGAATTAAAAGCCAAATTGACATTTGATGATGTCGTTATTAAGAAAATCGTAGGTGTGGTCATTTCTGATATTGAAGGGATTTTAGGTTTAAGCGGAAATCTTTTCACGGATTTTGCTGATCGTTTCAGAGATAATGAAGATTTAACTAAAGGGATCGATGTAGAAGTTGGAACAAAACAAGTGGCAGTCGATGTTTCAGTTATTTGTAAATACGATGTAGATATTTCAGCGGTTTTTGATGTAACGGTTGAAAAAGCCAAAGAAGCGATCCGCTATATGACTGGATTAGATCTTGTAGAATTCAACATGAATGTTGGCGATGTCATGACGAAAGAACAATATTTAGAGAAGTATCGTGGAAAAGACGCGTCAGACAGTAATAACGGCGGAAATTAAAGCTAGTTCATTTGAAAGTAAAAAAGAAGCGTATGAGAGACGTATTGTATTCATCTCACACGCTTCTTTTTATTATAGAGTAATTTGTTCTATGTCTAAAAGGCTTTTTTTGATAAGTAAACCATCCTGTTCAGCACTGCCTAAATAGCCTGTTAATTGGCCATTCTTACCGATGACTCGATGGCAAGGAATAATAATCGGAATCGGATTTTTACTATTGGCTTGACCAATTGCCCGTGAGGCTTTTGGTGAACCCACTGCGTTAGCGATGTCTAAGTAAGTGCAAAATGTTCCATAGGGAATTTGAGTGAGTGCTTGCCATACGTTTCGTTGAAATACTGTTCCTGTTTGGATCGATAAGGGGACAGTAAAAGTAGTCCGTTTTCCTAAAAAATAGTCTGTTAATTCATCAGCTGCTTGTTTGGTAAATGAATTGCATTGATGTTCGTCAAGTTCTTCAAAGGAAATTTTTGTAAGCCCATATTCGTTTGCGTCGAGCCAAATTGGACCGAAAGGCGCTTGTAGTTTCATCGTATTCCTCCTGTACTTTTCGTAGTTACTTTATTATACTTCATCCCGAAGTATGGTACTATATTTTTATATATTTATTATGGGAGGTACTATGATGGAAGAAATCGTCATCCTTCACACGAATGATCTGCATTCACATTTGGAAAATTGGCCTAAAATCAGGCGTTACCTAACCAGTCAAAAAGAAAAATATAGTCACGCTGGCAAAACCGTTCTCACGCTCGATCTTGGCGATTTTGTTGATCGCTGGCATCCTTTAACAGAAGCTACGAATGGTCAAGCAAATATAGCATTAATGAATACGATCCATTATGATGCGGCAACGATCGGAAATAATGAGGGTGTTGGCAACTCTAAAGAGCAATTAAATCATCTCTATGATCATCGGAATTTTGATGTATTGTTAGCCAACTTACTTGATAAAAATACTGGACAGATGCCTGAATGGGCCGAACCTTATAAAATCATCGAAACAAAAGAACAAACAAAAATTGGTTTAATTGCATTAACTGCACCATTTCCTTTGACCTATGAACCAAATGGGTGGACGATCCAATCCGCGAAGGAAGTCTTGCCGACTTTGGTTGCACAAGTTCGACCCGCCTGTGACATTTTAGTACTGATGAGTCATTTAGGGATCGATGAAGATATTCGCATCGCTAATGAATTTCCAGAAATCGATGTGCTGTTAGGTTCTCATACACATCACTTGTTCAGGTCCGGTGAAAAAATCAATAAAACCCAGCTCTCAGCGGCTGGAAAATTCGGCTATTATATCGGAGAAGTCCATTTAACTGTTGATAAGAACCATATCGTGCAAAGTACGGCTAGAGCGCTACCGACAGCAGATTTACCAGAAGAAGTCGGAGATCAAAGCGAAATCGCTGATTACCTTGCTTTAGGCCATCAGCTCTTACAAGCAGAGCAGCTAGCAGAAATTCCCTATGATTTATCTGCTGCTTTAAATACAGAACATTCGCTGATGACCGTAGCGTTAAAAGCCTTAAAAGAAAAAGGGGAGACAGAGGCTGCTGTGCTAAATAATGGTTTGTTCCTAACGGACATTCCCAAAGGGATCGTAAATCAAAATCAACTTCATGAAAGCCTACCTCATCCTATGCATTTGATTCGAGTCACTCTGTCAGGCGCTGATTTCACTCGTATGCTTCAAGAAATGGAAAAAAATCGTCACTACCTGCGTAAATTTCCAATTACAGGAATGGGATTTCGCGGCAAGGTTTTTGGTGAACTTTACTATGATGGTTTTTCTTATGATAAACAAACGCAGCAGGCTTTTTGGCACGATCAACCAGTCGATCCAAACAAACAATATACGTTTACAACAGTTGATCATTTTATGTTTATTCCATTTTTCCCAACGATCGAACTAGCGGGCACGATCGAATTCATTTTTTCCGAATTCATGCGAACCATTTTGGGAGACTACTTACACGCCCACTACCCAATCCAGTAAAAACAAGGTATAATAAAAAACAGGTGGTGAAAATATGACAGAAAAAACAAAAAAACCATACAAATCAGCAAAACCTACTAAAAATAAAGAAGAAGCAACATTAACAGACGAACTCACAGCAGTTCTCGAAGAAATAAAAGAAGAGCCAGTAAAAGAAAAGAAAAAAGGCGAAGTCGTTACGATCATTGATGAGGTTCATTTGAACATCGGTGAGCGTCAATACCAGCTAGTCAAAAACCATCGTGAAGCCTTTGATGCTGAGCGATTAGGTGAACGTTTTAGTGATGTCCTGTCAAAATACGATTATATTGTTGGGGATTGGGGCTATGATCAACTACGCTTAAAAGGCTTCTTCAATGAAACCAATCGCAAAGCAGCACCAGAGCAGCGGATTGATGCATTAGAAGATTATTTATATGAGTATTGTAATTTTGGTTGTGCCTATTTTGTAATCGAACGCATCGGCGGAAAACGTGAGAAACAACAGACACGCAGGAAGAAAACCAATAAAAAAACAAATACCCGCAGTCAGGCGCATACAGAAGAAAAACGCGTTCCTGTATCAAATAAACCCAAACCAGTAATCAAAAACCGTAAAGAAAACGAACAAAAGAAACAGATTATTGGCAAACAAGAAAACAATGCAAATAAAGGACGTTCTTTTACGATTCGTCAACGTGAGGAGTAACGATTTGTGGAAAAGCATTATAAAGGCTACTTAATCGATTTAGATGGCACGATTTATCTAGGTAAAGAAGTGATTCCGGCAGGAAAGAGATTTGTAGAGAAACTACAAGAGTTAGACCTGCCGTTTCTTTTTGTGACCAATAACACGACAAAGACACCAAAAGCTGTAATCGATCGATTAGCACAAGAATTTGATATTCATGTGCCCGTTGAAACGGTCTACACGGCTAGCCTTGCAACGATCGATTACATGAAGGAGCAAGGAAGAGGCAACCGCGTTTATGTAATCGGAGAGTCAGGACTTGTCGATTTGATTTTATCGCAAGGCTTTGTTTGGGATGAGAAAACACCAGATTATGTGGTTGTAGGATTAGATACAGAAATCACCTACGAAAAATTTGCGACAGCTGCTCTTTGTATTCGAAATGGCGCTGTATTTATTGGAACGAATCCAGATAAAAGTATTCCTACAGAACGCGGCTTGCTGCCAGGAGCAGGCTCGTTTATCTCTTTAGTAGCTACTGCTACACAGACTGAACCAATCATGATCGGTAAACCGAATAGTATTATCATGAATGAAGCACTTCATGTAATGGGATTGGAAAAAGAGCAAGTCATCATGGTAGGAGATAATTATGAAACGGATATTCAATCTGGTCTGCAAAATGGAATCGATAGTTTACTGGTATTATCGGGCTTTACCCCTAAAGAGGCGGTTCCTGACTTACCAGCAAAACCTACCTATATCTTAGATTCACTAGATGAATGGACGTTTTAATATGATGAAGAAAGAAACTAGTTGGCTTTGGCGAGAACGATTAGGTATCTTTTGTCTGATCCTGACTATTTTATCATTGAGCATTGCACTGACGATCAATTTTAGACCGCTCTATGTGTGGGATATTCAGGCGTTGAATCTTTTAGATGTGGTAGCTATCGATCAGCCGACCTTATTGAAGAATTTTGGACAACTGATGTCGTATCTAAACAACCCGTTTCATCATACCCTGCAAATGTCTGATTTTCCGGTGTCTGAGAGTGGCGCCTTTCATTTTTATGAAGTGAAACGTCTCTTTTTACTATGTTATGGCGTTTTGATCGTGACGGCGATACCAAGTATTTTATTTATCCGTCGTTTAATCAAGGGTAAACGTTTGTGGCGGTTGATTCGTCCTTTTCAGTGGGGCATGATCATTCCTGTATTTTTTGGCATTTTGATGGCAGTCGGATTTGATCAATTTTTTGTCGCATTTCATGGGGTCTTTTTTAATAATGACGATTGGCTGTTTGATCCTGCGACTGACCCGATCATCAATGTTTTACCAGAAGAATTTTTCATGCATAGTTTTATTCTATTTTTTATTTTATTGGAACTATTTTTCTTGGTCGGAATCCTTGCTGGCAAGCGAGAGCTTAAACGAATATAGCGATAAAAATATCGGAAGTAGAGAGTTTCTGCTCTTTCCGGTATTTTTTTGTACAGGTAGCTGTTTATACAATGGAATAAAAGCAGATTTTAATGATTGACAAAAACGAAAGGTACCTTTATAATATAATTCAGGTACCTGATATATAGCCTATTTTTATGGAGGAATCAATCATGGAAGAACAAACATTGATGGAAGTGTTTCTAAGACTACAAGCGATGATGCAACGGTATTTTATGAAACGTCGGAGAGAGCACGGACCTTTTGGCAATCCTCATAGAGGACAAGGGCGTGTTTTGAATCTATTAAAATTGAAACCAGAAACAACTCAAAAAGAACTATCGTATTTATTAGATATGCGTCCTCAATCATTAGGTGAATTGTTGGGAAAATTAGAGAAAAAAGGCTACATTAGTCGTGAACCATTGGAAAGTGATCGTCGAGTAATGGTCATTCGATTAACAGAAGCCGGTATGGCTGCCGCAGATAACAGTCAGAACGAAGAAGAAACAATTTTTTCTGTTTTGACGGAAGAGGAGCAAACGTCGTTTAGAACAATAATGGACAAATTGCTTGAGGCAATCGAGGCAGAAATCCCAGAAGATGAACGAGGATTTGGCGGTCCTCATATGCGTCGGGGGCCAGGGCATGGTCTGGGTGGCTTTGGCAGAGTAGATCCAACAGATAGCAATCGTTTCGATCCTCACGAAGCATTTAATCCAAACGGTTTTCCAAAAAGAGAAAAATTTGGCTTTAATCCGTTTAAAAACAATGCGGAAGAAGATGACTTTGCTGATTTTTAACAAATGGTGGCGTTAGACAGAGGCGTTTATTGAAGAGACAGAAGTTCTTCATTTTGCATAGAAAGCATGCAACTGAAATAAAGGAGAACTGGATTATTTGATGGTAGTTCCACTGTCGCTGTGTTTCATAGCAGGAAGCGTTGTTTTTACTTTCACTGGTTATTCATTATAGAAGTAGCTGGAGTATAATTCGTAGAATTATGTTCCAGTTTCCTTTTTTTAATTTATCTAGTTTTTAAAACTAGATTGAATATTTCTTGAAATGATGTTAAACTATTTTTGTAAATAGAAGGAGGGATTGTATGGATGAGATGGAAACTTCTTTGCAATCATGGGGAGAGGAATTAGAAGGAGTTCATTTACCAAGATGGCATGAATTGCCGGAAATAGATCTGTATATGGATCAAGTGATCACGTTGGTTGAACGCTACTTGTCACCCATTATTTTGAAGGAAAAGCATACATTACTGACGTCTTCGATGGTAAATAATTATGTAAAATTAGGCTTGATTCCAGCACCGAAGAAAAAACGCTACAATCAAAAGCACTTAGCTTTTTTAATCGCTATCACGTTGTTGAAGCAAGTATTGACGATACCTGAGATCAAACAGGGTATTTTGTATCAAGGAGCAGCTGTAGGTATTCGAGAAGCATATGACCTTTTCTGTGAGGAGCAAGAAGCTGCTTTGGCTGTTGTTATTTCACAAGCAGCAGGAAAACAACCGATTGCCGCATTTGATCAGCCGATTTCGGTAAACTATTTAGCTGTAAAAGGAGCAACTCTCTCTTTTGCAACAAAGTTATTTACTGAAAAAGTCATTGAATTAGAACAAAAATACTTAGAAGAAAATGGAGAGCAAACTTATGAATAAAGAAAAAATCGCTCTATTAGTCGATTCCGGGACAGATGTGCCTCAGGAGTTGATCGAACAATATGGAATGTACATGATCCCGTTGCAGATTATTTATAAAGATCGAATTTATACAGATAAAGTTGATATTACACCGGAAGAGGTTTATGAACGCTTGCCAATAGAGATTCCCAGCACATCATTACCAGATGGAGAAACGATTACGAACATTTTTGAAAAGATCAAAGCAGATGGCTATGAGAAAGTTTTAGCTGTGACGATTTCCAGCGGTCTAAGTGGTACATATAATGTTGTACGTCTGATTGGCGAAGACTTCGCTGGCTTGGAGACCTTCGTCTTAGATACGAAAAATATTGGAATCGGCAGTGGTCTACAGGCGATTGAAGCCGCAAAACTGATCGAAGCTGGTACTTCTTGGGAAGACATGTTGACGATCCTTTCTAAAAATGTGGCAAAGGCCAAAGTCTTCTTTAATGTAGCTACCTTAGAGTATTTACAAAAGGGCGGAAGAATCGGTTTAGTGGCATCGATTTTGGGAAATGCGCTAAAATTGAATCCAATCATTTCTTGTAACGGCGAAGGCGTTTATCATACTGTTGCTAAAGCGCGTGGCAGAAAAAAAAGCTTGGAAAAGACATTTGAATTAGTCAAAGCATTTGTCGGTGAGCATAAAAAATTCGTGTTGGCTGTTGCACAAGGACAAGCAGTAGAAGAAGCAGAAGCATTTTATGCAAAATTAAAAGAACAGTTTCCACAGGCTGAAAAAATCTATTTTGGAACGATCAGCCCAGCATTAGTTGTTCACACAGGACCTGGTCTTTTAGGTATCGGCATCCAATTATTAGACTAAATAAAAAATACCAACAAGAGCATTTTAAGTGATGCTTAACGTTGGTATTTTTTTTATTTTCCTTTTATGATTATATTTATCAACTAGATGTATGATTACTCATAAATATTTTTTTGAATTTAGTTGAAATTATCATGAAAATTTTCATGTTTTATGATAATGTAATAACGAATAAGAATAGAGGAGGAAAATCATGAAAAAAGCAATTGCAGAATGTCTTGGAACATTCATTTTAGTCTTTTTTGGTACCGCAACTGCCGTTTTAGGAAATGGTATGGATGGAATTGGTACCACAGGAATCGCATTAGCGTTTGGACTAACAATCATTGCGGCAGCTTACAGTATCGGAACTGTTTCTGGTGCTCATTTAAATCCAGCTGTATCCCTAGGGATGTGGGTCAATAAACGAATTTCAGCTATGGAGTTGGTTTACTATATCGTAGGACAAATCGTTGGTGCATTGATCGCTTCATTTACGTTATTATCGATTTTGAATGCGGCAGGATACGAAACAACAAACTTAAGTCAAAATGGATTTGGTGATTTAAGCGCAGTCGGAGCCTTAACAGTAGAAATTATTTTAACATTCATTTTTGTTTTGGTGATCATGACTGTCACAAGTGCCAAAAAAGGCAATGCAAAACTTGCCGGTCTAGTTATCGGTTTAACACTAACTATGATTCATTTAGTTGGTATTCCTTTAACAGGAACATCTGTCAATCCAGCTAGAAGTTTAGCCCCTGCGATTTTTGTTGGCGGTGACGCATTATCTCAACTTTGGGTATTTATCGTTGCTCCACTAATCGGCGGCGTTCTTGCTGCTTTAGTTAGCAAATATTTGCTTGATACAGAAGCTTAAAAAAATCTGCTTGTCGAATGTGTTATTCGTCAGGCAGATTTTTTTGTCGGTCATTATAGATTTTTTATTCCGGATTGATAGTGTGAAAATACAGGACCGGATAACTGGAATTCAAATGTATCACGATCGACCAAGCCTACGACTTCCTGACTGTGATATAATTCTAGCAGAAATTGGACCACTTCTTTTGTGGTATGGTAGGTTGTAAATGCTTTAGAATAGTCGTAACTTTGTGAGCCGTTGGCAATTTGAGCGAATTCAGTTTCAGTTGCTGCAGGTGCTAAAACTTTGGCTTGAAGTGCAGCACCTTTACTTTTTAATTCTAAAGAAATTGCTTCAGTAAAGGCACTTACATAAAATTTTGATGCACAATAAGTCGCTGCATTGGGAACATTTTTATAGCCGCCAGCAGATGAAATATTGATGAGTTGAGCATGTTTACTATTTTCGTAGTCTGTTACATAAAGAGAAGAAAGGATCGTCAACGCTTTGATATTGACATCAAGCATCTGAGTGACTTTATCCAAGTCCTGATCAGAGACAGAATGATAATAGCCGAAGCCGGCATTGTTGATCCAGGTTTCGATCGTATAAGGTTTAAGCTCGTTGTATAAATTGAATACAGCAGCTTCTTGCGCTAAGTCTACGACCTTGACAATGATTTTCAAGGTAGGATGATCAGTTAAAATTTCTGCTTTTAGCTGATCAAGCCGTTCTTTTCTACGAGCAATCAAAATTAGATTCTTTCCTAAAGCTGCAAATGCCTTAGCAGCTTCAAAGCCAATACCAGAGCTTGCGCCTGTAATAGTAGTGTAGTTCATATTGTTTTCCCCCTAAAACTTTTTTGATGGTACAATTGGAGTATAGGGCTTAGAGACGACTCTAAAGCAAGAAAAAGTTGAAAGGATGTGGGGCTTATTTATACAATCAGTGAATTTGCCAAAGCAATCGGCATTAGTGAGCATACGCTGCGTTACTATGAAAAGGAAGGATTGATTGAACCTTCTAGAAATGAACATAACTATCGAATTTATGATGAAGCGGATATTGAATGGGCAACTTTTGTGATTAAACTAAAAAAAACTGGCATTTCTTTACAGGCAATCAAAACCTACACGCAATTAAGAAAAATTGGCGATTCAACGATTACAGAACGAAAAGAGTTGTTACTGCAGCATCGCAAAAAAGTCGTAGCGGATTATGAAAAAGTTAAAAGTCATTTAGAACTATTGGATGATAAACTGTCTTTGTATGATGAAATGGAAAAAATGCAGTCAAAATAGACTTTAATATGTCTGAGAGACAATTCTTTGAGTGATCCTTTAGCCTGCTCCCCTTTAAATAAGCGTTACTAAAAAAACTCTTTCGGAAATGAACCGAAGGAGTTCCTTTTTTTACCAACCTCATTGAGGTCTTTATTCTATTTAGAAAAAAGTAATTGTCTTTTTCATTGAATCAACTGTCGCTTTATCGCCAATAGGAATTGTAAAAATTGGTTGAGTATGACCAAAATTCATATCGTAGATCACAGGGATCTCCCGCAATACTGGGTATTTATTTAAGATAGCCAACAGGCGCTCTTCGGTCATTTCGGTTTCTTTTGGAAAACGACCGATCAAGAGTGCTTTGGGATGATGGACTACTTGGAGCAAAGAGGCTAAGCCACGAGCAAAATCGTGATAATCATCTTCTTCTGCATTTTCTACAAACAAAATAGTTTGTTTCAAATCGGGGAGAAAACGAGTGCCGAAAAGTAATTGGAACGTCCCTAGATTGCCGCCATAACAGATCCCAGTAACAGGCGAAGACTGACTATACACTTTCCATTCATTTTCGTGTAGGTCTCGTTTAGGATCAGGAAGATACCACTCATCTTGACTCCAAGCCTCAGAAGCAAAAACCTCGAAGGCTTGTTCTTTCATCGTTGCTGCTTGAAAATGTTCGGTCTGATACGCTTGCAACTTATCCATTTGAAAACTGGAAAAATGCGGCCCGATATAAGTCAAAAGCCCGGTTTTAGTTGTGATCGCATTGCACAAAGCTGTAATATCACTGTATCCGCAAAGAATTTTTGGGTGTCTTTTAATTAAATCAAAATCTAAATAGGGTAGTAGCTCATTGCTGTTGAAGCCGCCGATCGCTGTTAATATCCCTTTGACATTTACGTCCAAAAAGGCTTCATGTAAATCTTTCACTCGGCTCATGATAGACGAAGAACCAAGAAGATCTTCTTCAATCGTGTGTTCCGCATAGGTGACGTTAAACCCCAGACTAGTTAGTCGTCTTTCTGCCGCTTGAATGCCGAAATCGGTCAAACGTAAAAAACTACTGGACGGTGCAACAACACGAATTTCGTCTCCTTTTTGCAATCGTGGTGGTTTCATCTTCATCGCTTCCTTTAATCAAACTTGTTTCTTATTATAGTATAGTCACTAATCGTTTCTTTTGGCAATATCTTGATCAGAAAAAAGACACTGATAGCGACAAGAGGTGAAACAGTGGACAAAATAAGGTATAATAAGAGAAAATGGAAGAGATTAGTGAAAAGAAAAAAGAAAAAGAGGTGCCTCTTACTATGAAGAAAATATTAGTTGTAGATGATGAAAAACCAATTTCAGATATTGTAAAGTATAATCTTACAAAAGAAGGCTATGAAGTATTTACAGCCTATGATGGAGAAGAAGCCGTAGAAAAAGTCAAAGAAGTAGAACCGGATTTGATTATTCTTGACTTGATGCTGCCGAAAATGGATGGACTGGAAGTTGCCAGAGAAGTTCGCAAAACATACGACATGCCGATCATTATGGTCACTGCGAAAGATTCTGAGATCGATAAAGTTTTAGGCTTAGAGTTAGGTGCCGATGATTACGTGACAAAACCATTTTCAAATCGTGAGCTGGTAGCCAGAGTCAAGGCAAATCTACGCCGTGGTGCGACCAGTGCAAAAGAAACTGAAACAACGACACAATCAGAATTGATGATCGGTGATTTGACGATTCATCCTGATGCCTATATGGTTTCAAAAAGAGGGGCTAAGATCGAATTGACCCATCGCGAATTTGAACTTCTTTATTACTTAGCCAAACATATTGGTCAAGTGATGACGAGAGAACATTTACTGCAAACCGTTTGGGGCTATGATTATTTTGGTGATGTCCGAACAGTCGACGTAACGGTGCGCCGTTTAAGAGAAAAAATCGAAGACAGCCCAAGCCACCCTACGTATTTAGTAACACGTCGTGGTGTTGGTTATTATTTACGCAACCCTGAACAGGAGTAGTGATCTATGAAGAAAAAAGTTCACTTTTTTCAATCGGTAAACTTTAAAATCGCATTGTCCTTCATTTTACTGTTACTGATTGCGATTCAGATCATTGGTGGTTACTTTATTCGAGAACTAGAATCAACGACGATCAATGACTATAAACAAAATGTCGACTCTCAAACAACGCAGCTGGCGAGTACGATCGGCACTAAGCTTGTTGAAAAAAATCAAGACCGGACGGAAATCGATGCCAGTCTAAAGAAAACACTCAATGACTTTGCCGGTTCAGAAACGATCGAGGCTCGCATAGTGGATGACAAAGGGATTGTCCGTGCAACCAGTGATCTAAATCGCCAAGGTATCGTGGGCAAAAAAAATGATTATCGTGATTTAAATGATTTCAGTGCCAAAAAATATGCTGCAATGGATCAGGATAAACGTGTTTACATTAATGTCATGCCTATTCAATCCCCGACTGGCGACACAGTCATCGGGGTTCTTTATGTTAAAAGTAATATAGAAGGTAAGTACCAGGAAATTACAGGAACAGCTCGAATTTTCTTTACAGCCTCGCTTATTGCAGGGGCAATTTCGATCATTGTGACGCTGTTGATTGCGCGTTCGATCACACAACCAATCGGTGAAATGAGAGAACAAGCACTGCGGATCGCAAAAGGAGATTATACAGGTAAGGTTCAAGTTTATGGAAAAGATGAGTTAGGACAGCTGGCAGAAACCTTCAATCAATTATCCGAACGGATCGAAGAAGCACAAGAAACAATGGAAGCAGAACGAAATCGTCTAGACAGCGTACTTGCGCACATGACAGATGGCGTTATTGCGACTGATCGAAGAGGGAAAGTGATCACTATCAATGAAATGGCTCTTTCGCTGCTAAATGTGAAGGATGAAGATGTGATCGGCTCCTCGTTATTAGAATTACTCGATATTGAAACAGACTATACATTACGAAAATTGCTGGAAGAACCTGAAGAGATCCTGATCGATCTATCGACCTCACCAGAAGATCAAATGATCATTCGCGTTGACTTTGCAATGATCCGTCGTGAATCAGGCTTTATCACAGGGCTTGTTTGTGTGCTTCATGATGTTACTGAACAAGAGAAAAACGAACGAGAACGCCGTGAATTTGTTTCAAATGTTTCTCATGAACTTCGAACACCGCTTACTAGTATGCGCAGCTATATTGAAGCTCTTAGTGAAGGGGCTTGGGAAAATCCGGAAATTGCGCCGAACTTTTTAAACGTTACATTGGAAGAAACGGACCGTATGATTCGGATGATCAACGATCTGCTCAACCTTTCTCGAATGGATTCGGGAAATAATGAGCTGCAGCTAGAGTACGTTAATTTTAATGAGCTGATCAACTTTGTTTTGGATCGTTTTGATATGATGGTGGAGTCAACGGATAAAAATTATTCAATTCAGCGCGAATTTACGAAACGTGATTTGTGGGTAGAATTAGATACTGATAAAATTATTCAAGTGCTGGATAATATTTTAAATAACGCCATTAAATACTCTCCGGATGGCGGTGCGATTACTTGTCGCTTACTCGAAACACATAATAACGTTGTGTTTAGCGTAACGGATCAGGGCTTGGGAATTCCTAAAAAGGACCTTAATAAAGTGTTTGATCGTTTTTATCGTGTAGATAAAGCACGTGCAAGAGCGCAAGGCGGGACAGGATTAGGTTTAGCCATTTCAAGAGAGGTAATCAAAGCGCATAATGGTGCAATTTGGGTAGAGAGTCAGGAAGGTCAGGGGTCAACTTTTTATATATCCTTACCTTATGAACCTTATGAGGAGGACTGGTGGGAATGAAAATAACAGAAAAAATTATCCGAATCGGACTTGTTTTTTTGGTTCTGCTTAGTTTATATTTTTCAGTTAGCATTTGGCTCAGCTCCTCCAAAAAAGAACAACCGATCAAAACTGATGCTCAGCTTGCAACGGCTGTTGTCAACGAACGACTGGACACAGATGTCTTTTTACCATTGCGCTTGATTCGTATGCAAAATGGTCTCTCTGAAATGAACAACAGTGAGAATTTGATTACGAATATCCAAAATGAAATCCGCCAAGGGACCTTTGGCAAACTGACACAAGTCGTTAAGGGAGAAGCAAGTCAATTTGAACACTACTTAACGATGGATCAAGGGTTTGAATTACTGTATGAAGGACCGTTTTTATTAAATGAATACATTTCGGTGTATGATTTGGACATCAATCTAGATGAAATTTCGAATAAAGATGAAATTTATTTTACCTGCATACAAGTTAATTTAAAACAAAATAAACTACGCTTTTTAGATTTTAAAAACAACGATATCTATGAAACCTCGATTTCATTTGATAATGAAAAAGTATTGAATCTGATGAACAAAGTCGGTGTTGAATACAATCCGATTTCAGAACAGCAATCGATGGCAGAAAAGCACTATTATTTGTCGGATGATTTAAAAATGAAAAAATATAGTTATATTTTAGCTTCGCAACCTGTAAATAGATTCCGTAATGCATTTTTCACAAATACGGATGACATTCAAACAAATGAAGATAGCCAAGACTTATCCTATGAAAGTCAAAATGAACGATTGATTGTAGATGAAAATCTTGGAACAATTCATTTCAATGGAGATATTGATGCAAGAGGAACGGAAGATAATATTTATTCCGATAGTTTTGCTTATATCAAAAAATTAGGAACAAACATGGGAAATCTGCGTTATTTCGACCGTACAAAATCAGAGATCAATTATCGCACATTCGTAGAGGGATTTCCTGTTTTTAGTGAAAATGACAAAGGACAGGTCCGAATTACAGTTGGCAATGATAAAGCAGAGAAAACCAGTGTAGTGATCGAAACAAGTGTAGATACAATCCAGGTGCCGATTCCGTCAGAAGAAGAGGTACAACTACAAAGTACTGAAAGCTTATTGGAACAATTGACGTTAAACGGAGTCGATACGGAAAAAATCGATTCAATGGTGATCGGTTATACATGGCATAAAATCGAAGAAGTTACTCAGGTTGTTGATTTGACTCCTGAATGGTATATTCGTTACGATGGACAATGGTCTACCGTACCCGAGCTATTGGAACAATTAGCGAATGTGGAGGTGGAGTAATGGACTTTAAACGAATCGAATGGATTTTTTTCGTTGCTTTTTTAGGACTCAATATATTTCTTTTTGGTATTTATCAAGAAGGATTAAAAGAGGAGAACAGTGTTTCGTTTTCTGATCAAAAAGACAGCATCGAAAAACGGCTGGAAAAAGATAATATTAGTTATAAGGGAACACTAACCGGCGAGAAAAAAGAAGGTTATTATTTGAGTGGCGAGCAGACCAACTTTTATGACGCCATTCAAAATGAACGGGAAACAAGAGAGCGGAACTTTTTCAAAAACGGCGTTGAATTAATCGACAACTCGATTACTGTCTATCCTCAAATGAACTATACGCAAACCAATTATTATATCGATGATAAAAATGTTGAAAAATCGTTAGAAGCTTTTTTAAAGGATCCAGACAACGTTTTGTTTGGTACCGAATATCGCTATATGCCTCATTTTTCTACGTTAGATGTTGATTTCCCAGAGCTTTTAGTCTCACAGTCCTACAAGGGAATCCCATTTAAAGATGATACAGCTCAGATTTCTTTGAAATTAGAAAATACAGGTGAGTCTGACGGCATCCATAAAATCAACAAGTATACTCAAACGCATATTCAAGCAATTGAAGAGCTACGTGATAAAACGGATCTTTTTTCTGATCGAGATGCGATTGAAACCTTGTATATCAATAATAAGATACCAAGTAATTCAAAAATTTCCTTTATGGAACTTGCTTATACGAGAATTTATAAAATTCGTGAGAAAAATGTATATGTTCCAGTCTGGTTTGTCGGCATCAAAGCGGGAGAAAGTAATTTGCAAATCGAGCAGGTCAATGCCATGAGCAATACGATCATCACAAATAATACAGTTCCAAAGGTGGAAAATCAGTAGTGTTGGTTGTATAATAAGTAGCTGTAGACTATAGAAGGGAAGCGAAGAAAAAAATGAGTCAAGAAAAAGCTTTTAACATCAGCATTCTTGCCAGCGGTAGTACAGGCAATTCCCTTTTTATCGAAACAGAGAACAAAAAACTGCTTGTGGACGCTGGATTAAGCGGAAAGAAAATTACTTCATTACTAGCAGAAGTTGACCGTAAACCTGAGGACTTGGATGCGATCCTTGTGACCCATGAGCATAGAGACCATATTCATGGAGTTGGTGTTCTAGCAAGAAAATATAAACTAGATGTGTATGCCAATGAGAAAACCTGGGCAGCGATGGACCCGATGATCGGTAATGTGGCAGTCGAGCAAAAGCATATTTTTGATATGGGGAAGGTATTGACCTTTGGTGATATGGATATCGAAAGTTTTGGTGTTTCCCATGATGCGGCTGCACCTCAATTTTATCGTTTTTATAAAGAAAATCGTTCTTTTGTGATGTTGACTGATACTGGCTATTGCAGTGATCATGTACGTGGTACGATCAAAGATGCAGATGCCTATTTGATTGAAAGCAATCATGAGTTGGAAATCTTACGAATGGGTCCTTATCCTTGGAGCTTGAAGCAACGTATTTTAGGAGATAAAGGACATTTATCTAATGATGACGGTGCTTTAACAATGGCTGAAGTGATTGGCGATCATACAAAGCGGATTTATCTAGGTCATTTGAGTAAAGAAAATAATACAAAAGAACATGCAAGAATGGCGATGGAATCGATTTTAACTGAAAAAGGCTTGGGTGTTAATTTTGATTTTAATGTTTATGACACTGATCCAGACTCAGCATCTGCACTATTTGCAATTTGAATAAACAAAACATTTTTAAGAGTTTGGAATGAAACGTTACTCGTTTTAGTTCCAAACTTTTTTTGTTTTTTTCGTATAAAAGATTAGAGATGATTTAAGTTATCTTTGCGGACTTGTTTTTTTGGATAAGCTGCAGTATAGTTAACTATATTTTGGATAGATAAAATGATGAATTGGATGAATGAATGGGTTCATTTTGTTGTAGTAGGAGGAATTATATGTTTGAATTTTTACCGCATTCCGTATTACAAATGGGGACGATTTTCTTATCGATCGTTATCGAAGCGTTACCTTTTGTGATGCTAGGATGTGTTATTTCAGGTGCGTTACATGTTTTTTTGACACCTGAACGAGTGAAAAAAATATTACCAAAAAACAAATTCTTATCGATCCTTGTGGGCAGTTTCTTAGGCTTCTTTTTTCCATCTTGCGAGTGCGGTATCGTACCGATCGTGCATCAATTTGTCAAAAAAGACGTGCCTACTTATACTGCTTTTGCGTTTATGATAACAGCTCCGATTATTAATCCAATCGTACTTTTTTCAACATATATTGCTTTTGGAAATGCCATGAAATTTGTTGTTTGGCGGGTTTTAGGCAGTATGTTGGTAGCTATGATTGTAGGTATCTGGCTAGCGTATATAAATAAAGAACCGATTTTGCAGAAGGAATTAGCAGTTTCTTCATGTGTAGATGCTGACACTGAGCACTCTCATGGAAAAGTGAGTCTGTTCACTAAAAGCTGGTCCGTTCTGACCCATGGAATCGATGAGTTTTTTGATACAGGCCGTTACTTGATTTTCGGTTCACTTTTAGCCGCAGCAATGCAAACGTATTTGCCAACGGGCGCTATCTTACAGCTAGGGCATACAAAATTTTTAGCGATTTTAGTGATGCTTGTTTTAGCAGCTACGCTTTCCTTATGTTCAGAAGCAGATGCGTTTATCGGTTCATCGCTATTAAGCTTATTCGGCAATGGTCCTGTAGTTGGCTTTTTAGTTTTTGGTCCGATGGTGGATATCAAAAATTTATTGATGATGAAACGTTACTTTAAAACAGGCTTTATAGTGAAATTTGTCGGCATCGTGACCGTTATTGTTAGTTTATATGCTTTAGCCATTTAACAAAGCGAGCCTATTCCGCATTTAATTTAAGGAGGGAAAAGAGAATGATTCGATTTTTAATTTTAGTCGGCTATAGTACATTGATGATGTATTTACAAGTATCTGGCAGATTGAATCAATATATAAACGTTCATTATCGCTATTTAGCTATTTTGTCGATGGTTCTTTCGCTCGTACTGGCGTTGGTTCAGTTGATCCTTTGGAATAAAGAAGATGGAAAAAAAGCAGCAGAGAGCCATGAACATGACGGACATGATCATGGGTTGGATAAGCCCTATCAGCGAGGAGTCGCCTACATACTTTTAGCATTACCGTTGATTGTAGGTTTTTTATTCCCAACAGTCAGCTTAGATACATCGATCGTGGAGGCTAAAGGTTTTAATTTTCCATTGAGTAAGGAGTCGGTGGGAGATCCAGACGTTGAAACACAATATTTAAAGCCGGATACAAGTATTTATTTTGATAAAGCAGACTATGATGTTCAAATGAAACAAGCATTATCTAAATATGTAAAAAATGATCAAGTGCAAGTGACTGAAGAAAATTATTTAGAGCTGATGGAATTGATTTACAATTATCCAAGCGAGTTTATTGGGAAGACAATCACTTATGAAGGGTTCATTTTTAATTCTAGTCAAAATGAGCAGGAAAATATCTTTGTTTTTCGTTTCGGTATTATTCATTGTGTAGCTGATTCGGGTGTTTTTGGGTTGTTGACTCACATGCCTAGTGAACATTCATTTAAAAACAATCAATGGGTGACATTGACTGGAACGATCCACTCTGAGTATTATACCCCCTTCAAACGAGAGATTCCAGTGGTTGAAGTGAACAAGGTAAAAGAAATACAGGAACCAAAAAATCAGTACGTTTATCGCTCCTTTTAGATTAAAAAAGCAAAGAAACTGAAGTTGGAAAAAACGTTTATTTGGATTTTGAGAGGCTGGGCGTAACTATTTGATTCATTTCTTACTCACATGAAATCCAGATAAACGGTGGAAACAGAAGCAATCCCTTCTTATTTCTTGGGATTGCTTCTGTTCTATCCTCCTCAGTTTCTTATTGTTTTTTCTAGCTTATCTTTTCCAGATAAGCTCATATTCCACTTCGCCAGTTGCATCTACTTGCTCATTGATAAGCTGAAAATCTTGTTTAAGATAAAAGGCTACTGCTGCTTGGTTCTTTTTGTATACCGAAAGTCTAAGATGATCATGTGTCTGTTTTACTTCATTCAATAAGGCTTGACCGATCTTTTGATTACGGTAGGCACTTAAAATAAAAATACCAGCGATATAATTATTTGTCATTCCTAAAAAGCCAACGATCTCATTCGCTTCGATCGAGACATAGAGAGCTGCTTGGGGTAAGTGGGCTTTGACAAATTCAAAATTATCCAGCCAATAACTTTTGGGAATAAAAGGATGGGCCTCGATGTTGGCTGATAACCAAATAGTCAGTATCGTTTCTAACTCTTTTGTTGTAGGTCGTTCTATTTTTTTAATCATTTTTAAGATCCTTTCTTTTTTTTAATTTAAAAAGAATCATTCAAACACTCATTTAGACACCTCCATACCTCTTAAGGCTGTTTTCCGTTTTCTTCTTTTTTTCGAATCAAACCCACGATTTCTCTTTTTTCTCTAAAGTTACGAATATTATGGTTAAAGACTTCTGACAAGACAAGACCTAAAGCGATTGCTCCAGCAATCATGACCGCCTGTACAGCAGAATCAATAGCGATTTGATAATTGCCGATCACTAAATTACGGACTGCTTGATACGCTAGACCGCCAGGTACAAGAGGAACCATACCGGGAATATTGAATATCGTCACTGGCAGTTTCAGCACACGCGAACAGATGAAACTGACCGAAGCGACACTTAAGGCACCTAACAATGAGCCTAAAGCCACGTTAGCACCAAACTGAAGGGCAATCCAGTAGAGCATCCAGCCAGAGGCACCAGACAACCCGCAAGCGATTAGCGAGCGTCGAGGAACGTTTGTAATAATGGCATAGGCACTGGAAGCTAAAAAACTAAAAGAAAATTGAACCAATAAATTGAACATACAAAGACTCCTTTATTTAAACACAGAATATCGTAGCGATTTTGTTCGAATTGATTTGTACAATGGAAAATAGAAGAGAAGCTGCAATAATGCTTCTCTGCCTAATAAAATAATTGAAAAACAAAGGCAATAGCAAAGCCGATCATCGAAGCGGTCATCATCGCTTCGGTTCCTCTTGAAACCCCTGAAAGATAATGTCCAGCTAATAAATCGCGTAATGCATTCGTCATCTGAACACCTGGTACCAATGGCATCACACAGCCGATAATGATCATATCCTGATTTGTCCCAAGCCCGAGCTGACTACTTAAAAGAGCCGCACAACCAATCATAAAAGCTGCGAGAAATTCTGATAAAAACTTGATCCGCAAAATTTTTAAACTCGAGTAGTAAAGGATGTAGCCCAAGCCACCGATCAAACAGGTCAGAAATAGATCTGTCCAGACACCGCCAAATAAAATCATGATTGTACCGCTGACAACGGCAGCACTGATAAAACGCAACCATAGAGGAAAGAATTTTCGTTCCTGCTCCAGCAACTTTAGCTTTTCCAAGAGTTCATCTAAGGTATACTGACCTGTTACATACTCCCTAGATAGTTGATTGATGTTGGAGACCTTTTCCAAATTGATGGAGCGATTCAAAATCTGTACCATCCGAATGGTTGAGGTCCCGTCAAGTCCAACAAACAGTCCTGTCTGGGTTACATAGCTAACAAGCCGATAATCACCCGAAGCTAAAGCAATCCTGCTCATAGTATCTTCAACTCGATACATTTCAGCGTCACTTTCTAACATGATTTTTCCTGCTAAAAGACAAGTTTCTAGCACTTTTTCTATATCAATTGTTGTCATGAATGTTCCTCACTTTTACTTGTTTCTGATTCGTTAAAATAAGTATAGTTGATTATTCATGGAAAAAATAGCATGAACATGAAAAACGTTTAATTCTTTAGCGGCAACATTATCAAATAGTGACAGATTTGATAGGGTTGTTTTTTTAGTTTACAAAGAAGACAAGAAAATTAAATATCGTTTTTTATTTCTTTATCGTATAATAAAAAAATAATTAGTTTAAGCTTGAGTAAGCACAAAAATATGAAATGGTTGGAGTGGGGAAAATGATTTTATTTGGTTCATTAGTTAACGGAGCCGCAATTATCTTCGGGAGTCTTTTAGGGTCTGTACTGCGTAATATTTCAGAGCAGATGAAAGACACAGTAACAAAAGGAATCGGCTTAGGTGTATTAGTTTTAGGCATTCAAATGGCGTTTAAAACGTCTTCTTTTATCATTATTCTCATTAGTCTATGCTTAGGAGCTATGCTGGGAGAGGCTCTTGGAATTGAGGATAAGATGAATAATTTTGGTTTAGTGCTGGAGAAACGTTATGCTAAGCCAGGTAGTAATTTTGCTGAAGGTTTTGTAACGGCTTCATTGATTTTTCTGATTGGCTCGATGGGAATTATCGGTGCCATTGAAAGCGGTGTGTCAGCGAATCATCAAACGCTTTTGACAAAAGCTGTGATGGATGGCTTTATGTCGATCATGTTGACCGCTACGCTTGGCGTTGGTGTTTTATTTTCAGCAGTTCCTGTTTTTCTCTATGAAGGAATCATAGCGTTACTTGCAAGTGTTTTGATGCGTTATATCCCCAGCGATTTGTTGAATTTATTGATGGAGGAAATCAGTGCGATCGGCGGCTTGATGATTTTAGGGATTGGTCTAAATATTATGGGGATGACAAAAATTCGCGTCTCTAATTTTCTCCCGGGTATTTTTATCTTGATCGGTATCGTTACCGTGCTTTTTTATAAATAATGAAAAAACACATAAATGATGACAATATGCTGTCATTATTTACATGATATAGTTCCTTTATATTAGTGAAGGAGTGAAGAAAATGACAACTCAATTGACAGAAAAAACGATCAAAGGAAAAAGAATTCGAACCAATAATCAGCGAATAGAAGAAATTATTGCTCTGTGGAGTGAAGTACCGGCGATGAATATAGCTGGTGACCTATATGCCGTTTACTCGAATTATGAGACAAACTTCAAAGGTGATTATGATTTACTTATCGGCAGTGAACAGGCAGATTTGCAGGATGAAGTAAAAATTCTCGCTGGAGAATATGTAGCCATTCCAGTGGCGGAAGGAACACCAGAAGGCGTTGGAAAAGCTTGGCAGAAGATTTGGCAAGATGAAGCTTTAGAAAAAAGACGAACCTATCGAACCGACATAGAGCATTACCAAAAAGATGGGACTGTTACGATTTTCCTTTCTATCTAAAATGTATAGTTGAAATAATCGTTTTTCTTTTGGAATTGACTGATTGAATGATGACTCGTAGAGTGATTGTTCAATCAGTTTTTTTGTGTTGTGAATGAATATCCATATGGATTTTATGTATATTTATTTATTTTTATTGAATAAATTAATAAAAAACCATTGACTTGTGTGGATGTAAAACGTATACTTATGAAAAACAACAATAAGAGAATAAATAAAAGGAAAAGAAGTGATTAGTTTGAAGGTTTCTGTTATTGGTGTCACCGGGTATAGTGGGTTAGAGGTATTGCGTTATCTTAAACATCACCCGTTTGTAGAAGTAGTATCGATCCACAGCCACTCGATGAATAAAAAATCATTTGATGCTGTATATCCTCACGTAAAACAGCTGATTTCTTTGCCATTAGAAAAGATCGACACCGAAAAGATTATGGCAATAAGTGAATTAGTTTTGTTGGCAGTGCCTTCAGGCATCTCAAAAGAACTGGCTATTCCCTTCATTGAGGCAGGCTTTCCAGTAATCGATTTATCTGGAGATTTCCGTTTGAAAGACAAAGGCGCTTATGAAACCTGGTATAAATCGACTTCTGCTCCATTGGAAATGATTCATCAATTTGATTATGGTTTAGCCGAATATAGAGAAGTGCCAACATCAAAATGGATAGCAAATCCCGGTTGTTATGCAACGGCCGCTGAGTTATCTCTTGCACCGCTATTAAAGAAAAAGCTGATTGCTCTTGATTCAGTAGTGATCGATGCTAAATCAGGTATTTCCGGTGCAGGTAAAGGATTGTCACAAAGCACTCATTTTCCGGATAGTCACGACAATATGTCGCTATATAAGATGAACAGTCATCAACATATACCAGAAATAATGCAGCAATTAAAGAAATGGTCGTCTGAAGTAGAGGCTATCCAATTTTCAACATCGTTGATTCCAGTCACCAGAGGGATTTTTTTAACAGCGTATGTCAAAGCACTTGCCCCGATTTCTGACGAGAAATTGATTCAGATATACCGAGAGGAATTTGAGCAGGATTCATTTATCCGTATTCAAGAAGTAGGAACGTATCCAGTTTTGAAGCAAGTGATCGGCTCTAATTATTGTGACATCGGATTGGCTTATAATGATCAGACGAAGATCATCACGATCGTCACGGTTATTGACAATTTGGGCAAAGGAGCTGCTGGACAGGCAGTTCAAAATCTGAATATATTTGCAGGATTTGATCAACGCTGCGGCTTGGAAAATTTACCGATTTATCCATAGTATGAAACACTATTCGAAGTATAGAAAGTTAAAGGGAGCGACAGTTATGAAGAAGGTTATTGTTATAAAAATGGGTGGAGTAGCAAGTGATAACTTGACGAAATCATTTTTCTCACAAATAGAACAGTGGCAAAAGGCAGGAAAAAAAGTTGTGATCGTTCATGGAGGCGGACATTATATTTCAGAGATGATGCAGCGATTAAATGTGCCTGTTAAAATCCAAGATGGCTTAAGAATCACAACGGAAGAAACCCTAAAAATCACACAAATGGTCTTGATCGGGCAGGTTCAACCTATGATCACAACGTATTTTCAACAAGAAGGTTTTTCAGTGGTGGGCTTGAATGCTTCTTGTGGTCAAATCATCACCGGCAGCTTTTTGAATAAAGAAATATTTGGGGCAGTCGGTGAAGTAGAGCAAGTTGATACAGAGCTGCTGGAGCACTTAGTAGAAAGAAATCATATTCCGATCATTGCGCCGTTAGGCTTGACTCAAACTGGAGACTGGCTCAATATCAATGCAGATCAGGTTGCCTGTAAAGTTGCGGAAGAACTTCAAGCAGAAAAACTTTATTTGTTGACCGATGTTCCAGGCGTAAAAAAAGAAGATCAATGGTTGAAGGAACTAGCCATTAACGAAATCAATGAGCTGAAAAAAAAGAACATCATAAAAGGCGGCATGCTGCCTAAGATCGAAAGTGCCGTTTCAGCAATTCAAGGCGGTGTGAAAGAAGTCCACATTACCAATCAGCTACAAAATACTGGGACAACGATTCATGAAACGGGGGTCTATGCATGAGTTATTTATTTCCAAATTATCAACGTAAAGATATTCAATGGGTTAAAGGTGAGAAAAGTACATTGACCGATCAAAAAGGGCAAAACTATCTTGATTTTACCAGCGGAATCGGTGTGATGAATTTAGGGTATAATGATTCTGAATTGAATCAAGTATTAGCGGAGCAAGCGGCTCAATTATGGCATGCACCAAATTTGTACGAAAGTCAGTTACAAGAAAAAACAGCCGAACAGCTTGCAAAAGGAAAAGATTATGTTGCCTATTTTTGTAACAGTGGAGCGGAAGCAAATGAAGCGGCGATAAAATTAGCCAGAAAAGCGACGGGGCGTAGTAAGATCCTTAGCTTTACAAATTCCTTTCACGGTAGAACGTATGGTGCGATGAGTGCGACAGGACAAACGAGTATTCAAGAGGGCTTTCACCCTTTAGTTCCAGATTTTGACTATCTTCCGTTTAATGACGATTCTTCTTTAGTACAACAGATCGACCAGCAGACAGCAGCAGTTCTACTGGAATTAGTGCAGGGAGAAGGCGGTGTGATTCCGGCAGATCAGCAGTGGGTCAAAAAAATAGAACAGCTTTGCCATGAGAATGGTGCTTTGCTGATCATCGATGAAATTCAAACAGGTATTGGCCGAACAGGAACGTTTTATGCATATGAGCAGTATCAGATCGAGCCAGATATTTTTACATTGGCAAAAGGATTAGGCAATGGCTTTCCAGTCGGAGCGATGCTAGGAAAAAGTGCGTTGGCAGAAGCTTTTGGACCTGGTAGTCATGGATCAACATTTGGTGGAAATAATCTGGCAATGCAGGTCGCAAGTAAGGTAGTGGACAGAATCAACACACCAAACTTTTTACTGGACGTTCAAAAAAAAGGCGATCGACTAAGTAAAGAGCTGCACCAATTAGCTGAAAAAAGTTCATTAGTCAAGGAAGTTCGAGGCAAGGGGTTAATGTTGGGAATTGAGCTGATCGATCAAGAAACATTGATTTGGGCAATGGATCAGCTGAAAATAGAAGGATTGATAACACTAAAAGCAGGACAAACGGTGCTTAGACTGCTGCCTCCTTTGATCATTACTGAAGAGGAAATCACCCAAGCAGTAGAACAACTAGAAAAAGTCTTATGTAAGGAGCAGATAAATGATTAATACCATGTATGGAAAAAGTATTTTAGATCTAACCGAATTAACAAAATCAGAGTTTTTAGCGATTATTGAGCTTGCGGTTGCAGTCAAAAAAAAGCCGGAAGATTATAAAGGTGCGTTAGCTGGAAAAATTTTAGCCATGATTTTCGAAAAAAATAGTACTCGAACGCGGGTTTCATTTGAAGCTGGGATCATCCAGCTAGGCGGGCAAGCGATTGTTTTAGATTCTAAAAGTACTCAAATGGGGCGTGGCGAACCAATCAAAGATACGGCTAAAGTAATGTCGGGCTATGTCGATGCGATCATGATCCGTACGTTTTCTGATCAAATGGTTGCTGAACTGGCGAAAGAAGCGACGATTCCTGTGATCAATGGTCTGACAGATCATCACCATCCTTGTCAAATTTTAGCTGATTTTCAAACGATTTATGAGATAAAAGGAAAATTAGAAGGAATCAAATTGGCTTATATCGGTGACGGCAACAACATGGCTCATTCCTTTTTGATTGGCGGCAGCCTTGTAGGAATGGATATTTCAATTGCAGCACCTAAAGGATATGAACCTAAGCAAGAATTTATCGAAATTGCACAAAAAAATGCTGAAGCAAGCGGCAGCAAGATTGAAATTTCTAATGATCCGATGCAAGCCGTGAAAGAGGCCGATGTTTTAATTACAGATGTCTGGGCAAGTATGGGAGATGAAGCTGAACAAGCAGAAAGAGCAGAGGTATTTAAAGCCTTTCAGGTCAACAATCGCTTAGCTGTTCAAGCAAAACAAGATTACACATTTTTACATTGCCTGCCAGCTCACAGAGGAGAAGAAGTATCAGCGGATATTATCGACGGGGGGCATTCTGCCATCTATCAGGAAGCAGAAAATCGTCTACATGCACAAAAAGCATTGATGCTAAAACTGATGAAAGAATAAAAAAACAAGTAAAAATCAGTCTGTAAAACTCGGCTGATTTTTACTTGTTTTTTTGAGTCAGATGCTCTTTTTGAAACATATAAAGTGTCCATTGGCGATTTTTTTGGTGTGTTCTCATTGTAAAACCCAATACCTTCATCTTCATTTCAAATTGTTTACTCTGCTTAAATTCAGGTAAAAAGTAGTTGAGCTTTGACGTTTCACAGGCAAGCAGAAACGTTGCATTTGGTTTTAGGACACGCCGGATTTCTTTTAGTGCCAATGTCAAATCGTCCCAATGAAAATGAGTTTGAAATGCCGTAACAAGATCAAAGGTATTGTCATCAAATGTTAAATGATGAATATCCATCACTTCGAAAGAAATAGGCTGTCCCAGTGATTTTTTTTAGCCTCTGTAATGGCATCTCTTGAACTATCGATTCCAGTTATAGATGAGGGCTGGAGCAACTGCTGAATGTAGATAGTGGATTCACCATTTCCAACACCGCTATCTAAGATGTTCATTGAGTTGCTGATTGTAATAAAAGATAATGCCCACCTTACCATCGGAAGATACACACGATTCCATAGACGCATCATCCATAAACCAAGTAAGCCAGTTGGCTGTTTCGATTGCTTTAATAAACTACCAAAAAGTACTATCAAGATTGTCAGTAGAATTCCCCAAAAGATATACATAAAATCTCCTTTTTATTTATTCAAAAATCACCAAATATGCTCTTTTTATACCTGTGATGATTTCGAGCGTTCTTTTCAGTATAAGAGAATCATAGTAGAAAATCAAAAAGAGTGTGAACAAAAAAAGATGATTTTGTAAGAATAGAAGACCAATAATCATTGCTTTATCAATAAATTAAAGGAAATCTTTAATTTATAAGGGAAAATATCAAGTTTTGTTTGTAGTTTTGCTTAGTTTTTAGTAGAATGAAACTGTATGAATAGAAGAAAAGTGAGGTGTAGATAAATGGGTTTTACAGATGAAACTGTACGTTTTGATTTTGATGACAGTCGCAAGAAGGAAGTAAGTGAGACTTTGGCAACTGTATACAAGGCTTTAGAAGAGAAAGGATATAATCCGATCAATCAGATTGTGGGCTATTTGCTTTCTGGAGACCCGGCCTACATTCCTCGTTACCAAGACGCTCGAAATTTGATTCGTCGTCACGAACGGGATGAAATCATGGAAGAGCTGGTTAAATTTTACTTATCTAACCATGGTATTACGCTTCGATGAGAGTGATGGGACTTGATGTCGGCTCTAAAACAGTCGGAGTTGCTGTCAGTGACTTATTAGGCTGGACGGCCCAAGGTGTAGAGATCATTCGGATCAATGAAGAACAGGAAGAATTTGGCTTTGAACGGTTAGCAGAATTAGTTAAGGAATACGAAGTGACTCGTTTTGTTGTTGGACTGCCAAAAAACATGAATAATTCGATTGGACCTAGAGCAGAAGCATCGATGGCTTATGGGGAAAAAATCAAAGAGTTATTTCAATTACCTGTTAGCTATCAAGATGAGCGTCTGACGACAGTTCAGGCAGAACGTATGCTGATCGAGCAAGCGAATACCTCAAGAGCTAAGAGGAAAAAAGTTATCGATAAAGTAGCCGCAGTCATGATTTTACAAAATTATTTAGACAGCGCTGGCAATAAAATCTAAGCCGCTTATGTTGACATAAGTGAAGCAAAAAGGAGAAAGACAAATGGCAGAAGAACACAACCATGATCATGATCACGAAGGACATGAACATATCACTTTAGTTGATGAACAAGGAAATGAAACATTATACGAAATTTTACTAACAGTTGACGGACAAGAAGAATTTGGTAAAAACTATGTACTTCTTTATCCAGCTGGTGTTCCAGAAGAAGAAGATGTAGAATTACAAGCTTATGCTTACATCGAAAACAGCGAAGGAACAGAAGGCGAATTGCAACAAATCGAAACAGACGCAGAATGGGATATGATTGAAGAAGTCTTCAACACATTCATGGCGGAAGAAGAAGAATAGCATTTAAAAGATAGCTGAACCCTTGATACATGGGGGTTCAGTTTTTTTGTTTCTTGCGCTAAATGGCTATAAATGGTCAAACTCCGTTGAATATTGATGACCCAAAAAATTTCTAGTGGAGAAGCTCAGCTGAATCAATCAATTTGAAACAGGTCGTTAAAAACGGTTTTTTTGTTGTCTATTAAACAATTGAAAAAACAGTTTTATGCTAAGTTATAATTATCATTAAGATATTTATAAGAAATGGAGAAATATAATTTGAATTAAGAGAAATGAAGAATCCTAATAAATTACATAACTAACTAAAACCTCAAAAATTAATCATCAAAAAGAAAATGATTCTTCATAAAATAATCACAAAATATCGCTATTATATAAGCATACCAACAAACAACCCTAACAAAACACTTTTTCATTTTTAACTCCTTTCCCACTCTTCCCCAAAGAGTGGGTCTTTTTTTGTATGCAGAATTCTATGTCGAAAATGAACTGAAATGCATGTATCATTGGAGTTGAAAAATAAATCTTCAAGTTATACCCAGCTTTTTTATTTTTATGAACTGGCCGCATTTGTCTTATTCTAGTACACGTTCATTTTATTTTAAAAATACAATATAGATATTTTTAAAATGCAAATTAAATGAAAAAATGATATTGAAATCGTTTACTTTATTGTGCTAAAATAAAAACAGGAATGTAACCCACGGGGCATAACCTAAATCACTCACATTTGTGGCGTGGTTTAGGTTTTTTTATTTAATAAATATAGAAAGGAGATTATGTGGGCAGTTGCGATTGGAGCTAAGAAGATAGAAGGAGGAAGGATTTTGAAAATACAAAAAAGAAAAGTAAGTTGGGGTTTATTATTATTGGCGATGGTTACACTGGGAGGTTGTAATCAAGCGAATCAAAGTAAAAATGACAAAGAAGGAGAAAAAGAGGCGGTCTCTGTTGTGCGGGAAACGGCTTTTGGGAAAGTAAAAGGATCTGAAGAAAAAGATGCGCTGATTTGGCTGGGGATTCCTTATGGAGGAGATACTGCAAAAGAAGCTCGTTGGAAAGCACCAACTGATCCCGAACCATGGGAAGATGAACGCGATGCAACAAAAGCAGGAAGTGTGGCATTGCAAGCAGGAGCTGATGGTGTGACTGGCTCTGAAGATGGACTGAATTTGGATATTTATCGTCCGAATAATGACAAAAAAGATTTACCAGTACTTGTCTATGTTCATGGAGGAAATAATCAGACAGGAACTGCAGCAGAAATTTCAGGGGCATCATTTGTAGCCGATCATGATGCGATTGTCGTTTCAGTGAATTATCGCTTGGGACCATTGGGGTTCAATCCGTTGCCAGCGTTGAAAGATGGCTCTGAGGAAGAAAATTCAGGAAACTATGCTTTACTTGATTTAAGTAAATCGTTAGATTGGGTTAAAGAAAACATCGAAAACTTTGGCGGCGATAAAGATAATGTCACAATGAGTGGTTTTTCTGCAGGCGGACGCGATGTGATGGCGATGCTGATCTCTCCAATTTTTGAAGGGAAATTTAACAAAGCAATTTCCTTTAGTGGCGGTATGACGATCGCAGATGAGAAGAAAAGCCAAGATGTTTACGCAGAAGCTATTGCTCCTTTAGTTGTTGAAGATGGTGTGAAAAAAGACGAGGCTGAAGCAAAAAAATGGTTATTAAGCTCTGATAGTGAAGTGAAAGACTATCTTTATGCACTAGATGGAGATCGTTTGGTTAGTTTAATGAGCAATGCAGGCATTCGAATGAACGTCTTCCCTCATTTGTTTAACGATGGTTATGTTATTCCAGAAGAAGGATTTGACACGACTTCATATAATTCTGTGCCGCTTATGATGTTGACTGGTGAGCAGGAATTTTCTTTATTTGGTCGCTTTGATCCGTATTTTGCAAAATATATTGAAGATGGAAAAATCGATAGTGATCCAGAAATTGCAAATCAGTATGCGTTTATCAACAAATATGGTGGTCAGTTATATAGTTTATTTAATGTAGAAGACTCTGCAGAAAAAATGAATAAAAATTACCAGTCACCTATTTACGGAATGGAAATTGAATTTGGTCAAGATCAAGCTGTAGTTGGCGAAGATATGGCAAAATTAGGCGCATTTCACGGTGTTTTCGTACCATTGCTTGATACACAAAGCAAAAACTATGCTGGTTTAGTTGGTGATGCCTATGAAAGTGACGGGGCAAAAGAGTTAAGTAAGATGTTCCAGGATTACGTATATGAATTTATAAAAAATGGTGATCCAAATGGGACAGATCTACCGCAATGGGATGAATGGAAAGAGGATGCTTCAGACAATCTCTTATTTGTAAATGCGGACAAACAAAAAGCGTCAGCGGAAATGGGCAGCAAAGAATATGACTACGAAAAAGTATTGGAAGATATCGATAAAGATACGACAATTACAGATGAGCAAAAGAAAGAATTAATAAATAAAGTCATGAACGGTCGTTGGTTTAGTAAAGGTTTAGACAAAAAATATGATCAACTTTCTGAATTTGATAAAGAATAGTAAAGTAGGCGAAAGTATCTGGGACATAACTCTATGAGTGACAATCTAGTCACTTGACATCCGAATAAACGGTGGAAGCAGAAACAACCCCTTCGGAAATAAGCTGAAATTGCTGTACAACACAACGAGGAACGAGTTGATGCTTTCTCGTCAAAGACTCGTCGCAGATAGACATTGTTGCACAGTACCTACTTGGTCACAAAAATTTGAAGAGCACCAGGTAGGTACCAATTATCATCAGTTCGTAAACTCACTGTGATGCTTGGCAATTTTCGTGAATTCCAGCTTATTTCTCGGGGTTAAACGTTTCTATCCCAGCCTCTTTCGCTTGAGAGGAACAATAGAGTAGAACAAACACCCATGAGGGCGATCGCCTTCATGGGTGTTTGTTCTAGTTTTTTACTTTTGACGGATAAGCAATTTACCTATGGAAACAAAATGATTTAAAGAGTGAAGATAAGAAATAATCAAGAGTCTTCTTTTTGTCGAAACATCGAAAGAATCAATCCGATTGCGATAAAATTAACAAGATAGGCAGTTCCGCCTTGACTGATGAAAGGCAAAGGAATTCCTGTTAAAGGAAGTAAGCCAATATTTGAGCCAATATTTTCTAGAATATGAAACAGAAAATACATGATCACTCCAGTTGTGATATAGGCATAAAATTCACGTTTTGCTGCCAGTGTACAAATCAACATTTGATAAATAAGATAGAAAAAAAGTAAAATCAATACACAACTGCCAATGAATCCATAAGCTTCGCCAATAACAGTAAAAATCATATCTGATTCACGAACAGGAACATATACTTGTAAATTCGTCAAACCTTTTCCGATTAGTTCACCTGATCCGATGGCGGTCAAGCCTCGTGCCTGCTGAAAAGCAATAGAATCAGCATAAGCAAAAGGATCCAACCACGCATGGATTCGGTTAAATTGATAAGGCTGAAAATGAAGATAAGCTAGAATTTTTTGTCCTTGTTCCGTTAATACAAGTAAAATCGTGCTGACACCAGCTATGCTCAACGAGCCAAAAATAAGTGTCAACATTTTCCACGAACAATCGGAGACCAGCATAATACCAAGTAGAATAGACAGAAAAACTAAGCTTGTTCCAAAATCTTTCTGATAAAACATCAACCCAAAAATAGGTAGACTTACCAACAATAATTTTCCTAAAAGAAATAAGTCTTTTTTGATCAAGGAAGAATCTGAACGATCTTTGTTTCTTTTAGTAACGATATAAGCCAGCATAAGAATAAAGCCTAATTTAGTAAATTCAGAAGGTTGAAAAGCCAAAGGACCGAGGCGAATCCAACGTTTGGTTCCTGTGGCAGCAGCCATAATCGGATCGTGAAAGGGGATCAACAGACTCATTAATACAAGTGAGCCACAATAAAGATACGGTGTTGCTTTCCACAACAATTTAATTGGGATCAGCATTGTCAAGAACATAGCAATAACCCCCAATAACGTCCATAAAATCTGTTTTTTCAATAAAGGTACAGCAGATTCGATGGCTGGATCTGCTTGAAATGCGCCGTACTGCGCAATGAAACTGACCAGAATCAAAAGAAAAACCGGCAGCAACAACGCATAGTTGATTAGTTCTTGTTTGTTTTGAGTGATTCGCTTCATTGGCCTCCTCCTTGATTCGGATAAATTTCTCTTTGTT
This sequence comes from Enterococcus termitis, assembly GCF_001730305.1. Lineage (GTDB taxonomy): Bacteria > Bacillota > Bacilli > Lactobacillales > Enterococcaceae > Enterococcus_L > Enterococcus_L termitis. The sequence goes on from NZ_MIJY01000001.1 coordinate 529,250, forward strand.
CAGTTGCACGGGCATTCAAAGCCGTTCCCAACACAAGACTTAAAATCAATAAACTAGAGCCACCATAGCTAATAAAAGGAAAGGTTAGTCCAGTCATTGGAATGTAGCCCAGCAAACTACCAACATTGACAGAGACCTGCAGGCATAGTAGCATACCGCAACCGATGTACAGATAAGAATAATAGAGCTGTTTCGTTCGAATGCCTAATAGAAACAAGCGACCAACCATGAAAAAAACTAAGAACAAAATCCCCAAAGAAAAAATCAACCCAAGCTCCTCGATGCAGATTGCAAAAATGAAATCGGTATCCGGCGCAGGCAGGAAGCCTTTTTTTTGAATGCTATTGCCTAAGCCAAGCCCCCAAAAACCGCCGTTATGCATGGCATAATAAGCATTGGAGGTTTGGAATCCTTTGCCGGTTGGGTCAATAAACGGATTTTGCATAACTTCAAAACGAGTAACAAGATAACCAAATTTTTGAGGCAGCCAGTCTGTTGGTAAAGATAATAAAAGAAAGGTTCCAGTTTTTTTTACTACAACAAATCCTACGAGTGCCATGGACATAAACCAGGGAGATAAACCACTGGCTAAAAATAAAACCAAAACAAGGATGAAAATCATTGAAGCACCAGCAATATTCGGCTGCAAAGCAACGAACACTATGAAAAACAGAGAAACGAAGATAGGACGCTTATATTCTCGAAATGAAAAAGGGTGTAAATGCTCTGTTTTTGACAGGGCTGCTGCTAAATACAGTACTAAGACAAAGGGAACTAATTCTGAAGGCTGGAACAACAGAACGCCTAAATTGATCCAGCGTTTCGCACCACCGACACTTGTTCCAATGAACGGCAACATAATGATCGAAAGAAAAGTCAGTCCAAGTAATAAGTAGATGACGAACGGTTTACGCAGAACATTCAAGTTGATGCGATAAACAAAACAAAGGCAAGTAAAGCTGAAAACAAAATAATAGGTTTGTTTAATTGCTTTACTGGCAGTTCCTAATTCACTATCCAGTAATTGATAAGAACTAGAACTATAGACCATTAAGATTCCAATAATGCATAAAATAAAATAAGGGAGTAGGAGATAAAAATCTACATACATCAATTTGGACTGTTTTTTTGTGCAACTCATTTTTCTGCCTCGTCAGTTAAAAAATCATTGATTGCCTGCTTATTTTGAGTTTCATCGATTTCGAGTACACTGCCCGCTTCAGTATAGTCATTGAACATCCAGCTCCCTTCAACTGGAACAGATAACGTTTCAAGTGGTTTAACTTTACCGCTTAAAAAGTCCTTAGCTAAATCGATTAAAACATCGGGAGGAATATTGGTATCTAAATAACCAACAGCTTCACCAGCAATTTGAGGTAGCTGTAAAAATGGGACAGCATGCTTTGCTTGTTTGGCCAAAGCATTCATTACTTGCTGCTGTCTTCTCACGCGTCCGAAATCACCTTCCTCATCCATTCGAAATCGGGCATATTGAAGCAGCGTATTGCCGTCCATCGTTTGCGCCCCTTTTTTTATATCGACATTATCTAAATTTAGATCTTTTTCAGCTTGAATCTTGACACCTTTTGGGTAGAGCTCATCGATCAAACGGATAAAATGATTGAAATCAACTGAAATGTAATAGTTGATTGGCAGACCAAAAGTAGCGTTTAAGACTTTTTTTGTTAGTTCAGCACCACCAAACGCATAAGCGGCATTGATTTTTTCTAATCCATGCTCAGGAATTTGGACGTAGGAATCTCTCATGATGGAAATCAATTTGGGTTGTTTGGTCTCACTGTTATAATGAGCGACCATCAAGGTATCCGCCCGTCCGCCGTCTTCATCCTCTTCTCGTCCATCGTCGCCAATCAAAAGAATAGTAATCTCTTTCATATTTGTTTGTACATCAGCGGAAAAATCAACATTTTTTTGTTGATTGATCTGACTGTGCGCAGCTTTTTTACCATGGTGAAAGCCAATTACTATATAGCAGCCAAAAGCAGTAACAATCAAAATCATGACTAAGCTGATAAAAATCAACGTTCGTTTATTTCTATTCATTTTTTATTCCTCGCGAATCATTTTAGTTGATCATCAAATAAATTGCGGTTGGAAATCGACCTAGATGTCGGGATAATCGTCTTATTGCTGGAATTGTTTCCTGTGTTCCCTTTCACCTCCTGAATCTATCGTTGATGTAAAACAAAAAACCTCCGCTTAAAAGACTCAGCGAAGGGGATTGATTCCAGCAAAAATAAAACTTTTTATCATTCTCATCGTTGAGTTTTAGCACTATGAAACGTAAAAAGCATTGCTTTTAGCTACTTTGTGAAAAGCCTTAATTCGACAATTCCTGTCCTACCCATACCTGTCTTTCGACATTTCTGAGCAGTAGCCTGTGTTTTCATAGGAGCCTCACCTAACAAGTTATTCAGATCGCCCTCAATATAATCAATCCAGCAAAAGAAGTCAATTGTTAAACTATTAATTTTTTTATAATTATGAAAGCGCAAACGAGTATATAAGATAGTTGCTCTTTTTAGTGGAGCTGATAAGGTCGTTGTTTAAAGCGCTGTGTGCCTGATAATCATTTGGAGGATTTCTTAAAAATTTAGCATGGATTTCTTTAAGTTTTCTTAACTAAAAAATAACAATTTGGCTCCTTTCATACAAATAAATCGTAAAAATTATATCGCATCTATTTTGAAAACATTGTAAGATAGAGAGTGTGAAGAATGCGCTTACGTAAGTTTTAAAAAGGAGGAAAATACATGAGCTATAAAACAACGCAGCATGAAAACTGGATTTCCATTGAGAATGACAACGGTGCAACTTTAGGATATGCTGTTGCTTCCGGTGTATCATTGATTGAAAAAGATGGATTTGCCTTTAAAGATTTAAACCAAAATGGTCGCTTAGATCCCTATGAAGACTGGCGACTACCTATTAATGAACGGATCGAAGATTTGGTTTCAAAACTAAGTATTGAACAAATCGCCGGCTTGATGTTATATAGTCGACATCAAACTGTTTCAAGGAGTGCCAATCATTTTGTTCAAATGTTTTCTGGAACCTATGATGGAAAGGCTTTGAACGATTATACTGGTTCAATCTCAGAATTGACTGACCAGCAAAAAGAATTTTTAACAACGGATCATATTCGACATGTGCTTTTAACAAAAGTGGAATCACCAAAAATAGCGGCTCAATGGGTAAATAATTTGCAGGCAATGGCAGAAAGTTTAGACTTGGGGATTCCAGTAAATATTAGTTCAGATCCTCGGCATAGCACGAGTGCGGACACAGAATTTAATGCAGGCGCAGGCGGTGAAATATCTATGTGGCCGGAGCAATTAGGTTTAGCCGCTGCTTTTGACCCGGAGCTAGTCAAACAATTTGGTGAAATAGCCAGTCAAGAATATCGGGCTTTAGGGATCACGACTGCATTGTCACCACAAATCGACCTAGCCACGGAACCACGTTGGATGCGTTTTTCAGGAACCTTTGGTGAAGGAGTAAAATTGGTGACAGCACTTGCTAAAGCGTATTGTGATGGATTCCAAACAACAAAGGGAACAAAAGATGGTTGGGGCGGTGAAAGTGTTAATGCCATGGTCAAACATTGGCCAGGCGGTGGTAGTGGTGAAGCTGGACGAGACGGACATTATGGATATGGTAAATATGCTGTTTATCCGGGAAATAATTTTCAAGAACACTTGAAACCATTCATCTCTGGTGCTTTTGATTTGCAGGAGGGAACGAAAAAAGCTGCAGCTGTTATGCCTTATTACACAATTTCATATGACCAAGATCAAAAGTATAAGGAAAATGTGGGCAATGGGTTTAGTAAATTTATTGTTAATGACCTGTTACGTGAAAAATACAGCTATGACGGTGTTGTGTGTACAGATTGGTCGATTACAGCTGATCCAGTCGAGATCGATCAATTCATTGGTGGAAAAAGCTGGGGTGTAGAATCATTGACGGTAGAAGAGCGTCATTTTAAAGCATTACAGGCAGGCGTTGATCAGTTTGGCGGAAATAATGAGATTGCCCCTGTTTTAGCTGCTTTTGAAATAGGCGCTGAAAAATATGGGAAACAGAAAATGGAAGCAAGGTTTAAAGAGTCAGCAAGAAGATTATTGAAAAATATGTTCCAAACTGGTTTATTTGAAAATCCATATCTTATACCGGAAAAATCAGAAGCTATCGTTGGTCATCCTGACTTTATGGAAGCAGGCTACAAGGCTCAGCAAAAATCGTTAGTCTTACTGAAAAATAAGAGACAGCTATTGCCATTAGCAAAAGGAACGAAGCTGTATATTCCCAAACAGCAAGTTGGTGCTTCAAAAGATTGGTTTGGCAATCAACAACCTGCGCATGAAAAAAATCCAGTGAACCACGAACTTGTTAAGAAATACTTCCAAGTGGTTGCTTCGCCTGAACAAGCAGATGTAGTGTGGGTCTTTTTAGATTCACCTAAAACTGTTGGCTATGCTAATGAGGAAAAGGGAAATGGTTATCTGCCGATAAGTTTACAGTATCAAGCGTACACAGCCGAAGCGGCACGAGCAAAGAGCCTTGCCGGAAAGAATCGATCCTACTTAGGAAAGGAAAATCAAGCGAGTAACAATCAAGATATTGAACTCCTTCAACAATTAAAAAAACAATATCCTGATTTGCCGATCATTGTCAGTCTAACGATGAAAAATCCGACGATTGTCAAAGAGTTTGAGCCATTTGTAGATGCGATCATCGCTGATTTTGGCGTACAAACCCAAGCGGTTTTAAGTGTACTAAGTGGAGACTATACACCATCAGGGTTATTGCCATTTCAAATGCCGGCTGATATGGAAACGGTTGAAAAACAGCGGGAAGATATTCCGTTAGATATGGTCTGTTACAAAGATGAAGCAGGGCATATTTACGATTTTGGCTTTGGAATGAATTTTGAAGGACCGATCAAAGATAGTAGAAGTGTCTATATGGACGAATGAAAAAAATCTGAAGCAACACACTGATTAAGTGTTGTTTCAGATTTTTTATTCCTTATTTCTCAGCAAGCTTTTTGGCTTTTTCTGTATTTGCAAAATGAAGTTTGACGTATTTACTTAAAAGTTCCATGCCGCCTTTTTTTAACACCTTAGCAGCAACTTTATCCGAGGTACTTCCTGCACCAGAAGGAACGTTGAAACCTAGCTCCGTTGATTCTTTTTCTAACTCTTCTAAAAATGCCGCCCGACTAATAATAGAAGCAGCAGCTACAGCAACGTGATATTGCTCTCCTTTTGTTATGAAATAGAGTTTTTCGCTGACTTGATTTTGTTCATTTCGGACATATTTTTTGTAATTGGCTTCTGGTGTGAACTGGTCGATCAAAATAGCTTTAGGTTTCGTTGGTGCGATTTCGTTCAATAGCAAGTGAATTGCTTGATTATGCAAGGCAACTTTCATATGAACCGCATTGTACTTTGGCTGGATTTGATTGTATTTTTCTGGTTCAACGATCAACAATTTAAATGGGATCAACTCTTTAATGACACTTGAAAGCTGTACGATTTGAGGATCAGTGAGTTCTTTAGAGTCTCTGACACCGAGTGCTTTTAATTTAGCTACCATTGTTTTGTCAACATACGCTGCGCAAACAGTAACAGGACCAAAATAACTACCGTTGCCTACTTCGTCACTCCCTAAAACGGATAGCTGACTGAAATTTTCAGGTAAGGTGGGTGCATTTTTGCTTTTTGTTGCGGTTTTTCCTTTAGTTGACGTTGGAGTGCCCCATTTTGCTGCCGTCTTTTCTGCAGCTGGACCTTGGAAAACAACTTTTCCTGAAGTATAGGCTGTGATTGTTGTGTTACCAACCTTTGCAATAAATTCAGAATAAGGAACATTCTTATTTAAACAATTTTTTTCGTAGAAAGACTTCATTTTTTGCATGGTATTTTTTGTTACTTTAATTACTTGCGTTTGAGACATGATGGTACTCCTTTCAGATAGTCTAATCTATAGTAAAACAAAAGAAAGAAAAAAGGAAGTGTGGTTCTTTGGATAGAAAAAAAGAGAAGCTTGGTAGCTGCTACCCTCCTATTTTATTAATAAATGAACTTAAAAATATCTGGGATTTCATATTTGAAAATGATATACTCGAATTTAGGTTGTGATAACATCAGTTGTTTTAGATGAAATGGTATTGTTGGTAATTTTCGGTATATGAACATTTTTTGTTCTTATATAAAATATTAAAAAGGGAGAGGTAAAATGAAAAAAGAAGAACTAAAAAGAGGTTGGAGAATTATTATAACGATGATTTATGCTTTGCTAGCTATGGCAATTTCGTTGTGTATTCCTTTGGGAATAGCATTTGTGTTTTTTGGACGTAGTGGTATGAATGACACAGTAGCCGATGTAACAAATATGCTGATGGGAATCATAGGAGCACCAATAATGATAGTATTGACAAAGCGTTACTATCAAAAACATTTCTTATCGTCAATTGAGACTTTTGACTTTGGTGAAAGAGATAGCATAAGAAAAATAGGATTAGGTTTTCTTATGGGGGCTTTGATGATGGTGGCTTTATTTGGAATATTGTGGCTGCTAGGTGCTGACATACAATTCTATGGCTTTAATATTGGTTGGTTTTCTATTTTATCAGGTGTTTCGACATTCTTTGGTATGGCTGTGGTTGAAGAATGTATCTTTAGGGGATTACTTCCAGCAGCTTTCTCCTTCTTAGGAAGCAAGGTTGCGTTTATCGTTCCAGCAGGGTTGTTTGTAGCTATGCATATGGACTTATGGAGGAATTTAGAAGTATTTAGAATAATTGATTTATTTATTGCCGGCATTCTTTTTATGTTAATTTTTAGGCAGACAAAAAGCTTGGTTTTTGTAAGTGCATTTCATGCAGCAAATAACATTACTGCCATGTTTCTTGGGATCGAAATGAATGGTGTATTCTTAAAAACAAGCTTAAACCATCCGCCGCTTGGACTAACAGCTGATCAAATTTCAGCGATTTGCAGCGCTGGTATTAGCATGACTTTAATCATTTTGCTTTATTTCAAGAAAAAGCCAGTACGAATCGCTTAACTATGCCTAGAGAGTGACATTGAGCGATGCGTGGTTTCATCCGCAGGCTGATTTGTCTGTGTTTGAGTTTTAGGAAGAACTGTGGTAGAATATAGTATAAGTAATGATACTAGTTGGAGTGAGCGGATTTCTGCTCACTCTTTTTAATGGAGTAACTTAATTAGAAAATAGGATAACACGTTGATTTATCCTGACTTTATTGGTTAATTACTGGCGTTTTTTCTAATGTTAACCAAATTTTACGTTTTTTTGACTAGTACGTTACATAAATCTCGAAGGAGGCGAAAATTTTGAGTAGTGTTGTGGAAACTGTTACCGAGTTAGTCACACCAATCTTAGAAAAACAAAATTTTGAACTTGTAGAAGTAGAATTTGTCAAGGAAGGAAGAGACTGGTTTCTCCGTGTCTTTATCGATAAAGAAGGCGGTATTGATATCTTAGATTGTGCACTTGTTAGTGAACAACTAGATGAAAAGCTTGATGCTATGGATCCTGATCCAATTCCTCAAGCATACTTTCTAGAAGTATCCTCTCCGGGAGCCGAACGTCCGTTGAAAAAAGAAAGCGACTATGAACAAGCCGTTGGTGAATATATCCATGTATCTCTATATCAATCCGTTGATGGAGAAAAACAATTTGAAGGTACACTAAAATCAGTCGATAAAGACCAATTGATCTTGACAGTCAAAATTAAAACAAGAGTCAAAGAATATACATTTGAACGGAAAAACATTGCCAAAGCTCGTTTAGCAATCCAGTTTTAAAACAATACATTCGTAAAGCAAAACGATTTTGTTTTCGCTTATCACGGAAAGAGTTCTTTTAAAGAAGAATCATTCCGTTCATCTTTCATTTTAAACAACAGGAGGAAATGACAACAAAATGAGCAAAGAAATGTTGAATGCATTGGATGCATTAGAAGCTGAAAAAGGTATTTCTAAGGATATTGTGATTGATGCACTGGAAGCAGCATTAGTTTCCGCATATAAAAGACATTATGGACAAGCCCAAAACGTTGAAGTAGATTTCGACAATAAAAAAGGCAACATCCATGTCTATGCAGTAAAAGAAGTAACAGAAGAAGTAATGGATTCACAATTAGAAGTGTCACTAAAAGAAGCGATGGAAGTGAATAAAGCTTACGAATTAGGTGACAAAATCCGCTTTGAAGTCACACCGAAAGACTTCGGTAGAATCGCGGCGCAAACAGCGAAACAAGTGATTTTACAGCGTGTTAGAGAAGCAGAAAGAAACATTATTTATAACGAGTTTAGTGCATATGAAAACGACATTATGCAAGGGATCGTTGAAAGACAAGACCGTCGTTATATTTATGTGAACTTAGGTAAAATCGAAGCAGTATTGTCAAAACAAGATCAAATGCCAAATGAATTTTACCAACCTCACGACAGAATCAAAGTCTACGTTTCACGTGTTGAAAATACATCAAAAGGCCCGCAGGTTTTCGTTAGCCGCAGCCATCCAGATTTATTGAAACGATTATTTGAACAAGAAATTCCAGAGGTGTATGATGGAATCGTAGAGATCGTAAGTATTGCTCGTGAAGCTGGCGATCGTTCCAAAGTATCTGTTCGATCAACAGATCCAAATATCGATCCTGTCGGAACCTGTGTCGGACCAAAAGGTCAACGTGTCCAAGCGATCGTTAATGAATTAAAAGGCGAAAATATGGATATCGTTGAATGGGATGAAGATCCAGCAGTCTTTATCAGCAATGCATTGAACCCAGCGCAGGTAGTGGATGTTATTTTTGATCCAACGAACAACAAAGCTTGTACAGTTGTCGTACCAGATTATCAGTTGTCTCTTGCTATCGGTAAAAGAGGTCAAAATGCTCGTTTAGCAGCAAAATTGACAGGCTTTAAGATCGATATCAAACCAGAATCTGAAATGGAAGAATTTTACGCACAACAAGAAAATCAAGAAGAACGTGCAGAAGAAGTTCATGATGATGCGATCGTAGCCTCTGATTTAACTTCTGATGAGTACGAAACGATTGAATTTGAAGAGTCTACAGAAGACGAAGAACAAGTGTAACGATTTGGAGGGAATAAAATGAAAAAAAGAAAAATCCCGATGCGCAAATCTGTTGTCTCTGGTGAGATGAAACCTAAAAAAGAATTAGTTCGAATCACGCGATCCAAAGAAGGAACGGTTTCGATCGATCCTACTGGAAAAATGCCAGGACGCGGCGCCTATGTCGCTCTGGAACCTAAGGAAGTCCAAGACGCTTGGGATAAACACATTTTAGATCGAGTGTTGGAAACAACGTTGACAGATGAATTTTATCAAGAATTGTTGGACTATGTGGAACACCAAAAGGCCCGTAAAGAGTTGTTTGGAAATGAATAGAGAAAAAGTTTTAAACCTATTAGGTTTGGCTATGAGAGCTGGAAAATTAGTCACTGGAGAAGAGTTGACATTAACAGATATCCGTAGTAATAAAGCGAAGTTCGTTTTTGTTGCAGCAGATGCCAGTGGAAATACAAGAAAAAAAATCAAGGACAAATGTTCTTACTATAATGTTCCTGTAGACGAGTCGTTTACTCAAGCAGAGATTAGCCATGCGATCGGTAGAACGCGTATGATTATCGGAATCAACGATCAAGGCTTTGCGACTAAGTTCAAGGAATTAATCAAAGGTTAGGAAGGTGATTGCATGGGGAAAAAGAGAATTTATGAATTAGCAAAAGAAATCAATCAATCAAGCAAAGATGTTGTAGAAAAAGCACATGCCTTAGGTATGGATGTGAAAAATCACATGGGTGCAATTTCTTCTGATGATGAATCAAAACTTCGTCAAGCTTTCGGAGGAAACAAACCAGCGCAGCCGCAACAAAAACCAGCAGCAAAACCACAGCCGACACAAAACGGTCAAGCAAAACCAGCAAATCCAAAACCAGCTAACCAAAATGGCAATAGACCAAACCAACAACAGAACCAAGGGCAACAAAATCGTAATAACCAAAATCGAAATACACAAGGAAGCAGCCAAAATATGACTCAAAATCGTCCGCAGCAAAATAATCAAAACCGTCCAGCACAATCAGGACAACAGAATAATCAAAATCGTCCGGCACAATCAGGACAACAAAATAATCAAAATCGTCCAGCACAATCAGGACAGCAAAATAACCAAAACCGTAACAATAATCAACAACGTAATGCATCTAGCAATACGCAAAGTACCAATCAAAATCGTCCAAACCAAGGACAAAGCAACAACCAAGGAAACCAAAATCGTAACAACACTAATAATAATGCTAACCGCAACAATAGCTTTGGTGGTGGCGGACAAAACCGTAACCGCAATGGCTACAACAATCAAAACCGCAACAGATTTAACAAAAAAGGTAAAAAAGGCAAATACCAAGAATCAACAAAACCAGCAGTACCAGCACGTAAATTCCGTGAATTACCTGATGTCTTAGAATACACAGAAGGAATGAACGTAGCTGATATCGCGAAGAAAATTCACCGTGAACCAGCTGAAATCATCAAAAAACTCTTTATGATGGGGGTTATGGTCAATCAAAACCAATCATTAGATAAAGAAACAATCGAGCTTTTAGCCGTTGATTACGGTATGGAACCACAAGAAAAAGTTCAGGTCGATGTAGCAGACATCGATAAGTTCTTTGAACCAGAAGCATTGGTTGAAGAAAATCTTGTGACTCGTCCACCCGTTGTAACGATCATGGGACACGTCGATCACGGGAAAACAACCTTACTTGATACATTGCGTAATTCTCGAGTGACTTCTGGAGAAGCAGGCGGTATCACACAACATATCGGTGCTTATCAAATCGATATTGATGGTAAACCAATTACATTCTTAGATACACCAGGACATGCGGCTTTTACAAGTATGCGTGCTCGTGGAGCTGGTATCACAGATATCACGATTCTAGTTGTTGCAGCTGATGATGGTGTTATGCCGCAAACGATTGAAGCGATCAATCATGCAAAAGCCGCAGAAGTGCCAATTATTGTTGCTGTCAACAAAGTCGATAAACCAGGGGCAAATCCTGACCATGTCAAACAAGAACTAAGTGAGCATGGCTTGATTCCGGAAGAATGGGGCGGAGATACGATCTTTGTTAACATTTCTGCCAAATTCAATCAAAACATCGACGAATTACTAGAAAATATTCTATTGATCGCTGAAGTGGAAGACTTGAAAGCTGATCCAAGCCAACGCGCAATCGGTACGGTTATTGAAGCACGTTTGGATAAAGGGAAAGGGCCTGTTTCTACGTTACTTGTTCAACAAGGAACCTTGAAAGTCGGTGATCCAATCGTTGTCGGGAATACGTTTGGACGTGTTCGTGTCATGACAAATGATATTGGTCGACGTGACAAAGCAGTAGGACCAGCAACACCTGTTGAAATCACTGGATTGAATGATGTGCCTCAAGCTGGCGATCGTTTTGTTGTTTTTGAAGATGAGAAAACAGCTCGTCAAGCCGGAGAAGAACGTGGCAAACGTGCCGTACTTGAACAACGTTCAGCAAATAATCGAGTAACATTAGACAACTTATTCGAAAGCCTAAAAGAAGGCGAATTGAAAGATGTCAATGTAATCATTAAAGCAGATGTACAAGGAACTGCCGAAGCGTTAGCCGCAAGCTTGCAAAAAATCGATGTTGAAGGTGTTCGAGTTAAGATCGTCCATTCAGCAGTTGGTGCAATCAATGAAAGTGATGTGACCCTTGCAGCTGCAAGTAACGCAATTATCATTGGTTTTAATGTTCGCCCAACACCGCAAGCAAAACAACAATCAGAGCAAGAAGAAGTAGATATTCGTTTACACCGTATCATCTACAAAGCAATCGAAGAAATCGAAACGGCAATGAAAGGAATGCTTGATCCAGAGTTTGAAGAAAAAATCACTGGTCAAATGGCTGTCCGTGAATTGTATAAAGTTTCTAAAGTTGGAACGATTGCCGGTTGTTACGTAACCGAAGGCTTTATCCGTCGTGATAGTGGTGTTCGTGTCATTCGTGACGGCATCGTGATCTTCGAAGGCAAACTTTCTAGTTTGAAACGATTCAAAGATGATGCAAAAGAAGTTAAACTTGGCTTTGAGTGTGGTGCGATGATCGAAAACTTCAACGATCTTAAAGTAGACGATGTAATCGAAGGCTTCATTATGGAAGAAGTAAAAAAATAGACATAAATGCACTAAGAAAGAAGGAGAAACAGTATGGCAAACTATCGTGACCGTCGAGTAGGTCAAGAAATCATGCGAGAAGTCAATGATATCTTGAGAAAACGCGTAAGAGATCCTCGTGTGCAGGATATTACGATCACAGATGTTCGTGTAACCGGTGATTTGCAGCAAGCAACGATTTATTATAGCTTGTTATCTGATTTAGCTTCTGACCAACAAAAAGCGCAACAAGGATTAGATAAAGCAAAAGGATTGATTCGTAAAGAATTAGGTCAGCGTTTAACACTTTATAAAACGCCTGAACTGATTTTTGAAAGAGACGAATCTGTTCAATACGGAAATCATATCGATGAATTGATTCGCAAATTGAATCAAGGCGAATAATCAAACACAAAAACACTCTTTTGAATGAGAAGAGGACGAAAATATGCAGCCAGTAGTTATTGACCAATAGCTACTGAGCTGCATTTTATAATGATAAAAAAGAACTTTTCCTATTAGCGCTTATTTGATTTTTAAGTAGAATTGAGATAGAAGTGTTTGCTTCTGCTTCCACTGTTTATTCGGATTCTAGATGACTGGAGTGTAACTCATGGAGTTATATTCCAGTCATTTTTTTAGTTTGCAAGAAGCAACGATTGTCTGTTTTTTTATAAATGTTCCTAAGTGTCATTTTAAAGTGATCAACTATTTTATGACAAACATATTTCATTGTAATCAGATTGAAAGTAACTGTAACATTTTTATCGATCAAGAAAAGCAGAAGTATGTTATTATTTGATAACATACGATATAGTTGAGAACTTGGAGGGGTAGTAGTGAAGAAAAAAAGTCTATCATTATTGATCGTTAGTTTATTAACAGTTACTGGTACATTGACACCGATTCAGGCAATGGCTGAGACAACTGATAAAAAAATAGAACAACAAGATAAAGAAATTTCCGCATTGAAAGAAAAGCAACAAGGAGTAAGTGCGCAAATTACAACGCTAGAGGAAGAAATAGCATCGATCTACGATAAAGGAATTGAGTTGAATAGACAAAAAACAACATTGACTCAAGAATCCAAACAACTAAAAAAAGATATTGCTGCTTTAGACGTGCGAATCAATAAGCGTACAGAAGCAATCCAAAATCAAGGTAGAAATGTTCAAGTAAATGGTCAAGGAACACAGATCCTTGATATGATTTTGAACTCAGAATCAATTTCGGATGCAGTAGGTCGTGTTCAAGCGATTTCTTCGATTTTATCAGCGAATAACAATTTAGTGAAACAACAAAAAGAAGATAAAAAACTTGTTGAAACGAAAAAAGCTGAAGTTCAAACAAACTTAGCGGCTGTGGAAGAAGCAACAAAACAGTTAGAAACAGAAAAAGAATCACTTGTTGCTAAGCAGGCAGATTTAAATGTACTGAAAGCAGAAGTTGATTCAGAAACAGCAGGCGCTGAAAGCTCTAAGAATGAGTTATTGAAACAACAACAACAAACCTTGAAAGATCAACTGGCAAAAGAAGCAAAACAAAAAGAAGAAAAGAAAGTTGCCTCTTCTAGCACGGAAGAAAAAAATACGACTCCAACAGAAACAACAACTGAGACAGCAACAGCACCGGCTGCTTCAGATGTGCCTAAGGAGTCAGAATCCAGCAGTTCTGAACAGCCCAATAGCGGCAATGCTTCAACAGATCCAGGGAACACAGGTACTGGTTCATCAGAAACACCAACAGATCCAACACCAACACCACCATCAACTTCTGCTGATGCAACGTTCCAAGCATTGAATGCATTACGGACAGCTAATGGCTTAAATCCTGTCAGCTGGGATGCAGGATTGGCGGCAGCTGCTAGTGGTCGAGCTGCGATGATGCAGGATTATCAAATTCCTTCTGACCATTGGAATCGTGGAGACGAAGTGATTGCCTTTATGTTTGCGCCAGGTAACTCTGTGATCATGGCTTGGTATAATGAAACGAACATGGTTTCTCCATCTGGAACAGGACATCGAGATTGGGAAATGAATCCAAGTATGACACGTGTTGGATTTGGATATGCAGGAGATGTTATCGTAGGTCATTCAGCATAAAACTTTAAAAATAGTAAATAGAAAAGAAATCACTCTACATTGTCTGGGCTATGTTGTATGCTCAGGCAATTTAGAGGAAATGAAAAAGGAATTGGCGGACGAAAGCTAGTACTAAAACAGCTTTCGTCCAGCCAATTTTTTAGTGTATTGAAATGAATGAGTGCTAGTGAATAGGCCAAAAGCATTCAAATGTTCAGTTGATTTTGAAAGAATGAATTTTCATTGCCTTCTATGTTATAATGGTCAAGTTAGTAAATGTAGTGATGGAGGTCTAAATAGATGGATGGTATTTTGCCTTTATGGAAAGAACGCGGAATGACAAGTCATGATTGTGTTTTTAAATTAAGGAAAATTTTACATACAAAGAAAATTGGACATGGCGGAACCTTGGACCCTGATGTTTCAGGTGTATTGCCGATATGCATTGGCAAAGGAACCAAAGTCATTGAATATATGGTCGATTCTGGGAAAACCTATGAAGGAGAAATCACTCTAGGCTTTTCAACGACCACAGAAGATGTCAGCGGAGATATTGTTGAAAAGCAGAAACTAGAGACGCCGTTTTCAAATGAAGAAATAGATGCAGCGATGCAGCAGATGACTGGCGAAATTACGCAAATCCCGCCGATGTTTTCAGCAGTAAAAGTCAACGGTAAACGTTTGTATGAATATGCCAGAAATGGTGAAGAGGTAGAACGTCCGAAAAGAACAGCGCAAATTTATTCATTTGAACGGACAAACGAGCCGACTTTTGATAAGGAAGAAGGCACACAAAGCTGGCGTTTCAAGGTAGTTTGCGGCAAAGGAACATATGTCCGAACGCTCTCGGTCGATACAGGGGCTATTTTAGGAATGCCTGCTCATATGTCTGATCTGACTCGGACAGCTAGCGGTGGATTGACTGCTGATCAGTGCCTGACTTTAGAACAAGTTGCACAAAAAATGGAACAAGAAATGATCGAGGAAATACTATTACCGATCGAGACGGCTATTCAGCAATTTCAGCGGATCGATCTGTCAGATGCTCTTTATCAAAAAGTGAAAAACGGAGTCCGTTTGACACCTGTGGAACTTGATTTGAACCAAATGCCGGATGATTTAGTAGCGTTATTTTATCATGATCAGGTTGTCAGTTTATATATGGCTCATCCGACCAAAGAGAATGTTTTAAAGCCTAGTAAAGTCTTACGAAATAATTAATAGAAAGAAGTTTTAATATGCACATTATTCCAATCCGACATCCCTATCAGGCAACACAAATTCCAGCAGACGATGTGGTGATGGTTTTAGGTTTTTTTGACGGTGTTCATCGCGGACACCAAAAAGTAATTGAAACAGGTAAGAAGTATGCAGAAGAACACAACTTGAAGCTAGCAGTAATGACATTTAATCAACATCCTTCGATCGTGTTTCAAAAGGTTTTACCAGAGAATATGAAATATTTAAGCAGCTTAGAACAAAAAGAACGTTTGATGGAAAGTCTTGGTGTCGATTATTTATACGTAATAGAGTTCACTTCGGCATTTGCCCATTTGGCTCCGCAAGATTTTGTTGATCAATATATTGTAGGACTTCATGCGAAAGCAGCGGTTTCTGGATTTGATTATACCTATGGACCAAAAGATATTGCTGATGTTGCTCATTTACCAGGCTATGCTAAAGAGCGATTTAAAGTAATTACCGTTAGTAAAGAAGAATTGGCTGGGGCAAAAATTAGTTCAACACGCATCCGTTCATTGATGGATCAAGGTCGAATGGAAGACGTTTCTGCTTTATTGGGCTATGTCTATGAAACGGATGGAACGGTTGTGCATGGTGATGCCAGAGGTCGTCTACTAGGTTTCCCCACAGCAAATATCAAAGTAAAAAGTACGGTTCGATTGCCGAGAATCGGTGTGTATGCAGTAAAAATCAAAATCGGTCAACAATGGTATATCGGGATGGGCTCGATCGGACACAATGACACATTTGGTGATGGTCGAGAATTAACAGTAGAAGTCTATATTTTAGATTTCCATCAGGATGTTTATGGTGAACAAGTGACTGTGCGCTGGAATCATTATCTAAGAGATCAGGTTAAGTTTGATGGTGCAGAAAGTTTGATTACACAGTTAAAACAAGATGAACAAGATACTGCAGACTATTTTTTTGACAATGATCATTGAGTCACTGTTTTTTCTAAAAAACTATCTAAGCAGCATACCATTTAGAGCTGTTTAGATGGTTTTCTTTGAATCAAGGCTTAAAAAAAAGACAAATAGCATAACATTTTTATAAAAGACTAAGATTTTATAGACCGAACTGTCATAGAGAGCTATACTTTGAATAGACAGAATGAAATGGTGGAAGGAGATGTTTATGTCAAACAATAAAAGCAAAAAGAAACAACCTACAAACGGACAAACGAAACAAAAGCAAACAAAAAAGGAACAACCAACAAATAATAAAAAAAACAAAGTCACTATGATCCTGGTGCTTGTAGCGATCATTTTGGGCGGAGCTTCTTTTTTGATTTGGTTTTACATAAATTTGGATTACCAGGATCATTCCAATCCATCTTATGAAGGGTATCAGCTTTCGCCGTCTCCGTTTGAGATCATTCCTGCTGAACGTTCACAAGAAGATCGTGTGTTGCCAGACGGAAGTCGCGTCAATCACACTTTTGCTGATTCAATGAGCGACAGATTAGCTAAAAATAGTAACCTTCGATATCCGGCTCAACGACCAACTTTTCGCTTGATCAATCAAGATGATAAGCAAACCACTTATCGACTTATTGCTGATTTAGCAAGCGTCAATCATTTAAAAAAGGTGGATTTTACGGTTTTTGGCGAAGCAAATGGTGCTGACGATCTACATAGTTATCAAGGAATGTACCGACCAGAAACCAATACATGGGAAGCAGAAGTGTTGATTAAAAATCATCAAGAAGTAGGCGATTATCAAGTGAGTATCCAGCTGACGCGGGAAAATGATACGACAGAAACTGTTTATTTTGGCGGTTTTACGGTCGATCAACCAAGTATGAGTGCTGAAATAGATGGCGCTGAGGTCAGCAAAGGGCAATTTGATGTCAATATGTGGGTATCAAGTAAAGCAGATAAAGAAAAGTTAGTGACAACGGTCTGGTCAAAAGAAGATCAGAGCGACAAAAAAAGTTATGACGCTAAACGGCAAGAAGATCATTCCTACACTGTTCATGTTGACTATGAGGATTTTGATTTTATAAATGGTGTGTATCATGTAAAAAATGAATTTATTGGAAAAAATGGTTTAAAAGCAGAAAGTGATCCAGGTACGATAGAAATCAATATGCGACGTCCAGTTCGTATTCGACTTATGCAAGAAACAGCTCTTTATCAAAATAGACAACTGTCAAAAACAGTTAAGCAACTTTCTGTCAACAGTATGGCGTATGTTCGAGGCATTGTTTTTAATAGCGATAAGAAGATCTATAGAACGACAGAAGGATATATTGCAGCAGACAATGTTGAGGTCAGTGAGATGATGGATGATATTCGCTATGTGGCTCATCGGGGAAATCATAAAGTGGCACCGGAAAATTCACTTCCAGCCTTTCAACAATCGAATAGTTGGGGCCTTGAAACAGATATTCGTTTAACAAAAGATAAAAAATGGGTGGTCATGCATGATCAAACAGTCGATCGAATGACTAATGGTAAAGGGAAAGTCAGTGACTTGACGCTTGCTCAAATCAATGCGCTGCGAATCGATCAAGGGGCAAATAAAGAGAGTTATTCTTCAGAGCAATTAGTCATACCTACTTTAGAAGACTTTCTAGGAATCATGAGTACAAAACAAAGTATTCCATTTATAGAGATCAAAGCTTCAAAAGTCGACGGAGCTGATTATGACAATCTCGTCAACTTGATTAATTATTATGGAATGGCCAACACAGCTGTCGTTATTTCTTTTGACTACAATCATCTAGTCGAAATAAAAAAAAGACTTCCAGAAGTACAAGTACAATTACTGGCAAATACACTAGATGAACGCATGATCGATCAAGTGAGTCGTTTGGGCGGGAATTCTGGTTTGGATATTAAATATGAAAGTGTATCAAACCGAGCAGATTTGATCGCTTTAGCACAGAATAAAGGTCTATCTGTTAATCTGTGGGGCGTTCCTCAAAGTGAATTCAGAAAAATGGAAGCCTTGGGGATCAATAATCTAACAACAGATTACGATTGATAAAACACTGCCTAATTCTATGTAAAACTATAGTAGGATAATTTTTGAAGAATAGTCGACCAGTAAAGCGATACAGATTTTGATTTTAAAGGAATGGATAAAAATGATAGAAAATAAAATAGACAGTACAAACAAAATCTCAGCGTATATCCACATCCCGTTTTGCGAACACATCTGTTATTATTGCGATTTTAATAAAGTTTTCTTAGAAGGACAGCCAGTAGATGAGTATATTCAAGCCTTGCTGAAAGAAATGCAGTTAACAAAGGAACGATTTCCCAGTAAAGAGATGGAAACCATCTATATTGGTGGAGGGACACCAACATCTTTATCGGCAGATCAACTTGCCGTGTTGTTGGAAGGGGTAAGAAAGATACTGCCCTTTGACCCCAAAAATGAATTTACAGTAGAAGCAAACCCTGGTGATCTTACACAAGAAAAGCTGCATGTAATGAAGGAATATGGTGTGAATCGTTTATCAATGGGCGTTCAAACATTTGATGATCAATTACTTAAAAAAATTGGTCGTAAGCATACAGCTGAGGATGTTTATCAAACAATGAAATTTTTAGAAAAGGAAAACTTTTCAAATGTGAGTATTGATTTGATCTATGCACTGCCGGGCCAAACACTGGAGGGCTTTCGAGATACATTGGCACGAGCGATTGAGCTTGACCTTCCACATTATTCACTGTATTCATTGATTCTAGAAAATAAAACGATGTTTATGAACTGGGTACGTCAAGGGCGGTTGCAACTACCGGATCAGGAAGTCGAGGCGCAGATGTTTGAAGAGACGATCACTGCGATGGAAAAAGGCGGTCGACATCAATATGAAGTCAGCAATTTTGCTTTAAAAGGGCAGGAGAGCCAGCATAACTTAGTTTACTGGAACAATGAACATTATTATGGATTTGGTGCAGGAGCCAGTGGTTATTTAGGGCATACACGCTATAGAAATCACGGACCGATCCAGCACTATTTAAAGCCATTGAGGAATGGAGAGTTACCAACAGTTGAAACCGAGATTTTAACAATGAATAATCAGATGGAAGAACAACTGTTTTTAGGTCTGCGTAAAAAAGATGGAGTGTCTAAACAACAGTTCAAAGAAAAGTTTGGTGTTGCTATAGAGCAAGTTTACGAACAAGTGATTCCTCAGCTGATTGAACGTGGACTATTGTTAGATAACGGACACTATCTTCAGCTAACTGAACAAGGGCTTTTTGTGGGAAACGATGTTTTTGAAGCCTTTTTACTCGATGAAAAGTAAGACAATTACACTAAAAAAACGAGAACTTTTGGGATGAAACGATCCCAAAGGTTCTTTTTTCTACTATTATAAAAACGATAAAAGTGGAGAAAATGCATAACAGGGCTAAAATACAGTATAAAAAATCGGGATTAGCACTCTTGTCGATCGAGTGCTAAAAAAGTGTGTTTTTCCCTTGACATTTTAGGAAGAACTTGCTATATTAATACTTGTATTAGCACTTGGATAACATGAGTGCTAATGAAGGGTGGTAACTATGATAACGGAGAGACAAAAGAATATTTTGCGACTTATCATCCAGGAATACACAAACACAGGCATGCCTGTTGGATCGAAGAAGCTAATGGCAGAAGGGATCCAGTCAAGTTCTGCAACCATTCGTAACGATATGAAAGCTTTAGAAGAGCTTGGGTTGCTGCTTAAGACGCATTCTTCTTCTGGTCGCATTCCTTCAATGGATGGTTATCGCTACTATGTGGATCATTTATTGAGCCCGACAGAGATCCAGCATGATGAACTAGAAACGATTCGCCATTCCTTTGGCAAAGAGTTTCACGAAATCAATGATATTATCGAGCAGTCAGCAGAAATACTTTCTGAATTGACTAGCTACACAGCCTTTTCATTAGGGCCTGAGATGAAAGAACGGCGACTGACAGGTTTTCGAATCGTTCCTTTAAATGAGCGGCAAATCATTGCAATTATCGTTACGGATAAAGGAAATGTCGAAAGTCAAGTCTTTGCAGTTCCTGCTACTGTTTCCAGTCAAGATTTAGAAAAGATGACGCAAATCATCAATGATAAATTAGTGGGACAGCCGCTTTTGACCGTTTACCATCGTTTGCGGACAGAGATTCCGATGATCTTGCACCGCTATTTTCAAACACCAGACGGCATGATGAATCTCTTCGATGCAATGCTAGGGCATGCATTCGAGGAAAAAGTATTTGTCAGCGGTCGTATGAATCTTTTGAATTTTGGTGTACAAAACGATTTAGATCAGTTGAAGTCTGTTTATTCATTTATGCAGAATACAGATGCGATCACTCATTTGTTAACAACAGATGAACAAAACGATACCAAGATCGCGATCAGAATTGGTTCAGAAATCGGGAACGACTTACTTGAAAATATGAGTATGATCACTGCAACCTATGAAGTTACTGGACATGGTAAGGGAACCATTGCTTTACTGGGGCCTACCAGCATGCCTTATTCGAGAATGTTCGGCTTAGTTGATGTGTTTCGTCATGAATTAGCGTCCAAACTTGGCGCTTACTATCGTTTTTTAGACGAGTAAGCAAAAAGTAAAAATATAAAATTTTGATTCTACGGAAATGAGAAGGGAAGTTGCCAGCGTGAGTAAAAAAGAAGAAACAAATGAAGAAATACAAGAAGAGCAGTCGGAACAAGTCGATGAATCGGTTGTTTCTGAAACTGCTGAAACGAACATAGAAAAATCAGAACTTGAAATCGCACAAGAAGAACGATCAGAAATGGAAGATAAGTTCTTAAGAGCGCGAGCTGAAATTGCCAATATGAGCAATCGTTTTAAAAATGAGCGTGAATTGCTCGTTCGCTATCGTTCACAAGATCTAGGAAAAAAATTATTACCTTCGATCGATAATTTGGAACGTGCGATGGCTATTGAAGTTGATGATGAACAAGGAGCTAGCCTAAAAAAAGGTATTTCAATGGTTCTTGAAAGTGTTCAAGCAGCATTGAAAGAAGAAGGTATTGAAGAAATCCCAGCAATGGGAGAAGCGTTTGATCCCAACTTACATCAAGCTGTTCAAACGATTCCTGCTACTGATGAAACACCAGCAGATACAATCGTTGAAGTCCTGCAAAAAGGCTACAAGCTTCATGATCGTGTTTTACGAGCAAGTATGGTCGTTGTTGCACAATAACAGCAAACCAAAACACTTGCATGATATAAATTGAATAAATCAAAAAGAAGATAGGAGATCATTAATCATGAGTAAAATTATTGGTATTGACTTAGGAACAACAAACTCTGCAGTTGCAGTATTAGAAGGTGGAGAAGCAAAAATCATTGCTAATCCAGAAGGAAATCGTACAACTCCTTCCGTTGTCTCATTTAAAAACGGAGAAATCCAAGTTGGTGAAGTTGCTAAACGTCAAGCAGTAACAAACCCACACACCATTTCATCAATCAAACGTCATATGGGTGAAGCAGGATTCAAAGTAGAAGCTGATGGAAAATCATATACACCACAAGAAATCTCAGCAATGATTCTACAATACCTAAAAGGCTTTGCAGAAGAATATTTAGGCGAAAAAGTTGATAAAGCCGTTATTACTGTCCCTGCTTACTTTAACGATGCGCAACGTCAAGCAACAAAAGATGCTGGTAAAATCGCTGGTTTAGAAGTAGAACGTATCGTCAACGAACCAACAGCAGCAGCTTTAGCTTATGGGTTAGATAAAACAGATAAAGACGAAAAAGTTTTAGTATTTGACCTTGGTGGTGGTACATTTGACGTATCGATCCTTGAATTAGGTGATGGCGTGTTCGACGTATTATCAACTGCCGGCGATAACGAATTAGGTGGAGATGACTTTGATAATAAAATCATCGATCACATGGTAGCAGAATTCAAAAAAGAAAACGGGATTGATTTATCTCAAGATAAAATGGCGGTTCAACGTTTGAAAGATGCAGCTGAAAAAGCGAAAAAAGATTTATCTGGTGTAACTTCAACACAAATCAGCTTACCGTTTATCACAGCAGGAGATGCTGGTCCATTACACTTAGAAATGAACTTAACTCGTGCAAAATTTGATGAATTAACTAGCGATTTAGTAGAACGTACAAAAACTCCAGTACGTCAAGCATTGAAAGATGCTGGATTGAATCCTTCTGAAATTGATGAAGTGATCTTAGTTGGTGGTTCTACACGTATTCCAGCGGTTGTAGAAGCTGTGCGTAAAGAAACAAACAAAGAACCAAACAAATCAGTGAACCCGGATGAAGTAGTAGCGATGGGTGCTGCGATCCAAGGTGGCGTTATTACTGGTGATGTAAAAGACGTTGTATTATTAGACGTAACTCCATTATCATTAGGTATTGAAACAATGGGTGGCGTATTTACTAAATTGATCGATCGTAATACAACGATCCCAACAAGTAAATCACAAGTATTCTCAACTGCTGCTGACAACCAACCAGCTGTAGATATTCACGTATTACAAGGTGAACGCCCAATGTCAGCTGATAACAAAACATTAGGTCGTTTCCAATTAACAGATATTCCAGCCGCTCCTCGTGGTGTGCCTCAAATCGAAGTAAGTTTTGATATCGATAAAAATGGTATTGTAAACGTACGTGCGAAAGATTTAGGAACACAAAAAGAGCAAACAATCACAATCAAATCTTCATCAGGTTTATCAGATGATGAAATCGAACGTATGGTGAAAGATGCTGAATCAAATGCTGAAGCAGATAAAGCACGTAAAGAAGAAGTAGACTTACGTAACGACGTTGATGCTTTGTTATTCACTGTTGATAAAACATTGAAAGAATTAGAAGGCAAAGTAGATGCTGATGAAGTGAAAAAGGCAGAAGATGCTCGTGATGAGTTAAAAGCTGCTGTTGAAGCGAACGATATCGAACAAATGAAAGCAAAACGTGATTCATTGAATGAAATCGTACAAAACTTAACAGTAAAACTTTATGAACAAGCAGCGCAACAACAAGCGCAAGAAAACCCAGAAGCTGCACAAGGTGGAGCAGATGATGTTGTAGATGCTGACTTTGAAGAAGTAGAAGGCGACGATAAATAATCATTGATCGTAACAAGCTGGCAAAGACCAAAGTCATCGCTTTGGTCTTTGCCTATCTTTATTTATAGAGGGAAAAGACAGGACAAATGAAGGGAAGCTATTTTTCTTTTCCCTAATATGTGGTATGATTACAACGATGTTTTTATAGAATCAAACGGATGTCGATCCTTTTATAGATGAATAATAGTTGGAGGGGAACTAATGGCTAAAAGAGATTATTATGAAGTGCTGGGCTTATCTAAAGGTGCTTCAGATGATGAAATAAAAAAAGCATATCGTAAGCTTTCAAAGCAATATCACCCAGATATCAATAAAGAGGCAGATGCAGAAGAGAAATTCAAGGAAGTTTCTGAAGCCTATGAAGTATTGAGCGATCCGCAGAAAAAAGCGGCTTATGATCAATATGGTCACGCTGGAACTGATCCAAACTACGGCGGAGGCGGTGGTTTCGGCGGCTTTGGCGGAGGCGGATTCAGCAGCAGCGGTTTTGGCGGTTTCGAAGATATTTTTGATTCTTTCTTTGGCGGTGGATCACGTAGTGTTGATCCTACTGCACCAAGACAAGGAGCAGATCTGCAATATACAGTGACGCTTAAGTTTGAAGAAGCGATTTTTGGTGTGGACAAAGAAATCAAATACAATCGTGAAGATAATTGTAGTACCTGTGGCGGTAATGGCGCTAAACCAGGAACACAGCCTGAAACGTGTCACAAGTGTCATGGCTCTGGATCGATCAATGTTGAACGTCAAACGCCACTAGGTCGTGTGATGAGTCGTCAAACCTGTGATGTCTGCCGCGGAACAGGAAAAGAAATCAAAGACCCATGTCCAACGTGTCACGGCACAGGTCATGAGAAAAAAGCGCACAAAGTCAAAGTCAACGTACCAGCTGGTGTAGAAGACGGGCAACAAATGCGTTTAGCAAATCAAGGAGAAGCTGGAATGAATGGCGGACCTTACGGTGATTTATATGTTGTGTTCAGTGTTGAAGAAAGCAACATTTTTGATCGTGAAGGTTCAGAAATCTATTATGATTTACCATTGAGTTTCGTACAAGCCGCACTTGGTGATGAAGTAAAAGTTCCAACTGTGCACGGAGATGTAAAATTAAAAATCCCGGCAGGAACTCAAACTGAAACAAATTTCCGCTTAAGAGGTAAAGGTGCACCACGCTTACGTGGCGGTGCTAATGGCGATCAACACGTAAAAGTGAAGATTATCACGCCGAAAAACTTAAATGACGAGCAAAGAGAAGCCTTACGCTCATTTGCCAAAGCTGGCGGTCAAACCGTCAGTGAACAACAAGAAGAAGGTTTCTTTGATAAGATGAAGGATGCTTTTGGCGGTAAAAAGAAAAAATAATGAAAGACTTCTCAGTTTATACAACTTGTATAAGCTGAGAAGTCTTTTTAGGTTTGATAGATAGCAAGAAGTTCTTCAAATCGATTCTTTAATTCTTTTCGCACATGCGGCGGATCGATACACTCACATTGATTTCCAAAGCCCATCAATAAATGATACCCAAAATCATCTTCCATAAAAGGAAATTCAACGATCTCTTTACCGACTTCTTGGCTCTCAAAAAAGTTCAGTTGTCCAAATTTATCGGTTAACTGATCTTTTATCTTATGTGTGACTTTTAAGGTGATCGTAGTCCATTTTTTTCCATAAAAAGGCTCTTTTCCTAAAGGTGCTGGTTGAAACGGACGTGGTGCAAAATGTTCTCCCAGTGCATCTAAATCATTGATTCTTGAAAGTTTAAATGTGCGAAAATCATTTCTTTCCAAACAATAAGCTTGTAAATACCAGCTGATTTCTTTTAATACAAGGCGATAAGGTTCAACCGTTCGAGTAGTCTTTTTTCCTTGATTGTCGGCATAGTCAAAGCGAAGTAATTTTTGCTGATCCATTGCCGATTTGATTATTTCCAGAAAAGGCTGGAGTGTTTGATTGCTGGTCCACGGTGTCAGGTCGATTGCGATTTGATGCGTCTTAAGTTTGATTTCTTCAGAAAGGTGGGCAGGGACTAATGTCTTGATCTTCTCAACAGTTTGATTGGATTGAAGTGGAGAAACATTAGTGGACAAACTTTCTAAAGCAACCAATAAAGACGTGATGTCACTGGAAGTAAAAAAGTGCTTGTCGATTTTGTAATTGTCTAGGATTTGAATACCACCATTAACTCCGGGAAAAGCGGTAACAGGAACGCCAGCTTCGCTTAAAGAAGTAATATCACGGTAAATGGTGCGGACGGAGACTTCAAAAATTTCTGCTAGTTTTGATGCACTAATTTGTTTTCTATCTAAGAGAATCATGATGATTCCAAGTAAACGTTCTGTTTTCATTTAGGTCACTACTTTCTAATTGAGGTAGTTTTATTATAACGAAGAACTAGTGTCTTTGGTAAAAAAATTACTGGAAAAAAACTTGTTTCTTTTTTTTGATTGTGCTATTATACAGGTGTAGAAATTGAATAAGTATTAATTTAGATGGAAGTTTGGTTAGATTCCAATACGGTCCCGCCACTGTAATGAGCAGCTATGCTATGAGTCAGGTCTTTCTATTTTGATGCTCCCGTACTATTGTTTCGAGGCAAAACAATAGGGCACATGAATGTTGCTTTTTAAGAGATTTCTGTAAAAGCATACACAAAAATGTGAGACATGTACGATGAAGTACAACGGTTAGAGCCTATTTTTTGTGTTCAAAAATAACAAATTGAATATAAAAAACACGATGACGTGTTTTAGCGAGCAACGAAGCCGCGAAAAAGATAATGAACGATTGTCTTTTTTGCGGCTTTTTTTAGAAAGGAGAATAGCATTGGAAACAATTACTTTTCCCACCAGCCTTCATGTTGGTAAGCAGGTTTTGGATTTATTGAGTCGATATAATGATCAGCGCATTTTTATTGTGACAGACCCTTTCATGGTGCAATCCAATAAAATTGAACAGATTACCAAACACTTCAACACAAGTAACCAGCTGAAACTATTCAGCAATGTGGTGCCTGATCCGCCAATAGAAAATGTGATCAGCGGAATTGAATCTATGGCAGCATTTAACCCTACAATGTTACTTGCAGTTGGAGGCGGATCACCAATCGATGCAGCGAAAGCAATGAAATTTTTTGGTGAAAAGCTTGAGAAAATTTCGGAGTTGAATTTTATTGTGATCCCAACTACGAGTGGTACAGGTTCTGAAGTAACGAACTTTTCAGTAATCACTAATCAAGATAAAGGAGTAAAATACCCCTTAGTTACCACAGATATTCAGCCAGATGAAGCGTATCTTGCTTCTGAGTTAGTTATCAGTGCACCTAGACATATCACCGCTGACACGGGTATGGATGTTTTGACACATGCTTTGGAATCGTATGTATCAACAAAAGCGACTGTCTTTTCAGACGCATTATGTGAGAAAGTTGTCGTTTTAGTTTTTGAAAATTTAGTTAGGTGCTACGAAAATGGCGAAGATCTTCATGCTCGTGAGCAAATGCATTATGCTTCTTGTATGGCTGGAATGGCGTTTAATTTAACTTCATTGGGGCTTAATCATGGGATTGCACATGCTGCAGGAGCTAAATTACATCTTGCTCATGGGCGATTAAATACGTTACTATTGGAAGAAGTCATTCAATTTAATGCTGGCTGCGGAACGGTTTCTAAAGAATATGACGAACGAACAGCGAATAAATACGCGTATCTTGCTATGTTGTTAGGCTTTGAAAAGACGACAGGAAGAGTCGGCGTAAAACAGCTGGTTCGAGCAATTGAACGGTTGAAAAAACAATTAGGGATGCCAAAGACATTTAAACAAGCAGGAATTGATGAAAAGAATTTTAACAATTCTAAAGATGAGATTGCTGAAAATGCATTGAAAGATGGCTGTACGATGACAAATCCAAGAGTTCCTACAAAGAACGATGTCCTAAATATCTTAGAAAATATTAAATAATTGGACGTAAAAAGTGAACTTGTTCATAATGAAGAACCATGATAATGTTAGTAAACAAAGAAATAGAGGTGAAGATCTTGTCTGAGAAACAACGAATGATTCAAGAATACGTACCCGGCAAACAAATCACACTAGCGCATATCATTGCCAATCCTAACCCTGAAATCTATGAAAAATTAGGGTTAGTAGATGTACAAACAAATGCCATCGGGATCTTGACGATCACACCTAGTGAAGCAGCGATCATTGCTGTTGATATTGCTACCAAAGCTGGTGATATCACCATTGGCTTTATCGATCGTTTTAGCGGTTCAGTTGTGATCACCGGGGATATCGCCTCAGTAGAATCAGCTCTAGGTGAAGTCTTAACAGGCTTAGGAAATATTTTAGGCTTTAATGAAACACATATAACAAAAACATAAAACGAAAAGGATGAACCATTATGAACGGAAGAATTGTCATTGTAGACGATGAACCTATTACAAGAATGGATATCCGGGGAATGTTGGAAGCTGAAAACTACGACGTTGTAGGAGAAGCAGCTGACGGGATCGAAGCCATCGAACTTTGTAAACAACAGCATCCCGACTTAGTGATCATGGATATCAGTATGCCGCTTTTGGATGGCTTAAAAGCAAGCAAGAAAATTTTAGCGGAAAAATATGCGAAAGCAGTTATTCTTTTGACTGCATACAGTGATAAAGAAAATATCGAAAAAGCCAAAAAGTATGGCATCAGCGGCTATCTAGTCAAACCGATCATGGAAAAATCATTGACGCCGATGGTTGAAGTAGCAATCGCAACAGGGACAAAAACGAGAGAGTATGAAGTCTCGCTTGAGAAATTGACGAAAAAGTTATCTGACCGAAAATTGATTGAAAAAGCCAAAGGAATCATCATGGCCGAACAAAACCTTTCAGAAGATCAAGCGTATCAGTTATTAAGAGATTTAAGCATGAACAAGCGCTGTCCGATTGCTGAAATTGCCGAGATGTTTGTGATTGCAGATGATTGATATGGTAGAAAGAATTAGATCCTTGTGTAAGCAGTATACGGTCCTTTCAAATGAAGACATCGAAGAGCTGATTATTCAAGCAGAACAGATTTTATCCAGACATTTATATCCAGATAATGATGTATTTATTGATGTGATGAATGGAATGACTGGAGATGCGATTGTAGTATTCCAGAGGCCGCCACTTTCAAAAGCTTCTCTTTATTCCAAAGATATCGTCGGTCAAAAAGCTGAACGTAAAAACGAGGCTGCTGTGTATCGCACTTTTGAAACATCATTGAATACAGTAGGACTTTTAGCTCGTTCACAAGAAAATGTGATGGTTCGTCAACGTGTATACCCTATTCGCAATCGAAAAAAGAACATTGGGGTAGTGATTGTTGAAGACTCTGTCGATGAAAAAATGAAAGACTTTCTTGTTGCTCAAAATAATACTGAAATCGAGCAAAATGCACCCATTTCGATTACCTCAAAAGAATTTGTAACGGACAATATCGATGAAGGCATTTTGATATTCAACTCAAACGGTTATCTCGTGCAGATGAATCGAGCCGCTGAATCCTATTATCATGGTTTTGGTTATTTAGATGACATATTGGGCATGCATTATGATAATTTATCCTTGGATATGTCGACCTTTGAACAATTGAATTATCTGCGTTCTCGTAGTGACGGAGCAAGTTCGATGGAAAAAGAAATCAAATTCGGTGATCTGTATTTTGAAATGAAATATATCTTTGATGAAGTAGAAGGAACCGTGATCGTGATTATTCATGACGTCACAGAAGTCAGAAGAAAAGAAGCAGAAATCAGTGATAAAGCAGTAGTAATCAAAGAGATTCATCATCGAGTCAAAAATAATCTGCAAAGCGTTGTTTCAATTTTAAGTATTCAGGCTAGACGTTGTTCGACGGATGAGGCGAAAAAAGTTCTTACGGAAAGTGTTTATCGCATTATGGCGATTGCTCGGACTCATGAATTGCTTTCTAAACAACTAGAAGATGATATTTCGTTGAAATCTGTTTTAGATTCTGTTGTAGAGAACATGCATCGCTGCTACGAAAATCTTTATCACATCACGATCGACACGAACATCGACGAACAGCTTATATTAAGTAGTGATGTCGTCGTGACAATAGCGCTTGTAGTGAACGAGCTTGTGCAAAATTGTTATGATCATGCCTTTAAGGAACGTGACCAAGGGAATATATTAGTCATGGTTTCGGAGAAAAACGGGTATGTCTATATTTCTATTGAGGACAATGGCATCGGCTATCCTAAAGATGATATCAAACAGAATAACCTGGGGCTGCAAATCGTGACAAGTTATGTACGAGAAAAATTAAGTGGCAAATTGACTGTTCAATCGAGTGATAGAGGAACCAAGACCTCATTTTACTTTAAAAAATAATAGAAAAGGCAAACAAGGTTGTTTGTCAAAAAAAGCAAAGACGCTTAAAGAAACTCATAGAGTTTTTTTAAGCGTCTTTTTTCTTAGAAAGGATGGTGAACACCTCAATGACAGAATCGATGTTAAGTATAGGCATTGATTTAGGCACTTCAACGACACAAATGGTCATCTCAAAATTAATAATGAACAATATGGCATCGGCCTTTACGATTCCACGAGTAGAAATCACAAGTAAAGAAGTGATTTTTCGTAGTGATATTATTTTTACACCACTAAAAGAGCATAAAACGATCGACGTAGATGCCATCAAACTTTTTTTAGATGAACAATATAAAAAATCAGGTATTTCTAAAACGGATATCCAAATCGGTGCAGTCATTATTACAGGAGAAACGGCACGAAAAGACAATGCCCATTCCGTTTTACAAGCGATGAGCGGTTATGCTGGAGATTTTGTTGTCGCGACTGCGGGACCAGATCTTGAGAGTATTATTGCAGGGAAAGGTGCCGGAGCCCAAACGTACTCTAAAAACCATCATACCTCTGTCGTCAATCTAGATATTGGCGGTGGTACGACAAATCTTGTTTTGTTCAAAGATGATGAACTAATGGATACAGCCTGTTTTGATATTGGCGGACGTTTGATTCGAGTCGATCCTCAGACAAGAAAGATTCAGTATATTGCGCCCAAACTGAAAGAAATTATTTACAAAGAACAATGGACACTTGAAGAAGGAGCCATCGCTACAGCTGAAACAGTGGCACCAATCATCAATGTTCTTGTGTCCGTTTTAGAAAATAGTGTAGGGATTGGCGAACCAAATCCATATTCTTCATTACTGATTACCAATAAAGGGTTGAAGCTTAATGAGGCGATCGAATGTGTATCGTTTTCAGGAGGCGTGGCTGACTGTTTAAAAAATGATCAGAATGAGTTATTCCAATACGGAGATATCGGGGTCATGCTTGGAAAAGCTTTAGCTTCTTCTCGGTTGTTTCAGGATAAAAAGGTGATTCCTTCGCAAGAAACGATTCGAGCAACAGTTGTTGGCGCTGGTTCACATACGACAAAGGTTAGCGGCAGTACGATCACTTATGATCGTCACGTGTTGCCAATCAAAAATCTTCCTGTCCTAAAAGTAACGCAAGACGACGAACAAATGACATCGGAAAAATTTGCGTCTATTATTCAAGAAAAACTAGAATGGTTTTCAGTAGATAATGAGCAACAGGCGGTGGCACTAGGATTGCTTGGGAAAAAAAATCCAACCTTTCAGGAAATTACGAGCACCGCTCAGGCGGTCATAGCAGGTTTTGAAAAACAAATCAGACAAAAATTTCCGTTGATCGTGATTTTAGAAGAAGATAATGCCAAGTCTTTAGGACAAGCGTTGTTTCGTTTTCTGCCAAAAGAGTATCCTTTTGTTTGTCTTGATGGCGTGCAAGTAGAAAATGGCGATTATATCGATATCGGAATGCCAGTAGTCAATGGCAGTATTTTACCTGTGGTAGTTAAAACACTCGTGTTTGAGTAGAGCACAAGGTTTCTAATTATAAATGCTATAAAGGAGGCACTATTTTTATGATCTTAAAAACAAAATTATTTGGTAAAGTCTATCAGTTTGAATCGGTCATGGATGTGATGGCAAAAGCCAATGAAGAGAAATCAGGAGATCGTCTGGCTGGTGTGGCAGCGGAATCTTCAGAACAGCGGGTTGCAGCGAAAGTTGTACTTGCTCAATTAACGATGGAGGATTTATTTAATCATCCTGCTGTGCCGTATGAAGAAGATGAAGTTACAAGAATAATCATTGATGATGTCAATCAGCGTGCGTATGACCGCATCAAGCATTGGACCGTTGAAGAGTTGCGGGAATGGCTTTTGGACTTTAAAACAACGGATTATGAAATCAAACAAGTTGCTAGAGGGTTAACATCTGAAATGGTGGCAGCAGTTGCCAAATTAATGTCTAATTTGGATTTGATTTACGCAGCACAAAAAATAAAAATCATCAAAACTGCGAATACAACGATCGGTGAAACAGGTCGCTTTTCTGTTCGCCTTCAGCCAAATCATCCGACAGATGATGTTGACGGTATTATGGCAAGCGTGATGGAAGGATTGTCTTATGGTATTGGTGATGCGGTTATTGGGTTGAATCCTGTTGATGATTCAACAGAGAGTGTTAAGCGGATTTTGAACAAGTTTGAAGAGTTCAGAAGTGAATGGGAGATTCCAACACAAACCTGTGTCTTAGCACATGTAAAAACACAGATGGAAGCTATGCGGCAAGGTGCACCTACAGGATTAGTCTTTCAATCGATTGCAGGGTCAGAAAAAGGGAATACAGCTTTTGGCTTTAATGCAAATGATATCGCTGAAGCAAAACACCTAGCATTACAACAAGGTCAGGTTGCTGGTCCTAATGTGATGTACTTTGAAACAGGCCAAGGTTCAGAACTTTCTTCTGAGGCGCATTATGGTGTGGACCAAGTAACGATGGAAGCAAGATGTTATGGTTTTGCGAAACGATTTGACCCCTTTATGGTCAATACGGTTGTTGGTTTTATCGGACCAGAATATTTATATGATTCAAAACAAGTGATACGCGCCGGTTTAGAAGATCATTTCATGGGTAAACTGTCTGGCATTTCTATGGGCTGCGATGTTTGCTATACCAATCATATGAAAGCTGATCAAAATGATGCAGAGAATCTATTGACTCTATTAGGTACAGCTGGCGTGAATTTTGTCATGGGAATTCCTCATGGTGATGATGTCATGTTGAATTATCAAACAACGGGTTACCATGAAACAGCGACGATTCGTTCAATGCTAAATAAACGTCCAATCAAAGAATTTGAAGAGTGGATGGAAAAAATGGGCTTCATGGCAAATGGTCAACTGACTGATTTGGCTGGTGATGCTTCTGTATTCTTAAAAAAATAAAGGAGTGAATGAAACACATGGTGGATAATAATGAAATAAAATCACTGATCGTTTCTATTTTAGAAGAAATGACTGAACCTAAGTCTTCAATTGAATCAAAAGAAAATCAGCATAGCACAGTAAGCACTATAAATCCGTCTCAAGTAGAAACTGGCATGATTGATGATATCACAGAGGTCGACATTCGTAAGCAATTTCTTATTCCTGATCCAGTTGACCGTGAAGGCTATCTAAAAATGAAAGCTAAAACACCAGCTCGTTTAGGATTGTGGCGTAGTGGTCCGCGGTATAAAACGCAATCAATGTTACGTTTTCGTGCAGATCACGCAGCAGCACAAGATGCAGTGTTTTCATATGTATCTGAAGAGATCATCAAAGAAATGAATTTTATTGAAGTTGCGACGAAATGTCAGGATAAAGATGAATATGTCACACGTCCGGATTTAGGTCGCCAGTTTGATGAGGAAAATACAGAAAAAATCAAAGCAGGTGTGAAGCCAAATCAAAAAGTGCAAATTATCGTAGGAGATGGATTAAGCTCTGCGGCTATCGAAGCCAATATCAAGGAAATATTACCTTCAATCAAGCAAGGGCTAAACATGTTTGGGTTAGATTTTGATAGTGAGTCTGTAGTCTTTATCAAGCATGCCAGAGTTCCGGCGATGGACCAAATTGCTGAGTTGACAGGAGCAGAAGTTGTTTGCTATTTGATCGGAGAACGTCCAGGATTAGTTACTGCAGAATCAATGAGTGCTTATATTGCGTATAAACCTACCGTAGGAATGCCGGAAGCTAGAAGAACGGTGATTTCAAATATTCATAAAGGCGGCACACCAGCTGTTGAAGCGGGGGCGTATATTGCCGAGTTGATCCATAAAATGCTGGAATATAAGAAATCAGGCATTGATCTGAAAGAAGTGGAATAGGAGGAACTTTAATGAAGAATGAACGTTTAGGTGCAACTGTGCTAAGTGTTAAAGTGATTTCAAATGTTGCCCCTTCAATGGCTGAAGCACTTGGTTTAGGACCTGATCACCGTAGCTTAGGTTTGATTACTTCTACGTGTGATGATGTCACGTATGTTGCGCTAGATGAAGCAACAAAAGCTGCGGCAGTCGATGTGGTTTATGCTAAAAGCTTTTATGGAGGCGCAGATAATGCCACGACGAAATTGGCTGGAGAAGTAATCGGCATTTTAGCTGGACCAAGTCCAGCAGAAGTGAAAAGCGGGCTAGCAGTTGCCGTTCAAGAAATAGAACAAGGCTCCAGCTTTTATAGTGCGAATGATGATAATTCCATTCCTTATTTTGCCCATTGTGTATCTCGGACAGGAACACACTTGTCAAAAGAAGCGAATATTCCAGAAGGATCAGCATTAGCATACTTGATTGCACCACCTTTGGAAGCGATGTATGGACTAGATGCAGCGTTGAAAGCGGCCGATGTTGAAGTTTCGGCATTTTATGGTCCACCTTCAGAAACTAATTTTGGCGGTGGTTTATTAACTGGCAGTCAGTCAGCTTGTAAAGCAGCTTGTGATGCCTTTGCAGAAGCAGTAGCAAGAGTTGCTGAAAACCCGACAGCCTACTAAAAGGATGTGAAAATCAATGATATTAGAAGCATTAGGAATGATCGAAGTAACAGGCTATCTAGGAGCCGTCAGTGCGGCAGATGCAGCGTTAAAAGCGGCAAATGTTCAGCTACTGAAATCTGAAAAGATCAAAGGCGGGATCACAACTGTGGAGTTGATCGGAGATGTTGCGGCGATCACTGCTGCTGTTGATGCAGGACGAGTAGTCGCTGAGCAGCTTGGCTGTCTTCGTTCCAGTCACGTAATTCCACGTCTAGATTCAGCGGTACAAGAGTTGTTGCTAAAAAAAATAGCAGTAAAAAAAGAGAAAGAAAAATCACGTGTTGAAGGAACAGAAAAGCAACCAGAATCAACTACTGAACCAGAAGTCAAAATGACTGATGAAAAGAACAAACCATCAGCCGCTAAAAAGAATGCAAAAAAAGAGAAGAAATAGGAGGCTGACACATGACAGCACTTGATAAAGATTTAGCGTCCATTCAAGAAGTGAGAAATCTGCTGACAGCAGCAAAGTCAGCACAAAAAACATTAGCTGAAATGTCCCAAGAGCAAATTGATCGAATTTGTGAAGCCATTGCAGTATCAGCGTATGAGGCTCGTGAAAAGCTAGCTAAGATGGCCAATCAAGAAACTGGCTTTGGTCTGTGGCAGGACAAAGTTGTCAAAAATAGTTTTGCCTCAAAATTTGTTTGGGACTCTATCAAAGAAATGAAAACAGTTGGGATTTTAAACGAAGATAAGGAGAAAAAAGTCATAGATGTCGCTGTTCCAGTTGGCGTTATAGCAGGGCTGATTCCTTCGACTAACCCAACTTCCACAGTGATTTACAAAGCGCTGATTGCAATCAAAGCTGGGAATGCGATTGTCTTTTCTCCACATCCTAACGCATTGAATTCAATCCTAGAAACAGTTGCTATCATTTCTAAAGCAGCTGAAAATGCTGGTTGTCCGAAAGGCACCATCGGCTGTATGGTAAAACCAACGATGCAGGGAACCGCTGAATTGATGAAGCATCAAGATACGTCATTGATTCTTGCAACTGGCGGTTCTGCAATGGTCAAAGCGGCTTATTCTTCTGGAACACCTGCTATCGGAGTAGGACCGGGCAATGGACCAGCCTATATCGAAAAAAGTGCCAATGTTCCACTCGCAGTTAAACGGATCATGGACTCCAAGACATTCGACAATGGAACCATTTGTGCATCTGAACAATCGATCATTGTGGAAACCAGTAACAAAGCAATAGTCATTGCTGAACTGAAAAAACAAGGTGCGTACTTCTTATCATCCGCTGAATCGCTTCAGTTAGAACAATACATCATGCGGCCGAATGGAACGATGAACCCGCAGATCGTTGGAAAATCGGTTCAAGCGATTGCTGAATTAACAGGTCTTTCTATTCCAAAGGATGCCAGAGTGTTGATTGCCGAAGAAACGAAGGTTGGTCATAAGGTGCCTTATTCGAGAGAAAAACTAGCACCGATCCTTGCTTTTTACACGGTAGAAAACTGGGAAGAAGCCTGTGAATTATCAATGGAGATCCTTCATCATGAAGGAGCAGGGCATACGATGATGATTCATTCTGAAGATGATGCGATTATTCGTGCGTTTGGATTGAAGAAGCCAGTCTCCAGAGTATTGGTCAATACACCAGGAGCATTGGGCGGAATCGGTGCAACGACTAATATGGCACCAGCACTAACCTTAGGTTGCGGTGCTGTTGGTGGAAGCTCTACCTCTGATAATATCAGTCCTGAAAACTTATTCAATGTTCGTAGAATTGCTTATGGCGTGCGTGAACTTGACGATTTAAGAGACGAATCACCGCAAGTTTCAATAGCCGATTCTAAAATCAATGAAGAACAGTTAGTCGAAGTGCTAGTAGAACGTATTTTAGCGAAGTTACACTAATATTTTTAATATTATGTATATAGATTTATCTTACTTAATACCAAACAATGGATTAAGAAAAAAACTAAAATTTTAGGAGGAAACATATTATGAACGCAAATGCATTAGGAATGATCGAAACAAAAGGACTAGTTGGAGCTATCGAAGCAGCTGATGCGATGGTCAAAGCTGCAAATGTAACATTGATTGGTAAAGAACAAGTAGGCGGCGGTTTAGTCACAGTCATGGTTCGTGGTGATGTTGGTGCTGTGAAAGCTGCCGTTGACGCTGGTGCTGCAGCTGCAGAACGTGTTGGAGATTTATTGTCTGTTCATGTAATTCCACGTCCACATACAGAAGTTGATGCCATTTTACCTCCTGTAAAATAAATCTCTTAAGAGGAAAATGAAGGGAAAATGCACAAAAATTATCCAGATTAATAAGATCGGTCTCTTTTAATCATAATAAAGCAGTGTGTTTTCCTTTCAAATTCTGTCTTAGGTAGAAATAGGCAATCCAAAATGAGGTGAACGAATGAATGAGCAAATAATAGACAATTTAGTCGATCAAGTAGTAGCAAAAATCCATCAAGAGCGCAGCTTTTTAGTAGAAGCTAGTGGACGGCATATCCATTTATCCCAAGAGCATATCGATAGTCTTTTTGGAAAGGATTATCAGCTGACGATTAATCAATACTTGTCTCAGCCAGGGCAATATGCATCGAAAGAACGTCTGACGATTTTAGGACCAAAAGGTGCTTTGCATAATGTTGTTGTGTTGGGACCGCCCCGTTCTGCTTCACAAGTTGAGATTTCTGGCACTGATGCACTTACACTGGGGCTTAAGGTACCAGTTAGAGAAAGTGGAGATATCAAAGATACGCCGGGGATCATGCTGATTAATGGCAACAAGACAGTTTGTCTGGAGCAAGGCTTGATCATTGCGAAACGACATGTCCATGTAGCAACAAAAGATGCAGAAAAGATGAACGTTTCTCATGGAGAAATCGTGAAAGTTAGGATCGAGAGCGACCAGCGCTCGCTGATTTTTGATGATGTTGTGATTCGGGTTAGCGATAAGTTTGCAACAGCGATGCACATTGACTATGACGAAGCGAATGCCTGTTCATTTAAAAAGGGAATCAGAGGATACATTGTAAAGTAGGGATCTAAAATGAAGACAAGCGAATTTAATGCCCTCGTTGAACGAATCACCAAAAAAGTGATTGAACGTTTATCAGAAATCGAGCAGCAACAATCTACGGTTTTTGGCGCAAATCAAGATTGGCTCACGCCTGGTGAGCTGGCTAAATTGCGTTTAATATCTAAGAAGAAAAATGAAAAGTTGATCATCATTACAGAATTTTCTTTTGAAAACTTAGTGAATACTTGTCACTTTAATCCACAAAATGACATGGAAAAAGCGATTGTTCAGGCCATTAAAAATGGACAAGAATTTATGATCATAAAAGAAGGTAGAACCTATCTACCGCTATTTTCCACTGGGAAATATGCGTTGAAACAAAAAATTTTAGCATTTGAATCGGAGCTTTATCGCTATGGTGGGAATTTTGTTTCACTGAAAGAAAGCAACCAGAAATTTTCTGCTGAAAAAAACGTCTCTCCTTATGAAAATAAACAGAATAGAACATATCTGACTGCTAAAGAGCTGATAACCAAAAATATCCAACCTGAAACGACATTGCTTCTTTCCGAGCAAGTACGATTGACTGATCAGGCGAAAGAATATATTCGAGAGAAAAAAATCAACATTAATTTGATTAATGAGAAATGAGGAAGCCGTATGTTCATCGGACGAGTTAAAGGTAGCTTATGGGCAACAAGAAAAGCTGAAAAGCTGAATGGGTTAAAATTTTTAGTAGTGGAATTGTCGGAATACGGCAATTCACAGCAGACGCTTGTGGCAGCCGATACTACTGGCGCTGGTCTGGATGATCTTGTGCTGGTCTCAACTGGCAGTGCTGCAAGAATGTCACTGGATGATCCAACAATTCCGGTAGATGCTGTTATTGTGGGAATTATTGATTCAGTTGAGTTGAATGAATAAAAAGTAAAGGATGTGAAGTGTATGAGTATAAATGAAATCATTATGTATATTATCGCTTTTTTCATGGTTCTTGGAGCGCTCGATAAATGTCTAGGGAACAAGTTTGGTTTGGGAGAACAGTTTGAAGAAGGCATCATGGCAATGGGGTCTTTGGCCTTATCAATGGTAGGGATCATCACCTTGGCTCCAGTTTTAGCAACTATTTTAAAACCAGTGGTTGTGCCTTTATATACTGCACTAGGTGCAGATCCAGCCATGTTTGCTACAACATTACTTGCCAATGATATGGGCGGTTTTCCATTAGCGATGCAACTTGCACAAGATCCTCAAGCGGGTTTATTTGCTGGAGCTATTCTTGGTGCGATGATGGGTCCAACGATTGTTTTCACGATTCCAGTCGCATTAGGAATCATTGAAAAAGAAGATCAACAATATCTTGCTACAGGAGTGTTGTCAGGTGTCATCACTATACCGATCGGTTGTTTTGTTGGCGGCTTAATTGCAGGGTTTCCTGTTATGATGATCTTGAAAAACCTTGTGCCGATTTTGCTTGTGGCAGTGTTAATTATGATCGGTTTGTGGCTTAAACCAGATGGAATGATCAAAGGATTTACGATTTTTGGTAAATTTGTGGTGATCGTAGCGATTGCAGGTTTAGTTTTAGGAGCACTACAATTATTAGTAGGAATAACAGTAATTGAAGGAATTGCTCCTGTTAGTGAAGGAATCGAAGTTGTTGGTGGTATTGCGCTAACGTTAGCTGGTGCATTTTGTCTTGTATTTGTGATTACTAAACTGTTCAATAAACCATTGATGAAGTTAGGCAAGCTTTTAGGGATGAATGAGGTAGCCGCTGCTGGGATGGTTGCAACACTTGCGAATAGTATTCCGATGTTTCAAATGATGAAAGACATGGATCCTAGAGGAAAAATCATCAATGTGGCTTTTGCAGTTTCGGCAGCATTTGTGATGGGAGATCATTTAGGATTTACAGCAGGAGTTGCTAAGGAAATGATTTTCCCAATGATCGTAGGAAAATTAGTCGGCGGGATTACAGCAGTCCTAGTGGCTGTATTTATGGCTAATCGCATGTTGAAAAAAGAAGCGAAGTAGGTGAATGTTATGAATCATTTAGATGAAGAAATGATACGCAATCTTGTACGCGAAGTTTTGACAGAACAATTATTTAAGGGAAACGATCTGTCAAAAACCATTGATCCAAGTGGGATTTTATCTATCAAATTGCCTCAATTAGACGTAGCAGAAGAAGATCGTTTGGATACTGGCAATCCTCAACATAAGGTCTATTGTAAGGATTTAGTGACTTTAACGGAAAGTCCACGTTTAGGATGCGGTTTGATGGTGATGGAAGATACGACATTCGATTGGCTTTTAGAATATGATGAAATTGATTATATCATTGAAGGTAGATTGAG
The DNA here is from genome assembly GCF_001730305.1 of Enterococcus termitis. Classification (GTDB taxonomy): domain Bacteria; phylum Bacillota; class Bacilli; order Lactobacillales; family Enterococcaceae; genus Enterococcus_L; species Enterococcus_L termitis. The sequence continues at coordinate 569,229 of NZ_MIJY01000001.1, forward strand.
TGTTATTATTGATGGAAGAACGATTTCAGCTGGTCCGGGTGAGATCTTGTTGATTCCCAAAGGAAGTGCAATTCAGTTTTCTGTAACAGGAAGAGCTCGTTTTGTTTATGTGACTTATCCAGCTGACTGGCAAAAACAATAATCAGGAGAATAAAAATGGTTCGGAAAGTTAGCGTAACACTGATTTTTTGAACTGTTTTTTTTGTTCATCTGGAAAAGGAATAGACAGAGAAATAGCCTGTATATTGACTTTAAAGACATTAATTTATATAATGAATGAGTAAGTGACAATGGAGTTGCTTAAAGCTATGAATGATTATGTCAATGAAGATATAGCAAATAGTAATCTGAAAATATATCGGTATTCAAGCAGCTTTTGCTTTTCAGAAGCGAGCTGAGGATATGTTTGGATCGACCTCTTTTATGGAGACGTTGTTTGCTTATCTGACAGAATAACAATCCGTTATAGTCGTCAATTCAAACAGCACGCTTTGATAAAAGTGAGGGCTGTTTTTTTATTGCTCTTTTGGATCGATAGCAAAAGGAGTACGGAGGAAAGGATCGAGCCGATGAATAAAGAGTTTTTTGAACAGAGACATCCTTTGGTGATCACTGCCTATTATATATTGATGCTGTTGATTCTCATGAGTACGACCAATCCTTTGATCATCATCAGCTGTTTTTTAGGAAGTTTTACGTATCAGCTGGTGGGATTGAATAGAGACAAAAAGCATTCAATAATCTATCCTTTGCTTTTTCTTCTGATTATAACTCTCACGAATCCACTGTTTGTGCATAGAGGAGCGACGGTCTTATTTTTCTTTTTGAATCGTCCATTTACGCAAGAAGCATTGATTTATGGCTTTTTTATGGGCTTGATGATTGCTGGTATGATTTATCTGTTTCAAAATTTTCAATCTAAAGTAAATTCTGAACAATTCTTTTATTTGTTCGGCCGCCGCTTTCCTAAACTGGCGTTGATTTTGACTATGGTATTTCGCTTTATACCAATGCTTCAGCAGTATTACCAAGAGCTAAATCAAGTGCAAAAAACAATTCATCGAACACAGATGCGTACGTTGAAAGAACGAGTGACATATGGACTGGATTTATTTGGAAACTTGTTTTCTTGGATGTTGGAAAACGCGATGGATAGCGCCGATTCGATGAAGGCTAGAGGATACGGCATTGGAAAAAGAGGCAGTCGAATTCATTATACTTGGCAAAAAAAAGATACTGCAGCGTTTCTGCTAATATTAGGAAGTGGATTTCTGTTTATTTACTTCGCTATGGCTGGCGATTTCCAATTTGATTACTATCCATATACAGAGGATTTGCTTGAAAAATTTAGACAATCTAGTGCCAGTTATCTGATGATTGTGTTTTTAGCATTTTTACCAACAATTAAACGACTTTGGGAGGCGATGACGTGGACTATCTTGAAATCAAAAATTTAAGCTTTCAATATGCTGGAAGCGAGCAGAAATGCCTTGATGATATTTCACTGTCGATTACTAAGGGCGATTTTGTATTGATTTGTGGTGCTTCTGGCAGTGGAAAAACGACCTTGTTGAAAATGCTGAAGCCACAGTTAAGTCCTGCTGGAATAAAAACAGGGGATATTTACTTGGATCAGAAAAATCTTACGTTGGTTTCTGAACACTTTTCTAGTAGCAAAATCGGTTATGTGATGCAAAATCCGGAAAATCAAATTATCACAGATACAGTTTGGCATGAGCTGGCGTTTGGTTTAGAAAATTTAGGTCTTTCTTCTTTTGAAATTAAAGGCAGAATTGCAGAAATGGCTAATTTTTTAGGGATTCAGGAATTGATGGACACTCGAACTGCTGATTTATCGGGCGGTCAAAAGCAACTGCTGAACCTAGCTTCTGTCTTGGTTATGCAGCCAGATATGCTGATTTTAGATGAACCGACGACCCAGCTTGATCCGATTGCTGCGCAAAATTTTGTAGATGTTTTAGTACGTTTAAATCGGGAAATGGGCTTGACGATTTTATTAGCTGAACATGGGTTGGAGAGTGTGTTTGCATTAGCGGATAAAGTTGTTCTTTTGGATCAAGGACAGTTGATTTTTGCAGAAGAACCGCGGGCCGTTTCAGCAGCAATCACAACGAAAACACAAGGGATCGATCGATTTCTTCTCAGCTTACCAAGCGCTTTGCAGATCTATCATGCTCTGGCATTGAAAGATCAAGTACCTCTTACGGTGATTGAAGGGAAACGGTTTTTAGCTCGGCATTTTTCAAAGAGCAGCCAACCTACATTAGAAAAAAAAGAACTATCAAAAACGCAAAAGACCAGTCTTGAATTGAAAAATTGTTGGTTTCGCTACGAGAAAAACGGCTCAGATATTTTGGCTGGTGTAGATATGACTTTGAATGAGGGCGAGATTTTTTCATTAGTTGGAGCGAATGGAACAGGAAAGACCACATTGTTAAAAGTCATTGCAAGTATTCATCATTGCTATCGGGGGAAACTGACGCTATTTCAGCAAGCAATCAAAAAATCTCAGCACAAAATTGGCTATCTGCCACAGAGTCCAGAAATGGTGTTTGTGAAGGATTCTGTTTTAGAAGATTACCAAAATTATCTTCAAGGCCAAGGTCTTGATGAAAAGCAACAATTAGAAAAAATAGTGTCAATAGCCGCGTTGCTGGATATGACCGATAAGTTGAAACAACATCCTTTTGATCTAAGTGGTGGGGAGTGTCAACGTGCAGCTTTGGGTAAAGTATTGCTAGCTGATCCAAGTGTGTTATTGCTTGATGAACCGACAAAAGGAATTGACAATTATGCCAAAAAGCAGTTGATACAGCTGTTAAAAGAGTTGGCTGGCAAAGGCAAAACCATTTTAGTCGTCACGCATGATCTGGATTTTGCTGCAGAACTATCTGATCGCTGTGGTTTGTTTTTCCAGCATAATTTGTTGACAACGGCAAACCCAAAAGAATTTTTTAGTAAGCATGCTTTCTATACGACGGCAGCCAGCCGAATATCAAGAGATGTCGTTACAGAAAAGGTCACAACGGAACAGGTCATAACAGCTTGTCAGGCAGAAGAAGGTGTAACGAAAAATGACTTCTGATTTTAAACGGAATAGTTTAAGAGGGCTAATTATAATCATTTTTTTGCTGGTAAGTTTTGCTGCATTTCGATCAAAGCAATATCAGATTATCTCATTATTGCTTGTCTTGCTGGCGTGTTTGCCGATTTATTATCGCTATGAAAAGAAGCAGATGAATATCAAGGAATTGGTGCTGATTGCGGTTTTGATCGCTGTTGCAGTTTCAGGTCGGTTTTTATTTTATATGATTCCAGCCGTTACACCAATGACTGCGATCATTATTATTTCAGGAATTTGTTTAGGGCCGGAAGTCGGTTTTCTAGTTGGTTCATTGTCTGCGATCACATCAAATATGCTGTTTGGTCAAGGACCGTGGACACCGTTTCAAATGCTGTCATGGGGCTTGATCGGCTGTTTAGCTGGATTACCGTGGATTTGTAAAGTCTTGGGAAAAAGTTATTGGTTTTTGATTTTGTATGGGATTTTTGCTGGCTTCTTTTTTTCCTTTTTCATGGATGTATGGACAGTTTATTCCATCGATCGCTTCTTTTCTTGGCAGAGGTATGCTGCACTTTTTGTTACAGCGTTGCCTCATACACTTTCCTATTGTTTTTCCAATGCATTTTTTTCGTGTGTATTGTTTCGGATCGTTCAAAAAAAACTTCAACGTATTTTAATCAAATACGAAATAAAATCATAAAGATAAAGGTGGAATTTAAACATGAAAAAATTAATGAGAGCAGTACTTATTTTAGTAGGAATTTTTGCTTTAAGTGCGTGCAGTAAACCAACAGATAAAAAGGAAACAGAAGCAACGAAAGAAGCACGTGCAAAAATTACAATCATCTTAAAGGAAGACGACAAAGAATTTGATAAAAAGGAAGTTGAGGTTCAAAAAAATGAATCACTGCAAACGGTGATGGAGAAAAACTTCAAAGTAGATATGGACAAAGATTTTTTAGTTGGTATCGATGGTCATAAACAAGATGCCAAGGCAAGCAAATATTGGTTGTACGATATTGATGGGAAACAGCCGGATGTAGGTGCAGTAGAATATTTCCCTAAAAATGGTGAAACAGTTACTTGGAGTTTGAACAAGCTGTAGGCGACTGAATCAAACCGCTTGGGAGGAGATCAGATGAAAAAAGCGATTTTTATTGGTTCAGTTGGCTGTGGGAAAACGACTCTTTCACAAAAGCTTAAAGGAGAAGAGCTAACCTATAATAAGACGCAAGCAGTCGAATTTCACGACCAGATCATTGATACGCCTGGAGAATTTATTCAGCATCGTAATTATTACAGCGCCTTATTGACAACCTCAGTAGAAGCGGAGCTAATTGTGTTGATGGCTAGTGCAACTGAAAGAAAACAAACCTTCTCACCACTTTTTGCGGCGGCGTTTGCCAAGCCGTGTATCGGAGTTATTACTAAAATCGATTTAGCTACAGAAGATGATCTTAAACGAACAGAAAAGCAGCTTGAGCTAGCAGGGGCTAAAAAGATTTTCAAGATTTCCGCTGTTGAAAATTTAGGTATTGCTGAGCTGTTGGCTTATTTGGAAACAGATCGGAGGATAGTGAAATGAAGCTTTACACAAAAACGGGTGATAAAGGAAAGACGAGTATTATTGGCGGTGAACAAAGAAGTAAAGCCTCTGATCGAGTAGAGGCTTATGGGACGATCGATGAGCTGAATTCAATGATTGGGTATATCATTAGTCAAATGCAGACCTATCGCGAAATAAAAAAAGAATTGGAAGAAATTCAACAGATTTTATTTGATTGTGGCACTGATTTAGCAACACCGACAAGTGCAAAAGGCTACCGAACTGACCAACTCTCTACAGAGTGGTTAGAGAAAAAAATTGATAAGTATGCAGAAGTACCACCAGCACTTACTGAGTTCATCTTACCTGGAGGCTGTCCAGTAGCTAGTTTATTGCATATGGCTAGAACAATTGCACGTCGGGCAGAACGTGGTGTGGTACGAGTGCAGGAAACAGAAGAAATCAATATAAATGCGTTGATTTTTCTAAATCGTTTGTCTGACTATTTTTATGCAATTGCCCGATTTATTAATTTTCGTGAAGGACGTGCCGATGTGAGTTATCGGAGAAATGCACACATTTTTCATGAATAGCGAGAAAAGATTTCAAACCCTGACAATCTGTTGTCAGGGTTTATTTGTTAGGATAAATATATCAGTCATGGTACTGAATAATAAAGGAGTGAAGATGAAATGAATACATTAGAAGCATTCAAAAAAATAATGAATGAACAAACAGAAATTGCTTTGGCTACAAGTGTGAAGGAAATCCCCAATGTTCGAATCGTTAGTTTTTTTTACGACGAACAGCAGAAATGTCTCTTTTTCTCAACATTTAAAGGGAACGAAAAAATAGCTGAATTTGAATCCAACTCAAACGTAGCTTTTACCACAATTCCACTAGGAGATTCGGCTCATGTTCGAGTCCACTGTGCGCAGGTGAAAAGAAGTGAACTGTCCGTTTTCGATAAAGCAGATCAATGGATCAAAAAAATTCCTAGCTATGCTGAAAATATCGAGCAAGCTGGTGAAATGCTGGAACTATATGAAGTTCATTTTACAGAAGCTGTCGTCATCTTGGGCATGGGCAGTAAAGAAATTATTCGATTATAGGAAAGGGAGAATTGATATGAATTATTGGATTGGTGTTGCTTCTGAAGATCATGTGAAAATCGGTAAATCAGGTGGATTTTGTCAACTCTGCCATGGTAAAGGTGCCCCTTTGAATAAAATGAGAGAAGGAGACTGGCTGATTTACTATGCACCTAAAAAAAGCTTGCAGTCTAAAGAACCTTGTCAGCAATTTGTGGCAATAGGACAAATTTTAGCTGGAGAAGCCTACCCTTTTGAGATGGGACCGGATTTTATCCCCTTTAGGAAAGATGTCGCCTATGTGGATCAGGTAGAGGCTGTTCCTTTAAAAGCTGTTGCTGATTATCCTTTGTGGCAGGAGTATCGTTCACGCTTACGCTTTGGCCATTTTCAAATTCCAAAAGAATTATTTGATTTTATTTCGTTTAAGATGATAAAAGAGAAATGAAAAAGGAGGAAGGAACAGAAGTGCTTAGGTCTGAGAACCAAGTCTTCCAATTTTTAGTGTCTTTGACACTTAGAGATTGATGTGATCGAAGCGTAGCGTAGTAGCTGCTTTTTTCTCGCCGTTTATTCGAGTTTAGAGAGCGAAACAAAACGGATTTTTAGTTTTGTCCCGCTCTCTTTTAAAATCCGAATAAGCGAGGTGAAAAGTAGACGAGACTTCGTTCTGATCGCAAGTAAATCAATGCTTATTATTCATAACGTAACGCCTCGATTGGATCAAGTTTTGCTGCTTTTCTAGCTGGATAAACGCCAAAGAAAATCCCAATAGCACTTGAAAATAAAAGTACTGCGATAATTGAACCTACTGTAAATTGAGCAGTGATATCCAAAGCACTAGCAACTGAAACAGCTAATAACGCGCCTAAACTCAAACCAATTACGCCGCCAATCAAACACAAAATCACAGATTCTGTTAAAAATTGGAATAAAATATTAGTATCCGTCGCACCTAACGCTTTTCTTGTTCCAATCTCTCTAGTACGTTCTGTAACAGAGACAAGCATGATATTCATAACACCGATTCCGCCAACTAATAAAGCGATCGCAGCAACAGCGGCAATAAAATTAATGAATAGACCTAAGACGTTATTGACTTGATCTAGTGCTTGCAAGAAATTCGTTGCAGTATAGACTTTTTCACCAATTGTGTTGTGACGGATGGATAGAATATTGACGATCTGCTTAGATACAGCATCGATATCATCTTTTGATTTTGCAATGACAGTTAAACTAGTGATTTTAGTTGCTTCTGGATCTAAACTCGCTACAGTCGTTAACGGAGTAGCGAGATACCCCATCATATTTTCTTCGTCAAAAGAGCCGACCATCTTTTCGACCGTGCTTTTTGTTACACCGATGATGCGCGTACTAAGTTGGCCTTTTTGTCCGCGTAAATTTATTTTTTCACCAACCACATTTTCCCGACCATTGAAGAAATAGCGTGCGGTATCGGCACTAATGATCGCTACCTTACTGCCTTCAGCATACTCAGTAGGATTAAAATACCGACCATAGATGATTTCTTTATCCATCGTTTGATTTGTATATTGCAAGTCAGGTGTTCCGGCCATCAATAAGGCAGCTTTTGTTTTTTCTCCTGCTGCTCCGACCACTTGAATGGAGACGGCTGGTGAGACATGATCGATTTGAGGAATACCGTCTTTGAGCGCTTTGATATCCTGGCTAGTAATCTTTTGAGCATCGGTGGCATCCCGACTTGTTGAAACAGAAATTGTAGAAGCGCCTAAGTCACTAAACGTTCCTGTTATTTGACTCGTTGCGCCATTTCCGACAGCTAAAATAGCGATTACTGCTGCTATACCAATAATAATTCCCAGCATAGTTAAAAACGACCGCATTTTATTTGCTAAGATACTATCCAATGCCATTTTGAAACTTTCGATAACTCCCATAAAATCATCTCCTTCCTATAGTGTTTTTCGATCAGCGACAGGCTGGTCATCAATGATTTCCCCATCTTTAAATGAAACGATCCGTTTGGTATACTGCGCTACCTCAGGTTCGTGGGTAACCATGACGACGGTAGTTCCCGCCGTATTCAAGTCTTGAAAAATCTTCATAATTTCTAGTGTTGTTTTTGAATCCAAATTTCCAGTGGGTTCATCTGCCATTAAAACAGCAGGTTCGTTTACAATAGCTCGTGCGATAGCGACCCGTTGTTTTTGACCACCTGATATTGCGTTGGGGCGATGAGTGACGCGATCCGCTAAACCCACTTTACTTAGAGCAGTAAGCGCTCGTTCTTTTCGTTCTTTTGCAGAAATTCCTGAATAAACCATCGGTAACGCTACATTATCCAATAAAGACATCCGCGGCATTAAGTTAAATGATTGAAAAACAAATCCGATTTCTTTATTTCGAACACGGGCACTTTCATTACTAGTCAAGTGACTGACATCTTGTTGGTTCAAATAATACCGACCTTCATCGAAACGATCCAGTAAACCGAGAATATTCATCATGGTTGATTTTCCGGAACCGCTAGGACCCATAATGGACGTAAACTCACCTTCAGCTATATGAAGAGAAACATGTTTTAACGCCATTAGTTCTTCACCGCCTGTGCGGTAGATTTTTACTACATCTTTTAAATCAATCATCGTTTCACCTTCTATTCTTTGGTTACTTCAGTGCCATTTTTGATGTCTGAATTGGGAGAGAGGATCACGGTTTCTTTTTCTGATAAACCGCTTTTTACTTCAACAAGTTTGTCTGACTGGATACCGATCTTGATGGATGTTTCTTTGGCTTTTCCATCTTTTAATACATAGACAAGAGGTTCATTTTTATCGTTGTACGTTAATGCCTCGATAGGTAAAGCCAGCGCATCTTCAACACTATTCGTTGTGACTGATACGTCTACGTCAAAGCCGGCAAATAGTTTTTCTGGTGCGTTATCAAAAGTAACCACAGCGCCTAAACTTGCATTTGTTCCTGTTGCGGTTTGGGTGCTGAGAGCGACGGGATCTTTCTCTGAAATCTTACCAGTAAAATCATGATTATTACTTGAAATCTCCACCTTTTGATCAACTGAAACAGCCGAAGCTTCAGAGTTTGATAATTCAAGTTGAACTTTTAAGGTTGATAGATCATCAAGTTGAATAGACGGCTTGCCTTGTTGGGCGTTTGTATCTGCTTGTTTGGCTTTGATATTTACTTGTGTGATCGTGCCGGCAAAAGGTGCTGTTAATTGTAAGCCACTATCATACGTGGCTAATACTTGATCTTTTTCTACCTTTTCGCCAACAGATATAGGAACATCCACAACGTTTCCTGTACCCATCAAAGACTGGGACTGATTTGGAATCAGTGTACCAGTAGTAGAAAGTGTTTCAACAATCGTTTCTTTTTTGACTTCTCCTGTGCGGACAGAAACTGCGTTTGATTTTCCAGTATTTCCTTGTGTTAAAATAAAGATCACCACTACTAGGACAACTACTGCAAGGAGTGCAAAAATTGGTTTTTTCTTCATCGTTTTCAGCTCTTTTCTACTGTTTTTATGACATGGTGTCATTTATGCAAGTGTACTCTTTTTTTCATGAAAAGTCTAAGAATTGTTTCAGTCAATTACTGCTATATTTGCCAAAACGAACGGTCTTTTGTAAGCTATAATAAAACCAACTGATAAGGAGGATCAACAATGAAGGAACTTGTTTATGTTATTAGTGATATTCATGGTGAATATACGTTGTTCGAAAAACTGCTCAGTCACTTTGACCCTACCATGCATCAACTCGTATTGATCGGAGATCTTAATGATCGAGGACCTAAGAGCAAGGAAAGCTTTTTGCTGGGGAAAAAATTAGTTGAAAAGTATCAGGCAGTCTACCTTAGAGGAAATCATGAAGAGTATTTTCTTCAATTTTTAACACAGCCGGAAGATTGGTTTACGAGCTACGTTCGCAATGGTGGGAAAGAAACGATCGAAAGTCTGCTGCACAAAGGGGCAACAGAAGAATATTCGCCAACTGAAATGGCTATGATGATTCGGAGTCGATATAAAGAACTGATCGATTTCTTAGTAGAACGTCCTTTGTATTTTGAATGGAAAAACTATCTCTTTGTGCATGCAGGTGTGGATTTAACTAAAAAAGATTGGCACGAAACAAGTCCGCATAATTTTATTTGGATCAGAGAAGCATTTCATCAAGGCAAAAACAACACAGGCAAAACAATCGTGTTTGGACATACTATTACACCTATGCTTCACGGCGATATGGAAACGACTGATCTGTGGCTATCAGATCACAAAATCGGTATTGACGGCGGGGCTGTTTTTGGAGGATCTGTTCATGGTGTTATTTTTAACGATCATGGCATCGTTCAGGACATTGAATATCAGAATCTGAAAGGCCCGTGGCAGCCTACTTTTTAAGAGAAATAGCTGTTGTACCTTATACGCTGAAAAATGCATTTATTCCTTCAAGTGTTTTTCTTACAAAAAACAAAGATTATAATATATACATTATAAAAACAGTATGTTATCATCTTTTTGTAAGCGTAAACATTATTGAAGGGAGAAGGTTATGGAGAAAAAGAAAACAGTGTTTGACAGGTTGTGGGGTTGTTTAGGTGTAGGAATTATTTTATTATTATGCATTTTAGGTCAGCCATTGACAGGAACTGCGTCCGAACAGTCGTTGAGGAATGTCATGTATTATGGTGACTGGTCGATCGAAGAGAGTCAAGGCGTACTTTATCCAAAAGATATTCCAGCAGAAAAGCTGACGCATTTGAACTTTGCTTTTTTAGATTTTGATGAAGAAGGGCAGTTGCAGTGGACAGATGAATTTGCGGCTTTAAAAACGCCAGCTGGTGAAGAAGTTGTTGTAGAAGGTAGTGCAAGTGCAGGATTGTTGAATGCTTTACAAGAGCTTCGCTCAAGAAATAGCCATTTGAAAATCGGTGTTTCCGTTGGTGGATGGACTAAATCAGGCGATTTTGCGAAGAATGCACAGAATGATACCTATCGCAAAAGGTTAGTAAGTAACTTGATTAAATTTGTTCAATATAATGAAATGGACTTTTTAGATATTGATTGGGAATATCCGGGAAGTGTACGTGAACCTGATTTAATCGACAGTGCAAAAGATGAAGGGACACCTCATGCTTCTGAAAAAGATCGGGAAAATTTCATTTTACTTCTGACAGAATTAAAGGCGGGATTAAATGAATTATCAAAAGAAACCGGGAAAAACTATGAATTATCGGTAGCCTTAGCGGCAGGACCTTACACGATCAGCCAGGGAACGGATATTGCAGGGGTATTTAATGTCGTTGATTTTGCCAACATAATGACGTATGATATCCACGGCGCTTGGGAAAATGCAACCAATCATCATTCCGGTCTTTATACTAGTCCGGATGCACCGCAAGGAAACGGAAAGCCTTGGTCTTTTAGTATTGATGATAGTGTGAATTATTATTTAAACAATGGTGCTATTGCCGAAAAATTAGTTATTGGTGCAGCATTTTATAGTCGTGGCTGGGGCAATGTTGAAAATGACGGACCAGATCCAGTCAATCAGCCGGGGCTCTTTGGCACAACTGATTTTGCAACTGTTGATGGAGATAACAACAAAAGCCGAGGAGCCGAAAATGAGTTACCGATAGTTAGTGGTGACGGTGGCCGCAATGGCGGTATTTGGTCCTTTAGAAACCTTGATAAGTTGAAACAAAAATACCCGGATTTAAAAGAGTATTGGGACGACAAATCTAAAGCACCGTATTTGTACGGGGAAACCTCCAAAGTCTTTTTTACCTTTGATAATGAGCGTTCGTTGAAAGAAAAAGCGAATTATGTAAAAGAAAAAAATCTTGGCGGGATGATCTCTTGGATGCAGTCACAAGATGCGGCAACGACAGGAACCGTTAGAGATCAACTTACAAATGCGATCTTTGAAGGATTATTTGGTCAGGCTGCTTTACCTTCAAATGAATTAACAGCACAAGAGTTAGCTGTTTCAGCGACATTAGCTGTTCGAACCAACGAGCATGAAGGCTACATTTTAAAGCTCAAAAATAATGAGCAGCTTATAGAAACAGATTCGGTTTTAGCTGCGATCGAAAAAAATCACAAGACGATCAAAAATGGTCTCTTGACTATTGAGAGTTCACGGCAAGAAACTCTGAAAATCGGCGACTATAGTTTAGAGCCGGTCGAGCAGCAAGCGAAAAATGAGCAAGCACTGTTTCGCTATCAAATAGATTTAAAGGCTCTAGGATACAATGACATTGAACCGGGACAAGAAATTGAATTAGTACTGACGACAGACGCTCCTTTTGCCGATAGAGCAACTATCACAGACATTACGTTGGCACAGCGGATTGTATCGAGTGTTTATGGGACTCAAAGTATCTATAAGCAACAAACTCCTGTAGAAAATCAAGGGAGCGTTCTTTTTCATTTTGTCGATGAAGAAGGGAACGAATTAGAAAAAACGGTTGAGATCAACGATAGTGTTGGACAAGATTTTAATTATACCGTACCTGAAATCACAGGATATCAGCCTCTTCAAAAAGACTATCAAGGGGTTTTTCTCAATCTGAAACAAGAATTTGTGGTTGTCTATCAGCCACAAGGCGTTATCCTGCCGTATGAAATTGGTATGGTGTCTGTTCATTATCAAGATACAGAAGGAAAGCAATTGGCAGAGCCAAAACAAATGACAGGAGAGCTAGGTGCTGCTTATGAAACGACCCCTTTATCAATTGAAGGGTATACTCTCATAGAAACACCAAAAGATGCCAAAGGTACGTATAAAAAAGGGGAGCATCAAATTATCTATGTTTACCAAAAAACAACGATAAAACCTGCCGGTAAAAATCTGCCTTCAACAGGAGAAGGGCAAACGAAAGCTGCTATATGGCTCGGTTTTACATTACTTATCGTCGTTTTGAGTATTGTAATAATGAGAAGCAAACGAGTAAGACAATAGTCTCACTCGTAAACAAATAGTTAGAATAAAACAGTTCTTTTGAAGGTGTTTCCTTGAAAAAAGAACTGTTTTTTCTAATCTGATAAAAAAAGACGAGCCTGTGCTTTCCCTCATTTTCTAGGTTTCCACTATAAAATATGCTAAAATAAAAAGGTATGTTAGTTAATGAAATGAGGTATGAAAATATGGCAGAAACTTATAACCAAGAGGTAGTCGAGCTGCTTCAAAAAGAATTGACTGGTTATCGTTCAAAACAAATAACAACAGTGCTGACTTTATTAAGTGAAGGAAACACTGTCCCTTTTATTGCCCGCTACCGAAAAGAGATGACAGGTAGTTTAGATGAGGTACAAATTCGTGAAATCGAAGAACGCTATACTTATTTAGGTAATTTAGAAAAACGAAAAGAAGAAGTACTACGTTTGATTGAAGAGCAAGGCAAGCTTACGGAAGAATTAGCTAAAGCTATTCAAAAAGCGGCAAAAATGCAGCAAGTAGAAGACCTTTATCGTCCATATAAACAAAAGCGTCGTACAAAAGCGACGATTGCAAAAGAAAAAGGCTTAGAACCATTAGCTGACTGGTTGTTGAGTTTTCCAACTACAGCTGATGTAACAGCAGAAGCGCAAAACTATATCAACGAAGAAAAAGAAGTTGATTCTGCAGAAGCAGCGTTACTTGGTGCGCACGAAATTATTGCGGAACGCGTGGGTGATGAGCCGAAATTCCGTACTTGGATCCGTGACTTTACGTTCAATCATGGACAATATATCAGTACAGTCAAAGATCAGGAAAAAGATGAAAAAGCAGTCTATGAAATGTATTATGATTTTTCTGAACCTGTTAGTAAAATGGTTTCTCATAGAGTTTTAGCAACCAATCGTGGAGAAAAAGAAGACATTTTAAAAGTCTCTCTTCTTGTTGATGAAGAGAAAATCCATAGCTATTTGAATCGTCAATTAATTACTAATAATCAGTCTCCAACGGCAGTATATGTAGAAACCGCCTATTTAGACAGCTACAAACGATTCATTGGTCCAGCGATTGAGCGGGAGATTCGCAATGAATTAACAGAAAAAGCAGATGAACAGGCTATCTCGATTTTTGGAGAAAACTTACGTAATCTGTTACTACAACCGCCGTTAAAAGGAAAAGTCGTTTTAGGGTTCGATCCAGCATACCGTACTGGCTGTAAGATGGCTGTTGTAGATGCGACTGGCAAAGTTTTAGCGATTCAAGTGATTTATCCGCATAAACCAGCTTCTGGTGAAAAACGTGCTGCAGCAGGTACGATCTTCAACAAATTGATCGAAGAACATCAAGTGGAGATGGTGGCGATCGGCAATGGTACAGCCAGTCGCGAATCAGAATTATTTGTTGCTGAGCAATTAAAACAGATCAAACGTGAAGTTTTTTACGTAATCGTTAATGAAGCGGGTGCTTCTGTTTATTCAGCAAGTGAAGTGGCTCGAACTGAATTTCCAGATTTACAAGTAGAAGAAAGAAGTGCTGTAAGCATTGCGAGACGTTTACAGGATCCTTTGGCTGAATTAGTTAAAATCGATCCTAAAGCAGTTGGTGTTGGTCAATATCAACATGATGTTTCTCAAAAACGCTTAGCTGAACAACTTGATTTTGTTGTTGAAACAGCAGTAAACCAAGTAGGTGTTAATGTGAATACTGCAAGTCCACAGTTATTACAGCATATTTCAGGTTTAAATAAAACAACAGCTCAAAATATCGTGACGTATCGTGATGAAAATGGCGCTTTTACAGCTCGTAATCAAGTTAAAAAAGTACCTCGTTTAGGACCAAAAGCATATGAACAAGCAATTGGATTCTTGCGGATTCCAAATGGTAAAAATATTTTAGACAATACAGGTATCCATCCAGAAAGTTATGATGTAGCGAAGGGAATCTTGGAAAAAGCCGGGGTCAAATTGACTGATCTAGGAAGCTCAGAATCTGCCCAAGCGATTAAAGGGCTGTCGCTAAATCAATTAGAAACAGAATTAGCTGTTGGAAGTGAGACGCTAAAAGATATTATTGCTGCATTAGTTCAGCCTGGAAGAGATATGCGTGATGAAATGCCAGCGCCGCTCTTAAGAAAAGATGTTTTATCTATGGAAGATTTAAAACCAGGGATGGAATTACAAGGGACCGTGCGTAATGTAATCGACTTTGGTGCTTTCGTAGATATTGGTGTGAAGCAAGACGGTTTAGTCCACATTTCTAAACTTAGCACAAAATTTGTCAAGCATCCAACAGACGTAGTAGCGGTAGGCGATGTAGTGACTGTTTGGGTAGAGGCTGTTGACACAAAGAAAGGGCGTATCAGTTTAACGATGCTCCCCCAAGTTGAAAGGAAAGAGTAATCTTGAGTCGTTCTTCGCAGGAAATACAAGCAATGACAGATAAGCAGCTGCAAGAATTAGTTGAACATATTTCAGTAGAATTTTTTGGAAAACCATTTCAGCATCAAACCTATTTTAATAAACGGTTAAGGACAACAGGTGGACGTTATCATTTGGAGTCGCACGATATTGATTTCAATCCGACTGTTTTTGAACGATATGGAGAGCCGGAACTGATCAATGTCATCAAACATGAATTGTGTCATTACCATCTTCATATAGAAGGTAGAGGTTATCAGCATAAAGATCCTGAGTTCAAAGAATTATTAAAGCAAACAGGTGGAAGTCGCTATGTTCGTCCTTTGGTGGAACAAAAACCGCAATCCTATCATCAATACCAATGTGAAAAATGCCAAACATTGATTTTGCGCAAGAGAAGAATCAATACGGCACGCTTTGTATGCGGAAAATGTCATGGAAAGCTAGTGGAACGATCATCATTATAGGCCAAAGTCATTAGAGAAGTCAGCAAGCGATGTACGTAAAACATGCTAGATGATCGATCATATTTAGTAAAGCTGTGTTGACTGTTTAAGCTGTGGTTTGTCAGGTAATGTTATTTGGATGTAATACGCTAATGAAAAAGACTTTCACTAAACGCACCTTCTTATGTGAAAAAGGAGAGAGAAGATGATTCAGTATTGGAACACACTCATTGACTATCTAGCTGCAAAAGAACAGATGAACGGCACCTATGATCTTGCTATCTTGGCTGGAAATAGTTTACCTTATCTTGCCGATGAGCTACTACAGTTGTACGAACAAAAACTGGCTGACAAGGTTATGTTAGTTGGAGGCATCGGACACGCAACACCGTTTTTAGCAAAAAATTTTAAAGCGATGGGCATTGATGTGGGAGAAACAAGTGAGACGGAAATGTACTTGGATTATTTTAAGCAAAAATATGGAGTAGACCAAGAGCAATTTTTGATAGAAACCCGTTCAACCAATTCTGGGGAAAATGCTTCTTTTTCCTTAGCTGCTGTAAAGGCAGCAGGTTTCCTGCCAAAACGAGTGTTGCTCTTGGAAGATCCGATTCTTCAAAGAAGACTCAAAGCTACGTTTGAAAAAGAGTGGCAAGACACTGATACCTGTTTTACAAATGCAGTGCTCGCTATTCCATATCTCAAAACAATCGATCGCTCATTGTCGTTTGAAGATGAGCGTTTCAACGGATTATGGTCAAAGGACTATTTCTTCTCATTAGCGCTCGGTGAAATCCCACGCTTAAGAAACGACTGTAACGGTTATGGACCAAAAGGAACTGGTTATATTGGTGAGGTCAACATTCCAGCAGAAGTAGAAGAAGCTTATCAAAAACTAAGTGCACATTATCCCTTTGAAACGAATCGTTAAAATAGTTGAGGGGATAAAGAGGATTTAAGAAAAGGTCGAGACAGTTGTCGATTAGGTTCGAGCGATTTTTGCGAAATTGCCGAAAAATCTGACTTTTGACTACCATTTATTACGTTTTAGAGTGCGAAACAAACTGAAGTGCCTCCCAAAGTTGTACGTGAAAAATACAATTTTGGGAGGTTGTTTTTTATGACATATTATGAAGTAAGTCATACCAGACTGTTGCTAAATCAAATTTCAGCGGTCAATATTTTTGAGGAATGTTGACAAATATAGAAGCGTATTCTATCATAGATTTATGTGACAATGTTATAAAAAGCGGTCATGGCGGAATGGCAGACGCGCCAGCTTGAGGGGCTGGTGGGAGTACTCCCGTGGAAGTTCGAGTCTTCTTGGCCGCATAGTTCAGTGATAAACCTTGATATAATAAGGTTTATCACTCTTTTTTTTTATCTGCATAAAAGTTCTGATGCACAAAGTGATGCAGTTTTTGTTCAAAACCTTATTTTAGATAACAAATAATAGTTAAATGCTTTTTCATATAATAATCTTGTTTGCTTTTCATCCCCATAAGATAAACAGTCATCAGCATAGCTTAACCTCCAAAAGGGTTCTTTTTCATTGATAGTGCAATCATTCTATAATTGTAAATAGAATCGAATCTATTATCTTTCAATATGTGAAAAATAAAGAATGAAATCTATTAGTTTCAGAGACTCCCGTTGAGATCAATTCTGGATAGGATAGTAAATGTCTATTCTAAATAAAACAATGATTTGCGATAAATGATAAAAAAAGAGAACACTAAAATAGAAAAATTGTTATAATTAGATATTAAATAAGATAATAAGTTAAATTTATATATCTAAGGAGGAGTAAAATAATGAGTGTTAAAAGTAGTATAACTGTTGCTGGTAGTGTGTCCGCGTCATTTAGCAAATCTGCTAGTGCGCTAAATAGTATCAATGCTTCCACAAGTGTAGCATCTAGAACCAATGTTGCTGGAAATGAAAGAGCAAAAACTTCTACAGTTAATTATGGAAAGGGATTAAAACAACTATCTACAAGTATTGTTTCAGCAGGTGATGCGATTCATTCAGTCGCAAAAGACTTTGCTACTATTGACCAACAAGCTTCTAAACAATTTCAATCTAATTCTTTAGGAAATTGGCTTAAATAATGGAGTTAGACTATCAAACAAAAATCTGCCAAATTCAAGATGAACAAGATTTAATAAAACAAGAAATTCGATCTGTTGAACAACAACAAGAAGAATTTTTCTCTTTACAACAAGAAGAAAAACGACTTTATGAAGAAATAGTGGAAACAAGCCCTCCAGCAGAACGTCAATATTTCAAAAGTAGAGGAGAAGATAGTTTCTCCTTAGCAAAAAAAGCACAGCGGCAATTGGAAGAACAAGAAAATGAACTTAGAAATACTAGAAAACAGCTGATTGAAAAAGAAGAAGAATTATACAGTGAACAAAGAAAAGAGCAAGTGAAAGAAAAGGAGCAGTAGGATGGGGTTAAAATTTTACGTAGGAGAAATACAGCAACAAGGAAATGAAGCTTCCAGAATGAATAATCAAGCAAGTCAAGCCATTTCTTCCTTGCAAAGCAGTATTTCACAATTTTTATCTGCACCACTTTCTGGTAAAGCTTATGATTCTGCAAAGAGTTATTTTAGTATAGTCTATACACCACTTTGTCGGTCTGCTATTTTAACTGGTGAGGCTCTTGAGAGTGCGCATAAACGATTGTTGAGTGAATACCAAGGAATGGTCAGCAGTATCGATACGGATGAAGATCAAATTCAAAGCCAAATTGAACGGTTTGAACAATTAAAACGAGAATTAGAAAGACAAATGCATGTTGCAAAAACGATGCGACCAGATTTGGAACGTCGATATATGAATGCCTGTGATGTTATTTCAAAGAAGAGAGAACAATTGGAGAAATTCCATGCTTATAATGCTCGTTCAGCTAGTATTTTCGTTGAATACGAAGCTTGCCAGCAAGAATTTAATAACGGTTTAGCACAGGTGAAGAATTGTAAAGCATGGAATGCCGCTTCAGGAACTTTTGATATTGGTCGCTTAAACATGACATGGGCAAGTCCTATTAATGCACGCTGGCAACAACGAGAAAAAATGCAACAAGAAGTGAAAAAGCGAGAAATGAAACAAACGATTGCAAGTTTAAATGGCTATACCATCATTTGTAGCGACCTAGGAACCAAAAAAACATGGTATCTGATGAAAAATGGCAAAATTGTCTCACCAAAAGCTCATCCTAACCTCTATAATCAATTAGAAAAATGTAAAGATTATCTAGGTAAAGACCAATACAAAGTCGAAAAAGTAAAAATAACGCGAAACGAAATGCCACTAGCACCTGGTTTTGGAGGAATATTAGGCAATATTGGTAAAATAGGTAAAGGTATTGATATAATTAGAAAAGGTGCAGGATCTATTAAAGTTGGACAATCTATGTTGGATAAAATAAACAATGTACCTACCATCAATACGATAGATGAGACAGCTGAATTAGATAAAAGTTGTGAAAAAGGAGAACCAGCTAAAAAACATAAAATCTTTGACTCGGAGAAAAGAAATCTGGATAAAGAGGGCGAACCAAACTCATCCGCGGACTTATTAAATGATGATGGTTCAGTAAAACAAAGAAGATACTATGGACCAGATGGTTTACCGATTGAAGATATAGACTACAATCACCCTGACGATGGAACGCATGAATTTCCCCATAGACATAAATGGGATTGGAATAAAAAAATACCTAGACAAAAAGGAGAATGGTAATAATGAATATGGTACATGACTATGAAATAAAAAGCTATTTTGTGAATTTTGAAAATAAGGATATAGTTATGAATATATCTGATGATGAGAAAGAAAAACAAATTATATTCCATAACTTTATATGTTACAAATTTTATGATGAAATGCCTTATAGTATTATTTTGGACCTAGAAGAGAGAGCTTTAGACAAATTTTTTATTGAAAATAAAGAATTATTGATTCAAGGGAAAAAAAATGTATGGCCAATGAGATATAATTCATTAGAAGAGTTAGAAAAAGAAATAAGAAAAAAACACATGACCTATCAAGTATTATATTCTTCTTATGGATTGAATGGATGGGTGTTAGCGGAGAGAGTAGAAATTAAAGAAATGAATTGATGAGGATTTCTGTTTGAATAATAGTAATTTTATGATTAGGAAGTAAATACTAACAGTATATGTTTTGAAAAAGAGTTGATAAAAATCAATAAAATAAATCTTAATTATATAACGAATTAAACAATTTGGCAGGTTTTGGAATCATAACCTATTAGCTAAGAGAGACAATTATAGCGATTGTTCTCTCTTTTTTATACTCTTTTTATGAACAACTATAGTAGACGATTTATGATGACAAAAACCAAAAACATTCATTTGTAGTGCTTTGGGAACCAAAAAAACATGGTATCTGATGAAAAATGGCAAAATTGTCTCACCAAAAGCTCATCCTAACCTCTATAATCAATTAGAAAAATGCAAAGATTACCTAGGTAAAGACCAATACAAAGTCGAAAAAGTAAAAATAACGCGAAACGAAATGCCACTAGCACCTGGCATTGGAGGAATATTAGGCAATGTTGGTAAAATAGGGAAAGGGATTGATATAATTAGACAAGGGATTGGAGCTGTAACAGTTGGTAAATCTGCTATAGAAGCAATCAATTCCGCGAGAAGTGTGGAAGCAAGTAAACGTGTAAGAGCGGTTAATCCCAAAGACTTGTTAGCACAACAAGGATTAGTAACAGGTGAGGTTGAAGGTGCACCTCCAGTAGATGCAGGTAAACAAGGGAAACATCAAGAAGGACATAGAAATAATGAGCAGTCAACAGAAGATAAATCAACATGGATTGATGGAGAAAATGGTGTAGCGGATACTCAAGAAGCTTGGGAAAAAGGAAGATGGGCTGATGGACGTGAGGGTACTGTGAAAGAGTATGAATCGGATAGGGTTGTTGGCAGTGATGGAGTTACAACTGAAATTGTAGTCCATATAGACGGAAAAGGTAATATACATGGCTATCCTAAAATACCTAAAGAAGTAAGGAGGAAACTTAATGAACTCAAATGAAAGAGCGATTAATTTTGTGAATAGAAGTTTGAAAGAAGGGGACTATGGATATGTTCTAAGAAAATATGTATATAGCGACGAATGGGATGAACACTTATTAAAAAACATGGAAGGAATTGTGTTCGAGCCATCAGGTGGTTTTGATTATACTAGATGTTTTTCATATATGTTTATGGAAGACATTAAATTAAAAAATTCATTTTTTTCAGATAAATCGACAAAAGAAATAATGGAACGTGGTTATATAGAATATATTGGGTTAAAGATATCAGCAATAAGTCCGTTTTTTACTATTAGAAAAGCACAGTACCAAAATCCTAAAGAAGGTATAACTTTTGATATAGTCGATTTAACAGAATTTAAAAATAAGAAGTTAGAAAAAAAATATACAGAATTAATAGAAGTTTTAACAGAACAAAAATTAATTTTAGTTGACAGGGAAGAATTAAAAAAGATACCTTTAGACATTCCTTTGGAAAACTATGAACCAGAAGAAGTAAATTATTTAAGCTATTTGTTTGAATAATGGAAGTTTTATGATCAGGAAACAAAAATTTAAAGATGAGCGTACGTCAACAGATGTGAAGCGAAAACCAATAAACGTTATCCTCAAAGAAGTAAGGAGGAAACTTAATGAACTCAAATGAAAGAGCAATCAACTTCGTGAATAGAAGTTTAAAAGATGGAGACTATGGTTATGTATTAAGAAAATATGTAAAGGGGAATCAATGGAATTCTTATTTATTAAATAATATGGAAGGAATTGTATTCAAGCCTATGACAAGTTTTGAATACGCTAGGTGTTTTTCATATTATTTTATAGAAGATATTAAATTGGAAAATTCGTTTTTTTCCGATGGAGCAACTAGAGAAATAATGGAACGTGGTTATATAGAATTTATTAGTTTACAAATCTCAGCAATAAGCCCATTTTTTATAATTGAAAAAGCACAGTATCAAAAATCTAAAGAAGGTATATCACTTGATTTAACAGACTTAACAGAATTTAAAAATGAAAAGTTAGAAAAAAAGTACGAGGAATTAATAGTAGTGCTAACAAAACAGAAGTTGGTATTAGTTAATAAAAAAGAATTAAAAAAAGTTCCTTTGGATATTCCACTAGAAGATTATGAACCAGAAGAAGTAAATTGTTTAAGCTATTTATTTGAATAATGGAAGTTCTATTGTTATGAAACAAAAATTTAAAGATGAGCGTAAGTCAACAGATGTGAAGCGAAAACCAATAAACGTTATCCTCAAAGAAGTAAGGAGGAAACTTAATGAACGCAAATAAACAAGCGATTAATTTTGTAAATAAAAGTTTGAAAGAAGGGGACTATGGATATGTCCTTAGAAAATATGTGTACAGCGATGAATGGGATGAACATTTATTAAAAAATATGGAGGGAATAGTGTTTAAACCGTCAGGCAGTTTTGATTATACTAGATGTTTTTCTTATATGTTTATGGAAGACATTAAATTATCCAAACCTTTTTTTACATTAGAAGCGAAGAATGAAGTTATGGAACGTGGTTATATAGAATATATTGGGCTAAAGATATCAGCAATAAGTCCGTTTTTCACTATTAGAAAAGCACAGTACCAAAAACCTAAAGAAGGCATAACGCTAGATATAGTTGATTTAACAGAATTTAAAAATAAGAAGTTAGAAAAAAAATATACAGAATTAATAGAAGTTTTAACAGAACAAAAATTAATTTTAGCTGACAGGGAAGAATTAAAGAAAGCCCCTTTAAATATTCCTCTAGAAGATTATGAACCCGGAGAAGTAAATTACGCGAGTTACCTGTTTGAATAATAACAAATGCAAAGTAGGTAAAGGGATTGATATAATTAGACAGGGGATTGGTGCCGTAACAATTGGTAAATCTGCTGTAGAAGCAATCAATTCTGCGAGAAGTGTGGAAGCAAGTAAACGTGTAAGAGCGGTTAATCCAAAAGACTTGTTACCACAACAAGGATTAGTGACAGGTGAGGTTGAAGGTGCACCTCCAGTAGATGCAGGTAAACAAGGGAAACATCAAGAAGGACATAGAAATAATGAGCAGTCAACAGAAGATAAATCAACATGGATTGATGGAGAAAATGGTGTAGCGGATACACAAGAAGCTTGGGAAAAAGGAGATTGGGTAAGAGGTAGAGAAGGAACTGTTAAGGAATATGAGTCAGATAAAGTAGTTGGTAGTGATGGAATCACAACTGAAATTGTAGTTCATATAGACGGAAAAGGTAATATACATGGCTATCCTAAAATACCAAAGAAGTAAGGAGGAAAATTAATGGAGGCGAATGAAAGAGCGATTAATTTTGTAAATAGACGTTTGAAAGAAGGGGACTATGGATATGTCCTAAGAAAATATGTTTATAGTGATGAATGGGATGAACACTTATTAAATAATATGGAGGGAATTATATTCAAAGCTATGACAAGTTTTGAATATAGCCGGTGCTTTTCTTACTATTTTATGGAAGATATCCAGTTATCAAGACCTTTTTTTACATTAGAAGCAAAGAATGAAGTTATGGAACGTGGTTATATAGAGTTCATAAATTTACAAATCTCAGCAATAAGCCCATTTTTTATAATTGAAAAAGCACAATACCAAAAACCTAAAGAAGGCATAACACTAGATATAGTCGATTTAACAGAATTCAAAAATAAGAAGTTAGAAAAAAAATATACAGAACTAATAGAAGTATTAACAGAACACAAGCTGATGTTGGTTGATAGGGAAGAATTAAAAAAGGTACCTTTAGACATTCCATTGGAAAACTACGAACCAGAAGAAGTAAATTATTTAAGCTATTTATTTGAATAATGGAAGTTTTATGGTCATGAAACAAAAATTTAAAGATGAGCGTACGTCAACAGATGTGAAGCGAAAACCAATAAACGTTATCCTCAAAGAAGTAAGGAGGAAACTTAATGAACGCAAATGAAAGAGCAATTAATTTTGTGAATAGACGTTTAAAAGATGGTGACTATGGTTATGTATTAAGAAAATATGTAAAGGGGAATCAATGGAACTCTTATTTATTAAATGGTATGGAAGGAATTGTATTCAAGCCTATGACAAGTTTTGAATACGCTAGGTGTTTTTCATATTATTTTATAGAAGATATTAAATTGGAAAATTCGTTTTTTTCCGATGGAGCAACTAGAGAAATAATGGAACGTGGTTATATAGAATTTATTAGTTTACAAATCTCAGCAATAAGCCCATTTTTTATAATTGAAAAAGCACAGTATCAAAAATCTAAAGAAGGTATATCACTTGATTTAACAGACTTAACAGAATTTAAAAATGAAAAGTTAGAAAAAAAGTACGAGGAATTAATAGTAGTGCTAACAAAACAGAAGTTGGTATTAGTTAATGAAAAAGAATTAAAAAAGGTACCTTTAGACATTCCATTGGAAAACTACGAACCAGAAGAAGTAAATTATGCGAGTTACCTGTTTGAGTAATAACGACTTAAGGTAGGAAGTGTAAAAACTTTCTACCTCTTCTTTATGTTTTCATTAATTCCATATAATCAAGCATGACATAGAAGCATTTATACATAAAATTGAGAATAAAGAAGTCTTTGTAAAACACAACAAGATAATTATAATCGATCTTTATCAGTATTTTTTGAAAAATAAGTATACAATACCACGAACGTATTTATAGGAGGAGATGAAGATAAAATTAAGTAATAGAGAAAAGAGAGGAATAAGAGCATAATTAATGGAAATATCAGATTTTTTATTAGAATAATACGACAAATATTGAATGTTATATTATCATGTGATAGAATTACATTATAAAAAGAAAAGGAGAGTAGAATGAGGGTAAAAAAAAGGTTGTTTTATGGTAGTCTGCTAGTATTTATAGGTACATTGCTTGTATTCGGAACAAGTGCTGATGCAAGTGTATTGGTTCAAGGATCTGTATTAACAAACGAAGAATATGAGGATTTATTGGCAAGTGCGCCAGAGGGCTATGAACTCGTTTCCAATGAAGAATTTAATACGCTAAATAATCAAAGACAAGGTTCGCCCTTTCTTGCCCGCGCCCATGTACAAAATCGTGGATGGCAAAGTTGAGCTATGCCAGGATATATTTCTGGTACGACTAAAAAAGGCTTACGATTGGAAGCGATTGAATTAAAAATGCTTGGAGAAACGATTGAATATAAAGTTCATGTTCAAGACAGTGGTTGGCAGACTTGGAAAAAGAATGGGCAAACCGCTGGAACTACTGGTAAAAATTTGAGGGTTGAAGCAATCAAAGTTGCTACAAATCGTGCTAAATATTCAGTTAGCTATCGTGCCCATGTCCAAGATATCGGGTGGACAAATTGGTCCAGTTCAAATACAAGTAAATCAGCAATGAATTATTATGCGGGAACCGTTTGAAAATCGAAACGTTTAGAAGCTATTGATTGGAAATTATATAAACGAGTGAATTAAAGGGTGGATGTATTTTGAGGAAACTGAGATTGGCAATCGTATTAGCAGCAGTAGCTTGTGTACTATTATTATTTTTCAATCTAAATAAAAATAATGCTCAAGAAATGAATAAAGAGAATGAAACGGTTGAATTTTCTGAACAAATCATTTCTTCTAGCTTAGAAAAGTCGCCGGAACTATCACCAGAAGAAAAAAAACAGCTGGATGAGGTTGCTCCAGAAGGATATGAACTGGTTGAATAATCGTAACGTCATCAGGAAATTCATTTGACTCATTGAAAGTATAGTTTAATAAACGCTAGCATAAAAACTCGCCAGGATAAGTGCTCTGGTGAGTTTTTATTTTGAAGTTCTGTTCAAAATACATAGAAGAAAAAAGGTGAACGATATTTAAAGGTCATCATCACTTTGTATAGTTACTATACGTCTAATCGCAAAAAATATAGTAAGGAATACTGCTATACAAATAAGCATTATAAGGCAACTTACAATGAATATCCCATTTTTTCCTTGCCATCATTTATAAAATCAAAGCAAGAAACAGGTAAGTATTTTTCTGATTCAAGGGTGTTTGTTTCAAAAGCACAAGGAAATGGCAATATTTTTAATAGGCATCATCCAGTAGGGTTCTTTTTTATCTTACTTATTGGGCTAGTCTTATTAGTAGGTTCTATTTAAGGTGAAACAGATACTATAGAGTTCGCGTCTATTCATACCAACAATCGAATTCTATGCTCTAAGATAGAGAAAATGTCTTCTATATTAATCAATAATTTAAAGTTTTAAAAAGCTTTGTGCATTTCTCATACGCTTTTTTTTAATATCTTATATAATGTAGAGAAACAAGAGAAGTGAAGGTGAGTCGGATGAAAATCAGAAGAACCTGGTGGAAAGAAGCAGTTGGGTATCAGATTTATCCCAGAAGTTTTATGGATTCAGCGAATGATGGTATTGGAGATTTGAATGGAATTCGCTCAAAATTGGATTATCTTAAAGAGCTAGGTATCGGTTTTATTTGGATCACGCCTATCTATGAATCGCCTAATGTTGACAATGGTTATGATATCAGCGATTATCAGAAAATCCTATCAACCTTTGGAACAATGGAAGAATTTGATTTACTTTTAGCTGAAGCGCATGACTTGGGAATCAAAGTTATCATGGATTTAGTGATCAATCATACATCGAATCAGCATGCGTGGTTTTTAGAGTCACGTTCTTCTAGAAAAGATGACTATAGAGACTATTATATTTGGGCAGATGGAACGATTGATGGACCACCGAATGATTGGGTGTCGATTTTTGGCGGATCAGCATGGGAATATGACAAAACGACAAATCAGTACTATCTTCATGTTTTTGCGAAAGAACAACCAGATTTGAACTGGGAGAACCCACGAGTAAAACGCGATCTATTTAAAATGATTGACTGGTGGCTCGATAAAGGGATCGATGGTTTTCGAGTAGATGCAATCTCACATATCAAAAAAGCACCATTAGAAACATTATCTGGTGAAGATCCTCATGCTCCTTATAAGAACGTCTTGGGAATTGAAAAGCATTTGGAAGAATTGGGGGATATCTTCAGAAAAAGAGATATTTTGACTGTAGGCGAAGCGAATGGTGTTACTGCAGATCAAGCCTATCAGTGGGTTGGAGAGGCAGATGGTTATTTTAATATGTTATTTGAATTTGATCATATTTCTCTTTGGAATAAAAATGAACAAGATGGACTGGATGTTGTTCACTTCAAAAAAGCATTGACTGCATGGCAAAACGCTCTGGCGGATGGACGAGGCTGGAATGCACTTTATATGGAAAATCATGATATTCCACGCTCTGTTTCTAGTTTTGGTAGTGAAGAAACGGTTTTCTGGAAAGCATCAGCTAAAGCGTTGGCACTGACTTTCTTATTACTGCAGGGGACACCTTTCATTTATCAAGGGCAAGAAATCGGCATGACTAACATGCCGTTTCGCTCAATTGATGAAATTGATGCGGTAGATACCAAAAACTTCTATTATGAAATGCTTCAAACTGGACTAGATGAAGAAAAGGCGATGGAAGTGATTCGACGAACTGCAAGAGATAATTCGCGAACACCGATGCAGTGGACCGCAGAAGAGTTCGCCGGTTTCTCAAAACGAGAACCTTGGTTGAGGATCAACCCGAATAAACAGGAAATCAATGTGCTAGATGAAACACATGATCCAGATTCCATCTTAAACTTTTATAAAGAAGTGATCCAACTTAGAAACCAAAATGACGCGTTGATTTATGGTAGCTATACCCTTTATTTACCAGAGCATCCGCAGCTATTTGTATATGGACGTCGCTTAGAGCAAGAACGCTATGTCATCATTATCAATCTATCAAAAGAATTTGCATCAGCTGATTTACCGGAAAATGTTCGAATTGAAGAATGGGAATTGGTACTTTGTAATTTAGACAGTCATGCTATTCATCAGCATACGATTTTTGCACCTTATGAAGCAAGAGTCTATAAGCATAAAAAGAATTGACCACAAGAAAAGAGCGTTCGACCAAAAGCGCTTAGCTTCGAAGAAGTTATTTTTATCGCTGTTTATTTGGATTTTAAAAGGCTAAGGTATGACTCGATGAGTTATGTTTTAGCCTTTTTTTGTATCAGAACAAGCCAAAAAAAGTTTTTTTAGAAAATTTCCAATTTTTGATTGCTTTTTTGGTGTGACTGGCGTAACTTTAAAGATATAAATTTTTTGAAAATGAGGGATACAGTATGAGAAATTTCGAGAAGTCCAATAAACTAGATGGTGTTAGCTACGATGTACGTGGTCCGGTTTTAGAAGAAGCGGACAGAATGCAGGAAGAAGGCATCCGCATTTTAAAGCTTAATACTGGTAATCCCGCTCCTTTTGGTTTTGATGCGCCGAACGAAGTTGTACGTGATATGATCACCAATGTACGTAATTCAGAAGGCTATTCTGATTCCAAGGGAATTTTCTCTGCACGAAAAGCGATCGAGCAGTACTGTCAGGTCAAAGGGTTTCCTAATGTAACGATCAATGATATTTACACTGGAAATGGTGTTAGTGAATTGATCACGATGTGTATGCAGGGCTTATTGAATAACGGGGATGAAGTATTGGTCCCTATGCCGGACTATCCTTTGTGGACAGCATCTGTTTCATTGGCTGGCGGAAATCCAGTTCATTATATTTGTGATGAACAAGCCGAGTGGAATCCAGATATTGATGATATCAAGTCAAAAGTTACCTCAAATACAAAAGCAATCGTTTTGATCAATCCAAATAATCCGACAGGAGCATTATATCCAAAGGAAATTTTAGAGCAGATCGTGGAAATTGCGAGACAAAATGATTTGATCATTTTCTCAGATGAAATCTATGATCGCCTTGTAATGGATGGCTTGACTCATATTCCGATTGCGACATTAGCACCTGACTTATTTGTGGTTACGCTGAATGGGTTATCTAAATCACATCGTGTTGCTGGTTTCCGATGCGGCTGGATGGTCTTGAGCGGCAATAAAAAGCACGTTAAAGGATATATTGAAGGTTTGAATATGTTAGCGTCTATGCGTCTATGTTCAAATGTGTTATCACAGCAAATTATTCAGACTGCCTTAGGTGGTTATCAGAGTGTTGATGAACTATTGTTGCCAGGCGGCCGTGTGTACGAGCAAAGAGAATTTATCTATAATGCAATCAATGAGATACCAGGTCTTTCTGCAGTGAAACCTAAAGCAGCATTCTATATTTTTCCAAAAATCGATACAGCGCGGTTCGATATCTATGACGATGAAAAATTTGTTCTTGATTTCCTTCATGAGCACCATATTTTATTGGTTCATGGTGGTGGATTCAACTGGACACAACCGGATCATTTTAGAATTGTGTACCTGCCAAAAATGGAAGACTTAAAACTGACTGCAGAGAAAATGCAGCGCTTCTTAAGTACCTATAAACAAAAATAAACGGATTGTTTTAGCAATAAAAAAAGCGGCTCAAAACTGATCAAACGTTTTGAACTGCTTTTTTTAATGTTTGTGACAGGCAGTGAAGTTAGTCTGTCGATTGACAATCCTTTTTACTAATCACCATTCGATTTGTATACTTTTCTTCCATGTCTGGACTTGGATCCGAAACAACAACAAGATATGCATTTTCATATTCTTTTTCGACATAGCCCATATAACTATTTTTTTCCCAGCTAAAGCTAATCCGTTTCTCCTGTTCCATGAGTAACACTCCTTATTTGCAAAGTAAAAATGATAAATCGTTTTGGTCTAGTGTTAGGTAATGTTCTTGCAGTATATTATGCAATAAAGTACAATAAATACATAATGCGAATTCGCATATTTTACTTTTTTTCGTCAAATAATGCATTTTTTATTTGTTATTGATAATTGAAATCGGTATAGGAGTGAAGATATGGATTCTTTTGGGGCAGTGATTAAAGAAATTCGTAAGAATAGAAAATTAACTCAAAAAATGTTATCAGAAGATATTTGCTCACAAAGCGTATTAAGCAGAATAGAAAATAATGAAGAACTGCCCAATGTCGTGGTGATGCAGCAGCTCTGTCAGCGTCTGGGTGTCACAATCGACCAAATCATGCAGTTTAAATCTGATGAAGTCCGACTGCTCACGCAGATGTTTGAGAAAATTGCAGATTATTTTCGGCATAAAGAATATAAAAAGATCATGGATTATATGGAAGCCACAAAAATCGAAGACCGTCTTCATCTAGATACGGATTGGCAACGCTATTATTATTATCTAGGTAGTTGTAAATTTTATCTTTTCAATAATTATGAACAAGCGATATTTGATCTTAAAAAGGGACTTTCCTATACGTATCAGTCAAATAAAGACAATTTGTCTGACTTTGAAATTCAAGTCATTAGTTGTATCGGCAGCACGTATGGCAGTATTGGAAAAATAAATGAAGCAGAAAAATACTTAAAATTGAGTATTCACTATTTTCATAAGTTACCGAATGAGCGTGTGAATGCTGAACTGACGAAAATATTTTATAATTATTCAAAATTTTTAAAAGATCAAGGTCGTCTAGATGAGGCACAAATATATATTGATCAAGGCATCGTTTGGTCCCGCTATCGCAATAGTTACTATTATTTAAGTGAATTGTTCCAGTTAAAGAGTCAACTGATGCTGGCAAAAGGGATTGTGGACAAAGCCAAAGAATACCAAGCACTATCGGAAGAGATCCGACATATTGAGACGATTAAGATCTAATGGAAGTGTAGTGAACTTTTTTAGAAAAGGTCTACACCATTCTTGACTTCTGCTGGTTTTAAGAGTACGTTTAAAGTAGAAAAATTAAAGAAAGAAGGATGAAGATGAGAACGTTTATCTTTGCTGAAAAGTTCTTTTTGAAAAGTGATGTAAAAGGACCAGGCTATTTAGAAATCACTGATGGTATTTTCGGAGATTTTTATAAAGAGCTTCCTGAAACAGAAGCAAAAGTGATCAAAGAAGAAGGAAAATGGATTGCTCCGGGATTAGTAGACACACATATCCACGGATATATGAATCATGATGTTATGGACAATGACGCTGAAGGTTTGAAAGTCATGTCAGAAGGGCTGTTGTCTTGTGGCGTCACATCATTTTTACCAACAACGTTAACATCTAGTAAAGAGCGTCTGAAAGATGTTGCGCAAACAATCGGAGAGGTTTATCAAGAAGTTCCAGGTGCAAAGGTACAAGGGATTTATTTTGAAGGTCCATTCTTCACAGAAGAACATAAAGGGGCACAAAACCCAAGCTACTTTGGTGATCCTGATTTAAATACATTCAATGAATGGCAGGAAGCATCAGGTGGGCTGATCAAAAAAATCGCATTAGCACCTGAACGTAAAGGCGTCAAAGAATTTGTTAAAGCTGTAACAGATGAAGGAGTCGTCGTTGCATTAGGGCATAGCGATGCGACTCTGGAACAAGCTACCGAAGCAGTCGAGTCTGGCGCAAGTGTTTTCGTTCATGCCTACAATGGTATGAGAGGGTTAAACCACCGCGAGCCGGGAATGGTAGGAGCGTTAATGTCATTGAACCATGTATTCTCTGAATTGATTTGTGATGGACACCATGTACATCCGAATGCAGCAGATATTTTGATGGAAAAAGCAGGACATGACCATGTAGCCTTGATCACAGATTGTATGATGGCCGGCGGTATGCCTGATGGTAATTACAATTTGGGTGAATTTCCAGTTGTCGTAAAAGAAGGAACGGCTCGTTTGGAATCAGGAAATCTAGCTGGTAGTATTTTGAAATTGAAAGAAGCGATCAAAAATGTTGTTGACTGGGAGATTGCAACACCAGAACAAGCAATCATGATGGCAACCTTAGTCCCAGCGGTTAGTTGTAAAATCGATGACAAGTGCGGTATGATCGCAAATGGAAGAGATGCAGATTTTATCGTATTAAATCCAGATATGGAATTAGCAGCGACTTATTTAGACGGAGTCGAAAGATATCGTCAAGCATAATATATAAGAAGAAAAGCACTACTGCAAAAAGCAGTAGTGTTTTTTTATGCATAAAAATGATTAAAATCTTGTCGTATTTTAACATTGCTATATGACTAATTTAATCAATAAAAGTCATATTAGTTGCCCAAAAATTAAAATTTCTTGCTCTTTTTACTGTTAAACTATAGGCAAAGGAGGTGTGAGCAGAGTGAAAGTCAAAAAAAGCACATTTGTTATTTTATTGCTATTCTCTTTTCTAATTTTTTCAATGGTGAACGCTTCTGCTATTCTTGGAAAGGAAGAGCAGGAAAATTATCAACTTGAAATCTTAGATGAAATGATAACAAATGAAAAAACAGTAAATTTGACAATCGTACAACCAGAAGATGAAGAAATAATCATTCATTATGAAAATTTTGAGTTTCCTAGTATTGAAAAAATGAATGAACAGTTACAAATTGTGCATAAACGTAATAAAGATACGACCTACTTTATTGATACAGATGTTCCCAATGAACTAATGTTACGCACAGAAAAAAGTGAAGAGCCATTATCTCTATCATGGGACATTCAACAGATGGATCCAAGCAAAAAGGCGCGAATAACTTTATCTGCTCCTGATAAGGACGTTTTTCTCATAAGAGAATGTAATACCAACGTATTAGAACCTAGCCTTTCTAGTACAATGCAACCAGAATTTATTCAGGAAAATACAGTTGAAGATGGCATTTTTTACAACAAACAAGGCTCTCAATTAACAGAAAAGCAACAAGTAGCCAATGATAAAGCAAATGCAAAAGCTAATTTTGATCCTCTTTTAAATGTACAGGTCGTACGCACATACAATGAATTCAAAAGTGCTTACGCTGATGCTGCGGTAACAAAAATCATTTTAGATGCAGATATTTCCGGTAACACTTCGTTGGCGAATAGACGAACGTCGATTGAGATCGACGGAAATGGGCATCTGCTTTATCTAGGGAACTATTCTTTGTCTCTCCATGCCTCAGGACCTCTTCAAGACAAAGCTATTTTCCATTTGCACGACGTTATCATTGATCAAAATATCGAGAGTGCAACCTCCTACTCCTTTGTGGGTGGTAGTGGAGCCTATGATACAGCCCGAACCAGAAATTGGTATTTTAGATTTGGTAATCTTTCTAACGTAAAAGGAAAAAGTGGTATTTATGGTGTGGCGAGAGTGGCAAGAGGGTATTATGCGGAAATTACAGTTTATGGAACAATTGATGTGTCTACATCAGCTGAAAATTTTTATGTAGGAAGTATGATCTATGAAGAAGATACACAATATCGAGGAGAAATTACGTACTATAATTATTCGATTATTTGGCACGTCATGGAAACTCCTTCTGGCAAAGGCTATACCGGAGAAAGCATGGAACATACTATTCAAAAAAATGCCACAGTCTATTATAAAGATAAAACAAATAACCATGTTAATTATCCAGCTGTCTATTCCAACTTTAAAACATTTACAGTTGATGAAGGAGCAAGCTTTTCTGCAGATATAAATGGGAATGCCTTCGCCTTGTATTATCCCGAATCATGTTTAGTAATCAATAAAAATGCAGTTGTGAACTTAGTAACAAGAAAGGCTCATGCTGTACTCTCATATTGTAATAACAATACAGCAGTTATTGTAAATCCGGGAGGAAGTCTCTTTATTTCAGGTGTGACACCTAATTCATCAACAGCAGGCAACGATGGGAATGGTACGATTTATGGACTGATCGATTTTCGGGGACGAAATTATGGTGCAGATGCTTACAGAAAATACAAAGATATCGATAAAACCAACAGTAATCGCAGGCTTATTTTAAAGGAACCTAAAGCATTTGATTTCAAAAATGCGTTAGGAAATACTTCTGGTATTCAAGCGCGGGTAATGGAGATTCCTAATAATGCCGGCTGTCAATTTCAAGTTATAGATTCTGATATTTCATTATGGAAAACGACAACTTCACCAGATGTAACACCAGATTATGATTATTTACGAGTGGACGAGCTGAAGGTCAATGGACGAGAGAGTGCTCAGATTACTTCTTCAGATTCAGAACTAGCAGCTTCATTTAGACCAAATAATATTAGAAGAATCACTGGAATGAACGCAGCTCCAGAAGCCGAATGGATTCCATTTACAGATGCGGATATGGACTATGGGTTGCGGGTGAAAATCGGGACGAGTTTTGACGGAATAGATGATGAAACAGGAAAAATTATCACTTCACCGATTTATGCAGGAAAAGGACAAGCTCAAGCAACCTTTGTTAATTCATATGGGGAAACAGTTGAAGACATAGAGACAGATGAGTTCGGTGATGTAAAAGTAACCAATTCAGACCGACGTTTAAATCAAACAAATCAAACTATTTCAGCTGAAATTAAGCATGGACCGTGGACATCTGAGAGTGAGAAAAAAGTGATCGATGTTACGCCGCCAGAGCCAGCAAAAGTCGAATCAGGAAAAATTACAAATGCGATGAAACAGATCAAGGGAATGGATAATGAGCCAAACGCAAAATATTTCATAGAAATCTATGATGAATCTGAAACAATCCAAGCATCGATCAGTGGTGTAGTAGAAAATGACGGGACTTTTGTGGCAGACTTGCCTCGATATTTAGATCAAGACGAAGTCGTTGTGATTTACTTAGAGGATAATGCAGGTCTGATTCCAAAAGAGGTACTCTATCCACCGCCAACAAATAGCGAAACTGGAAATAAAAATCCTAAAGAAGGCTTCGATTATAGAGATACACATTTCCCACCTGCAGCAAAATATGAAGTGGAGGACGTGCTTCCGGATCAGCCCTATCTTGAAAAAAAAGTAGAATCGGTTAACGGAGATCAACAGGTTCATATTGATGATGAATTACGCTATTCTATCTTGGTGAAAAATAACCAAGTTGAAAAAAATGAAACAAATTGGAAAAATATACAATTCACGGATGAATTATCTGCTTATGTGAATTTCGATAGTGAAAAGGCAGATGTAAAATTAAATGACAAATCATTAACAAAAGATGAGTATGACTATGACGCCAAAACGCATACACTTACAGCAAGCTTAGGTGATTTAAGCAGCCAGGAATCAGTAGAGTTATCCTTTAAAGTGGTAGTAAACGAACAGGCATTAGGACAAATAATTGAAAACGTTGCTAGTGCAAAAGGAGAATCACCTAGAGAAAAACAGTTTGTCATGGGACCAGAAGATCCTACTGCAGAAAGAGAAATCTATACTGGCATATCAAATGTCGCTAAATACCCTAACGGTGTGATCGATGGTCCGTTAGAAATTGTTTCATTTCCAGAAAAAATGGATTTTGGAAAATTCGAAGTAGATGAAAAAGAAACCTTTGTGAATGATCCAGACTATTCCAGTGACTTAATCGTACGAGATCGAAGAATCCAAAAAAACGAGTGGTACTTAACGGTTGCCTTAGCAGAAGAAATGATGCTGCAAGAAAATTTGAAAAAGTATTATTTAGAAGAGGCGATTCGGTTTAGAAAAGATGGGGTTGAAACACCAATCACCAATGTTTCAGAATTGATTTTTAAAGGCAAAAGTTCGGATTCTTCTGAATATAATATTACTGAATCTGAATGGTCTGAAGAAGGTGATGGATTTGTATTAAGGGTGAAATCTGGAAAAGTAAAAAAAGTAGGAGATTATCATGCGACTTTAACTTGGCATTTAACAGATGCTTATCAGGGAGACGATTAAAATGGCTAAAAAAATCAGTACAGGATTCATTATTTTATCCATGATCTGCCTAGCAATCATTGTTAAAGCACCAAGTTACGAAGCGATAGAAGACGGCGGTGCGATTAAATCAGAGGGCGTCGTGACTTTTGTAGAGAAAACGCCTAAGCCGAAAGAGTCAGGTTCGCTACCCAAAGCTGGAGAAAAAGGAATA
Source organism: Enterococcus termitis (assembly GCF_001730305.1). Classification (GTDB taxonomy): domain Bacteria; phylum Bacillota; class Bacilli; order Lactobacillales; family Enterococcaceae; genus Enterococcus_L; species Enterococcus_L termitis. The sequence goes on from NZ_MIJY01000001.1 coordinate 604,744, forward strand.
AGCAGTCTTTCATATTTAGGCTTGCTGGTACTGTTTTTGCTACTCGTTCTTTTAAGTAGGTATCCTTTAAAAGGAAAACACCAATCCTTTTGGTTACTGTTTTTGTTGAGTATCAGTTGTATCTTTGGGAATTCTACTGAGGCAAATGGATTCTCTGAATCAAGTGTCATTGAATTTGATAAAAAAGTAGACAACTATATTTATGATCCAGAGTTCCCGACTGAAATTGTTGATCCGGGAACAAGCGAAGCAGTCGGTCGCTATTTACGTATGGAATTCGCTTCTCGTCTTGATTTTGGAATAAATGAACAGTCAGATAAAAATGAAACCTATTATTCAAAAGGTCAACTGTTTTATGGCTCGACACCTGCTAGAGGAAATTTTATTCAAGTTTCTGATTTACGAGAGCATAATTGGGGCTGGGGCTTGTATGTGAAACAAGAAACCCAATTTTCAAGTAAAGAAGAGCATCCAGTAATGTTAGATGGAGCGAAAATTACATTAAAACAACCATGGATCAATAGTACGATTTTAGAACACTCGCCAAGAGTCAATGATTCAGAAATTGAATTAGTACCTGGACAACTTAATCAACTAGTTCATGCTTCAGCAGGAGAAGGAGTGGGGACATGGCTACTTTCATTTGGTGCTTCCAGCGGGAATGAGAACGGACAAAAAAATTCTCTCATCCCTAAATACGACGATCGTGGACAAATGGAGATAGATACGATCTATCAAAAAAATGTCTATCTTAATAAAGCAGTTACATTAAATGTACCTGGAAAAACTAAAAAGCAAAATGCTGTATACCAAACGGATGTAACTTGGATTTTATCTGAGTTGCCATAAATATTAGGGGGAAAAGAGATGAAAAAGTGTAGATCAATTCAAGCTTGTACATGTGCATTACTGTTTTCAGCAGGCGTTTTACCTTTAGCTGCACAAGCACAAGAAAATTCTTATGACACAGAAGGAGTGATAACTTACGAGCAAGGAAATAAACCGCCAATTGTCACACCGCCAGGAACGGAAGGTCCGGAAATCAAGGAACCAGATGTTAATCCAGAAGTCAGTCCGCTGATGATTATCGCAGCAACGCCGATTGATTTTGGGCAACAAGAAAACACAACAACGGCACAAACGTACTATGCAAAAGACTTTGAAACGACAGCTAAAACGGGGAACGATGACAAACTAACAATGGAAAATTTTGTGAAGTTTCGTGATATTCGTGCCACTGACTCACGAGAGTATAAGATTTATGTGCAAATGACCAAACAATTCACAAAAGACACATCTATATTAAAAGGAGCAGAGCTAAATTATTCCAATCTGAGATTACTGACCACCTCATCGAATCAAGACAATATGCCAGCACTAGAAGATAGAACGTTAGCGTCTACTATTAAATTAACGCCAGGTGTTGATGGTACTTCTGCCGGTGATCCACAGCTAGTTTATGAAAATAATTCAGTAGAAAAAGGCTTCGGAATTTATGACATTACTTTTGGGGAGTATGGAAATAATTCCAAAGACTCAGTAAAACTGAATGTTCCAGCGAATCTACCGATCTTGAAAGGACAATATGTCAGTGAGATGACATGGAGTATTACAGATACATTTTAAAAGAATCAATCTATTTTGTATACGGTAAAAAGAAAAATAACTTCTGATTTGCCCTAACATGTATGAAAGGAAGAATAAGAAAATGAAAGTAAAAAAAGCCTTCTTATTGCTGCTATTTTTAGGGCCGATCATCTTAAATCATCTAGTTGCGTTTGTTGATGGATATGCGGAGGAATCACAACCTGCCTCAATGGCTTTCTACTATGAAGTACTCCAACCAGAAAATCAACGAAATGATGTGGGGTATTTCGATTTGCTGATGAAACCGAATCAAAAACAGACGGTGAAAATCAATTTGGTCAATACTGGGGAAGAATCGATTGCAATAGATGTTCGATTGAATGGTGCTAAAAGCAGCTCGAACGGAGTGATCGATTATGGACCAAATGAACTACCGAAAGATGAATCAGTTGATATCGATTTTACAGATATCGTCAAAAGTGTAGACACCATTGAGGTTCCAGCAAAAAGTTCAAAAGAGTTGTCGATCAATATAGACATGCCGGAACAATCATTTGATGGCGTTATTGCAGGCGGAATTCAGCTCCAAGCAAGAGAAGATGACACAACGGTGACACAAGGCGCGATTCGCAACCGCTTTGCATATATCATTGGTATGTTATTGACAGAAACGGATAAAAAAATAGAGCCGAATATAGTGTTTAGAAATGTCTATGCCGGACAAAGTAATTTTCGGAATACGATTTTTGTGACACTTTCTAATGTTGAAAAAATGTTTTTGGAAGATGTATCAATCAATGTTCAAATTAGACAAAAGGGGAAGAAAGACGTACTTTTTAGTGAAGAGAAAGAAAAAATGCGGATGGCGCCTAATTCATTGCTGCAATTTCCAGTCAGCATGACGGGAGAAAGGATGGTTGCTGGGGAGTATACCGCTGATATCTCCGTTAGCCAACATCAAAAACAATGGTCATGGTCTGAAGATTTTGTTATTTCCAAGACAGAAGCAGATACGTTTAATGGGGAAGATGTCGATCTACAAGAACAGAACATTTTTGATTGGAAATTCATGCTGATCATCTTCTTGTTGATCGTCATAAGCATGTTGATGCTGCTTATCCTCTTTCGAATGTGGAGGAACAAAAAGAGTAAGAAAGCACGGCGCAGACCAAAGAAGAAAACTAAAAAGTAAAAAAAATGAATAAAAATGAAAAAGGAATGAATAAGATGATTTTCTGCAACAATCAGTTAAATCATTAATAAAAAAGTGTATTCGATTGTAAGAAAATAGGTAGCCGCTACCCGTTATAGGGAAGGTTACCTTTTTTGCTACTAAATCTATTCGTATTTTTCAAAATAAAGAAATATTTATAATTAAATTAAAAAATAATCGAAATATAAAAATGGTATACTAGTTATATATAGAAATTTAAAATAAAAAATATGTAATAAAGTAGTGGAATATATTTGTAAATGCTGGTTAAATACTAGTGATTAGTGAGTGTAGGTATTCTTTTTGATAGTTGCAAGTAGATGATCATCTTTGCCTTTTTTAAAATGGTATATATGAATAAAGGTGCTGTATTTGATATAAATCGATACGTTGTTGATAGATGATAAGCTGTCGAGAAAAATATATTCATCAATGAATCAACCTTAAGACAAGTAATCGGCACCTTACTGAAAGGAGAAATTTTTGATGTATTCTGATTCTAATTTTACTTATATTGAATTGTTAACATCAGATTTACTTTTAGAAAGAAAAATCGCGCTATTTTTGGATTTAGAAGAACGGTATCTGAGCATTGAGGAACTAGCAATGAAATTTGATGTTTCTGTTAAAAAAATTCGGAGAGTCGTTCGATTGCTGCAAGAAGATATTTTGGAATACAATCATCACGGGTTTACTTTTTCAATCTGCAAAAGCAAAGGCATTCTGTTGAAAGTACCAATTGACGACGATTTAAAGCATTTTTTAGCATTTATTACCCAAAAAAGTCCACTAATAAAGATGCTAGAAAAAATTTGCTTAAATGATTTTGGTTCTGTCAGAGACTATGCAGAAAGATATTTTTTCAGTGAGGCAACAATTCGAAGACGCTTAAAAAAAATAAAACGATTTTTAAACCAATTTGACATTGATCTTGCAAGAGAAACGGTTGTTTTTGAAGGGGATGAACAGCAGATCCGCTATTTTATGCTACTTTTTTTTTGGCGCCTCTATTCTGGTATCTCTTGGCCATTTCAGTATATCGATGAATCAGAAGTGGAGCAGATAGTTAATGAATTGATCACGCTCAATAACAAGTACAATAATGAAATCACTCGTTTAGAAAAACGACGTATGATGTATTATATAGCAATTGTAAAGATTAGAATTAGAAAGAAAAATACAATGAGCATGTTACCTGCCTGGGAAAAAGCAAAAATAAATAATGATTTTTTTCAAGAATTTAGCCAGCTATTCAGCAGTTTTAACGGAAGCCTTTGTACGAAGCCAGCAGAAATTTCCTTACATTACGAAATTTGGAAGAGTTGTTCGTGGGTACCCAATGTGAAAGCAGCCTTCGATGTTGAAAAAAATAATGGAAGTGAGCCGGCAAAAGCGTCAATCCTTTTCTTTGATTATTTTAAAGAACACTTTTTTGAGATGACAGAAGCAGAGAAGGAAAGTGCAACTGAATTTATTTTTTGCATCCATACGTTGTGCTTTAATTTTAAAAAATTCAAATCAGACATCAATGGTTATTATTACTATAGAAGAATTCAAAAATATTACCCTAAATTAAAATTACGTTTAGAACATTTTATTGATGTTTTATATGAACAGTCAGGTTATAGCCTATTTTTAGAAAAAAACTTTTTAGTCACTCACTATAGTATGCTGTTCAGTCACCTAAAAAGAATCAATGAATATGAGCGAACGATCCACGTTACGATCGAAACAGAATTACCGAATATGCTAAGTGAATTGCTTTACGATCAAGTATATGGCATGTTTTCACGAAAATACAATATTTATCTTGATAGCCCCAATAAAGCTGACGCGAAAGAAAAAGCGGATGTTATATTGACAACGGTACCATTAAGAGAAACTAAAAGCGTTTTAACAGAAAAGAATATAGTCGCTATCAATCGAGAACTGAAGAAAGCAGATATTCGAAAAATTGAATACGTATTCGATCGGATTCTTCAAGATTAAAATAACCGCTAATGAAAAACAAGAAAGTCCTGTTCAGCAAACATTTGTTGAACAGGACTTTCTTGTTTTTTTGACGGTAAATCCTTAAGAATTAAGGAACAGATTGTTACTAATTATTTTTAGGCAACAGAGCTGATTCAAGTGAATGATTTGCATAATCCACGAAAAAATCAGATAGAAACAAGGGGTGAATTTCTATATCAGATTTGTATAATGAAGTGGGAATAATGAACGTTTGATCCAGTGTACCGGCAATGTAATCACCATCGATCGTTTGTGCGACTACACGAAAATCTTGTTGCTTCCACACGTCAACATCTGCAGGTGAGATCGTTTCAGCAGATGCCAAAAACGCTAGGTTTTGTTCAAATTGTGCTTCTATTTGTTCACTAAAGACGAACAGACTATCTTCATCCTGTTCATTTCTTAAAACAGCAGTCAAAAAAGATTGAGGTGTCTTTTCTGTTAGTTGCGCTTTGATCTGTTGAAAATCCATAAGTACGTACCTCCTTAATAAAAAAACGGAATATATTTAAGTATTTAATGACGTTTGAAGCGAAGTTCAAGTCTCTTTCAGTGTTATTTTTCATTCAAAATCGTTACACGAAAATCAACGGTTGTGCTTTTACTCAAGCCTTTTGCTTCCAATTCGATCTCCTTACATAATAATTCTGTACCGTCATAAATTGGAGTCACTCGATAACGAACCGTCTCGCCACTATCAAGCGCTTGACGGATCTGATTTTCATATTTTGTCATATAAGGAGTATTGACCGGTGTTTGATACAGCGTTGTAAGATTTCTAGCATCATCACCCGAGCCGCCCATCTGCCGCCCAATCAAATGTCCTCTTGAATGATTATAAGGATCCAGACCAGAAATAAATCCTGGGGGACGAATATCTTTATTTGCAGCAGTTCCTGTATTGACCATAGCCGGTTTTAATAGCGCATCAGCACCAGTGGCGCGTCCTAGTGAATCTAATTTATGATAATCGATCCAGCCTTTTTTGCTATCAGTCATTTCAGCAGCGGAAAAAGTGGCTGCTCCCAATTCTTTTGGACCTGGATTTGTTGAGGTTGAAACGCTTGGTGTACTTGGTTTTGTTTCCTGTTGTGTTTGTATACCAAAAATCTCCTGAATGCTGTCGGGAACTTGGACACCGAATACACCTAGAACTAAAATAATTAAAACTGCCAGTAACATAATTGCAGGACTAAACGGTGGTTTTTGTTTTTTTCTTGCCATATTTCTCTCCTAACGAATATCTAAAATGGAAGAAGACCGAAAAAACGACGTTCTTCCGTTGATTTCAATTTGATTCCATTTCCCTATTATACGAAAAAAAAGAAAAAAATCAAAAAGAGTTTTGACCTGTCAGAGGACTTGTTCGATTAGTTATGATAAAATTTCTTTGAGAGGGGATTGGAATAACATGGCATATATTGATGTAGTAAATGAATATAAACGATACCATATGGGAGATACGACGATTGCGGCAAATGACGGCATCACTTTTTCAGTAGAAAAAGGAGAAGTGGCAGTGATTTTAGGACCTAGTGGTGCTGGCAAGTCTACAGTATTGAACATTTTAGGCGGTATGGATTCTTGTGATGAAGGACAAATCATTATTGATGGAGTGGATATCGCAAAATACAACGAAAAGCAACTAACGACCTATCGACGTAATGACGTGGGTTTTGTGTTTCAGTTTTATAATTTGGTGCCTAATTTAACAACGAAAGAAAATGTGGAGCTTGCTTCACAAATCGTTACTGACGCACTAGATCCTAAAGAGGTATTGACTTCTGTTGGTCTTGGGGCGCGTTTGGATAATTTTCCTGCACAATTATCTGGTGGAGAACAGCAGCGTGTAACGATTGCACGTGCTATCGCGAAACGTCCGAAATTATTATTATGCGATGAGCCGACTGGCGCGCTTGACTATGAAACAGGAAAACAGATTTTGACGATTTTACAAGAAACAGCTCGCAATACAGGTACGACTGTGATCATTATCACGCATAACTCTGCTATTGCTCCGATGGCTGATCGAGTGATTCGTATCAACGATGCCAAAGTCCGTAGTATGACCATCAATGATGAACCTAAACCTGTAGCAGAGATAGAATGGTAGGTGATCGTAATGAAAAAGACGGCGTTGCTTAAAACAAGCTTTCGTGAAATAAAGCAGTCAAAAACACGATTCATCTCAATTATGGGCATTATTTTTCTAGGTGTCATGGTGTTCGTAGGACTGAAAGCTACTGGTCCGGATATGACTCGGACTGCTTCTACTTATTATCAAAAACAAAAGCTGCCTGATGCCCGAATCGTTTCTTCTTTAGGTTTAGTGGATAAAGATATCCAATTGATTGAAGAAGAGAAAAATGTTGAGGCAGTTTTACCAAGATATACGAAAGACATCGTAATCAGCGAGAAAAATGTTGCTGTTAAATTTGTCAGCTACGACCTAGCTAAACAGCAGCCTATATTAGATTATCTGGTTGTTGAAGGTCGTATGCCGAAAAAAAGTGGAGAAGTTGTTCTAGATGAATTAGCCAGTCTGCACGGTCGTTATAAATTAGGGGATACACTGACACTGTCAAAAGAGGATAATAAAGATCAGGCGTTGAAAAAGAATCAATTCAAGGTCGTTGGTTTTGTTCGTTCGCCCGAATATATAGAAAATACAAGCCGAGGAAATACGACTGTCGGTAAAGGCTCACTGGATTTCTTTGCTGTAGTGCCCAAAGAAGATTTGGACCTATCAACGTATACAGAATTGTTGATTTCTTTTAAAGGCTTGGCGAAAGATAGCTACTCATCTGCATATGAACAGCAACGAGATCGCGAAGTTGAGTCTGTAAAAAAAGTGATGAAAGACCGTCCAGAACAACGAGTAAAAGAAATTCGAGCGGACTCAAAAGAATCACTTGAAAAAGCGCAAAAAGAAATCTCTGATGGAGAAAATGCGTTAAAAGATGCAGAAAAACAGTTACAAACAAGTAAGCAAGAACTGGAAGCCGGCCGACAAGAACTGGCTAACGCTAGAGAAAGCTATTTACAACAAATCAGTGCTTCAGAAAACGAATTAAATGCGAGCCAAGCACAAATCGCAAATGGCGAAAATGAGCTAGTTGCGCAACGCAATTTACTGGAAGCAAAGAAAAATGAATTAGCACAAGCAGAATCTCAAGTTAGTCAAGGACAAAATACGTTGCCAGGTTTGCAGCAGCAACGAAACGAACTAGCTGCTTCAGCTGATTCGTTGAATCAACTAGCAAATGGCTATCAAAGTTTAGGAGCTTCAGTAGCGTTATTAGATCGAGTGCCTGACGAATCTTTAGCCGACAGTATTGCTGAAGCCGCACCACAGCTGCAAGGAGCAGTAGCTGCACTAGGCGCTCCAGCAGGAATTTCAGCTGCAGTTAATCAGCTGATTGCTCAGCCAGTCAGAGATAATATTGCAGTCGTGATGAATGCGATCAATGGGGCTACTACCGAAATAAATGCCCAACAAAATCAAGTGACACAAGGATTACAAACACTTGATCAAACAATTTCAACGATCAATCAAGCAATTGCCCAATATGCAGATGGACAACAGCAACTTGCTTCAGGAGAAGCTCAACTGAATCAAGCTCAAGCACAGCTGGCTGCTGGAAAAGAACAGTTGGCAGCGGGACAAGCACAATTAGAGCAGGCGAGAGTTGACGGACAAGTACAGCTGGACGCCGCCCAAGCTAAAATAGATGAGGGACAGAAAGCTTATGATGATGGAGTGGCTGAATTTGAGAAGAAGAAATCAGAAACACTGCCGAAATTAAATGATGCAAAAAAAGAATTAGAAGAAAAACGAAAAGAACTGGATACCTTAAAGGCAGCAGATTATTATTATTTTACGCGAGCAGATAATCCTGGTTATTCAGAATATAAAGATAACGCAAACCGAATCTCTTCTTTATCCACTGTGTTTCCAATTTTCTTTTTCCTGATTGCAGCATTGGTTAGTTTAACGACAATGACACGCATGGTCGAAGAAAAGCGTATGGAAATTGGTAGTATGAAAGCTTTGGGGTATCGAAATGGTGAAATTGCTTTTAAATTTTTAGTCTATGCATCGATTGCAAGTTTGTGTGGTGCTATTTTAGGCTTATTTGTTGGGTATTACTTATTCCCTACGATTATTTTTGATGCATATGGTCAACTGTATAATATTCCTGATTTCATCACGCCGTGGTATTTCAGTTATAGTTTGATTGGCATTTTAGTCGCCGTTTTATGTACAGCTGGTGCAGCCATGGTTGTTTTACGTATTGACCTCTTTAGTACACCAGCAACATTATTACGTCCTAAAGCACCGAAGGCAGGTCAAAGAATTTTATTGGAACGGATCAAACCGATCTGGAACCGTCTGAGCTTTATTCAAAAGGTCACAGCTCGTAACTTATTCCGATATAAACAGCGAATGCTGATGACAGTTTTAGGGATTGCAGGTTGTATGGCGTTGATCATCACTGGCTTTGGATTGAAAGATTCGATTTCGGATATCGTCAATGTCCAGTTTAATAAAATTTGGCATTATCAGGCGGTTGTGACGTTCAAAGAAGATGCGTCCGAAAAAGAATCTGAGGACTATCAGAAAGCCGTCGAAAAAACAGCTGGGTTGAAAGAGACAATGCCGCTGCACGTGGAGACATTAAAAACAACGAAAAAAACAAATGCCAAACAAGATGTCTCTATCTATGTTCCAGAGAGACCAAAAGATATCGATCCGTTCATTCTTTTCAATGATCGGAAAACAGGGAAAAAATATCAATTAACAGATGATGGTGTGATCATCAATGAAAAATTAGCAAATCTTTTCAATTATAAAATAGGTGATGAACTAGCTTTAAAAAATAGTGATAATCAAGAATATAAGGTGAAAATCACTGCAATCGTTGAGAACTATACAGGGCATTTCGCGTATATGTCACCTCAATACTATGAAAAGATCTTTAGTGAGACGCCAGATTACAACACTGAATTTTTACTCTTTGATAAAAAATTAGGTGAAAAAACGGAAGCGTCTATTGGTAAGACATTAATGGAACATAAAAAAGTCTTGAATGTTTCTTTCTTGTCTGTTTCTAGTGATGCTTTAGACGATACGATCCATAGTTTGAATATCGTTGTCTGGGTATTGATCACGGTTTCTGGAATATTGGCTTTTATCGTTTTATACAATTTGACGAACATCAACATTTCAGAACGAATCAGAGAATTATCAACGATCAAGGTGTTAGGATTTTATGATAATGAAGTCACGATGTATGTTTATCGTGAAAATATTGTTTTGACGCTGATTGGAATCGTCATTGGTTGTCTCTTTGGTAAAGTAGTCCATAGCTACGTCTTGACAACCGTCGAGGTGGATATGCTGATGTTTTCACCAACGATTCACTGGATCAGTTACTTGTATTCTGCTTTGATTACTTTATTCTTTACACTGTTAGTTATGGTCTTCATGCATATAAAATTAAAGAAAGTAGATATGATCGAAGCATTGAAATCAAACGAATAGAATAAAAGACTAGTTGAGTCAAAAGTCGATTAGGTTCGATTTTTACACGAATTGCCGCAGAATCTGACTTTTGGCCACCTTTTATTAAATTGTAGAGTACAAAACAAACCTGATTTTTAGTTTGTGATGTACTCTTTTTTTGACGAGGCTACATCCTTAGTATGATTTTCAAAGATTTGCTGTTATTTTTAGCAAAGTATTGGTAAAATATAATTATCATCGGAAAAGGAGCATAAATAGAAAACGTTGATTACTGGTACGAAAAATCAGTGGTTCGTAGACCTATTTAGGAAAGGAGTGAGAACATGGTTCAAGGAATTCCGATTGAAACAATTTATCTATATGTGTTGATTGCATGTGCAGGGATTGCTGTTTTATTAGTGATTTTTGGGGATGTATTTGATTTTGACGGACCCATCGATCCCATGCTGATCATTCCGTGGCTGGCATTCACTTCATTGTTTGGCTATTTAGGCGAACAGCTTCTTGACTGGGGACATCTCTTTTTGTTTATCGTCAGTGGCGCGATTGCAGCAATTTTGGTCTTTTTTCTTAATTTTTATGTGCTGATGCCGATGAAAAATGCGGAATCAACCATTTCAATATCAGAAAAAGACATGGAAGGCACTCAAGCAACTGTCATTACCCCTATCCCTGTTAGTGGAATGGGAGAAATTCAGTTGAAAAGTGTGACTGGTTCGATGAGTCGGCCAGCGGCATTATATGCACCCCAGGAAAAACCGATCAATCGCGGGGAGCAAGTCCTGATTATCGAAGTCAAAGAACGTGTTTGTTATGTAGTGCCTTACAAAGGCAGTTTACAATTATAAAAAAGGAGTAGAAGAGAATGGGATTAGGATTATTGGGACCAATCGTTTTGGTGGTTTTCATCTTATTGATGATGCTGATTGTGTTTGTTTCAAAATATCAAACAGCAAAACCAGACGAAGCACTGATCATCAGTGGTAGTTATTTAGGCAGTAAAAATGTTCATGCGGATGAGCGAGGCAATAAAATCAAGATCGTTCGAGGCGGTGGTGCTTTTGTATTACCAGTCTTCCAACGTTCAAACCGAATCAGTTTATTATCAAGTAAACTAGACGTATCAACACCAGAAGTCTACACGGAACAAGGTGTTCCAGTAATGTGTGATGGGACCTCGATCATCAAGATCGGTTCATCTGTTGAAGAAATTGCAACGGCTGCCGAACAATTTTTAGGTAAAACACGAGAAGAGCTTGAAAACGAAGCGCGCGAAGTACTAGAAGGTCACCTTCGTTCGATCTTAGGATCAATGACGGTAGAAGAAATCTACCAAAACCGTGATAAATTTAGTCAAAGCGTACAGGAAGTCGCAAGTGTGGATTTAGCCAAAATGGGTTTGATCATCGTGTCATTTACAATCAAAGAAGTCCGCGATAAAAACGGCTATCTTGATTCTTTAGGGAAACCAAGAATCGCTCAAGTAAAACGTGATGCCGATATCGCCGAAGCAGAAGCATTGAAAGAAACAAGAATTAAAAAAGCCGAAGCTGAAAAAGAATCTCAACAAGCAGAATTACAACGCCAAACAGAGATTGCCGAAGCATCAAAAGAAAAAGAATTAAAATTAGCAACGTATAAAGAAGCTCAAGACATTGCAAAAGCCAAAGCTGACCAAGCCTACAATTTGGAAACAGCCAAAGCACAACAAGAAGTTATTGCTCAAGAGATGGAAGTTAAAGTCATCGAACGTCAAAAACAAATTGAGCTGGAAGAAAAAGAAATCGTTCGTCGTGAGAAACAATACGATTCAGAAGTGAAGAAAAAAGCGGATGCAGATCGTTATGCAAGAGAACAAGAAGCTCTTGCTCAAAAAGCTCGTGAAGTTGCCGAAGCAGAAGCAGAGCGTTTCCGTGTGGAATCTTTAGCTGAAGCCGAAGCAAACCAAACACGTCTTGCTGGACAAGCCGAAGCAGAATCTATTCTTGCTCGTGGTGCTGCTGAAGCCGAAGCAAAACAAAAAATCGCCGATGCCTTCAAGGAATATGGCGAAGCAGCAGTATTAAGTATGGTTATGGAAATGTTGCCGCAATTAATGAAAGAAGCAGCACAACCACTTGGCAATATTGATAAAATCTCTGTTGTCGATACAGGCGGTGGCGGCGAAAACGCAGGCGCAAATCGTATTACAAACTATGCAACGAACTTACTAGCTGGAACCCAAGAAACATTAAAAGAAACAACTGGCTTAGACGTAAAAGAATTGATCGAAAACTTTTCAAAAAAGGGCACAAACAGTAATGTGAACTTTTACAGTGAAGATGAGACCAATGACGTAAAATAAACGATAAAAGCTGTCAAAATCAATTAGATTTTGACAGCTTTTTTTACTCTTTATTATTTTTTTCAGCATCCGCCCGCGCTTGCACCTTTTTTCTAAGTATTTCTAATTCTTCTTCCTTCTTGGCTAATTCAGCAAGGTCTTCTTCGATTTCATGAGATTCTTCAACTGGTTTTGGCTTAATGAAAAAATTCAAACCGATACCGATAAATGTGCCGATAAACGTGTCGATCACTCGATCTAAAGCAAAGTAGAACGATTCACCTTGAGGAATACTAAGTGAAATCAAGAGCAGTGTTGCGATTGCAGATATAATTCCAGAATTATTATTCATCCCGTCAGAGAGGACGATCACCACAATTACTAAAAAAGGAAGCAAAAACAATTCTACTAGAAAATCACTGGAAAAAAGATCTTTCACTAAGAAATACACAATAGCTAGACCGCCGCCTAAGGTATTCCCGAGAATTCTAGATTTACCGAAAGTCAAACTCGTTGTTAAATCTTGCCGCAAGGAAAATACCGCTGCTAAAGCTGCGATCATTGGTGCGCCGCGATCAAGCACTTTAAACAAAATAATACACAACATAACTGCAAGGGCAGTTTTCAATGTTCGCATACCTAAGCGAAAAGGACCGATTTCCATGAGCGTTCTCTCCTATAATCAACATTTAATCACTTTACTATTTCATCATAACCGAAATAGAGGTAAAATTACTAGTATTAATATAAAAGATTAACTAAAATCATTAAGGAGCAATCGAATGAAAATTGGATTACGAACAGTCAAAACTGCTGTGAGTGCAGCCTTGGCAATGATCGTTGCTGAAAGTTTAGGCTTATTATACCCAGCCTCTGCAGGGATTATTTCCGTGTTGAGCGTGACTAATACCAAGAAAACATCATTACTGACCGGGCTTTATCGCCTGTTGTCATTAGCTTTAGCAACTGCGATTGCGTATGTTTGTTTTTCTATTTTAGGCTTTAACGCTATAGCATTTGGTATCTTTTTACTTCTATTTATTCCTGCAGCGGTGTATTTCAAATTATCCGATGGAATCGTTGTAAGCTCAGTTTTAGTCACACAATATTTAGTAGAAAACGATTTATCGTGGTCGATCATTGGCAATGAATTTTTATTGATGACGATCGGTGTGGGCTTTGCTTTACTGATGAATTCCTACATGCCAGATGCAGAAAAACGCTTGAAAGAAGATCAGGAAGTAATCGAGACCATGTTTCGAAAAATCTTGAATAATATGGCTGCATACTTGAATCAGCCAGGAAAAGAGCGAAATCTATTCGAAAAATGTGATGATCTCAAAGCATTTATCCGTACGGGTGAAAACTGGGCAAAAAACCATGCAGAAAACCATCTATTATCTTCTGATGATTATTACTTAGAGTATTTCACAATGCGCCGAATGCAGAGTAATAGTTTGAAGGATATGCTGCGGATATTAGAAGCAATCACGGTTGAACCGGAACAGGTTGAAAGCATTCAAAAGTTATTACAATATACAGCTGAGACATTTGCTGAAACGAATGACGGACAGGATATTTTAGATAAAATCTCACAAGTCTATGAGGTTTATCGCAAAAAAGAATTGCCAAAAACAAGAGAAGAGTTTGAAAATAGAGCGAAGGTTTTTCAGTTATTACAAGTCTTCCATTCATTTATAGAAATCAAAGCAGAGTTTGCCAGACATCAGAGTGAAAAAACAGTATAGTTTCTAGATATATGCCTTTCAGCCAATGAGGAAATCGTTACATTTCTAAAGCAATTATTAAAGTTTAGTTACGGATTTCTAAAAACCTAGTATTTCTAAAATCAAGGTGCTATACTTTCATCAAGTTAAAAGACACATTTACTGGCGATAGAGAAGCCAAGTCTTTAAAATCGTTTCGTTTTGGGAACGTGTTTTGGTAGGGAAAATACTTCATTCAATTATATTAAAAAGGTGGAACCCGAATTAATGACTGAAAAATGGCGTGAAGATCAAGAATATATGTCTTATGTAGAAGATTTATTAGAAAAAGAAGAAGTCCAACGTTTAAGTAACTATACACAACATGTTCACTCAACTCGTTTAGATCACTCTATCAGCGTATCATATAACAGCTATAAGTTAGCTAAGAAGTGGAACGGTGATGCTAGAGCGACTGCTCGTGCAGGGCTTTTGCATGATTTGTTTTATTATGATTGGCGGACAACAAAATTCGATGAAGGCTCTCATGCATATATGCATCCTAGAATTGCAGTGAAAAATGCTGAGAAATTAACAGAACTTTCGGATTTAGAACGTGATATCATCATCAAGCATATGTGGGGAGCAACGATTGCTCCACCTAAATACAAAGAAAGTTATATTGTTACGATGGTCGACAAATATTGCGCGGTCAAAGAGGCTTCGGAGCCGATGACGAATTCAGTGAAATCGAAATGGCGTCAATATTTTGGAAAAAAACAATCTGTACAATAAAAAAAACGACTGGTTTTCTTTAGGAAAACTAGCCGTTTTTTTTATTGTTCTAGTTGCTGAGTTTGGTCTAAATTCTTTAAGCGTTTTATAGCTTTCAGATAAGAAGCAAGCAGTACAACCACTGAACCTGCCCAAGCGAGTGGAGAAGCAAATGCTGCACCTACAAAGCCGAAAGAGGCTGTTAAGAAAATTGCTGCAAATGAACGCATGATCAGCTCCATAATTCCTGCAATGGTTGGAACAACACTTTGTCCAAGCCCTTGTAAGGTATAGCGTAGAATAAATAAAATAGCTAAAAGCCAGTACATACTGCCGTTTACATTAAAATAAATTTGAGATAAATCAAGAACAGCTGTTTCTTTAGCACTGACAAACAGAGTAACTAAATTTTGACCGAAAAGCACAACAATTGCTCCTGCTAATAAGCTGAAACCAATACTCATCACCAAGCATTGTGTAACGCCTTGAAGAATTCGTTTATATTTCTTTGCTCCATAATTTTGAGCGGTAAAAGTAGCCATTGCAATACCAAAAGACATCATAGGCTGTGTTGCAAACTGTTCAATTTTTCCAGAAGCAGCCTGAGCTGCGACAACATCCGTACCTAGACTGTTCAACGCAGCTTGCAGAATGATTGCACCGATTGCAATGATCGAAGATTGAAATGCCATTGGCAAAGCAATGTTCAAATGAGCGCGAAAGTCTTTTTTGTCAATTATAAAATCTCTTTTTCTTAACTGCAGATTAGGAATTTTCCATCGAATATAGACCACACATAAAAGGCTGGAAATGATTTGAGCAGTAACAGTCGCAATCCCTGCTCCGGCAACGCCCATATGAAAATTGATAATCAAAATCAAATCCAAGACGACATTGATAATACTTGCAATGATCAAAAATAAAAGCGGTGTTCTACTATCACCAAGCGCCCGTATCACATTGGATAATAAATTAAAGGCCATTGCTGCAAAAATACCGGCAAAGATAATTGAAATAAAAAGTTGAGCATCTTGAATGATTTCTTTGGGCGTCTGCATCAAAACTAACATAGGACGAACGAAGATCAAACTAAGTCCTGTTAAAACGATCGTAACAACTCCGCTGATCATGATCCCGGTAGCAAAACTCTTTTTTACACCGCGATAATCCTGCGCCCCAAAGCGCTGAGAGGTCATGATCGAAAGACCTGCTGTCAACCCTTGAGCAAAACCAATAATCAAAAATGTAATACTGCCTGTGGAACCAACTGCTGCCAATGCATCTTTTCCTAATGTTTGCCCGACAATGATCATATCCGCCATATTATAAAACTGCTGAAAAATATTGCCGATCAATAACGGAATCGTGAAAAAGAAAATCAGCTTTGCAGGATTGCCATGTGTCAATTCTTTCAATGAAAACACCCTTTCATTTATAAGGAAATCAAAACGATAAACACTCTGTTCTAAAGAAACACCAAATGGATCAAATCAAAAAATAGGCATTATTAAAAATTTCTTATTCATAGTAGCATAATCTCTTGGTTTTGCAAGTAGTTTAATAAGGAAAAAATGAACATAAAATCTAAATGAAACGACTCTTTTTGAAAAAATTTTTGCTATAATTGACCCAAATGCAGCTAAGCAGTAGTATGATAAAGAATAGCTAAATAGGATTGAGGAGTTGAGGCTGTGAAAAGTGAGTTAAAAATGCCGATAAAAATGAGTATCCACATGGTAAAATGGTTAATTATATCCGCTTTGATAGGAAGTATTATGGGCGCATTATCTGCATTTTTTTTGAAAAGTTTAGAAATCGTTACGACCATTAGGCTAGAACATAGTTGGCTGCTGTTTCTGTTGCCGGTCAGTGGCGCTATTTTTGCTTTTTTATATCAACGATATGGCGGAAATGCGATCAGAGGAAACAATCTAGTGATTGATCAAGCGAATGGAGAACAGGAGAATATCCCACTACGGTTGATACCCTTAACGTTGTTTGGTACGCTGACAACCCATTTATTTGGCGGTTCAGTTGGTCGTGAAGGAACAGCAGTACAAATGGGCGGTACAGTCGCAAATGCTGTAGGTCGTGTGTTTCATTTAGAAAAGCTGGAACGGGAAATCGTTATTATCAGCGGAATCAGCGCTGGCTTTAGTTCCGTTTTCGGAACACCACTTGCGGGTACGCTGTTTGGGCTGGAAGTTTTAATGATCGGCCGGATACGATCGGAAGCCATTTTTCCAAGTTTTTTTGCGGCCTTTTTTGCAAATTTAGTTACAGAATCCTTTGGTGTCACCCATACACATTATGACATGGGGCAAATCCCGGCTTGGACAGTTGCTTTGTTTGTTAAAGTCTTTGCGGCAGGTATCTGTTTTGGTTTTGCCGGCTGGCTCTTTAGTCGGTCGATCGTATGGATCAAAAAATTTTATGCAGCGCATTTGCAGAACGTTGTTTTGCGTAACTTTATCGGTGGTATAGTTGTGGTGATTGCTGTGTTTATTTTACAGACACAACGTTATCTAGGTTTGAGTTTACCCTTGTTAAAGGACGCCTTCAATGGTGACAGTTATTGGTTTGATTCTATAGGTAAACTATTTTTCACCGTCTTATCATTGGGGGCAGGGTATCAAGGTGGAGAAGTAACGCCTTTATTTGAAATTGGTGCAACGCTAGGTAGTAGTTTAGCTGTAGTGTTTCATCTGTCTGTTCCATTTTTAGCTGGGCTAGGTTTCATAGGTGTTTTTTCTGGAGCGACGAATACACCGATTGCCTGTTTTATTATGGGGATCGAACTATTCGGTAGCGAAGCGGCAGTTTTCTTTTTTATGATTTGTCTCGTTAGCTATATGTGCTCTGGAAATACCGGAATTTATGCTGCTCAACGAGTGGGAACCGAAAAAGGTGTTCTCTTTTTACCGCTTTGGACTCGTTGGAAAGAACATCAACAAAAGTGATTTATTATCAGCTATGCTATACTTGAATGAAGAGGTGGGAATATGAAGGATTATCAATACCCTTTAGATTTAGATTGGACGACAGATGAGATGGTGGTCGTCACAAATATGTGGACGGCCGTCGAGCAGGCAAACGAAACAAGTATTGAGATATCAGTGTTTTTGTCGAAGTATCAAGCATTTAAAACGGTAGTGAAAAGTATCGGAGAAGAAAAGCGTTTAGGCAATGAATTTCAAAAAGTGTCCGGTTACTCATTATATCGAACCGTTCAAGAAGCAAAAAAACAAGGTTCTGGTAGACTAAAAATAGGAGCTGGTCAAAAATGACGACTGAAAAATTAGTTATTGACATTAAAGGATGGCTGAAAGAAGCGGCAGATTTTATTCGAAGCAGTTTATCTAGTGAATTATCTGTTTCGCAAAAATCAGGCAGAACAGATTTGGTCACGAACATTGATGAGGAAACTCAGAGTCTGCTTATTAAAAGAATAAAAGAGAATTATCCTGATGATCAGATTTTGGCTGAAGAAAAAGGCTATGATAGTCTAGATTCGCTGTCTGGTCGTGTGTGGATCATCGATCCAATTGATGGTACGATGAATTTTGTCATGGAGCAGGA
This sequence comes from Enterococcus termitis, assembly GCF_001730305.1. Classification (GTDB taxonomy): domain Bacteria; phylum Bacillota; class Bacilli; order Lactobacillales; family Enterococcaceae; genus Enterococcus_L; species Enterococcus_L termitis. The sequence goes on from NZ_MIJY01000001.1 coordinate 623,466, forward strand.
AAATTTTTGTATTATGATCGCGGTGTTTGAAGAGGGCATTGGAAAGCTTGGCTTCATTTATGATGTAATGAAAGATGAATTGTACTGGGGCGGGAAATCCTTAGGCGTATTTTTGGGAGATCAACAGCTGACGAAGCCAAAAGATTTAGGTTTGGCAGAAGGCTTACTTGGTATGAACGCTTATATGTTTGGTGAGAATATTCATTCTGCTAGAGAGATTGGACATGCTTCAATGGGCGTAAGAGTTAGCGGCTGTGCGGGGATTGAATTGATTGAGATGCTAAAAGGCAATCATATTGGATATATTTCCAATCTAAGTCCGTGGGATTACGCAGCAGGTTTGGTGCTACTAGAGGAATTCGATTTTACCTACTCTAATATAAAAGGAACAGCACTGGCTTTTTCTGGAAGAGAGTACTTTTTAGCTGCAGCACCAAAAGCATATCAAGAAATTCAAGCACGTTTTTTGATGAATGAATAGGTCCAGATGCACGTTTTTTAGTAAAAATGCAGTGTTTTTCAAAAAAAAGTAAGAAAAACATGAAGTTTTCATAACTTTTGAAAGCTTAGGACTATATTTCATGAAAAAAATTTGCTATAATAAACAGTCGGATTTAATGAACAAGTGACGTAAGGCAAAAGGATAAGGAGCAATCACATTGAAATACAGAGATGATATTAGAAACGTGGCAATTATTGCCCACGTTGACCATGGTAAAACAACATTGGTTGATGAATTATTGAAACAATCGCAAACATTGGATGGACATACACAGCTGCAAGAGCGTGCAATGGATTCAAATGCGATTGAAAGCGAACGTGGAATCACGATTTTAGCGAAAAATACAGCAGTTGATTACAACGGTACCCGCATTAATATTTTGGACACACCTGGACACGCGGACTTCGGTGGTGAAGTAGAGCGTATCATGAAAATGGTCGACGGTGTTGTTTTAGTTGTTGATGCCTATGAAGGAACAATGCCTCAAACACGTTTTGTGTTGAAGAAAGCATTGGAACAAAAAGTAACGCCAATCGTTGTTGTAAATAAAATTGACAAACCATCAGCACGTCCTGAGCACGTTGTTGATGAAGTCTTAGAATTATTTATCGAATTAGGCGCAGACGATGATCAATTGGATTTCCCTGTTGTTTATGCATCCGCATTAAATGGAACATCAAGTGACTCAGATAATCCAGAAGATCAAGAGCCGACAATGGCACCGATTTTTGACCAAATCATTGAACATGTACCAGCACCAGTCGATAACTCAGATGAGCCTCTACAATTCCAAGTATCATTATTAGACTATAATGACTATGTTGGACGTATCGGTATCGGACGTGTTTTCCGTGGAACAATGAAAGTTGGAGACCAAGTTGCCTTAATGAAATTAGACGGCAGTGTGAAAAATTTCCGTGTAACGAAAATCTTTGGTTTCTTTGGTTTGCAACGTGTTGAAATCACTGAAGCAAAAGCAGGTGATTTGATTGCCGTTTCTGGTATGGAAGACATTTTCGTTGGTGAAACAGTTGCTGACGTGGCAAATCAAGAAGCTTTACCAATCTTGCATATCGATGAGCCAACGTTACAAATGACATTCTTAGTAAATAACTCACCGTTTGCTGGCCGTGAAGGTAAATTTGTCACAGCTCGTAAAATTGAAGAACGTTTAATGGCAGAATTGCAAACAGACGTATCATTACGTGTAGAACCAATTGCTCCAGATGCTTGGACGGTTTCTGGTCGTGGTGAACTGCATTTGTCAATCTTGATTGAAAATATGCGTCGTGAAGGATATGAGTTACAAGTATCACGTCCAGAAGTGATCGAACGCGAAATTGAAGGCGTAAAATGTGAACCATTTGAGCGTGTTCAAATTGATACACCTGAAGAATATATGGGTAGTGTGATTGAATCATTAAGCTTACGTAAAGGTGAAATGCAAGACATGATCCATACAGGAAATGGTCAAATTCGTTTGATTTTCCTAGCGCCAGCTCGTGGTTTGATTGGTTATACAACTGAGTTCTTATCAATGACACGTGGATATGGCATCATGCACCACACATTCGATCAATACTTACCAATGATCCAAGGAACAATCGGCGGACGTCATCAAGGCGCGCTTGTTTCTATTGACACTGGTAAAGCAACGACATACAGTATCATGAGTATTGAAGAACGTGGAACAGTCTTTGTTGAACCAACAACAGAAGTGTATGAAGGTATGATCATCGGTGAAAACAACCGTGACAATGACTTGACAGTAAACATCACTAAAGCAAAACAAATGACTAACGTCCGTTCTGCAACAAAAGATCAAACGTCTGTCATTAAAAAACCGAAAAAACTGACATTAGAAGAATCATTAGAATTCTTGAATGAGGATGAATATTGTGAAGTAACACCTGAAAGCATCCGCTTAAGAAAACAAATCTTAAATAAAAACGAACGTGAAAAAGCAAGCAAAAAGAAAAAAGTAGCGGAATAGATTTGCCATAAGTCAAACGGATATAAATAAAAGACCGTCTCTAAAAGTTAGCATTACAGTCTAATTTTTAAAGGCGGTTTTTTTGGTTACATATGAAAAATTGAATGGGTAAATAATTACTTGATTGGTAAAAAAGTAAAAAATATATTCTTTTTGTGGATAACTAAGAATAAAAACAAATAAAATTTGCGTATCTTAATGATAGAATGCTTTAAAATGGGGATTTTGATTAGATAGTTGTCACACATCTTGTTTCACACGGAGCAAAATGTTTCACGATACGAATGGATTGTTGGTTGAATTACTATATAGTGCATGCTAGAATAACAACCAGACACAAAGAATGGAGCGGAATTCATGATTGACACAAAAGCGTTATTAAAAGAAAAATTTGGCTATGATGCATTTCGTCAAGGTCAAGAAGAGATCATCAATCATGTTTTAGAAAAAGAAAATGTCTTGGGGATTATGCCTACAGGTGGCGGAAAATCAATCTGTTATCAATTGCCAGCGCTGATTTTAGAAAATTTGACTTTAGTTATCTCTCCCTTGATTTCATTGATGAAAGATCAAGTTGATGCACTGAATATGATGGGCATTCCTGCCACCTTTATTAATAGTACGATTTCTCAGCAAGAAATGAATAAACGGGTGCAGCTTGCTGTAGATCGTAAAGTCAAGTTGCTGTATGTAGCACCAGAACGTTTAGAATCATTTGATTTTCAACAATTATTATTACATGTACCGATCGATTTATTAGCAGTAGATGAAGCTCATTGTATTTCGCAATGGGGACATGATTTTCGTCCTAGTTATCTACGGTTAGCTGAAATTATCAAACAATTTCAACAACAACCAGCAGTAATTGCCTTGACGGCGACTGCTACACCTCAGGTAGCAGAAGATATTTTACAACAGCTGCATATTCCAAAAGAAAATCAAGTTCAAACAGGATTTGCGCGTGAAAATCTCTCGTTTCAAGTGGTCAAGGATCAAAACCGTGATGTATTTTTACTAGAATATTTAAAGATGAATAAAGATCAGTCTGGAATCGTTTATGCTAGTACTAGAAAAGAAGTGGAGCGCATTTATCATCTGCTTAAGAGTAAGAAAATTTCTGTGGGAATGTATCATGGTGGTATGAAAGAACAAGAGCGTAATCAAAATCAAGAAGCGTTTCTCTTTGATCAATTACAGGTTATGGTTGCAACTAATGCATTTGGTATGGGGATCAATAAGAGTAATGTTCGCTTTGTGATCCATGCTCAAATACCTGGGAACATCGAATCCTATTATCAAGAAGCGGGTCGAGCAGGTCGGGATGGATTACCAAGTGACGCGATTTTACTCTATGCGCCTCAGGATTTACAAATCCAGCAATATTTTATTGATCAATCCGAGATGACGATCGATTACAAACAAAAGGAATATATGAAATTAAGAGAAATGTCTCAATATGCCAATGCTCAAATGTGCCTACAAAAATTCATTTTGCGGTATTTTGGTGAACAAGGGGCAGATTGTACACGTTGTTCAAATTGTTTGGACGAAAGAGAACTAGTTGATATCACTGTCGATGTTCAAAAGGTATTGTCTTGTGTTAAACGCATGGGGGAAAAATTTGGTAAAGGCTTGGTCGGAAAAGTCTTAACTGGGTCTAAAGATCAAAAAATCGATCAATGGCATTTTGACCGTTTACCAACCTATGGTTTGATGAAAGATCGGACACAAAAAGAGGTGACACAGCTGATTGATTATCTCACAGCTGAACGCTATTTGACTCCATCTGATGGGCAATATCCATTATTGTCTGTTTCTTCGACAGGAGTACAAGTACTTTTAGGAAAGCAAACGGTTTTTAGAAAAGAAGACCAACGAGTCCGTAAAGTTGCTGTAAATGACGGTCTTTTCGAAACCTTGCGGGCGCTGCGAATGGATTTAGCCCAAGAAGCAGGGGTTCCACCTTACTTGATTTTTTCCGATAGCACGCTAAAAGAAATGTGCGAAAAATTGCCTAAAAATTCGATTCAGCTGCTGCAAATAAAAGGAGTTGGACAGAATAAGTTGGATAAATACGGTGAGCAGTTTATTGAAGCGATTGCTGCCTTCAATAAAGTAGAGGCGAAGTAAAGCTAAAGGTTAGGACTCATTCTTTGGGTTATATTTTAACCTCGTAAAAACAGAATAAATGGAGATAAAAGGCAACTCCTGCGGAAATAAGAAAACATAGCGAATGTAATGAACGGATGTTGCACAATACCACACAGGTAGATGCCAATTATCATCCGTTCGTAAATTCACTTTAACACTTGGCGATTTTCGTGAATTCCAGTAAGTTTGATCATTTGGGGTAGACGGCAAAGCGATCTTCCTGCAATGAAACGATTTGAATGGGTTCACTATAAAACGCGGTAAAGTTTTTTTCATTAAAAAGCGTATCGCGCGCACCTTTAGCAAAAATTTCGCCATCTTTTAACAGCATCAAGTGTTCAAAACAAGGAAGAATTTCCTCAGTATGATGAGTTACGTAGAGTAAGGTAGGGTGATTTTTTTGAGTAGCGATTTGCTGAATTTGTGTCAGTAATTTTTCTCTAGCAAACAAATCCAAGCCATTACACGGTTCATCTAAGATCAATAATTCCGGACTGGCCATCAAAGCTCTGGAAATCAAAACAAGCTGTCGTTCTCCTTGTGACAGTACTTCATATTTTTTACCGATCAGCGAAGCGCCGCCAGCATTGATTAGAATCATTTTAGCTTGTTCTAAGTCTTCGTTGGTATAGGTTTGATAGATCCCGATACTAGCAAACTTTCCTGATAAAACGATGCGTTCGGCCGTTTCCCAATTCTTCATACGGTACTGTAAAGCTGTGCTGACCCAGCCGATTCTACGCTGAAGCTCAGGGATCGAGGTGTGTCCAAATACCTCGCCCAAAACTTCTAAACGTCCGGCTGAGGGCCAAAGATATCCGCAGATCAACTGCAAAAGCAGTGTTTTACCTGCCCCGTTTAAACCAAGAATAGCCCAATTTTCAGATGAAGAAACCGTCCAATTTACGTTATTTAACAAAGTCTTTTTATCCCGAATAAAAGAGACATCTTTAAAATCAAAAGCGTTCATACTAACTCCTCCTTTGCCTTATTTTACCATTAATAATAAGGAATCGAACAGCTTCATTTGAAAAATAGTGAAAGAAGAAAACACTGTCAAGAAAATTTCATTGACAAAGCTTTCATCCCCCTGTATAATTGCTTTTGTTGCGTTATGAGGTGATGAATATGAAATGGTCTTTACTAGAACTAAACAAATACAAAGACAACCCATTAGAATTTTCAGAGACACTGGATTTAAAAGAGTCACTAATGAATCGAGATAACTTAATTTTGGATGTTAGCCCTGTGAAAACAACTGGAATGCTAACGGTTGGAAAAGATGAGTATTTGATTCACTATCGAATCGATGTTATTGTAACAGTACCTTCTTCACGTTCTTTAACTCCTGTTCCGCTTACGATGACCCTTGATGTTGATGAAGTCTTTATGACTCAAGAACAATATCAAAGTAAGGATGACCGTCTAGCTGATGAAGAAATCATTTTGTTGGACAACCCAACGATTGATTTGGATGAATCTGTTGAAGATAACATTCTTTTGGCGATTCCGATTCAAGTGTTGACTGAAGAAGAGAAGACAAACAGTGATATGCCAAAAGGTGATGACTGGGAAGTTTTATCTGAAGAAGCATACTTACAGCAAAGGGAAACAGAAGCACAACAAACAACGGATCCTCGTCTTGCCAAATTATCTGAGCTATTTAATGAAACAACAGATAACGAAGATAACTAGTAAGATTGGAATATATCGTGCACTTGATGCACACATCTTTACAAGGAGGTGGAACACCAATGGCAGTACCAGCTAGAAGAACTTCAAAAGCTAAAAAGGGCAAACGCCGTACTCACTACAAATTAACAATCAAAGGTTTGAATGCATGTTCAAACTGTGGTGAAATGAGAAAAAGCCATCACGTATGTCCAGCATGTGGTCATTACGATGGAAAAGACGTAGTCTCTAAAGAAGCATAAAACATTTTTTTGAAAAATGTTACGAATCCCCTAGGCTAACCATGGAGCCTAGGGGATTTATTTTGAACCGAAAAATTGCAACTAACTTATATAGAGGTCTTGTTTTCCTTGAAAACGATAAAAGATGTAGTTATTTGAACTATTTTTGTTTTCATATCAAACATTCTACGTTATAATAATGGAGATTATAAGAAAATTCTAATGAATTTTTTTTCAAAGACAGTGGGAGGATACAAAATGACAAAACAACAGTTTGGCGTAGTCGGAATGGCCGTGATGGGCAAAAACCTAGCATTGAATATTGAAAGCAGAGGCTATTCAGTTGCATTATTTAATCGTACAGGATCAAAAACAACGGATGTTGTTGAAGAACACCCTGACAAGAACTTTAAAGCAACCTATACTATTGAAGAGTTTGTAGACTCTATTGAAAAACCACGTCGTATCATGTTAATGGTCCAAGCTGGTTTTGCAACGGATGCAACGATTCAAGAATTATTGCCTCACTTAGACAAAGGCGATATTTTGATCGACGGTGGGAATACCTTCTTTAAAGATACGATTCGTAGAAATGAAGAGTTAGCTAACTCTGGCATCAATTTCATTGGAACAGGTGTTTCCGGTGGAGAAGAAGGAGCATTAAAAGGACCGTCAATCATGCCAGGCGGACAAAAAGAAGCATATGAACTAGTTGCTCCAATCTTAGAAAAAATTTCTGCTAAAGCGGAAGACGGAGAACCATGTGTGACCTATATTGGTCCAAATGGTGCAGGTCACTATGTGAAGATGGTTCATAATGGTATCGAATACGGGGACATGCAGTTGATTGCTGAATCCTATGATTTAATGAAGAATATTCTTGACGTTTCTGTAGAAGAAATGGCTGAGATTTTTAAAGACTGGAACCAAGGTGAGCTTGATAGCTACCTAGTTGAGATTACAGCAGATATCCTAACACGCAAAGATGACGAAGGAACGGGGCAGCCAATCGTTGATGTCATTTTAGATGCAGCTGGCAACAAAGGGACTGGTAAATGGACTAGCCAAAGTGCATTAGATTTGGGTGTTCCTCTGCCATTGATCACTGAATCTGTTTTCGCTCGTTTTATCTCTGCTTATAAAGAGGAACGTGTGAAAGCTAGCAAAGTATTAGCAAAACCTGAAAAACCAGCTTATTCAGGAGATAAAAAAGAATTGATCGAAAAAATCCGCGAAGCGTTATACTTCAGTAAAATTATGAGCTATGCTCAAGGTTTTGCTCAATTACGAGTGGCTTCTGAAGATTATAATTGGGACTTGCCGTTTGGTGACATTGCAAAAATCTGGCGTGCAGGTTGTATCATCCGTGCTCAATTTTTACAAAAAATCACAGATGCTTATGATAAAAACCCAACGATTGAGAACTTACTATTAGATGACTACTTTATCGATATTACGAAAAAATATCAGCAATCTGTTCGTGATGTTGTTTCGATTGCTGTTCAAGCTGGAGTACCAGTTCCAACATTTGCTTCAGCGATTGCATACTATGACTCTTATCGCTCAGAACGCTTGCCTGCAAATATTATTCAAGCACAAAGAGATTATTTTGGGGCTCATACGTATCAACGTGTTGATAAAGAAGGCACATACCACTATAGCTGGTATAACGAAGAATAATACGTTCGAAAACCATGGGATCAATAAATTTCTCATGGTTTTCTCTCTGTTGCGAAGTGAAAAATAGGTTGTTGCTAGCTTTTTATGATAAAAGTGGGTATAATAAATAGGCTTTGAGATAGCTTTTAAAGAGAGAGGAAAAATAACCAATGAGTAATATTCTTATTATTGAAGATGAAAAAAACTTAGCACGTTTTGTAGAGCTTGAATTAAAACACGAGGGCTACACAACAGAAGTTCATTATAACGGACGTACAGGCTTAGAAGCAGCACTAAATAATGACTGGGATGCGATCCTGTTAGATTTGATGTTACCAGAACTTAATGGACTGGAAGTTTGCCGCCGCATTCGTCAAGTGAAAAATACACCAATCATCATGATGACTGCACGAGATTCAGTGATTGATCGAGTATCAGGTTTAGATCATGGAGCAGATGATTATATAGTAAAACCTTTTGCTATTGAAGAATTGTTGGCACGTTTACGCGCTTTACTTCGTCGTATCGATATTGAAGGAGACAAAAATGTAGCGAAACAAACGACAATCACTTATCGTGATCTAACAATCGAAAAAGAAAACCGGGTTGTACGTCGTAACTCTGAAATGATTGAGTTAACAAAACGTGAGTATGAATTATTATTGACTTTGATGGAAAACGTCAATGTTGTCTTAGCACGTGATGTACTATTAAATAAAGTGTGGGGCTATGAAACAGAAGTTGAAACAAACGTAGTCGATGTATATATTCGTTACTTGCGTAATAAAATTGATGTTCCAGGCGAAGAAAGCTATATTCAAACTGTGCGTGGAACTGGATACGTGATGCGGTCGTGAAAAATTTAAAAAAGAGAAAAACAGAAAGAAAAGAACTGAAGGGGCCTTCTTTAACAATTAAGTGGGCCTTTGCAAGTTCTTTCTTCATATTCGTTGTTTTTACAATCTTTGCCGTGATTACATATAAAACGTCTGTGAATCTGATTGTGCAAAAAGAGCGTGAAAATGCTGAAAGAACAGTAGCTGAGGTGGCTAATCGTCTAGCAAATGCTGAAGATGATCTAACAGTATCAGAAGTATATGAAAAGCTAAAGACACCAAGCATCGACACAAATGACCTGAACAACAAAAGAATAGCGGTTGAAGGCTCCTTGATGGAGATGGATAGTATGCTTTCAGAATTGGGACAGCCCTCTTTGTTTTTATCCGTACATGACTTAGAAGGGACGCTTATCTTTGAAACACAGAAATCAAACTATCAACTAGTAAAAAAAGGCAAACAAAAAGCTGAAATCAAAACCTTAAACGATAAAACAGGGTACTTAATCATTCAGCCGGTCTATTCAAAAATTACAAGGGAAAAAATTGGGTATATACAAGCTTTTTATGAACTATCTTCTTTTTATGCAATCAAAAATCATTTACTATTGACTCTGATTGTTTTAGAAGTCATTTCATTGATTTTGAGTAGTGTATTAGGATTTATTTTATCTTCCTACTTTTTAAAACCATTGAAGGTATTGAGAGATACAATGGATACGATTCGTAAAAATCCGCAGTCAAATGTTCATATGCCTGATATTCATTCAAATGATGAATTAGCAGATCTTGCTGAAATTTTTAACGAAATGCTTGATAGAATGCGCCGCTATATTGAACAGCAAGAACAATTTGTAGAAGACGTCTCTCATGAACTACGGACTCCTGTAGCAATCATTGAAGGGCATTTGAATTTATTGAATCGCTGGGGGAAGGAAGACCCAGATGTATTAGATGAATCCTTAGAGGCAAGTCTACAAGAAATCACTCGAATGAAAAGTCTTGTACAAGAAATGCTTGATTTGTCCCGTGCCGAGCAAGTGGATATTCAATACCCAAATCATACAACAAATGCTAAACAAGTCGTATATCAGGTGTTTAACAATTTTAAAATCCTATATCCAGATTTTGTGATTACATTAGATGATGATTTGCTGCAAGAAGTGACATTGGGGATGTACCGCAATCATTTTGAACAATTACTGATCATTATCTTGGACAATGCCGTAAAATATTCTACGACACGTAAAGAAGTGCATATTTCTATTTCTAGAACATTCAATGAATTTGAAATAGCGATTCAAGATTTTGGAGAAGGAATTTCTGAAGATGAGCTAGATAAAATATTTAATCGTTTTTATAGAGTAGATAAAGCAAGAGCTAGAAACAAAGGTGGAAATGGATTAGGATTGTCGATTGCTAAACAATTAGTAGAAAACTACAAAGGAAGAATAGATGCAGAAAGTGTCATTCATCAAGGGACGATTTTTAGAATCCATATTCCCATTGTAGAAAAAAGAGAAGTAGAAGAGTAGATGAGAAAATCATTTACTCTTTTTTTTCAAAATTAAACGAATAATCGAAGTGAGATCAAAGTGAATGTGACAGGAAATACGAATACTGTTTTAAAGATGTTGAAATTTGTTCGTTAAGAAAAAAAAGAAGAGAAAATCGCCATTTTCTAGTTGCATTTTACGATAAGTATTGTTATATTTATAAATGTTCTGATTGATGTTTTTTACAAAAAAGAGTTGAGAAAAAAAGATTATTTTTATTCTTGACGAAAGAAAGACATTCATGATAGAATAACAAAGTTGTTGCATGAATAAACGGCAAAAACATTGAAAAATCAGGAAGAAAATTGTTGACAAATAACAATCAATCTGGTAAACTAATGAAGTTGTCGCTGAAACAAACGACAACGCTAAGCAGAAAAAAACTTTGAAACTTTTTAAAAAAAGTGTTGACATCAAATCGAAGATTTGATATAATATAAAAGTTGCTGCGAGGTAACAACGTAGACCTTTGAAAACTGAACAAAGTAAGACGAACCAAATGTGTAGGTTGTTTTTACAACGGTAAAAACAAACAACAATTTTTAACAAGCGAAGCAATATGCTAGCAAACAAATGAGCTTAACGATCGCAAGATCGTGTTCAACTTTTATTATGAGAGTTTGATCCTGGCTCAGGACGAACGCTGGCGGCGTGCCTAATACATGCAAGTCGAACGCTTCTTTTCTACCGA
>NZ_MIJY01000002.1 GCF_001730305.1 Enterococcus termitis
AAAAAATCGGTTGTTGCGACCGTTCATTTATTAGTACGTATTATTTATCGGATGTTTTCCGATCAGTCCCGTTATAATGAACTTGGAGGAAGTTATTACAAAATAGAAAGAATACTCTAACGGATAGCTGTTAAAGTGTTCTAGACCAATTAGGGCTAACTACGCATTAAGTAGGAGGTAGCCTTTTTTTGTTTTTTTACCGTTTTAGTTTTCGTATAAGAAGGGATTGCTTCTGCTTCCACTGTTTATTCGGATTACAAGTGAGTGGGATATGACTCGAAGAGTTATGTCCCACTCACTTGTACTATCTTTAAAGAGTAAAAAAATAAATGTTTGTAAGTTTTTTGATTAATTAGCTTTATACATAGGTTCAAAAGTCTTGACTAATTTTATTTCAAATCCTAAGCATTTTTATACAAGTAAGTAAAAATTGTGAGCCTATCTTCTAGGATTAAGGATAAAATACTGTTTGTTTTATAAAGTGAGTACTTTTTTGATGCTATTCATTCATATAAACTTCTGAAATGGACCATATAAAGCCAAAAGGATCTTTGACGTTTGCGACTTTAAATTTATTAGGCACAACGGTGATCGGCATTTCTAATGTACACCCTGCAGCCAAGGTTGTATCAACAAGTTCTTCCACATTATCACAAATCAGTTGAATACAAAATGGAGTACCGTTTAAGGTTAAAGGAGATGGACCACCTAAAGGTTGCTCATCAGCTAAAGCAAATAGACTTGCACCAATACTGAAACGACCAGATTTTATTTTTTCGGACGTATTCAATTCAATTTTTTTTGCGTCAAATATTTTTTCATAAAAGTGCATAGCTTTCTCTGCATCAGGAACAAAAAGATTAATAGAAGCTTGCTTTATCGTAACACTCATTTGCAGTCCCTCGTTTCTTTCATTATAGAAAAAGTGTACCATATAAAACAAAAGCTGAATAAATTTAGTGCTTATTACTTGAATGGTATGATACTGAATTTATGATCAGCATTTATAGAAATTTTTAGGAAAATACAGTATAATACATATTGGAGGAGTGCTAGCTTAGTACTCCTTTCATTATGAAAAGATTCATCGTGAGGATGAGAGGAGTTACTATGTTTTCAAAATTTAAACCAACGTGGATGGTTGATGCAATTTATAAAATCACCCCTAACCAACTAAAAAAACTGGGTATCAAAGCTGTACTGACTGATTTAGACAATACATTGATTGCTTGGGATAATCCTGACGGGACTGAAGAATTACTGACGTGGATTTTAGAGATGAAAAATGCTGGGATTCCAGTGGTCGTTGTTTCGAATAATAAATCTAGTCGAATCAAGCGCGTGGTAGAGAAATTTGACCTAGCTTATGTTTCTAGAGCATTAAAGCCGTCGACTAGAGGATTTAGAGAAGCGGAAAAAATGCTTGGCTTGAAACCGGATGAGCTAGTGATGGTTGGAGATCAGATCATGACAGATATTCGCGGTGCTAATGCAGCGGGTATTAGAAACATTTTAGTCCGCCCAATCGTTGACACCGATGGCTGGAATACACGAATCAATCGTTTTTTTGAACGTAAGATAATGAAACATTTAGAGAAGAAGCATCCAGATATGGTATGGAAAGGCGGACTAGAATGAGTGAGAGTGAAGTAATTCACTGTATCGGCTGCGGTGCAGTCATCCAAACAGAACAGCCCAATGAATTAGGATATACACCAAATGCGGCACTTGAAAAAGGATTGGCAACTGGTGAAGTTTATTGTCAACGTTGTTTTCGTTTAAGACATTATAATGACATACAAGATGTCCATCTAACAGACGACGATTTTTTACGCTTGTTGAATGAATTAGGCCGTGAAGATGCATTGATCGTAAATGTGATCGATATTTTTGATTTTAACGGATCGTTGATTCCCGGATTACATCGTTTTATCGGAGATAATCCTGTGTTGATGGTGGGCAACAAAGTGGATATTTTGCCCAAGTCTTTAAAGAAACCAAAAATGATTCAATGGATGAAAGAGCGGGCCCATGAAGAAGGTTTACGCCCAGTCGATGTTTTATTGACCAGTGCCAAGAAGCCGCAGGAAATGGAAGAGCTGCTTGAAATGATCGAAAAATATCGAGAAGGCAGAGATGTATATGTTGTTGGTGTGACAAATGTTGGAAAATCAACATTGATCAATCAAATCATCAAGCAAACAGCTGGGGTGAAAGATGTGATTACAACGTCACAATTTCCAGGTACAACATTGGATAAGATTGAAATTCCGCTTGATGATGGTCATTTTTTAATTGATACACCGGGAATCATCCATCGTCATCAAATGGCTCATTATTTAGGAAAGAAAGATTTAAAATTGATTGCACCTCAAAAAGAAATAAAGCCTAAGGTTTATCAGTTGAATTCAGAGCAGACATTATTTTTAGGCGGATTGGCACGGTTTGATTTTGTTCAAGGCGAGCGCAGTTCATTTATTGCGTATGTCTCAAATGATTTGTCGATCCATCGAACGAAGCTGGAAAAAGCAACAGCATTTTATGAAAAGCATGTAGGTGGCTTATTACAACCACCGCGTCCAGATGAAGTAGCAGAATTTCCAGAGTTGGTTCGCTTTGAGTTTTCAATCAAAGAAAAAACAGATATTGTTTTTGCTGGTCTGGGCTGGATCACTGTAACAGAGCCTTGTGTAGTCGCAGGTTGGGCACCGAAAGGCGTCGATGTTTTAAGAAGAAAGGCATTGATTTAAAAACGAGGAATAGAGAGAAGGAAAATGAGTGGAATTAAGAGGAAAACAAAAACGCTATTTACGTAGTCAAGCACATCATTTACAGCCAATTTTTCAAATTGGTAAAGGCGGTCTAAATTCTGCAATGGTTGTACAGATCAATGAAGCATTGGAAAAACGTGAATTGATCAAAGTAACCTTGTTACAGAATACAGATGAAATTGCTGAAGAAGTAGCGGAAGCATTGAAAGCAGATATTCACTGTGAGATCGTTCAGATCATTGGTCGTGTCTTGGTTTTATTTAAACCATCATCAAAAGAAAAATACCAAAAAATCTCTAAAGAAGTTAAAGCAATTTAAACCTTGGAGGGAAGCAAAATGGGGACAAGTAGGAATGCTGCGTTAAAAGCACAAGTGATTGTTGAAGAAGCCAAGCTGTTTCAAAAACGGAAACAGGTAGGAATTTTAGGTGGCAACTTTAATCCGGTTCATCTAGCACATTTAGTGATGGCTGATCAGGTACAACAACAGCTTGGATTAGACAAAGTGTACTTGATGCCGACGTATTTACCGCCTCATATAGATGAAAAAAAGACGATTGCTAGTGAGCATCGTCTCAATATGTTGGAATTAGCGATTGAGGACAATCAGAATTTAGCTATTGAACCGATCGAGTTACTTCGCAAAGGTAAAAGCTATACATACGATACGATGAAGGCCTTGACCCAAAATAACCCTGATACAGATTATTATTTTATCATTGGCGGAGACATGGTAGAATATTTACCAAAGTGGTATAAAGTCGATGAGTTGCTTACCTTAACAAATTTTGTGGGGATTCGCCGTCCGAATTATGCGACGATCACTCCCTATCCGATTATTTGGGTCGATGTACCGCAAATGGATATTAGTTCGACGCTGATTCGTGAAAAAATTAAAAATGGCTGTTCCACCCGTTACTTACTTCCTGATAGTGTGATACACTATATAGAAGAAAAGAGGCTGTATGTCAATGAATTTTAGTGGCGCGTATACAACACTTAAACGTGAAGAACTGATGCAGGAAGTTCAGATGCATATGAGTGAACGCCGTTTTGTACACGTATTGGGCGTGGAGGAAACTGCTATTGCTTTAGCAGCTAAGTATGGCGCTTCAGAGGAAAAAGCGAGCATCGCAGCTTTAACTCATGACTATGCTAAAGAACGACCAAATGAAGAATTCGAATTGATCATCAAACGAGATGGTTATGATCCAGAACTTTTGAAATATGGAAATGCGATTTGGCATGGCTTGGTCGGCGCCAGCATGGTAGAGCGGGAGCTTGGTATTGAAGATGAAGAGATTCTTCAAGCGATTCGCTTGCATACAACCGGTGCGGCAGAAATGAGTTTGTTGGATAAAATTATTTACGTTGCAGATTATATTGAACCAGGTAGAAATTTTCCTGGTGTAGATGAAGCCAGAAAAATTGCGCTGCGAGACTTAGATGAAGCTGTTGCTTTTGAAACCAAGCATACGTTAGTGTATTTAATTGAACAAGAACAAAAAATATATCCCAAGACTATTGAAACATATAATTATTGGGTAAGTAAGAAAAGAGGAAAAGATCATAGATAGTCAACAGATTTTAGAAATCGCTGTAAAAGCAGCTGATTCAAAACGTGCAGAGGAAATTGTCGCTTTAGATGTGCATGAGATATCACTTTTGGCCGATTATTTCATGATTTGCCAAGCAACAAGTGAACGCCAAATCAATGCCATCGTAGAAGAAATTATTGAAAAAGAAGAAGAAGCACAAGTCGAAGTGAAGCGAGTTGAAGGAAAAGACGGCGGAAAATGGGTATTGATCGATTTAGGTGAGATCATTGTTCATGTATTCCAATCATCAGAACGTGCTTTTTATAATCTAGAAAAACTTTGGTCAGATGCACCAATGGTCGATCTTCACGCTTGGGTCGAGTAATATGACATACGAAACATTTGCTTTTGTATATGACGAAGTAATGGACGATAGCTTATATGATGAATGGCTGGCTTTTTCGAAGCGTCATTTACCCGAAGGGAAAAAAGAAGTTTTGGAAATGGCTTGCGGTACAGGTGCTTTGGCAGTGAATTTTGCCAAAGCTGGTTTTAATGTAACTGCACTAGATTTATCCGAAGAAATGTTGATGATGGCGAGCAAGCGTGCAGCTGAGGAAGAAGTCCAAGTTCAGTTTGTTCAAGGAAATATGCTTGATCTATCTGAAATGGGTCAGTATGAGGCTGTTACGTGTTTCTCCGATTCTTTGTGCTATATGTCAAATCGTCAAGAAGTCCAACAGGTCTTTGACGATGTTTATCAAGCGTTGGAAGATGAGGGTGTTTTTATCTTTGATGTGCACTCAGTTCATCAAGTAGATCGAGTATTTCCAGAGTATAGCTATCATTATCAAACAGAAGAATTTGCTTTTTTATGGGATAGTTATCCTGGGGAAAAAGAACATAGTATTGAACATTTTCTGACATTTTTTGTAAAAGAACATGAGAATGATGATGTATTTATCCGTCAAGATGAATTGCACCAAGAGCGAACGTATTCAATGGATAATTATTTGATGATGCTTGAAAGTGCGGGTTTTATGAATGTCGAGGTTTACGCTGATTTTACAGATGAGGCACCGACAGAGGAAAGTAAACGTTGGTTTTTTGTCTGTCAGAAATAGTAAATGTTCAAGTGATAAAAGTGAGTAGAGTAAAGCGTATCAGCTTTTGCCCTACTCTTTTTTAAATAAGGTAGACAAAGGAGAAGACAGATGAAAAGCTGCGGCATTATTGTTGAATATAATCCGTTTCATAATGGTCATTATTACCATGCAAAAATGGCTCGAGAGTTAAGTGGAGCTGATATAGTAATTGCTGTCATGAGTGGAAATTTCTTACAACGAGGAGAACCTGCAATCATCGATAAATGGACGAGAGCAAAAGAAGCGTTGGCTCATGGTGTTGATTTAGTGATTGAGTTGCCGTTTGCTTATGCTGTACAATCAGCAGATTATTTTGCGAAAGGTGGAGTCAAATTACTCCAAGCACTTGAATGTGAAGCATTATGCTTTGGTACGGATAGTCAAAACGAGATGGATTATCAAGCATTTGGTTCATTTGTCAGTAAGCATCAAGAAGACATCGATCAACGCTACCAGCAGATTAAAAATAATGGAATGAGCTATCCACAGCAAATGACAGAAGTTTTTCGCCAGCTGTATCCCCAATCAGGATTGGATTTTTCTACACCAAATCATATCTTAGGAATGAGCTATGCAAAAGAGAATGCACTATATGCTCAGCCAATGAAGCTATATCCATTGAAAAGAGAACAGGCGGGCTACCACGATTTGACGATCCATCAAGAATTTGCCAGTGCAACGGCGATTAGAAAAGCTGTTTTTGCGAATGAGTTAGATCAGATCCGCCAAGTGTTACCAGAGCAAGTGAGACTAGATTTAGAAGCGTCTTCTAACGTTTCATGGGAGGATTACTGGTCTTTATTAAAATATAAATTGATCAGCAACTCAATCAATGAGCTTCAGAGCATTTATCAAATGAAAGAGGGGATCGAATACCGTTTGCAAGAAGCAGCTAAAACGTCGGATTCTTTTTCCACATTTATCAAACAAGCTAAAACAAAGCGCTATACATGGACGCGTCTTCAACGTCTATCGACTTATATTTTAAATAACGTAAAGCAAGCAGAAATTGAGCAGGTTTGGCAGCATAGTTATTTGCAAGTCTTAGGTTTTACTGAACAAGGACAACGCTTCTTAAAAGAAAAGAAAAAGACCAGCCAATTACCTTTGCTGACAAAAATATCTAGAGATTCTGGAGAGCAGATGAGCTTAGCGATTCGCAGCGATCAGATTTATAGATTAGGAAATTCTAACATTTCAGAACAAAATTTTGGACGTATCCCAATTCGTTTGTCATAAAAGCAAAAAACACTTAACAAAAGTTCGTTTGACAAGTATAATAAGAAAGGCACGACAATCATACAACTAAAAAACTATAATGAATGAAAGCGAAGTGAGAATATGGGTCGTAAGTGGGCAAATATTAAAGAGAAAAAAGCTGCCAAAGACGCGAATAATAGCCGAGTTTATGCAAAATTCGGAATTGAAATATACGTAGCAGCGAAATCGGGTGATCCTGACCCACAAGCAAACCAAAAATTACGGTTTGTTATCGAGCGCGCAAAAACATATAATGTACCGAAACATATCATTGATCGAGCAATTGAAAAAGCGAAAGGTTCAGGAGACGAGCAGTATTCTGAATTACGCTATGAAGGTTTTGGGCCAAATGGTTCAATGGTGATCGTTGATGCATTAACAAACAACGTGAATCGTACAGCTTCTGATGTACGTGCTGCCTTTGGTAAAAATGGCGGGAACATGGGTGTCAGTGGAGCAGTTGCTTATATGTTCGATCATACTGGTGTTATCGGCTTTGCTGGTGATGATGCAGATGATATTCTTGAGTATTTGATGGAAAAAGACATTGACGTAAGAGATGTCATGGAAGAAGAAGGCCAAATCATTGTTTATACTGAACCAGAAGATTTCCATACTGTACAAGAAGCCCTAAAAGAAAAAGGGATTGAGGATTTCTCTGTGTCAGAATTAGAAATGATCGCTCAAAATGATGTTGAACTATCAGGTGAAGACTTAGAGAAATTTGAAAAAATGATCGATGTTTTAGAAGACCTTGATGACGTTCAAAAGGTGTATCATAACGTTGATTTAGGCGAATAAAGTAAAAAAATAGGATGAATGTTAGCAAAATAATGCTAACATTCATCCTATTTTTGTATCTTTGGTATTAAATACTGTTACTTTATATAGTGTACTAAATTTCAGTGTATGATTGATTCAGAGTGAGGAATACAAACTGATTTTTAAGTTTTATCCTACACTTTTTTTGTATTGTCCTTTTATTCACAGATAAATTTATTTAACTTTTGAAGGAAAGCTCATCTTTAAATACATGAACAGATGGACGAATTTTTTTCTCTTAAAGTCTTTGATAAAGTAGCTGATCATCAGCCTGCTGATGATCCTAAATAATTCAATAATAGATCTTTTTCTTATTCTCCTCTTCTGTATACCCAACCGATATATTAAAAAAATAAATATCTTTTTATTTATCATAGAATTATAGGTCTTATTTGTTGCCGTGTGTAAAATAGGATAATTTATAAGAAAAGTGAGCGAAAATGGTGGCTAAAAGATAAAAATAGAGAAATCAAAATAAACGCAAAAAAACCTTCATACACACACTATATGAAGGGAAACACAATATGAAAAAACTAAGAACAAATGTATATTACCATTTTTTTTTCAATTTCTCAAATATTTAGCTTTTTATCGAAATTTTTGAGAAAATCGGCGAGCCGAAGTAAACTTTAATGTATTGCTTGTTTTTCGTTATTTTATTTAGACAAAAGAAAAATGATTAGAAAAAAGATAGAAATTAAATAACGGTCTATTTATTATAAGTTACGATTTCATAAAAGGATTATTCTTTAAAAAATAATAATTGAATAGAGTGAAAATGAAAAAAGATAGGCTGATTAAAAAATGAAGTGTTATTAATAGTATTTATTTGAGTTTTTTCATTTCAAATATTTTACTTTATTGATTTATCAGTATAGAATCAATTCAAAACTTATTGTTTAAATGTTTTTTTAGAAATATATAGATAATACTTTGCTTGTTTTGATTATATTCTTGAGGAGGAGAAGAAGTTGAAAAATGCTGGGGCTGTTTTCCTTTTAGCTGTTTTAACATTATTGTTTGTTGGCTATCCATCTAATCCTGTTTATGCAAAAGAGGTCGAAACAACTTCCTCAATCGAAACGCCCACTATTGAAGAATCTGTGGATAATACGATAGAATTTTCTGCCGAATCGACAAGTGAAGAAGAAATCGATCATCAAGATTTAACTGAACAGGCTCAAGAATCAGAACCTGTTGAGATCAACCCTGTGATGACGCCGGATCCTAGAACTGTTTCTATTGGTAATAGTACACTTAAACCATCTATTAGCAGCGGCTCATATGGTCAAGATATTATAACGATCGCTTATGATTACAGTATTACCGTTCTAGGCTTAGCGATCAATGACAAACCGATCATTGCTATACAGTTACCCTCGGAAATAGCCAATCAATTAAATAATGATCCTCTCAAGCAACAAGATTTTTTAGCACTGCTCACAGGTACGGTTAGTTATCCAGGAACTTCCAGTCAAGATCTGCACAGTGCAACAAATAGCGTCAGTTTATCGTACAGCAGCGCGTATAATTCTGTCTATATCACATTTCCAACTAGTTCTTTAATTTTACTGCTGGGAACAAAATGGTCAGTCTCACTATCGTTTGATGTCGGAGCAATGTATAAGCGGGGAATTTCGATTCCGACAGCCGCAAATGGAACCACCTATCCCATTAGAGGAACATTTACAGATGTAGGGAGTGGTCTAGGGGCAATCAGCATAATTATCGGCAACAATACAAGAACTGGAACAATCAATAAAAACCAGCTGGGACTGGGAACATATCCAGTTCCTCGTGTGACTCCAGCCATGGTAAACAGTTTGTCTCATCTTCAAACAAATGTGACAGGAAATATTCAGCAAGTACAAGACAGTGGATATACTTATACTGTTCAGTTGACAATCAACCATACAGATGGAACGACGACACCCATCATAGTCAATAATATCCCCGTAGACAGCTCAGGCAATTTCAATGTGACGTTGACTTCTGCAGTGGAATATGGTGACACCTTATTTTCAATCGTCACGGCCAAATCAAAATCAAATACCGATTATATTCAAAGCGTTGCGTCTGGACTTCAATCGGTACGTTGGACGGTCAATCCTGTGAGCGCTATCAGCGTGCTTGGGGGAGAAACGCAATTGTCTGGAAATTCAGTTCAGACCGATAGAGGCGTCTATCAAGCAAAACTGCAAATAAACAACGGCACAACGTATACAACTACTTTAAATGATAATGGTACTTTTCTGTTTTCAGGATTACCAGTATTTCAAGGGGGAGAGTCAGTTAGAGTTTGGATCCAAGGAATAAGTACACGAACAGGTTCTCCGCTTTTAGTAAGTACTGATTTCATACGAACTGTTTCCTATCCTATTCCTCAAATATCAATCACGCAAACAGTTGAACGTAAAAATGCACAAGGAAATTGGGAAATCGCGCCTTCTGTCGTTACTGGTCAAGCAGTTCGTTATACGTTGAAGACAACGTTGATCAATCAACCAGCTGCTTGGACAAATCAGCAACTTAAATCCTCTATACCTAAAGGGGTGACACAGCTTAGTGCTGCTTCACTAACAAAAACCTCAGCAGCGGGCCTTAGTGTTCCTATAATAGGAGTCCAGCTTTTGACTGATACGAATTTAAACACGCAATATTGGTATTACCAGAATACGCTTGCTGCCAATAATTTTGTAGAAGCAAATACCAGCTTTACGCTCCAATATACCGGAGTCGTAGCAGATGATATGGCAGATCAACCATTGGCGTTTATAGATACCATCAATGGGAATGACGGTGGAGGTGCAGCCATTTCTACACAAAATCGCACAACGACTCTTCCTGTCAAAAGTGGGTTGCTGCGCTTTGTTCAATCGCCTACTCAGATCTCATTTACCAAAATACCTGTACCCAGCAAAAGTACAACTTACAGCCCGACCAATGTAAATTCACCGCTGGTCATTGCAGATGGGCGAGTAACAAAAAGCCAATGGCATTTACTGCTGAGGGAAAGTCAAGCGATGCACTCGACTACAACGAATAAAACAGTGAATCAGGCCTTCACTTATCGAAAAAATGGCGTAGACTATCCAATCACTGCACTAGCATCGCAAGTATATGCCTATACTGCAACAGATGAGAATAATGTAGAAATTACCTGGAATCAGCAAAACGGTTTATTTTTAAAAATCGGCCCGGATACAAATATTAATGTAAACGAGTCGTATACAGCTGAGCTACAGTGGATATTATCTGATACACCGCTTTAATGTTGATTTAGCTTCGTTATTAAGAAGTTAAAATAAAAAAATGGAAAGAAGGAAGTAAAAATGAAAAAGGTATTTTTTATTTCAAGTGTTCTTGCTGTTGCGGTTATTCCTACTATTTTTTTAAGCGGAACAGCTGTTGAGGCAGCACAAGCTGGTACAATCAAGTCAAATGCAGATATTACTTTTAGTTTAGACAATTCGATCACATCCCCAGTTAATCCAACAGATCCGTCACAACCTGTTACACCTAATCCTGATGATCCTCATCAACCAGGAACTGCTGGACCGCTAAGTATCGACTATGTGTCAAATATTCATTTTGGTACACAACAAATCAAACCAGGCAGTGCTACGTATTACGCCCAGTTAGATCAAGTGAAAAATAGTGGGGGGAATTTGATTAGTGTGCCAAACTATGCACAAGTGACAGATAAACGTGGGTTAAATTTAGGCTGGAAATTATCAGTGAAACAAGATGGACAATTTGCAACGAGTGATTCTACACCAGCCGTTTTAGAAAATGCTACATTGAGTTTTTTACCGGCAATCCCTAATTCGACTCAATTACTTTCTTTAGCACCTGTTTCATTGCCTGTGACATTAGACCCAGTTGGTGATGCTACATCTAGAGTTGCAACAGCGGCTTTGTCAACAGGGATGGGTACATGGACACTAGCTTTTGGTACCGGTCCGACAGCTGCACAAGGAGTGCAATTAACAGTACCGACTGCAACGAAAAAAGTAGCATCAAGTCAATATAAAACCACACTAACGTGGATTTTGGACGATACACCGTTATAAAATATGAACACTGCTGGGATAGAAACGTTTGTCTCACGAGCTAAGTTCTTTAATGCTAGATGAAAAAGATCAGGAAATTCAAAATAGTGTCTAGTAACTACTGCTCTATATTGGCTCATTTTTAACGGTTTTTCATGGGAATAAGAAGAAGGTCACCAGCAAAAAGAAATGGCACTGTTTTCTTTTGCTGGTGAATGATTCTAAATAAGTAGTGATAATTTTCGAAGCGTATGGTTCTTGCTAATTGATAATAACAATTACAACGTACATCTAGGTAGGGTTCTATCATCAGCAAGTATCATATTCTAGATGACCAGGTTGTAACTCGTAGAGGTATGATCTAGTTATTTTTCGGTTACATAAAATATAGTTAGTTTAAAAGGAGTTTTCATAATGGGTCAGCGTGGCGTAAAAAGAGGTTTTGCCTTTATTCTATTTTTATTTTTTGTAGTGAGTGGTTCTAAGGTGTATGCTAATGAAATGGATTTTTCGGTAAAAGCTATTTTACCTGAAAATCAGCGTAGTCAAGATGTTAGTTATTTTGATTTAAGAATGACAGCAGGACAAAAACAAACGCTCAATGTTGAGCTGACAAATGATACGGATCAGGATATTACAATCATAGCATCAGCAAATTCAGCAATAACCAATGATAATGGGATTGCAGATTATTCTCATAAAAAAACAAAAAAAGATCCTTCTGCAGAGGTAACTTTCAGTGAAATAGCACAATTACCAGAAGAGATTGTACTGCCAAAAAAATCCAAACAGACTGTGGCATGTGTCATTACAATGCCGGAAAAAGCGTTTGATGGGTACGTTTTGGGCGGTTTGTATTTTGAACAAAAAAAAGAGGAAGCAGAGGAAACAGATAAAAACGAAAGTGTGGCTATTGGGAATCGATTTTCTTATGTCGTAGGTGTTTTACTTAGCGAAACGGATCAGGAAGTAAAACCAGAGCTGGCCTTGAACAAAGTGGAAGCCAGTCAATTCAACGGCAATAATAATGTAACGATGAATATTCAAAATAAACAGCCCGCAATGATTAAAACCTTGCAAATAGATGCAAAACTTTATTACGAAGATGAAACAAAACCACGCTATGAGAATCATCAAGAAGCGTTAACGATGGCGCCAAATACTAACTTTAATTATCGGATTGATCTGAAAGAACAGCCGTTTGTTGCAGGTGATTATACGGTGAAGATCAATGCGAATGACGGCTATAAAGATTGGGCTTGGGAGCGGAAATTTACCATTAAAGAAAAAGAAGCCAAGAAGTATAACGCAACAGCTGTAAACTTACCTCCGGAACAGAAAAAAAACGTTCCATGGGCAGCTGTGATTGGAATTGGTGCAGGGATACTTGTTATCGTTGCGGGAATTATCTACTATTTTAAAAAGAAAATGAAAAGCCAACAACAAGCACAGCAGGAAAAATATGATACGTTGAAAAAAAGTATCGATCAAGCAACGAAAAAAAATTAACGATTGTTAATTAAATAAAGGAATAAAAATCACATTTTCTTCAATATTCAGCAGTAATATAAACATATACTAACGAAACAACCCTTACAACTAACTTTTTCATTTTTAACTCCTTGCCCGCCTTCCCCCAAAGGGCGGGTTATTCTTTTTAATTGCAGCCTGTCTTGAAAACACACTAGTAGATTCAAGAAATTAGATTAAACACTTAAAGACTGAGTCCATAATTTCGTGAATTATACCTCAGTCATTTAGCTTATAAATAGATGATAGAAACAAAAATCAATGGTCAAATAGTAAACCATATCCTAACGCACAAACTTCTCTAACATAGGTTTTGAATTTTGCGGAGGATTTTGAAACAGCAGGAAGCCCGCTAATCTCAGAGATACCTAACCGTTTTGCCAATAATTTAGAACGATACATATGAAAATCACTGGTCACGATGACTGTTTTGTCTAAGGATTGTTTTTTTTGTGCATTTTGAATGTTTTCCTTGGTACGAGTCGATGTATCTTCCAGTAAAATTTGTCGGTTAGGGATTCCATTGACTCTTAGATATTCTGCCATAACGCTGGCTTCACTGTCCGGTTCGTCGTCACCTTGTCCTCCACAGACAATAACTGTTACGTTAGGATGTTCCTTCAAGTAAGGCACAGCAGCATCTAGTCGTTCTTTTAAGACTGTGCTAGGATAGGCATTGTCTTTTGAGGAGCCTTTGACCTGTGCCCCTAAAATTAACACTGTATCTGGACTTTCTGTTGGTCGATCTTTTGTTCCGCTAAAAATCAGCAATAGAACAACTGAAGCATATATAATTCCAATTCCTATAATAATCAGCATGATTCGTTTTACCCATTTCATTACACCACTCCTTTCTTATCCAGTTTAGTAGATAAATAAAATGAATGGTGTTGGTTTTATATTTTTTAAACTATTTTTAACGTTTTTAATAAAAGTATAACATAGTCGTTGCGTTTATTTTATACTGTTTTAGGACGAAACAAAAAGGAGAGAACAAGATGAGGACTGAGCAGGAAATGTATCGTTTGATTTTAGATGGTGCCAAAAATGATTCTAGAGTATTAGCCGTGGGATTAAACGGGTCAAGAACAAATCAACGTGCACCAAAGGATTCTTTTCAGGATTTTGATGTAGTTTATGTTGTAGAAGAAATTGCCCCTTTTATTGACGATCAAAAGTGGCTTGATCTTTTTGGTGAGCGCTTGATCATGCAGATACCGGAAGCGATGACGTTGTTCCCGCCAACTGGCAGCGGTCGTTTTACGTACTTGATGCTGTTCGAAGATGGCAATCGAATTGATCTAACACTTTGTCCGAAAGAACAAGCATGTGATTGGAATGAAAGAGACCGCTTAGCTGAAATTCTTTTAGATAAAGCAGGCATATTACCCACTCTCCCAACAGCAACAGATGAAGATTATTGGATCAAAAAGCCAACACAAGAGGAATTTTCTGATTGTTGTAATGAATTTTGGTGGGTCAGCACGTATGTGGTCAAAGGATTGTGCCGTAATGAGTTATTTTACGCTGCGGATCATCTATATGAGCATTGTCGAAAAGAGCTTTTACGTCTTTTTTCTTGGCAGGTTGGAGGAGATAACGGGTTTGATTTTAGTGTAGGAAAAAATTACAAATACTTGCCACTTTATTTAACCGCAGAGCAAAATAAATGTCTTATGAAAACAATGGATCTTTCGAGTGTTGAAGCAGTGTGGGCAGCACTGATCTTGCTTCAAAAGGAATTTGATGGTTTGGCACGAACATTTTCAAAAAAATGTGGGTTTACTTATGATGATGCCTTGGGGGAAAAAATGATCACATATACAAAGAAGCATCGGTTCGCGTTAGAGGAGCTGTAATAAGCACAATTATAAGGAAACAAGAATTATTTATACTGATTTAGTTTAAATAATTCGTAAATAATAGAAATTTAGTGAAAGATATTGTCAAATAGTCTTTTTTCCTATCGACGATATGTGGTAGAATGATAAGTGCACTGTATTAAAATTTTGATGGATACTATTTCCTTATATTTGAAGAAAAGTGAACGTGTCATTTATACATATAAAATAGATTTTTTCTCATCTATAAGCAAATTAATTGAAGATTGTCAGAAATTTAACTACACTAACGGATAAAGATACTTATCTTGTATGATCGTGTGTTATTTCAAACAATCCAAAGGAACAAGGCTTCCTATTTGGCTGCTATAGTAAGGAAGAAGTAGTGAATCAAAGTAAGTATACAAATATAAATAAAGGAAGATAGCGCAATGGAAAATGAAGAAACAGTCAGTCGCTCAGAAAAAAATACACGAGCATCCCAAAGCAATAATCATTCAAATAAAAAGAAGAATCGCTGGTTAGTTCCTGTTGTTGGTTTATTAATTTGTTTATCATTGGTATTTACAGTAGGACTCTTCTACTTCCAGTCTCATTTCTTTGTTACTGCCAAAGCAAATGGAGTGGATATTGGTTTTTTGAGTGTTAAAGATGCTAAGAAGAAATTAGAGGACTTAAATAAGTCGGAGCCGGTGATTATTAAATCTAACGGCAAAGAAGAAACAATCGAATTACCTGAAAAGTATGAGATTACAGAAGAATACTTGAAACAAAGTATTGGCAATCATTCGATCAAATTACCAATCAATGAAGATTATAAGACTGAACTGCAAAATAAATTAGGTGCGCTTGCATTTGAAGAAGGTACACCAAGTCAAGACGCTAAAATTGAAAAGGTTGATGGCGTGTATCAAATCGTACCAGAGCAAATCGGAACGACGGTAGACAAAGAAGCATTGATTAATCAAGTTTTAAAGGACGTTGATGATAACAAAGGAACTTATGTCTATGATGTGAAGGATTTTTATCAAAAACCTGGCGTTACTAAAGACGACAAAGGTTTACAAGATAAATTAGCGATACTTTCTAAAAAAGAAAATAAATCAATCACATTAGATATCAATGGAGAAAAGTTGACTCTTACAAAAGAAGAGTTACAGTCATTTATGAATGAATCCGGCGATGTGGATCAAAATAAAGTTTATGCATGGGTAGAACAAACAAATCAAAAGTATGGTTCGATTTTTAAACCAATCGTCTTTACCAATGTTCATGGAGTAACAACAAAATACAAAAATAACGGCAGCTACGGTTGGGATATCAATATGCCGCAAACAAGAGATTTAATTGTTCAAGCAATCAACAGTGATAAAGAAACAGAAGCGATCACAGTACCGATCGATGGCGATGTAACACAATCCACAACAGTGAACAAAGATTATGTGGAAATCGATTTAAATGATCAAAAAATGTATTTCTTTAAAGATGGTGTAAAAGTCGTTGAGACGGATGTCATCACAGGACGTTACAACAAAGGAACAGCAACTGTTCCTGGTTTCCATACTATTCTATACAAAGATACAGATACAAAACTGGAAGGCGAAATGCTGGATGGTTCTGAATACAGTGTACCAGTGAAATATTGGATGCCGTTGAAGAGTTATGGTGGTGTTGTGACACAGATCGGTATTCATGATGCGGATTATAAAGCAGAGTATTTCGGTAACAAAGAAGCGTATAAAACAAACTTCGGAAGTAACGGATGTATCAATACACCAGGAGAAGCAGTTGCACAAATATTTAATGGCGCGTATGCAGGTATGCCTGTAATCATTTATGGACATATCTATGATGATGCACCAGGAGAATTTGACAAACCTGTTGATTACGGTGAACCAGCTTAGCATGGGAAATTGGAAATTTGTAAGATAGACTAATTTTATAGACAAACTAAAGCTCGTAGCTCATGTAGTTACGGGTTTTTTCTTTTAAATTTTTGGCTTTTTTTAAGCACCTATGTAGTATAATAAGTTAGCATACATTTCTTTTAAGGGAGGATTATTATGGTTGAGTCTTTACAATTTGAAACACGAGCTGAATTTAGAGAATGGTTATCAAGAAATCATCAGTCCGATGAGGGTGTTTGGTTAGTATTTGGGAAAAATAAATCGCTAGTGACTGTGAAAGCAAATGAGGCACTCGAAGAAGCACTTTGCTATGGCTGGATTGATGGTATCATAAAAAAAATTGACGATCAGTCATACATGAAGTATTTTTCTCCACGAAGAAAAAATAGTAAATGGTCAGAAAAAAATAAGGCTCTTGTTAAGCGTTTGGAAGAAGAAGGACTTCTGACAGAGTTTGGCAAAATTAAAATTGAAGAAGCAAAAAATAATGGACAATGGAATAATGTAAATAAACTTAATGAGATAATGGATGAACAAATCAACGAAGTAAGTAAATTGCTTCGTGCAAACAAACAAGCGTATGAAAATTTTCAAGCGATGTCTCCATCAGTAAAGAAAACCTATACCAGAGCCTATTTTGATGCAAAAACGGAAAATGGACGAATAAAGCGTTTGGATTGGATGACTGATCGCTTGGAAAAAAATTTAAAGCCAATGTAGAAGTTATTCCAAGTTTTAGTTCATTTTGGCAATAGTTATATATATAGATGGCTGAGATTGAAAGATTTGGAGAGTTGACTAAAGGAGTGTGTTTATGAATAATTTATTTGACCGTATTGCAGAACACTATGATTCACCAAAACAACTAGAATTAGCTAAGGCAATTTCGGAAAAGATAAAAACAGAACTGACCAATAGCAAAAGTAAAGTTGTACTTGATTACGGCTGTGGAACGGGACTAGTTGGTTTGGCTCTAGCTGATAAATTTGAACAGATAGTATTTGTCGATCCATCTAAAGAAATGATCAATATCGTTGACCAAAAAATCGAACAAATGAAGCTTACAAATACGCAAACAATTGTCGATCATTTTTCAAAAGGCCACACACTTGATTTAAAAGCTGATGTAATCATTCTGTCATTGGTCCTTCTCCACATTCCAGATACGCAAGAAATACTGGAAGCATTATACGAAGTGCTAAATCCCAAAGGTTGTTTGTTGGTTGTTGATTTTGATAAAAATGAAAAAGTTAGTCATGAAAAAGTGCATAACGGTTTTTCACAAACCGATTTGAAACAGAAACTAGAAACAATTGGGTACAAATATGTTCAAAGCGAAACATTTTATCACGGAGAACAATTATTTATGAAGCAAGATGCGTCAATGTTTCTTCTTCGTGCTGAAAAATAAAAAAAAGAGAGGTGGATGAACTATGCCATTTGTACACGTAGAATTGATCGAAGGCCGTTCTGAAGAACAACTGACGAATATGGTCAAGGATATCACCGAAGCAGTAGCCAAAAATGCAGGAGCGCCGAAAGAAAACATTCATGTAATCGTAAATGAGTTAAAAAAAGATCGATATGCTCAAGGCGGCGAGTGGAAGAAATAATTCGTTTGAATTAATGCTTGCTTTTTACTTGAAGAAGTGTTTAAATTAGTTCATAAATGATTGATGAGAAAGACAACTGAACTTGTATGCAGTCTTTTAGAGAGGAAAATCTTGGCTGAAAATTTTCCAGACCAGCGCAGGGAATGACCACTTTTTCCAACCTTTGTCGAAACAAAGGCGGTCGTACCGTTACCACGATAGAGGAACATAGCTATTTGCTGTGTTTAAAATTAGGTGGAACCACGAATTTTTCGTCCTAGTATTTGATTTTCATAATCAATTGCTGGGACTTTTTGCATTTATGTAAAATAGTGAAAAACGATTCTAGCAATGTGGCAAACCAATCTTTTCAATCATAAACATACTTAAGGAGGAAACAACTATGTCAATTAAAATTACATTTCCAGATGGCGCGGTCAAAGAATTTGAGGCTGGCTCGTCAACGTTAGACATCGCTAAAAGTATCAGCAACAGTTTAGCTAAAAAAGCCTTAGCAGGGAAATTGAATGGTACATTAATAGATTTAACTCGTCCAATCGAGGAAGATGGCAGTATTGAAATTGTTACACCTGATCACGAAGATGCTTTAGGTATTTTACGTCATTCAGCTGCTCATTTAATGGCTAATGCGTTGCGTCGCTTATTTCCTAAGATCAAATTTGGAGTAGGTCCAGCTATTGATTCTGGTTTTTATTATGATACAGATAATGGTGAAAATGCGGTAACAGCTGAGGATCTTCCAGCAATCGAAGCTGAAATGATGAAAATCGTGAAAGAAAACAATCCAATTGTTCGTAAAGTCGTTTCAAAAGAAGAAGCATTGGCATTATTTGCGGATGATCCTTATAAAGTTGAGCTGATCACTGAACTTCCAGCAAATGAAGAAATCACTGTTTATGATCAAGGGGATTTTGTTGACCTATGTCGTGGTGTTCATGTGCCATCAACTGGTCGGATTCAAATTTTCCAATTACTTTCTGTAGCGGGTGCATACTGGAGAGGAAATTCCAATAATCAAATGATGCAGCGGATTTATGGAACAGCCTTCTTCGACAAAAAAGATTTAAAAGAATTTATCAAAATGCGTGAAGAAGCGAAAGAACGTGACCACCGTAAATTAGGGAAAGAGCTTGATTTATTTATGCTTAATCCAGACGTTGGTTCTGGTTTACCATTCTGGTTACCTAAAGGTGCAACAATTCGCCGTACAATTGAGCGTTATATTACAGATAAGGAAATTAGCTTAGGTTATCAACATGTGTATACACCAATTATGGCTAACGTTGAATTTTATAAGAGATCTGGACACTGGGATCACTATCATGAAGATATGTTCCCGCCAATGGATATGGGAGATGGCGAAATGTTAGTGCTTCGTCCAATGAATTGTCCACATCATATGATGGTTTATAAAAATGATATCCACAGCTATCGTGAATTACCAATTCGAATTGCTGAACTTGGTATGATGCATCGTTATGAAAAATCTGGCGCTTTATCTGGATTACAACGTGTGCGTGAAATGACATTGAATGATGGGCATACATTTGTTCGTCCAGATCAAATCAAAGAAGAATTTTTACGTACATTGAAATTGATGGTCGAAGTTTATGCTGATTTTGATGTGACAGATTATCGTTTCCGTTTAAGCTTAAGAGATCCTAACAACAAAGAGAAATACTTTGACGATGATGCAATGTGGGAAAGATCTCAAACAATGATCAAAGAAGCAGCAGACGAAGCAGGTATCGATTATTTTGAAGCAGAAGGTGAAGCAGCCTTTTATGGTCCTAAATTAGATGTACAGGTAAAAACTGCACTAGGGATGGAAGAAACACTTTCTACAATTCAAATCGACGCACTATTACCTGAACGTTTTGATTTGACTTATGTGGGAGAAGATGGTGAAAATACACACCGTCCGTTAGTTATCCACAGAGGAATCGTTTCGACTATGGAACGTTTTGTTGCTTACTTAACTGAAGTGTACAAAGGCGCTTTCCCAACTTGGTTGGCACCAATCCAAGCAACAATTATTCCAGTATCTGTTGAAGCTCATTCAGATTACGCATATGAAGTGAAAAAACGTCTGCAAGAGCAAGGCTTACGTGTTGAAGTCGATGATCGTAATGAAAAAATGGGGTATAAGATTCGTGCGTCTCAAACACAAAAAATTCCATATCAAGTGGTTGTTGGTGATAAAGAAATGGATGACGCAGCTGTTAATATTCGTCGTTACGGCAGTAAAGAAACAGACGTCATGGACTTGAATATTTTTGTTGAGAGTATGGTTGCTGATGTATCGAATTACAGCAGAAGATAATAGCAGTAGACGGGTACAAATAATTTAATTAGAAAATTGAGGAGGAATACAAAAGCGGATGTTCTTTTGTATCCCTCTTTTTTCATATGAAGACCGTTCAAAAATTAAATATTTGCTTAGGAAGAGGATTCCCTCTATTTTTTTTTGCATTTTTTCGTTACAATAGAGGGGCAAGACTTTTCTGATACGGAAGGACTAGGATAAATGAAAAAAATGAGCTTTTTAGATAAATTAAAAAAAGAAAATGAAGAACCAAATACACAACGAATGAAAAAATCCCATATTCCATTTCGATTAAACCTATTGTTTTTTGTCATATTTGGTTTATTTGTGGCATTGATCGTGCGTTTAGGGTATTTGCAGATTGCAGAAGGACAGGAGTATGCGCAAAAAGTCGATGAAAACTCAACGCTGAAAATCCAAAGCCGAGCTCCGCGAGGACAAATTTATGATGCTGCGGGGAATGTTCTTGTCGGCAATAAATCCAATTTAGCGATTACGTACACTCGTGGGAAAAAGGTTCAGGCGAAAGACTTGGTTGATATCGCTTATAAAGTGAATGAACTGATCCACGTACCTGCAGATGACTTAACCGAACGAGATAAGAAAGATTTTTGGTTGGCAACGCCCGATAATCTAAAAGCTGCTCAAAAGCGATTAACAGATGCAAACAAAGTTGATGAAAAAGGAAATGCAATCACTGATGAAGGTACGTTGTATATCAAAACAGTAGAAAAAGTGACTCCAGAGGAAATCAACTTTGATGAACAAACAATGCAGGTTGCTACGATTTTTAAACGAATGAACGCTGTGCAAGAGTTGAACACGGCTTTTATCAAAAACGAAGGCGTGACACAAGAAGAAATTGCGGTTATTGGCGAGCATACTTCAGAGATTGCTGGCGTATCTACAGGAATGGACTGGGATCGGGAATATCCGCATGACACAGATCTTAAAAATATTTTAGGAACGGTTTCTTCTCAAAAAACAGGACTTCCTGCAGAGGAAGCAGAAGATTACTTAGCCAAAGACTACGAGCTAAACGATCGTGTTGGAACTAGTTATCTAGAAAAACAATATGAAGATATTCTGCAAGGAAAAAAATCAATTTCAGAAGTAACTTTAGATAGTAATGGAAACATTGTGACCCAAAAGCCAATATCTGATGGTGAAAAAGGTGAGAACTTAAAATTAACGATCGATATGGACTTTCAAGCAAGAATCGAAGCAGTAGTTCGTGATCAATATCAACAGTTGTTAGGAACGGGAAATGCAGCGTATTCAGATGGTGCGTATGTTGTAGTGATGAATCCGAAGACAGGTGCTGTGATGGCAATGGTCGCATTGGATCGAGATCAAGAGACAAATGAACTAACATCGAATCCGCTAGCGACAATCAACAAAGCTTTCGAACCTGGTTCGGTCGTTAAAGGAGCCACGATTTCTGCTGGATATGAACAAGGTGTGATTACTGGTAATGATGTGTTGATTGATGAACCTATTCAAATCTACGGAAGCAAGCAAAAAGCATCTGTGTTCAACAATCAAATCGTAGGAAATCAAATTCCGCTTAGTGCAGAACAAGCATTAGAATATTCGTCCAATGCATATATGATGAAGTTAGTATTAAAAATGATGAAGACGGACTATCAATACAATATGCAGTTGCCTTATGAGACTGGGGACCCAACTTTATTTGAAGTCTTACGTAAAACGTTTGGTGAATATGGTATGGGTGTTTCAACAGGAATCGACTTGCCCGGCGAGGAAACGGGTCTTTCCAACAAAGCATTCAATGATCCAGAGTATGCTCCAATGCCGGGACACTTACTCGATTTATCATTTGGACAGTATGATACGTATACGGCAATGCAGCTAGCACAATACGCTTCCACTGTAGCGAATGGAGGCACACGTTATGCACCGCATGTTGTAGAAGGAATTTATGAAAATAATTCTGATGGTTCAATCGGAAAATTAAAAGAAGCGATCGGACCAAAAGAATTAAATAAGGTTGATATCACGCCAGAACAAATGCAGATCATTCAAAAAGGATTTTATGATGTCGTTCATGGGAGTGGAACCTTCACTACTGGACGTTACATGCAGGGAGCTGCCTTGGATATCGCAGCGAAAACAGGGACAGCAGAGACAAATGTGGGTGAGCATGTTACGGTGAACAGTAACGTTGTGGCTTATGCACCTTATAATGATCCAGAAATCGCTGTAAGCGTGATTTTACCTCATTTGACAAGTGAAAGCAGCAGACCAAACCAATCAATGGTAACGGCCATTATAAATGAGTATGCTGCGTATAAAGCAGAAAAAAATTCGTAAAGTAGTTTTCCTTTACAAATTTTACCAAAAGGGTAGAATTTCAAGAGTAAACATGATATGATATTTGAGGCTAAGAAATATCTTAGAATGACGAAATTAGATATAGGAGGGAAAACACATGCGCGTAAACATTACATTAGAATGTACTTCTTGTAAAGAACGTAACTACCTTACAAGCAAAAATAAACGTAACAATCCTGATCGTTTGGAAAAACAAAAATATTGCCCACGTGAAAGAAAAGTTACTTTACACCGTGAAACGAAATAAGAAGTTTATTTATGAGCTAGAACCCTTGTATGATAAGGATTCTAGCTTTTTTATTTTGACTAGAAATAGTTTTGAATGCCAGTTTGAATGCCATTAGCTAAAAATTAGCAAACTTTACTAGTTTTTGAACCGTTTCTTTTTTAGTTTTTTCAGTTAAATGAGTATAAGTATCCATCGTTTGAGTTATAGAACTATGCCCAAGACGTTCTTGTGCTTCTTTCATAGTAACGCCAGCTTCTAAAAGCATAGAAGCGTGCGAGTGCCGCCAACCATGAGTACTAATTCTAGGTAAGCCAACAGCTTCAGACAATTTTTTAGAACGTGAAGATAACAGAACTCTGAAAAACTTATTTAAAAAGAATAAAGAAGTTAAGTATTAAAAATAAAAAGTCTATCTCTTTATTGAGGTAGGCTTATTTTTTTAGTTATATTTATTTTGTTCTTTGTGTAAAAAGAACTATATGGTATAATTATTTTACCAAAAGAAAAAAGATTTAAATTATTGATAAAAAAGTGTTGCTGTTTGGTTTAATGTGTTTGCTTACTACTGGACTTACCTTATTTTCACAACCAGTAGAAGCTGAAGTACTTGTACAAGGCGAGTGGTTAGCTGATGAAGACTATTATCAACTACTTGATTCTATTCCAGAAGATTGCGAACTAGTTTCAAATGAAGAGTACAGAATGATGCAAATGCAACGTGCTGATGCTGTTTTTTTATCTAGAGGACATGTGCAAGATATAGGATGGCAAGATTGGCGTGGTTCGGGAAAGACTGCTGGGACTACGGGGCAAAATAAATGTTTAGAGGCTATTAGAGTTATGATCTCTGGCAGCAGATATGGTATTAGTTATCAAACCCATATACAAGATATTGGCTGGACACATTGGGTAAGTTCTTCTACCTCGGAATGGAGTGCTCCTATGTCGGGAACTACTGGACAAAGTAAGCGTATGGAAGCTATTAAGTGGAAAATTTTTAAAAGAAGGTAGGTATTTAGAACATGAAAACAAGACTTAAAGTATTTATTAGTTTTTTTCTTATTTTTACGGCTGGAATGATCTTTCTTTTATCAACTTCTATTTCTCCTCAAGTAAAAGCAGAAAAAAATATTGTAGATGAGATGCCTCCTGCAGAAGAGATTTATGCTGGAGAAGAAGGAAAGGTAGAACCAATGGGACAAGAAGAATATGACCAATTGATTGATTCGTTACCTGAAGGAGCTGTTCTTGCTAGCTATACAGATGTATTACCTGATGTAATCAGAGATAAAGAACATGACCCACAAGCCCCAGATTTTGAAACTTCAAAATAATGAATAATGTTTATAGGAATAATATGAAAGCCTTTCGGGGCTTTTTATATACGATTATGTTTAGCCTTATAACTAACTGAGGAAATATGAAAAAGGGTTCTTAAGTAGTTACGTATAGCGCCCCACGCTAATGAGAATGTTAGTGAATGCCATTAGCAAAATATTTAATGATATTTGATGATAAAGTAATAGTTATACCTACTTAATTTTATCTATTACGATGTGCATTTAATGAGGATGACACTACAGAAAAGAAACACAGTGAAACTAAATAAGGTTTTAAATTATACGCTCAATCCTTTGTCAGATAAGGGATTGAGCGTTTTTATTTTGTCTGTAAAAATTGTTGATGTAGATTAGTTAATTTTCTATATACCGAATCAATTTATCAATGGTAGATTTCTCCATCTGTTTAGTTAAATGAGTATAAGTGTCCCAAGTTATAGAGATACCTAAACGATCAAGTCTACTAAGGATTTCTTTAGGACTTATTCCAGTTTGACAAAGGAAATAGTAGAAGAAAAATATTCATTACCGAATATGAATGAAAAGGCTTGAGAATACTATCCTTTCTTGGGGGGGGGTAGGTGTAGTTGATCTCTATGTGTATAGAAATACAAAAATTGTTTCAAATGATGTAGAGAATAATCAATTAAGTTTTTTTAAAAACTTTTTTTAGTCTTTTTTATTGAACTCTTTACATTTTTATAGTAGAATAACTTTAGGAATTGAACAATCAAAACTGCTATTTGATAACCTAAAGTGAAGATAAGAAAAGCGCAAAAAAGCGAAAAAGAGCAAAGTGAATTAAAGCGAAAAAGAAAAAAGCAAAATGAAGAAAAGCGCAGAGAAGCAAGGAAATTAGGAGACGATAACATGAAAATTTTAGACACACCTATTCGTTCAATTTCTGAACTAAAAAAGGCTCCTATGGAAATTATTGAACAAGCAAGAACAACAGGCACAGGCGTTTATATTTTGAATCACAATAAGGATGTTGGTGTAATTTTAAGTAGTGAACAGTACAAAAGGTTGCTTTTAGAAAAAGAGGATTTAGAAGAACAAATACTTGATTTGGAAGTAAAAAACCGATTGTTAACTAACAAAAAAATGTACAGTGATGTTGAAGTACGTGGAGAAAGTGCTGATGTAGAAAGTTTTGCTTCTTTCGATGATGATTGGGAATAGCAGAAAGGTCTTTTGTGGATGTATACCTTACAGTATTTTGAGGAAGCAAAAGAGGACTATAAAAAATTAGATGGTTCTCAAAGGAAAATAATTGATAAAGGGTTGAACAAAATCAGAGAACAAGGAAAACTTGCTGGTGCACCGTTAAAAGGTGAGTTACAAGGATGTAGAAAAATAAAAAATCGAAAACATGGTTTAAGAATTGTTTTTCGTCCTGTAGAAAATAGTGATGAAGTTGAGATTATGCAAATTATCGTTATTGGGAAAAGAGAAAGATTAAAAGTTTTTTCAGATGCCGAAAGTAGATTAAATAGCTCTTTGTCAACGAATGTTGGTGAAGAAAATCCAAAGAATTAAATCGATTTGTTTGATTCCTAGAGGAAACTTCTTCTAGGTTTTTCTGTTTACTTAAAAAAGAATCGAGCCAAAACATAAAGAAATTCTCAACTTGAAATTGTAAAAATTACGAAATCCGTAAGCATTCCTCTTCAACACTTTAAAAAATATTCAACGACTTCTTTTTCAGCTAAATATGTGCTGAATGAACTAGAATTATCTGTTGAAGTGCAACACTTCCTTAAAATAGTCTGTTAGAATAGATAAGGAGATATTCTGTTTTCTAGTGCCAATGAAAGGGGACATACTGTTGAATGATTTTGAAAAAGGGAACATGTCGACAATAACTAAAAAAGGAAACACTATTTATAAGTCTAAACCCTATAATAGTCAAACCATGAAGCGATTCCTAAATTACATGGAACGTTACAATTTGAATATGCCTAGATACTTGGGAGAAACAGCTGACAAAATACATTTATCTTATGTAAAAGGAAACAGCATTCACATTAATATTGACAGTATTCCATTTGAAGAGAAGGTAGTTATGATCAATAGTGCTGCTCAACTTTTAGCAACATTCCATAAAGCTACAGAAAATTTTCTGATTTTAGAAGAAGACAAGTATTTCCTTAGCTATAATGGATCTCTTGAGATAGATGTTATTTGTCATAATGATTTTGCGCCATACAATTTAACTTTTGAAAATTTTGAAGCCATTGGAATTATTGATTTTGATACAATTTGTCCTGCACCAAGAGAATGGGATATTGCATATGCTTTATATAGATTTATTTTGATTGATAAAAATAGAGAAAGTGAGTATCAAGAGCTAATTAAACTATTTCTTAAAGCATATAATTATACAAAGGATACCGACTTTTTCCCTATAGTAATTGAAAGGATTCAGGCATTGATCAGTTTATTTGATGATGAAATAAGTAAAAATAACCACAGTTTCATTGCGATGGAGAGAGACGGACATAAGAAATTTTATCTAGAAGAAATTCAACGTATTAGCAATATTTGGACTAGCCGTGACAATGTTTGATCGCTATCATTAAATTAAATTTAATGATTGTATCATCAAAATCAGCAGAAAAAATATCTAACTAAAATGATCTACCACCAAATATAATCGCCTAAAAATAGTCGCAGGTAATGATTACCTGACCTAATCCCTAGATATATACCTATTATTGAAGCAATGATTATACTGAAAATAAAAACGTTACGTTTCATGTTTAATACTGTGCGTAATAAGAATGTAAAACCAGTAAAAAAAGCAACTGATAGTGAAACTGTCGTCGGATAAATAACGATAGAAAAAAATAAGATAACAATACCCAAATGGATCACCTCATAAATTAGTAATAAATATATTGTACCATATATACCTGTTATCAATGAAATCGTTTAGCAGGAATACTCTAGCTGAATTTGTAGGAGTTCCAATGATATTTTTTAGATAAAGGGTATTTTTTCAATGCTTTTATTCTTTTTTGTTTCATATTACTATTTCTAAATGCTGTTTCGTGATATATTTTAGAAAAGTCTATAAAGGAGATACGTATGGATAATAATATAATTGAACACGCAAAAGAATTACTATCAACCTGCGAGTCATTTTTACTATCAACCAATGATCGAAACGGATTTCCTAACACGATCGTTGTATCAAAACCAATTATCAGAGCAAGTTTTTATAATTTAAAATTTTTTGTAGACGGAAATGGTCAGACCGTGGAGAACATTCTACATAACAAAAAGGGAAATGTGTGTTGTTACGATGAAGATCGGCATGAAAGTTTGCTGTTGAAAGGCATTTTTAGTGTGGAAGACATCGAGGAATTCAAATTGATCAAGGATCGATTAAATACATATCAAAAGCAGCTAAACCATGAAAATCCAGTTGTTCTCTCGTTCGAGGTATATACCGTAAAAGTTCATTCACAAACAAAAACATACTGGAAAGATGTAGACGATATCGATTAATAATCATAGAAAAATTGAAAAGTATTTATACGTTGTGATCTTGATGTTGGCTGAATAGGACGTTAATAGTAAATGGACTGTTTCAGAAAAAGTCGTCAGTCTTAAGTGTTCAACATAGTTAAATTAGGCTAGAAACCACAAAATGCGGCTTCGTTTTTTGTGGTTTTTTTGTTATAAGAATCGTTGTTAAAAAAAGGCTTGCTCAAATCCACATTTGCCAGCTAATGTTTTCAATTATCGTAGAATATAAATAAAATAGTCATTTTAGATTGCTTTACGCTGAAAATTCTTTATACTTTAGTAAAGAGGAATATTTGTTATTTTATAAATGAGTATAGAAAAATTTTAGCTCTTTTATGAAGTAATATTTTCACTCGAAAATGTTGGTACAAAGGTGTTGGAGGAGTTTTAATGAAAAAAGTAATAGTGATTATAGGCTTATTTATTTTGTTCTTTCCTAGTAATTATTATGCTAAGGATGTAGATCTGTCTTTTATAGAAAGCAGCTTTGATTTTTCAAATGATTTATCCAGTCGTTATGCTAAAAAAAAGGTATTGAACGGGAAAACAACCGTTATTAAGAAGAGAAAAGACAAGATATATTTAACTTTTCCTTTCAAAAAGCAACCGTATCAATATTTTGCAAGTTTTGTATTAAATGGTCCTGCGAATGTTTATACTGGCTTTATTGAAACGATTTATTATCGCGATAAAGTTAAAATTAAGGATATCTATTACGAAAAAAATCCAGTAAAAACAAATAAAACCGGCATTTTTACGACAGATTTGTGTTTTACTTCAGAAGAAAACGTTGTTTACCATTATAAAAATGTACCCTATATGGTCAGTAGCGATCGACCGACCGCATTTTTTTCTGAGATTAATTTTGATGAAGAACATGCTCGGATAACAGGCAAAATGAAAATGTTTGCTTCAAAAAATACATATCAAGTTGAACTTTTTTATACAGATAATGAAGAGTATCATTACCAAGAAGCAATTGTAGCTAAGAATGGAACGTTCACGATTGACCTGAATCGAAATGGGCAGTTGGGCAAGATGTATCTTAGAGGAAGTGATGGGCTTGGAAATTATGCGAATGCCTATGATATTCAAAAGCAAGGACAGGTGACATATCAGATTGCTCCTGAAACGTTAAAGGAAATAGAGAACAGTCATAAAACGATGAAAAGTAAACCCAAGTTCAAGCAGCTCGTTTTGGTGATTATACGGAGAACGTTGGGGACGATTGCAGTAATTTTGATATTATTGCGTTTAAGGGTTATTCTAAAAAGAAGAAGGAGAAAGAAGCTGCGTAAAAAGCAGTTTCACAGATGAATAGGTTAAGGAGTGAATAATGTGAAAATCAGTATTCGACATCGTTATATTAAAAAAATTCCAGTATTGGAAGTTGTTTCAGAAGAAAATAAAAACAAAGCATTGCCTTTTGTTGTGTATTATCATGGTTGGCAGTCAGCAAAAGAATTGTCATTGACTCAAGCAAGAAAGCTGGCAAGAAAAGGAATCCGAGTGATCTTACCGGATGCGATGAATCATGGCGAGCGTAAAACTGGTCCAGTGTCACCGATTCCTTCAGTAACGTTTTGGTCCAGTATTCAATATAATATTATTGAGTTTTCGCAATTAGTTCGTCATTTTGAGAAACTTGAATTAATTGAAGCTGGAAAAATTGGTGTAGGTGGTGTTTCAATGGGAGGAATAACCACGTGTGCCTTATTGACACAGCATCCTGAAATCAGTGTTGCAGCTTGTATGATGGGAACACCGGCTCCATTGCGTTACATTGAACGAGTAATGGAACGAGCAGAAGAAATGGATTATTTTGTACCAAAAGATTTGCCTTTGCTGCAAAGCTGGGTAAACTATTATGATTTATCTAAGGTTCCTGAAAAATTAGCAGAGCGTCCAGTGCTGTTTTGGCATGGAACAAAAGATCCTAAAATCCCCTATGAAGACATGGCTGATTTTTATGAAAAAATCTCTTCAGAAGAATACGCCAAGCATAGTCGTTTTATCACTGGAAAAGATGAAGGGCATCTTGTTAAGGGTGAAATGATGGACGTTGTAGCAGAGTGGTTCGAAGAAAATTTAAGCAAACATGAAACTGAAACAACCATAATCGACGTTGAGAAATAAGAGAAAATTCACGAAAATGTCAAAATTACAGACGATTCAATTCTTGGTATCATTGATACAAAGTGATCGATGTAATCAAAATAAAGTGTAGCATGTCTTTTTCCCATTGTTGATTCGGATTTTGAGCGCAAAATAAAACAAGAGAAATTTTTCGTTTTGTTTTGTGCTATTTTTTTGTAAGTAAAAGAGTTCATTATAGGCTATGTTACTTATTTTCTTCTCCCTCTTGACAAAGTTTGTTGTATTATTAATAATGTAAGGGGTTGCGTTAATTGGAGATATGCAAATGAATAAAATGGAAAACTGTATCAATGTAAATCAAATGTACTCGATTGGTGAGGTTGCAAAGATTTGCAATGTTTCCCGCAAAACATTGCGTTTCTATGAACAATTAGGTTTAGTGACGCCGGATCATGTCAGTGAAGAGAATGGGTATCGTTACTATACGGAACAAACGATGAATTTGATACCTGTGATTAAGTATTACAAGCAAATGGGATTTAAGTTGCAAGAAATGGGAAACGTGCAAAATACTGGGGACTATTTTTATCAGGAGACGAACTTTTTAGCAAAGCTGTCTGAATTAAAACGAGAAGAACAACGTATTCGTAACAGTTATACAGCTGTTTCAGATTGGATTGGGTTATTGCGAGAAGGGTCTATTGCAATCGAAAATCAGTTGCAAAATGTGAATGTAAAATATTTGGATCGAGAAGCCTATGTATTTATGGAACAGGATTTTTGTTATGATTATATGGATGCTGTCATCAATATTCCGTGGGTCAATTATTTAGAAGAACAGGAGTGTGAGATCACCGGTCCTGTGATTCTTCATTTTGAAAACTGCGAGGAAAAAATGTTGTGTAAATCTCGTAAAATGAATGTGATGCAAAAGCCAGTCAGTATCATGAACGCTGAGATGCCAACGACTTTTTTTGGTGGTCAGATGTTTCTATCCAGTTACTATTTAGGTGATCCGGCTAATATCTGTCAGCAGTATAAAAAAATGTTGTTATGGGCTGATGAGCATGAGTATCGATGCTCAGATGAGGTGTATGAACGCTACGTGATCGATTATTGGTCGACGATGAATGTTAATAATTTTGTGATTGAATTATTGATTCCTGCTGAAAAAAATAAACAATAGTATAGAAACTTATTTAGAGAAGTTGGGACAATTGCATAGTCCAAAGGATTAAGTAGGTGCTGGTACTGAGTAACCATACGCTCGTACTTCGCTGTGTTAGCTCTTAGAAGTTGATGCGATTGCAGTGGTTGCTCTTGCGCTCACCGTTTATTCGGATTCCGAATGACTGGTATGTAACTTATATAGTTACATACCAGTCGTTTTTAGTGTTTTATGTAAAGGTTACCCTTAAGGGTAACCTTTTATTTTTTGTTATTAAATAAAAGATAGATGCAATATTTAAAAGTGTTTTTTTGAATATATCTGTTATATTATATTCAGAGTTTTTCTGACGAACGTGAATTTATGAGCAAAAGGAAAAAAATCTTCATTTTATCATGTGAAAAAAACAACAAGTTCTGTATCAACAGAAAAAACTGATTCTTTTCAATAAGTAAAATCAATCTAATTTTTTAGTTGTTATAAAACACGACTATTATTAGTTTTTCCGTACTATAACAGAAGTTGATTCTCATTTATTGAGAATAATTGAGAAGAAGGTGCTGTATTAACAGATAAGATTTGTGTTTCAAAAAAAAAATCAACTTGACTACTCCCTTAAGGTAAGCCTGTAAAGTAAGTGATAGTAAGGAATGAAACCGTTTTACGGTAATTATTTTAGGAGGAAACAAATATGAAATATGATGCATTAGGAATGGTAGAAACCAAAGGATTAATTGGCTCCATTGAAGCAGCAGATGCAATGGTCAAGGCTGCAAATGTTTCACTTGTTGGAAAAGAATTTGTCGGCGGAGGCATTGTTACTGTAATGGTACGAGGCGACGTGGGTGCTGTAAAAGCTGCTACAGATGCTGGAGCGAGTGCTGCTGAACGTGTAGGTGAATTGTTGTCTGTTCATGTCATTCCACGTCCACATGGAGAAGTAGAAAACATTTTACCTGCGAATAAAGCAAAATAAATAGTTAGGGGAAACGTCAATGAATAGTGAAAAAAGTATTCTGGGTGCAAATACAAGCGCAGATCTAAAAATGAAAGAGGTAAGTAAAGGATTTCAGGTCAAGGGAATTACGAATGGTTTGGTTTCCGGTATAACTTACGGCATTTACTCTACTTTAGTTGTAGTTGCCAGCGGGTATGATCCGTTGATTAGTGCGGCAGGTTTTTTAGCAGCTCCGTTTGTTTGTTCAGGTTTAAATGATTTTTTTGCTGGTATTTTTCTTTTGTTTTATAACGCAAAACACGGACGCTTAAAAGAGATCATTCGAATGGTCAAAACTAAACCAGGGAAAATGCTTGTGATTGGCTTTTTATTAGGTGGCCCGATCGCCAATGGTGCTTATCTTGTGGGACTGGCGATGGCTGGAGCATACGCGATCCCCATTTCAGCTACTTGTAGTCTGTTTGGTGCGTTATTCTCTTGGATTTTCTTAAAACAAAAGCCGACTGATCGAATCGTTTTAGGAATGGTTGTTTGTGTGATGGGTGCAATTGTAATTAATTTGGTTAAACCAGAAGGCGCACCGAACTTTACGTTAGGAATTATCTGTGCGTTAGTTGCAGCTGTTTCTTGGGGCTTGGAAGGTGTCTTTTCAAGTTTTGGTGGGGCAATGATTGATACAGATGTAGCTGTAAATTTACGTGAATTGGTTTCAGGATTATTTGTGATGATTTTAGTCTTACCATTTGTTGGCGGTGTAGGCTTGCTGTTTAAGACATTAGCTGCTGGTACACCAGTTATGTGGTTGCTACTTTCTGGGTTAAGTGCTGGGATTTCTTTCTTAACTTGGTATAAGGCGAACGCAATGGTAGGGACAGCTGTAGGAATGTCTCTAAATGTAACGTATGCCTTTTGGGGCGTAATCTTTAGTGTGATCTTCCTAGGTCAAACACTTACCCCAACGATGGTGATTGGTTCAATCGTTATTGTGATCGGTGCGATTTTAGTGACGATGAATCCTCTAGACTTCTTTAGAAAGGGGGAAGCGTAAATGCTTTTACCTAGTCGAACTGCTGTTTTGAATCAAATGTATGATCAGCGTGAATTGGATGTTAA
Organism: Enterococcus termitis; assembly: GCF_001730305.1. Taxonomy (GTDB): domain Bacteria; phylum Bacillota; class Bacilli; order Lactobacillales; family Enterococcaceae; genus Enterococcus_L; species Enterococcus_L termitis. The sequence continues at coordinate 33,600 of NZ_MIJY01000002.1, forward strand.
GAAAATCATGGAAGAATTAAAACCCCAATATGGGAATGAAAAGCAATTTAACGAAAAATTATATTTAGAACATCTAATGGCTTTGGAAGCTAATGGCTTGGTAGAACTGACAAACTATTGCTTAGACGAGCAAGAGGAACTAGTTATGTCCTATAAGATTACAGATGAAGGTCGATCGACAGTTGAGAAGTATGTAGATCAAGCATATCGATTAGCGTAGATTCAGCTTTTATAATGTCTAGCTTCGTGGGCTAAACTCTCGGAAAAAAGATAAAATCTGCATGTGATAAAAAGCGTCACAGTCAAATTTTCCTATTTTTCGTTCGAGTTTGGCAAGCCCACTCAGCTTTTATAATGTCTAGCTTCGTGGGCTAAACTCTCGGAAAAAAGATAAAATCTGCGTGTGACAAAAAGCGTCACAGTCAAATTTTCCTATTTTTCGTTTGAGTCTTGCAAGCTCGCTCAGCTTTTATAATGTCTAGCTTCGTGGGCTAAACTCTCGGAAAAAAGATAAAATCTGCATGTGACAAAAAGCGTCACAGTCAAATTTTCCTATTTTTCATTCGAGTTTGGCAAGCCCGCTCAGCTTTTATAATGTCTAGCTTCGTGGGCTAAACTCTCGGAAAAAAGATAAAATCTGCATGTGACAAAGAGCGTCACAGTCAAATTTTCCTATTTTTCATTCGAGTCTGGCAAGCCCACTCAGCTTTTATATTAGAAATGGGGGATTGTATTTGGTTTATCGTGGTGAGGAAGCGTTGGGACTTATTGAGACGGTTGGTCTGGTTCCTGCGTTGAAAGCTTGTGATGAGATGTTGAAGGCAGCGGATGTTGAGCTGGTTTCTTATGAAAATATTGGTTCTACATTAGTCACGATCATGGTCAAAGGAGATGTGGCGGCAGTTGAAGCTTCTGTAGCTGCTGGTGCTAGGGCGGCGGAGGCAATTGGTACGTTGACTGCACAAAATGTTATGCCAAGACCGATTCCATCTGTTGGGGACATTGTTTCTGTCCATGCAATAGATGTGTAAATAAGGGGGAAACAAATGAAAACCTTTGAAGCAATTGGAGCTATTGAAACATTTGGTTTAGTGTTTGTATTAGAAGCTTGTGATGCGATGTGTAAAGCGGCGGACGTTGAATTAGTTGGTTATGAAAATGTAGCATCTGGTTATATTTCAGTGATCGTTCAAGGGGATGTAGTTGCTTGTCAATCAGCGGTAGAAGCTGGAATTAAGGCTGTAGAAAACTTAGGAGCCGAGGTTTATAGTTCGGTAGTTATTGCCGGACCACATATCGATCTAAATAAAATGATTAACTGCTATCAGTTAAATAGTCTTTTATCTGAAGAGGAGGGAGATGCAGTTTAGATGCAGCATGTAGATAAAGATTTGTTATCGATCCAGGAAGCACGGATTTTAGTAGAGACAGCAAGGGATGCACAGTATCTAGTTCAAGATTACGGACAAAAGCATTTGGATCAAATAATCGATCATTTATTGGAACAAATCAAACCTGAGCTTCATCATTTTGTAGAAATTGAAATGGCTGAAACAAAACGGGGCTGTGAAGAAGATAAGCGGTCATTGCTCAATCAATTTTTAACGGAGCTGGCTAAGGACATATCTAATCAGCAATGCATTGGGGACTTAGTAAAAGATTCTGCGGGGAATATTTTACAAGTAGGTGTACCGCTAGGAGTAATACCAGTCATTCTGCCGTGTGAAAATGTTGTCTTAACAACGTTATATAGCTTAGTGATCGGTATCAAATCTGGTAATGCTATTTTAGCTATCCCAAATCCCAAAGCGCTTAAGACCACATGTCAGGTCGTAAAAAAGGTCAAGCAAATTTGTGAAGCAAAAGGCTTACCCAAAGGTTGCTTAAACTGTGTAGAACATGTAACAGAGTATGGAATAAAAGAAGTGTTGACTCATCCGGATACTGCCATGATCTTAGTAATTGGAAATTCAAAATATAATAACGCAACCATCAACCAAAAACCAATTATTTATGGCAGTTCGGGTGCAACACCGGTCTTCATCGAACGTTCGGCACCGATCAAACCTGCTGTTGAAGCAATTATTCAAAGCCGCTCATTTGACTGCGGCTTACTTCCAGGAGCAGAACAGTACTTGATTGCAGAACATGTAATCGCAGCAGAAGTAAAAGCGGTGATGCAGCAATCGGGTGCACACTTTTTATCGAAAGAAGAAGAACAAAAACTTCTAGATGTGCTGCAACCGAAAGATAATCAAATCAATGTAGCCTGTATAGGGAAACATGCGGTTTACCTCGCACAGATGGCTGGTTTTTCAGTAGCATCAGATACGAAAGTATTAGTTTCTGAACAACAGTATCTTTATGAAGAAGATCCGTTTGCAAACGAAATGAAATGTCCTGTGCTGGCTTTTTATCTAGAACCAGATTGGGTTCATGCGTGTGAAAAATCCATTCGATTATTGAAAGAAAAAAATAATGGACATACTTTAGCGATGCATTCTCAAAACGCTGCAGTCCTCAGCGAATTCGCTTTGAAAAAACCAGTCGGACGTATGATTGTTAATGCACCAGCGGGATTAGCAAGTTTAGGGCTGAATTCTAATCTGCCATTATCAATGATCTTGGGTGGTTTTACTACCGGAAGAGGAATCAGTGCGAAAAATATTACTGCTGCAGATTTAACCTATGTGCGACAAATCAGCTATCCTGTAAATGAAATCTCATCATTGGAAAAGGTAGATAAAGCATTACTAGAAAAAGTATTAAGAAAAATATTGGAAAAATAAATTGTTGTGAAGAGAGGGAACAAGATGGATATTAAAGAGTTTTCAGCAAAATTGGCTGAAGCAACCAAAGAATTAAGTCCAGAAGAACAAACAGCTTTAATGAAAATGTTTGCGACCGTTTCAGATGACTTAAATACAACTAATTCGACCAGCGGCGGCTTTGCGACAGATGGACAGACTAGCGTTCCATCAGGAATCACCCCACGTTTAGAAGCACTAAAAGAAAACTACTTAAAACAAGTACCGACGATTACTACGCATAGAGCAAGAGTAATTACAGAAATTGCGAAAGAAAACCCTGGTATGCCTAAAAATGTATTAAGAGCTAAGTCATTCAAGCGTTGCTGTGAAACGGCACCTTTGGTTATTCAGGATAATGAATTGATCGTAGGCGCTCCTAATGGCGCACCTCGTGCTGGTTCTTTTTCTCCGGATATTGCTTGGCGTTGGATGGAAGAGGAAATCGATACGATATCTGACCGTCCGCAAGATCCATTTTTCATTTCAGATGAAGATAAAAAGATTATGCGTGAAGAATTATTCCCATTCTGGAAAGGAAAATCGATTGACGAATACTGTGAAGATCAATTTCGTGAAGCGGGGGTTTGGGAATTATCAGGTGAATCCTTTGTTTCCGATTGTTCGTATCATCAATTAAATGGCGGCGGTGACTCTAATCCAGGCTATGACGTTATTCTAATGAAAAAGGGCATGCTGGATATTCAAAAAGAGGCACAGGAACAACTTGAAAAAATGGATTATAAAAATCCTGATGATATTGAAAAAATCTATTTCTACAAATCGATCATCGATACAGCAGAAGGTGTGATGATCTACGCTCGTAGAATGTCAGAATATGCGGCTCAGTTAGCTCAAAGAGAAACGAATCCAAAACGCAAAGCGGAATTACTGAAAATTTCCGAAGTCAATGCAAAAGTTCCTGCTCATAAACCAGAAACATTTTGGGAAGCAATCCAAGCTGTTTGGACGATTGAATCATTACTTGTTGTTGAAGAAAATCAGACAGGGATGTCGATCGGCCGTGTGGATCAATACATGTACCCATTTTTCCAAAATGATTTAGCAACAGGAAAAATGAATGAATACGAAGCTTTTGAATTAGCTGGCTGTATGCTGATCAAGATGTCTGAAATGATGTGGATCACAAGTGAAGGCGGTTCAAAATTCTTCGCGGGCTACCAACCTTTTGTCAATATGTGTGTGGGTGGGGTTACTCGTGAAGGACGCGATGCGACGAATGATTTGACCTATCTATTGATGGAGGCCGTTCGTCATGTAAAAGTCTATCAGCCGTCTCTTGCTTGTCGTATTCATAATCGTTCTCCTAGAGAATACTTGAAGAAAATCGTTGATGTCGTTCGTGCTGGAATCGGCTTTCCTGCGTGTCACTTTGACGATACCCATATCAAAATGATGCTGGCCAAAGGCGTTTCAATCGAAGATGCCCGTGATTATTGTTTGATGGGCTGTGTGGAGCCACAAAAATCTGGTCGACTATATCAATGGACATCAACGGCTTATACACAGTGGCCAATCTGTATTGAATTGGTTTTAAACAAAGGTGTGCCTTTATGGTATGGGAAAAAAGTTTGTCCGGATATGGGCGATTTAACCAGTTTTAATACCTACGAACAATTTGAACAAGCAGTCAAAGAACAAATCAAATACATTACGAAATGGTCATCAGTCGCAACTGTGATCACACAAAGAGTTCATCGTGATTTAGCACCGAAACCATTGATGTCTTTAATGTATGAAGGCTGTATGGAAAGTGGAAAAGATGTGTCTAGTGGCGGTGCGATGTATAACTTTGGTCCGGGCGTTGTCTGGTCTGGTTTAGCTACTTATGCGGATTCGATGGCAGCGATCAAAAAACTGGTTTACGATGAGAAAAAATACACCTTAGAAGAATTGAATCGTGCATTAAAAGCTGACTTTGTTGGATATGAACAGATTCGTACAGATTGTTTAAATGCACCTAAATACGGCAACGATGACGATTATGCCGATCTGATTGCAGCTGATTTGATCCACTTTACTGAAGCGGAGCATCGTCAATACAAAACGCTATATTCAGAGTTATGTCATGGTACCTTATCCATTTCAAATAATACGCCGTTAGGTCAAATGACGGGTGCATCTGCTAATGGACGTAAGGCTTGGATTCCGCTATCAGATGGTATCAGTCCAACACAGGGAGCCGACTTTAAAGGACCGACAGCGATCATCAAATCGATCTCTAAAATGGCCAATGACACGATGAACATGGGTATGGTGCATAACTTCAAGATCATGTCTGGTTTGTTAAGTACCCCAGAAGGTGAAGAAAGCTTGATTACCTTACTGAAAACAGCCAGTGTTTTAGGGAATGGCGAAATGCAGTTTAACTATTTAGATAACGAAACATTGTTGGAAGCGCAAAAACATCCAGAAGAATATCGTGATTTGATTGTTCGAGTGGCAGGCTACAGTGCCTTCTTCGTTGAATTATGTCAAGATGTGCAAGATGAAATTATCAGCCGAACAATGTTAACTAAGTTTTAACACTGGAGGATGAAAAAAATGAATAACCCAAGCACGGAGACAATTGAAAGACAGGTCATGATCTTTAATGTACAAAAATATAGCTTATACGATGGACCAGGGATTCGAACGATCGTTTTTTTCAAAGGCTGTCCTTTGCGTTGTCAGTGGTGCGCGAATCCAGAAGGTCTAGAAAGAAAGTTCGAAGTCATGTATAAGGAAAGTGTCTGTAGTGACTGTCGAGCCTGTGTAGACGTGTGTCCAGTGGGGATTCATTATATGGATGAAAATGGAAATCATCAGGTCAATCGTGACATCGCCTGTACAGGTTGTCGTGCCTGTTCAGACGTATGTCCGATGGCGGCCTTGAATATTACTGGTGAGATCAAGTCTATTTCAGAAGTAATGGAAATTGTTCATGAAGATGATGAATTTTATGAACAGTCAGGAGGCGGTGTGACGCTTAGCGGTGGTGAGTGTACAGCTCAACCAGAAGCTGCACTTGCATTATTACAGGCGTGTAAAGCAGATGGAATCAATACCGCAATCGAAACCTGCGGACATTCAAGAATGGAACGGCTGCTTAAAATTGCTGATTATGTTGATTTATTCTTGTTTGATTTAAAACATATGGATCCTGTTCGACACAATGAATTGACAGGGATCAGTAATGAAAAGATCTTGGCAAATTTAAAAGAGGTTTTAGAGCAAGGTCATGCCGTACAGATCCGGATGCCGATGTTAAAAATGATCAACGACAGCCAAAAAGAAATTCAAGCGATCATCGAGTTTTTATTACCGTACAAAGAGTATCCTAATTTTCATGGAATCGATTTATTACCTTATCATAAATTAGGCGTTAACAAATATGGTCAGCTTGGTATGGAGTATCCTGTAGATGGCGATCCGTCATTGTCAGATCCTGAGCTAGATCGAATCGAAGGCTGGATCAAGGAATATGATTTTCCTGTAAAGGTTGTACGTCATTAATAAGAGAAAAACGAGAAAGGAAGCGGTCTGATGTTGGAAAGTAATGCACAGCGGGTCATAGAAGAATCGGTTCCCGGCAAGCAGGTGACGTTAGCCCATGTGATCGCATCACCCATTGCTGAAGTGTATGAGTCGCTAGGGGTTGAAGAAACAGGAGCAATTGGGATTTTAACGATTTCTCCTTTTGAGACAGCGATCATTGCAGCAGATATTGCTGGGAAAAGTGCAGATGTAGCTGTAGGCTTTCTTGATCGTTTTACTGGTTCCGTTTTACTGACGGGTGATGTTCAAAGTGTTGAAGTAGCCTTAGGAGCTGTGGTCAGAATCTTAAAAGAACAGTTGGATTATGAAGTTGTTCAGGTAACTAGAACATGAATAAGCGATTGTTGATCGTAGGACCTATTGGAAGTGGTAGTCAGCGGATTGCGCAAGCAGTTGAACAAACAGAACAGCCAATCCGCAAAGTGGCTAGCCTTCATTACACTAAAAAAACAATCATTGTTCCAGGCCCTTACTTAGAAAGCCCTTGGATGCACAAGCATATTATCGCGTTACAACAAGAAGCAAGCCAAGCAGTCTTTCTTTTGCCGATAAAACGTATGAAAAAAAGCTATCCACCCAATTTTGCTCAAGTTTTCAGGATTCCAGTACTGGGAATCATTACTTACGAACCGAATGATTATTCTGAAGAAAAATATAGACGAGCCCAAAAAACATTGAGAGAAATCGGAATTAAAACGTACCAGTTTCAAGTGGATTTGACAGATGAAAACGCACTGCACACATTGACAGAAACTATTACTACCATTGAAACGACCTGCTCTATTTGATTCTATTTATTAATGGAATGACATGAATGAAGAAAGGGGGATATTATTTGTTTAGTCAGTTTAAGATGCCGACCAAAATCATCACAGGTGAACACTCATTATCTGCTGTACAATCCTTATCTTTAAGCCGAGTTTTGATTATTTGTGATCCTTTCATGGAAAAAAATGGTACAGCAGAAAATGTCGGCCAGCTATTAAAGGAAAAAGCAATCGACTACTGTATTTTTTCTGGAATTGTTCCAGATCCTACGATCGATGTCGTGACGAATGGCTTGATTGCTGCGGTCAACTCAAAACCCGATGGGATCATTGCTTTAGGTGGCGGTTCTGCGATGGACGCGGCTAAAGTCATTCGGCATGTCTATACGATTGCTGAAAAAGAAACACCTGTCCAATTGATTTGTGTTCCGACAACGAGCGGAACAGGAAGTGAAGTTACAGCTTTCGCAGTTATTTCTGATCCTGAGGCACAAAGTAAATATGCCTTAGTTGATGACCGTATGATTCCAGATTTAGCTATTTTAGATCCATTATTAACAGTCAGTGTCCCAAAAAATGTGACTGCTGACACAGGGATCGATGTCTTTACTCATTGTATGGAAGCATTGGCTTCGACACAAGCAACTGATTTTACAGATGCTTGCAGTGAAAAAGCACTGAAGGTGATATGGGATGATTTGATTCCAGTTTTTAATCAAGGAGAGAATTTGGCACTCCGCGAAAAGATTCATAATGCATCTTGTTTAGCGGGAATGGCGTTTAGTGAAGCATCGTTGGGAATTTGTCACAGCTTAGCCCATGCGTTAGGCGGGCGTTTTCATATTCCACACGGACGTGCCAATGCTATGCTGCTGCCGCATGTAATCAGTTATAATGCCGGATTGGATGCTGAGCGTGAAACGGATAATCTGGTGTTGTACCAGAACATCGCAGGACATTTAGGGTTTCGAGCAGGAACAGCTAAAGCAACAGTCCATGCAATGATCACAGGCATTCAGCGTCAGTTTAAACAAATGGAAATTCCAAGATTCATCAACGAATGCGGGATTGATCCGGACGTGTTTTTAGCCGCTGTTCCAGACATGGCTGAGAAAGCTCTAACGGATAAATGTACGCTGACCAATCCGAGAAAACCTAATCAGGCAGAGCTTGAAGCTATTTATCAGAGGTTGCTAAGAGGTGGTTACTAATGCATTTTATTACAGAACGGGAACTTCAAACAACGTTTCGCAGAGAACCATTCACTCAACTGATTTTAACTGAAACAGAACGTTTAACGCCTGGAGCAAAACAGTTTGTGCAGGATAAAAGAATAGAACTTAAGCCTATCTTAAAAGCAGAAGAAAAGGAAGCTGTTGTGGAAACAAAGGTTGATACATTAACAGCATATCAAGAGATTCTTTCTGCCGAGTTATTTGAGGCGGTCGTTTTAGCAAAAAAGAAACAATTGATTCTAGGACAAAAGCTGCTCTTATTAGAGAAAAAAATGGTTGCCGTTCTTTCAACTGAACCCGAATCATTAGAACCAAGTGAACGGCAAGCAGAACCAACTGTCTTTCATTTAGAGCCTATTCATCTCTTTAGTGAGCATGGACAGTTATTGATCAAGCTAAAAAAAATATATGGTTTAATTTGTCTCATATCAGCTGTTTATCCAACATACAGTCGGCCATTATCAACTGTGATTCAAGAGCTGAGCCATTTAGTCAAACAATTAGTAGGGGATGCCGATGAATAAACAAGCATTGAAAGAGTGCAATCAATTTATTGCAGATTTTGAAAAGGTGATCAAAAAGCCAAAAAAAGATCCTTCAACCATATATTACACAGGAGTTGATCTTGGTACTGCGTGTATTGTATTGGCAGTGTTAGATGAGCATTTTAAACCTGTAGCTGGCGCATACCGTTACGCCGATGTCGTTCGTGATGGCATGGTCGTTGACTATATTGGAGCGGTTGAAATTGTAAGTGAGCTAAAAGCAGAACTGGAGCAAAAATTACAGACAGAACTGCTGTATGCTGCTGCTTCACTACCACCTGGAACCGATGAATTAGATGGTGGGGCAATCAAGAATGTGGTGCAAAGCGCAGGCTTTGAATTGACGAATTTATTAGATGAACCGACGGCAGCAAATCAGTTGTTAAACATAACTGACGGTGCAGTGGTGGATATCGGTGGAGGAACAACAGGTATTTCGATCATTGAATCAGGTCGAGTGGTTAAAGTAGCAGATGAAGCAACCGGCGGTACACATTTATCGTTAGTTTTGGCAGGTGCCTATAAATTTTCTTTTGATGAAGCTGAACGCTATAAGCGTAATGAAAAGCACCATGATGAATTACTGCCGACGTTAAAACCAGTTATTGAAAAAATTTCATCGATCATTACCCAGCAGATTTCAGGCTATACAGTGAAAGGAATTTATCTTGTTGGCGGTACAGCCTGTTTAAAAAACATTGAAACAATCATAGAAAAAACAACTGGAATTCCAACGTTCAAGCCGCTTAATCCGATGTTTGCAACGCCGCTTGGAATTGCACTAAGTTGTACGGATCAAGTACTGAAATAGGAGGTGTAAACCATGGATTGTCGAATTATTAAATCTCCTGGAGAAAATACATTGGCGATTTTAAATCGTCGCAAAGGATCAAAAGAAGAGCTGGGAACACCAGATGCAGTGGGATTGGTGCAGGGAAAACTGATCGAAATGATTTGTGCTACAGATGTTGCTGAAAAAGCGGTCGGTGTTACGATCGAGGACATTCGAGGAAGTTGCCCGCAAAATATGATTTTGTTAGCAATTTTTGGTGACACGGCTTCGGTCACAGCAGCGATCGAAGAAATTAAAAAAAGAGAGAAGAATAACCAATGGTAACTGCAACCTTAATGGATACTATTTGGGCTACCCGAAAATCCGAAAAATTAAATGGGTTAAAACTAATGTTGGCCCAAGTCACTGGCGGTTCAAGAGATGGTGAACGGCTGGTTGTCTGCGATGTAATAGGAGCAGGAATCGGTGATCGGGTCATTATCGCTACAGGTTCAGCTGCCCGACGGATGTTGGAAGACGATTTGATTCCTATTGATGCTGCTGTGATCGGAATCATTGACGAAAGTTGTGAATCTGTATAAAAGAGAGTGTGGCAAGATGAAAAAATTAATTTGTGCAGAAGATATTGAAACGCTTCAAAAAGAAGGCAAAAAAAGTCTGTTAATAACGAAAAAAACGATCATCACCCCTTCTGCAAAAGATCTCGCAGAGGCGTATCAGATTGTATTTCACATGCAGACAGAGCCAGAAGAAAAAATCGCTTGGTCAGATCATGAAACGATTTCTAAAGAAGGATTGGTCTCCTTACTAAGACAACTATTACATGATGCAGGAACCAATATTTTTTCGGAAGCTCCTTTTACATTTGAAAAACACACTAGTGGGTTAAAAATAATTCACGGATCTACCGTTAAACTCCAGCCTTTGATCAAGGAAAATCCTAATGTTTGCTACCAAGAACTGATTACACCAGTGGAAAGACAGATGAGCGGCGGGATTTTAGAAATAGATAAAAGTAGTTTTTATGAGGAAAAAACGTTGGAATCGATCAACTATGTCATTGAAGGAAAACTTCAGTTAACCATCGATGGGACCACTTATACGGCAACTAAAGGAGATACTATTTTTATACCGAAAAATCATACAGTCCGCTGGTCTACACCAGACAAGGTCACGATTTTATGTGGAAAATTGAAAGGTGTTGATAAACAATGAATCAAGCTATCGGAATGATTGAAACAAAAGGCTTGTTGGCGATGATCGAGGCAACGGACACCATGCTTAAATCATCAGAAGTCCAGCTTTTAGGAAAAAATAAGGTTGGCGGCGGCTTGAATACCGTTTTGATTACAGGCGATGTTGCTGCTGTTGAAACGGCGGTTCAGGCGGCAATAGCCAGTGTTGAACGTTTAGGTGCAGGACTGTTAGCAGGATCTCATGTGATTGCAAGACCAGAAGTTGCACCTGAAAACTTTATTCAGATCTCAGCAATCGAACGGCCGGAAGTTGAAGCAGCTGATATGATCGAACTGATTGAAGTTGATCAGCTTGAAGAGGCAACTATTTCAGAAAAGAATGAAGCGACTAGCAAAGAAAATTTGTTGCAGGAGCTCACACAGATGAAAGTCGTCGATTTGAGAAAATTAGCCAAGGAACAAACAAACTTTAGTATTCCCAAAAAAGAGATCTACCGCACGAGTAAAGAAAAATTAGTAGCGGCATTGATTGACTTTTTAATAACAAATGAATAGAGGATCACGAATGGAAACTTTTGATAAAGATTTACGTTCTGTCCAGGAAGCCCGCGATTTAGCCCGCAAAGGACAAATTGCTGCAGAAAAAATTGCGACTTTTTCGGAAGAACAAATTGATAAAATTTTGCAAAGTATGACAGAAACAGCTAGTAAACATGCCGCTTGTTTAGCAGAGCGGGCAGTAAAAGAAACTGGTTTTGGTAAAGTGCTGGATAAAACTTACAAAAACCATGCAGCATCTACACTGTTGTACGAAGAAATCAAACATGAAAAAACAATTGGCATCGTGGCTGAAGATCCAGCGAAGGGAACATTCGATGTGGCGGAACCCGTTGGTTTAGTTTTAGGAATCATCCCTTCAACCAATCCAACTTCAACGGTGATATTTAAAGCGATGATTGCTATCAAATCAAGAAACGCTATTGTTTTCTCACCACATCCAGCAGCGCTTGATTGTACGAGAAAAGCCGCTGATATGTTAAATCGTGCCGCTGTTGCAGCCGGAGCGCCAGAGGGAATCATCAGCTGTGCATCGATTCCAACAATGCCAGGTACGAATGAGTTACTACATGCCCCAGAAGTGAATTTGATCATTGCTACTGGTGGACCTGGTATGGTTAAAGCTGCCTACAGTTCAGGTAAGCCAGCATTAGGCGTAGGGGCAGGGAACTCACCAGCGTATATTGAGCGAACAGCAGATGTGAAAAGCGCTGTAGCGAAAATCATCGCATCAAAAACGTTTGATAATGGGACGATCTGTGCTTCTGAGCAATCGATCATTTGTGAAACAGTCAATAAAGAAGCAGTCATTCGTGAGCTAAAAGCGCAGGGCGGCTATTTTATGTCACCTGATGAAACAGACAAGGTATGTAAGCTGCTCTTTAAAAATGGGTATGCCATGAATGCTAAATTTGTCGGACGTGCGGCGTCTGTGATTGCTGAAGCAGCAGGAATTTCGATTCCAGCAGGTACGAAAGTGTTGATCGGCGCTCAAGACGGTGTAGGAGCAGGGTATCCTTTATCTTTTGAAAAATTGACATCAGTTCTTGCCTTCTATGTCGTAAATGACTGGGAAGAAGCCTGTCATTTGAGCATCGAGCTATTGCAAAATGGAATCGGTCATACAATGAGTATTCATACTAATGATCGTGATATCGTCATGAAGTTCGCAGCAAAACCTGCTTCAAGAATTTTAGTAAATACTGGCGGTAGTCAAGGTGGAACTGGTATCAGTACTGGTTTGCCGATATCGTTTACGTTAGGCTGTGGAACATTTGGCGGGAGTTCAGTGTCAGAAAATGTTGGACCGAAGCATTTATTGAATATCAAAAAAGTTGCCTATGGCTTAAAAGATGTGACAACTTTAGTTGAAAACGATCCAACCTTTACTTTTGATCGAACGGCAGCAGAGACAGCTTGTCCAGCAACACCAAAAACAGAAACAAAAGCAACGATGATCAACAACATAGCAGAAGGTGATTTAGAAACGCTAGCTAATGTTGTTCGTCAAGTATTAGCTGGTATGAATCAATAGAGAAATGAGTTGAATCAATGGATAATTATGAAGAATTACTAGGTCTGGTGCTGGAAAAATTGGCAGAGGCTGGTCAAAAAAATAGTCAGTCGGACAACAAAGCAATCCCTGTTGGAATTTCCAATCGTCATATTCATTTATCACAAAAAGATGTGGATAAGCTTTTTGGCTGCGGTCATCAATTAACCAAACTAAAAGATCTCTCTCAACCGGGACAATATGCCTGTAAAGAAACAGTGATGATCTGTGGGCCAAAAGGTATGATCGAAAATGTTCGGATCCTAGGACCGATTAGAAATCAAACCCAAGTCGAAATTTTACAAAGTGATTCATTTAAAGTCGGTGTCAAAGCACCTTTAAGATTGTCAGGAGATTTAGCTGGAACAGGTGGGCTCACACTGGTCGGTCCTAATGGTTCGGTTGAATTAGCAGAAGGTGTGGTCGTTGCTAAACGTCATATCCATATGCTGCCGGCAGATGCTGAACGTTTAGGCGTTCGTGATGGCGAAGCTGTAACGATCGAATTTTCTGGAGATCGTGGCGGTACGTTAAATAATGTTGTGATTCGAGCGGCTGAAAACTCTGGTTTGGAATGCCATATCGATACAGAAGAAGCAAATGCTCTTGGGGTAAAACCCGGAACTACTGTTGTTATCCAAAAAAATTAATATATATCTTTAGGAGGAAATTATAATGAAATCTGATGCTTTAGGAATGATCGAAACAAAAGGACTAATTGGTTCAATCGAGGCGGCTGATGCAATGGTCAAAGCTGCAAATGTTTCATTAGTAGGAAAAGAACTAGTTGGCGGCGGTATCGTGACAGTCATGGTTCGCGGTGATGTAGGCGCAGTCAAAGCTGCCACTGATGCAGGCGCTGCGGCAGCTCAACGTGTTGGCGAGTTATTATCTGTCCATGTGATTCCACGTCCACATTCTGAGGTTGAAAATATTTTACCGACAGAAGCTTAATGAATGGAATAAAGGAGGATGGGACAGAAGTGTTTAATCCCGAGAAATAAGAAGGAATTCACGAAAATTGCCAAGCATCACAGTGAGTTTACGAGCTGATGATAATTGGTACCTACCTGGTGTTCTTCAAATTTTTGTGACCAAGTAGGTACTGTGCAACATCAACTCGGTACTCGTTGTGTTTTACAGCAATTTCAGCTTATTTCCGAAGGGATTGCTTCTGCTTCCACCGTTTATTCGGATTATAAGTGAGTGGGATATGACTTGAAGAGTTATGTCTCACTCACTTTTACTTAGAGGTACAGTTAGTTCAAAGGAGGAAAAAATGAATAAAACAGTGATTATCGGTTCAAACCACGCTGGAATTGCAGCGGCAAATACTCTTCTTGATCAGTATCAAGAGCAAGAAGTCATTATGATCGAGAAAAATTCGAACCTCAGTTATTTAGGCTGTGGTACAGCGCTTTGGGTTGGTCGGCAAATAGATTCGTATGAGGGGTTATTTTATACGAAAAAGGAAGATTTCGAAGCTAAGGGTGCTAAGATTCATACAGAAACAACTGTAGAAAGTGTTGATTTTCACCAAAAGCAAGTTATCTGCAAAACGAGCACAGGAGCCACTTTCTGCGAAAAATACGATACGCTAATTTTGGCTACAGGTTCTAAACCAATATCGCCAAGGATTCCAGGAACCAATTTGAAGAACATTCATTTTTTGAAGCGGTTCCAGGATGGCCAAGCTGTAGACCAGTTGATGACAGATCCGACTGTTCGAACAGTTGCTGTAATCGGAGCCGGCTATATTGGTGTAGAAATTGCCGAAGCAGTGAAAAGAAGAGGGAAAAACGTTTTACTGTTTGATGGTGCGGAACGTTCACTGCCTAGTTATTATGATCGAGAGTTTACCGATGAAATGGACAAAACATTAGCAGATAATGAAATAGAACTTCATTTCGGTGAACTTGCTGAAGAATATAAAGGAACGGAAAAGGTCGAAGCGATCGTTACCAACAAAGGAACATACAAGGTCGATCTAGTGATTAATGCAATAGGATTTTTACCAAATAATGAGCTTGGAAAAGAGCATCTTGAGTTATTTCAAAATGGCGCTTATATTGTTGATGAGCATCAACAGACTAGCGATCCTTCGGTATATGCGGTGGGTGATTGTGCGACAATTTACTCGAACGCGTTAGGCAAAATCAGCTATATTGCACTGGCAACCAATGCAGTTCGAACAGGTCTTGTTGCAGGTCATAATATAGGTGGTACTAAACTTGCTTCATCAGGTGTACAAGGATCTAATGGCATTTCGATCTTTGGTTTGAATATGGTTTCAACTGGACTTTCAGTTGAAGCAGCGAGAAAACATACTATAGATGTATTGTATACAGATTACACAGATTTGCAAAAGCCAGCGTTTATGTCAGACAATCATCCAGTTAAAATTCGGATTGTTTATGAACGGAATTCTCGCAGGATCGTTGGTGCACAGATGTGCTCACAAGCGGAAATTTCTATGGGGATTCATTTATTTTCACTAGCAATCGAGCAAAAAGTGACGATCGATGAGTTAAAATTACTGGATATCTTCTTCCTACCTCATTTCAATCAGCCTTACAACTACATTACAATGGCTGCCTTAACAGCAGAATAAAACATAGGTTTTTCGATCAGCTAAAAATCAAAACACAGCGGAAGCAAAAGCCATTGCTACGCTGTGTTTTAATCGTATATAACTTTAAGTGCTGAATCACTAGGTGAAAATCAGCTAGAATTCAGGAGAACTTGAATACTATTATTTTTCGTGAATGTTGTTTTATTTCCTAAGAGGAAACGGATTTGTCTTTAACAAGTGACTTATTTTAGTTTAAATTTTACTTGTGTAGAATCGTTAAATTGTCCTTGGAATTGGAACTGTTTATAATTTGAACCGTTTCCTAATTTGTTTAAGATATGTGCTGTGATCTCTTTTTGGCTAGCTGTTTTAAGATTTAAACCAGCAATGATTCCTTCGATTTTTGTTTGTGCAGCGCTACCTTGTAACTGAATTCTATTTGATTTATCTTGGTATTGCGCTTTGATCGTGCCATTTGCTTTTACTTCATATTGTAATTCAATTTGTTGACCTGTAGTATATTTTACTTCTACTTCAAGTTTTTTTAGGTCAGACGTTTCAGGCGTTTCAGAGACTTCTGGCGTTTCAGGGACCTCAGGTTTTTCCGGTGTTTCTGGTACTTCCGGTGTTTCAGGGATTTCAGGGTCTTCAGAAGTTTCTGGTACTTCTGGTAATTCAGGAACATAGTAAGTTTGTAAACCAAATTCAGCTTTTACATAGCCTTTTGTGATCAAAATTACTTTTAAATGCAAATCATTTTGGTAAGTCATTTTTCTCAAAAGATTGATTGATTTAGAGTAAGACAAACTAAAATTACGAGCGATCACATTTGCTTCGGATGTACTGTAACCTGCCGCTTCCCAAGCGCTAGCCTTCGTTAATTTGTTGTAGACTTCAGTAACGTTAGTCGCTGTTAGTGACAAACCAGTATACTCCAATAGATCCGCCTTGTTAAATAACGTAACCGTTTTCGCATAGTTTGATTCCACTACTGTTGCAGCATTAGCAGCGGTTGCTACTGCACCTAAACTTGCCGCACATAAGCTGATTGATAAACCTGCGACCATCATACCTTTAAAAAGTTTCATAAAAAATTCCTCCTCTTTTTCACTACTATTTTATGAATAGTAGATTAACCATATTATTAGGCATAAGTCATACAAAGTAAAGCTAAATTAGTAGATTCTCATAATTCTATGTATTGTACAATATTCCTTAAGATTAAAATCACTAACATGAAGGGTCAAAGCTTGCTAAAAAGAGCATAGAAATGGCTAAATGTAAGTCGATATCATTCATTATGCATTGTTTTGCATTAGTTTAATTATTTATTTATAAAAATTGCAAAAAAATGCTTTTGATGGTAAGCTGTTCATGAGGAGTGAAGAAAATGCTGATTGAAGAGAGAATGGAGAAAATCAAGGGATTCATCGATGAACACAGGAGTGCAACCATCGAACAGCTCTCAGAGATGCTCCAGGTATCAAAAGACACGGTTAGAAGAGATTTAATCAAATTAGAGCAACTGAATATCGTACGCAGAACCCATGGCGGTGCAGTATCTGCCAATCGCGAAGGGCTGATTTTAGATTATGAGCAACGTTCCACTAAATTTAATGTGATCAAAGAAAGAATGGCCCAAAAAGCAGCAATGATTATTAAGGACAATACAAGTATTTTGTTTGATTCCTCAACCACAGTTGAAGCTGTGATCAAAGAATTAAGCGATCATACAATGGAGGCGATAACTAATTCTTTGTCACATGCAATGCTTTTAGCAAACTATGATAAAGCTCAAGTCAGCATACTTCCGGGGAAACTACATAAGAAGCAATTATTTTTATATGGTGCTGAAACAGTCAAGAAAATTGAAGAGTATAAGGTAGACTATACAGTATTAGGCGTTTTTGCTCTTTCTAAAGAAGGCCTATTTATCCATACAGAAGAAGAAGGGCTGGTTAAGCGACAAATGATTGCTCAAGCTCAAAAAGTTATCGCCCTTGCAGATCATACAAAAATCGAAACAACAGGTTTTTTCAAGGTCTGTTCTTTGAGTGCTATTGATGTGCTGGTGACAGACGAAAAGCTTGAAGCAGAATTTATGAAGCAATTAGAAATGAACGATGTTGAAGTAATCATAACGGAAGCATAAAGGAGAAAACCAATGAACAATAGAGAAATAGTACTGACAGCAATAAAAGAACCAACGTATTTTGAGCAGGTACCGCCTGTATTTTTAACAGATGAAACCATCAAGGAACGTAAAGCAAAACTACTAAAAGAGATGAAAAAATCTGATTTTGACGTAGTAATCATCTATGCAGATAAAGAGCATGGCGGCAATTTTGAATATCTGACCGGTTTTATCCCTCGTTTTGAAGAAGGCTTATTAGTTGTTGAGGCATCAGGAAAATGTACAGTAATTTTAGGAAATGAAAATTTAAAAATGGCAGCAGTGTCACGGATTGAAGTTGCCTTAAAGCATACGCCGCTTTTTTCACTGCCAAATCAACCAATGGATAATGAAGCAACTTTAGAAGAAGTGTTTAATGAAATCGGTCTTTCCGAAAAGAAAAAAGTCGGTTTAGTCGGTTGGAAAATGTTCACAACGCGAATGAGTGAATCGGCTGCATTTTTTGATATTCCTTATTTCATTGTTTCAGCCTTGTTAAACAGCGTAGCACAAGAGGCTCAAGTCGAAAATGCGGCCCATTTATTTATTGGCGGAGATGCTGGTGTGCGAACAATCAACAATGCTAATGAGATCGCTCATTATGAGTATGGAGCAAATTTGTCTTCTTTTTGTATTTTAGCAGCAATGAATGCGGTAGAAGTTGGTATGACTGAAGCAGATCTTGGAAGTCGATTGACCGCAGAAGGGCAAACCAATACGGTTGTAACGATTGCGGCGACAGGACAGCGTTTTGAAAAAGCAAATGTATACCCTACACACAAAAAAGTCCAGTTAGGTGATCCATTATCCCTGACAACTGCTTTTAAAGGTGGTTTGTCAAGTCGGACTGGTTTTGTTATCGAATCGGAACAGCAACTTCCAGAGAGTCAAAAAGATTATCTAGAAAGAGTAGCAAAGCCCTACTATAACGCGGTGGCTGAATGGTTGGAAACAATCCATATCGGCATGCAGGGGCATGAATTATACGATACGATCGAGTCAGTTTTTCCTAAAGAAAAGTATCACTGGCATTTGAATCCAGGGCATCTCGTTTCAGATGAAGAATGGATGTCTTCACCGATCTATGCTGACTCGACAGAAACGATCAAAAGCGGGATGATTTTCCAAATCGATATCATTCCTTCAATCAAAGGGTACACAGGAGTCAGTGCGGAAGAATGCGTGGCAATAGCCGATACTCAGCTGCAAAAAGAAATAAAAGAACAGTACCCGAATCTTTGGAAACGAATCACTACAAGAAGAGAATACATCGAAACAGAATTAAACATCAAGTTAAGCCGAGATGTTTTACCGTTATCCAATACAGTTGCATACTTAAGACCCTTTTACTTAGCCAAAGATCAAGCTTTTTCGGTAAAAAAATAGTCACTGATACTGATTCGGCTATTTAAAAGAGCCCCTTGTTTTGTTATACTATCAATGACAATAGCCATTCAACTACGAAAGAAGGATCTATCATAATGAAAAATGCGACAATCAGTAAAACAGTTGATCTACTTGATGGCGGCTGTAACGTTTGTGGAATTATTGAAAATGAAAATTATACGCTGGTCATTGATGAACAGGCACTCTCATTAGATGAGTTGACGGTCTCGAGCTTGATCACAGCAATCGTGTTAAAAGAAGGTTTCAAGCGGACTTACGAAACAGATGTGATTGATGATTTTACGCTTTATACAAAGGATGAAGAACAGATTCGGTTGAAAGAGGAATATGATTGCCTCACTTATTCCAATAAAACAGAACAAATCAAGACAAATGATTATTTTATGGATAAAAAAGCTTTACTTGAAAAAGTAAATGAAATTTTGACGACGATCTTTCAGTTAGAAAAAATCAATTTTCAGCTGTAGTCAGATTCAAACGAAGATAAAAATAAAAAGTGTGAAGGATAACAGAAGTTTGTTTATCCGACACGCTTTTTAACTTTCTTAAAAAATATTTAATAATAGAAAAAGGAAAAATTGTTATTTTTTAGGCATTGTATAAAGAAATCTAGACCTGTAATTTTATTTTAATCTGTTGGTTATAAAATAGAAAAGTTCTTGTAATGAATTAATTTGACTTTGTGAATCGATACGCTTATAGTTTAAAAAGAATCAAATACTTGTTAGGTGAGGCTCCTATATAAACACAGGCTGCTGCTCAGAAATGTCGAAAGACAGGTACGGGTAGGACAAAATTCGTCGAATTAAGGCGTTTTTCAAAGCAGCTAAAAGCAAGGCTTTTTACGTTATATAGTGCTAAAACTCAACGAAGAGAAGAACTAGGAAGCGGACAGTTGACGAATCATTGTTATCCGTTTTTATCCCAGTACTTTACTCCCTTCGCTGAGTGTTCTTGGTGAAGGATTTTTTCTTTTTCCAAGAGTAAATGTGAGCTGCAGAAAGGAATGTACAATGAAGAAACCCTTACGAATACTGACGATCACGTTATTATCTATCTTGCTTGTGATAGTTAGTATAGGCTGTTACGCGGCGATTTCGTTTCAATCAGCCAAAGAAGATAGTGAAGCTGAATTACCCGCTATAAACAAAAACTTTACTGGTGATGAACAAACAAGTGATAAAGAATTAACAGTCATGGTCGTAGGAAATGATTCCAGAGATGACGATGAAGATCAAGGGCGTTCTGATACGTTGATGGTTGGTCATTACGATGGTAAAACCAAGCAACCCAAACTGATTTCGATCATGAGAGATAGTTATTTAACTTTTCCAGATGGCGGATTGGATAAGATCAATGCGGCATATGCTTACGGTGGAGCCCAAATGACAAAGGAAGTCTTGAATATCAATTTTGATTTGCCGATCAATTATTATGTTGTAATGGACTTTAAAGAATTTAGTGATATCATCGATGAACTGTATCCTAAAGGTGTTAAGATAGATGCCGAAAAAGATATTAATCTAGACGGGGTGGATATCTTTAAGGGAGAGCAAACGATGCATGGAAATACATTATTGCAATATGCTCGCTTTAGAATGGATGAAGAAGGCGATTTTGGTCGAGTGAGACGTCAGCAACAAGTTATGGACGCCTTGATCAGTCAATCCAAAGACTTGATTCCGATTTGGGAATTACCTCAAGTAGCCGGAAAAATCGTTGGGAAAATTGATACAAATGTTCCAACGAGCTTGTTCATAGATCTAGCTAAGGATTTTCTCACAGGGAAGGTCAAACCTTTAGACTCACTTTCAGTTCCAATCGAAGACAGCTGGAATTTCAATGATGATACACCTTCTGGCAGTGTGATCGAATTGGATGCACAAAAAAATGCAGAAGCGATTCAATCGTTTTTAAAAGATAACTAATTTATTATTGCAACAAAAGCAAGGTTGACACAGAAGTGTTTATATGGCTGCTACGTGAGTGGGATATGACTCGAAAGAGTGATGTCCTGCTCACGCTTTTTTTTTACAGAGTTTAGCTTATTTTCATGCGTTTTATTCAAGCATATGCTATGCTTAAAGAAAACGTTTCATTATCTGATGAAAGAAGGTTAAGTTGTGAAAGTAGTGATTATCGGCGCTTCATTTGCTGGCATATCGGCGGCCCTTACGCTTCGCAAAAAATATTCCGATGCAGCGATTTATTTAATTGAAAAACAGGCCACAGTCGGATACTTACCGGGAGGTTTGAACTTATATTTTAATGAAAAAATCAATTCAATAGATGATGCTACATTTATCTCTGAAGAGCAACTAACGGATCAAACCATTAATTTGTTGTTGAGTGCGGAAGTGATCAGCTTGGATTCAGAGCAGCAAATCATCAATTATCAAAAAGATGACCAGATCTTTGCTCTGTCGTTTGATAAGCTGATTCTTGCGACTGGATCAAGTCAATGGTCGAATAAAATTGTCGGCAGTCATTCAGAAAAAGTGTTGAAATATAAATTTTTATCTGATGTACAGCCAGCTATCAAACAATTGAATGAGAGCCACACAGTCGCTTTGATCGGAGGCGGACAGATTGGCGCTGAAGCTGCAGATACACTTTTAAATAAAGGCATAGAAGTTCATTTATACGAGCAAATGGATTACTTACTATTCAAATACTTCGATAAAGAAATGATTTCGCCGGTACAGCAAGAAATGGAAAAAAGGGGTGTTGTTTTTCATTTTAATGAAACCGTTGAAAAAATTAGTGATACGGAACAGACACTAATCGTAGAAACTCAAAAATCTCGTTTGCCTGTAGATCGAGCTATTTATGCAATGAACGTTCGTCCTGATTTAAGCTACTTGGATGAGCAGATCAAAATTCATACGGATCAAACAATTTATGTCGATGAGTTTTTACAAACATCACAAAAAAATATTTTTGCGGCAGGAGATTGTATACAGATTCCTTATAGTTTGTCTGATGAGTCCTTTTACATTCCTTTAGTGAATAATGCCGTTCGAACAGGAGCTGTCGTGGCACAAAATCTCATAGAGCCAACAACTAAATTCATCGGTTCGGTCCGTACGATTGGGACGAAACTGGTCGATTATTATGTAGCAAGTGCTGGCTTGACGGAAGCAGAAGGTTTTTTTCATGATCAGCTGATCGAAGTGGCTTATGCTCAGCAAGTAAGTTCCTTATTTTCTGGAGAGCAAGATATTTTTGGAAAAATTATTTTTGAAAAAAACAGTCATCGGATATTGGGAGCACAATTAGTCTCTAAAACCAATATTCTTGAAAAAATCAATACGTTGGCATTGGGCATTCAAACGGGACAAACCATTGAAATGTTTTATCAAAAAGATTTTTTGTATCATCCATATTTTTCTTCTGTCATGGATATCACGAATCAGCTTGCATATAACGCTTTATGGAGTGATGATAATGAAAACTGAGGAGTTGTTGGAGAGGAAGGAAGCAAGGGAAATCCGTCTGTTGAAAAAAGTGATTATAGCTGGGGGCCGTATTGAAGATACGGAGCTTTTGGCTTATTTAGGTGTTTCTAAAGCATCCTTTGAAAGTGACTTAAAGGAACTTGGCTACTATTTAGAACCGTATAAAGAGGACTGCAGTCTTTTTTATGATGGTCAATGGGTAACTCTGTATATGTCGGATCGCTTTTCTGTCAGTCGGATCGTAGAAGACTACATTCGTTCTTCCATCAAATTTCAGTTGATCGACCATCTTTTTCATTATCGTGAATTTACTATTGTTCAATTAACGACTAAATTTATGATTAGTGAATCCTCCTTATTTCGGAAAATCAAAGAATTAAATAAGTTATTGATCGAGTTTGATTTAAAAATTCGTAATGGACAGTTAAAAGGAGAAGAGTTACAAATTCGTTACTTCTATTTTCAAGTGTATTGGTTTTTAACGCCGTATGAGCAGCATAGAGAAAAAACATTGACGCAACAAAACATTCGAATCATAGAAGGGTTGGAAAAGGCACTCTCATTTTCGTTTGAAGAATATGGTAAATTAAAACTCAGTCTATGGCTCACCATCAGTAAGAAAAGACTTCCAGTACAAACGAAAACATACACTATTGTTCGTGATAAAAGTAAAACGCTTGAACAAGATCCTTTTTTCAGAACGATTCGTTCGTTTGTCTTACGGTTTCTTAGTCGTTATCCTTTGGAAGTTGATGAAGAAGAAAGCTTACTGCACTTTATCTTTTTGACAAGCATGTCGGTTTTGACAGAAAAGGATTTTGCCCAGTATAGCTTGATCCGCGGCCGGCGGACACCTCCTTCCTTAGCTGATACATTCGTGCTGGAACATGTAATTTTATATTATCGCCCGCAGAAATTTTACCCAGAATTAGAAAAAAAGATCTTTTATTATTTTTCTCAAATCCATAGTCGTCTCTATTTTTTTAATGGAGAGCTGGAGTTATTTGATAGAGAAAATATTTGGCAAAAAGAGCAGCAGCTCTCCAGTAATCAGCTAAGTGATTTTGCTCATGTTCTATTGAAGGAAAGTTTGAGCTATTTTGATGCCGTTTATGAGCCAGGAAATAGTTTGCATGAGTGGTCGCTGGTAAAATATTTAAGTGTTTTGTCGATCATTGATTTTGAAATTATTGGTGAAATCCGAGTCGGGATTGATCTTAAAATGGATGTTTTATATAAAGAAGCACTGACGCATGTGCTAATTTTAAGTTTGAAAAATCTGAACGGCTTGCTGATTGAAGCGTATGATAAAAAGCATTCATACGATCTTTTGATCACTAATATGATGAACCCACCCACCTATCGTTCTGTAAAAGAAATCTATATTTTATCAGAATTGGGTTCAACCTTTGATATCAATCAGATCCGTAAAAAAATAAGAAATTATCGTGGCAGTAGAAGAAACTGGGACGAAAACGATGAACGTGAGAAATAAATTGAAATCAAAGCGCAGTGTAGCAGGAAGTGTTTGCTTCTTTTCCGCGGTTTGTTTGTATTTTAAGTGACTGGGCTGTAACTGGTAGAGTTATGTCACAGTCACTTTAGCTTTGTCCTTATTGAGATTTTGTTAAAAACTTTCAATTATTTTAAAAATAAAAAAAAAGCTGACGTTTTTATGAATCACTTTGCGGTTATGATAAGTTCATAAAAGATAAAGCGTTTTCAAAAAGGCTTGTTAAGCTATAAAATAAACGTTAAGCAAGTCTGGAACATCTGCTTTGAAACGCAACAAATAAATTGGGTTGCTGTTGAAAAGCATATGACTTTAACTGAAGCTGTTGACCATTACCATTATTTAGGAGGAATTACAATGTCAGAACAAAAGTACATCATGGCGATCGATCAAGGAACGACTTCTTCAAGAGCAATTATTTTTGATAAGAAGGGGAACAATGTTGGAAGTTCGCAAAAAGAATTTACGCAGTATTTTCCAAAGGCAGGCTGGGTCGAACATAATGCAAACGAAATTTGGAACTCTGTTCAATCGGTGATTGCTGGCGCTTTGATCGAATCTGGCGTTCGTCCGACCGATATTGCTGGGATCGGAATCACGAATCAGCGTGAAACAACGGTTGTTTGGGATAAGCAGACAGGACTTCCGATTCACAATGCTGTGGTATGGCAATCTCGTCAGTCTTCTCCTATTGCTGATCAGTTAAAAGAAGACGGTCATGAAGAAATGATCCATGAAAAAACAGGATTGATCGTCGATGCATATTTCTCAGCAACAAAAATTCGTTGGATTTTGGATAATGTCGAAGGCGCACAGGAACGTGCTGAAAAAGGTGAACTACTTTTTGGTACGATCGATACTTGGCTCGTTTGGAAATTGACTGGTGGAGATACCCACGTGACCGATTACTCCAACGCCAGCAGAACGATGCTCTTTAATATTCACGATCTAGATTGGGATCAAGATATTCTGGATACCTTAAATATTCCGCGCGTGATGCTGCCAAAAGCAACTTCTAACTCTGAAGTGTATGGTATGACGAAAAACTATCATTTTTATGGCAGTGAAATCCCAATTTCAGGAATGGCAGGAGATCAGCAGGCGGCGTTATTCGGTCAAATGGCATTTGAACCCGGAATGGTCAAAAACACGTATGGTACAGGTTCATTTATTGTTATGAATACAGGAGAAAAACCACAGCTTTCTGAAAATAATTTGCTAACGACTATTGGTTACGGCATTAACGGTAAAGTGTACTATGCATTAGAAGGAAGTATCTTTGTGGCAGGCTCTGCCGTTCAATGGTTGCGTGATGGATTGAAGATGATCCAGACAGCAGCAGAATCTGAAGCAGTCGCAAACGAGTCACACAATAAAAATGAAGTTTATGTTGTTCCAGCTTTCACAGGCTTAGGCGCTCCTTATTGGGATTCAGATGCAAGAGGTGCAGTGTTTGGCCTAACACGTGGAACAACGAGAGAAGATTTCGTTAAAGCAACCTTACAATCAGTGGCGTATCAAGTACGTGATATTATCGACACGATGAAAAATGATACAGGAATCGATATTCCTATCTTAAAAGTAGATGGCGGTGCAGCGAATAACGATTTATTGATGCAATTCCAAGCAGATATTTTAAATACTTCTGTTCAAAAAGCGCAAAACTTAGAAACCACAGCCTTAGGTGCAGCATTCTTAGCTGGTCTTGCAGTTGGTTTCTGGAAAGATTTAGACGAACTAAAAGAATTTTATGAAGAAGGCCAAATTTTCGAAGCTAAAATGTCTGATGAGGAACGTGATGATTTATACGATGGTTGGAAGCAGGCAGTCGCAGCAACACAGATGTTCAAACACAAATCAAAATAAAAGGAAGAAGTGAACAGCTATGGCATTTTCAATAAAAACACGAGAAAAATCGATTGAAACATTGAAAACAGAGCAATTAGATTTGTTGATCATCGGCGGCGGTATTACAGGAGCCGGTGTTGCGTTACAGGCGAGTGCAGCTGGAATGAAAACCGGTCTGATCGAGATGCAGGATTTTGCTGAAGGCACCTCTTCACGTTCGACTAAATTAGTTCACGGTGGCATTCGTTATTTGAAAAATTTTGACGTAGAAGTTGTAGCAGATACGGTACAGGAGAGAGCAGTTGTACAGGCAATTGCTCCTCATATTCCCAAACCGGATCCGATGCTTTTACCGATTTATGATGAGCCTAAAGCAACCTTCAATATGTTTTCTGTGAAAGTTGCGATGGATCTTTATGATCGTTTGGCCAATGTGATCGGAACGAAATACGAAAATTACACATTAACGAAAGAAGAAGTTTTAGAGCGTGAACCGCAGCTTAAAAGTGAAGGACTGCAAGGCGGCGGTGTCTATCTCGATTTTAGAAACAATGATGCCCGACTTGTGATCGAAAATATCAAACGCGCGGCGCACGATGGCGGAGCTATGGTCAGTAAAGTCAAAGCAATCGGTTTTATCTATGATGATGGAAAAATCAGTGGTGTGAAAGCGAAAGACCTATTGACGGATGAAGAATTCGATATCAAAGCGGATGTCGTGATCAATACGACAGGACCATGGTCTGATAAAGTTCGCGGACTGGATGAAAAAGAAAAAATGACACCACAAATGCGTCCGACAAAAGGGGTTCATCTAGTGGTAGACAGCAGTAAGTTATACGTTCCTCAACCAACTTATTTTGATACTGGAAAACATGATGGACGAATGGTCTTTGTAGTTCCTAGAGAAAAGAAAACATATTTCGGTACAACAGATACGGATTACAAGGGCGATTATGAACATCCGACAGTGACACAAGAAGATGTGGATTACTTGCTGGAAATCGTCAATAATCGCTATCCGGAAGCACATGTGACAATCGATGATATTGAAGCAAGCTGGGCAGGATTGCGTCCATTGATTTCAGAAAATGGCGGTTCAGATTACAACGGCGGCAACAATGGAAAAGTTTCTGATCAAAGTTTCGATCAAGTCATTGATATTGTGGAAAAATACCAACAACATTCAGCTACTCGCTTTGACGTAGAAAATGTCTTGAATCACTTAGAAGATTCACTATCTGAAAGCAAAGAAAATCCATCAGCGGTTTCAAGAGGCAGCTTACTGGAACGCTCAGAAGATGGGCTTTTGACTCTATCAGGTGGGAAAATCACAGATTACCGTAAAATGGCAGAGGGTGCGCTTAAAGAAATTCAACGAATCTTAAAAGACGAATTTAATAAGTCGTTTGAGTTGATTGATTCTAAAACATATCCAGTATCAGGAGGAGAAATTGATGCAGGCAACGTTGAAGCAGAATTGGAAGCGTTGACAAAAAATGGTGTGGAACAAGGATTGACCCAAGAAGAGGCTGCATATTTAGCACATCTCTATGGTTCTAACGTGTCACAACTCTTTGAAAAAATCCCAGAAACACAAGCTGTAGAAGGGTTGACCTTAGCTGAAACACTTGGACTGCATTATGCACTTGAAAATGAAATGACGTTAACACCTGCTGATTATCTGTTACGCAGAACGAATCATGTGTTGTTTATGCGAGATACACTTGATACCGTGAAGCAAGGTGTGATTGCTGAAATGACAAATTATTTTGGCTGGTCTGAGCAGCAAAAAGCAGACTATGCACAAGAATTAGATGATTTGATTGCTGAATCTGATTTAACCACATTAAAAGAAGGAGCGAAGTAAAATGGATACTTCCAGTATGACGCAGATTTTTAGTGAATTTTTAGGAACAATGATTCTGATTCTTTTAGGTGACGGTGTGTGTGCTGCGGTTAATTTGAAAAAAAGTAAAGCAGAAGCTTCTGGTTGGATCGTAATTGCTTTTGGCTGGGCGATGGCTGTAACAATGGCGGTCTATATATCTGGCTTTATGGGACCTGCTCATTTGAATCCGGCAGTAACGATTGCGATGGCAATGGCAGGAAACTTTGCTTGGAATTTAGTTGTTCCATTTATTATTGCACAAGTTCTTGGCGCACTTGTGGGAGCTTTCTTAGTTTGGCTGGCTTATTTGCCACATTGGAATCAAACGGAAGATCAAGGGGCGGTACTAGGAACTTTTGCCACAGGACCTGCTATTCGTAATTATTCCGCGAACATGATTACTGAGGTGATTGGTACATTTGTGTTAGTTTTAGGACTTTTATCTTTCTCACAAAACAGTATTGCAGATGGATTGACACCACTGATCGTAGGAGCATTGATTTTAGCAATCGGCTTGTCATTAGGCGGTCCTACAGGTTATGCAATCAATCCAGCCCGAGACTTTGGTCCTCGTTTAGCTCACCAATTATTACCAATTGCGACTAAAGGCGATTCAGATTGGGCCTATTCATGGGTACCGATCGTCGGTCCGGTTATTGGCGCTGCGATTGCTGCGGGTGTGTATATGCTGATGGTTTAAGTGTAAAGATGTGGTAGCAAAAAAATGAAATAAGTGCATTTAGCTTCGAAAAGTAAGTGGAAATTCCTTCTTACTTTTCGGAGTTTTTGGGTTTTAGAATCAGTATTATCTCTCATAGCGTTATACTCTAGTCTCTCTTTTTTATATGCTTCGTCTACTCAAAAGAAGTGGCAGGATGAATTTTTAATGAAAATGCCAAGAATATATTTACAACGCCTTCATTTTTCTGTACTCTTAAAAGGTGAAAACGTTTTTTAGGTGATTTGAAACGAGAAGAAGTTTATTTTAAGGGAGGAACAGGCGTGTCCTATCAAGAAGTACTATTCCCTTTTCTGGGTGGTTTAGGAATTTTTCTGTTTGGCATGAAGTATATGGGGGATGGGCTGCAAAAGTCTGCAGGAGATTCTTTACGAGAAATTTTAAATACGTTTACATCCACACCACTGCGTTCAGTGTTGGCTGGGCTGATCGTAACTGCTATTATTCAAAGTAGTTCGGGTACAACTGTTTTAACGGTAGGGTTAGTTAGTGTTGGTTTTATGTCCTTGCGTCAGGCTATCGGTGTTATCATGGGTGCCAATGTTGGGACAACAGTCACTGCGTTTATTATTGGTTTTAACTTAAGTTCATATGCTTTGCCGATCATTGGTGTCGGTTCTATCTTGCTGTTCTTTTCAAAGCGAGAAACGATCAATACGATCGGTCAAATCCTTTTTGGTTTTGGCTGTTTGTTCTATGGACTAAAATTGATGGGAGACGGCATGGCGCCGTTAAGTGAACTGCCACAGTTTTCCGCATTGATGGTAGATGTTTCTCATCATCCTGTTTTAGGTGTCGGGATTGGAACATTATTGACGATGGTGCTTCAAAGCTCCAGTGCGACGATCGGTATTTTACAGCAGTTGTATAGTCAGGGAAGCTTGGCAATCGGTTCAGTATTGCCGATTTTGTTTGGTGATAACATTGGAACAACGATCACCGCTGTGATTGCTGCCTTAGGTGTGAGTGTTGCTGCCAAGCGGACAGCCGCAGCACATGTGATCTTTAACTTGATCGGAGCCATTATTTTTACTACGTTATTGACGCCTTTCACTGCTGTTGTGGTTCAGATTTCAAATGTATTCAATTTGAAACCAGCGATGCAGATTGCCGTTGCTCATGGCTTGTTCAATGTCTCGAATTTATTGATTCAATTTTGGTTTATCGATAAAATCGAGTTGCTTGTACGTAAAATTATTCCAGGGAAAGATCAAAGTATTGATTTCAAACCTTCAAATCTTAACGAATCTATTATCCAAAATTCAACAACACTGGCCCTTAATCAGGCGAAGATCGAATTACTGCAGATGGGTGACTATGTCATGGGCGCTTTTGAATCGACAAAAGCCTATTATGAAAATCAGAATGCGATCGATAAAGAAAATGCTGGTCAATATGAAACGGCGATTAATGATATGGATAATCGTTTAACTGAATACCTCGTTCAACTGTCAGCTGCTGAGCTGTCGATTTCAGAAAGTCATGAGCAAACCATGCTGCTGGAATTGACCAAAGATCTTGAACGAATTGGGGATCACTGTCGCAATATTATCCAAAACCTAACGGAAGCGATTCATTTAGAGAAGAAACAAAAGGCGAAGGATAAAAAAGCTGGTAAAGTTTCTGAACGAGATTCATTGATTCTACACGATGAAGATGTTATCGATCTATTTGAGAAAGTGATGAAAAACATTCGTGATTCGTTGATCGTTTTTGAAAAAGACGATAAAGAAATGGCTGCCCATATGCTGGATCGAGAAGAACAAATTGATCAAATGGTCAAAAAATTAAGGAAGAAATACATTGCCACGATGAACAGCGGCAAAGGTCGTGCAGCGGATGGTGTTCTGTTCATCGATATTGCATCAAATCTAGAGCGGATGAGTGATCGAACGATCCATATCGCCAAATATATTTTAGGTGAACGTTATGGAACAGAAGAGATTGCAGTAGATCAATCGGTGAGTCCGGTGATCACATTACAATCAGAGTAACAGTTAAATCACTCCTTAAACCACAAGAGAACGAGACAAATTTAGAACTTGAAACAAAACTGATTTTAGTTTTGTTTCAAGTTCTTTTATTGCTTTAATTTCTGGAATTCATCTAGAATGATCTGATACAAAGAAGCTAAGGATTGATCGCTGTTCACTCTTAAAATTGGACTTTTGGAATGTTCCATTTGATAGGCATGTTCTGCGTAAGTTCCTATGTCAGAAGGATTTTCTGCTGTGTGATAGGTTTTACACCATTCTAAAAATTCATTGGTCTGATTTCCTTGATCATCAAGAGATAAGGCAGACTCACCACCTCTAATGATTTCTCTTTTGATTAAACGCTCAAATCGGATATTTTCCTCTAAATAAAGAAAAACCAATAAATCACGATCCATAAATCCGTCAGGGTTCCAAGCAAAAACTGAACCAGAAACGATAAAATCGAAAAAACGCTCGCGGTCTTTTTTATACATGTTCAAGCGCTCTGGAATGGGATAACTATCTGTAAATGTATTGTTTTTCCAAATGTAATGATCTGTATCGATCCATTTTATCTTTTCTTTTTCAGCAATATAGTGTCCTAAGGTACTTTTTCCAGTTCCACTGGCACCGATGATCTGTATTTTCATGATAGGCCTCCTCCTGTCTCAAATGACTATTTATGATTATACGATACCTGGATGATGATTTTCAAACAGCAATTTTTCAATCGTGTGATCAAAAAAATCTGCGGAATCCTGGCTTAAAATTTTAAACGATCACGATGCCCGATTCATTCAAAAGGAAGTGGATTTTAAACAAGATATCTTTGGCGGGAAAATCTTGACTGAGTAGTAATTAATACGTAGATACTTTATAATGGACAATATCAATCGAGAAGAGGGAAGGCAATGAAACATCATACTTTTTTGTCAGCAGATCAAAAAACGGACAGTCATTTTATTTGCTGGCCTACCGATCAAGAACCAATCGCAACGATTCAGCTGATTCATGGCATGGCAGAATATGTCGAACGTTATCATGAGTTTGCCAAATATTTGAATACGTTAGGTTTTGTGGTTGTCGGTCATGATCATTTAGGTCACGGAGAATCACTGGCAGAAAACGGAGCACCACATGGCTATTTCGGCAAAGGAGATTCGGTCAAATTTGTCCTTGAAGACATTGAGCAAGTCAAATTATGGATCGAAGAGCATTATCCGACGCTGCCGCATTTTATGCTTGGTCACAGTATGGGCTCGTTTGCATTACGTACATACTTGCAGGAGTATAAACCGACGATTAGCGGGGCTATTTTTATGGGAACAGGGGCAAAAGCGGCCATGTTGCCTGTAGCATTGTCAATAACAAAGGGATTGAATAAAACTATGCCTAAGAAGGTCAATAACTGGTTGGATCAGCTGGCATTTGGTTCTTTTAGCAAGCAATTTCCAGAAGCGAGCTCGTTTAATTGGTTAAGTAAAAATCAAGAAAATGTCCGCATGTATGAAGCAGACCCATTGACAGGTTTTACTTTTACCAATAATGGTTTCTATACACTTTTCAGATTAGTAGACAGAGCAAATCGACAAGGGTGGGCAGAGCGTTTTGAGCATGACATCCCTGTTTTAGTAATCAGTGGGGAACAAGATCCAGTTGGAGACTTTGGTAAAGGAACAAGAAAAGTAGCGAAAGAATTGGATCAGGCGGGGATCAAGGTTTCGTTGGTTCTATTCGCTGAATTACGTCATGAAATTTTACTGGAAAAAGAGAAAAAGAATGTCTATACAGCGATTGGCAGTTGGCTGAAAAAAAGACTGAAGGATCTTTAAAATCACTGTGGATCTGTTTGCTATTTCATGTATTTTTCTATAAACTACAAGGTAAGGTTAAAAAGAGAAAGAGGAGCAATAGATTAGGAGATTTTTATGTAGGAGGGGTTGGATGGACAAGGCACGTTTAAGAAAAATAGGACTGGCGAATTTAAAATGGCTCCATCAACATCCAGCACTAAAAGAACAAAAAGAACAGGCGATCAGTCTTGAATTATTCCAGGATCCGATGTGGCAGAAAGCGCAGACGATTGCGATCACGAAGCCGCTGGATTTTGAGTTTGATACGCATATTTTGCTGACTGAGGGTTGGTCAGCGGAGAAGCAACTACTAATGCCTGTTACCAATAGTGAACGTCGTTTGACTTTTCACCAGGTAACGCCTGAGACCGTCTTTGAAAAAACTGCTTTTGGAGTTGAAGAACCTGTAAATGGTCTGGAAGTAGGAATTGACAAGATCGATTTATTGGTTGTGCCGGGAATTGTGTTTACACGTTTAGGGTTTCGTATTGGATTTGGCGGTGGTTTTTATGATCGTTTGCTTCAACAGTATCAAGGGGAAACGTGTAGTTTGGTATTCAGCGAACAAATTCAAGAACATTGGACAATCGAATCATTTGATTTACCGGTGAAACGACTATTTATCAGCTAGGAGGAACACATGAACTATCAAACACAAATGAAAATAAAGCGAATACT
This sequence comes from Enterococcus termitis, assembly GCF_001730305.1. Taxonomy (GTDB): domain Bacteria; phylum Bacillota; class Bacilli; order Lactobacillales; family Enterococcaceae; genus Enterococcus_L; species Enterococcus_L termitis. The sequence continues at coordinate 66,719 of NZ_MIJY01000002.1, forward strand.
TAATCAACCATTAATAACGTATATACTACTGGCTATTACCACCGTTGTATTTTTAGGGATGGAATTATCTGGAGGTTCAACAACCAATCAGGTACTGGTCGACTGGGGAGCGATGTCACGTGCCGAGATTTTATTTAGACAGGAATACTGGCGTTTTTTCACTCCAATGTTTTTACATATCGGCTGGCTGCATTTTGCTGTAAACATGGTGACATTGTATTATATCGGTTCTCAAGTCGAAGGCATTTATGGACATTGGCGTTACTTAGTAATTTATTTGCTTAGCGGGATCGCAGGAAATATTCTCAGCTTCACCTTTGGTTCACAGTACAGTATTTCAGCAGGTGCAAGTACATCCTTATTTGGACTGTTCGGTGCATTTGTGATTTTGGGTCGTCATTTTAAAAACAATCCAGCCATTTCGTTTATGGTCCAGCGTTATGCGACGTTTATCGGTATCAATCTAATTTTTAATTTATTTAGCAGTCAAGTGGATATTATGGGGCATATCGGCGGATTGATCGGCGGACTTTTAGTAGCTTCGACTTTAGCTGTTCCAGACCGCTCCGAAGAGTTCAATATTCATGAACGGATTATTTCCGGGATCGTATTTGTATTTTTATTAGGCGTTTGTTTAGCCTTGGGTTTTAAAAAATACGGTTTACTTGTATAATAGTAGAGTGAGTCAATAGCGAGACAGAAGCAGCAGCTCTTTGGTGATTTTTGCCCTAATTTTTATGAGGATGTGCATGTAAATGGAAACGTTATATGATGTGCAGCAGTTATTTAAACAATTCGGTATTTACATTTATGTAGGTGCAAGAATCTACGATATCGAGCTGATGATGATCGAGCTGAAAAATATTTATGAGAGTCACCTGATCGACAAAGACACCTATCTTCACGCAAGAAGTGTGTTGCAAAGAGAGCATCGGATTGAAGAAAGCAGAGCAACTGAGAAAGGAACCGAGTAAATGGATAAGAAACTGATAGGGATTGATTTAGGCGGAACAACGATTAAGTTTGCGATTTTAACTGTAGATGGAGAGATCCAGCAAAAATGGAGCATTGAGACCAATATTCAAGAAGAAGGCAGTCATATTGTTCCAGATATTATTGCATCGATCAACCATCGTATCTCGCTTTACGGAATGAAACATGAAGATTTCGTAGGGATCGGTATGGGGACTCCCGGCAGCGTAGATATTAAAAAAGGAACAGTTGTTGGGGCATATAACCTTAACTGGACGAAAAAACAAAAAGTAAAAGATCAAATCGAAGAAGCAACAGGCATTCCATTTGTTTTAGACAACGATGCCAATGTAGCGGCACTAGGTGAACGCTGGAAAGGTGCCGGAGAAAATAATCCTGATGTTGTTTTTATTACGCTCGGCACAGGAGTAGGCGGAGGAATCATCGCAGAGGGCAATCTTTTACATGGTGTGAACGGTTGTGCTGGGGAGATCGGTCATGTAACAGTTGATCCAGGAGGGTTTGAATGTACCTGTGGAAAACGCGGTTGTTTAGAAACAGTATCCAGTGCAACTGGTGTTGTTCGAGTTGCCCGTCATATGTCTGAAGAATATGCAGGGGATTCTCAATTGAAGCAAGCAATCGATGATGGTCAGGATGTTTCTAGTAAAGATATTTTTGAGTATGCACAGGCAGAGGATCCGTTTGGTTTGATGGTTGTTGACCGTGTGTGTTACTTCCTAGGCTTAGCAGTTGGCAATGTCGGAAATACCTTGAATCCATCGAGCATTGTTATCGGCGGTGGTGTTTCTGCGGCAGGAGAGTTCTTACGCAGTCGTGTTCAAGCTTATTTCGAAGAGTTTACGTTCCCGGAAGTTCGTAATAGTACACAGGTCAAACTAGCTGAATTAGGAAACGAAGCTGGAGTTATCGGAGCGGCTTCTTTAGCATTACAATTTATGGAGAAACAGTAGGAGAGGGATTTTGGAATGAATGTTTTATGGATTATCAATATTGTTTTATTAACGATTTTATTAGCAATGGGAGCTAATGAACTGTATCTTCGAATTATGGCGAAACGTTCTGCCAAAACAATCACCGAAGAAGAGTTCAAAGAGGGCATGAGAAAAGCACAGATCATTGATGTCCGCGAAAAAGATTCTTTTGATGCAGGCCATATTCTTGGTGCTCGCAGTATGCCGTATACAACGATCAAGACAACCTTGAATTCGATCCGTAAAGATCAGCCTGTTTATATTTATGATCAAAAGAAATCATTGAGTATTCGTACAGCGAATCAATTACGTAAAAATGGCTACACTGATCTTTATATCCTAAAAGGCGGCTATGAAGGCTGGTCTGGAAAAACGAAAAAGAAAAATATGTGATAAATAAAAACACAGAAGCAGCAAACGGTGACTCTCTTTCAGAACGGCGTTTGTTTCTCTGTGTTTTTTTTATTTAGCCAATAATCATAATCATTTCTTTTTTTTGTAATTACGATAAAATAAAGAAGAGGTGTTTGGCATGATTCAATTAAAACGAGCGTACGCTTCGGTAGAAAAGAAAGACAGCTATCGAATCCTGATCGATCGATTGTGGCCTAGAGGAATGTCGAAAGAAAAAGAACAGCTTGATTTATGGTTGAAAGATATTGCACCCAGCAAAGAGCTAAGAAAATGGTTCAATCACGAAGCAGATAAGTTTCCAGAATTTGAGGAGAAGTATCGAGCAGAATTGCAAAGTGGTGAAGCCCAGCTTGCTTTACACAAGCTGGAACAAGTCATCAAGGAACATTCCATCATTACGCTGGTATATGGAGCAAAAGATCCTGTACATAACAATGCGGTTGTGCTGAAAAAAGTATTAGAAGATAAATAGGATTAAGATAGACAAGGCATATTGAAAGGAGGGAGAAGAAATGAAAATTGCAATTGTTGGCGGTGGTCCGCGAGGGCTTTCAGCGTTAGAGCGTATTATTGAGTGGTCGAGAGATGAACAAGTGGTGCAGATTACTATGTTTGATCCTTATGGTCCCGGCGGAAAAGTTTGGCGAATTGATCAACCACTATCATTATTGATGAATTCTGTTGTATCCCATGTTACGTTATTTACAGATGAAACACTAAGTACGAATGGACCTGTTGCTAAAGGACCGAATCTGTACGAATGGATAAAAGAAGAAGCCATTTCCTTCATCAGAGACAAAAATATTGAAAATAGTACAGCTTTCATTGAAGAGTGTGAGCAATTAGGTCCAAATGATCACTGCTCCCGCGCACTTTATGGTGTATATCAACAATGGTTTTACCACCATGTACAAACAAGAATGACGGAGCAGACATCCGTAAAGTTTTTCAAAGATACTGTGCGTGCGGTAAGAAGCGAAGCGGATTTCTTTCAGGTGTACACAAGAGCTGTGGAAACGACAGCTGATCAGGTCATCTTAGCTTTGGGACACCAAGAAAATGAATTGACTGGGGAAACGAAAACCTTAGCTGCTTATGCCAGTGAACATCGTCTATATTATTCTTCTCCCAAAAATGCTGCAGATGCTCCTACAGAAGCGATTAAAGAAGGAGAACCTTTGATTATTAGAGGGTTAGGATTGGCCTTTTTTGATTACCTCACATTACTAACCAGTGATCGTGGCGGATTTTATGAGGAAAAGGCAGGTAAGTTAGTGTACCATCCTTCTGGTAAAGAGCCAAAAATTATTGCAGGATCAAGACGAGGGGTTCCTCATCATGCCAGAGGTTTAAATCAAAAAGGCTATGGAGAAGAATACCAGCCACGTTTTTTAAAAGAAAAAAGTTTGAATCGTTTTAAACGTAAAAATAATCTATCTGCAGAACAATTCTTTTTTTTACTAAAGAAAGAAGTTGAATTTGCATATTATTCTACATTGCTCAAGGAACAATACCCTCATGCGAATTTAAAGAAATTTACAGAAGAGTTTACGAGAGCAAAAGGAGCAGCAGCTGTCTTGAAAAAATTTGGTATAAAAGAAGAGGCATACTGGGATTGGACAGTTGTTGAACAGCCGAAGCGATTGGTGAAATCTGAAGAGTCTTTTCAAACATTTTTGCTGGACTATCTATCGTGGGATTTTGAAACTGCTAAAAAAGGAAATTTGTTTGGTCCATTTGCGGCTGCTTTAGATAGTTTGAAAGATTTACGGGATGAAGTACGATTTATGCTGGATCATGATCTTTTTACGGATGATGAGTATAAAAGCTGGCTTTTAGATTGGTTTACACCGTTGAATGCATTTTTATCGATCGGTCCACCGCTTGAAAGAATCGCTGAGTTAGAGGCATTGATCGAAGCTGGGGTTGTAACGATTTTATCTGATGTGATGGAAATTAAAGCACAAAATGAGAAGTTCATTGCTTTTTCACAGAGACAGAAAAAAGAATATGCGGCCCATTTTCTAATCGAAGCGCGTTTGTCATCCACAACGAATCAGCTGAGTTTAAATCCGTTGGTACAGCAGCTTTTGAATGATGAGCTGGCAACGATTCATCAACTAAGACTAGCTTCTGGTGAGGTCTATCAAACAGGAGCGCTGTTAGTAGAACGAAAAACCAATCAGTTGATCGGAAAAAACGGTAAAATGATAGCAGGCTTGTTCTGTTACGGAATTCCAACAGAAGGCGTTCACTGGCTGACAGCTGCAACGGCTAGACCTGGAACGGATCCGTGGAATTTAAGAGAAGCAGATCTAATAGCTGAAACAATCTTTAATCATTTTGATTCACTAAGCAAACGATAGTTACTTGAAAATGAAAGAGAGAGTTTTTATGCACAGTGGACAACAGAAATTTTTAGGATTTTTCTTAGATAATACCTTGCCAGAAAAACAAGACGAGGCAAAAAAATTACTTATGCAAAGCTTTGCTGATCAGCAAAGCCGAAAAATGACGCTGGCTGATTTTAATGAACTACAAGCAAAAGTTTTACCTTTAGTTAAGCCTGAGAAATTGGAAGAAGTCAAAGGAGCAATGGCACATTTTTCAAGAAATCTATCATAAATAATAGCAAAAATCAGCAGATCAAAATAATGATCTGCTGATTTTTTGCTTTGTAAGTAAGTGAAATGAGCTGATGTTGAAAAGTACGAGACTTTCGAAGAAAGTGTCGATCATATCTTTTGAGATCAAAACGCTTCATTCCGCTTTTCTTTTTAACGTGAAATGCGTTTGCGCATTGCTTTTTTACGGTTTTCCTCAATCATATCTTCTTTTTCTTCAATCGGATCGATAACCGTCTTTTTGATTGTTGTAGCAAGACCGACAACTGCGGCACATGTTACGGCAGTTCCGACAAGCATACCTGAAATGAATTTTTTCATACGTATTCTCCTTTCATAACTTTTACACACCTCTATTATGAACCAAAAGTGAGAAAAAATCCAATGGATAGAAATAAATGCTTCAATTTTTCCAGTTATAAAACAGAATCAGAATAATAAAGGTTTAAAAGAATATTTTGCTTATGATTTCCAAAGTTTTCACCAAACAAAGTAATCCCCCCTTTATTAGCTGCATCTTGTTCAATTTCAAACCGTAATTTGATAAAAGGATTATTTTCCAAATCTAGATCCTTGATTGTGATATCAGAATGCTTTTCTCCGTCAATACCAGTGTCTAAGCTGTTGATCCGTAGGTGTTTTAACAAACCATACTGACTGAAATGATCATCCCACCAGTCAGGTGTATAGTTTCCTCTAGTATCTGAAAAATTACCTGGAACTGTATAAACAGCGACTTTTTGATCATTGATATAAATCGAAATATCACTAGGCCAAATATTATTGGACAAAGGAAATTCAGAAGAGACTTCAAAGCTGATATCCAAAAGTTCGGGAATTTGATGTTCTTGAAGTAAATTGGGTACTTTGTATTCCACAAACCCTTCAGAAAACCAAAGCAAAGAAGCATCCACACGGTGACTATCCATAAAATATTTCGGTTCATCTGCCTTACCAACAATCGCTGTGGCAGTAGCAAGTCCGCAGGTGGGCTTGATCTCAAAATCAGTGAAATGACCAATTTTTAAATCGGTTGTGTGAAGTTTATACGCATGATAAATCTGTTCAGGAAAACGAATATGAATATCGTCGATACTCAAAAAAATCATTTTTTGCACACCTGATTTTCCTGGTATTCTCTCTGATTTAACAATACCTGCTTGTTCTAATTTTTGAATATGGCGTGTGATAATGGCATTACTTAAGCCCATTTTTTCTGCCAATTGACTCATGTTCATCTTCTTTTTCCCAATCAATTGAATCATTGTTAAGCGGGTTTCGCTGGCGAGTGCTTCGTAGACCTTTAATGAATGTTTACTGATATCCAACTCCATAAAGAACCTCCTCGATTATTTATTTTACTTTTTAGTTAAATAAACGTTTGTTTTATATAGTGTACCATATCTCTTGTTTAACTTCAATGTAAATCATAGGAAATATTGTTTTAATAGTGTTGACAACGCTTTCTTTAAGTGGTATTTTATTATCGAGTTAACGTTTTTGTTTTTATTTAACTTAATTGTTAATCATTATTTTTTTTGTTATATCTATTAGTTAAAGAAAGGTGAGGAAAAGCGTGAGAAGAAAATTGATTTTGGGAGTATCGATAGCTTTATTAGGAGGATTATTGCTTGCTGGTTGCGGCGGTTCTAAAGGAGATGGAGCCAGTGGTGCAAAAGAGATCACATTTTGGAATCCGTTCACGGGTGCGGATGGCTCAAACATGAAAAAAATGATTGATGAGTACAATAAGACGAATCCAGAATTTAAGATAAAAAATGTGTCACTTAAAGAAACTGATTTATACGCAAAAATCCCGACTGTTGTGAATTCTGGAAAGAATATCCCAGATTTAACGATTGTTCATGCGGAACGAATCAAACAGTTTAAAGATAATGGAATGCTAAAAACTTATGATGGAGTTTTGCAGGAATTTCCAGACATCAAGGCTGAAAATTATGTGGCAGAAGCTTGGAATTTAGGAGAGATCGATGGTGAGCGCTATAGTTTACCTTTAGATATCCATAGTTGGGGAACCTATTATAATAAGGATTTATTGAAAAAATATGCTCCAGATGCTCTAGATGATGATATTTTAACTTATGATGAGATAATCGCTGCTGGTGAAAAAGCGAAAGCTGATGATGTTCGTGGAATTGCAGTTACTTGGGTAAAACCCAATTATTTATCCTTGATGGCACAATACGGCGGGGAACTGACAAGTGATGGGACAGCACCAACGTTAGATATTACAGAAGGAAAGCAAGCGTTTGATATGTGGAATAACATGTATGAAAAAGGTGTAACTACACAAGACGGTGAAGATCCAACACAATTGTTTTTAAGTGAAAAATTACTCTTTTTCCCAGAAGGTATTTGGATCCAAAATAATATCAAAAACGCTACATTCGAGTGGGGCTTGACCAATTCGCCTCAATTAAGTAACGACCTTTCAAAAACAATCAATTGGGCATCCTCGCATCAATTTGTGATGTTTAATTCTAAAGACAGAAGTGAAGATAAAGAAAAAGGGATCGGAAACTTTATCGACTGGCTACGTGATAATTCTCTGGAATGGGCAAAAGCTGGACAAAATCCTGCAACCCTAAGTCTTTTAGAGGATTCAGAATATATGGAAATGCCGCAATCTTTATTCTTAAAAACAAAAGAAGAGCAGGAAACATTAAAGATTTTCGACTACAAATACAATGGCTATGTTTCTGAATACTTAGATGCACATGGTTTTGATACGATTTTTGGCAAAGTACCCGTTGCAGATACGATGAAAGATATGCAAAAAGAAATTTCAGATAAAATCGCTAAAGATGACTCGGGCAAGTAAATGCTGTGTTGATGTGAATCGATAAAAATCAAAGGCTGAGATAAAAGCTGAATGCACGAACTGTATGTGAATTGAAAGATCTTTTGTCTTAGCCTTTGTATGTAAGATTATAGAAAAGGAGTCATTTTTATGCAGTCTGCTATCCGGTTAAAAGGAAAAACAAGCAAGAAGGAACGAAAATTTTTACCTTGGCTTTTTTTAGCACCTCATTTGTTGATATTTGCGATTTTCTTTTTGATTCCAGTATTATTCGGAATTTATATTTCGTTAACAAATTGGGATTTAGTGAATGCGCCAACATTTGTTGGTTTAGATAACTATAAGGAGCTATTACTTAATCAAGACTCGACATTCTATACCCAATTTCATAATGGCTTCAAGAATACATTTTTATTTGTGCTCTTTTCAGTCCCGTTTTGTATCATGGTCCCGTTGCTGATTGCAGCAGCTTTAAATGCGAAACCTAAATTAGGTAAATTATTCCAATCTATTTTTTATTTGCCTTCTCTGTTTGCGATTTCGGCAGTAGTGATTATTTGGACACTGATTTTTAATGTAACGTATGGACCAGTTAATAATATATTCAATGTAGATACGGTTTGGCTGGGAACACAGCCTTATGCTTGGATTACTTTAGTTGTGGTGACAGTTTGGTGGACGATTGGTGGAAATATGGTGATTTATCAGGCGGCTTTGAACGGAATTTCAAAAGATTTTTATGAAGCTGCAGATATTGATGGTGCAACCTCGGTTCAGAAATTTTTTAAAATCACCTTGCCTAGCATCAAAGGTCAAATTCTTTATACAGTAGTTATGACAACGATTGCTCAGTTTAATGTTTATGGACAACCGCTGATGCTGACAGCTGGCGGACCGAATAATTCAACCCGGGTACTGTTGATGTATATTCAGCAAAATGCGTTTGGCTCTGGCCAATCGATTGCTGGGATTGCATCAGCAATGGCTGTTCTTCTGGGGATCTGTATTATGATCGTGGCAGCTCTTCAATTTAAGATTTTAAATAAAAAAGATTAGGAGCTTTCATATGAAAAAGAAAAAAGTTTTAAGCTCAAAAGTTTTATCATTACTCTTTTTACTCTTGATGGCTATTATCTGGCTGATACCGATTTTATGGGGTGTGGTTACATCTTTTAAATCTGAAATGGAATTAATGACTGCTGGATTTAGATTTTTACCTATTGAATGGGTAATGAGTAATTATACAGAGTTGCTCTTTGATAATTCTAGTACTCCTTTAGTACGGTGGTTTATGAATTCATTGCTTATCTCGGTCAGTCACACGTTACTTGTTTTAATTGTCGTTTCATTATCGGCCTTTTCGTATAGCCGGCTGAATTTTAAAGGAAAGAATGTGCTGTTTTCATTTTTGATGGCAACTATGATGTTTCCAAGTGTTGTAAATTTGATTCCGCTATATAAAATCATCGATATTTTTGGCTGGGTCAATTCACCGTTGGCCATGATCGTACCTGGAGCAGCCGGTGTGTTTAATATTTTCTTAGTGAAACAATTCATGGATAATATTCCCAAAGAATTCGATGAAGCAGCACGAATTGATGGAGCAGGTGAGTTCTCTATCTTTTTGAAAGTTATTTTACCATTGATGAAACCAGTGTTGTTGGTCGTGGCACTATTCTCATTTACAGGATCATGGAATGATTTTTTATGGCCGTCGATCGTTTTTAATGATATAGATAAAATGCCAATCACCCCAGGGCTGCAACTTCTTCAAGGAATGTATCAAGCGCAGCCGACCTTATTGATGGCCGGAGCATTAGTTGCAATCATACCGACATTTGTCTTGTATTTATTTGCCCAGAAGTATTTCTTAGAATCTATGTCATTATCAGCAGGAGTGAAAGGATAATGAGTCGAAAAACAGAACGAATCTTGGTTAGGTTGTTAGGCTGCTGGCAAGTGATCGATGGTGTGATCACCATTCTCTTATACAGCATGTATAAAAGAAATCAATTAAGCGGAGTTACTAATCTATCAAATGAACACGCGAAAGCGATCGATGCAGCGTTTGGCAATATATTTATTTTTATCGCAATGTTTGGAACGTTGCTGATCGGCTGTGGTTTGTTTAATTTAGTAGTTGCAAAAAGATATATCAAAGATAATCAAATGAATCAAAAAGTTGGTATCTGGTTGATCGCCTTAAGTATCTTTTCTTATTTTTCAATGGATCTGTTGAGTGTTGTGTTAGGAATGAGCGCGGCAGTTATTTTACTATCGAAAAATAAAGGAATTCGGCGGCACCAAGAGCTTACAACCGGCTGATTTAAAAGAAAGTTGAGTGCAGTTGATGATGAGAAAAGAATACCCAAGACCACAGTTTGTAAGAGAGCAGTGGCAAAATTTGAATGGTACATGGCGATTTGCATATGATGATCACAATGTTGGTAAAAAACAAAGATGGTATTTGAGTGAAAAAAACTTCACGAAAGAAATCCAAGTTCCTTTTGTTTATCAAACTGAATTAAGCGGAATCAATGACCGAACTATTCATGAATGTGTCTGGTACCAAAAAGAGTTTGAGTTAGCTTCTTTAGAAGAAAATCAACGAGTGCTTCTACATTTTGGCGCAGTGGATTATGAAGCAGAGGTCTATATCAATCAGCAGTTTGTCGGACGTCATGAGGGCGGACATACTTCATTTTCCTTTGATATTACGGAGGCGCTTACAGCACAAGGCCAAATAGTGACAGTCCGAGTTTGGGATCCGCATGAAGATGAAACGATTCCGAGAGGCAAACAATTTTGGGAAACTGAATCACGCGGGATTTGGTATACAAATTCAACAGGTATTTGGCAAACAGTCTGGCTGGAAATCGTCGATCAAACATTTATTGAAAGTGTGACCTTCACACCAGATCTAGACCGAGGTATTGTCGATTTTTTAATGAATATCTCTGATTTAGTCGATAATCTATTTTTGCATTATAAAATCAGCTATAAAGGGCTGTTGCTCCTTGATGAAACGATGAAAGTCATGACTAAAACCAGTCGAGTTGGTTTAGATGTTTATCAAAATCGAATTTTCAGAAGTAATTTTCATGATAAAGGCTGGACCTGGAGTCCAGAAGAACCCAATCTCTTCGATGTAGAGCTAACATTGAGTAAGAATGAACAAATCATCGATCAAGTGACCAGCTATTTTGGAATGAGAAAAATCCATACGGAATCAGGAATGACCTTTTTAAATAATCAACCGTATTATCAAAAATTAGTTCTTGATCAAGGCTATTGGGAAAAAGGACTATTAACAGCTCCAACAGATGAAGATTACAAAAAAGATATTTTGTTGGCAAAAGAAATGGGCTTCAACGGCTGCCGAAAACATCAAAAAACATCTGATCCACGATTTCTCTATTGGGCTGATGTCTTGGGTTTTATCGTATGGGGAGAATGTGCTTCCGCTCCGAGCTATACAGAAAAAGCAGCAGAACGTTTAACAAAAGAATGGCTAGAAATCATTAGTCGTGATTACAACCATCCATCGATCATTACATGGGTTCCGCTTAACGAAAGCTGGGGCGTACCGGAGATTCATCATGATCAACAGCAGCAGCATTTTTCCGAAGGGCTGTATCATTTGCTTCATGCATTAGACAAAACCAGATTAGTGATTTCAAATGATGGCTGGGAAATGACTATTTCAGATATCTGTGCGATCCACAATTATAATCATGGCTCGAAAGAGGAAACCAAAAAATATGAATGGTATAAAGAAACATTAGCAACAAAACAAAATTTACTCATGTATCCTGCTGGGAAATGGGCAATTTATGCGAAGGGATACCAACATCAAGGAGAGCCGATATTATTAACCGAATTTGGCGGAATCGGTTATCGTATTTCTGAACAAAAAGGGTGGGGCTACACCTCTGTAGAATCCTCAGAGGAATTTATTGAAGAATACCGCCGAATCATGGCAGCTATTTATGCATCTAAGGGACTTTGGGGCTTTTGTTATACGCAACTGACTGATGTTGAGCAAGAAATCAACGGGCTTTTAGGGTATGATCGCAAACCAAAGTGTGATTTGTCAGAAATCAAGAAGATCAACGATCAGTTTTTTCCAGAACGAATTTAAGCAAATACGTAAGCTCGTTGAACGTTGCTGATCGTCTATATAATTGTATAGGATGAAAGGAAGTAAGTTATGCAAGAATTAAGAAAAATCCACCCAAGACCTCAATTTATCCGGAAAAATTGGCTATCTTTAGATGGAGAATGGGACTTTAGTTTTGATGATAGTGATAGTGGCTTGGACGAGCAATGGCACAATCACTTTCCAGAGAGTGAAAAAATTATTGTACCCTATACGTATGAAACGAAAATGAGTGGAATTGCTGATTCAACGCATCACTCGATCGTTTGGTATCGAAAAAAGCTTGAACTTGAGAATCAAGAAAATTGGGTGCTTTATTTTGAAGGAGTAGACTATCAAGCCAAAGTCTGGGTCAATGGGCAAATGGTTGGCGAACATAGCGGTGGATACGAGCGTTTTTACTTTGATATTTCTACGTATCTCACGGCTGCTGATAATGAAGTTGTTGTTCGTGTCGAAGATTCCTTAGCGTGTGAACAGCCTAGAGGGAAACAGCGTTGGTTAAAAGATAATTTTGGCTGTTGGTATGTTCAGACTACGGGGATTTGGAAAAGTGTTTGGCTAGAACAAGCGAACGCTCAGCGTTTGGGTCATGTAAAAATGACACCGCAGCTGGATGAGGATCAGATACGCTGTGAAATAGAGCTGCATGATCAAAAAGTAACGCCAGAGCCTGAGGAATTATGGCTTGAAATTGAAGTGTTTTTTGAATCACAAAAAGTTCAAGCATATAAAGGTCTACTTTATCATGAAATGACGCCAATCACTCTTGATACGCGAGTTAAAGAAGATGCCTGCTGGGGCACGAAAGTTTGGCGACCAGAAACGCCGCATTTATATGATATTGTTTTTAAATTATACGATGAGAATCAGCAGTTGATCGATGAAGTAACTTCTTATTTTGGCATGCGAAAAATTTCGATTGAACATGGTCGAGTTCTGCTTAATAACACTGAATTATATCAACGATTGATTCTGGATCAAGGGTATTGGGAGGAATCTGGTTTGACTCCTCCATCAGTTGAAAAATTAGAATTGGACATCGATAGAATTCTTGAAATGGGCTACAACGGCTTACGTAAACATCAAAAAATCGAAGATGAGCGGTTTCTTTATTTGTGCGATTCTAAGGGGGTATTGGTTTGGTCAGAAATGCCTTCTACCTATATATTCAATGATACAGCAATAAGGAAATTTACAGACGAGTGGCTAGAGATCGTTAAACAAAATTATAACCATCCCTCAATCATTACCTGGGTTCCATTCAATGAATCATGGGGAATTAAAAATATTGGACGTGTAAAAGAACAGCAGCGTTTTACAGAGGGAATCTATTATTTAACAAAAGCAATTGATTCTGACCGACCTGTGATCACAAATGATGGCTGGCAGCATACTGTTTCAGATATCATTACATTGCACGACTATGAAGAAAATAGTGAAGCCTTTTTTGACCGATATCACGATGTATCAGCTATTTTACCAGAACAAACTGTCCCAAATAGCAAGGCAACGAAGCAGTTCAACAAAGATTTTTTTGCCTTTGCAGATGGCTTCAACTATCAAGGGCAGCCTGTTATTATTTCTGAATTTGGTGGGATTGCGTTCAATTCTGATGAGGGCTGGGGCTATGGAAATACTGTGAAAGATGAAAAAGAATTCTTAAAGCGGTTTGAAGCGATTCATCAAGTGATCCAGGATATGCCTTATATCAGTGGTTTTTGTTATACGCAGCTGACGGATGTGGAGCAGGAAGTGAACGGTCTACTGACGACGCAACGTGAGGCTAAAGTTGACTTGGAAGAAGTGAAACGAATCAATTTAAAAAGAGTGGATTAAGTATTGAAATGAATGAAGTTATTGGGAAATAAGAACCAATAACTTCTTTTTTTAGCAAAAATAAAGTAGTGAAGGGACTCAATAAAATGATAAAAATACAACAAAAAGCATTTGGTAAAGGTAGTACATTATATACGCTTCAAAATAAAAACGGGTTGGTTTTAGAGGTAACTAATTTTGGTGCTAGGATCGTCCGTTTATCTGTACCCACTACCAAGGGACAAAAAAATATCGTACTAGGCTTTGACTCTGCAGAAGAATACGCTGAAAAGGATTTGTATTTTGGTGCAACGATCGGCCGTGTAGCTGGAAGAATCAAAAAAGGAACTTTTTCGATAGATGAGCAAGAGTATCAATTAGAAGTAGATCCGATTTATGGAAATGTACTTCATGGTGGTGCGTCTAGCTTTGAAGAACGACTTTGGTCGGCTCGTGTAGTAGCAGAAGAAAAAAGTAGTTCAGTGATTTTCACGTATGTCAGTCCAGCTGGTGAAAATGGATTTCCAGGACGATTAACAGTGTCCGTTCAGTATACGCTAAATGCTCTTAACGAATGGTCGGTCGCTTATTCTGCAGTAACGGATCAGCCGACGTTGTTTAATCCGACCAATCATGTGTATTTCAATTTATCAGGGGATGCAGCGACATCAATAGCGGAACATGAACTCTTCATTGATGCAGATCATTTTGCTGTTGTTGCAGAGGATACAACAGCAACAGGAGAAATCCGTTCAGTATCAGGTACGCCATTTGATTTTCGGAGGTCTCAAAAGATCAAGCAGGTATTTGAGACGAGTTATCAGCAAAATCTTTTAGTCGATGGATTGGATCATCCGTTTCTATTCAATAAAACAAGGAAAGACCGACCGAACGCCATATTAAGCTATCCTGAAACAGGAATTTCTGTAGAACTTTATACAGATCAGCCCGCAGTAGTTATTTTCACTGGACAATTCGGAAGTGCTGGACCGGTTGTTTCTGGGGGAAAAATGATCAATCATGGTGGCATAACATTGGAAACGCAGGTCAGCCCAGGAGCTGTGGAATTTGATGAACTTGGGTCGATCATTTTGAGACCAGAAGAAGTGTTTAAAAGCAAAACGATTTATAAAATCTGTATGAATGCGGATGGTTAAATGATTGAAGGTATGTAAAAACACCTTGTAAAAATTTAGTAAATATTTTATAATTAATTTACTAAATAAAGTGAGAGGAGAAATAGAATGAATAATGAACTGAAACAATTATTTCAAACGATTTTTGGAGAAGGAGAGCAGGGGCACTATTTTGCTCCCGGGCGAATCAATTTGATCGGTGAGCATACTGACTATAATGGTGGTCATGTATTTCCAGCCGCAATTACGATCGGAACGTATGGTTTAGCACGAAAACGAGAGGATCAGCTGATTCGGTTTTATTCAGAAAATTTTTCAGATAGGGGAATCATTGAAGTTTCCTTAGACGAACTGACTTATGCTGATATTCACGATTGGGCGAATTATCCTAAAGGGATGATCCATTATTTGATAGAAGCCGGAAGCCAGATCGATCAGGGTATGGACATTCTATTTTATGGAACGATCCCCAATGGTGCTGGATTGTCGTCTTCTGCTTCGATCGAACTATTAACAGGTGTTATTGTAAACGATTTATTCGACTTAAATATTCCGATGCTGGACTTGGTAAAAACAGGAAAAAAAGTAGAAAACCAATTTATTGGAGTCAATTCAGGAATCATGGATCAGTTTGCGATCGGGATGGGGAAAAAAGATCAGGCTATTTTATTAGATACGAATACATTAGCCTACGAATTGGTTCCCGCTGCTTTTGGAGAATATGTGATCGTGATCATGAATACCAATAAACGTAGAGAGCTGGCAGATTCTAAATACAACGAGCGTCGTTCAGAATGTGAAACAGCGCTCGAACGTTTACAGAAGCAATTACCGATCAGCTCATTAGGAGAACTGTCAGAAGAGACGTTTGAGGCAAACAAAGCACTTATAGGAGAAGACATCTTGATCAAGCGCGCCAAGCATGCAGTTACTGAAAATCAACGAACGATCAAAGCGAAAAAAGCGCTGGTACAAAATGATTTGGCAGCCTTTGGTCAACTACTAAATGCCTCTCATGCTTCTTTAAAAGACGATTACGAAGTGACTGGTGTAGAATTGGATACATTAGTCGAAGCAGCGCAAAAACAAGCTGGTGTCCTTGGTGCACGTATGACAGGTGCTGGTTTTGGTGGCTGTAGTATTGCTTTAGTAAAAGAAAGCCACGTCGAAGCTTTTATTCAGCAAGTAGGACAAACATATTCAGACCAGATTGGTTATGCAGCCGACTTTTATGTAGCAAATATTGATGATGGTGCGAGAAAGCTGTAAAATAGGATGTATGTTACTATTAGAAAAAATAGATAAGCGACTAAAGCTTATTAAGGAGGCAATAATATGTCAATTTTAGTTTTAGGTGGTGCAGGATATATTGGTTCACATGCAGTGGATCAGTTGATTCATAAAAATTACGAAGTTGTGGTGATCGATAATCTTCAAACTGGACACAAACAAGCAGTTCATGACAAAGCAGTCTTTTATCAAGGGGATATTCGAGATAAAGCGTTCATGCAAGAAATTTTTACAAAGGAATCCATTGATGGGGTTATTCATTTTGCCGCAAGCTCACTTGTCGGGGAATCTGTTGAAAAACCATTGATGTATTTTAATAACAATGTTTACGGCACACAAGTTTTATTAGAAGTAATGGAAGAATTTGGCGTGAAACAAATCGTATTTTCTTCAACTGCGGCAACCTATGGAGAACCAAAAGAAATGCCGATCGTTGAAACAATGCCTACAAATCCGGAAAATCCTTATGGAGAAAGTAAGCTGATGATGGAAAAAATGATGAAATGGTGCGACCGAGCTTATGGCATGCGCTATGTTGCTTTGCGTTATTTCAATGTAGCTGGAGCGAAGTCTGACGCATCGATTGGTGAAGACCATGATCCAGAAACACATTTAGTTCCGATCATTTTACAAGCTGCGCTAGGACAAAGAGAATATTTAGGCATTTACGGTGATGATTACGACACACCAGATGGCACGTGTATTCGTGATTATGTTTATATCGAAGATTTGATCGCTGCTCATATTGCCGCTTTAGAATATTTACAAAAGGGCAATGAAAGTAATATTTTCAATTTAGGCAGCAATAATGGCTATTCAGTAAAAGAAATGCTAGAGGCAGCCCGTGAGGTCACAGGCAAAGAAATCCCAGCTAAAATTTTACCCCGCCGTGCCGGTGATCCTAGTAAATTAGTTGCTTCTAGTGAAAAAGCCAAACAAGTATTAGGCTGGCAGCCAAAAGTGACGGACATCAAAGAAATCATCAAAACTGCCTGGGACTGGCATATCAGTCATCCAAAAGGATACGAAGACTAGGAGGAACTGTAATGTCGATAAGTCAAACAATTACCGATTTTGTGACATTAGCGATCCAAGCAGGCGGCTGGATGGAATTAGACCGTCTGTATTTACAAAATAGAATACTTGGTATGATCGGAGCGGACTCTTTTGAAACAGTTGCCCCACAACGTGTTTCTAGAAGTTCCTTAGACTTGCTGGATGAATTGGTCGATGCGGCAGTAAAGCATGAAGCTGTAAAAGATGAACCAGCAGCGCTAGAAATTTTTGAAGCCCAACTGATGGACTTTTTAACTCCGCCTCCATCAGTGGTCAATGCTTTTTTTGCTAAACATTACGAAAAAGAACCTAAAGCTGCAACAGATTACTTCTTTAAACTGAGTAAAGAAAACGATTATATTAAAACACGTGCGATTGCTAAAAATATTATTTTTCCAGCAGAAACAGAGTATGGAGAGCTTGAGATCACCATCAATTTATCCAGACCGGAAAAAGATCCTAAACAAATCATGGCTGAACGTCAAGCGGTTCATGTTGATTATCCTAAATGCTTATTATGTATGGAAAATGAAGGGTATAAAGGTCGTCTTAATCATCCCGCAAGAACCAATCATCGAATCATTCGGATGAATTTAGATGGAGAAAGCTGGGGTTTTCAGTATTCTCCTTATGCTTATTATAATGAGCATTCGATTATCTTGTCAGAAGAACATCGTCCGATGGTGATTTCAAAAGCAACCTTTCAACGTCTTCTGAAAATCACAGAAGTGTTACCGCATTATTTTGTAGGCTCCAATGCAGATTTACCTATTGTTGGCGGTTCGATTTTAAGCCATGATCATTATCAAGCTGGCAGACATGTATTTCCCATGGAAAAAGCAGAAATCGAACAGTATTTTGAGCTAAGTGATTATCCTTTGATGAATGCAGGAATCGTAAAATGGCCAATGTCAGTCATTCGGCTGCAAAGTCCTGATGCTGAAGAGTTGATCAATGCTGCCACTGACATTTTAGAAAAATGGCGTAACTATTCTGATGAAACTGTATCGATTCAAGCCTTTTCAGCAGACGGTACTCCCCATCATACAATCACGCCGATTGCTAGGCGTAAGGGGCAGTTATTTGAGCTGGATCTAGTTTTACGTGATAACTCTATTTCAGATGAGCATCCAGATGGTATTTTTCATCCGCATAAAGACGTACAGCACATCAAAAAAGAAAATATTGGCTTGATCGAAGTTATGGGGTTAGCAGTATTGCCGCCGCGTTTAAATAATGAACTGAAAGAAGTAGAAAAATACGTTCTTGGTGAATCTAATCAGATGGCTGATCACCACAAAGAATGGGCAAACCAGATGAAGATGACGTACTCATTTGATACTACAAATGTGACAGAGATCATTCAAAAAGAAGTAGGACAAATTTTTGCCCGTGTTTTGGCGGACGCAGGAGTGTATAAACGAACGACAGAAGGACAAGCTGCCTTTAACCGATTTATTGATACCTTATGAGAAGGCAGGTGAAAAAATGGCAACAATCAAAGATATCGCAGCCTTAGCAGGTGTTTCACCGGCAACGGTGTCCAGAGTATTGAATTATGATCCTGACCTTTCCGCAGGCTTTGAAACAAAGCAAAAAATATTCGAAGCAGCCGAAAAGTTAAATTATACAAAGCATAAAAAAAATAGTAAAAAAGCAAAGGCAAAGCTTCTCTTTGTTCAGTGGTATGATGAAGCGGAGGAATTAGAAGATATCTATTATCTATCGATTCGGTTAGGGATCGAGAAAAAAGCGGAAGAACTTGGCATTGAACTGATCAAACGATCACTGGAAGAACGGACGGATGAAAACGTGGATGGAATTTTGGCTTTAGGGAAATTTGATAAGGAACAAGCGGATTTTCTATTCAAACAAAATGCTATTCTTTTATTTGTTGATTTTGATGCGCTAGCCTGGGGATATAACTCGTTAGTTATTGATTTTCAGCAAAGTGTATCGAATGTTTTAAATCATTTTATTGAGCATGGGCACCGAGAGATCGGAATTCTATCAGGAGAAGAGTTCACGAAAGGAAATCCGAAGCCTCTTGAAGATAAACGTTTGACAGTGTTTAAAGAAATTCTTGCATCTAAAGATTTGCTGAATGAGCGTTATATCTTAAAGGCAGCCTTTACTGTGACCAGCGGTTATGAAGCGATGAAGCATTTCTTGAAGCAGCATCCCAACGATCATCCAACAGCTTTCTTTGCCTCAAGTGATGCACTTGCAGTTGGAGCCTTGAAAGCTATTCAAGAATTGGGGTATCAAGTACCAAAAGATATTTCGATCATAGGTTTTAATGATATTAGTGTTGCCAAATATGTTAGCCCGCCGTTGACAACAGTCAAAATCCATACAGAATGGCTGGGAGAGTTAGCAGTAGAAACGATGGGGGCAATGATCCGAGAAACCGCCCCAACAGCTAGAAAAATAACCATTGCAACCGAATTAATTGAAAGAGACTCAACGAGATAAACGTAGGAAATGGGTGGGACATAACTCGAAGAGTTATGTCCCACCCATTTTAAAACGTAATAAACGGTATCAAAAGTCAAGTTTTTCAGCAATTGCTCAAACCTAGTCGACTTTTGCTTCAACCTATTTTTATTTATAAGCTATGACAAACAAATTGATATCATCATTGATACAGCTTTGTAGTGTGATTCGTTCACCGCCGCCAGTACCCACAGTGAAATCCCAATAGCTTGTACCAGTGCCAACTTCATTTCCATAATCATCTAGTTGAAGTAATGTCTGTACAGTATAAGTGGTTGGTGTGCCGTTAGCATCTGTAACAACGATCTGACTGCCAGCTCCTAAAGAGAATACGGCTGAGAAAATACCAGGATTATGACCAATGAAATGAGTGTTTTGACCATCATCACCGGATTGAACAGCAGCTCCGCCCCAGGTAGAAGCGACACCGCTAGGATTTGAATCGATAATACTTTGACCACTGCCTTGACCGCCGTTTTGATAAGGGATGCTTTGACCGTTCATAGTAAGAGTCATCGGTGCATAACTAGGTTCAGCAGGCGTTTCAGGAATTGGTGCAGAAGCAGTAGCTGGTTGTACTACTGGAGCTGTTTCAGCAGGTGTTTCTTCTGGTTGAACAGGTGCTTCTGCTACAGGTTCACTTTTGGCTACGATAGTAAATAGTCGATCTGCACTACCTGTATTGCCGCTTTGATCAGTCACAGAGAAATGGATCGTTTGAGTCCCGACGACTGAAGTATCGATCATATCTGCTGTAGCTATTTTTGCAGAAACGTCTCCATCACGGTCATCTGTCGCTGTAACTCCCTCATATATATCGACAAGAGCATCTTGTTCAACTATTACCTCAGGAGCATCGATAGTAGGTGCTTTAGTATCTTTGACGTCGACGGTAGGAACGAGATTTTGTTTTGCTGATTTTTTATTTGCTGTTGCTACTAATTGACTTAAATCTTTATCTGTCGGCACAGTGTTTTTTTGACTGACTTTTTCTGTTTTGGCGGATTGATTCAGAGGATTGGCTCTACTAACGCTGTCTGTCCAAATGTAACCACTGATAAATAAGGCAACACCTAAGATACTGATGAAACCGATAATAATTGTTTGTTTGATTGTGTTTTTTTCCATGTCGAATCCCTCCAAAAAAAGTGGTGAGATTTTCCATTTATCGATAAACGTTAAATCCTTGTTTCTATACTTCTATAATAAAAGCTGTTTTTAAATAAACCAATCGAGTTGCGCTTTCAATTGATTCAAAAAAAGGCAATAAGATGCTATACTTATTGTTAAATAAGGATTTCTTCAAAAAAATCTTCATGATTGGAAAAATTTGAAGAACAACATCATTGGCAAGAAAGAGGAGTGGAAAATGGAACGATTATTGTCTCCAGCGATGCATCGCAGAGTCCTGTTGTTGAATTTATTAAATGAACCAAATGGTTGGGTAACCTCAGAAGAACTGGCTGAAAAGATCAAATGTTCCAAAAAAACGGTAATATTAGATTGCCAATATATAGAGGATCGTTGGTCTGATTATTTTACCTTGGAAGTTTCGAGAAAATACGGCATTCGTTTGATTGCCTCGCCGTATCAATCGATCCATGAGATTTACATAGAAATCATCAAAGAATCAAATGCGTTTAGCTTCTTAGAGTCAATCTTTTTTTCACCAAATCAGTCGGCGGCATACTGGGAAGAAAAATTTTATTTGAGTAACTCAAGCTTGTATCGTTTATCTAATTTGATTTTGTCCGCTTTAAAAGAACGAAAAATCGAGTTGAGCCGGTCACCTTACTATGTGTATGGAAAAGATGAGAGAAAGGTTCGCTATTTTTTTACTTCTTATTTCATTGAAGTTTATGGAAACAGGGATTGGCCGTTTCCATTTGATAAAGACAAACTTTTTGCACTAGCAGATAAAATTGCAGCAAAATTTGAATTAGAATTGAATGATGGTCAAATTGTTCATTTAGTCAATTCGATAGCAGTCACGATTATTCGTGAGTCACAAGGCTTTTTGATCAAAAAGAAAAGAGACCCGATTAATAATTATGTAAAAAAAATGATCGATATTAAAAAATATCAAAAAGAAGTGGAAGAAATATTGGCCCCTCTTGAAATCGTCTTGCCTAAAAATTGGTATGAAGATTTTTGTTATTCCCTTTTCTGGTGGGACTTCGGCTGGGATAATCTGCAAGAAAAAGAAAATGTCCTCACTCAGGCGAATCAGTTGGTCGATACGATCAAAGAGGCGTTGACCATTGAAATTTCTGACAGCAGTAGAGAAAGTATTGTCCGTTTGATCGAACATGTTTATGCAAAACACAAAATGTTTCCTTATAAAAAATATATGGTTTATGATCGATTTTTGTATTCAAGTAAAATCATTAGGCAAACCTATTTGGTTTTAGGTGCTGTTGTAACAAAAGCGTTGAGAGATCTGGAGAAAAAAATGAAATTTCCTTGGGAGTCGATGTATTTGAATGAACTTTTACATGAGATATCCATTCGTTGGGATCAGCTGACTGAACAATCAGATGCCAAACGTCATCAAATTTCTGTTTTAGTTCTTAGTGATTTGGGAAAAGATCATGCCAAATTATTAGGCTCGATTCTGGCTGACAACTTTAGGGACAAGATCGCTATCACTGTGCAAAAATACCCATATTATGATCAACCGGCGCAAACAATAGATAACACATTTGATTTATATGTATCAAATTATGCGCTGAATCATATAGATGCTGGCATCAATATGATTGTCGAAGATATTCCTTCCTTTAAAAACATTATGGATTTGCGAGGATTTATTGATAAGAAACGACTAGTTTTACCAAAAGATGTTCCTTACTTAAATGTTTAGGTCTATTTTATTGATCTTAAAATAACGTTTGTCATTTTTCGCAGAATTTTTAGGTATCAAAGGCTGGGAGAACGATAGAAATAAGAATCCTAAAGTTGTTGTTGGGAAAACTCTCGCTCATTTAACATTTTTTTAATGCCTTATCTGAAAAAATCACGTATAATAGTAACTAGTGAAAATTCGAGGGAGGGGTAAATCATGGCTTATCAAGCTTTGTATCGTGTTTGGCGTTCACAGCGCTTTGATGATGTGGTAGGACAAAAAGCAATTACTCAAACATTAAAAAATGCGATCGTACAACAGAAAACCTCGCATGCCTATTTATTTACCGGCCCAAGAGGAACAGGAAAAACCAGTGCAGCAAAGATTTTTGCGAAGGCGATCAATTGTAAACATAGCGTTGATGGTGAACCATGTAATGAATGTGAAACGTGTATCGCGATTACAGAAGGTCGTTTGAACGATGTCATTGAAATCGATGCAGCAAGTAATAATGGTGTCGAGGAAATCCGTGATATCCGTGATAAAGCAAAATATGCACCCACACAGGCTGAATATAAAGTTTATATCATCGATGAAGTCCATATGCTGTCAACAGGTGCGTTCAATGCCCTATTAAAAACATTGGAGGAACCGCCGCAAAACGTGATTTTTATTTTGGCGACGACTGAACCGCATAAGATTCCATTGACGATTATCTCTAGAACCCAACGATTTGATTTCAAACGTATTGGTACACAGGATATTGTCGATCATATGGCATATATCCTAAAGCAAATTAATGTAGACTTTGAAGAGCAAGCGTTGTACGTGATTGGACGGGCTGCAGAAGGCGGAATGCGTGATGCATTAAGTATTTTGGATCAAACCATTTCCTTCAGTGATGAAAAAGTGACCCTAGCTGATGCCATGCAGGTGACTGGAAGTCTAACGTATGAAATGATGGATCAATACATTTCTAGTTGTGCAACAGGTGATGTGGAAGCCGCTCTTGAAACATTAGAAAGTATTTTGAGCTCTGGAAAAGAAGCTCGTCGCTTTTTAGAAGATCTGTTACTATATTGCCGTGATCTGTTGATGTTTCAACAAGCACCTAAGCTATTAGCTGAGAAAGTCGGTCACTTGACAGATCGCTTTAAGGAACTAGCTGGACAAACTGCAGCTGAAAAAATCTATCAAATGATCCAAATTCTGAGCGAAACTCAAAATGATATTCGTTTTACCAATAACGCGAATATTTATTTAGAAGTTGCAACCGTTAAATTAGCAAAATCAGTCAACCCTGTAGCCATTTCGAGTGAAACGGCACCACAAGCAGCAACTGAAGATATCGCAGCATTGCAGCAGCAGATCGAGCATCTTCAAAAAGAATTGATCGACTTAAAGAAAAATGGCGTAGCTGCAAAAGAGTCAGAACCAGCGAAACCAACTCGAACAGTGAGCAATAAAAGCACGTTGCGGATTCCAACTGAGATGGTCTACAAGGTCTTGAATGAAGCAACGAAAGATCATTTATTGAATGTCAAAAATGTCTGGGATGATCTGTTGCAAATGATGTCAGTGACACAAAGAGCTATGTTAAAAGCCAGTGAACCTGTTGCTGCAGGACCAAAAGGATTAGTCATTGCCTTTGAATATGAAATCGTCTGTGGTAGAGCGATGGAAGATGAGGAGCTTCAACTAGCGGTTCATAACAATCTCAGCCGCTTAGTCAACTATGCCCCGGATATGGTGTGCATCACAAAAGAAAGCTGGCCAAAATTACGCCAATCATTTATCCATCAGAACAAAGATACAAGTAGCGAACAGTCGACGAATGAGCAACCCGCAGCAGATGAAAATCATTTATTGGCAGATGAACAACCGCCGCAAGAAGTAAATAATCAAGTAGTAGACGAAGCGATTGCCATCTTTGGCTCAGAGCTCGTTGAAGTAATAAACGATTAAGAGGAGACGATAATAATGATGCGAGGCATGGGAAATATGCAAGGGATGATGAAACAAGTCCAAAAAATGCAAAAAGATATGGAAAAGGCACAGGCTGAACTAAACGAAAGAGAATTTGTTGGTGCTTCAACGAATGACTTAGTGACGGCAACTTTTACAGGCGATCGTAAAATGAAGGATATTTCAATCAAAGAAGAGGTTGTAGATCCGGAAGACGTAGAGATGCTACAAGATCTTGTGATCATGGCAGTCAATGACGCTTTAGCTAAAGTTGACAAGGAATCAGAAGCAACAATGGGCAAGTATACGAAAGGTTTACCAGGATTTTAATATAAAGTAGATAAAAATGTAGAACAGATTATGTAGTTGATCTTGTTCTGCATTTTTTTGCTACTGTGCAACGAATGGGTTAAAAATCCTACTAATAGAGAGGAAGAAAAAAGATGAAAGATTTTAATAATCAAGAAAAACAACCTACAGCTGCTGTTTCTAATGAAGCTAGTAAAAAGAAAATCGTTATCTTTGGCATAACTTCGATGAGTACGGAAAGTTCACCACATACCAATTTATTAGTGACAAAAATGAATAATGAAGCAAAAAAAAGAAAGTTAAACGTAATCGTTCAAGCGCATAGTATTTCCAAACTCAACGAAAAAGCTCAGGAAGCAGATGTATTATTGTTATCACCAGAACTCTATTCTGAAGCAAAAGATATCAAGCAACGATTTCCAGAAAAGATAGTAGCTGTCATCGATAAAAAAGAGTACGGATTGTTAGATGCAGCAAATATACTGCTGTCTGTAAATTCGTGATTTGATAGATAAATAAGTATCTATCAGTGGAAAAAGAGAGTGCTCTGATTGACTAACAACATTATCCCCAATTTTGCTGTTGTAGTTTTTTACTACGCGTTTGTATTATAATGAAGCAAACGATATATTTTTAATTAAAAGGAGAACGAAAATGAAGGTTAATTGTGTGATTTTTGATTTTGATGGAACATTAGGCGACTCTAAAGAGTGCGGCTTTGAAGCAACAAAAGAAGCTTTTAAAGCATTACAGCTGAAAGCTCCTGAACATGATGTCATTGAGTATTATATGGGGATTCCAATTGAAAAATCCTTTAAAGAAATGGCAGATCGTGCACTTTCTCAGTCGGAATTTGATCAACTACTGAAACTTTTTCGGGAATATTATAAAAAATATGAAGATAAATATCTTAACATATTTCCCGGCATCAAAGAGCTATTGGACGAATTGAAATTGAAAAAAATATTGATGTTTGTCGTATCAAGCAAAAAAACGAATGTCTTGCGAAGAAACTTAGAGTCATTAGAAATTAGTGACTATTTTGAAGAAATTGTCGGATCAGATAAGGTAACAAACTATAAGCCAGATCCAGAAGGAATCAACTATCTCATAAATAAATACAGCTTAAGTGCTGATGACACGTTGATGATTGGCGATGCAACCTTCGATATGCAAATGGGAAAAGCTGCGAAAGTCAATACATGTGCCGTAACATGGGGGAGTCATACCCGTGAAGAACTAGCAAAGGAACAACCAAATTGTTTAGTCGACAAACCTGAAGAAATTAATTCTTGGATCAGTTAAGCAGGAGAAAAATAGTACTAGCTAAGAAAAACTTAAAAGGAAGATACTAAGATAGGAGGGTGTTATTGTTGGAGAAATATGTTGCGCTATTACGAGGTGTAAATGTCGGAGGTAAAAATAAAATAGCGATGCCAGTGTTAAAAAAGGCATTTGAAGATCATGGATTTTTAGATGTCGTCACGTATATCAATAGTGGGAATATAGTTTTTACAAGTCCCAGTCAAGAAATCAGGACATTGATAAAGAAAAGCGAGAGGATCATAAAAGAGACCTTTGGGTTAGATATTCCTGTTATGATCGTGTCAAAAAATGAGTTAGAGGATCTTTTACAGCATACACCAAAATGGTGGGGAGATTCGAATAAGGAGATTATTCACTATGCTATTTTTTTGATTCCGCCGATTTGTATAGAAGAAGTATTTGAAGCAGTCGGTGAAATAAAACCAGAATATGAACAAATTACTCATCACAATAATGTCATATTTTGGTCTGCACCGCGCGAAACGTTTTCTAAAGCAAGATGGTCAAAAATTGCTAGCTCATCAGTAAACAATCATGTGACGATCAGAAATGCTAATACGATCTCTAAATTGTTGTCTTTAACAAAGTAGAAAAGATTGTTAATGAGCAATGTTGCAAAGAAGTTAAAAGTTGAATAAATAAAAACAAAAAAGTATTCTGAAAAATGTGGAATGCTTTTTTGTTTTTGGTAATGAGAGTGTGTTAAAATGAAATCCGTAACTAAAAGCAAACAGATAGATGATTAGACCTTCAAATATTTATAGATGAAAAAATGATCGGATAAGAGGCACTAGCTATTCTGTGCCTAAGCGATTATAGACTAGCTACGTTTTACGAAAGGAAGTATAAAGAAATATGCATTATCCTGAACCTATTGCTAAATTAGTTGAAAGCTATATGAAATTACCGGGTATTGGTCAAAAGACAGCGGTTCGTTTGGCTTTTTATACACTTGATATGAAAGAAGAAGATGTTAATGCTTTTGCCAAAGCCTTGATCAGTGTGAAACGTGATCTGCATTTTTGTAGTATTTGTGGAAATATAACAGAAGAAGATCCCTGTGAAATTTGTCAGGATAAATCTAGAGACCGCAGTATTATTTTAGTTGTCGAAGAGCCGAAAGATGTGATGGCGATGGAAAAAATGCGGGAATATCATGGATTGTATCATGTATTGCATGGTGTTTTGTCTCCAATGGAAGGAACTGGACCGGAAGATATCAACATTGCTCCCTTGATCCAGCGCTTGCATGATGATGAAGTGAAAGAAGTGATTATTGCAACAAATGCAACGACAGAAGGAGAAGCGACAGCTATGTATCTTTCTCGTTTGATCAAGCCAGCAGGTATCATTGTTACTAGGCTAGCACATGGCTTATCTGTAGGCAGCGATATTGAATATGCGGATGAAGTGACACTTTTAAAAGCAGTCGAAGGACGACGAGAGCTTTAAAAAAACAGCAGCCGAAAGACTGGCGGCTGTTTTTTATTTTTTAACTTAATTAGAGAAGTAGTTGTGTTTGTAATACGTTTTCAATTAGTGTAAAGTCAGATGCTCGCTTCTATTTTTGCTTCATCCTCGTCCCTGTGTTCATCAATAAATTTTTAATAATAAGGAATTCAATTAGACTGATTGTGACAGATAAAGTATAATAGATAAAAGGAATCAAAGTAAGTTAGGGGATTAGTAAAGTGCAAGGTATTTTTATAACGATCGAAGGACCAGATGGTGCTGGAAAAACAAGTGTGTTAAATGAATTATACCCAAGATTGGATCTAGCAGCAGAAAAGAGTATTGTCAAGACGAGAGAGCCAGGCGGGATTCCGATTGCTGAGAAGATCCGTAAAATCATTTTAGACCCAAAAAATCAAGAGATGGATGAACGGACAGAGGCATTATTGTATGCTGCAGCTAGACGTCAGCATTTGATGGAAAAAGTATTACCTGCACTTGAACAAGGAAAAATCGTTCTATGCGATAGATTCGTAGACAGCTCTTTGGCTTATCAAGGAGCAGGACGGCGGATCGGAGTTGAGGCGATTGCATCGATCAACGAATTCGCGATCGAAGGAACTGTTCCAGATTTTACCATCTACTTAGATGTAGATTCTGATACGGGGCTAAACCGAATAAGAAATAATCGACAGCAGCAGATTGATCGATTGGATTCTGAAGGTTTGGAATTTCATCAGCGTGTACGCCATGAATATTTAAAACTAGTTGAAGACAATCCACAGAGAATCACAAAAATCGATGCGAGAATGAGTTTAGAGAATGTAGTAGAAGCAACATTCCAAGCAATTGTAAATCGTTATCCAGAATATTTTAGAAATTAGGAAGGTGTTTGATTATGAAAATTATTTTAGCGATTGTTCAAGACAAAGACAGCAACCGTTTAGCCAATGAATTTATTGATGCTAATATTCGTGCAACAAAACTTTCTTCAACCGGCGGCTTTTTAAAAGCTGGAAATAGCACATTTATCGTTGGGATCGACGATGAGCGTGTAGAAGAAGCGTTAGAATTGATCAAGCAAACCTGCCAGTCTCGTAAACAATATGTGTCCACTCCTGTGACCTTAGATATTACGATGGACGGTCAAGTACCTTATCCTGTAGAGGTCGAAGTTGGAGGCGCAACAGTGTTTGTCCTTCCAGTTGAAGGATTCCATCAATATTAATATGAGTGAAGCGAAATGTTTAAGTGAGCAGCAGCCGTTACTTTACCAACAACTTCAAAAAAGTTTTGAGCATGGTCGTCTTGCCCATGCTTATCTTTTTGAAGGAGATACAGGAACTGGTAAACAAGAATTCGGTTTGTGGATGGCGAAGCATGTTTTTTGTACTAATTTAATCGAAAATACTCCTTGCAATCAATGCAACAACTGTTTACGAATCAATGAAAATGAACATCCAGATGTTCTGCGAGTGGCGCCGGACGGTCAAACAATCAAAGTAGATCAAATCCGTGCCTTAAAAGCCGAATTTAGCAAAAGCGGTGTAGAAACAGCTCAAAAAGTTTTTTTGATTGAACAGGCAGATAAAATGAGTGTTGGTGCAGCCAACAGCTTATTGAAATTTTTAGAAGAGCCCGAAGGAAAAATACTGGCTATTTTAGAAACTACGTCGCTGGCAAAAATTTTACCAACGATTCAGTCCCGCTGTCAGGTGTTGCATTTTCAGCCGCTTGTGAAAGAGAAATTAGTTAATACTTTAATAGAATCAGGCATCAGCAAAAATAGTGCAACTCTTTTAGCAGAACTCACAAATAGTTTCGACAAAGCAGTTGAAATATCGCAGGATGAATGGTTTAATGAAGCTAGGGAAATTACGCAGCAATGGTTTGATTATATGATCAAAGATGATCTACAAGCCTTTGTTTATGTTCAAAAAAAGATGGTCAAAGTCTTTAAGGAAAAAGAACAGCAAGCGTTGAGTTTCGATTTATTACTTGCATATTACCGTAAACAACTCGTTGATAGTGTGTCTCAAGAACAGCTGAAACGTGTGATTGAACAACAAGCACAACGGATAGAACTGATTTTAAAGGCACGTCAAAAATGGGAAGCCAATGTTAGTTGGCAAAGTGTTTGCGAGCAATTAGTGATACGAATGATCCACCCTAAAACCTAAATTAGGAGGAAGAAAATGGTAGAAGTAGTAGGAGTTCGCTTCCGTGAAGCTGGTCATATCTATTATTTTGCTCCTGGAAAATCAGAGTATTTTTATAACGAAAAAGTTCTTGTGGAATCGCAGCAGTCTAAACAGCTGGCCACAGTTGCAGTACCTAAAAAAACAGTCGATCCAGAAGACTTACCAGAAGAGTTAAAACCCATTTTAAATAAAGCATCCGAATCTGATTTGGAAAAAGAACAGAAAAATGTGGATGATGCTCAAGCTGCGTTAAGCGTAGCCAAAGAAAAGATTCGTGCGCATGAATTAGAAATGAAATTGATCCGTGTGGAGTATACCTTTGACCGCAGCAAAATGATTTTCTATTTTACAGCGGATGGACGAATCGATTTTCGTGAGTTAGTTAAAGATTTAGCGGCGATTTTCCGTACAAGGATCGAATTGCGCCAAATCGGAGTTAGAGATGAAGCGAAAATTTTAGGCGGCATTGGACCTTGTGGTAGACAGTTATGCTGTTCGACATTTTTAGGTGATTTTATGCCAGTTTCGATCAAAATGGCAAAAGATCAAGGACTGTCATTGAATCCTGTGAAAATTTCTGGTTTATGCGGGCGCTTGATGTGTTGTTTAAAATACGAAAATGACGAGTACGAAGCAGCGAAAAAAGAACTGCCGGATTACGGCAAAGATGTAATGACACCAGATGGAAAAGGCCGAGTAGTTGGGCTAAATCTTTTAAGCAGAATCATTAAAGTACGTTTAGTTGGACGTGAAATTGCGGTCGAATATGAGTACGAAGAGATCAAAGAAGCAACAGAAAAAGCTCAAGCTGAAAAAGGTGATCAGAATGGATAAGCGTTCTTTATATGATGGACTGAGTTCTCTTGAAACAGATTTACAAGGAACGTTGGGACAATTATCCGAAATCAAAGAAGCATTGCATGAGTTAGTTGAAAAAAATACCACACTTGAAATAGAGAATCAGCGCTTGCGGGAGCATTTGCAGGAAGTGACGAAGCTAGCAGCAGATGCTAACGATCTTACTGATCCAGCGAAGCAAGAACTTTCTAAGTCTCGTATGAACTTGGAAAAACTCTATGAAGAGGGGTTTCATGTATGCAATATTTTGTACGGCTCTCGTCGTGAAAACGATGAAGAATGTGCCTTTTGTCTAGATGTTATTTATGGTGAACGTTACAAATAAATCATTGAAATGGATAGTGTGGGGCAAAACGATTGAATCGTTTTGACTCACACTTTAAATCTGAATAAGGGATGAAAGAAAGAGATTTTCTTCAGAACGAATTACTTTTGTCCCGACCGTATTCTGCATGGAATCTATAATACAAAAAAGGAGACAGTATGCAAAAGCAAAAAAGTTTCGATTCATCTGGTCTCGGACAACTATATTTAGTACCTACACCGATCGGAAATCTGGAAGATATGAGTGTTCGCTGCATCCGGATGTTGAAAGAGGCAACTATAATTGCGAGTGAAGATACTAGAAATACACAAAAATTATTGAATCATTTTGAGATTTCCACTCCTCAAATCAGTTTTCATGAACATAACTATAAAGAACGGATTCCCCAGTTTATTGCGCGATTAGAAGCAGGAGAAATAATTGCTCAAGTCAGTGATGCAGGGATGCCGTCAATCAGCGACCCAGGGCACGAGCTAGTAGCAGCGTGTATTCAACACAATATCAAGGTAGTTGCTTTGCCTGGACCAACCGCAGGAATCACAGCCTTGATCGCATCAGGTTTATTACCGCAGCCGTTTACTTTCTATGGCTTTTTACCTAGAAAGAAAAAAGAGCAGATGGATACGTTAGAGCAGTTAAAGCAAAATAAGCCGACTCAAATCTTTTATGAATCGCCTCATCGAATTGGAACAACTGTCAAACATTTTGCGGAGGTTTTTGGAGAAGAGCGCCATGCGGTAATTTGTCGAGAGTTGACAAAGCTGCATGAAGAATATTTGAGAGGTACATTGGCAGAATTGAGCGATTATTTGTCAGAGCATACGTTAAAAGGTGAATGCTGTCTATTGGTTGAAGGATTTACAGGAGAAGTAATAGAGCATGAAGAGCTTAATTTATCGGTGAGAGAACACATAGAGCATTTAATCAATGAAGGATTCTCATCTAAGGAAGCAATTAAGGAAGTCGCGAAACAGAGAAAATTGAAAAAGCAGGACGTTTATAAAGAATATCATGTGGATTAGGATAGAGGCGAGAGAAAAGCATTTAGCTCCGAAGGGGTTGCTTTTTTCTCGTTTTTTATATTGTCCTAGAGTTTGTTTTGCTTGTGAGAAAAAAATCCTGATTTACTAGATATTAAAGATGAAACCGTTCTATTGGTATAGATGTCACTTTTCATTACTTAAATTGTCAGAAAAATGAAATTATTTTTCATTTTCAAGATATTTTCATTAGGAAAATGAAAAGAAGGGTGCTAAAATAACCCACAAAGCTAAAGTGAAGGTTGGCTTAATCTAGAATAATGGAGGGTTTGTTATGGAAGCGGGAAATAGTGCATTTATTTTGATTTGTTCGGGAATGGTATTTTTGATGACACCAGCCTTAGCCTTTTTCTATGGTGGTTTAGAGCGTCGCAAAAATATCCTGAATACGATGATGATGGTAATTTGTGTCATGGGATTGGCATCTGTTTTGTGGATCATGGTTGGCTATACCTTGTCGTTTAGTGGAGAAAATGAGTTTATCGGGAATTTAGATAAGTTGTTTTTCAATCAAGTGTCATTGACAGAAGGAGAGCAAATCCCGGAAGCTCTGTTTGCGGCTTTTCAAATGATGTTTGCATTGATCACGACAGCGATCATCACAGGTTCTGTTGTTGGCAGAATGCGTTTTTCAGCGATATTTTTATTCATCGGAATTTGGTCTCTTGTTGTCTATTATCCAATGGCTCATATGGTTTGGGGCGGCGGTTTCTTAGATAAAATTGGGTCGATCGATTTTGCTGGAGGAAATGTCGTTCATATTAGTTCAGGCATTTCAGGTTTAGTTTTGGCATTGGTTTTAGGACAGCGGCGAGAATATAGGCAAACAGAATATCGACCACACAACATTCCATTTGTTGTTTTAGGGGCAGGGTTACTTTGGTTCGGCTGGTTTGGCTTTAATGCAGGGTCTGCTTTGGCTGCGGATAGCTTGGCAATTCATGCGATGTTGACCACAAACACCGCAGCAGCTAGTGGAATGCTTTCATGGATGCTGTTGGAAAAATGGAAGATTGGTAAGCCAACTGTTGTAGGTGCCTGTACAGGAGCAGTTGTTGGACTCGTTGCTATCACACCGGGAGCGGGCTTCGTATCTCTTTGGAGTTCGTTTGTGCTAGGTGCACTGGTCAGTCCGTTTTGTTATTTCTTTATTTCATTCGTCAAACATAAAATCGGTTATGATGATGCATTGGATGCCTTTGGCTGCCATGGAGTTGGCGGGATTTTTGGCGGCATCATGACAGGGATTTTTGCTGATCCGGCGATTGGTGGAAAAACAGGCCTACTTTACGGCGGAACTGAATTATTTTTGGCACAAATTGAAAGTATCGTGTTTACGGTAGTGTTTGCAGGTGCAGCTAGCTTTTTAATCATTAAAGGAATTCAATTGTTGATGCCGATTCGTGTTTCTGCAAAAGAAGAAGCAGTTGGTCTAGACAGGATCGAGCATGACGAAACAGCCTATCCAACATTTATGGGATTAGATTCATAGGAGGAATTGAAATGAAAAAAGTAGAAGCAATCATTCAATTAGAAAAGTTGGAAGAATTAAAATGGAGCTTAGATAAAAATTTTGATACGACAGGGATGACTGTGACCCAAGTCTTAGGTTGCGGTAATCAAAAAGGCTTAAAGGAATATGTACGTGGTCAAGAAATCATTACGACTCTACTACCAAAGATCAATGTCAGTTTTGTTGTTTTAGATGAAGAAGTAGACACGATCGTTGCGTTGATTTTAGCTATCTGTCAAACAGGAGAAGTTGGGGACGGAAAAATTTTTGTTTCTTCAATAGAAGAAGCGATTCGAATTAGAACAGGCGAACGAGGAAAAGAAGCAATATAGCTTAAAAAGTAAGCAAGGTTACAGAATTCAGCTCCGAGAGGTAAGTTGAAGAAGTGAATTTTTATTACCGTTTATTCGGATTTCAGGTGAGTAGGATATGACTCGAAGAGTGATGTCCCGCTCATCTTTTTTTATTTTCCAGGCTATTTTCTGGAATCAGCTATAGTTGATAATGAACAAACGTTCGTATATAATGGATATAATAATAAGGAAAAGATCAGGAGAGTAGTCGATGATAGTTGGAGATAGTTTATATGGGGATGTTGAAATAGAAGAAGTTCTTGAAAAATTGATCTTATCTGATGAGATCCAGCGTTTGAAAGATGTACATATGGCGGGGCCTGCTTTTTTACTCAACCCTTTATGGAATGAGACACGTTACGAACATTCGATTGGTGTTATGTTGTTGATCAGAAAATTAGGCGGTTCACTTGAAGAGCAGATCGCGGGCTTGCTTCACGATGTATCTCATACTGCTTTTTCACATGTGATCGATTTAGCTTTAGAAAATGAAGCAGATGATTATCATGAACATATCAAGTCTGAATTACTTACACAATCAACGATCCCTGAATTGTTGTTAACATATGGCTATGATTATGAAGAGCTGCTAGTTGACGATACGAAATGGACACTTCTAGAGCAATCAGCGCCGTTATTGTGTTGCGATCGTATCGATTATACCCTAAGAGAAGTCCAGCGTTATTTTGATGTACCTGTTTCTGAAATAAAGCAATTTTTACAAGATATCAAAATAGTTGAAGGGAAAATCGTATTAAGAACAACCAAGTGGGCACTTTGGTTTATCGATCAGTATCGAAAAGTAGTGATTGACTTTTTTTATGATCCCAAAAATATTTGCAGCTATGAATGGATGGCTGATATTATTCGCCTTGCTTTAGCTGATCATCTGATTTCATTAGCTGATTTGATGGTGACAGATTCAGCATTTATGCAAACGATTCGAGCAATTGATTCACCGAATATTCAACAACTGATTCAAAAGTTAGAGGCTCCAGTTTCTTGTCTCCGTTGTACAGAAGAGGATTCCTATGATATTTATCAAAAAAAGAAAACCCGAGTTGTTGATCCATTGATTGTGAGAGATGGGAAATTAATTGCAGTATCGTTGGTTTCAGATGAAGCAAAAGAAAAAATCGAGCAGCTACGCTCTGATAGTGAAAAAGGGATTTATCTTAAGATTACGTAATAGTCGTTTAGTCAAGTTTGAGTGAAGGGAGAGAGTACGATGATCAGTGAATTACGTTTTCCCTTGAAAAAGGATACATCGCGTAAAATCATTCATATTGATATGGATGCCTTTTTTGCCTCAGTTGAAGAACGTGATCATCCCGAATTGGTTGGTCACCCGTTGGTCATCGCTCGTCATCCCAGTGATACAGGCGGCAAGGGCGTTGTGACTACGGCAAACTATGAAGCTAGAAAGTTCGGCATCCATTCTGCTATGAGTGCTCAAAAGGCCTTTGAGCTTTGTCCTCAGGCTATTTTTAAAGCTGGTAATCATCAAAAATATTCTGAAATTTCTCAGCAGATCCGTGCTATTTTTCGTAGATACACAGATGTGATTGAGCCAGTTTCGATCGATGAGGCTTATTTAGATGTTACTGTCAATAAAATCAATAGTAGATCAGCAATCAAAATCGCTAAGCTGATTCAATTTGATATTTGGAACGAGCTGCACTTAACTTGTTCGGCGGGTGTCAGCTACAATAAATTTTTGGCAAAATTGGCTTCCGATTTTCAAAAACCTAAAGGCTTGACTGTGGTGATGCCTGATGAAGCAGAAGCGTTTTTGAAAGCTTTGCCGATTGAAAAATTTCACGGTGTGGGGAAAAAGACTGTTCCTAAAATGCATGATATGGGCATTTTTACAGGAGCCGATCTTTACGATAAAGCTGAAATGGAATTGATCCGCGCATTTGGTAAAATGGGCTATTCGCTGTATCGAAAAGTGCGCGGCATCCATGATTCGCCAGTAAATATCACAAGAGATCGTAAATCAGTGGGTAAAGAACATACCTATGGGACGCCATTGACTACCCAAGCTCAAGTAACTGCCCAATTACGACAACTGGCAGAACGAGTTGAAGCATCTTTAGAACATGTTCAAAAGCATGGGAAAACAGTTGTTTTAAAAGTACGGTATGCAGATTATACAACAGTGACCAGACGTCAAACTTTACCAGAATATATTTCAAAAAAGGAGGAATTATTTTATCAGGCGAACTTGATTTGGGAAGAAGTTCTAGGCTTGGAACAAGGGATTCGTTTGTTAGGAATAACGCTAACCAATTTAGATCCGATGGCATACGAAAATATTGTTTTACCTCTATGGGAAAACGATGAAAAATAAAGCTAAGATTTCGTTAGATGTGATTTTTTATGCTAAACTCCATAATAAAGGTGGGGAACTAAATGAGTAAAATAGTTATGTGGTTTCGTAAAGATCTTCGCTTAGATGATAATACTGCATTCAGCCATTTGTTAAAGCAAAGTAAAGAAACAGATGAGGTTATGTGTATCTTTCAACTGAACCCAAGTCAGTTTATAAAAAAGAGTTACAATCATGATGCTTTCTTTTTAAGCGTGCAGACATTTTATAAAGAGCTTAGAAAAAGACAGATTCCGCTTCATTTTTTATATGGAGATCCAGAAGAAAATTTTACAGCTTTAAAAGAAACTTTTGATGATTGGGATGCTGTATATTTCAATAAAGATGAACGAGGATTTGGTAGAGTAAGAGATCAAAAACTGGCAGACTTTTTTGAGCAGCACCAGATTCAAATACATGCATATCAAGATAGTCACTTGCATGGTGTTGAAGAAATCACAAAGCCTACTGGTGAGAGCTATAAAGTATTTACACCGTATTATAAGCAATGGCAGTTGCGGTCTAAGAGACCTTACAAAAAACAGCAGGTGATCGAAAGAATTTTCCCTGAAATTGGTCATCCATTATTTGATGAAGGGAAAAAGCAATTCAATGAAATCATAAAACAAATAAAATTACCTTTTGATTATGAATGTGGTGAAACAGTAGCAGAGGATTATTTGAAAAAATTTATAACGAATGGCTTGCATGAGTACCAAAGTAAACGAGACTATCCATTAGCAGATCAAACTAGCAAATTATCTCGATTTCTGAGAACGGGTGAATTATCTATTCGTAAAGTATGGCATGCCATTCAAGCAGAACCAGAATCAACTGGCCGTCAAACATTTATCTCTGAACTTTGCTGGCGGGATTTTTATAATATGATCTATTTTAATCATCCAAAGCAAAAGGATCAAGAAATCAAAGAGCAGTACCGTGAGCTTCAATGGCATTATGATGAGCAGCTATTTGAAAAGTGGCGGGAAGGAAAAACAGGATATCCAATCGTCGATGCAGGCATGAGGCAGCTTAATCAGACTGGCTGGATGCACAATCGCTTACGTATGATCGTGGCTTCTTTTTTGACAAAAGATTTAATGATCGATTGGCGAATGGGGGAACGCTATTTTCAAGAAAAATTGATTGATTATGATTCTGCCAGTAACATCGGCGGCTGGCAATGGGCTGCTTCAACTGGAACAGATGCAGTTCCGTATTTTCGGATTTTTAATCCTACGACTCAAGGCGAAAAGTTTGATCCAACTGGGGCTTTTATTCGAATGTACCTTCCAGAGTTAAATGATTTGCCGAATGAATATATTCATTGTCCAAGTAAAATGTCAAAAAAAGTGCAAGAATCTCTAGGCTTTTATTTGGGCGATCATTATCCTAAACCCATGGTGGATCATCAAAAGATTCGTCCTGAAATACTTGCTTTTTTTAAAAACAGTTAACTCGTTGGCAGACTAAAATAAGAAAATGGAGCAGAATCTTTAGTTTTAAAGCAAAGATTCTGCTCCATCAATATATAGTTCAGTTCCAGTAATATTTTCTGCTGCTTCACTTGCTAAAAAAAATACTGCTTCAGCGACTTGCTTTGCTGTACCTGTTTCTTTTTTTAAGGGGCGATTTCCTTCTGGATATTCAACCTTTATTTGAACTTCTTTTAAGGTTTCAGCATAAGTGGTTTGCTCATTGATCGCCGTATCGATAGCACCTGGACAAATAGCATTAACTCGGATATTGTAACGGGCTAACTCTAAGGCTGCCATTTTTGTAAAGGCGATTTGTCCAGCTTTTGAAGTACTGTAGGCAGAGGCACCAAAATTATTGAAAATCCTTGTTCCGTTAATCGAACTTGTTATGATGATTGAGCCACCATTTTCTTTCAAATGAGGAATGACAAATTTAGTGCAAAGAAAAGTGCTTCTTAAATTGGTCTTCAGTGTTTGATCCCATTCGTCTATGGATAAGGACTCAATGGGAGCCCAGGTTCCATTGATCCCAGCATTACTGAAAAAGACATCCAGCCCATGTAAGCTTTCTGTTAACGCATCAAGTGCTGCTTTTAAGTCTACTTCGTTGGTTACATCGACACTGCGGCAAAAACAATCTTGTCCGTCTTTTTTTAATTCTTTAGCGATCTTTTTCAATTTTGCTTGATCTGCATCAATTAAACCGACAGAAAATCCTTTTTTAAAAAATAATTTAGCAGCCGCATAACCAATTCCGGAGGCGGCACCAGTGATAATGATCTTTTTGGGTGAACGCATAGCAGTCTATCCTTTCAAAAAAATTTTTGTCTTAATAACGAAGAAGGGTTGTTTGATTTATTGTAATATAGCAGCTAAAGGAGTGCTAGCGATATGATCAAAGAAGCCTTGACCGCAACTTTACTAGTCGTATTCCAGAATCTTAAATTTCAAGTAAGTGATGAGACAAAAAAATACGAAACAAAACGAAAAATCAGTTTTGTTTCGTACTTAAAACGTAATAAACGGTGGCTAGAAGCTAGATTCCTCACAACTGGAGTAAAACTCGATGTTTGTCTCAACCTCAAACACTGTCGTCTCATCTTTTGTTAAATGAGATCCGCTTTTTTGATTTGTTCATATGCTTGTTCACCATCATGACATTTTGACCAAATTACAGCTTGACCGCAAGCCAACGATTTTTTTACATCAATGATTCGTTGATTACTACTCCCTCGAAATTGTAAATTCAAGTTTTTCTTCGATAATTCAAAACGGCCATCCACTAAAATATCAATTTTATTTAATAACTCTAATTTGTCAGCAGAATCCAGCAATAGTTCTTCAAAAGTATATCCTGACCAAGACCAAATATCTTTCTTCGTACCAAATTCTTTGTGGACACGATCGACGACAGCTAAGCAAACAGATGTATTTAAAAATGGCTCTCCGCCTAATAAAGTCAACCCCTGAACATAATCATGAGAGAGGTCTTCAATGATTTTGTCTTCTAGTTCTTTCGTAAATGGGGTGCCGTAACGAAAGTTTTGTACTGCTTGATTAAAGCAACCTTCACAGGCAAATAAGCAGCCGCTTACGTATAAGCTGTTTCGCACACCTTCACCATCAACAAAGTTAAATGCTTTATAATCAGCGATATAATTTTGACTAAGCTCATCAGCTAACCATTCGTGGGGCTTAGGATTTCTCATGGATCATCCTTCTTTCAAATAAAAACTTGAAGATCTATTTATTTCAGCACCTAAATAACTCTTTCAATCTTAAGGAGTAAAACTCCTGCGATAAAAAGCATCGCAAAATTTTCCTTCCTTAAGCTTCAAGAGCTACCCGGAGCTTTCTGCTTTTTATTTCATATGTTTTACGCGTGAAGAGATTTCTTTATGGCGTCCGTGGACCATGGGTCTTGCTTGCGGGTTACCAAGGTAACCGCAGGTACGTTTTACGACATCACATGATTTAGGATCGTGGTTGCCGCATTGTGGACATTCAAATCCGCGTTCTGTTGGATTGAAGTCTCCTTCAAATCCGCATTCGTAACAATGATCGATCGGAGTATTTGTTCCTAGATAGCCGACACGGTCATAGGCATAATCCCAAACAGATTCCAGCGCTTTAGGATTTTGTTGTAAAACAGGATATTCACAATAATGGATAAATCCACCAGAACAATATTGCGGATAATCTTTTTCAAAATCTAGTTTTTCAAACGGCGTTGGATTTTTACGCACATCATAGTGGAAGCTGTTTGTGTAGTATTCTTTATCCGTGACATTTTCCACTAATCCAAATTTTTCAGTGTCTAATCGACAGAAACGGT
This sequence comes from Enterococcus termitis, assembly GCF_001730305.1. GTDB lineage: Bacteria > Bacillota > Bacilli > Lactobacillales > Enterococcaceae > Enterococcus_L > Enterococcus_L termitis. Next base: position 106,871 of record NZ_MIJY01000002.1, read on the forward strand.
CAGTTAAGCTTTCACTTGGTGTTGAATAGACGCTAAAATGATAGCCATAATCATTGCCCCATTGATCTGCATGAGCTTTTAAATCTTTAAGGATAGCAAGCGTGAAATCTTTTGCTTCAGAATTTTTTTCCCACTCTCCGCCATAAAAAGCAGCAGCAACTTCGTATAAACCAATATAACCTAATGAAACAGTCGCACGTTTATTTTTGAACAATTCGTTAACGGAATCTTTTCTAGATAAACGTTTGCCGAAAGCACCATACATATATAGGATTGGTGCATTGGCTGGAATCGCTTCTTTACAACGTTCAACTCGATAAACTAAAGCGTCTTTCATAGTGTCTAAACGTTCTTCTAAAAGAGACCAGAATTTATTTACATCTCCATTCGCTTCCATTGCGATTCTAGGCAGATTCAATGTAACGACACCAAGGTTCATACGACCAACATTGATTTCTTCACCTTGTTCATCTTTCCAGCCTTGTAAGAACGAGCGACAGCCCATGGGAACTTTGAAGCTGCCAGTTAAGTCGACGATTTTGTCATAGCTTAAAACATCTGGATACATCCGTTTTGTGGCGCATTCTAAGGCAAGTTGTTTCACATCGTAGTTTGGATCAGTTTCATTTAAGTTGACGCCGCGTTTTAAGGTGAAAATCAGTTTAGGGAAAATAGCCGTACGTTTTTCACTACCTAAGCCATTGATTCTAATTTGGAGAATCGCTTTTTGAATTTCACGCTCAAACCAGTTCAAACCCAAACCAAAGCCTAGAGAAGTGAACGGTGTTTGTCCATTTGATGTGAAGAGCGTATTGATTTCATATTCTAAACTTTGCATTGCATCATAGATATCTTTTCTAGTCTTTGATTTTGCAAATTCTTCTTGGCGTTCTGTTCCATCGATCCATTCTTTGGCATCTGCAAGATGTTTTTCATAGTTTAATTCAGCAAAGGGTGCCAGTAATTCATCTACCCGATCAGCAGAACAACCGCCATATTGGCTAGAGGCAACGTTTGCGATGATTTGAGAAATTTGAGCAGTAGCTGTTTGGATCGATTTAGGCGATTCAACTTCTGCATTTCCAATTTTGAAACCATTATTTAACATGCCTTTGAAATCGATTAGGCAGCAATTCGTCATTGGTGTATACGGATGATAATCTAAATCATGGTAATGGATATCACCTTTTTGATGTGCATTGGCAACATGAGGAGGAAGCATTTTTAACCCAATCGACTTGCCTACGATACCTGCAGTTAAGTCACGTTGAGTATTGAAAACATCACTATCTTTATTGGCGTTTTCATTGACAACAGTTTGGTCCTTGTTGATCAATTTACCGATGGTGAAATTGATATCTGTCGATTTACTACGCTCAAAATCACGTCGTGTCCGATAATTGATATATTCTTCTGCAAGTTCATATTCATTTTTAGCCAGTAAAATATGCTCAACAATGTTTTGGATTTCATAAATTTTGACATTATCAGTAAATCGATCAGATATTTCTTGATCGATTCGTTCCACGATCTCTTGAATACGCTCATGAGCAAGTGGATCTAATGAACCACGGATTTTTTGTTCAGCTTTGATCAAAGCTTCGTAAATCTTCTGGTCATTAAAATCAACTAAACGCCCATCTCTTTTGACTATCTTCATCGTGTGTAATGGCGAATCAGTAGCACCCACGTCATTTTTAGTTTGCTTAATCTCCATCATTTACTACCCATCTCCTCATAAATTATTCCTTCACTATCATAAAACAATTCCTTGAAACTTTCAACTATATATAGTGTCATATTTTTATTTTCTATCACTTGAACAACTATATATAGTGTTTATTAAAAATGAAAAAAGAATGAAAACGACTGCCTAAAAGGTTTGTGGAAATTGTCACAACATTTCAGTACAAAAACGAAGAACTTTATAAAAATTTTTTTATCATTACTTAATTGTAAGAGGAATCGATGTTCACCGGCCCAAAATATTGGTAGAATAGGAACAATGAATAAACTGGAGCGAATAAGATGAAAAAAATTTTAGAAGTGAATCATTTAAGTAAGTCATATGGCTATCGAAATAATAAAGTTCAAGTCCTAAACAACATTTCTTTTTCTGTCGATCAAGGTGAATTTGTTGGCATTATGGGTCCAAGTGGCGCGGGGAAATCTACTTTATTGAGTACCATTTCAACAATTGCATTGCCTTCGACTGGAACGGTGCGTATTGATGGACAGGATATATTAAAAATGCGCAACGATCAAATCAGTGATTTTCGTCGGAAAAAATTAGGATTTATTTTTCAGGATTTCAATTTGTTGGATACCTTAAATGTCAAAGACAATATTTTACTGCCGCTGGCGGTCGATCGCATTCCACTTGAAAAAATGGAACAGCGTTTGACGCATGTTGCTAGTGTTTTAGGGATCGAACAATTATTAAAAGAGTTTCCCAATACGATTTCGGTAGGTCAAAAGCAGCGAGTTGCCGCTGCCAGGGCTTTGATTACTGAGCCAAAAATCATCTTTGCGGATGAACCTACTGGCGCTTTAGACTCTAAATCAGCAGCTGAACTTCTCCAATATATGACAAACATGAATTTGGAAGACGATGCTACGATCATGATGGTAACCCATGATCCTTATACGGCAAGTTACTGCAATCGAATTTTGTTTATTAAAGATGGGGTAATTTTTTCAGAGGTCGTTCGTCAAGGCTCTAGAAAAGATTTTTTCAATCGCGTGATCGATATGCAAGCAACGATTGGTGGAGGTGGTCGTGCCAATGATTTTTAAGTTGTCTTGGAAAAATTTCAAAGGACAGTTTTTGAATTATTTAGTTTATTTTGTGAGCATGACCTTTGCAGTCGTTGTGTATTATTGTTTCAGTGCAATCACTTATAATCGGTCTTTGGCAAACAGAGTTGGGCAAGAGATCCATATTAATGGAGCGATGAATTTAGGCGGCATTTTAGTCGTGATCATGATTTTAGGTTTCATGTTTGCGGCGAATCATTTCTTTTTACTAAAACGCAGAAAAGAAATCGGTCTTTATCATTTGATTGGTATGAAAAAAAGGCAAATATCTTTGTTGTTTTTTACTGAGACATTAGTTTTAGGTGCTGTTTCTTTAATTACTGGGTTATTTTTAGGTGTGATCTTCTCAAAACTATTTTCCATGATTTTAGCTAAAGCAATGTTTTTACAAGTAGAAAGCTTATTTTTTATTTCGATCCCATCGATGATTCAAACGAGTGTTGTCTTTGTTTTTATGTTGCTGGCAGTTTCTATTCGAAGTACCTGGTTGATCTATCTGTACCAAGTGACGAATTTATTAAAAACGGAAAGTAAGCAAATCAGCGAGTTGGATCGTTTTTCTAAGATAAAAGCTGTTTTGGGCGTTCTTGGTGTGTTAATGATTGGTTTAGGGTATCTTTTGTCCTATAATGTCGTTCGTTTTGCAACGTTTTTGATGAAAACAAAGATTGGTTTTGCTGGTTTTCTTATTGCTCCGCTGATCATTTTAGTTATTTGTGTAATAGGTACTTATTTATTCTTTAAATATACGATGTTTTTGACTGTGCGGCTGTTTGCAAAGAACAAATTCAATTACTATCGGCATTTAAATATGGTCGCTATTGGCAATACCAAATTACATGTGACAAGAGTGAGCAGTACGCTATTTGCAGTTACTATTTTTATTGCGATTGCTTTAGGGATGATTGGAGGAGCGGCTTCTTTTTATACAATTGGAATGAATTCGGTGAATATAATAGCACCGAATGATTACATTGTAGCTGAGGAGGACTTCGGTAAATTGATGGCAACTATCAAAGCAGAACCAGACACATCAGTAGCATCTTCAGTTAAATTAGATTATAAATTGACAGGCAGCAAATATAGTTTGAAAATTGGTCAAGATGATAGTGAAAATGATGTAAGTCCAGTCAATATATTAGCCCTTTCAAACTATCGTGAATTTCAAAAATACAATCCTTACTTAAAAAATATCGAATTAAAAAAGCCAAATGATTTAGTTGTCTTGGACAGTATTTTGAACACGTTTGATGGTTTCATTCGTTATGGTTCGGAATTTATTTTTTCAGAGAATATCACGTTTCATATTTCTGATGTTCGTCCAGATTATTTAGGACAGGATTTACTGCGTTATAATTTTCCAACGGTGATTATGACAGATGAACAGTACGATAATATAGATTCCGGATTGATCTACTCTGTTTATGCCATAAATGTTGAGTCAAAGAATGAAGAAGCGCTGTCTAATAATGTAGCTGAAACAATAAAACCGCAATGGATTACCCCCATTTACTATAAATATCAGTGGAACGATGGCAAAATTGAAGGCTATATGTCGAAGAAAAGTCGGGAACCTGAAAAAAGAGAAACACAGGTGTATTCTCCTTCAGATGAACAGGAATATTGGAAGTTAAATTATACTAATCGTTTTTCAGATTTGAGATACAAAAGACGAGAAATGGGACTATTTATTTATGTAGCGATGTTTCTTGGTATTTTAGCCTTGATCATTACAGGAAGTATTCTAATGCTCCATCAATTTTCAGAAGCAGAAAGAGAGAAAGAGCGCTACGATCTCTTAAAAAAAATCGGGATTTCTGAAAAGGAAATCATCAAGCTCGTCTATCAACAAAACAGCATCATCTTTTTCCCGCCAATGATTATTGGTGTACTTCACGCAAGTTTTGCTATATACGTTTTTAGTAAAATCATTACCAGCTCGGGGTATTGGTTAGCGTACTTAGCATGTGGTTTATTGATTTTAGTCTATCTAGCTTATTATTTTTTGACATCAGCAATATACACTCGTATTGTACGTGGGAAAGACTAAGTGTGATAGTGGTTAAAAAATGGAGTAAGTGAAAACTTTGCTTCATTTTCTAACCATTCAAGTATATAATAAGAAAATATGATTGAGGCATAACATCATGAGAGACAACCCCGTCATTTGGAATCCTAGTAAAAACTTCTATCGTGACCTCAAAAAATTGACGCGGAACTTAATCTTTTCTTATAAAATAGATGAGTTGAAACAATACATTTCTAGCATTTCCAAATACTCAATCCAGGGTAGGACAGAGCTTACGTCTTTTGTCCGCCTTTTTTATGCCGAAGTGACAAAACTGTTAGTATAAAAGGGTGTTTTGTTAGCGGATTGGATTTGCTTTTTTAGTTGATTTTATTACAATGACCTTACAAAAAACGTAGTGGTTGAAAGTTTAGGAGGGATAAAAAATGAAACAATTTTTTGCTAGACCTAATGTCCAATATTGGAGCAAATTCATTGGAAAAACCATTTTTTATTTTGGCATCTTACTGATGTTGATTTACTTGTATCATTATAAAAATATTGATGGTGGCTCATTTATTTATAATGAGTTTTAGAAAGGAGCGACATCAAAATGATTTCTGATGTTATAAAATCGATTGATCGATGGGCGTTGAAAGAACCGAATCGCCCTGTATATATTGAGGCCGATCAAACATATACTTACGGAGAACTGAAAAGTTATTCTGATGCTATCGCTGCATACTTGCAGCAAAACATAGAGCGGTCACGTCCAATAGTTGTTTATGGAGAACTTGAATTTGAAATGCTAGCATGTTTTCTAGGCGCTTCAAAAGCAGGACATGCATATATACCAATTGATGCTCATACTCCTAAGGAGCGTGTAGAAATGATTTTAGCTGTTGCTGACCCAGCGCTGGTTTTCTCAATAGGAGAATGGCCCTTAGCTAATACTGATCCTGCTATCGTTTCCTTGAAAAAAATAAAAGTGATTTTCAAAGAAACTACATCAACAGACGATTTTAAACCAATCGAAGGTTCAGAAACCTATTACATTATTTTCACTTCTGGGACGACAGGTGTTCCTAAAGGAGTTCAAATCAGCCATACAAATTTGCTAAGCTTTGTTCAGTGGGCTTTGTCTGATTTTGGTATAACAGAAGGGATGCGCTTTTTATCGCAAGCTCCTTACTCCTTTGATTTGTCTGTGATGGATTTATATCCAGCTTTAGTATCTGGAGGCTCACTGACTCCCATGCGTAAAGAGGTCATCAATGATTTTAAACAGCTCTTCAAGACACTACCTGAACTGGAAATTGAAGTGTGGGTTTCAACGCCATCATTTATGGATATTTGTTTGATGGAGCCAACGTTTAATCAAGAAAATGCAAAAAGTTTGAAAATTTTCTTGTTCTGCGGAGAAGAACTCACCAAGATGACGGCACAAAAATTATTGGAGCGTTTCCCAGAGGCACATATATTTAACACCTATGGTCCAACTGAAGCTACTGTAGCAATTTCTAGTGTTGAAATGACTAAAGAGTTGCTCCAACAATATGACCGAATCCCCATTGGCAAGGTAAAGCATGATACAAATGTTTATATCATGAATGAAAATGAATTGTTGCCTGAGGGCGAAGTGGGCGAAATTATTATCGCAGGTCCTAGTGTGTCCAAAGGATATATGAACAACAATGAAAAAACAGCAGCCGCTTTCTTTGCTTATCAAGGACAACCTGCTTACCGCACAGGTGATGCTGGAAAAATACAAGAGGGCATGTTGATTTATGAAGGTAGAATTGATTTTCAAGTGAAAATGCATGGCTATCGGATTGAGCTTGAAGACATCGATCATCATTTAGCAAGTGTTTCTTATGTAAAACAGGCAATGGTTGTTCCTAAATATCATGAGCATAAAGTCCAGCAGCTAGTGGCCTTTATCGTTGCCCACCCTAATGATTTTGAAAAGGAGTTTAAATTGACGAAAGCGATCAAAGAAGAATTGGGTCGTTCAGTGATGGATTATATGATTCCGCAAAAATTCATTTACGTGGAGCAATTACCGCTAACACCAAATGGAAAGATCGATCGGAAAGGATTGATGAATGAGGTGAACGCAACATGATGGGCTTTCCACACATGATTCCATACGCGAATCCACTTTATTTTATCTATTTATTGGTTGCATTAACACCAATGATCGTAACATTATTGCTGAAAGGAAAGCGCTGGTCATGGTATCAGGTGCTTGTTACTTTATTTTTCTTGTATATGAGCTTTGGCGGGGAGGATTGGAAACAAGGGATTGCACTGATTGGTTATGTTATTTGGCAGACGATCCTTGTTTGGTTTTACTTTCACTATCGTCAAAAACAAAACGCAGCTTCTGTCTTTTACTTAGCAGTCTTTTTAGCTATTTTACCATTAGTATTGGTCAAGGTCGTTCCGTTTGTTTCAGGTCATGCTTCAATACTGGGATTTTTGGGCATTTCCTATTTAACATTTAAATCGGTACAAATCATCATCGAGATGCGGGATGGGTTGATCAAAGAGTATCATATTTTTAGATATATTCAATTTCTTTTGTTCTTTCCGACTATTTCTTCCGGACCAATCGATCGTTATCGCCGTTTTGAAAAAGATGTAGTAAATCCGCCAACTCCAGAAAAATACGTTGATTTCTTAGGCAAAGGAATCCACAATTTTTTTCTTGGCTTTTTATACAAATTCATTATCGGTTATTATTTTGGGCAAGTATTGATGCCTGTGGCTGCAAAAATAGCTGTCAAAACTGGCGGCTTTTCGTGGGCGTTAGTTGCTTACATGTATATTTACAGTATGTATTTGTTTTTTGATTTTGCTGGTTATAGTTTATTCGCAGTTGGGACGAGTTATTTGATGGGTTACGAGACACCAGTCAATTTCAATAAACCTTTCTTGAGCTGGAATATCAAAGAATTCTGGAATCGTTGGCATATGACGCTGTCGTTTTGGTTCCGTGATTATGTCTATATGCGCTTGATGTTTACATTGATCAAAAAGAAAGTGTTTAAAAGTCGAATTGTGGCTTCAAATGTCGGTTACTTTGCCCTATTTCTATTAATGGGTGTTTGGCATGGCTTGACCTGGTATTATTTAGCCTACGGTATGTATCATGCCGCGTTGATTTGCTTGACGGATGCTTGGCTGCGTTTTAAGAAAAAGCATAAAGAAAAAATTCCGTCAAATAGATGGACACATGCATTCGCAGTGTTTTTGACCTTTAATGCTGTATGTATTAGTTTCTTGATTTTTTCAGGTTTTTTGGACACATTGTTTTTTAAATAAAATATAGAAGTTAAGAGGAGAATGGATCATGAATATAGAAGAAACAGTTTTAGCTATTTTAGAAGAAATCACTGGTACTGATGAGGTAAAAGAAAATAGAGCAGTCGATTTATTTGAGGAAGGGCTGATGGATTCATTGGCGACGGTACAATTATTAGTTGAAATTGAAGGACAATTGGGCGTTCAAGTACCTGTTTCAGAATTTGACCGCGAATTATGGAATACACCCAATAAAGTCATTGAACAAGTGAAAGCATTGCAATAATGTCGATGAAGAAAAAGCTATTTGCAATCCTTGGACCGATCTTGGTTTCCGCGGTTCTGTTGGCTGTATTTTTCTTTGCACCCTTCAAAATAGATCTGGACAGTAAACATGTACTGGCTGATTCATCTACATCTATGGCGACAAATGTTTTAAAAGGAAATGCCATCAAAAATAAAGCGATCGGTTCAAAAGACTATGTCCCTTTTTTCGGTTCTTCTGAATTGAGCCGAATTAGTCCATTTCATCCTTCTGTACTGGCAGAAAAATATGACCGTAACTATCGGCCGTTTTTGCTAGGAGCACCTGGTACGCAATCTTTGACTCAAGCGATGATGATACACTCTATGGGGAAAAATCTTTCTCATAAAAAGGTTGTCTTTATTCTTTCACCGCAATGGTTTGTTGAGCAGGGAGTGACCAATGATTATTTTAACGTCTATTACTCGGAGTTGCAGACGTATCAATGGGTCAGCGATCTAAAAACCATAACAGATGATGATCAGTATTTTGCTGAACGTTTGTTAAGCTTTCCAAAAGTGAGAGACGATAAACGATTAACAAGTGCTTTAAAAAATATCCAAACAGGTAAACAGCCCGAACATTCTGATAAACAGTATATCGAGTTGATGCTGAATATGTTTTCTAGAGAAGACGAATTGTTCAGCAAAATCGGTATGGTAAGTAAAGCGGCAGCGATCCAAAAAGCTGAAAAACGTTTGCCAAGTGTGTATGATGAGCAAGTACTTGATGATTTGGCTCTTACGATTGGTCAAAAATCCACAAGTAATAATCCGTTTGAAATCTCCAATCCGTTTTACAGCAAACGAGTGAAGAAAAAATTAAAACATCTTGAGAACTCTCAAAAGAATTGGAATTACCTTTCTTCACCGGAATATGCAGACTTACAATTGGTTTTGAGTCAGTTATCTCAAGAACATGCAGAGGTTTTATTTATCATACCGCCAGTCAACAAGCGTTGGACAGATTTTACAGGCTTATCTCAAGAAATGCTGCAAGGTTTTTCTAAAAAGATCAAGTACCAATTAGAGAGTCAAGGCTTTACTACTATTGCTGATTTTTCAAAAAATTGTGATACACAGTATTTTATGGCAGATACGATTCACTTAGGCTGGCGCGGCTGGTTAGCTGCTGATCAGCAAATTCGTCCATTCCTTGAAACACAAAAGAAAAATACACCGAATTATCAGTTAGATCCAGCATTTTATTCAAAAGAGTGGCAGGAAAAAGATCCTGCCGATTTATAGAAAGCTGAAAGAAATGAGACTATGAAATAACGTTTTGCGTTAAATGATAGTCTCATTTTTTGTATTTAAACATTCATCAAAATAAAAGAATAGATTCTAGAATCAAAAACTCTTTCTTATATTGATAATGCTAGATAAATGGTATAATACAAAAGGAACTATTCAAGAAGGGAGTTTTATGCTTTGGATCAAAAAGAAGAACAAATGTTGATTGAACTTACAAGTGCTAAAGGTGTACCCGGGAATGAAGGTGAGGTTAGAGACCTCTTTAAAAAATACGCAGAGCCTTTTGCAGATAAAATCATATATGATGGCCTGGGGAGTATTATTGCCAAACGTGTAGGTGACAAAGAGGGACCAAAAGTCTTTTTCTCAGGTCATTTGGATGAAGTTGGCTTTATGGTCACTCAGATCACAGACAAAGGATTTATCAAGTTTCAAACCTTAGGTGGTTGGTGGGGTCAAGTAATGTTGGCACAACAGGTACAAATTAAAACAGCCAAAGGAAAACTATTTCACGGTGTGATTGGTTCGAAACCTCCTCATGTACTGACACCAGAGGCTAGAAAACAGCCATATGATGTCGCTGAAATGTTCATTGATATAGGTGCCCAAAGCGCCGAGCAAGTAGCTGAATGGGGAATCAGACCAGGTGATATGATCACTCCTTATATCGAGTATCGTCGCATGAATGATACAAAATTTATGCTGGCAAAAGCTTGGGATAACCGTATTGGTACGGCTGTGTCATTAAAAGTATTGGAAAATCTTGCTGAACAGGGACATCCGAATATTTTGTTTGCCGGAAGTGACGTGCAAGAAGAAGTCGGCTTGCGTGGCGCTCAGACAAGTACTCATTTAGTTGATCCCGATATTGCTTTTGCTTTAGATACAGGAACTGCTGGTGATACACCTGGAATGACTCCGAAAGAGGCTGACTCAGAACTTGGAAAAGGACCACAAATTTTGATTTTTGATGCATCGATGATTCCTCATAAAAAATTACGTGATTTTGTGATTCAAGTAGCGGAGGAAAATAACATTCCTTTTCAATATACTGTGATCACAGGAGGCGGAACAGATGCAGGAAGAATGCATTTGACAAGAAATGGCGTTCCATCCCTCGCTATCACTGTTCCAGTCAGATATCTGCATTCTCATACGTCAATGATTCATGAAGACGATTATTTGAATACAGTGAAACTGGTAACAGAAGTGATAAAACGATTAGATCAAGAAACAGTCGCAAAGATTCGCGAGTACTAAAAAGAGGAGTTTAACGATATGAAAAGTAAAATAACCAATGCAATGCATAGAGAGCAGGCACGAACCTCCTTGAAAAATCAATGGGGAACAATGGCTTGGATTACCTTTTTAGCTGTGTTTATCCGTTTTATTATTAGTTCAGTAGTGGGAGGAGTCGCTAATTTACCACAAGATAGTGCTGGAAATAATGTGATGTCCTTTCTATTGAACAATTTCTTATTTTTTGCAATCACTTACGGCACCTATTATTGTGCGCTGCAGGTTCTTAGAGGCAAACGAGTTCAAGCAAATATGCTGACAACGATCTTTCAAGGCAAGTTTTATCTGCCGATGCTGCTGATCAATTTTATTCAGTACATTATTGAGCTTGTCTTGAATCTACTTGTCTTGCTGCCTATCCTGATTTCATACGGGGCAACGATTTATTTTGGTTTGATGTTTAACACAGTTACTGTCGGCCAATTTCAATCAGAAATGACAGGCGATCTTTCATTAGCTTTATTATTGATCATTTTTGGCTTTTTAATGATTTTAGTGAGTGTCTTTGTCAGCGGTGTGTTCCAATTTGCTGTTTGGGTGAAAATCGACGATCCTAGTTTATCCGTTTCTGATGCAATCAAATATGCTCTTTATTTGATGAAAGGTCGATTCGGACAATATTTATTATTACAACTGTCATTTGTCGGCTGGTTCATTATCGGAACTTTAGTTTTCGGGATTGGTTTACTATGGGTGATTCCTTATCATGATGTCGCTATCGCAAGCTTTTACGATACTGCTCGTAATGAAAAGGACGCACCAGCAATTTTTGACTAGTCATGGAAAAAAGACGATAACAATTAGCCTGATTCTTGTACGCAATTTTACAATGTAGGATAAAATTCGTTTTGTTTTGATTTTAAAGTTGAATAGAAGCTGAGACAAAAGCAACCCTTTGGGACTTAAAGGCGTTTGTCTCGGCTTCTTTTTTTATTCAGTCGATTCGTTGTCTCTATTTTCTTTTTTTATGTTACCATAAGGATGAGTCTAATTGAGGAGGTCGATGAAGTTGAAGATTACCGTTTTAGGTTGTTTAGGAGCTTATCCCTATAAAGGAGAAGGAACGAGCTCTTATTTATTAGAAGCTGACGGATTTAAGCTTTTATTGGACGCAGGAAGCACTACACTAGTGAATTTAGAAGAGCATGTCGATCCATTAAGCCTGGATGCAGTGATTTTATCTCATTATCATCATGATCATATCGCGGATCTAGGCGTGCTGCAATATTACCGCCAACTGTATCCTGTACAAGAGCCTACACCTGTTTTGCCGATTTATGGACATACCGATGATCAGATCCATTTTGATGCATTGAATCTGCCAGGTGTTTCAAAGGCAGTTCCATATTTTGAAGCAGAAGAGTTAAAATTAGGGCCGTTTCTGATTACTTTTATGAAAACGATCCATCCAGTTCCTTGTTATGCGATGCGTTTTGTTGAAGAGAAAACAGGAAAAGTCTTTGTGTTTACTGGCGATTCCGGATATTTAGAAAGCTTTGTCGAGTTTGCTGAAAAGGCAGATGTCTTTTTGGCAGATACGTATTTATTTGAAGGAAATGAACGTCACCATGCTCATTTTACTTCAAAAGAATCGGGCGAAATAGCCAAAGCAGCCCAAGTTAACAAACTAGTTTTAACACACTTGCCTCAACACGGTTCATTGGAAGAATTGAAAGCACAAGCTCAAAAAGCAGCTGGAGATCAAGTAACTGTTTGTTTAGCAGAAAAAAATTTAGAAATCAATATTTAAGGAGTGAATAATTGTGATTTTTGTCCCAAATGAAAACAATGATCCAAGAGTAAACTTAGCGATTGAAACGTATCTATTAAAAGAAAAACCACTAGACGAACCCATCTTACTTTTTTATATCAATGATCCTTCGATCATCATCGGTCGGAATCAAAATACAATCGAAGAAATCAACAAAGAGTATGTTGATGAAAAAGGGATCCATGTTGTTCGTCGTTTAAGCGGCGGCGGAGCTGTTTATCATGATCATGGGAACTTAAATTTTAGTTTTATTATGCCAGATGACGGCAATTCCTTCCGTGATTTTGCCAAAGTGACTCAACCGATTATTCAAGCATTGCATGAATTAGGTGTTTCTGGAGCAGAATTAAAAGGACGTAATGATCTAGTCATCGATGGGATGAAATTCTCGGGCAATGCGATGTATGCTACTGCAGGTAGAATGTTTGCTCATGGAACCTTGATGTTTGACAGCGATATTGATGAAGTAGTTAACGCATTAAAAGTCCGTAAAGATAAAATAGAATCTAAAGGGATCAAATCCGTTCGCTCACGTGTGACAAACATCAAACCATTCTTACCAGCAGATAAACAAGAGATGACTACAGAAGAGTTTCGTGAAGATATTTTGTTGAAAATTTTTGGTGTCGATTCTGTCGATCAAGTAAAAACCTATGAACTAACAGATGAAGATTGGGAGAAAATCAATAAAATCTCTGATGAATACTATCGTAATTGGGATTGGAATTATGGAAAATCTCCTGCATTCAACTTAGAACGTCGTCATCGTTTCCCAATTGGAGCGATCGATGCGCAGATGAATGTAGAAGATGGTGAAATCAAGGAGATTAAAATTTTCGGTGATTTCTTCGGGTTAGGTGAAATCAAAGATGTAGAAGATATTTTGACAGGAACAAAATATGAAAAAGCAGCGATTGAAGCAGCTGTAGATAATATTGATGTAAAAAAATATTTTGGTAATATTGAAAAATCTGATTTAGTTGATTTGCTCTATTAAAATAAATGAGTGATAAACCTACGGCATTACCTAAGTCATTTGAAATTGAATAATCGATCAAATCAAAGTAATTTCTATACTGAATTTCGTTCATATTAACGCAAATCACATAAAAAAATGTACATTGATGATACACAACATGCCTTTCAAATCTTAGCGCTTTAGCCTTTAGATTTGAAGGCTGTTTTATTTTTGAACCTCCGTTCCTCCTTCTTTTGACATCATTGATATCTCTTCGTATAATAAAGAAGCGAAAAGGAGCGATAATATGCGAAACGAAATGATGCATCGGCCAGTGGTTAAAAAAGAACTTGTCGACTTTATGCGAAATAAACAAAAGAAAATCGACGGCGAATTAGGTGTGATCGAAGAGGAAGCTCATGAAGCTGGTGTTCCTATCATTCCTCATGAAACAGTAGCCTTTCTACAGTTTTTCCTAGGTCAGCTAAAACCCAAGGATATTCTGGAAATCGGAACAGCAATCGGTTTTTCTTCCAGCCTAATGGCACAATATGTGGGAGAAGAAGGACAAGTAACAACAATCGATCGTTTTGATGTAATGATCAGAAAAGCTAAAGTGACGTATCAACGACTAGGACTTGAAGATAAAGTGACTTTATTGGAAGGGCAAGCGGCTGAAATTTTGCCAACCTTGACTGGTCCGTATGATTTTATTTTTATGGATAGTGCCAAATCAAAGTATATTGAATTTTTACCTGATTGTCTTCGCTTATTACGTGTGGGCGGAGTGTTGATGGTAGACGATGTATTTCAAGCGGGAACTATATTAGATCCAATCGAAGAAATCCCCCGCAGTCAGCGGACGATCCACAGAAAGCTAAATCAATTTTTAGACACTGTGATGACCCACCCAGATTTAACATCGACTCTGCTGCCTTTAGGTGACGGAGTAATAATGATCACGAAAGATAGAGAATTAACTGAATAATAAAAAAAAGGCTCAGATCAGAATAGCACTATTTTGGTCTGTCTTTTTAGATACAATCTAAATAAAGGAGGCGTTCTCAATGAAAGCAGTTGTTGTCTATGAAGCAGGAGGTCCTGAAGCTTTAATCTATAAAGAAATTCCAAGACCATCTTTAAAAGAAGGCTGGTCTTTAGTCAAAGTTAAAGGCTTTGGAATCAATCATTCAGAAATTTTTACTCGAGAAGGAAAATCGCCATCAGTGAGTTTTCCTCGGATTTTAGGGATTGAGTGTGTGGGTGTGATTGAGCAAACCACTGAGCCGAAAAGTTTACCGATTGGACAAAAAGTTGTTTCGATCATGGGAGAGATGGGTCGTGCGTACGATGGAAGCTACGCAGAATACGTTCTTATACCAAATGAACAGATTTATCCTGTTCATACAGCGCTGGGCTGGAAAACGTTGGCAACGATCCCTGAGACCTATTACACGGCGTATGGTTCATATAAAAATTTGAAGATCCAGCCCTCTGACCGTATTTTAGTAAGAGGTGCAACAAGTGGTGTTGGTATAGCTTTTCTCAAATTGATAAAAGGAAAGTATCCGAATCTGGTAGTAACTGGAACAAGTAGAGATATGGACAAACGAGAAAAATTACTAGATGCAGGTTTCGATCGAATAATTGAAGATCGGCGAGGCGTGCTGCAGACACATACTTCTTACGACAAAATTTTTGAATTGATCGGTCCTGCAACTATAAAAAATAGCTTTAAACATCTCAATGAAGAGGGGATTTTATGCAGTACGGGCCAGTTAGGAGGACAATGGTTCCTTGAAACGTTTGACCCGATTATTGATATCAAAAAGAACAGCTATCTTACAAGTTTTTATTCGGGAAATGTTGATAAAGAGACGTTAAATGACCTTTTCGCTTACATTGAAGAACACGAAATCGACATCAAGCCAGAAAAGGTTTTTCAACTCAAAGAACTAAAAAAAGCACATGAATATTTAGAAAGTGCAGCTAGTTTTGGCAAGGTGATTATATTGAATGAAGGAACAATGGACGATGAAAACAGATAAACAAAAAATCAAGCTTTTAAATAATCTCGTTGAGCACTATGGTTATCAATATTGGTGGGAACAGGAAAATCGACTCGCAGATTGGGTCTCAATGATCTTGATCCAGCAAACCACTGAGAAAAATGCCAATAAAGCTTTGGCGAATTTAGAACCTTATTTAAGCGTGGAAAAGCTTTCAGCAATTGATTTAGAAAAATTACAGGAGCTTATTCGTCCAGCAGGATTTTATAAGCAAAAAAGTAATTATATTAAAGCATTGATCCACTGGTTTATAGCACATGGCGCAGATCTTGAAACTTTTCGTTCCTACTCGACAGAAGAGCTGAGAAAAGAACTACTGAAGATCAAAGGAGTAGGAGGAGAAACTGCGGATGCGATGCTTTTATACATTTTTGAAAGGAATGTATTTATTGCAGATCAATATGCAATGCGCTTGTTTACGCGCTTTGGCTACGGACCGTATAAAAATTACGAAGGAATGCGCAAAGAATTCAATCATCTCACTGAGCAAATTCCACATCAACTGTGCAAAGAGTGGCATGCAGCTATTGATGTTCATGGCAAGCACTTCTCTAAGAATAAAAAAATGGACGAAAGTTTCTTGCTGCTGTAGAAAAATGATCCAGAGATCACCTTTTTAATGTTTGTTTAAGTTTCAAGGCATATGCTTTTCCGAGAGAGGGAGGCATTGCAATGAGAAACGATAAAAGTAGAATGAAACGTTCTATCCAAATCTTTTCAGCGCTCGGGATCTTACTAGTAATTTGCCTGTTAGGGCAAAAAAGCTTAACAGTATTTGCCGATAAATTTCCCATAACGAGCCAACCAGTCGAAATACAAACACCTACAATTATGGTGCCGGGGACGAATGGAACTGTCGATCGTTTTGGCGGGTTGATCAAATCACTGAACACAGAGGAAGATGTAGAAGTATTGAAAGTAACGGTTGCATCAGATAACACGGTACTTTCTAAAGGAAGACTCTCTGCTTCTTCAACACATCCAATCATTGTGATCGCCTTTGAAGACAGCAGTACTGATACGCTATCTGTTCAAGGAAAATGGTATCAAATCGCTCTAGCTTATATTCAAAAAAGCTATAGTTTTAAGACCTATAACTATTTAGGGCACTCTAACGGTGGCTTGGTAATTACTTCTTATTTGGAAAATGATCAACAAGTAACAGATCCAGAGTTAAGCAAACTAATCACGATAGGTACACCATACAATGATTTATCCAGTGCTTACAATAATACTGCAACGAACGTTACTCAGGTTAAAAAAACAAGTCCTTTACTAAATGGCTATCTGAAAAATCTTGATCAGATCCCCTCAAACATACAAATGCGAAACATCGCTGGTGAAATAAAGCATAGTGCTTCTGATGGTACAGTACCAGTTCAAAGTGTTTTTGCAGGCAGGTCTATTTATCAAGATCGTATTGCAGACTACCAAGAGCTATTGATTCAAGGAGAGCAAACGAATCATAGTGCATTGGTTGAAAATACTGAAATAATCGATCAAATAAAAACTTTTTTTTGGCAAAACTAGAACAACAAGAGCTTCGGGATTTAAAGAATCCTGTTGACTTCTGTTGTTTTTTTACTCAAAAAGACTACGGATCTTTCGTTACATTATGTAAAAATAAGCCTGTCGCCTATTTAGTAAAGCCTTTCAGTGTTATTGAGAATGAAGAGAGAATTTTCTCAAAGAGAAGTAGAAAAGGGATAAAATAAAATAACTAAATTATAATAATTCTATTGACACAATTATTTCAAACTGATACGCTAAGACTGTAGGAAAAAGAGTTTGCTGAATGGAGTATGTATTTTATTTTTAAGAAAAATACGATTCTATCAGCATATAAAAATTAGGAGGAAAAATAGATGAATTTAATCAACACAAAATTATTGGACTTTGAATGTGATGCATACCAAGATGGAGACTTTATTAAAGTCAGCACGGCAGATGTTTTAGGTAAGTGGAGTATTTTCTTCTTTTATCCAGCTGATTTTTCATTTGTTTGCCCAACAGAGTTAGGTGACATGCAAGATCACTACGATCACTTGAAAGAATTGAACTGTGAAGTTTATTCTGTATCTGAAGATAGCCACTTTGTTCATAAAGCATGGGCAGATGCGACAGATACGATCGGTAAAATCAAATATCCGATGCTAGCAGATCCGAATGGAAAAATCGCTCGTTTCTTCGGTGTTTTAAACGAAGAATTAGGTCAAGCATACCGTGGAACATTTATCGTTAGTCCTGAAGGCGAAATCAAATCATATGAAATCAACGATATGGGCATCGGTCGTAATGCAGAAGAATTAGTGCGTAAATTAGAAGCATCTCAATTCGTTGCAGAACATGGAGACAAAGTTTGTCCAGCAAACTGGAAACCAGGCGAAGAAACTATCGCACCAAGCTTGGATTTAGTTGGTAAAATCTAAAACGTATAAATAGCAAAAAAATAGAGGCTGAAACAGAAGCAAACAAACTTCTGATTCGGCTTCTTTTAAAAAGGAGACAGGAGAAAATATATGAGTCAAGAAATTTATGATTTGATCGTGATCGGCGGCGGTTCTGCGGCCTTATCTGCGGGAATTTATGCAGGTCGTGCGATGCTGGATACCTTGATTATCGAAAAAGATAAAATCGGCGGACAAGTAACAACCACTTCTGAAATCGTTAATTACCCAGCGATTCGAGCAACAACTGGTCCTGAATTGATGGAAGAGATGCGTTTACAAGCGCTGGACTTTGGAGTTGAATTTACCACCGATGAAATTATCGATGTTGATTTGAGCCAAACAGTAAAAACAGTGAAATCTGCGACTAAAACATATCAAGCGTATGCGGTGATTATTGCTACAGGTGCATCTGCACGTAAAATTGGTTTCCCTGGTGAAGTTGAGTTCACTGGCCGCGGCATTGCGTATTGCTCTACTTGTGATGGCGAATTTTTCCAAGGTTTAGATATTTTCGTACTAGGCGGCGGCTATGCAGCAGCAGAAGAAGCTGTTTATTTAACGCGTTACGGTAAATCAGTCACAATGATCATTCGTGAACCTGATTTTACCTGTGCTAAATTAACCGCAGAGGCTGCTAAACAGCATCCGGATATCAAGATTGTCTATAATACAGAAGTTAAAGAAATTACCGGAGACGATTTTGTTCGTAAAGCAGTTTTCTTCAATAATGAAACAGGTGAGGAAACAACCTACGAAGCACCAGAAGGTAGTACATTTGGCATGTTTGTCTTTGCAGGAAACAAACCAAGTACGGAAATTTTTGAAGGAAAAATCGAGTTGGATCGCGGGTATGTGCCTACGAATGAAAACATGGAAACGAACGTACCAGGTGTTTATGCAGCGGGTGATTTACGAATCAAAGAATTGCGCCAAATCGTTACAGCTGTTGCTGACGGTGCGATTGCTGCAACCAATGCGCAAAAATATGTGACAGAAGAAAAAACGAAAGCCGGTTTACCAATCGTCAATGCGCGTTTAGAAACTCGTTTGGCGAAACAGCATGAAGCAAGCAAAGAAACAAAACCAAAAGAGAAACAGGCAGTAAAATCAAGTGGGAATAATACTTGGTTTCCAGATGCAATGAGAGAACAGCTTGGGGGAATCTTTGGCAAGTTGACAAAAGATGTAACGCTATTGCAAGTTATGGACAGCAGCGAGGAAAAATCACTTGAGCTGAATTCATTCTTAACAGAGTTTGCTTCATTAAGTGATAAGATCTTATTGGAAACGATCCAAAAAGGTGAAAAAGCAGATTTAGTAGAAGAATACGGCATTGATAAATTACCAAGTGTGGTTGTATTAAATGATCAAGGAGAATATACAGGAATCAAATTCAGCGGTATTCCAAGTGGTCATGAAGTCAACTCGATCGTCTTAGCTGTTTATAACGTAGGTAGTGCAGGTCAGCCGATTGAAGAACCTGTTGTTGCTAAGATCAAAGAGCTTCCTAAGAAGAAAGTTCAAATATTCGTTTCTCTAACGTGTCATTATTGTCCAGATGTCGTAGCTTCATGCCAAAGAATAGCTTCTTTGAATCATAATGTTGAAGCAGAAATGATTGACATTGGTGTCTTTCCAGAATTAAAAACGGAGAAAAAAATCATGAGTGTTCCAGCGATGATCATTGATGACGAAGAAATTGTGTTTGGCTCTAAAAACATGGAAGAGATTATTGAAATCTTAGAAAAATAGAGTAGATAAAAAGGATATTTGCACGCTTGTTTGAGCGTACAAGTATCCTTTTTTCTATACACACAGCAAAAACTAGAGATGACAGACCGCACTGAGGATGAGACAGAAATGCTTGTTTTCGAAGGGATTGCTTCTGTTTCTACCGTTTATTCGGATTCTAAGGGACTGGAGTGTTTCTTTTTTAGCTTGCTCTTGTTTTAGTAGGTTGATTTTGTAGATCCATATTTCTCATCTAAGTAATTAGAAAATGGAGTTTCGATCGTTTGGAAAATGCGCTTGGCAATTTCTGCATGCCCTTTAGTGTTCGGATGCATGTCCTTTTCGAGTTCCTTTTTATCAAGGATATTCGGATACTTTTTAGGATCGATAGTATCCGTTTCGGTGGTCCATAACCCACGAATATTAGCGACTGGAACCTCATATTTTGCTCCGACTTTGAAGAGCACATCATCATAACGCTGCGATAGCTTTTGTTCTCGGTTCCAAGTGGTAACCAAAACGATAAAAATATTATCTGCTTTCAATTCTGAAACGATATGAGAGATGTTTGCTTCAAACTGGATAAGGTCTTGATCGTCCTTATAAGCCAAAATATCATTTGTTCCATATTCGATAGTTACCAGATCTGGTTTTTGTTTTTTGATTTCTTCAATACTTGAAATACCTAAACCACTCGCTTTTTCTCCAGCTTTAAAAACGCCTTGCTGGTCGATTTTCACATCAAAACGCTTAGAAAGCTCTTTAGATAGAACAGAAGTGAATTTTTCTTCCTCTTTTTCAACAATCCAGCCTGCGCTTAGACTGTCACCCATGGGAGCATAGACGAGCTTGTCCGGTAAGCTCGTTTCTCTTTCTTCAGTTGTAGTCGAAGTCGTTTCAAACGTGCTAGTTTCTGCTGCTGTTGTTTTTTCCTTTGGCGGCGTTGGAACGAGAAAATAATAAAGGAGAAAAAGGACAACTGGAATAGCAACACCAGCTAATAAGTAGCCAAATCTTTTCATAATAGAACATCCTTTTATGTTATGTAATACTCTAGAGTATACCAAAAAAAGTCCGCTTCCTACAACTAAAATTTTAGTGAAAGGAAGCGGCTTAAACAGTAGCCTATTTGATTGTCACAAGTTTTTTTAAAGGCTCAACACCGAAATGCTTTTCTTGATAAAGTAAAATTTCAGCACATGCTCGGCTGTCTTCAAGAGCATCATGATGGTTGGTTAGCTGAATATTTAAATTCTCACAAACCGTATTTAGTTTATGATTTGGCATTTCCGGGAAAAGTTTCCGGCTTGTTTTGACCGTACATAAAGATAAATAATTAGGCTGATTCAGTCCATAATAATCTAAACAACCCGCTAAAACACCGCAGTCAAATGGCGCATTGTGCGCAACAACCAAACTGTTTGGTTTGAAACAAGCTTGAATTTGTTGCCAAACATCAGGAAATTTAGGCGCATTTGTCACATCTTCTGGTTTAATGCCGTGAATCTGAATGTTTTTCCAGAAAAAATCTGTCTCCGGTTTGATCAATGAATAGTACTCATCGACGATCTTGCTATTTTCTACTTTTACAATAGCGACTGAACAAGCACTATGCTTAGCATAACTTGCGGTTTCAAAGTCTATGGAATAAAAGTTCATTTTCATTATCCCTTTCAATAAACAAAATTAATTCATACACGCAGTATATCAAAAGATGATGAGAATGGTAAGTCTAATTGGAAAATATTAACAGAAATGAAATAAAATTAGGTAAAGTGGATTTATGAGAACGTTAAATCCACTTCAACAGGACAATGGTCACTTCCTGTGATTTCTGTATGGATCTTTGCATCATTTAATTGCTCTTTTAATCCATCTGAAACAACAAAATAATCAATTCTCCAACCAGCATTATTTTTTCGAGCGTTAAATCGATAACTCCACCAAGAATAGACACCCTCTTGGTCTGGATTGAAGTAACGATAGGTATCAATGAACCCACTGTCTAAAAGCTCAGTAAATTTTTGACGTTCCTCTGGCGTAAACCCAGCATTTTTTTGATTAGTTTTCCAATTTTTTAAATCGATATTTTTGTGAGCAACATTTAAGTCACCACATAAAATCACGGGTTTTTCCTTGCTCAATGTAGATAAATACTCACGAAACGCATCTTCCCAAGTCATACGGTAATCTAAACGTCTCAGTTCATTTTGTGAATTAGGCGTGTAACAAGTGATCATAAAAAATTCTGGGTACTCTAATGTGATCAAACGTCCTTCTTGATCATGCTCTTCAAGGCCCATCCCATAGCGAACACTCATTGCTTCTTGCTTGGCAAAGATAGCTGTTCCAGAATAGCCTTTCTTTTCAGCATAATTCCAATATTGATAATAGCCTGGTAAATCTAGATCAATCTGTCCTTCTTGTAATTTTGTTTCCTGTAGACAGAAAAAATCTGCATCTAATTCATTAAATACTTCCATAAAGTTTTTTTTCACAACAGCTCGTAGGCCGTTGACATTCCATGAAATACATTTCATATTTACAGCACCTTCCTAGAGTTAAGTTACATAATAGTTCTATACTAATAGTTTAACACAGACAAGAGCAATAATAAGGATCTAAAACTTTTTGTCGGTTTCTTGCTTTTTTGAAAACTAGAAGTGGTATTGCGGAAGAAAAATATAGTATGATAGACCTATCAAAGAAGGATTGAGGGGACGAACATGAAAATTGGGGTTATCGGTTTAGGAAATATTGCGCAAAAAGCTTA
Organism: Enterococcus termitis; assembly: GCF_001730305.1. Taxonomy (GTDB): domain Bacteria; phylum Bacillota; class Bacilli; order Lactobacillales; family Enterococcaceae; genus Enterococcus_L; species Enterococcus_L termitis. The sequence continues at coordinate 129,610 of NZ_MIJY01000002.1, forward strand.
CTTACCTGTTTATGCCGAACTAAGAGACCAAGCAACATTTATACTATCGACTAGAAATGAGCAAACACGCAATACAGTGAGTGAAAAATATGGTTTTACTGACGCGGTCTCATCAACAGAAGAATTGATTGAAGCAGGAATCGACGCCTGTTTTGTTCACGTCGCCACCAAAGCGCATGCCCAAGTTGTAAAACAACTGCTTGAAGCTGGGATCCATGTGTTTGTGGATAAACCTTTAAGTGAAAATCTAGCAGAAATTCAAGAAATACAAGCATTGGCAGCAGAAAAAAACGTATTATTAATGGTTGGATTCAATCGTCGTTTTGCGCCATTAGTCGAAGAAATGAAGGCAGTAAAACATAAAAATATGCTATTGGTCCAAAAAAATCGCATCGCTGCCAAAGAATCAACTGATTTTGTCATTTATGATTTATTTTTACATTTAGCTGATACGGTGGTGTACTTATTGGATGATGGGATAAAGCAAGTCCATACCAAAGTCATTGAAGAAAACGGCTTTTTAAAAAGAGCGGTGCTGCAAGTTGAAACAGACACAACTACAGCAATAGCTGTGATGAACCTTTTTGCGGGAGCGAACACAGAAACCTATCAGTTAACGAGCGATGAAGGAACCTATATTTTAGAAAATTTAACGGAACTAACGATCAAGAGTGAAAATGGAATTGAACAAAAAACATTTGGAGATTGGACGCCAACACTAGAAAAACGTGGGTTTCATCAAATGGTTACGACCTTTATTGATGGAGTAAAAACGCGAGAAGCAAAATCATTGAGACAGGAAGATATTTTCACCAGTCATGAATTATGCGCTAAAATGATCCAACAGCATCAGCAACATATTTTATAGAATCAGACTAGAAAGTTTTTCCTTGGCATGCTAGAATAAATAGGATGTTTGAAAGAAAGGAACGGCTTTCGATGAATAAAAATGAAATGATCACTGAACTAAAGGATATAACGTTGCTGTTTGACGAACCATTGATGAATTTTACCTTTACTAAAACAGGGGGACCTGTAGATGTTCTGGCTTTTCCTAAAACAAAAGAAGAAGTCAGCCGATTGGTTGCCTATTGCCAAAAGAATGATCTTCCTTGGCTTGTACTTGGGAATGCGAGTAACTTGATCGTACGTGACGGCGGTATTCGCGGCATGGTAATCATGTTAGAAGAGATGAAACAAATTTCTGTTTCAAATAATAAACTGACAGTTGAGGCAGGAGCAAAACTGATCGATACAACTTATGTAGCGCTGGATCATGATTTAGCTGGCTTTGAGTTTGCTTGCGGAATTCCCGGAAGTGTGGGTGGCGCTGTCTATATGAATGCCGGTGCATATGGTGGAGAAATCAAAGATGTTTTTTCATCTGTAGATATTTTACTGGAAGATGGTACGATTCAAACCTTCTCAAATGAAGAAATGAACTTTTCCTACCGTCACAGTATGATTCAGCATAAGCACTGTATCGTTCTTGAAGCAACATTTACTTTGACCAAAGGCGATCATGAAACAATTAAAGCGAAGATGGATGAGTTGACAGAGCTTAGAGAATTAAAACAACCGCTGGAATATCCTTCTTGTGGCAGTGTATTCAAACGTCCGGAAGGGCATTTCACTGGCAAGTTGATTCAAGATGCAGGGTTGCAAGGCTTGAAATGGGGCGGAGCCCAAATTTCAGAAAAGCATGCAGGTTTTATTGTTAATATCGACCATGCGACTGCAACTGATTATGTAGAACTGATTGCCCACATTCAAGCAGTCATCAAAGAAAAATTTGATGTCACACTAGAAACAGAAGTCCGAATTATCGGTGAGGAACAATAATTATCGTTGAATTTCTAAATAAAAAGCGCCCGCAAAAGTTAAGCCAAAATGCTAACTTTTTGCGGGCGTTATTTTTATTACTCTGCATTCGCTTGTAAATCTTCAATCTCAACAACTTTTAGATTTTTACGTTCTAAATTTTCAACGATTAAGGCACATGTTTCTTCTGTTGTCTCAGCTGGTAAGGTAATCAGCGTACGACGGATAAATTCATCTTCACCAATATCTAAAGTAATACAGCTGGCAATACTACTGTGTTTAGCAATGATTTTAGTCATTGCAGCAAGATCACCTTGTCTTCCAGTTGTAGCAATGGTTAACACATAGCTGCCGCGTTGGATGTTCCAAGATTGTGCTAAGATATTTAATAACGTGCCGTGTGTTAAAATGCCGTAGAAATAATTGTTTTCATCTAATACAGCAATATAAGGCAATTCTTTGATCGTGAAAAATACTTTGAAAAATGACGTGTTCACAAAAATAAATTTTGTTGCATTTTTCAATAAATAAGTGACTGGTAAACTCATGTCTCCGCCATTCGCTTTGTGGCGGTAAATGTGCATTTTATAGATATTTCCTCGGAAAATTTTCTCTGATTCATCTAGGATCGGCACGCAACGATACCCTGAATCTTCAAGGATCGTCAAAGCTTCTTCTAAAGTACAAGATTCATTGACAGTTGTAAGATTTTTCTTTTTGATAACAACGGATTTTAATAACATGATAAGCCCCCCGTAGGATAAATTCTTCTGACAAGCTTATCATACCATATTTGCTTTGAAAACCATAGTTTATTGACGTAGTGGAAGGTTTTTGCCGGTGAAATGAGAATTTTCTCATTTTATGAGATAGACCTAAATTAGAAAAAAAGATTAAATAACACGTATAGAAATAGAAGTCGTAAGAAGAAAATTCTTATGGCTTTTTTGCTTACTGTTTTGTTGAAAAGAATAGACAAAATAAGTAGCAAGAGACAAGTTGCTAACTCAGCCGGTTGCCATAAAAATAATTATGAGTGTCGCAGGAATCAAGTGGACAGGTTCGTACAGCCATTTCGGGAAAAGCCAAAATGTACCGAGGATAGAAGATAAGCGATCTATTCCTTGCCAATTAGGTGACGACAACCAAGCTCCAAAGGTCGGCGGTGGAAGCCCTCTGCGTGCTTCTGTTTGCTTTGTAGGATTGAGTGGCGAACAAGAAATCCTTTCAAGAAAGTATTCGCAAAGCTACCTCAATGAGGTTTTCTCAAGGGTTAGGGTGAGAGAAGTAAAACGGAAGTTAAACCTGCAAGCTCGTCTTGTAAAATTTTTTTTCGCAACTTTGTAGGGCATCCCCTGCCCACCGTGCCGGAGGGAAAAAAGGAGTGAGCAAGCTCACAAATTATAAAAAAAGGTGTGCTACGCACAATTAGAAATAGGGGCGTTGCCCCTAAAACCCCAGCCAAACTTCCTGCTACCGAAATACATGAGTCGAGGTACTTTGTCAACGTTTTTGTTCAGCAATCATTCGGCTAATACAATCTAAATCATAACCTGGAGGAAAGAAAGGGTAAAATGCACGAGCAAGCTCGCCCTTTCCTTCCACCAGAACATGATTTTTAACGATTGTGCCGAACGATAGCTGAACGAAATAAACAGTTAAAAAAATAGAGAAAAAGAAATAGTGATATTGGGGGTGGCGGGGGACTGTGTCCCTCCGTCCATGAATTAAGAGAAGGAGTGAATAAAATGCGTACAATGTTAACTTATTTAATAGATTTCCTTGTTTGGTTTAATAATGTTATTACAAGTCTGCAACTCCATCTAAATAGAGTTTTAGAAAAAATATTATTTTTAGGTGGTTTGTCATTTCCTGTTTTGGTTATCTTGGCAGTCGTATGTGCTGCTTGTATAGGGTTATTATTCTATCAATTATTGATTCAATCAGAATCATAGAAATTTGAGTAAGAATTATACACAACATTTTTTAGCATTAGGTGGTCTGAAGAAAGGTTCGATTCCTTTCAATGCTGTTGGGAGAACTCTCTCAAAAAGTCAGACAATTTAACAAAAAAGAGAGCTAAAGCTCTCTTCAATTAAGCAGAAATAGTTTTTTTCCGCTTGAAATTATGCCAGATTATGAATAATAAGCCGGCGATAATAAATTGATGCGGATAAAAAATAAATCCACCGATAGTCATAATACAGCCATAAAATGAAGCTGCCAGACTATCCTCGGTAACCACTAGTTTTAGTGCATAGATTCCTGTAAGGAATCCAGCAATCAAAACAATATGTATGATTACTTGTATAAACAAATCGAACATGAGAAACACCTCCGTTCTTTATGGAGTTTTAAGTTGTAGCTAGGCACTACAACTTAAGAGTAGTATAACAGAAATTGTTGAACTAAATGACTGATTTTTTGAGAGAGAACCCCTATAGAATCAATATTGCGCAAGATTTATACACAAGAAATTAAATAAAAAATAAGGAGAGTGAAATGATGAAGTGTATTGTTTGTCAATCTACTAATTGTTCTGTTCAACTGATGAATGGAACGCCAAAAAATGAGTTTATTCGACAATATAAATGTGAAGAGTGTCAATGTTTATTTGAAACGGTTGAAAGTATGACACGGTTAATTGAACAGAAATTTATTGTACCAACTGAGCAACAGTTACAGGAGAAAAGACGACGCTTACAGGAACTAGGACTTACAACTGAAGAAATGTATACATTACAACGATGTGAAGAATTAGCCTGTATTGAATGGTTGAAGGAAATCCAACGACAAAAAGGAATTTCATGGAATCAAGAAGAAGCAGATTTTTTAATCCAACTGCAACAGCAAACTATTCTTCCGGAGCAAGTAATTAATCTGATCATTTATTATGTGTTATTGATTCGTAATAGACACTATTTGCATAGTGGAAAAACAAGTTTGACCGTATTGAGGGATTGGGAGCAGAAAAAAATAGTCACTGCTGAACAGGGATTTGAACAATTAAAGGCACATGATCAAAAAATTAAGAACAAAGGGCAGAGAAAAGTTATTCGACAAGAAACGATGCCCAAGTTTAGTAAAGAGGAAGTATTAACTGAAGAAGAGAAGCTTCATTATGAATTAGAAATATTAACATTTATGGATTTTAAAACGACTTCAGACGAAGTGAAACGTTGGTTAGTCTATAAAGCGACAGAAAAAATCGGTTCAACAATGGGAGAACTTGAAGAAGCATTTAGAACATGGAGAGAAAATCAATGACCAAAGGATTACAGGTAACAGAACGTGATGTTAGGAAGTATGGCAAAAAATTTCGGTTATTTTCTGGTGAGCAAGGGAGAATTGTTGGTTATTTAGTTTCTTACCAGAGAGTGAAAAATACAAAAGGAAAATCAGTAAAAGTGAGAGAAACAATTCACGAGGAGCTATATAGAGTATTTCCTGAAATCAGGTATGTTTTCGATCGTCATGGAGTAAAAATTGCGGAAAGAAGAAAACCAGGAGAACCGTTATATTCTACCGGGAGAGGATATTTTAGGAATATAGAGCAAAAAAACAAGAAAACAGGAGAGGAGAAAAAGAATGGGAAGAACTAAAAGTAAAATTAAAAAGAGGAAAAGGAAAGTAAAGGCAGCACGTGCATTACATGACCTTGTTTCAAGAAATGGTTATACACCAGAACTTAAGTTAGAAGTCCTTATTTCAAGAAATGAAATAACCGAACGAGAATACAATATGTATAAACGTGAACTAGAAACAAATGACTGACGAACAACTTCCTCTTCTTTTGCTTGCTGATGTATAGCAAGCACATAAATTACTTGATCGATTGACAACTGAATATCACCTTTTTCTATCAGCGCAGCTACTAAAGGGAAAAGGGAAGGCGCACACCAAAATACGCGCATGCTGCATACACTTTACCACTTGGAGGTAGAATTTTATATTTCCATTTATCCGAGGTTGGATAGACCCGATAGGTAGAGAGAGTTTGAGGTTACGGATGCTATAAACCTTGCGACTATTATTTTAGATCAGTAAGCAAAAGAAGAGGAAAAATCGTGTGTAAAAATTATACACACGATTTTGTACAGACTTGATACAGTGTACCATTAACAAAATAGAATTATGTAAAATTAGAAACTCAATAAATTGCGTAAGAATTATACACAACATTCTCATAGCTAGTAGTCAACAACTTATGAGTTATTGACTATAGCAAGGCTGCCTTGAAAATAAAGAAGTCAAGAGTAGTCAATAACTATAGTCAGGAAGTGAGGACAAAAAATGACGATTTTTGGCTATGCCAGAGTATCGACACGGGGACAAGATTTGAGCGAACAAAAATATCAGCTGGCAGAAGCTGGAGTCGATTCAAAAGATTTATATGCAGAAAAATACACTGGAAAGCGAATCGAACGTCCAGCCTTTGAACAATTATTAAGCCAGGTTAAGTCCGGAGATTTTATTGTTGTTACCAAATTGGATCGATTTGCTAGAAATACACGTGAAGCGTTGGAAGTGATCGAACCACTACTAGAAAATCAAGTGACGATACGAATTTTAAATTTAGGGACGATTGAAAACACTCCAATGGGAAGAATGATTGTTCGAACGCTGCTAAGTGTAGCAGAAATGGAAAGAGATATGATCATTGAGCGGACACAGGAGGGGAAAGAGTTTGCGAAACGTATGAATCCAGAATATAAAGAAGGTCGTCCGACAGCCCGAATAACTCCTCAGAAACGCCATGCATATGACTTACTTATGGAAGGTAAAAGCTACAAAGAAGTTTCTCAATTAACTGGTTTCAGTAAAAGTACCTTGCAAAGAATCAAAAGAAAAATAGATTCTTCGAAATGATTACTCTAAGAACTTTATATTAATAGTATGGAAGCATATAAGAAACCATGTAATAGGCATAAAAAATAAGCATTCGAAGTTTTAAAAATAGTAGGTATACAGATTAAAAATAATTTATACTTACTAAAAGGAATTAAATATTGTTTAATCAGCAAATTATTTATATACTTAGTGTTATAAGAAATAACTTGGAGGTGAGTATCAATAATTAGAGAAAAAGAACTAAGAAGAACAGATTTAGTTGAAGGAGAAATTTTACGTTATCTTAGAGCAAGAATTTATTCATCAGGAGGGCTTCCAAAAGAAACTGTTCTAGAAGAAAATACACCAGATAGTATTATGTGTGAAATAAATATAATATTTGGTAGTTTTCAGGAAGCTTTGAAACAAGCACTATATACAGCTCAGTATAGGAAGTGAGTGAATACTTTTATAAGTAGAGGCAAGTGTTTGTGCTTATAAAAGTATCGGTTAAAGAAGTTAATTTAGAAAAAGTGAATTGAGGGCTTAAACAGATGAGTAATGTAAGACAATTAATAGTAATTGGGAATGGTTTTGATTTATATTGTGGTATAGGTTCAAGCTACTATAAATTTTTTATCAGTAAATATAAGAATGATTTTGGAAGGAAAGTTAAAAAAATGTTATTTGAAGAGGAAAAAGAGGCGTTAGCTGAACTTAACTGTTTTGATGTCATTTTTTCTTTTATTGAGCAATTAGATATGAACTATTGGTTAAGCCTGCCGCAAATGGATTTAAACAATTTTTGTTCACCAAAAGATTTGTATTGGCAAGATATAGAGGCTATATTATCAGATTATTTATCTGTTATTTTCTCTGAAAAAGGAGGGGATATATATCGATTTATGTGTTCTTTAGATACTAAAGAATACATAATTTCTGAAGAAATTTATCGCGAATGGAAGATCGCTGTATTCCCTAAGGATCAACCTAAAATGTTACATGACAAGTGGAAATTGGTGGCGTTCTCTTTGGCTAAAGTGTTACTTGCTAAATATGGTAGACCTGAATCTGAATTGAAATTTGATTATAAGTTTGCTTCTAATCAAAGAGTTGTTAAAGAATTCACTGAAAAGTATCTATTGCCCATGATTTTGAAAGAACTGAATCAATTTGAAGATTCTTTTACTTCTTTCTTATTCGACAGAATAGAAGTTAAAAATCCAAAATTTAATATTGCATCAAATTCAGAAAAAACATTAAGTAGTCTTGTATGGGATGATTCGGAAATTTCTACTGGAGAAACTTCAGTTCTATCTTTTAATTATACGGGAATACCTGGTGAAAACTTCTTATACAGATTGAAAAATGTACATGGCAGTATAAACAAGCGAAATATAATTTTTGGTGTGGATTTTCAAAAAAATAAAAGTATACCGATAGAGTTTACGAAAACATATAGAACTCTAAGCTTAGAAAACAGGGACGATGAAAAAGAGTTGTTTGGAAAGGAAACACATATATTAAAATTTTTTGGACATTCTCTAGGAGAAGCAGATTATTCTTATTTTCAATCGTTATTCGATTCGCTGAATTTATATTCTAGTAAAATCAAATTATATTTTTATGTAGTGGAGTATGGTAATAAAACGATCAGGGAAGTAAAAGAAGAGACTTTTCGGAGAGTTACTAAACTTTTGAACGTTTACGGCAGTACTTTTCATAATCCTGATCATGGTAAAAATTTAATGCACAAATTGATACTAGAAGGTAGAATCTTTATCAAAGAATTGAAAATAGTTCAGTGAATGCATAAAACTGATCGCTTAAACAATAAATAGTGAAAAGTAATCTATTAAAATAATTAATGAGTTATAAAATGAATTTTCAAAAGGAGTTGTTGCTATGATAAAAAATGATATGGACAAGGCACAAGCAATCGCAAAGAAAATCGCTTCGGCAAATGATGTAAGCATTGATATGCGGGCGAAAATTTCTTATTCCTCCAGTTCTGCTGTTTCTGAATTAGAAAGTTGTGTATCGGATCTTACAGCGTTGGTTCAACAATTTTCAGCTAACACAAAAGTAGATAGTGTCAACGTGATCCAAGTAGCTCTTGCATTGAAGCAAGCCGATAAGAAATCCGCTGAGGTGGTGGCAGGTCATGAATAAATTGCCACCACAGGAAGAATTAGAAACGTTGAATGTAGAATATCGACAATTAGACGAACAAATCGATACTCATAAAAGAGACAAAATAAAATTAAACACGTATCTTTCTGATTGGCAAAGGATCAATCAAGAAGAACAAGAATTGTTGAATAGAATTCTTTCTTTAAGTGAAGGAGCAAATGCTGCAACTCATGCAGGACAAGCATTAGACGATCGAGAACTATTTGCTAACCATAGTCGATCCGCTATGGAGGAATGCATAGAAGAGTTTGAGCAGACAGAAAAGAAGTTAACTACTCAGCTTACGGAAGTGGAAGAAGAAATTCAAGTTCAAAAAAAGGCGGTACACGATTATGCCAAAGATTGATTATGCTGAATTAACTACCTTTTCGAGTCACTTGAATAACGCTGTTAGCCAAATTCACTCCGGACTTCAGTCAGCCAAAGAGGGTGCAAATGAGTTGATCAATTGTACAGAATTAGATAGTACCTCATGGCGAACTACAAAGAATTATTTTCAAGCGTATCCTGTTGTATCTGATGGTATTTGGAATAGCACCGCTACCTTAGCGGAAACGTTGACGGCATACTTATCTGCTTTTCAAGCGGAAGTAGGTGCACCGAGAAATCAACTGAATACAGATGAATTAGAAGACTTACAAAGCCGTTTACAAAGTATTCAACGTGCCCGTAGTGACTTATTATCTGAAATGGCTGGAGAAAGTAATTATGAGCTGAATACGCTCTCCAATCGACTGTCTAGCCTTGATTCAGCAAGCAATTATTTTGTTAAAGAAATCAAGCTTCTTGAAGATTATCGAAATTTTGAATCGGGCCATGCAAATGATTTTTCAGGAATTCATGGAACCATAGGAGAACTCAAAACGGCACTCGCTCAATTAGGGACACAAAAACATTTCAATCCTGTATCTGGTTATGCACCAAGAAATTATAAGAACATGAGCTGGTTCAACAAGCTGTCAGAGTTCAATGCCCAGCAACCTGAGACTCGTATTTTTAAAGTCACTATGAAATCGCCTGGTGGAACGTATACCACATTTAACGTCTATAAAAACGGAAAATATGATTTAGGCATGAGTGAAAAATTAACGTGGCTTCATGCGCAACAAGGGATAACTGATCTTATTAACCTACTGGGAGAAATTTCTCCAGTCTATGACGGCGTACGCTTCTTTGTTGGCGTTGATCCTGTAACAGGGAAAAAGATTTCCTTGGAGGAATGGCTGCAAGCTGGATTTTGGACTGCTTTAGAAGGGCTATCAGGGGCTAAGTTGTTGGCGATGTTTAAGAATATCAAACTCAACAAAAAACTGTTAGACGGCGTTTCATTGACTCAAAAAGACTTAGAATTATTTAACAAATTAGGCGATTTAGGTGATTTTAAAGTTGCTGGAAAAACTGGGGAAATGAAGAGTGCTGAAATTATCTCAGATGGTTCACATTATGTAGACGGAAAATTAAAACCAAACGTTGTCTACATGACTGGAGAGTATAAATATTTATATGAAACTGATAACTTAGGGCGAATTATAAATGCTAATGCAGAAGAGTTGAAATGGAAAAGCCATGAAGGACGGTTGCCACACAATCCTAATACGGCTGAAAAGCTCCCTGATGATCACGCAGGACATTTATTTGCGGATATGTTTGGTGGTTCTCCAGAGCTAGATAATCTTATTTCTCAAGCGAAAGATATAAATAAAAAAGATTTTTATAGGCTTGAAATGCAGTGGAAAAAGGCATTAGAAAATGGTCAGAAAGTGTCTGTAGATATAAAAATTAATTATACAGGAACTTCAAAACGTCCTACTTCATTTGAAGTATCTTATACAATAGATGGTGCGGACTATTATAAAAAATTAAATAATACAAACGGTTAGGGAGTTGAGTAGATGACGAAGGCTTTTGAAGATTTATTTATGGATATACAAGCAGACATGGTAAGTATTGCAATGGAATATATAGAAAATAGAGCCGACAAAATTTATATGTACGGAACGATTGAAGGTGACAGTTTTTCTTTCAACCTCTTTTATGAAATCAATGGAAAAATAGTAAAAATGCATGAAGTAAATTCAGCACTCAAATCATTTGATAAACCATTTGATACAAGCCGTGAACGTAAAGTTGAGGTTTTAAAAATTGGCACACAAGATTTAGAAGAATTAAAGCAGTTGTGTACTGAACATCATAGAGATACTCCGACAGAGCTAAAAATAATTTTTGAAGTAGCTACGAACCACCTTGCTACGGAATATAAATATGAGCCTGTCTATGAAAATAATGACGATATAATATTTATGCAAGTATTTAATGATTGGTATAACGATATGAAGAAGGAAATCGAAGGATAAAAATAACTAGTGATATGAAACATATCTTTAAGGAGTGAAAGTATGAAACTATCAAAAAAATCAATTATTATTGGCGTAGCAGCAGTATTACTTGTTGGTGGGGGGACTGGAGGATTTATTTTACATAATAATCAAGTACAAGCCCAACAGCTGAAGGAAAAAGAAGAAAAGAAAGCAGCATATGATCAGCTAAAAAAAGACGTGGAGGCTGCCATTGATAAAGCCTACGAGACACGAAAAGAAGAGGATTTGAAAACAGCTGAAGAAGCAATCGGCAAATTGAAAGAAAAAGACCAGGAGAAACCGAAAGAGCGTTTTGCGAAGCTTCAGTCTTTTCTAGTAAGAATCAAAGCAACTGATACAGCAGTTACAAAAGCTGAAAAAAGTAAGTCTGATGAAGATATCAAGTCTGCACAAGCCTTAATTGATACTGAAACAGATGATTATTTGAAAGAAGATAAAAAGGGACACCAAGCTCGTTTAGATAAAGTGAAAAAAGCTGTTTCTGATGAAAAGGCGAAAAAGGACAAAGAGGCAGCAGCTAATGAAGCTAACACTGCTACAAACAATAATTACGTAGAAGAAACACCTGCACCAGCTACAGAAGTACCTACGTATCAAACACCACCACAACAGGCGGCTTCACCTGCTCAACCAGCACAGCCAGCTACACCGGCACCAAGCACACCTGCTGGAAACAGTGGAGGATCGACAGGAGCAGCTACTACAGATGAACTAAATCAATCAGCACAAGATGCGGCTAATTCTGATTGGTCTGGTTTTTATAAATAAGAATAACAAATTTTTTTAAGCACGTATTCAATTATTCTTGAATACGTGTTTTTTTGTTTGTCAATTGAAAGGAGGGATAAAAATGCACGTTTTATTCTATCAGTATAGTGTGCGTCCGCCATGAAATGTAGAAGTTAGAGCTATTTGTTATTACTAACAAGGAGGAAACTATGAATATTAAAGAAAAATATAGGGAAAAGATCAAAAAGAAATTATTTAATGCTAGTTTACTTGCTGTATTAGTAGGTGGTGGGATTGTTTCATCTGTTTCAGAGATTATTACGAATGAAGCGCCTGTTTATGCAGAAGAATCTAGTAAAGAGATAAAAAATGGTGTTACAGTTGAGAAATCTGGTACTTCTAGTTATGCGTTGAGCCTACCTTCTGGCAATACTCAAATTGGTTCGCTTGATGGTGTGCCAGTCATTAAATCTGGAACAAAGGATATGTCGAGCCAAGCCTTTCAAGATTTAGTAAATTCAATTGTCGCAGAAACAGATGCGCAATATATTGTTAATGAAACATTTTGGGGATCGAATACGCAATTAGTAGGAGGAACTCCTATTTCTAACATGCCTTCAGGTCAAAGTTTCTGGCTGAAAGCAGACGGATTTACAAATTCAGATAATTATGTGGAACTGTCAAAGAATGGTAAAGCGTTAATCAAAGCAGTTGGACATGCAACTGATACAGAAAGCGGCAATCAAATTCCTTTAGATTTAGGGATTATTTATCGTGATTCAGATACATCAAATGCATCAAGGACTGGTGAAAAAGTTTACATGAGTGCGAAAAGTCAAAACGGTGTGATCACTTTAGGTTGGGTTGCACCAGCTGACGCAGGTTCTACAGATACCGGAGGATCTTCTGAAGGTGGGGGAAGTACTGGTGGTAGCGGTAGTGGAGATATGGCAAGCTATCTTAACAGAATTCGATTTGATGTTGTTCTACTAAATGCTAATACTGGGCAACCACTTCCAGATGATAAAACATTAATGGCTATGAAGTTATCAGATATCGATGGTGCGACACGTTTCACTATAAGTGTATAACACGAAAAGTGAGGACTTACTGAAGGTTAGTAGGTTACAACTAATGATTTGACAGTTGGAATGA
>NZ_MIJY01000003.1 GCF_001730305.1 Enterococcus termitis
GTTTTACCCGCCGATCAAGAAGTTACCGTTCTTATAAAGGACGAGTAGGAAGCGTAGCTAAAAATAGAGTGAATCGCCGATTCTTCAGCTCTCTTCCTAGACAAAAGATTTATACAGATATATCAGAATTCCACTATACGGAAATAAATTCCAAAGGAATTAAAACAAAAAGAAAAGCTTACCTTAGCCCTTTCCTAGATGGTTTTAACGGAGAAATCATTGCCTATAAGTTCCAACAGAAACCAACATTGGACTGTGTACTATTACCTCTAGAACTAGTTATTGAAGAACGTAAGAACGTAAACTATCGAATGACGATTCATTCTGATCAAGGATGGCACTATCAAAATAAGCAATATACACGACGAATAAAGCAAGCAAAAATGTATCAGAGTATGTCTCGAAAAGGAAATTGTTTGGACAATGCATTGATGGAGAATTTTTTCGGCTTGATGAAGCAAGAGATGTATTATCGACGTAGCTTTTTTAGTTTCAAAGAATTAGAATTAGCAGTGACAACTTATATTCATTACTACAATCACCATCGAATAAAAGAAAAATTGACTGGTATGAGTCCGGTTCAATACCGAATTCATACCAGCCAATTAGCTGGGTAATCTACGTACAACTTTTAGGGCGCACCTCATTCTGTCCCAGCCTCTTCTTGTAATTTCCAATTTAGAACCTAAAATAAAACACGTTCATATAAAAAAGTTATTCGTCTTCATCGTCATCTGAATCAACAGGACCATCGATTGAAATGTCTCCAGAATTTGACTGAAGATCAAAGCTTCGAGAGCCTTTTCCACGTTTATAAGAAGTTTTTTCTGTACCGTAGATCGTACTGTCGCCTAGCTTGGTTTTAGTGTTTATAGAGACGTCATATAAAATCTCATCTGCATATATTTCAATACTGCCTTGCTGAGTACGAACGTTCAATTTTTTAGGTATTTCCGAACCATATAATGAAAAATCACCGTTGACACTTTTGACATCAGCTTCTCCCTTTAGGTCCCTTGCATCGATATCACCATTTGTCGTTTCGACCGTAGCAATACCTTTGACTGTGTCTAAAGAGATAGAGCCTGAAGTACTTGTTGCTGACCAGTTTGATGCGGCAAAATCGTTGATTTGAATATCACCATTCGTTGTTTTAAATGTTGCTTTGTCTGCATTTACATCTGTATAAACATTTAGATCACCATTATTGGTTTCGATCGATAATTTTTCAGCATTGATGCCATTTGCTTGGATATCTGCATTATCAGTTGTAACAGTAACCTCTTTCGCATTAACTCCTATCAGATTGATTCTGCTAGAAGCCGAACCGTCGATAATAATTCGTTCTGCACTATCTGGAATCGATAAAGAAATCAAGGAACCTCTATCGAAAAAGCCAAAATTAAACCCTTTTAAATCAGAATTTTTTTGGTTACTCGTTGTTGAGACCAGAACTTGACCATTTTTCTCTTCAACAGCTAATGAACTTTTTATCGATACAGGACCAGAGCTGCGCGTATTCATTGTAACCTGATTTGAATTTTCTGTTACGATATTGTATTCTGCATTTCCAGAAAGAGAAAGATGAATCTCCTTTAGATTTTGGTTGTTTTTGATTGTATAGTTTTCTTTTTTTGTGTCCGTCATGGATTGTTCAGCGCGTCTAAAGTAAACAGCGCTGCCAATTCCGCCGATAATCATTGCTAATACACCTATTGTTAGGAAAAAAGCAGTAGTTTTCTTCATCTTACATTTCCCCTCTCAATACACGTATATTCCATAGGAAGTAGCGTTTTAATCCTCTACCCAAAAATCTTGTTAAAGGTGCTAAAATCAATAAACCTATAATACCAGCGCCGAAAAGGAAAATACTAACAAACATTTCGAAAGTTGCTGCATCGTTAAATCCTGAAAAGATAGAGATTCCGCCTAAAATAGGTGAAAATAAAAAGAGTAATGCCATCAACCAAAACGATAAGAGAAGCATAGCCGCACTAAAAATACACCAAAACATTAAAAGAAAATTCAATAAAATAACACCGGTTACTTGGCAAAAACGACCAAATGCGCTATGTTTGGGCCTCTCATAGGATTGATAAGTGTCATCATACGGATGTTCTGTTGGCTCTTCATAATAATCATAGCTTGCTGCAGGTTGGATTTCCTGCCAGCCATCGCGTTCTAATCGTTTTTCAGGTACTTGGATATCAAATTCCTGCAAGATCTCTTCAGCGATTGTTCTGGGTTTTCCCAGATCTTTAGCAATTTCTTCTTCCGTTTCTCCTTCAGACAGACGTTCATCAAAAATAGTTTCATACTTGTTTAAGATGAAAGCTTGCTGTTGAGCTGTTAAAGGCTTTAAATAGATTTTTAATTCAATTAAAAAATGTTCTTTATTCATCTTTTTCCCCTCATTTCGTCAAACAATCCGATTACTTCTTCTTCACTATAATTACTTTTCCTAGCAATAACAAGCCCTAAAGAAAAAAATCAGCCTAAGGTAAAGAGGAATATCAGTCTTGAGACCTAGATTTTGCACAGAAAAAAAACTAGGTATAAGATGAAGGAAGAAAATAATAAAAGAATGAAATAAACAACGTTTGAAATAAAAATTTGGAAAGGATTTATTAAAAAAATATTCTATTTTCCTTAAAAAAAGGGTATAATATGAGAAGGTATACTTTTTTAGAAAACTCGGAGGACTTATATATGGAGAAGTACAAATTATCAAGGAAAGAGCGAAGGAAAGCTGAACAAAATAAACTCGCTGCTGATCAATTAAAAAAAGGCACGACCGTTTTGAGCTCAGCAATAGTTGTTTCATCAATAGCTGCACCTATTGCCGCTCCTAAACTTGCAGAAGCTGCCGAAGACCAGACACCTAATGCACAGATTAGTTACTCAGATTCACTTACACATACAGAAGCCGTTCAAACACAAACGACAACTGACACAACTGATTCGATGACACAAGAAACTCAGGAAACAACTTCCAGTGAAGAAGTCACTGAAACAACTGATTCATCTGAATTAAATACATCAGAAACAGCTCAAAGTACTGAGGAGACGACAGAAACGACGGATTCAACGACAGAAGAATCAGAAGCACCAGAAGTTTCATTACGTTCTTTTTCGGCTCAAACAAGAAGTATCAGTCCTAGTACATTTATCGCTGATATTTCAGGACATGCTCGATCTGTAGCAGCAGCGAATGACTTATATGCTTCTGTCATGATGGCGCAAGCAATCTTAGAAAGTGACTGGGGCAGAAGTACTTTATCTGCTGCACCAAACCATAATTTATTTGGTATCAAAGGCAGCTATCAAGGACAATCTGTTACTATGCAAACTTGGGAAGTCTATAATGGAAAATGGGTTCAGGTGAACGCCGCGTTTAGAAAATATCCTTCCTATTCAGAGTCATTTAGTGACAATGCCTATGTGTTAAAAAACACTTCTTTTCAATCGGGTGTTTATTATTATTCTGGTGCGTGGAAAAGTAATACCAAATCCTATAGAGATGCTACAGCCTGGCTAACAGGTCGTTATGCAACGGATCCAAGCTATAATACAAAATTAAATAACATTATTACAACTTACAATCTAACGCAATATGATACTCCTTCTTCTGGAGGCAACTCAGGCAGTAATACAGGAAGCGGAAATACTGGAGGCAACACAGGTAGTAATACTGGTAATTCCGGTAATACTGGTAGTACAAGCGGTCAAGACGTAACGCATACTGTTAAGGCTGGAGATAGCTTATGGGCATTAGCTTCTAAGTATGGCACATCTGTTGCGAATATCAAAAGCTGGAACAAATTATCCAGTGATATGATTTATGTTGGACAAAAACTAATCGTGAAAAAAGGCTCTGGCAGTACGAATAGCGGTAGCACTGGCGGCAACAGCAGTTCAACAGGCAATACTAGCGGTTCTAGTAATACAGGATCAAATTCTTACTATACAGTGAAGTCAGGCGATTCATTGTGGGCTATTGCGAATGCGAATGGAATAAGTATTACTAATTTGCGTCAGTGGAATAATTTAAGCGGAGATATCATTTATCCTGGACAAAAACTGATTGTAAAAAAAGGTTCTGGCAGTACGAATAGCGGTAGTACTGGCGGCAACAGCAGTTCAACAGGCAATACTAGTGGTTCTAGTAATACAGGATCAAATTCTTATTACACAGTAAAATCAGGCGATTCATTATGGGCAATCGCCAGCGCCAATGGCACGAGTATTGCAAATCTACGTCAATGGAATAATTTAAGCGGAGATATCATTTATCCTGGACAAAAATTGATTGTGAAAAAAGGCGCTGGAACAAGTAGCGGAAGCAGTAATTCATCTAGCAACTCAGGTGGCTCAACAAACAACTCTGGCTCTGCGTCCGGCTATTATACAGTAAAATCAGGTGACTCATTATGGGCGATTGCCAATGCTAACGGAATCAGCTTAACCAATCTGCGCCAATGGAACAATTTAAGCGGTGATATAATATATCCAGGTCAGCGTTTAGTTGTCAAGAAAGGCAGCGGCTCGACAAATGCTTCATCTTCTACAAGTAATCAAAGTAGCAGCCAAAGTGCCGGTAGCCATAGTGTTAAAAGTGGTGATACATTATGGGGACTTGCACAAAAATATGGTACAAGTGTTCAAAAAATCAAGCAGCTAAATGGCTTATCTAGTGATATGATCTACATTGGGCAACGATTAAAAGTTAAATAAAACAATTGAAATTTTTAAAGAAGTTTGGTAGTATGAGGTCACATAACTGATACACAAACAGTGAGAAGGAATAGTAGAAAGAACCATGTTTTAGAGAGCGTATGGCTGGTGAAAATACGTACAGAAGCTTTTGAACTCGCCTTTGAGTTATTTTACTGAACCAGTCAAAGAATAGTTTTTTCGATTATTCTTGCACTTTTAAGTAGATTCGGTGACGACCGTTATATCGTTTGAGGCTTGTATTAATGCAAGTGAATTTAGGTGGTACCACGTTGTATGTCAAACGTCCTATAGGAAATATTTCCTGTAGGACGTTTTTATTGTAAATCACAGCGATTGGGAATCAGAGCTGATGATGCACAATACTTGTCGACCAGAGGGAGAGAAGTTACAAAGCGGGCCAAAACCACAGCAATTGGGAATCGGAGCTGATGATGCACAATACTTTTTGATCAAAGGGAGAGAAGTTACAAAGCGGGCCGAAATCACAGCGATTGGGAATCAGAGCTGATGATGCACAATACTTGTCGACCATAGGGAGAGAAGTTACAAAGCAGGCCAAAACCACAGCGATTGCAAAGGCATAGACGTTTTGAAGCCAAAAAAATCTATACGACGTGTAAAACGATTTTACTTAATCAAAACTGTATTTAAAAATCTTGTTCATAAATTAGGAGGAGAAATAATCGTGAGCTATGATCACAAAAAGATTGAAAAGAAATGGCAAAAATACTGGGCGAAAAACAATAGCTTTATTACCCATGATGATCCAAACAAAGAAAAATTTTATGCATTGGATATGTTTCCATATCCATCAGGTCAAGGGTTACACGTAGGGCACCCAGAAGGCTATACTGCAACTGATATTTTATCTCGGATGAAAAGAAGTCAAGGGTACAGCGTTTTACATCCAATGGGCTGGGATGCGTTTGGCTTGCCTGCTGAGCAATATGCTTTAGATACAGGGAATGATCCAGCTGAATTCACAAAGAAGAATATCGAAACATTTAAACGTCAAATCAACTCATTAGGTTTCAGCTATGACTGGAATCGTGAAATCAACACGACTGATCCAGACTATTACAAATGGACACAATGGATTTTTACTAAATTATATGAGCACGGCTTGGCTTATGAAGCGGAAGTCGCAGTTAACTGGGTCCCAGAACTTGGTACAGTTATTTCTAATGAAGAAGTGATCGATGGTAAAAGTGAGCGAGGCGGCTATGATGTTATCAGAAAGCCAATGCGTCAATGGATGCTGAAAATCACGGCTTATGCAGATCGTTTATTGGATGATTTAGAACTAGTTGACTGGCCGGAAAATATCAAAGATATGCAGCGCAACTGGATTGGTCGTTCAGAAGGTGCGAATATCGATTTCAAAGTCAAAGACAGCGATGAAAAGATTACAGTCTTTACGACTCGGGCAGATACATTGTTTGCTGCCACATACTTAGTCTTGGCACCAGAACTAAAATTAGTTGATATGATCACTACACCAGAACATAAAGCAACTGTTGAAGCGTATCAAGATGAAGTAAGCAAAAAATCTGATCTAGATCGTACCGATTTAGCTAAAACAAAAACAGGTGCCTTTACAGGTGCGTATGCAATCAATCCTGTCAATGGGAAAGAAATCCCTATTTGGATCGCAGATTATGTGTTAGGCAGTTATGGAACAGGTGCTGTAATGGCTGTGCCGGCACATGATGAAAGAGACCATGAATTTGCGACTAAATTTGACATCGAGATGGTCCAAGTGATCGAAGGAGGAGACATCACTAAAGCAGCGTATACAGGTGATGGACTTCATATCAATTCTGGCTTTTTAGATGGACTAAACAAAGAAGACGCGAATGAAAAAATGTATCAATGGCTGGAAGAAAATGAATGTGGGAAAAAAGAAGTGACCTATCGTCTACGTGACTGGTTATTCTCTCGTCAACGTTATTGGGGTGAGCCAATTCCGGTTATTCATTGGGAAGATGGTACTACAACAACAGTACCAGAAGAAGAATTGCCATTAAGATTACCTAAAACCGATGATATCAAGCCAAGCGGTACAGGTGAATCTCCACTAGCCAATATTACTGAATGGATCAATGTTGTTGATCCTGAGACTGGTAAAAAAGGAAAAAGAGAAACGAACACAATGCCGCAATGGGCAGGAAGTTCATGGTATCATTTACGCTATGTGGATCCTCATAATAAAAAAGAGCTAGCTAACTATGAGAAATTGGAACGCTGGCTTCCTGTAGACATCTACATTGGTGGAGCAGAACACGCAGTATTACACTTACTGTATGCTCGCTTTTGGCATAAGTTTTTATATGATATCGGTGTTGTGCCAACAAAAGAACCGTATCAAAAATTATATAATCAAGGAATGATCCTAGGTCAAAGCTTCCGTGACAGCCGCGGAGCTCTTGTACCAACAAATATGGTTGAAAAGCGTGATAACATTTGGGTGAACATTGAAACAGGTGAGGAGCTGGAAGAAGCACCTGCAAAAATGAGTAAATCCTTGAAAAACGTCGTGAATCCTGATGATGTTATTGAAACATACGGTGCAGATACATTAAGAATGTACGAAATGTTCATGGGACCTTTAGATGCATCAATCGCTTGGAGTGAAAATGGTCTAGAAGGCAGCCGTAAATTCTTAGATCGTGTCTGGCGTTTGATCGTCGATGAAAATGACAAGATGCGCGACCGTATTACAACTGTTAACGATGGTCGTCTAACGAAGGTATATAATCAAACAGTCAAAAAAGTAACAGAAGATATGGAAAATCTGCATTTCAACACAGCGATCTCTCAATTGATGGTCTTTGTTAATGAAGCAAATAAGGTCGATGTTTTACCTTACGAGTATATAGAAGGATTTGTTCAGTTATTAGCACCAATTGCTCCACATATCGGTGAAGAGCTTTGGGCAATTCTTGGCAATGAAGAAAGTTTAACAAACGTTCCATGGCCTGTTTATGATGAATCAGCATTGATCGAAGATGAAGTTGAAGTGGTATTCCAAGTCAATGGAAAAGTACGAGCAAAGCTAAATGTTCCTAGAGGCTTAAGTAAAGAAGAGCTTGAAGCAAAAGCTTTGGCTACAGAAGAAATTCAATCATTCATCGAAGGCAAAACAGTACGCAAAGTCATTGTAGTACCTGAAAAATTGGTGAACATCGTAGCAAATTAACTAACTATAAAATAATGAGTGGCTAGAAGTCTTGTATCAAGACTTCTAGCTTTTTTTGTGGAGGGGTCTATACTTTTTTTATCCAACAAACCATGAGTATGTCAAAAGTGATGTGGTATTGTATTCAGTAAATCAGTTTTAGAAATTCGTTGTAATTCTATTGTAAATAATTGGAGTACAAAGAATTTTATTTTACGATAAATAAAGACCTCATAAAGTATGGAGGGAAATGAGATTGATAGTACCTAGTATTACAAAATGAATGACAATGGTACAAAAGTAAGAAACATGAAAAGGACGTTGCATCTCACTTGTTTCTCGTCAAGAGGACTAAGTGATGAGGAATTACTCGAGTAGAAAAGTAATCTAAAATCGCATAATTTATGATAGAAAGTTTCATTTACTTCAAGGTAAAAAGACTTTGAATGTTAATTAGCTATATGTTTATATCTTACAAAATGTGATGAAATAGGTTGTGTATTATGATATTATAAAAGAAGGAGGAGAATCAGCTGAGATGGTGGATGAAGAAATAATAGAGTCTTCATGAATAAAAAGAGGTTTAAGTAACAAGTGAATTAATTCTGTTGGGTAAATGGTGTTTAATGAAGAATAAAACTATAACAATTAAATTAGGAGAATATAAAAATGAGGAAAATGATATTTGCAATGTCGATATCCATGCTTATATTGACAGGTTGTACTGTTGGAAAAGCAAATGAAACGAAAATAATTGCTCATAGAGGAGCTCATATTGCTGCACCTGAGAATACTCTTGAAGCGATTGAAAAAGCTGATGTCTTAGGGTATTCGGGTGTTGAAATTGATGTTAGAACTAGCAAGGATAGAATCAACTTTTTGATGCATGATGATACTTTAGATAGAACAACCAATGGGACAGGAATAGCAGAAACTTTTACTATAAAAGAACTGAAAAATTTGACAATAAAAACTGAAGAATATCCGGAATTTAAAGGTAAGATAGTAAAAATTCCTACATTTGAAGAGACAGTTAAAGCTATTGCCAAAACGAAATTGGAAGTGAACGTTGATGGATCTAAAGGTGATTGGGCGAATGAAAAATTTGTTGATTCAATAATACAAACATTGAAGAAATATAAAGTCTATGATCGATCCTTTTTTGTATTGAGCAACAAGGAAATTCGAGACAATGTGGTTGAGAAATACTCGGATGCAACTGTTTCATGGCTTTATGATAGTAAAAATAATATTGATGATGAAATAAGACAAGTTAAGGAGTATGAACATTCATTATTATCTATATCAAATTCTCAAGCTGATAAACAAATGCTAAGAAAGCTAAGCCAAGCTCAAATAAAATATCAAGTATATGGAGTAAATGATGCTGAAAGGATTCAAGAACTTCAGAGGCAAGGTGTTCCAATCATAGAAACAGATAAAATTGATCCTACGAAATTGGAGTAATTAATTTTTGTCAAAAAACGAAAAGTAGTGTATTTATAATTCGTAATCAGTTACAATATATATGAAGGAGGAAACAAATGAATAATATGTTAATGACGCTTTTTGGTGTTATGATAATTGGTACTTTTTCAAGCGAAGAAGTTTTTAGTGTTGATAATCTTAATAAGCCAACATCAGGTAACCAATCAGAAGTTTTAAAAGAAGACGTACCACTCGAAAATCAAGCAATAGGAATCAATCTGGATCCTGTGCAAGATTCAATAAATGGGGAGGTAGGTAGTGAGGGGAGTTTGGATTTAGGCTTTTTTGAAGACATTAAGCTAGAAGGGATATACACTGAAATAAAAGATAATCCCTATATAGCGCTGGAAAGTGATGGTACATGGAGAGCATTAAAGGTAGGAAATACAAAAATAGTTGTAGGGGTAGAACTATCTCAAAATACATTAGATGCTATCAAAAATAAGTACCCTAATCGAGAGGTTATATATCCGTCAAAGCCACCTAAGATTTTAGAAGTCAAAATAGGAAAGTCAATTTCTATAAGATATAATTTTTCACCAAGTTCTATTGAAACCGAAATTGGTGCTACAGGAGTAATTAGTGTAGGAGATTTTGAGGATATACCTCTAACAGGAACCTTTAAAGAAGTGAAAGATAATCCTTTTGTGGAAGTTCAAAAGGACGGTACATGGAAAGCGCTAAAAGTAGGTGAAACAGCCATTCTACCAACATTTAGTTTGTCAGAAGAAAGTTTAAAAAAAATTGAAGAAAAGTACCCAGATAAACAGATTATGGTACAAGAAATTCAACAATTTATTCCTGTGAAGATTAATGATCCGGCTAATTCAGTGAAAGACAGAATAGGCATTCGTCTAGAACCTCTTGAAAATGAAATTGTGGGTATGGTAGGTGAAAGCGGTCATTTAACGTTAGGTGAATTTGAGGGAATCAAGTTGGAAGGTGTATTCACCGAAATAAAGGACAATCCATATATAGAAATATCAAGTAATGGTACATGGAAAGCACTTACAGCTGGAGAGGACGCTATCTATGTTGGAGTTGAGTTATCAGATAAAACAGTTAAAGATATTAAAGAAAAGTATCCTGATAGAGAAATCATATATCCCGAATTACTGCCGAAGAAGATAAAAGTAAGTATAAAAAATTTAACTACACAAACGAATCAGAATGCTGGTGTTCAAACTAGTAATAAAGGGAGCTCAACTAAAACAGGTGAATTGCCAAAAACAGGTGAGTCACAAAGTCAATTTGTTTTTCAAATTTGGGGGTTAAATTTGTTAGCAATATACACGTTTACAACTTTGTTTAAAAAAATATTTTAGGAGAAAAAATGAAAAAATATCTATTAATGTATTTGAGTATTTTCTCAGTTCTTTTTGTGTCTAATCAATTTGTTTATGCAGAAGATTCTGAGGTTAGTGTTTTTGATGTTGAGCAAAATATGGAGCTTGAGGAGAATATAGTTGAAGATGTGACTCTTGAATCTAGTGTCTTTGAATCTTCATTACCCATTGAAGAATACTCAAGTGCATGGGTTGAGGGAAATGCAGTTCCAGAACCATATGGTATTATTGGTTCAGATGACCGCTATCGAGTAGATACCACAAAATATCCGAATAGCGCTGTTGTCAGACTAGGTTTTTCTAATGGTATAAGAGATTATGCAGGAACAGGATTTTTAGTTTCACCAGACACAGTTGTAACAGCAGCTCACTGTGTCTATTCGAATGGACGATGGACTATTAATGGATTGAAAATTCAACCGGGTTATGATAGTGGATACCTTCCTTTTGGTCAAACTTCAGATATAAGATCAGTTTATATTTTAAAGAGTTGGAAATCTGGCGGTGGTGCTTATGGCAGTAAATATAATACAAAAGATGATATTGCTGTTATAAAGTTAAAGAAAAAAATAGGAGATAGAACGGGTTACTTTGGAATGAGGCAGGCTGTATCAGGTAACGTCAATGTAACTGGTTATCCTGGTAGTAATAATGCTACTGATAAGAATAAGTATGGTAAGATGTATTCCTCATTCGGACCTATAGTAAGCAGTACGTCATATGAACTAAGTTATAGAATTGATACGACATCGGGACATAGTGGAAGCCCAATTCATACACCAGATCATTATACTGTTGGTGTTCATGTTGGGGGCGGTTCGGTAATGAATGACGGAGTCAGGTTTAATGATGAATACTATAATTTTGTTAAAGGTATTAAGGATCAGTATGTTGCTAAACAATTTAATAAGAATGTTACAGTCACAAAGGAAGGAACCACTATTTGGGGAAACTTTGACTGGAATAATAAAAAGGGAAACACGACTGGAAAGTTAGGAAAAGTTTATAAAGCCAAATATGTCTATAAACTAGATAACAATAATAGTTACTACTCACTATATAATGTTGATGGCTCATGGGCAGGCTACATTAATTCTGGAGCTTGCACAGAAGTGAAATCACAGTCTCTAAATAAGAATGTAACTATAACTAAAGAAGGTCTGACGTTGTGGGAAAACTTTTTCTTTTCAGGCAAAAAAGGAAATACAGCTGGAAAGTTAGGGAAAGTTTATAACGCCAAACTCACATATACCTTAGGGAATGGAGTAAAATACTACTCGTTATATAATGCTGAAGGATCGTGGGCAGGATATATCAATTCTAGTGCTGCCAAAGAACTTAAAGCTGACACGTTAAATAAGGATATAACCATAACAAAAGAAGGATTTACCACATGGGGAAATTTCTATTTTTCTAACAAAAAAGGAAATACCCAAGGATCATTGGGGAAGGTATACAAAGCTAAGTATACCTATACATTAGGAAATGGTGTGAAGTATTATTCTCTGTACAATAGTAATGATTCGTGGGCTGGCTATTTAAATGCTAGTGCTGCAAAGGAATTAAAAGCCGAGGCACTTAATAGAAATATAACAATTGCAAAAGAAGGCTACACAATCTGGTCAAACTTTTATTTTAGTGCTAAAAAAGGAAACACAACTGGAAAGCTAAAAACTAAATATAATGCCAAGTATGTATATACTCTAGGAAATGGTGTCAAATACTACTCTTTGTATGACAGTAGTAATGTATGGTCGGGCTATTTGAATACAGGTGCAGCTACAAATGTTAGAAGCCTGATGAATTCAGGGCAAACAAGCGAAAGTTCAACAAGTGAGAGTGTTCCAGAACAAGAATTTAGTGATGGAACAGAAGAAAATATAGATCCAGAATTGGAGACAATGATATCCAGCAACTCAGATAATATAGATCCAATAAATGATTAACTCTGTGTTATATAAAAAAGCGAATAGAAATATTTTTAAAACTTTGAATTTACGATTATTGGCATGATTTGTCTGTATTTATATGTTCATTTATGTAAAACTAAGTAAATGTAGGTTGATAAAAAATGCTATACTTGCAAGCAAAGTCTAGCTGAATTGCAGTGATGTGTTCAAATATCGTAGCAAATTAACTAACTATAAAATCATGAGTGGCTAGAAGTCTTGTATATCAAGGCGTCTAGCCTTTTTTGCTAAATTCCTTTAAGGTATTTATTTTAGTTGTTGATTGTGTGCTGAATTCCAAAAGCTAAACAAGGCTTTGCACATTGAAAAACTTCATGCTACAATAAAAAGACAAAGAATAAAGGTGGTGAATAAGTACGATGGTCAACATGTCAAAAATAACAACAAGTATTTCGTTTTTATTAACGTATCTGGCTTTTTGTCATGTCATTATTTCCAATTTTTTATTCCAAGGCACAAGTGTGTCCAAAATAGGATAATCAATTGAATAAAACAGACCATTCAGACTTATTTACTTAAAGATAACTCGATATAAAATAACGAAACATGCAACGAAATGCTGCATGTTATGTAAGTGATGATGAAGGTTGAACAACTAGTTGTTCAACTTTTTTGTGTACCCTGAAATCATAATAAAAGCGCAGCGATCGAAGTGAAATCTACAAGAGTACAGCGTTATCACATGGATAGTTAAAAGGCTTGAAACCGTTTTTAGTTAATCTGTCTGAATGGCAGAAAGAGGAGAGTATGTTAGTACAAATACAAAATATAAAGAAAAATTACGGCGGCGTACCGTTGTTTGACTCTTTGGACTTACAAATTGATGCAGGTGAGAAAATCGGCCTGATCGGTCTGAATGGTTCTGGAAAATCAACACTCTTAAACGTCATCACTGGACTTGAGACGGTCGATTCTGGAACCGTTAGCCGAAAAAAAAATAGTCATATCGGATATTTGCGACAATTGCCAGAAGCGACGATAGAAAATGTGAAGGACTACCTTCTAGCAACCTTTACTACCTTGCTGGCGATTCAAAAGCAGCTGACACAATTGGAACAACAAATGGCTGACCCAGAATGTAATTTAGAACAAACTTTAGTTCGTTATGGGCAAAAACAAGAGGAATTTTTACAGGCTGGCGGCTATGAAATGGAAAATCGTTTGAGCATGATTGCTAATGGTTTGACGATTAGTCATCTTCTACCTAAAAATCTCTCTGATTTAAGTGGCGGAGAATTAACAATTGTAGCCCTGGCGAGAATATTAATGCAGGAAAATGATTTAGTGTTGCTAGACGAGCCGACGAATCATCTTGATACGCAAAGAATTGCTTGGTTAGAGTCTTATCTAGCGCACGAGAAAATTGCGTATTTAATCGTTTCTCATGATCGTTTATTTTTAGACAATGTTGTTCATAGGATCATTGAATTGGAAGATGGGCATGCATTAGCGTATAAAGGAAATTATTCTGAGTATAAGAAGCAAAAGGAAGAACAGCTGGAAAAATTAAAAAAAGACTTTGCTGAGCAGGAAAAAGAAGTAAAAAAAATAAAGCTGGCAATTCGTCGTTTCCGTCAATGGGGACACGAAGGAGACAATGAAAAATTTTTTAAAAAGGCTAAACAATTAGAAAAGCGATTAGAAAAAATCCAAACGATAACGAAGCCTAAAGAAGAAGTAAGTAAAATAGGAAAAAGTTTTAAAGAAACAGCGCGCTCGGGAAAAGAAGTCCTCCAATTTGAAAAAGTCAGCAAAAGTTATGAAGGACATCATCTATTTAGGGAAGCTGATTTTTCCTTGTTTTGGCAAGAACGTATAGCGGTTATTGGAGAGAACGGAGCTGGGAAAAGCACGTTGCTAAAATTAGCACTAGGGATGGAACCAGTGGACGAGGGGCAAATAAGACGAGGAACCAATCTTAAAATAGGTTATCTAGCTCAAGTGATTAATTATCAAAAGCCAAAGCAAACGATTCTTCAAAATTTTAGTGAAGCTTGCTCTTTGATGGAGCAAGAATCTCGTCAAATTTTAGCGAAGTATTCCTTTTATAAGGAGGATGTGACGAAGCAAATTCGCTTTTTGAGCGGTGGAGAAAAGATTCGTTTAGAATTAGCCAAATTAATGTATAGTGAAACGAATTTTCTAGTGTTAGATGAGCCAACTAATCATTTAGATATTGAGACGCGGGAAGAAATAGAAGAAATCTTACAGTTGTTTAAAGGAACATTGATGGTTGTTTCCCATGATCGCTTTTTTCTGCAAAAAATGGCAGATACCTTTTTAATCGTCGAACATCAGAAAGTAAGAAAAAAATCAAGTGATTTTCTAAGTATTTAAATCTAAAGATTCTATAGTCAATTAAAAAAAGAGATAAAACAATAACACATTGTCTTATCTCTTCTTTTTTATTTTTTTTTCAAAATTTTGATTCGAGTAAAATCACTTGTTTACAAAAAGAAAAAAATGATTTGTTAAAAGATTTTAATAGAAAACCTAAAGGGCGTAATGTATTAATCGTTTGTTTTTATATAAAAATTAAAAAAATAATAAAAATTATAGATATTAAATTGATATTAACTAGGAATTACAATACAATGTTAAATGTGGAAAATATTTTAAAGTATCTTTTTATTGAAAGTGAAGGAGGCAGTCGTGAGAAAAAGTATATCTATCTTTTTAATTTGTACATTAATTATGATGATTTTTCCGAGCGATTGGTCCTATGCTTTAGAATTTGAGCCGGCAAAATCAGTGCAGGAAAAAGAAGAAGTAATGACAGAAGAAACTTCAGAAGAACAAACAGATGTTGAGCAGACTACTGAGACTTCAGAGCTTGAGACAGTAGAAAGTTCAGAAGAGTCTAGTGAGAATGTCAGTACAAACGGTGTAGAAAAAGAAGAGCTAAAAGGTAAAAATAATGAAGAATCTTTACCTATAGAAGAGAAGGATGTTGTAACCAAAACGCAATTATACAGTGAAGATGTTATGCAAGAGGATGCAGATTTTTGGTTAGTAGATTCCGCTGCTACACTCACTGAATATTTAAAAGATAGCCAAAAATTGAAGTTTCGTTTAACGAACAATATCGATTTGGGAACGAGTGCCTTTCAGCTGCAATCTGGTACGATCATTGATGGTGCAGGATATACCATTACCTATAATAAGAGTACGATAGCGGCTAGAGGTTTTTATACGAATCAAGCAAATGCAGTGATTGAGATTCGAAATACTCAATTTGGTAATACTGATGGAACAGGAGCCGTGGGTTATTACGGAATTGTCACAGGATCTGCAACGAATGTCACACTTATTTATGATGGTATTTCTTACTATTCGACAAATGGGCAAATGATTTATAATCCTAACGGTTCAGTTATTATGAGAGGAACAAATCGAATCGAGCAAAAAGGAACGAGTGCTTACTCTCAAGAATGGGCTGAGATCAATTATGTAGAAGTTGAAAATGGAGAAACAGTTATTGAACATTCGTCGAATCAAACAAATGCATTTATTTGGTCGACAAGCACTGCTTCTGGAAATCCTTATGCTAATACATCTCAAATCGTTGTTAGAGAAAACGCAGTATTAGATATCAAAACCAATAGCAATATGACCTACGGCACACTTGCGCCTAGTTACATTGTTGAAAAAAATGCTGTATTTAATTTGGATAAGGTTACATTAGCGACCGGTGGGACGAGGAATCAATTTTTTTATTCATTACAAACACAGCCAGTCAATTTTTCTTTTCAAGAAAATGCGAAGGTCAACTTTGTTCTACCTTTACCAATCAACCTAAATAGTTCTAAGGGTGGAATGGCGATCGGTAAAAATGCGGATGTTTCGATTGATGTTGCTAGTGGAGGAATCTTCACAACATCCGCTTCCAGCATGTTTGCAATCAGTATGGATAAAGCAAAGCAGGTTTCATTTTCAGGAACAAGCCTTGGGACTATTGGTTTAAATGGTGCAAATGGCGTAAATAATTTGTCCTTTACAAGTAACTATTTACAAAAAATAGAGACATTCACAAGTAAAACAAATAGCATGCCCACGCAAGAAATGTTTAAAGAGGCCTCAGATCTAAGTGTTCAAGGAACAAACTTTACAAATATCCCAGGTACATTAGATTCTTTTTCTACTCAAGAGATTCTATCCTTAAAAAATTCGCAGAAAATCATTTTTAGTGAATTTATGGATGTCCCAGATCAGTTAGGGCTAATTGCAGCTGATGAAACAGACACATCCATTTCTTTATACGGTTCATCGGTCAATAACGGAAGTCCTGCTTCGACAGTAAAATTTTTCTTATTTACTGCTGAAGCAGATACAAGCGATTTAAGAAAAGCTAAGCATATCGTCACATTGAATAATTTTGATGATCAAGAAAATACAACACTGAATTCAATTTATAAAGTGACAATAGATGATTTAAACCCAAATACAAACTATTGGGCCCAAATGATTGTCACGAATCAAGTAGGAGAAAGTGATTTTTCGAATGTTGATAGATTTACCACAAAACCACAGCTGAAAAATATCACAGCAGATGTTACAACGACCTCAGCAATCATCAATGGTGAACTGGCTAGTGATACAGGAAAGTGGACAGATTATTCAAATGGAGAAGAGTTAGCGTTGCCTGGTCAACAAGCCTATTATGGCGGCAATTACCAACAAGTCAAAGTGGAATACAGCAAGAACAAAGCCTTTCCTGTACAGGAAACAAAAGCGCAAATTGCGGATCTTTATGGTGACAAAAATCAAAAATTTACGACGAAATTAAATGGACTTGATGGAGATGTGACCTATTACGTTCGTACGAAAGTCACTGGGGTTTCTGGAGAAGAAGTTATCTTAGCGATGTCACCTTTAACCCAATTTCAAACAGTAACAGAAATCATCAATGTGGAAGTTCCTATCGAGATGGCTTTTCAGACACAGAACAAAGATCTAGGTACCTTACAAGAAGGGAATGTATCTTCAGCTGAATATCATGTTGTGAACAAAGGGAATGTATCTACAAAAGTATCAATAACGGATCTCACGAAGGAAAATATAGCTGCAAATCAACTACTATTATTAGATCACTTTTCTGGCAATTCAGGCCAGGATGAATTGGCGTTACAAATGATAATAGACAATAATCAGCAAGAACCACTTTTTTTGACAAGTGATTTATCAAACAATCCTTTAACAGTTGGCGTTTTGAACGTGAATGAACAAAAAAGTTTGAGTCTCGAAGGTAAGTACTTTAATCCAACGAAACAGGCAGTATTTCCGCTATATAAAATGACTTTCAAAGTTGAGAGAAATGAAGAATGAGAGGGATTCTATGGACAAATCAAATGAAGAAAAGAAAAAGAAAAAACGACTGCTGCTATTATTACTGCTCCTTTTGGCAGTCGCAGCAGGAGGACTGTATTATTATTTTTCTAACAACACAGAGCCTGTTCAAGTCGTGTCTGGAGATTATCTGCCGGAGGCTAAAGGTGCAAAAAAAATGACTGATGCAGAACTTAAAGCTGCTGAACAAAAAGCCGTGGATGAAAGTAAATTCAATATGGTCATTAAATCGGTCGCTGTTTTTGAAACTGGCGAAAGTGAAGGCAGTCTTTATATCCAAAATCCAGTTGAGAATGGTTATCCAATCAACGTGGTCATTCATTTAGATAATTCCGATGAACAAATTTATTCTTCTGGAGCGATTCAACCAGGCTATGAAATAACCAGTGCAAAACTAGATAAAAAGCTGGAAAAAGGTGATCATCCGGCGACTGCAACCTTTAATATCTATGATTCAAAAACCAAGAAGAAGCGTGGCCAAGTTCAGGCGGGGATAACGATTCAAGTCAACAACTAAAATTGTATTTAACAGTATATCTGTTAAAAAATATATTATTCTACACACAAGAAGGAGAAATCAATATGAAAAGAACAAAATTAGTACTTAGTGCAGCAATGTTAAGTTTAAGTGTAGCTGGTTTAACGCACTTTGCGTCTGCACAAACGATCGATGGTGAAAATTCAGCAGATGTGATCATCAATGGAACGATTGGAAAATTAGACAATACAGATCCTGATACAAATATTCCAGAAGGGTCTGACGAATGGATCAATGTGACAGTCGATACGGCAACAGCATTCCACACTACGACTGCTAGTGCACATAAAAACATCGAATCAGCTGATTACAGTATTGTAAATAATTCAGGTCGTGGCGTAGCTGTTACGTTGAACAAAATGACTGGAACACCAACATATGTGGATACGTTAAAAATCAAAGCTAAAGGGACTGGTTTATTCGCTACCCCTACTGAAAAAGATTTAATTAAAGATAATGCTGTTGTAGACTTAACAAGCTCACCAGTTTGGCTAACACTAGCTAACAAAGATGGTCGCTTAAATATTGATACTGATGAAGCAGCAGCTTACGCAAATGAAGCAAAATTTACCTATGTAGGAACAACAGTAGCGGACTTACCTACGGATGTAAATCAAACAGCTGCTAATGAAGATTATACGTTGACATTGAAATTTGCCTCAATTCAAAAAGATGGTACGACGATCGGTGTAACACCATAATAATCAAAAGGTTGTGATGAAGGATGAAACGATATCGAATTTCGCTCGTCACATTGATTCTTTTAACTGGTTTTAGTCTTTTTCAAATAGCCTTCGATCGTGTAGCTGCTGCCGAGATACAAATCTCCGGTCAGATTGGTAAAGATGAACAAGCGGTCGAACCATCAGTTGAACCAGAAAAAAAGCAGGAACTTGCACAACCAATGCAAACACACATAGTATTAAAAAAATTTCCCGATACAGGTTTTATTACGAATAAACTAGCGCTAATTGGTTTGCTTGTATTATTAATCTATTTAACGATTTTGATAAGGGAAGCACATAGAAAAAGAACAGGATCCAGCCGTTAAAGACTGGAATAACTCTTGTGATGATTAGGCAAGGTTAGATGAAAAATGCTAACTTTGAAGAAACGATCATTGCAGGAGTTTTATTTTTATTAAACGAATCTTACCAGTAAATCAAGGATTGACAGCGTTTTCCAGTAATGTTATGATTAATGTAATCAATGGAATGTAACTGGATTTTCTGGGCATAACCACAGTATAGCAAAGAGGACAATGCGTTTGTCGTTTTTTCTATGTTGTGGTTTTATTTTTTGGCGGGAGTCAAAAAGCTCAACTAAATCAAGAAAATGAAGGAACGCAACGTTTTTTAAAAAACATAGTAAGGAGAATGATGAATGAGTAAATCAGGATTTCCAGAAAACTTTTTGTGGGGCGGAGCAACTGCTGCAAATCAGTATGAAGGCGGTTATCTGTCTGGTGGCAAAGGGCTAAGTACACTTGATGCGATCACAGGAGGTAGTCCGGCAAAACCAAGAATGATCACGTATAAAACCAAAGATGGAAAAATCGAAACGTGCGCTAGAGACCAAGCCTTGCCAGAAGGAGCTGTGGGCTATGTTGATCCAGATCAGTATTATCCAAGTCATGTAGCAACTGATTTTTACAACCATTATAAAGAGGACATTGCGTTGTTTGCAGAGATGGGATTTAAATGCTTTAGATTATCGATCGCCTGGTCAAGAATTTGTCCAAAAGGAACGATGGAGATCAACGAAGAGGGATTGGCTTTTTATGATAAAGTGTTCGATGAATTGCTAAAATATGGAATTGAACCTGTTGTGACGATCAATCATTTTGATATTCCAATGTATTTGGCAGATGAGTTAGATGGATGGTCCAATCGAAAAGTGATCGATTATTTCCTATTTTTCTGTGAGACTCTGTTTAAACGCTATAAAAATAAAGTGAAATACTGGATGACCTTCAATGAAATCAATTTTCTGCGGAGCTGGACACAAATCGGTATTCACAAAAATGATAAACAAGCAAAATATCAAGCGGCGCATCATTTATTTGTTGCAAGTGCTAAGGCAGTCAAACTAGGGCATGAAATCAATCCAGATTTTCAAATCGGCATGATGGTGGCTTATATCCCAAGTTATCCAATGAGCTGTAAGCCAGAAGATGTTATGGAAGCAATCAAATTTAATCGTGAGCAAGAGTTTTATATCGATGTTCAAGTCAAAGGCTACTATCCTGCCCATAAACTAAAAGAATACGAACGAGAAAATGTCGTGATTCAAAAAGAAGCAGGAGATGATGAGATTATCCGTGAAGGAACAGTCGATTATATTGGCTTCAGTTATTACATGTCTACTGTTTCTGCCTCTAATCCTGATCAAGTAAAATATGTTGGCGGCAATCAAATGCCAGCAGTAAAAAATCCTCACTTACAGGAATCGGAGTGGGGCTGGGCGGTTGATCCATTAGGTCTGAGAATCTCCTTGTGTAAATTGTACGATCGTTACAATGTACCGTTATTTGTTGTTGAAAACGGATTTGGCGCAGTTGATAAAATAGAAGCAGATGGGACGATTCAAGATGATTATCGGATTGACTACTTCAGCAAACATATTGCTGCAATGAAAGAAGCAGTTGAATTAGATGGTGTTGATTTGATTGGTTACACACCATGGGGCTGTATTGATGTGGTGAGTTCCGGTACAGGTGAAATGAAAAAACGGTATGGTTTTATTCATGTAGATATGGACGATGAAGGGCATGGAACCTTGAATCGCTCGAGAAAACAATCTTTTTACTGGTACAAGCAACTGATCGCCGCTAATGGTGAACAAGAGAAATAAAAACAGAAAAAAAATGTTTTATTCATTTAAGCGCGGATTTGTACTTCTGTTCCCGCCGGTTATAAGGATCCCACGTGAGTGAGATATGACTCGAAGAGTTATGTCTCACTCACTCTTTTTTGCATATATTTTTAATCAAATTCATAGAAAAAATAAGAATCACTTGTTGTAAATAAGAACAATGGTATACTGCTAATGGGGTGAAATTCATGATTATCAGAGAAATCTTACCAAAAGACGATAAAGCAATCAAACATCTCATCAAAGCTACTTTAGAATCCTTCGATCTGGCTATTGCTGGGACAGCCTATTTTGACCCTGAACTTGAACAACTAAGTCAGTACTATGCACGTCAAACCAATGGTACATATTGGGTAGTTGAAATCAATGATGAGATTATCGGTGGTTGCGGTATTGCACCTTTTGATATGAATAGAAAAATTTGTGAGTTGCAAAAACTTTATTTAGACCCAAAAGCTCAAGGGCAAGGAATCGCCAAAGTACTGATGAAAACAGCATTGAGCTATGCCCAAAACTATTATGATTACTGCTATTTAGAGACAATGAACAAGATGGACAAAGCGAATAGTTTGTATCGGTCATTTGGCTTTACAAAATTAAATGAACCTTTAGTAGGATCTGTTCACAGTGTTATGGACGTTTGGTATTTGAAAAAGCTGCAGGAGGAACCTAATGAAGAGAATATCTAATAAAGAATTAAAAGAATTGATTGAGTTAACCACCAATCAGTCTGTATCGATCATTGATGTTCGTGAGGCAGAAGAGTTTATGGATGGACACATTGCAAGTGCTAAAAATGTTCCCTTATCAACATTATTTCAAGCGATGAAAGAACTTGATCCAGAACAAGCACATTATGTTATTTGTCAGCATGGTGTTCGTTCGGAGCATGCGTGTTCTTTTCTTGAAAATTACGGTTATAATGTTATTTCCGTTTCAGAAGGAATGTCTGTTTGGAACGGACAAGTCAGCAGTATATAAGAATTGAGTGATTTATGATAGAAAATAAGCACGTTTGTTAAAGTATCTGCCTTAAAGAAAACCCCTGTCAAGGATCGCCTTGTGCAGGGGTTTAGTGTTTAGCACAGTACCAAATGCAGTATAATAAGCGGCTAAGTAATGAGTAGAAGAGAAGAAAGCGTGAAAAATTATTTTGTTACATCTTCTCCAAACCATTCTTTAGATATTTCCGCAAGTTTTCCTGATTTTCTTAGCTGTTCAAAGGCAGTGTTGATCTTTTGAGCAAGCTTTTGATCAGATTTTCTTATTCCGACAGCAAAGGCCTCACTTTCAAAATCACCGCTGACGATCGAGTAGTCAGCTAGATTGTCCTCATGAGAAAGATAGTAATTAGCGTATACTCGATCGATCAGTAACCCATCAATTCGTCCAGATTTTAAATCCATGAAGGCTTCATTGAACCCATCATACAAAATCGCCGTTTGATCTTTTACACTATTTTTCAGGATTTCTGGTTGTTCTTCAAAACTATGGTAGCCGGAAGAGCCATTTTGAGCACCTAAAATTTTACCTTTCATATCAGAAAAATGATTGATCTGATTTTTCTTCAAAGAGACGACTACTTGTTCATTTTCCATATATTCATCGCTGAACAAGACTTTTTCTTCCCGCTCCGCGCTTTTAGAATAGCCATTCCAAATTAAGTCGATCGTTTGGTTTTGTAGTTCATTTTCTTTCATGGACCAGTCGATTGGCTGGAAATCTACCTTGATCCCATATTGTTCAAATACAGCTCTAGCTAAATCAACATCAAAGCCGATAATTTTTCCTGCTTTACTTTGAAAGCCCATTGGTACAAAGGAATCATCCAAACCAACAATGATGCGTTTTTCATTATCGATACGTGACCATTGATCCGTATCCGTTTTTTTTCTGCCGCAGCCAGAGATGATCAGAATTAAAAGTAAGATGAGAATCGTGGAGAATAGTTTTCTTTTTTTCTTCATAGTGGCTCCTTTCTACTGAACAGGTGTGACTGTCAGGATATTATCAGCGATATTTTCAGCAAACGTCATGTCGTGGGTAACGACGATTTGAGTCATTCCTTGGGCTTTCAAGGTTAAAATCACTTCTTCTACTTGTTGTCGAAGCTCAGGATCGAGGGCACTAGTAGGTTCGTCATAACCCAATATTTTCGGCTTCATTGCTAATGCTCGTGCGAGAGCAACACGCTGTTTTTGACCACCAGATAATTGGTAAGGGTACAAATTTTCTTTATCGCTTAATCCAAATTTAGCTAATAGATCAAGTGCTTCAGTCACACTTGCTTCTTTTGTTTGTTTTAAGGAAAGCATGGGTGCTAAAGTTATATTCTCTAAAACGGAGAGATGTGGAAATAATTGAAAGTCCTGAAAAACAATCCCGACCACTTGATCTGCATTATCCATTTCAACTGGATCAAATTTCGTACCATCTATGATCAGTTCTCCAGAATCAATCGTCTCTAATCCTGCCAAACATCTTAGTAAGGTCGTCTTACCTCCGCCAGATGGTCCGACGATCGTTAAAATCTCACCATCTTGGATCTCCAAATTTAATTGATCGATAATTCGTCGACCATCGAAGCTTTTCGTTAAATCTTTAATAAGTAACATAGAAATTCCTCCTTAATATAATAGCGGAACAAGCTGCTTAGCCTTAACAGGAAAATAGGAAGGCTGGCTTGTGCAGTGGGATAAGAATAAACGTGGAACAGGCTCACTCACTAAGCCTTGATAGGAAATTAGGAAATTAGCTTTGAGATGATTTTTGTCTCACTGACAATTTATTTATTTTCCTAAGGATTGATTTAGGCAATTCGATAATAAGAACAGTCAATTCTATTTATAATATTGATAATGTTTTTCTAATTTCTTTGAAGCTAAGGTCAAAACGGCAGTCAATAAAAGATAAATGATGCCCACTAAAACTAGAGGTAATAGACTGACATCTCGACTCATCGCAATTTTTCCTGCACGCAATAGATCGCCTAGGCCAAGAACATAAATAAGTGAAGTATCTTTGACTAAATTGATTACTTCATTCCCTATAGAAGGTAGGACTACTTTGATTACTTGAGGCAAAATAATTTTTGAAACAGTTTGAAATTTTGTTAAACGAAGAACCTTTGCGGCTTCATACTGACCTTCTGGAATCGACTGAATTCCGCCTCGAAAGATTTCAGCAAAATAAGCAGCATAGTTCAAAATAAAAGCGAATAAGGCAGCATCATAACGCTCGAAAACAACTCCAATCAACGGTAGTCCGTAAAAAACAAAGATCAGCTGTAAAAGTAAAGGTGTTCCGCGCATCAACCAAATATAAATATTGATCAAAAACTGTAGCGGTTTAAAATTCGTTTGCAAAGCGAAAGCCACTAAAATTCCTAAAGGGATCGAGCCGAGCAACGTAAAGATAAACACCTTCAATGTCATAAATGCGCCATCCAATAAAGCAGGTAAAATTTCTAAAATATAATCCATGATAATTCCTCCATTTTTTTTATGTGTAGCAAATAAAACAAAAAAGCCCCCTTGGCAAAATGCCAAGAGGACGAAGATTCGCGGTTCCACCTCAATTTGTCACGATTTCGCAATGGTGACCTCATAGAGTCTCTAATAGTAATAGAGATTCTTTTCTGATAACGGAGAATGCCGCAGCTTCTTACTAAATTCAGAAGCTGACTAGACAGATGTGTTCGTCAACGGTTTCCAGCTTTTTCTCTCAGCGAATGAAAAAGTCTCTGTCAGGAAATGAACGATGACTACTTGTTCTGAATATGTGTTTTGTTTTATTGACTAGTCTTTATTTTTTTGTGATAGGTAAGGAGCTTAATGATTTTAAGGTCATCAAGTAATGTCAAACATCAACTCTAGCCTTGCACCAATCACAGGATTGTATAAAAAAAGTCCTTTGGCAATGAATGCCAAAGGACGTAAAATTCGTGGTTCCACCTTTTTTCATTATCGCCTCACAACGATAACCTCATGAAGTCATAGACTTCTAATGCTGTAACGGGCACTCCCGAACTTTCCTACTGATACCTTCAAAAAGTTAACTCCCAGATGTGGTTCGCCTTATTTTTCTGTCTTTTTCCACCAACCAAAGACTCTCTTGAATGAAACAATAAAGGTACTCTTCTGTTCTTTGTTTTTTATAACTTTACCATCAGGTGGCGAGAATGTCAACAAGTTATCGTTTAGAAAATTCTGAAAATAATAAAATGAAGCATAAAAATTAACGAATGACAAAAAGTAAGGTACACTATAATAGGGATTTTCTATCAAAAAGTAAGTGAAGCGTGATAGCTAAAATCTATCGCACTGTTCTTATTGCTACTACCCTTCCATAAATAAATCTGATAAACTATGTACAATTATCAGTGAAACAATGGAGAGGTGAGGCGAGTTGACACGAGGGATCATAGGAATTGCAGCGAATGAAATGGCAGATGCTGGCGCTGCGTTATATCATTTACCGATCAGTTATACACCTCAGGGCTATGTAAAGGCGGTACAAAAGGCAGGCGGGTTGCCCTTTTTATTACCAGTCGGCTCTCCTGATTTGGCGAAAGAATATGTGAGTAAAATAGATAAATTAATTTTAGCTGGCGGACAAAATGTTTCACCATCACTTTATGGAGAAAAGGTTCTGATCAAAGAGGCAGGGATCTCCGATGAAAGAGATCGATTTGAATTAGCACTGATCGAAGAAGCTCTGAAACAACAAAAACCGATTTTTGCAGTGTGTCGTGGATTACAATTGGTCAATGTTGCCTTAGGCGGTAGTTTACATCAAGATATTCGTCACTTATCAGATAAAAAAATAGCGCATATGCAAGTGCCGGTGGCTAGACAGATTCCAACTCATCGGATCCAAACTAAAGAACGCAGCATTTTACGTAAAATTTATGGTAAAGAAACAACAGTCAATTCTTTTCACTTTCAAGCGGTAAAAAAATTAGCTGAGCGCTTGCAGGTAACAGCGCTTAGTGAAGATGGTATAGTAGAAGGTGTTGAAAGCAATGATCCTGCGTTTGCTTTTTTAGGGGTCCAATGGCATCCTGATTTTGCCTATGATCATTTAGAACAAGAGATGGCTGTTTTTCGATATGTCGTTAAGAATTTATAAAACAGAGGGGGATTTAAACAATGAAGAAAAAGTTAAGCGTCGTTGTTTTGCTGGCAAGTCTATTATTGGCAGCTTGCGGTGGGAAAAATGGGGAAACAGATTCATCAGCAAAAAAAGAAGCTGGAAATGCTGAGCAAGTAATCACAGTCGCTTCTGGTGGTGAATTATCTACTCTGGATAGTGCTCATTATACAGATGTCTACAGCTCAGATATGATCGGACAGGTCGTTGAAGGTCTTTATCGAATGGACAAAAATCATGATCCAGAACTAGCTGTTGCAGCCAGTGAGCCGACTGTTAGTGATGATGGACTTGTTTATACCTTTAAACTAAAAGAATCCAAATGGAGTAATGGGGATCCTGTTGTTGCTGGAGATTTCGTCTCTGCTTTTAAAAATGTGGTGGACCCAAGCTTTGGTTCAAGCAGCAGTAATCAGATGGATATCTTCAAAAACGGTCGTAAAATTCGTGAAGGACAGGCATCTATCGATGAGCTTGGTGTAAAAGCGATTGATGATCAAACGCTAGAAATGACCTTGGAATACCCAATTCCTTATCTAGCACAAGTATTGGTCGGTACGCCTTTCATGCCTAAAAACGAAAAATTCGTGAAGGAAAAAGGGGAAGATTACGGGACATCTGCTGATAATTTTGTAGGAAACGGTCCTTTTGTGATTTCTGGTTGGGATGGCAACACTGAGACTTGGAAATTA
Source organism: Enterococcus termitis (assembly GCF_001730305.1). Taxonomy (GTDB): domain Bacteria; phylum Bacillota; class Bacilli; order Lactobacillales; family Enterococcaceae; genus Enterococcus_L; species Enterococcus_L termitis. Next base: position 27,321 of record NZ_MIJY01000003.1, read on the forward strand.
ACGAAAAATAAGGACTACTGGGATCAAAAAAATGTTAAGCTTGACACGATCAATGTTCAAGTTGTAAAAGAAATCGGGACAGGAACCAATTTATTTGATGCTGGAGACCTAGATTATACCGTTCTAGCTGATACGTATGCTTTGCAATACAAAGATTCACCACAAGCGAATTTTGTACCTAAGGCAATGGTGGGCTATTTAAGTCCAAACCATAAACGAGAAGTCACAGGGAATGTCAATGTTCGTAAAGCGATTCTGCAAGCCATCGATAAAGAGACGTTTGCAAAGGATATTTTGGGCGACGGTTCAACAGCGATCAACGGTTTTGTACCAAAAGATTTTGCTAAAGATCCTGAAATAGGCGAAGATTTCCGTAAAGAAAATGGTGATTTTCTAGCTTATGATTTAGAGGCAGCACAAAAAAGTTGGGAAACAGCTAAGAAGGAATTAGGCAAAGATCAAATCGAATTAGAACTGCTTTCTGCCGATTCTGCACTTGCGAAAAAGACGATCGAATACGTACAAGGTCAATTACAACAAAATCTGTCTGGCTTAAAGATCACATTGAAATCAGTGCCATTACAAAATCGTTTAGATTTACAAACGGCAGGAAATTTTGATTTAGTATTTGGGACGTGGACACCTGATTATGCAGACCCAATCAACTTCTTAGAATTTTATGATTCCAAGAGTGGTTTGAATACTGCGGGGTATAACAATCCAGAATACGATCAAGGGTTGAATGATGCACGAATCACTTTAGCGAATGAACCAGAAAAACGTTGGGATAAGTTAAAAGAACTAGAAGAAACGTTGATTGAAAAAGATGCAGCTGTTTTGCCACTGTATCAAGGAGCAATCGGCTATCTGAAAGCCGATCAATTAAAAGATCTCCAAGTATTTCCTTTTGGAAGAACCGTTTCCTATCGTCTAGCTTATGTTGAATAAACAATCAGATAATAGGTAGAAATAGAATAGGAGACTATGGGAACAGAAGAGACACCGCGCAAACTGAACGTGTGTCACAAGAAGAAAAATAACAGCAACAAAAAGAACTTGAGACTTATGACTCAAGTTCTTTTTGTTGCTGTTATACTCTATAAGTATAAGCGATATGTCCTGGATTTTTACTCATATGTTCATTAGCTCTTTTTACTGCAGTATTTGCAAATGCATGCCATTCACTAGTGTAGCCACAGCTATCACAGCGCCAACGATAGCCACTTCTAGACGCTGCTTCATTGGTTAGTGATTCTTCTGTGGTTTGTTCTAATACGGTTGATTTTGCCTGACTTTCTACTGCGGTATAACTTACGACAGAACCTAAACATAATAATAAAAACAAAGCTGAAATAATTTTTTTCATTTTATTACCTCCGTTATTTTATACTTTTTAGTATACTATGAAAATTCCATAATGTCAATAATTGTTATCATTTATGAAGAAATTTTTATATATGGCTAATTTGAAGAACGCAGAGGAGTTGACTTTACAATGCAAGTAAAACTGTATGGGGGATGAAAGTTATATAAAGTATGTAAGTTAGAGGAACGTTCAATCTTATTTTTATAGTATGAATTTTAATGTTTAATTGATGGACTATCTGGACTTTTTTATGCTTAAGATAAATTAGTTGTTTCATCATTAGACAACTACAGCGATGAATAGATGTTATAGCAGAATCATTTATCTAGTAAATGCCAAAAAATAAACTAGGACAAATACCGATGAGAGTTATTGACTCATAGGCGTTTGTCCTAGCCTCTTAGTTACTTACACTTTAACGCTGTAAAAAGATCTGCGCATTTGTATACTCATTTGTATCTCCCGGAAACCAGCCTTTTAATTTGGCTGCAAGTTCAGTTGCACGTTCTTTATTTTCGATATTAATAATTTGGAAATAGAACTTTCCGTCGCTTTGTTTCCCATAAGAGACTCTTGTATCAAGAAAATATTGACAGAAGCGTTCGCGTAAATTATATCTTAGGCGGTTACTAATCGCTTGCCAATCTTTTGGTAAATTGTCAATTTCAATCCAATTGTATTTTTTATTGGTTTGCAAAACAACTTTCATATCGCGTTCATTATATTTGGGAATTTGACCTTTAGTCAGTCTTAAGCACTCTGCTTTAACAGAAGCTGTAGAATCCAATTTTACACCTACAACTTTGACCATCAAATGCGTAGGATATTCAATTAAGAAGACATTTCCATTTGTCAACATCGGCCAAGTCTTGCTTCTAGTAAACTCAGCCATTAATTTCGCTGTTGATTCCTTTGAAATATTATTGATGACGGTTTTATAGAGGTTCTTATTTTTGACCTCGGGATTTTGATTATGCTCTTGATTCATGAATGGTTCGTTGGTAATAAAACGAATTGTTCTGTCTGCTAGATCCTGTTCCAGTACCCATAGATTACCTAAAGTGTTACTGCTAATCAAATATTGATAAGGACTTTGAGATTCAGCGGTTGCCACTACATCTCCAATTGTATATTCTTGTCCAAGAAACTTTTTCTCTAAAATACGTCTACTCCAATAACGACTTGCATTTGTTGCACCTGTACTTAAACGTACTTTCATCCCTTTTTTAAATTTTGCTGCTGGTGCAACTAATAAATCTTGTTCATAAATCCACTTTCGGTAACTACTTGCATCAGAGTTAATTAAAACTTGATATTCTGAACTTTGCCATTTTTCATTCAATTTTTCGACTCGTTCGACGCGGTAATAGTTATTGACCATGTTTGCTGGAATATTTTCATTTGATGACCATGGTGAGGTCACTTTTGCGCCGCCGGTCAGTAAAACAATATTGCCTACTTTTACCTTACAGGGTCTACTTGGAAACGGTTGTACGACGACAGTAAAGGGTGGTCGTACAACTCCTGCAAAACCTGCATAGTTGAATGCTCTTTGAGTGGAAGGTTCATTATTAGATCTGCCGTTTTGATCAACGCCAATAAAGCCGGTCGTTGTTACTGAACCTAGAACAATGCCTGTATGTCCAGCTGATCCATTGGTATAAACAAAAATATCTCCTGGCAACGGATAAAAATTTGCTGTATTTGGAATTACTCGAAATCCGCCTACATTTCCTGTTTGCATTAAATCTTTGGCAACTGCTCCCCTAAATGAAATTCCAAATAAATCATGTGCATATTGATTTATCAAGTCAAAACATTGAATCCCAAATGCACCATCAAAATCATATGCCCTTCCAATTGAATTTTTTGCCCATTGTACTCCTTGTGCTTGTGTAACGCCCATTTTTATTCCTTCTCTCTTTTTTTAATAGTTTATAACACGTCTGTTATAACGGAATTCCTACTATTACTATACAAGTGTATAGTTTTCTGAAACTGTCTGAAATCTGTGTTCATTCTGTCAGTATTTCTTTTCAAATGTCCGTTTTAATGATTTTTTTATATGTTTTTATTTATAATGAGAGTTGTGAGAATCAAAAGGAATAGCTTAACTCCGTGTTTTTCCTTTTTTACTTTAAGTATATATTTAGTGTATAATCGTTGTGTTCAAAAAGAAAACGGAACAATACATTTTTTTAACTACTAAGCCAAAATTTTTATGAAAAAGATCCAAAGAAGTTAACTCAGGTTAAAAGGAGAAATGTGAATGGAAAGAGTTATTATTGTAGCTCTCGTGATTGTAGTCTTGTTTTTAATTAGGAAGCTTTATTACGGCTGGATGCAGCGATCATTGAATATCGTTTGGATTGAGAGTAATGTAGAGATCATAAAGAGTGAATTTTCAAGCCGTACGTATGGAAACGACATTTCTTATGCAAAAGGTGAATCAACGCGACGAGTAAAACTAACTGTTAAAATTATTCTCAGTAATGGAAAATCCGTCATTACAACTAGAAAAGTTTGGACAAAAACAAAGAATCGAGCCTTTTTTCACGAAGGACAATATGTAGCGATTTTATATGATCAAGAGAACCCAAAACGATTTAAACTAAAATATGATATATAAAGTGAGGGGGGGAGGTAATAATGATTGAAGGAATAAGTCATATAACATTTATTGTTCAAGATATCGAAAAAAGTGCTAAATTATTTAAGGAGATATTTTCTGCAGAGGAAGTATATGATAGCTTAGAAAAAAATTTCTCTTATTCAAGAGAAAAATTTTTCCTGATATCAAATCAATGGATCGTCTTAATGGAAGGAAGCAGTCTTAAAGAACAGTCATATAATCATTTAGCATTTAAAATTGATGAGAGCGATTACGACGAGATGCTGAAAAAAATTAAAGCATATGGTTTGGTGATTAAAGAGGGCCGGAAAAGAATCGAGGCTGATTCAAAATCTATTTATTTTTACGATTATGATAATCACTTATTTGAGTTTCATACTGGCACATTGAAAGATCGATTAACGGGATATAATGATGTTCTCAAAAAAAATCTGAAAGGATAGAGACTATATGGAAGATAAAATAAGAGAATTAGAGATTCAGATAATGAGTTTGACATTTATGAATGAATTACTAATGGATAAGTTAGGCGTTACTACGGAAGAAATCAAGAATTTTGCAAAAAAATGTTTAGAGAATATGGATAGTAGCGAGAAAAATACAGATATGTATTTTTCACTTATGGGTTTTGCTTATCAAGAAGAAGCCTCTGAAATGCTGCAAAAAGAATTTTTACGGAAATCATTCCAAAAGGATCAGAACTGCAGGGAAAACTAACATGAAAAAATTTCCAAAAGTAAACAGTAAAAATTCCTGAAGTTGGAAATAGTTCGATTTCTTAAAAATTTTGTAATGAAAGTAGGAAGGTGTGAAATTTTTAGAAATTAGAGATGGAGGAGAATTATGAACAATGTAAAAGTTGTCACACTGTGTGGTTCAGTACGGTTTAAAGATCAATTCAAGGAAATTGAAACCAAATTAACGTTAGAAGGAACAGCAGTGTTTAGTTTATGTTTTTTTTGAGGAAAGTGAGGGAATTGAAGTAACTGCAGAACAAAAAAAATTATTTGGACAAATTCATTTGAAAAAAATCGATTTATCAGATGAAATATTTGTTATAAATGTTGATGGGTATATTGGGGATAGTACTAGAAAAGAAATTGCTTATGCAATTCAGAATAACAAAATCGTTAATTATTATTCACAGTAATTAATGCCCGAAAAGGATAGGAAGGGGGCTTAGTGGTTAATAATAAAAGAAAAAAAATATTTGAGTATAATAGTTTTGTAGAAAAATACTATGTTTCAGTAATCTCTCAGAACAAAAAGGACAAAAAATATTTTTGAAACGCTGGTCGTTGCTGTTTCTATCTAAAAAAGGAACGAGAGATTGGTTTTAGTCATTCTTTCGCTCCTTTTTTGCATCTTTGTAGGACTTTTTATAGAGAGAAAATTCAGACTTTGTACCGATAAAATAGGAAGAAAGCTTTGCTATACTTTTTGATAGGAGTAGGAAATAAAAAGAGAAGGTGGAGGTGTGTCCTATCGAACAGAGGAGCAACAAACAAGCGAATGCAAATAGTGGAATCGATTTGATAAAATATATAGCGGCGATTTTAGTGATTTGTTTTCATTGTGAGCGAGTATTTCAAGAACCTGAACTGAATTTTATATTTAAAAATGTACTATGTCGCATTGCAGTGCCTTATTTTTTGATTTCAACCAGCTATTTCGTTAGAAGAGGACAACAAAAATCTTCTGGCTATACGCAACGTTATGTAAAGTCATTATTAAAATCTTATTTATTTTGGAGCTTGATCTATTTACCAGTCGGTTTTTTATGGATTCAGCAAAACTATTCACTTACCCCAATAACATATCCCGTTGCCTTATTCGCAGGATTTTTTTATACAGGCACTTATTATCATCTTTGGTATATTCCTGCGGCCATTTTCGCGATCATTGTAGTGCAGTGGTTAATAAAAAAAGTAGGCTATCCGATTCTTTTTGGAATTGCTGGATTGATGTATAGTTTTGGTTCATTGGAAACGTATTATGCATATATCAAAAATGAACAAGTAAAGCATTTTTTTGATCAATATATCCGTATATTTATCACAACACGCAATGGTTTATTCTTCGCGTTGATATTTGTCGCAATGGGCTTCTTTATTTGGGATTATCGTGAAAAATTTGCAAGTTATCAAAAATACAGCGGAAAATTAGTTGTACTGGCAGCTTTGCTTTTACTGGGAGAAGGACTAGTCGTTTATAAAAACAGCGGCATTGATAAAAATTTTATGTTTAGTTTGATTCCGCTTGTCCTGGTACTTTTTTGGTGGAGTTTAACGATTGCTGTGAATAAAGCAGTTGATGTGCGGCGATTGAGAGAATTAGGGAAGTATTATTTCTTCCTACATCCTTTATGTATAGTGTGGGCGAAAAGCCTTATTAAGAGTTATGATTTTCTTAGTCATAGTTGGGTACAACTGGCGATTGTTCTTGTGATGACCCATATTTTAAGTTCGTTGATCATTTCGTTGATCGAGTATCCACCAACAGGTTATGTTGATGTGTGGCAGAGAATCAAATTTACTCGCTTTTCTTTACCCGTTTTAAATGAATAATAAGGACTGGGGCGGCCTAAAAGGCTGTCCCAGTCTTTAGTTTTGAAAAGATTAACCAGAATAAAAAATTAAGTAAGGTGAACGCCTTTGTCGACATAAATAATATCGCCAACGATTCCCGCTGCAAGTTCGCTCACTAAAAAGGCACATGTATTGCCGACTTCCTCGATCGTAACGCCAGCTTTATCTGGTGTACGGTCTTCTGAAAGTTTGATCAGCTGATCGTAATCTTTTACACCTGTTACAGCTAATGTTTTGATCGCTCCTGCTGAGATTCCATTTACTCGAATTTTGTCTGCAGCAAACTCATACGCTAAATATTTAACTGCTGTTTCCAAAGAAGCTTTGGCGATTCCCATCATATTGTAATTAGGAATGGCTCTTTCCGAACCAAGATAAGTCATTGTAACGATCCCAGATCCAGGGTTTAACAACGGTTTTGCGTAGTGAGCAACAGCTAGAAGTGAATAACTGCTGATGTCTTGAGCCAACAAATAACCTGAACGGCTAATGTCACTGACATTTCCGTCTAATTCTTCTTTGTTAGCGAAGGCGATAGCATGAACTAAACCATCGATTTTGTCATAGTTCTCTTGAATGGTTTGGAAGGCTTGGGCAATCGACTCGTCAGAAGCAACATCACATTCGACTAGTAAATCGGTGGGTTCAGCCAATTTCAATACTTGTTTTTTCATCCGTTCGTTTTGGTATGTATAAATGATATCCGCGCCTTGTTCCTTTAGTGCTTTGGCACAGCCCCAGGCGATACTTCTTTTATTTGCTACACCCATTACGACGACTTTTTTATTTTTTAGAAACATTTTGATTTTCCCCTTTATAATTATTTTAATATGTGAAAAATGCTTTCACGACTTAATAAAATCGTAATAACTGATTTTATTTAAGTTGACGGATAAAAAGACAACTGGTATTATCTGTGTGAGAATGATAATATAATTCTCTAATTGATAATCACAACCAGACAGACATTTTATCGATGTCTGAATTATTAACTAAAATACTTTGAAAGTCAAACTATTTTACTTAATTTTAAACAAAAAAGTATTGGTTAAGCAAGTTTTTTTTAATTTGAACATCAAAATATCAGTGGAGGTGCAAGATGAAACGCGTAGTGATAACAGGAATGGGAGCGGTGACTCCCATAGGCAATACAGTAAAAGAATATTGGCAAAATTTAGTTAATGGAAAATTAGGAATTGCCAAAATTACTAAGTTTGATTCCGAAGATACAGGGGTTGCTTTAGCTGGAGAAGTGAAGGACTTTGACCCAAGCGGTGTACTTGACCGTAAGGAACAAAAACGAATGGACTTATTTTCACAATATGGATTGGTTGCTGCTTTAGAAGCTTGGGAAATGAGTGGCTTAACCTATGATTCGATTGATCCAAAACGTTTTGGTGTGATTGTCGGCAGTGGTATCGGTGGTATGACCACATTGCAGGATCAAGTCCGAGTAATGGACAAAAAAGGAGCGAAACGTGTAACACCATTTTTTGTTCCAATGGTCATTGCGAATATGGCATCAGGAAATATTTCTATCAAATTAGGTGCAAAAGGACCTTCTCAAACGATCGTAACAGCTTGTGCATCAGCGACCAATGCGATCGGCGAAGCTTTTCGGACAATTAAATATGGTTTGGCGGATGTGATGATCACAGGTGGAACAGAAGCCACGATTTGTGAAATCGGTATTGCTGGTTTTGCGGCATTGAGTGCATTGAATACAACGGAGGATCCCAAACGTGCATCGATCCCCTTTGATAAAGAAAGACATGGCTTCGTTATGGGCGAAGGGGCAGGAATGTTGATGCTGGAAGAATTAGAGCATGCCAAGAAGCGTGGTGCTGAGATTTTAGGCGAAATCGTTGGCTATGGAAGTAATTGTGATGCAAGTCATATGACTGCGCCGCTGAAAGATGGTAGTGGTGCAGCTGATGCGATCGAGCTAGCTTTAGCAGAAGCGGCTATTGATGCGGATGCTGTTGGCTATATCAACGCACATGGTACCTCCACACCAGCAAATGATGCAGCGGAAACCGCGGCTATCAAACGTGTTTTTGGTGATCGTGCATATGATATTCCAATTTCCAGCACGAAGAGTATGACTGGGCATCTTTTGGGGGCAGCTGGCGGGATCGAAGCCATTGCCTGTGTGAAAACCTTACAAGAAGGTACCGCTCATCTAACTGCTGGCTATGAAACAGCTGATCCGGAGTGTGATCTGGATTATCTCACTAATGGTTCACGTGCGATCCAAGCTGAATATGCTATCAGCAATTCGTTTGGCTTCGGTGGACATAATGGCGTTATTTGTATGAAAAAATGGGAGGAAGAGTAACAATGACAAGACTAATGAATGCAACTGAAATTATGGAAATGATCCCAAATCGCTACCCGATTTGTTTTATTGACTATGTGGATGAAATCATCCCGGAGAAGAAAATCATCGCAACGAAAAATGTAACGATCAATGAAGAATTTTTCCAAGGACATTTCCCGGGAAATCCGACAATGCCAGGCGTTTTGATCATCGAGGCGTTGGCACAGGTTGGTTCGATCCTAATTTTGAAGATGGAACAATTTCAAGGGGAAACGGCGTATATCGGTGGCATCAACAAAGCGAAATTCCGTCAAAAAGTAGTACCTGGTGATGTATTGAAACTACATTTTGAAATCGTGAAAATCAGAGATTACGTTGGTATCGGAAAAGCTACTGCATTTGTGGAAGATAAAAAAGTATGTGAATGTGAACTGACCTTTATCGTTGGAAGATAAATAGGTGGAATAGCGAGGTTGCTGCTACTTCCGTCGTTTATTCGCACTCTAAAGCGTAATAAACGGTGGCTAAAAATCAGGATCTTCGGCAATTTCGCAAAAATCGAGCAATACAAAAAGCGTATTGTTCGATTTTTGTATTGCTCGAACCTAATCGACTTTTTTGTTCCAACCTCATTGATGCAGATCATATAATTTTAAGGCTAATTGTAAGGCAAAGGTATTTTTTTCCTGCTCTAAATCCACGGGCAGTAAGCTTTTGATCTTGTCGATCCGATATAAAAGCGTATTGCGGTGGATAAACAGCGCTCTAGAGGTTGTTGCAACATTTAAATGATGAGCTAAATAGGCTTTTAAGGTTGGTGTGAAGCTAGTATTATTTTTTTGATCATAGGCCAACAACGGATTTAAATAATGCGCATAAAAGGCTTTTCCTTGCTCCTTCGAAATGGAATCAACCAAAAAAGAGTCAAAATAGAAATCATTGAAAAAATAAATTTTCTCTTCTTTTTCGTCATCCTCAAGTAAGTGGATGACTTTTTTTGCTTCTTCAAAGCTTCTAGAGAGTTCTAAAATCGGCAAGGTAGAACCAATGGTACAAAAAATCTCGCGATCCATTTTTCCTGATTGTTCTAAATACATGCGAATCCGCTCAGCGGTGTCAGATACTTCATTGTGCGTTTTAACTGTACTTAGAGTAGGCGTGGTTCCCAAAAGCATGACCAATTGATTTTTACGGCTAAATACATGCAAATGCGGGAAACGGTTGGCTATATAAGTGGTTAAAGAAGACAGCATACTTTTCATCAAGCGGTCTTCTATTTGTTTTTTCTGCATCAATGAAGTGGATTCATTACCAGTCGTTTGAATAGAAAAAATCAAGACCGTATAGTTTAGAGCGGGATCGATCGTTGTATCGTAAGCAGCCAAAGTGGTTAAATCTTTGATTTGGCCTGATAATAGCTGATCAAAAAAATCTCTGCGAATGCGATTTTCAGTTCGCTCGATTTCAAATAGACGCATTTGTTCAAGCGCAAAAGCCATCGAACCATTTTCCAATGCAACATAATCAAGATCAGTCAAAGACTGCTCGATTTGACAGACAAGTATAAAACCATAGTGAATCGTATCGAAATAAACTGGCATGATTACGCAAGGATATTCTACTTCGTTGAAAAGCAGCGATCGAGTGATCGGTTTTTGGATACGTTCAAAATTTGTTGGTAGATCAGTGAATATTTCGATTGGAAATAAGAAAGTATCACCGACTTTTTTGAGAATATCTGTTATTGCTGTCTGTTTTTGGTCACTGACTGTGATGACTGCCCAATTCGTATCGACTAAAATGATTGGATTGTGAACCATTTGTGCTAAGCCAGCGGCGATTTTTTTCATCCCGCCGCCATGTAATGAAATCTCAAAAAATTGCGAATGGATCTCTAAAGAAGCCTGATTCAATTCATTTACGTGCCCTGAAATTTCCGCCATAACAATATTCATGATTTTTGAAAAAGCAATTCCATAGGGGATTTCAATGATCGGAAGTGAAAGAGTTTCGGCTAATTGCCGCATTGATTCAGGAATTTCTTTTAAATAAATATGTGGTTTAATACAGATCGCAGAACAGTTTATTTCTTTAAAACGCTGAATGAATTTTTGCTGGACCTCTGGATTTTCACTAAAAAAGTAACCTGAGGTAATCAACAATTCCCCAGCAGACAACCAGTCCGAAGCATCTGGATTATCTAAAATATTCACACCAGTAATTTCATTTTCTAGGCCGCCTTTTCCAGCGACTAGATTAAATGCTTTAAATTGAGGGAGTTGTAAAAAGCTTTTGACGGTTAACATGAGGACACCTACTTTCAATAATCAGGAGTAATTAATCTAACTATACGGTAATTGGTTAAAGTATACAACTTAAAGCGCTGATATTCAGATAGTTTGCCTGTTTTTGAAAAGGCTTTCTTGGTGTAAATTTAATCTTGTAAAGGAGGTGCCGGGCATGAAGTCGTATCAAAGCCTATCTGGTGCTCAAAACTTCTTAGTAGAAATTCAAGAAAATCAATGGAGTGGTGAAGTTCACAGTACTTTTGAACGAACAATCAATCTTGTTGATGGCTCTGGTACATTGTATACAATTGCCGCTGCAGAGCTTGATGATGCCCCTAATACAATTCGAGTGGCTGGCTTTTTTAAAGAGCACATACATTTACCGTTAAAAACACCAGCCTTTGTACAAAATAACCAGTTAATGTTTGAAGGAGTGGCAAGTATTGCAGTTAATGAAGCGAGAAAGTGGCAGTATCCTCAAATCAAATTTCCAGCAAAAGAAGCGTATGAACAGGTGCTTGTTCGTAGTCAACAGGTACAAAACTGGTTGGAAGAACGTGAAATAAAGGGCGGCTATCTTTTGAACGACAGACAAGCGACGACATATGAAAAGATGATGCATACGATGCTATGGAAGGAGTCGACTATTTTATTAGAATATTTGAAAAACAAACAGCCCTTTCAAGCTATGACACAACTGAATCGAGTGATCGGGCTGGGGCCAGGCTTAACGCCATCAGGAGATGATTTTTTAGTTGGTTTAGCACTTATTTTTACCACTGTTGAGTATCCCTATCACTCATTGCAGCAATGGTTGGTTAATTGTCGTAAGACAATTAAACGTCGAACAAATGCTATCAGCTTTTCAACATTGGATTGGGCAATCAAAGGTGCAGCGCGTGAGCGGATAGGTGAATTTTTAAACGAATTGTTTTATGGAGAGCATGATGCGCTGCTAAAGCAAAAAATGTTGGCGGTATTAGCGATTGGCTCCAGCTCTGGAGGGGATATATTAGCCGGAATACTTGCTGGAATAGCATTGACGATGACATTGTTAGAAATTTAGTTAGCCAACGAGAACTGATGCTTAGTAGTGTAAAGATATAACACAATCGAATCATGTTACTTTTAATTAGAGGAGGAATTTTTATGTCAATCAGTATTAAGATACAACCGAATACGTACATTGATTCTGTATCGCTGATGGCTTTATCTACAAGAGCCAATCAATTAGATGGTGTGGATCAGGCGATTATTGCAATGGCCACTGAGATGAATAAAGAAGTGATGAAAAACGTCGGCTTGTATACAGATGAGATCGATCAAGCTCAGACAAGTGATTTGGTGATTGCGGTCGATGCAGGTCAGTCAATGGATTCAGCCGATTTAATTAGAGAAATCGAGCTGCTGATGACAGAAAAAAAAGAGAAAAACACGAGTCAATCCGTTGAACGCTATACAACGATCGAGACAGCCAAGAAAGCGATACCCGAAGCAAATTTAGCAGTTATTTCAGTGAACGGTCAATATGCTGCTAGAGAAGCGAGAAAAGCGTTGGCTAATGATTTACACGTTATGATGTTTAGTGACAATGTAAGTGTAGAAGAAGAGATTCAACTAAAAGAGTTAGCGCATGAAAAAGGACTGCTGCTGATGGGGCCCGATTGTGGTACTGCGATCATTAACAATGTTGGTCTTTGTTTTGCGAATAAGGTAAGAAAAGGAAGTATAGGTATCGTAGGTGCTTCAGGGACTGGCAGTCAGGAAATCAGTGTGCGGATTCATGAATTTGGAGAAGGTGTCTCACAATTGATTGGAACTGGCGGACGCGATCTAAGTGAAGCGGTCGGCGGTCGAATGATGCTGGATGCGATCGATGCGTTAGAAGAAGATTCTGACACAAAAGTGATCGTATTGATTTCTAAACCACCAGCAAAAAACGTGGAAGAAAAAATTCTTGCACGTGTTAGACAAGCGAACAAGCCAGTCGTGATTTGGTTTATTGGCAGTGATTCTCGTCCAAATGAAAATGGGATCTATTTTGAAAAAATGTCCAAAGCAGCAGCACTTCGAGCAGTAACGCTTGCCGGAATCAATGCAGATCAATTGGATAGTCATCCGCTCAACGTACCATTAATCGATGAAATTCGTGAAAAACTAAATCCAGAGCAGCGCTATATCCGCGGTTTATTCACTGGAGGCACACTTTGCGATGAGGCAATGTATACAGCCAAAGAACGTTTTTCTGATGTATACAGCAATATAGCGACTGATGAAGAACATATTCTTCATTTTGGAGAACAAAGCCGTGCTCATACCTTTATCGATTTTGGTGCTGATGAATTTACCAACGGCAAACCACATCCAATGATCGATCCTTCGAATCGAATTGCTCGTTTTGTTGAAGAAGCAGCTGATCCAACTGTAGGTGTGATCGTAATGGATTTTGTCTTAGGCTATGGTTCGCATCCTGATCCGGTTGGGGTAATGGTTCCGTATATGAAAGAGGCAAAAGAAAAAGCGGCCAAAGAAGGTCGTCATTTGGAAATCATCGGCTATGTTTTAGGAACTGATTTGGATAAACAAGATATCAATGAACAAGTTGAAAAATTAACAGCCATTGGCGCAACCTATGCCAGCAGTAGTCAAAATGCTGGTCTATTAGCAAGAGAATTTGTAGTAAAAGGAGTGACAGAACAATGAGTAAAATGACTGAGCTATTTCAAGAAGAACCTGTGATCATCGATTTAGGGATCGAAGCGTTTCAAGAAGAGTTGACTGAACAACAGGTACAAGCCAACTATTTAAACTGGGCTCCTCCTGGTCAAGGAAAAGCTAGTATTCTAGCCGCACTGGAAAAAATCGAAACACCTGAAAATTTAGAAAAAATCCAAAAGGCCAATGAAGAGGCGGTAAATCGGATTATTTCTTCTCAAATTTCTCTGATTGGCTACGATCAAGCTATCAATGTTGTACCAGGAATGACTAAACATACAATTTTACATGCGGGACCACCAATCACATGGGAAAAAATGAATGGTCCGATGAAAGGTGCGGTTAAAGGTGCACTGGTGTTTGAGGGTTTGGCGAAAGACTTAAAAGAGGCTGAACAAGTTGCTGCATCTGGCGAGATCATCTTTTCTCCTTGTCATGAACATCAATGCGTAGGCTCGATGGCGGGGGTCACTTCTGCTTCCATGTATATGCATATCGTAGAAAATAAAACATATGGAAATTTGGCATTTACTAATTTAAGTGAACAAATGTCTAAAATTTTACGAATGGGCGCAAATGATGAGACCGTGATTGAACGCTTGATTTGGATGAGAGATACATTTGGTCCGATTTTGAGAGATGCGATGAAACTATGTCCAGAAGGAATCGACTTAAAGCTTATGTTGGCACAAGCTCTGCATATGGGGGATGAATGTCACAATCGTAATAATGCCGGAACGACATTGTTGATTCAAGCATTAACACCTTATATTATTCAAACAGATCATTCGATTGAAGAAATGAAAGAGGTGTTTGATTTTGTTGCCAGCAGTGATTACTTTTCAGGTCCAACCTGGATGGCGATGTGTAAAGCAGCGTTAGATTCTGCTGTGGGGATTCCTTACAGCACAGTTGTTACAACGATGGCTAGGAATGGTACAGAATTTGGTATCCATATCAGTGGAATCGAAGGAAATCCTTGGTTTGTTGGTCCCTCACAAAAAGTAATCGGTCCCATGTTTGCTGGGTATAAACCAGAAGATGCAGGGCTTGATATTGGCGATAGTGCAATTACTGAAACCTATGGAATTGGTGGATTTGCAATGGCAGCAGCGCCTGCGATCGTCGCTTTAGTTGGTGGAACGATTGAGGATGCTTTACGTTTTTCAGTAGAAATGCAGGGAATCACAACAGCTGAAAATCCCAATATTACGATTCCAACTCTTGATTTTATGGGGATTCCTTCAGGGATCGACAGCTTAAAAGTCATCCAAACAAATACATTACCGATCATTAATACAGCAATCGCTCATAAAGAAGCAGGAATTGGTATGATCGGCGCTGGCATTACTCATCCGCCGATGGAAGCCTTTGAAAAAGCAATTATTGCATTTAGTGAGCAACTATAAAACGAGAGAGGAGTGAAGGTGATGACTGTAGTAAAAGCAGATCAACAATTACTTGAAGCGGTGTCGCTTGGAAGGCTGGAAGATGTTGAACGAGTTCTCAAAGCAGGTGCTGAAATCTCAGTGACAGATGCTCTGGGTCGTTCACCCTTAATGCTGGCTGTTCAGCAAAATAATTTAGACATCGTTAAGGTCCTGCTTGCGTTTGGAGCAGATGTTAACCAAAAAGATCACACTAGTTTGTCTCCTTTTATCTGCGCGGCAGCTAATGGGTTTGATGAGATCGTTCATGAGTTGCTTCATGCAGGAGCGGATCTAGCATCTGTCAATCGTTTTGGCGGAACGGCTCTACTTCCTTCTAGTGAAAAAGGCTATTTAAAAACAGTCCAACTCTGTCTAGAGGCGGGAGTACCGGTCAATCATGTCAATCGATTAAGCTGGTCAGCGTTATTAGAAGCAACGATTTTGGGAAATGGCGGCTTTTTGTACCGTGATGTGATCCGTGAGCTTATTTGGCATCAAGCAGATAGTGAACAAACCGACGATACAGGAAAAAATGCCCTTGATTATGCTAAAGAATCAGCTAATGAATCATTAATTGCGATCATAGAGAAAAAAGAAGTGGAGCAATCGTTTTTCAAAAAAATCAGAAGTCTATTAAGAGAAGATAAACTAAAGCAAGCGCTTGAACTGCTCGAGGAACAGGAGCAAACAAGTCTAGATGTCCTTTACTATCTAGGTTATACGTATCAGCGTTTAAAAGATTACTCGACTGCGATTACTTTTTATGAAAAAGGCTGGCAACTGGACCCTGAGTTTGCTTTTTATATTGCGAATGCATATCGGATGCTGGGGGAAAATGAGCGGGCACTTCAAATCTATGATCAAGCAATCGAAACAGATGAAAGCTTCTTTTATCGTTATCATAAATCAAATTTGTTAAGAGAACTTGGACAGCATGAGGCGGCAATCGAATGGATGGATGATTTATTGAATGATTATCCCGAACGAGTGGATTTCTACTTTCATAAGGCGAATAGTCTACGCAGCTTAAATCGCCATCAAGAAGCAATCAAAGCGATGGATAAGGCAATTCAGCTAAATCCAGGTAATCCATTATTTTCAGAGCATAAAGCACAATCACTTCAGTTAGTAAAAAACTAAAGAAATGTATTGGAGGAAAAAACGATGGAATCAGTAGAAAAACAAACTGTCGAAACGATGCCAACCTACTCCGCTGACCTCTTGCCTAAAACAGGAGCAGATAAAAATTGGGGTGTTTTTAACTATGTGACATTATGGATGGGAGCAGTCCACAATATCCTTTCGTATATGACGGTAGCAGGATTTTTCTTATTGGGGTTGAATACGAAGCAAGTTCTTTCAGCTGTTATGTTGTCCGCGTTGATCGTCTCGATCTTTTATGTTTTGAATGGGGTTGCTTCTGCTAAATACGGGTTGCCTTTTCCCATGCTGCTACGATCCGTATTTGGTGTCAAAGGAGCGATCATTCCAGCGTTATGTCGGGGATTGATTGCCGGAGTCGTCTTTTTTGGAACACAAAGTGTAGTTAGTGCACAGTCCTTAGATGTGTTATTTAGCCGAATCATTCCAAATTATATGAGTATTGGCGGAGGAATGACGATTTTGGGAATGCCGGCGCCTACGATGCTTAGTTATTTGATCGTTTGGTGTGTGACC
Organism: Enterococcus termitis; assembly: GCF_001730305.1. GTDB lineage: Bacteria > Bacillota > Bacilli > Lactobacillales > Enterococcaceae > Enterococcus_L > Enterococcus_L termitis. The sequence goes on from NZ_MIJY01000003.1 coordinate 44,337, forward strand.
GTAGCTCTGTTTTTAGGTGGGACAAGAGTATTGGATAAATTTGGTAATTGGTCCTCTCCGATCGTCTACGTCTTTATCATTGGTGCGGCGATTTGGACGATTCAGATTGCTGGCGGCTTTGGTCCAATTTTAGCGTATACACCTGCAAATGCAACAACGAGTCCAATAGTATTTATTGCTTGTGTTAGTGCGCTAGTTTCAAACTGGGCAGGTCCAATCGTGAATATCGGAGACTTTACCCAAAAAGCGAAAACACCCAAAGCGATGATCATTGGGTTACCGTTAGGATTTATTTTATCTTATATTCTATTTGCCATAACATGTGTTGGCTTGATTGCGGGAACACAAATTGCATTTGGTGAGCCGATTTTCAACATCGTTAACGCTTTTGATAAAATCAATAATACTTTTGCAGTCTTTGTTTTGATCCTAGCATTGAATATGGGGGCATTGGCGTTCGTTGTATTTGGCAATCTGTTTCCTGCTGGGCTGCAAATGTCTTCCCTATTTCCTAAAGTACTTGATGTTAAAAAGGCTGGTGTATTGACTGCTATCATTGGTACAATGATCTTACCGTGGAAATTGGTAGAAAATGCCTCAACGTTGTTTTATTTTTATAGTTTCATCGGATCTATGTTTGGTCCAATCGCTGGTATTATGCTGGCTAGCTTTTACGTTGAACATAAACAAGTGATCAATTTAGAGGATATCTATGTAGAAGAAGGAAATTTAGGTGAATTTAAATCCGGATATAATAAAAAAGCGATGTTAACCTTAGGAATCAGTTTTGTTCTCACTATGTCAGGAGCCTTTTTACAATCACTATCATTTTTGAAAACGATCAATGATTTTGCGTTTTTCTCTGGCTTGATCTTTTCATTTATTGTCTATAGTGTTCTTAGTAAACTGATGAAAGAAAATAATTAAACACAGGAGGGAAAATCATGGACTACATGAAAATGGCGGCAGAGGCCACTGTTTTAGGAATGGAAAAGAAATACGGCGGACCATTTGGTGCTACGTTGGTCAGAAATGGCGAAGTGGTCGTATCGGTCAGTAATACAATGATGAAAGATACGGATCCATCTGCACATGCAGAAATGATAGCTGTGCGTGAAGCCTGCAAAAAATTAGATACGATGGATTTATCTGATTGTGAGATTTACGCGACTTGTGAACCTTGTCCAATGTGTGTAGGAGCGATCCTTTGGGCAGGAATCAAAACAGTTTATTATTCAAACACACGAGAAGATGCGGCCAAACATGGCTTCTCTGACATGCATTTACGCCATTATTTAGATGGCTCAGACCAATCACCACTTGCGATGATTCACACAGGCAGTTGCGCGGAATGTGATGAATTGTGGACGAAATTTGACGAGATTTCCCAAAAAATGGAATAATTTCATTAAAAGAGCTGGTTGCAAAAAAAGATGCAGTCGGTTCTTTTGTGTATAGTATGAAAAAATCATCATAGACATGCGTATTCGCTAGAATAACTGCTGTGAATCTGCTACAATAGTCTAGGAGTATAGTAGCGTCACTATTTTTAATAGCGACGATCAAACTTAACAGAAGAAGGAGAACTATAATATGATAGCAGTAAGCGATCTTAAAGCAGGCATGACTTTTGAGCAAGACGGAAAATTGATCCGTGTAATGGAAGCCAGCCACCACAAACCAGGTAAAGGCAATACCGTTATGCGTATGAAATTAAAAGACGTCCGTACAGGTGCGACGACAGATACAACAATGCGTCCAGATGATAAAGTGAAAAAAGCGTTCATCGAAAGCAAACCTGTACAATATCTATACAGCCAAGATGACACAGCGAATTTCATGGATTTAGAAACATACGAACAATATGAAATTCCTACAACGGTCATTGAAGATGAATTGAAATATCTTCTTGAAAACATGGAAGTAAAAATTCAATTCTACGGTTCAGAAGTAATTGGTGTTACTTTACCGACAACAGTTGTTTTACGTGTACAAGAAACACAACCATCGATCAAAGGTGCGACTGTTTCAGGTTCTGGTAAACCAGCTGTGATGGAAACAGGATTAGTAGTCAACGTTCCTGACTTTATCGAAGCAGATGAACTATTAGAAATCAATACACAAGAAGGTACGTATTTAAAACGTGCATCTAAGTAATCGACATCTAGCCAGCAGTTATCTGCTGGTTTTTTTGTGTCTGCTGCAATCCTCGCTGCAAGGGAAAATCAGTGAAGCATGTTATAATCAAACAGAACGTTTTTTTTAGAAAGGAAGAGCAGTATGTTTTTTTTATTAACATTGTGCCTGGTTTTATTATTCACTAAACTTGCCGGACATTTTTGTAATCGAATCGGTATACCTTCAGTGATCGGAGAATTATTGGTTGGTATTTTGATTGGGCCTGCTATGTTAGGGTGGATTAAACCGGATGAATTTATGCATTATTTTTCAGAAATTGGTGTTATTATTTTAATGTTTATTGCAGGACTGGAAAGTGATCTGGAACTGCTGAAAAAATATTGGCATCCGGCATTGGCAGTAGCTTTAATGGGAATTCTTTTTCCAGCAGCTATGGGTTTTGGCGTAGGAGAGCTCTTTCAGTTTTCGGTTCAGAATTCTATTTTTCTAGGTGTACTTTTTAGTGCGACATCGGTCAGTATTTCTGTGCAAGTATTGAAAGATTTGAAAAAAATCGATACAGAAGAAGGTGCCACGATCCTTGGTGCAGCAGTAGTTGATGATATTGTGGTGGTATTGATTTTAGGGATCATGTTGAGTTTAATGAACCGCTCGACACCGGATAGTAGTTTACCCTTGTGGGAAGTGTTGCTATTGAAGGTTTTCTTTTTTATTGTGATTTTTGCAGCAAGTAAATGGCTGGTTCCCTGGCTGTTGAATCTAAGCGAAAAATTGATCACAATCGAAGCGGTTTCGGCGTTTTCCCTAGTTGTTTGTTTAGGTTTCGCTTATTTTGCAGAAATGCTGGATATGGGTGCGATTATCGGTGCTTTTTTTGCAGGTGTAGCGATTGCTCAAACAGATTATCGCAAACGGGTGGATGAAAAGCTGGAAACGATTGGTTACGCCGTATTTATTCCTATGTTTTTTGTTTCGATTGGTTTAAACATGACGTTTACCGGCATGTCTAAACATCTTTTATTTATCCTTATTTTGACTGTTGTAGCTGTTTTATCGAAATTATTAGGTGGCGCTCTAGGTGCCAGAGCAACTGGATTTAAAGGGATTTCGACCTTGATCATTGGTTCGGGAATGGTTTCCAGAGGGGAAATGGCGCTAATTATTGCTCAAGTGGGTTTAACCTCTAGTTTTCTTTCAGAGGAATATTATTCATCGGTGATCATTGTGGTGATTGCAACGACGATCATTGCACCGTTGTTGTTAAAAGCAACGATTGTTAGGCAAAGTAAACAGTTAGAAAACTAAAGAAGGCTAAGAAAAAAGACACGGAAATTTGAAGATCAATTTCCGTGTCTTTTTTGTCAACTGTTCTAGCTTTTTTTTTAGTCTAATGAACAGAACCCATTAATTTTTTGATTGGATTTTTGCAAAGAATCAGAATAATTCCGGCAATCACTGCCACGATCCCAACGATCCCAAAATATGCTGATTCAGTTTGCGGTGTATAAAAACGGGCAATTTGGGCATTAATTGCTTGTGAAGCGGCATCTGCCAGTAACCAAATAGCTACTGTTTGCGATTCAAATGCTTTAGGTGCTAACTTCGTTGTAATAGAGAGTCCAACGGGAGAAATGCACATTTCGCCAACGATCATTATAAAGAAGCTAAAGAACAACCATAATGGACTGACTTGTCCTTCTGTTCCATATAATAATCCCGGGAGCATCAATAAAACAAAGGAAAGTCCGGCAAAAACGAGTCCTAAAGAAAATTTAACGACTGTTGAAGGCTGTCTTTTCCCTAATCGTGTCCATAATGCAACAAAAATCGGTGTTAAAACAACAACGAAGATTGGATTCAATGACTGGAACCAGCTAGGTGCGATCGAAAAACCAAACAAAGTGCTTTTAGTTCGCTCATTTGCAAATAAAGCTAGGATAGAAGAACCTTGTTCTTCCAGTGACCAAAAGACGATGCCAGCTAAAAATAAAGGAATGTAGCCCAAGACACGGGGCTTTTCTTCGTCTGTAACATCTTTTGAAGTCATCATTTTGACAAAATAATATGCTGGTAGCAAAATACCGATGATACTGACGACGTTAATAAAGAAATCGATTGTTAAGCGACCTAAGACAAAGGCGCCGCCGAAAAGGATAACGGCTACACCAAGTGCAACTAGTAACGAATGCATGAATTTTTTTCGTTCCACTGTATCCATTGGATTTGTTGGTGCCAAGCCGATTCCAGATAAAGATTTTTTTCCTTGAAAATGATATTGTAGTAGGCCAAAGAACATCCCAAAAGCTGCTACAGAAAAACCAATGTGGTAGTTATATGTTTGACCAAGTGTTCCAACGACAAATGGAGCAATCAAGGCTCCAATGTTGATTCCCATATAAAAAATAGAAAAGCCTGCATCCCGACGTGTGTCAGTTTTTGAATAAAGGTGTCCGACCATACCAGACACATTTGGTTTTAACATTCCTGTGCCGATAACGATCAAAAGAATGGACAGAAATAGCGCAGCGACACCAAACGGCGTTGCTAATACAATGTGACCCACCATGATGAAGATTCCGCCGAAGAAAACTGTTTTTCTGGCGCCTAATACACGATCGGATATCCAACCGCCGATAATACTAGACATGAATACCAGAGAACCATAAATCGACATAATTGCCAAGGCAGTTTCTTTTGGTAAACCTAACCCGCCATTTGCCACTGTATCATAAATATAGTAGAGTAAAATTGCCCGCATGCCATAGTAACTAAATCTTTCCCACATCTCAGTAAAGAAAAGGGTGGACAAACCTTTAGGCTGACCTAAAAAAGATTTATCTAGCTGCTGTTCGTTCATAGAAATAACCTCAATTCTTTTTAATATTCAGAAAATTCACTAAATGTTTATTTTCTGAAAATATACATCATACATTCTAACCCGTTACTCTTTTAATTGTCATAAAATTTAATGATTAGAGTATAAGAAATTGAAGCGTTTTATATCATCTTTTTTTCATAATGTAGTATTTAAGGCAAATTAAATCATTAATTTATAAGAAAGAGAGGGGATTTTTTGAAAGAAATTATAAAAAAACAACAAGAATGGGCAACCTTGAAGTACTTGATTTTATCAAAGTCTCAAAATGATTATAAAGCGATTCGAAAGCTAGTATCAGGTAAGGAATGGAATGAAGAAAAAGAAGTGCTGTTTCAGCAGTATATCCAACATGCTCTGGCACAACCGGATCACAAAGGAAATAAACTGAATGCGTATCAGCATGTCTGGGGCTATTTTAAAAAGCTGGCAACAGAAGAAGAACGCGAGGTATATGCGGATCTTTCAGAAAATTTTTCATTAGACAATGATCAGTTATTTTCTTTTTTAAAGGAATTGATCATAAAATATGATGAAGCATACTTATATCAGTCAAAGCTATTTTTTCCGTAAACAGACGAAGCTAGATTGAAAGTATGTAACCATTTTAGGTAACTGAGCAGTAGCTTGTAGAGTTATAGCCCAGTTACCTTTTTAGTTATGCCCATCAGTACTCTTTAACGATATAGGTGTCGATCGTTTTTTGAAAATCTTGCCAGTTATGCTGTCCTTCATTGAAATACTGCGCTAAGAGAAAACCAATATAAGGTCCAGTCGTCAAACCGGACGAACCTAAGCCACTGGCAACTACAGCAGTCGAGTCGTTAGGTAGACAATTGAAAAACGGCGCAAAATCTGATGTATACGCGCGAGTACCTACTCGATACGCAAAAGAATGGTCCTCAAAAAAAGCACTGTTTGAAAGAAAAGGAATCGATTTTTGCTTTAGCTGTGTATAAGCTTCCTCTGTTGGCGTCAAATCAAATCCCGCCTCATTTTCGTGAGTTGCACCAATCAAGATCCTGCCATTTTCAAATGGAATTAAATCACTTTCGCCATCCAGCATCGCAACGGGCCAGTTGCCGCTATTCTTGTAGCTCGTTTCAAATGCTAGTAATTGCCCTTTTTGTGCACGAATATCTATTTTGTATCCTAAAGGAGTAAGCAAATCAGAAAGTCCGGGACCAGCACATAAGGCAACCGTATCGAAAGCTTCCGTTTGAGTTTCTGTGTGAATCAGCCAGTGACTCTGTGTGCGTTCTAGCTGAGCAGAAACGGTTTTTAGTTCAATATTTTTCTGAACAGCATGCCGTCGTAGATGATCTAAATAGCTTGCGCCGTCTAGCTTTCCGCCGCCAGAGATCGAAAGTGCAGGTAACTGTTTCAGTAAAGGTAGCCTTGTTGAGACCTCCTGAGCATGCAACAGTTGAATGTCTCCGATTTCAGGCGCTGACAATTTACGTTCTTCAGCTAGCCTTGCTAATGGTTCTAGCTCCCCATCTTTTCTAAGAATTAAGGTTCCTGTTTGCTGATATACGGATGGGGGCAAAGAGAAATCCTGAATCAATTTAGGATAAAAAGCTGCACCACTTTTGGCTAAATGATACCATTTTTTATTGCGCCGTTTTGACAGCCAGGGAGAAATGATCCCGGCACTGGCTTTTGTCGCTTGTCCTGTAGGATTGTCAAAAAGTGTAACGTTGTATTTGCTTAAATCAATATAATTGGCTAGAGTCAAACCGATGATTCCGCCGCCGATAATCGCTAATTTTTTCATAAAAAACTCCTTTATAAGAGGTTGGAAAAAGGTTTCAAACGCTAAGAGAATAACGGAAGTTATTTTACTTGTTTCAATGGTGTCAATAATTTTCCTGTATGCAGCAATAAACCTGCGTAGTCTGATTTTCTAGGCTTGATTTTTCCATATAAATTTTGTTCGTATAATTCAGTTAATTGATAAAAACTCCCATGAAATTGTGGATAAACTTTTTCAAAGCGAGTAGCATACATAATCAATGATTCATTATCTGCTCGTTGCAAGATGTTCTCTGCTTTTTTTAATAACCGAATATAAGCACCGCTGAATTGCTGTGGATGAACTGCTAGATACACACGCAACGAAAGAATAAAGTAATATTTTTTCAAAAAGTAGGCACTAATCAGTAGCAGAATGACTAAGAAACCCCAAAAAATGTTTCTTAAAAAATCTGGCCAGTTGGAGGCTTTTTCTTTTTCAGCTATTTGCGAATCTTGTGTAGTGCTTTCAGTAGTCGTTTTTGTTTTTTTAGTGCTGTTTACAGTTGTAGATTCAGAAGTAGTACTTTGAGATTCATTTGTTGTAGAACTGACAGTGCCAGTGGCTGGGCTGGCATTATTGGTAAAACTTGGTGTAGGTTCAAATGGAATCCATCCGAATCCTTCAAAATACACTTCAGGCCATGAATGAGCATCACTATTTCTGATTGTATAGACCTTTTGTTGACCTGTGCCGCTTGTCCGTTCACCAGAGCTGAAGCCTTTAGCCCAACGACTGGGAATACCGACTGAACGCAGCAGAACCGTCATCGCGCTGGAAAAGTTATCACAGTAGCCAACCTTTGAATCAAATAAAAAGTAATCAACATAGTCTTCTGATTCAGGGGTATAAGCCGCATCGACCTTCGAATAGCGGTAGTCTCCGTCTTTTTTTAAATATTGCTCGACAGCTTTGACTTTACCATACAATGTCTCTTGATCTTCGGTCAATGAATATGCTAATTCTTGTACTCGCTTAGGAAGCGTATGTGGCACTTGTGTTGTTTGGATATCGACGTTAGTTTCTAAAGCAACCTGTTGTAAGCTTTCTATTGAAAAATCTGGTTCCTCCCAAGTAATTTGAAAGTTTTTAGGTTTATCTGAAAGAATAATACGATTTTTTTCCTCGATTTTTTCAGTTTGACCGATCTCTTCAAAGGGAACGGTGCTGTTGCCATATGGATAAGGTAAATATTCCTTGGCTGTACTAAATGAAAATGTGATTATTTCAGCTGGTTTAAAAGCTCCTTGATACTCAGAATTAGTCGAAATCACTAATGGCTGTCCAAGCGGATCAGGAGTTACTTTAGCAATGTTATTCCAACCTTTGCCAGTATAATTATTTTTTGTTTCCACTCTCCAATAATGTTCAGCTGACTGTTTAGCTGTAAAAAGGGCTGTTTGATCATCTTGCATTGGACCGCCGAGTTTTGAATCATCCTCACTAAATCCTGTCATTGCAGAAGAGTTTATGCCATATTGATTGATCTGTTGATACAAGCCTTGTTGATTTAAAGCGGTTCGCAGTCCAGCAGTTTGCGTAAAAAGAAACGCTTTTGATTTTGGAACAGCGATCGGGAAAAAATAGGCACTTGCAGCAGTTAAACCTAACAACATACTAGTTAAAAGCGTAAAGATCATCTTGTTCTTTGAGTTTGTGTGGAAGGAATGTTTTAACTTATAAAACAGAACAGCGCTACAAGTCATTATAATCACCTGCCAGCTTAGATTCAAACGATTGAACACTGCCAGCATCAGTAAATAACCGACCAACAATAAATAGCTAAAAACCCACCGCTCATAATGAATAAGCAGTATCGCTAAAAAAATCATTAAAAACAAAATCAATACGAATGCAACAAAATCAGGTAAATAACTGATTTCTCCAGAAAGCATGTTGAAATAAGCTTGCACAGAAATATCAAAAAAGTGTTTTAACCAGCTAATACCAAAACGTTCCTTTAATGGAAAATAGTGATAGAGTGTGTACAAATAAGTAAAGAGGTACAAAGGTATTTTTACGAAGTGACTTTTAAATAGTACCGCAATCAAACAAAACGCGGCAAGCATGCTGATAAAAAAAGGCGTCGAAGCTTGATTTAATTGATAAACCGTTAGAAAGGGGATCGCCGTTGTAACAAGCATTAAAAAACTGAGCAGTCCTAAGCCCCATTTTTCTTTTATTCTATTTTTCAATCGAGTCCCCCCTCTTCGCAAAATTAATCACTTGATCTTTCCAAAATAGACAAAGCTCATTGTTTTCAAAGGTAATTAAAAATAGCTCATTGTTTTTCTGCAATAGATGAAGTTGCTCCTTTAAGTTTGGCGTCAGAGCAGGGCTGAATAGCACAAGCTTTTGATTGGAAAAAGTAGGAATAATTGGTTCTTCCAGCAGAGGTTCAATTGTTGCTAAGAGATATTCTTGAGATGCATCGTCTGGAATATTTGCTAAGATCACTTGTTCGAAATTTGGTTTATTTTTAGCTAGTTGAGTAAATGAATAATAGATCGAAAGGATCTCTTCGAACTGTTCATGAGCGATTCCATAGAATAAAAAGTGTGTATCGCTCTCTGATTCATGCTCATATTCTTTGACGATTAATTCATTTCTTTTACCAGTTTGTTTCCAATCGATTGAATGCAGTGCGTCGCCTTTTTGATAAGGACGGAAATTTCGGATCAAGAAAGTTTGAGTACCGAAAGCCAGTGCTAAATTAGGTTGAAATATAAGTAACTGTTCATACAGTTTTTCAGAAATCTCTTGCTGAATGACTGGCTGTACAATAAAAGGGCCCCTTAAATTGATGGTTGTTTGTTTGGTGAAAAGATCCAGCCAATCAGAGCTGATGAAGACAAAAGGAAGTTCTTGAAAAAATCCTCTTTGTGCTGGAGTCCATTGAAAAGATACTTCCTTTTTTTGACCTGTATATAAGTAAAACGATTGTTGTTCCAATGAACTGTTCCCAATAGGAACTATCAGAAGTCTAGGAATTGGCAGTAACGTTGGCCGGTAGCGAAATAGTTCACACACAATCCTACTTTGCTCAAAAGCGGTGTAGACAGCTGATTCCGTTAGCCGAAGTTCAATTTTTTTTGTGGAAGGGATCAGTGTCAATAAATCAAACAAAAATAAAAAGCTCAAAAAGAAAAAGAGTAGCCAGCCAGTTGAGTTGTTAAAAACTACTGCATATAAGAAGACACCTATGAAAAAAAGCATACTAGCACCAATTTTTGTCAATGATTGGATCTTTTTTCTCTTCATTAGGACTTCCTAACTGGAACTGGGACACGTCGCAAGATTTGTGTAAACAGCTCCTCCAATTGTTCGTTAGAAGGTGAGATTCCCCCTTTTAGCAATAGCCGATGCCCAAATGTTGCCGGTAAAATTTGTTGTAAATCATTGGGACTAACATAGCCTCGTCCTTGAGTTAAGGCAAAAGCTTTGGCAGCACGAATAAAAGCAACTGATCCTCGAGGACTAACGCCAAGTGCGATGCCGTCGTGATTTCTAGTAGCGTGAACCAGCTGCAAGGCATATCTGGCAACTTGAGGATCTACATAAACTTCTTCAACCATTTTCTTGAGCTGACTAATATCAGAAGCATCCATGATTTGCTGGACTTGATTTACTTCATTTCCAGTTTGTTGCATCACTAGTCTTAATTCATCTGGGAATTCAGGGTAACCAATTTTAAGCTTAAATAAAAAACGATCTAGCTGTGCCTCTGGTAAAGGGTAGGTTCCTTCGTAGTCCAAAGGATTTTGTGTAGCTAGGACAAAGAAATGTTCATCTAAAGGATATGTATGGTTGTCGATCGTCACATGCTTTTCAGACATCGCTTCCAATAAGGCGGCCTGTGTTCTTGGTGTAGTACGATTGATTTCATCTGCAAGTAGAACGGTTGTAAAAATAGGTCCTTTATGGAATTCAAAACTTTGAGAGACTGTGTTAAAAATAGACACACCTAAAATATCGTTAGGTAAAAGATCAGGCGTGAATTGGATTCGATTGAATTCTCCGTGTGTCGCTTTGGCTAAGGTTTTTATCATCGTTGTTTTCCCAACGCCAGGGATATCTTCTAGTAAAACATGTCCACCAGCCAAAAAAGCTGTTACGGTCATTTGAAGGACCTCTCGTTTACCTAAAATGACCTTTTCCATTTCATTGATTAATAATGTGATTTTTTCATAAGCTGATTCGAGCATTCGGGCTTTCGCCTCCTATCTATATTTTTAGAATGATTATATTTGACTGAATAGGTTTCTTTTATTGTATAGTTAACCATACGTCAGTTCAAGTTCCCTAAGTATTTCTTAAGAAAGCGCTTGTTTTTTTACTACTCTTAGTGAGCATAAAAGTGTTAAAGCTGCATGAATGTGTTCATACTGGAAGAGAGAAACTCAAAGGAGGGAATAACTAATGACCAATACTGATTTCATTAAGGCAGTTGGTTTTTACGAAGGATTACCACTTGAAGAACAGGCAAGTTTTGTAGATGCCTATAGTACAGTACCAAATCTTGAACCACGAGATATTTTAGTGAAAGTCAAAGCAGTTTCTATCAATCCGGTGGATACAAAATTAAGGCAAACAGCAAAGAAAAAAGCTGAGTTGACCGTCCTCGGATTTGATGGTGTGGGAGAAGTTGTTGCTATTGGGGAAAACGTTGAAAAATTCTCAGTTGGAGATCGTGTTTTTTACGCAGGTACAACTAAACGTGCTGGTAGTAACCAAGAGTATCAGCGAGTAGATGAGCGAATCGTCGCGCTTGCCCCTAAAGGTTTAAGTGATGAAGCTGCCGCCGCGCTACCGCTGACTGCATTAACGGCGTATGAATTACTATTTGAGAAATTTGCTCTCCTGCCAAAAGAGAATGCGAATCGGGGGAAAACGATTTTAGTGATCAATGCTGCTGGAGGTGTGGGTTCGATTTTAACCCAACTGGCAAAGTGGGCTGGTTTAACTGTATACGGAACGGCCAGTCTAGCTAAATTTAACTGGCTTGAAGAACACGGCGTGGATCATTCGATCGATTATCATCAAGATATCAAAGAAGCATTAGCCAAAATAGGCGTTACTAGTGTTGACTACAGTGCAGTTTTATTTGATGTTCGCCCGTATTTTGATTTATTAGTAGAATTGCTCGCTCCTTTTGGACATCTGGGAACGATCGTTGGGCTGGATTCGCCGATAGATATCGCTTGTTTAAAGGATAAATCGATTAGTTTCGATTGGGAGTATATGTTTGCTAAAACGGATTATGCGTATCGGCTTGAATCACAAGGAGAAATACTAGCTTTGGTTGCTAAATTGATGGATCAAGGAAAATTAACAAGTACGCTTTCGAAATCTTATAAAGAGGGGATCAATGCGGTTAGTTTAAAGCAAGCAACAGCGGAGGTAGAATCAGGTCACATGCAAGGCAAAGTTGTGGTCAGCGGTCCATTTAATGGTAGTATTCAAGCGTCTTCTATGGGAAAATGAAAGGAACTAGAGGGGGCGTTTTGATGAGTAGACTATATATTAAACAAAAAGTATTTAGTTTTGGCGGTCATTTTACTGTAAAAGACGAAAACGAACAGGATAAGTACATTGTTGAAGGCAGCTTTCTTTCGATTCCCAAAGTATTTACGATAAAAGATTTGAATGATCAGGTCATTGGTACGATTACGAAGAAGGTATTTAGCTGGTTGCCTAAATTTTTTGTGGCTGTGGATGGCAAAGAGGAACTGATTATTGAAAAACAACTCACTTTTTTTAAAGCAAAATATCAAATAGATTCGGAAGATTTAACTATTCAAGGCGATTGGTGGGATAAGCAGTTTACTATTTTACGCAGAGGTAAGGTTGTTGCTGCGATCAATGAAAAATGGTTTACTTGGGGAGATACATTCGAGGTAGAAGTTTACGATGAGACTTTGGAACACTTGGTCATTTCTGTCGTTATAGCGATTGATTTTGTAAAACAAGAAGAAGCTGCCTCGGCCTCAAGCTCATCCTAAGAATAAAAAAAGAAAGATCGGCTTTAGAAGTAGTCGGTCTTTCTTTGTTCTTTAAAAAATTATTTTCTATGTTGTTTTGCTTTTTTGAAGCTAAAGAAAGAATAGGCACTTATCAATAGAGCGAAACCTAACCATAACCAAGAGGCATTTGTTTTTTCACCTGTAGCTGGAAAAATGGTGGTGGTTGTCTTTTTTTGACTTTCTTTAGTCTTGGTGCTGTTTGTTGTTGGAGTAACAGTTGTCTTCACAGGCTTCTTTTCTCTTGTCTTACTAGGTTCTTTTGGATCAGAAGGTTTGGCTGGAGTGATTTCTTCTACTTTGCCTTCTGTTTTAGCATACACATAAGTCAGAACTTGATCTTCTTTGCTAAAAATCCCGCGCTCATTTCCTCTGATTTCTTTAAAGGTAAATCCTTCAATAGATGGTTTTTTTACAGTAAATGCTTCGCCGACCTTACCTGAAAGTATGGCTGGATCTTTTATTGTGTTATTATCAGTATCAACATAGTGAACAAGAACACGTCCTTTTTCTTTTATAATAGTATCTTCTATTTTTTCATAGATAAAGATTATTTCTTGTTCTTGATCAGAAAAAACACCAGAGGTATTTCCGATGGTTTCCACCAAATCATACTTAGGAATTGTCTGGATTGGTACATCGAATGTTTCGCTGACTAAACCATTAAGGGTTTGGCTCGGCAGTAATTCATTGCCGTCAGTATCTCGATAATGGATCGTTACTGGCTGACCATCTTCAAGCACATTAAATTGATGAAGATAGGTTCCTGCTGAGATTGCATAAAAACCAAAACCGTCAGGCGTAGCATAAGAACCGACAGGATTATTTAAACGAGCGTTGTATTCAAAACTGTTAATGCTTCTAAATTCATCAGCAGTCACATTTAAAATAGTAATTCCCTGATCATCGATTTGTAATCGATCCGCGGGTAATTGTGTACCGTTAAAGTCTAAATAGGTATTGCTGGAAGTCGGTGAGGTTGTAAACGGTGGAATATAGCCATCAAAATTAGTCATTCGATTTGGCATCATCGAAAATGGTAAAAATAGGGTTTGCTTTTCGCTATCATAATCCAAAGACGAACGTCCTATCGCTGTTGGTAAATCATTTCTCCCAGTATTTTGACCAAAAGCCGCTAAGTCATTTAGAGCAGGAAAGTCCTTGATAACAGTAAAATCAGTAATTCCGCAAAATTGAACTGAAAGTGAACGTAAATTAGGTAACACTTTTAGTGGCTCGATGGTTGTGATCAGCATATTTGAATCTAGGTATATTCTTGTCAAACCTGACATTTGAGCAATCTTGGGTAAGATAGCATCATCGATACTTGTTGAGCCTAAAGAAAGATTAGTGATTCCTGGACTATTACGTAAATCAGGGAAGTTAGTGCTAGTTAAGCTTTTAGTTTGAAGCGTCACAAAAGTTAGGGCAGTCAATTTTTCTAGCGGGCTGAAATCTGTAATAGCATTATCTGTATTCATATAGATGGTTCTTAAATTTACGGCAGTTTCTAAACCAGAAAGACTACTGATTTGAGCTGAATATAAGTAAAGATCTGTTAGATTTTCCATATCCGTTGTTGTTAATTCACTGTCGGTCGGTAATCCTAAGGTCTTTAATATTTCCTGTTTTAATGCAGGATCAGGTATTACTACTAAATCGTTGCTGAATGTTGCTGGTGTCTCAGGTATTGTTTCAGTTGTCGTCTCTGCTATAGGTTCTGAGCTAGTCAGTGAAGCTGGAGGTTCTTCAACAGTTGTAGAAGTTGTTTCAGTGGATGCATCGATGCTTGACGTTTCTGTCGCAGCTGAAGATGACATCTTAGTGAAATCATTGGCCATATCTTCACTTTCTTGTGTTTGACTATTAGCAGTTGGCTCAGTATCTGCTGAAAATTCTTCAGCAAAAACAAGTGAAGGGCTTAGTAGTGTTGGTGTCAGAAGAGACAGAAGTAATAACTTGTGTATATTTTTTCTTGTGTGAATTGTTCTTGAGTTGGTTCTTTTCATATGTATTTCCTCCGGTATTCATGATAAAGTATGTGTGAATGAAAAAAAATCATCAAATCATTTTATCATAATTTTATATAAAAGTTATCGTTTTATTTTAATAAATATGTTTTTTTAATAAAAAAAGAAATAAAACGATTGTCTTTTTGAAATTGTTATTCGTTACTTTTAAATAAAGGAGCTTATTATGTCATTAAAACAAAAAATCATAGCGGAAAGTAAACGTTTAGGGATCGATAAAATCGGTTTTGCTTCTGCGGAACCTTTTTATGAGTTGGAAGCCTCATTAAATGAGCAGAGGGAAAAAGGATTTAACTCTGGATTTGAGCATCAAGTGATTGAAGAGCGGATTTATCCAGAAAAGACATTTGAGAATCCTAAAACAATTATTTCGATCGCTTTAGCGTATCCAACAAAAATTAGTGAAAAAGTACCAAGAGATGAAAAACGAGGCATGTTTGCCAGAGCTTCTTGGGGAATCGATTATCATGATGTACTGAAAGATCGTTTAGCTAAATTGATCGATTTTATTCAGTCTCAGGCAAAAAGCTTGGAAGAAGCCGAAGCTTGGCGATTCGCGCCTCAAGTGGATACAGGAGAACTTGTTGATGTAGCGGTAGCGCAAAGAGCTGGGCTAGGTTTTATTGGTCGAAATGGGTTATTGATCACGGAAGAATTTGGTTCCTTTGTTTATTTAGGTGAAATTGTGACGAATATTGACTTTGAAGTGGACGAGCCAGTACCATTTGGTTGCGGTGATTGTACTAGATGTGTGACAGCTTGCCCGACGCAGGCTCTTTTGGGGAACGGCAGTATGAATGCGAAGAAATGTTTGTCGTACCAAACGCAGACAAAAGAGATGATGCCGGAAGAATACCGAAAAAAAATGCATAATGTCATTTATGGCTGCGATATTTGTCAGCTTGTTTGTCCTTACAATAGAGGAAAAGATTTTCACTTTCATGAAGAAATGGAACCCGAAGTTGACACTGTTTATCCTAAATTAAAACCAATGCTTCACTTGTCCAATAAAGAATTCAAAGAGCAATTTGGTCATCTGTCAGGTTCTTGGCGTGGTAAAAAGCCATTGCAGCGAAATGCACTGATTGCTTTGGCTAATCTAGGCGACCGAAGTGCACTGCCTGAAATTTTCGCCTGTGCCAAAGAAGATGTGCGACCAGTGATTCGAGCAACTGCGGCTTGGGCCATCGGAAAATTGGGGAATAAAGAGGCAGAAAAGTGGTTATCTGTTTTACATGAGTTATTGGAAAAAGAGAAGGATGAGGAAGTAATCAATGAAATAGAAAAGGCAATCAAGCGTTTAGAGACCAAAATACAGTAGCTGGAGTCAGTCTGAATGTTCGATCATAACTATAGTGAACAAGAGAAGAGTCTGGGACATAACTCTATGAGTCACAATCTAGTCACTTAGAATCCGAATAAACGGCGGAAGCAGAAACAACCCCTTCGGAAATAAGCTGAAATTGCTGTAAAACACAACGAGTACCGAGTTGATGCTTTCTCGTCAAAGACTCGTCGCAGATAGACATTGTTGCACAGTACCTACTTGGTCACAAAAATTTGAAGAGCACCAGGTAGGTACCAATTATCATCAGCTCGTAAACTCACTGTGATGCTTGGCAATTTTCGTGAATTTCTTCTTATTTCTCGGGGTTAAACGTTTCTATCCCAGCCTCTTCTTTTTAGCTTCAATAACTAGTGCACGCATCAGCTTTTTCACAATTTTCCTAAATTTTTATTATATTTTTTATAGAATAAGGGTATACTTAAACTATAAATGAGCATAAGAATAAAAGAATTGAGAGAAATGAAAAGAAGTTGCCGTTGCGTTGAACAAGAGTTATTTTGATCACAATTAAGTCTGATCAAATGTTCAGCGGGTAGCAAAAGACGCTTTGCTAAACCTTTTAAGCTGTCATCTTCAACGCGCTCTTTTCTAAAAATAAAGGAGGAATTATAATGACTAAACAAGACAATGATGTAAAAAGAAGCTACCCAGAAGGTGATGTTCCTAAAGTGACAAAGATTGAAAACGCTTCAAATATATTGGTGATAGAATTTGATAATGGTGAAACACGTTATCTTAAATCTCACTATGCAAAAGATTTAGTGGATGCCTATTCTCCTACTAAAGGAAAAGGCAAGCGTTCGCTACTGATGGCTTTTGGCAGTAGTAATTGGATTGGAACTGAAATTGAAATTACTGAAGAAGGCAGTGTCATTTTAAACGGAAAAGATGTCTATTCGCCAGAAGAATTGTGGTATGATAGCAAATCGCATATTTCAGAACTTTAAAACGAATAGCGTTTGACACAAAGAGAGTACAGCTGTTTCTGGATGTATAATAGTCAAAAGTAAAATGAAACGAACAAGAGTAGTTGAATTACATTGCGATGAGTTGATTTCAATAAACAAGGGAGCCTATCAAAACGAAAGATCCGTTTTGATAGGCTCCTTAAAACCAAGTAGAATATGCGCTGTATCGTTTATACCGACGTCTAATCTTACGTTTCTTGAAACTGGCTATTATACAAAGAAGCGTACAATGAAGGTTTTGCTAGCAGTTCTAAGTGATTCCCTTTTTCCACAATATTCCCGTCTTTCATAACTAAAATCAAATCGGCATTTTCGATCGTAGACAGACGGTGAGCAATCACAAAGCTTGTTCGGTTGTTGGTAACTTCATCCATCGCTTTTTGAATATGTGCCTCTGTTCTAGTATCTACACTAGAAGTCGCTTCGTCTAAAATAACGACTGGCGGGTTGGCTAAAATAATTCTGGCAATCGTCAACAGCTGTTGCTGTCCTTGAGACAACGAACCATTTTCACTAGAGATGACCGAATCATAACCATTTGGTAAAGTCCGAATAAAGTGATCACATTGAGCAATTTTAGCTGCTTCAATGATTTCTTCTCGTGTCGCATCCATTCGCCCATAGGCAATATTTTCTGCAATCGTCCCTTCGAATAGCCAAGTATTCTGTAAAACCATTCCAAACATTTCACGTAGATTATTTCTTGAAAGATCTGTAATATCTATGCCGTCAAAAGTGATACGACCACCATTTAACTCATAAAAACGCATCAATAAGTTTACCAGCGTCGTTTTACCAGCGCCAGTTGGACCAACGATTGCCACCATTTGTTTCGGTTTAACAGTAAAATCGACTTGTCTCATCAACATTTTTTCTTCTGAATAACCAAACTGAACCTTTTCAAAAGCAATTGCCCCTCTTGGTTGAGCGATAAGCTGTAGATCTGTCTTTTCTGGAACGTCCTCTTCAGCATCTAAAATCTCGAAGATACGATCGACTGCTGCTAAGGCTGCTTGAATCGAATTAATAACATAAGAAGCCGTTGAAATCGGTTCAGAAACCTGATTGATATACTGTAAATAAGCTTGAAGCAGCCCAATCGTGATCCCGCCCTGCAAGACTAAAAACGCTCCAATGATCGCACTAACGATAAATGCTAATTGGTTGACCAAACGGATGGCTGGATAAATCGCAAAATTCATAAATTGAGCACTTAAAAATGCGTTGTAATGTTTTTGATTCGTTTCTGAAATAACCTTTTTTGCATGATCTTGTTGATTGAAGGCCTTCGTCACTAAATTCCCAGATAGAAATTCTTCTGTTTTATTATTTAAGATTCCAAGTTCCGCCTGACTTACTTCGGCAAGTTGTTTGTTTTTATTGGCAATTTTACCAGTTAAATAGGAACTTCCAGCAATCAATAAAACGACGATCAAGGTCAGTTTTACATCGATGTAAAACAACATGATTCCAGCAAAAACAATCGTTGAAATTGACGTAAAGAATTGATTGATCCCTGTTAAGAAAACCTGTGATAATTGGTTTAAACTAGTGGTTGTCCGACTTAAAATATCACCTACTTGATGTTGATCAAAAAAGGCCATCGGTAATGCTTTGAACTTTTTCGTGACTTCTTTTCTGACTCTTAATGTGATTCGTTCACTTAAAGAAGCCATCACTCGTTCTTGAATATAGGACATCAAACTACTGATGATCGAAAATACAATGAGGATCAAAACTGGTCCCATTAAAGCGTCTTGAATCATAGAAAAGCGGATGTGACCGATCCCATGAGTGCTGATCAGTGTCAGTAAGTCATCAATGGCGATCCCCATGATAAACGGCATAGCAATAACTAAGGCATTACCGATTAAACTAGATAAAATCAAGCCAAAAAATATTGGGCGTTCAGGTCGAATCAACTGAAAGAATCGTTTTAAGGTTTGTTTATTTAATTTTTCCATCATGAATGTGCTCCTTCCTTGATTATCCCTTGTGAGCGGGCAAATTCTTGGTACGTTTTATTATGCTGTAACAGGTAGCTATGTGTTCCTTGACCCACGATGTTCCCTTCATCTAAAACAATGATCGTATCTGCTTGCTGGATCGTGCTTAGTCTTTGAGCCACGATTAACAACGTTTTATCAGCCATTTCTTCTTTTAACGCGAGTCGTAATGCAGCATCTGTTTGATAATCAAGTGCTGAAAAGCTATCGTCAAAAATATAAATCTCTGCAGGCTTGATCAATGCTCTAGCAATACATAATCGTTGTTTTTGACCGCCAGAGAAGTTCGTGCCGCCTTGAGCGACGAATGAATCATACCCATCTTCTAATGTAGAAAGGTAAGAAGACAGTTGAGCGATTTTAGCAGCTCGATCCATATCGGCTTGTGTTGCATCAGGATACCCCATCAATAAATTACTCTTGATGGTTCCACTAAAAAGAAAGGCTTTTTGCGGAACGTAACTGATTTTTGTGCGTAACTCTTCTTGCGTAGTTTGGCGGATATCGACACCATTGAATAAAATAGCTCCTTCAGAGACATCACTAAGTCGTAATAATAATTTGGCAACAGTACTTTTTCCGGAGCCTGTTCCACCGACGATAGCAGTGGTTTTTCCTTTAGGAATACTGAAATGAATGTCTTCTAAAACTGGTTCATCCGCTTGATCATAACTAAAGGTCACGTGATTTAAAGCAATCAGTGTATCTTGCGAACTAGCTGTTTCAAGTAAAACTGGTTGATCGGGATCAATAATTTGATCTTGTGTATTTAAAATTTCTTCGATCCGCTTTACTGAAGCCAGTGACCTAGGTAGCATAACTAAAACCATCGCTGCGATCATTAAGTAAGCCAGTGTCAATAAAGAATACTCGACAACTGCTGATACTGTTCCAATTTGTAAAGTACCAAGAGCAACTAAATTTCCGCCAAACCATAATATAGAAGAAAAGACAACGCCCATTAATAAAAAGGCTACTGGCGTAATAAAAGCAAAAATACTATTTACTCGAATCATGCCGTTTGCGTAGTCGGAAAATGTTTTATTTGTTCGTTCTTCTTCATAATCTTGATTCGTAAATGCTCGAATCATGTTGATGCCAGTAAAATATTCCCGCAAAGTTACAATGATTTTATCCATTTTAGGTTGAATCAACAGCGAAAGCGGCGTTCCTTTTTTCATTAGAAGATATACGATCAAACCAAAGGCCGTTATAGCAATCAGCGGAACTAACGCTAAACTTGCAGAATAAGTGAAGGTCATATAAAGCGAGAAGACGGCAATGATCGGTGCTGGTAAAATCAGTTGTAGAAACAATACGATCATTTGCTGAATATTATCGACATCATTTGTCATCCTTGTCAGTAAGGAGCCTGTACCAAACGTATCTGCATCTTTGATAGAAAATGTTTGGAGCTTATCGAAAAACATCACTCTTGTTTCAAAACCGAATTTAGCGGCTACCTTAGCAGAAAGATAACTACCAGCAATTGCTGAGAGTGCACCAAAGATAGCCATGGCCAACATTTTGATTCCAATTATTTTTATCGATTGTTCATTACCGCTGGCAATACCCACATCGATCAACTGAGCAACGAGTAATGGCACGCCCAGAGTGCCGATAATTTGTAAACATAAAAAAAAGACTGTAGCAAAAATAAGTGTTCTATTCTTTTTAATGAAAAAATGCATAATTTTCATATAGATTCCTCCTCTTCATCAATCCTAAACGATTCTACACCTTCAAGTTACTTGAATGTCAACGATTTTTCTTTATAATAAAAGAAAGAAGGTGAGTGTATGGATAAAGAGAAATTATTAACCGTTGGGCAAGTGGCGGAAATCATGAAATTACCCAAATCTAAAATTCGTTATTGGGATGATATGAATTTATTGACCTCTTCAAGAAATACGGACAATGGATACCGAATGTTCGATATGGAAGATTTATTGACGATCAGTGATATTGATTTTTACCGTAGATTAGATATTCCAATAAGTAAAATGACAAATTTATATCGTAAATCACCAGAGGAATTATGGTCGATTTTAGACGAAACAGAAAATCGAGTTGCAGCAGAATTGGCTGAACTAGAAAAACGTTATCAAGGGATCAAACGTAGAAAAAAACAATTACTGCAATTGATCGAGCTAAAAGAAAAAAAATTAAGCGATGGTGTGTTGGACGTAGAACGGATTATTGCAGTTGATTTAAAAGATCCAAATGAGCTGCAAACATATATAGAAGATCCGTCCCGCCTGGTTGTGTATATCGATTCTCAAAACGAAACTGAAATTATTTATGGTTTAGCTGCAGAGGAAGGTGAGTTCACTGAAGAACCAGTGATTTGGCAACTATCATCACAACCAAAGCGTACCTGCAAACAGTTTTTATTAACAATCCGTTCGGAAGATCCTATAAAAAACAATTTTCTTTCGATCAAACAAAGCTTAGCGAAACAAGGCTTTTTAACTGGTACGATGATTGGACGATACATTATGACCGCCGAAGATCAAGAAGGATTTTATACAGATTATTATAAAGCTTGGGTCGAGGTAAGCGGTAAACCCTAAAGCAGAAAAGTCGATAAAGACAGAGCAAGGTGTTATCATTTAGCCAAATAAAAAAAGGAATGAACACCGATGAAAAAATTAGAGACGATTCAGGAAGTCATGAATTTTATAAACGAAAATCACTTAGTATTTCTATATATTTCTCAAGAAAATTGCTCTGTTTGCCATGCTCTTAGACCAAAGCTGATCGAGCTTTTGAAAAAGTATCCCAAGATTGAACTACGTGAAGTGGAAGCGGACAAAGTAAAAGAGCTGGCAGCAGAATACTTGATTTTTTCAGCACCGACCCTGTTATTTTTTGTTGCTGGAAAAGAGTATTTTCGAGAAGGCAAATTTGTTCAGTTTAAAAAACTAGAAGCAGCAATCGCGCAAATATATTCATTTGAAGATCGGGCGCAAATGCAAGTACCAAAACAGTAGAAGAGAATAGGGATTGGTAAAGCAGTTTCTTTTTTAGCTGCCCAATCCTCCTTTTTTGTTAAAAAAGGATAAAATAGCAAGGAATCTAACAGAATGGGGAAATAGAAAATGAAAAAGGTAAGTGTCTTCCTGATCGTATGCGTCACAGTGATTTTAGGCGCCGTCATTTATTCAGGTAAGGACAAAAAAACGATAGAGCCAACGCTTTATAAAAAAGCAGCCATTGAATTTTGGGTGTTAAGTGACCCACATTATCTTGATAAAAGTCTGACAGATTCAGGTTCAGCTTTTGAAAAAATCAAACAGACAGCAGCGGGCAAGGATTTAGAGTATCAAGAAGAAAGCTGGCAAGCATTCATTGCAACAGCGATCAAAAAAAAGCCGGACATGATCATTATTACTGGTGATTTAACTTTGAATGGGGAGAAGATCAGTGCAGAAAGGTTAGCAGACTTCTTAAAACAATTAACGGACAAAGGCATCAACGTTTTTGTCATTCCTGGGAATCATGATGTTAATGACGGCTGGGCAAGAAAATTCGTAGAAGACAAGCAGGAAAAAACTGAAGCAATTACGATTGCAGATTTTAAAGAAATTTTTGCAGATTTTGGCTATCAAAACGCAACGAATTATGATAAACACTCTCTAAGCTATTCAGTAGCAGTCAATTCGACCTATGATTTTCTTTTTCTTGATTCAAATATTTATCCAGAAGACACAGAACCACAAACCAGACCAGCAACTGGTGGAACCATTCGTGGCAAAACAATGACTTGGGTCAAAGAACAATTGGACGCATCGAAAAAAGCGCAGAAAAAGACACTGGTTTTCATGCATCACAATATTTATGCGCACAATCAATTACTCTCGAACGGTTTTATCATCAATAATGCGGATGAATTTAAACAAGTATTAACTGACTATCAAGTACCTGTCGTATTTTCGGGACATATCCATGCGCAAGATATCATGACCGAAACGATCAATGATGAGAAGCTGACAGAAATCGTCTCCAGCTCGTTTTCAATCACACCACAAGGATATGGCGTAGTAAAACTAGATGGGCAGAGCTTAGACTACCAAAAAGCAACCAATGATGTAGATGCCTGGGCTAAAGAAACAGGTAACACGACCCCAGAAGTTCAACAATATAAAACGTATCTTGAAACGCTTTTTATGGAAGATGGGAAAAAGCTAGGCTACGGCCAATTGATCAATGCAGGCTTGACCGATGAGCAGGAGCTAGATATCGCTGCTGAATTTATCGGGCGCATGAACGTTCGTTTCTTCTCTGGTAACGACTTTAGTACCGATTCAGAAGTAGCGAAAATTAAAGCAGAACAAGGGTATCAAATTATTGAAGAACACAGTAGCTTTTTAAAAGAATACATCGATTCGATTATTCAAGATAAGAATGAAGAGGATAATCGATACACGACTGATGAATGAATCCAAAAACTTGTCAAAAAGAGAGCCAAGACATCATTGATAAAGTACAGCAGAGTATGAACAAAAAACTGTTCAAATCTCACTATTACAAATCTCACAAAATAAAAGCAAAATTGACTCATATGAGTCCGATTCAATATCGGATTTACATTGGATAACTGATGGAATAATCTAAAGACTAAATCAATAGGACCGAATCTCATTAAAAAGAATTTTGAAAGAAATTAGACAGGTCATTGATCAAACCTCCAACTATAATTAATTTATAGAGATTCAGCGCTGATAATTTCTATAAAAAACAAGTATTAGTTTTTATTAAAATCAAAAATTGATAGGTATTGACTCATACTTCACATAGGAAAGAGGGAACAACAAAATTATGGTTGAACAAACAGTTAGGGAACTATCTAGAGATGCACAAGTGGCATACAAAAAAGTAAACATACCAAGTTCAAGTTTTGTGAAAAATGGAGGAACAGTTACGTATTGGCGAACAGGTTTTCAAGTAACTGCGGCCTTTCGATTCACACCAATCAATAACCCAGCATGGAAGTTGGCAGTCGGTTATACAGAAGGTTTTAAACCGCAAGACATCGGTTCAGTAAATGTTAGATTGGTAAACCAATCTAAGAGAGTATCTGGAGGAATGATTTATTGCAACGGCAGTGGGTTTACTATGATTATGGATTCTGATATAGGTGATACAGAGGTTAGGGGAACAGTAACATACTATACGACAGATAATTTTCCCAGTTAACCCTCCGGGCGCTACTCCTGCTGCATACTACCGCACAGCTTTAGCCAATCTGAAAGACAAGATAGATGAGACAAAGATGAATATTGCATTTACTACAGATAGCCACTATACATGGGGAACAGGAAAAGTAAATGCTTGGTATGGTTTGTCTAATCTAAACAATATTTTAAGTCTAAGTGATAAGGTTGATGTAGTAGTAGCTGGAGGAGATAATGTAGACGGAGGTAATTATTCTAAGTTAGGAAATTTGAGTAATTGTATTGATTACATGGAATATTTTTTTAATTCATACCCTGGAACTGATCGCTTTGCTCTTCGAGGAAATCATGATTCTGGTGGAATCAATCCATACAATTCTACGGGGAAAATAATGTCGAGTGACATAATTACAAAGAATGAGTTTAAAAAATTATATAAAACTGAAGAAAAACTTTTTGATGAAGTTAGAGATGGTGACAGTCTTTATGGATACAAGGACTATCCTGACAAAAAAGTAAGAGTAGTTCTTATTGATACACTAGATAATCCAGAAGAATTATTAAATTCAGACGGAAGTATTAAGTATCCAACTTGGAGAAATATCTCGTTTCAAGAAAGACAACTTAAATGGATAGCCGAAATTGCGTTAGGAGAGTGTCCAGAAGACTATCACGTTGCATTTTTCAGTCATTGTCCACTTAGATGGAACAGTTCCACTGAAAGTCGACTAAAACGAAATTTTGAATGTATGTCCTTGATTATAAAAAACTTTATAGATAAAACAAGTGCAACTATTTCTAGTAAAATGGAAGATTACACTGTAGACTTCCTAGTTGATTATACAACTAGAGAGCACTCCAACTTTGTTGGGTGGTTCTGCGGTCATGAGCACTGGGACGGTATTCGACAAACAGAAAATTTCCAAAATGTTCTTTGTCGGAATGCTTGGTGCGATTATCAAGATGATTCAGTACCAGAGACAATCAATGAAGATGCATTTAGAATCATCGAAATCGATATAGAAAAAAGAGAAGTCAACTTAAAAGGATTTGGAAGATCCAAAGATAGTTTTTACAAATATTGATTGAAAATAAGAGACCAAGACATAACTCTATGATGAGTTACGACTTGGTCTCTTTAAAAATAAATAGATAGTGTAAAGAGGCTGACTTCTTCAAAAATAAGCTGGAATTGCTGAATACCAATCAGAAACAAGTGAATCGCTTATTTTATAATACTTAGCCTAAGGTGAAAAGCAACCGAAGATGGGACAGAAGTGTTTAATCATAAGAACCAAGTAGGTACTGTGCAACACTGTTTGTCTGCGACGAGTCTTTGACGAGAAAGCATCAACTCGTTCCTCGTTGTGTTTTACAGCAATTTCAGCTTATTTCCGAAGGGATTGTTTCTGCTCTTACCATTTAATCGGATTCCAAGTGAGTGGGATATGACTCGAAGAGTTATGTCCCACTCACAACTTTGCTGCAGGCGTTAAGACTTATCTGTTACTCGGAGATTTTAAGCTCCTGGTTATTACATTAGACTAATCATCCCATGATAGCCTTTTCTTATCATACCTAGAGATTAACTATTATCGTTTTCTAAACATCTGTACTATGATAATAAGATAAACGTAAAACGAGAGAACCAGTCATAAAAAGTGAAAGGGAGCGAAAAAAATGAAATTAGTACCAAGTCAAAAAGGGTTCGAATTAGTTCATCAAAATGGAAACTGGGTCTTGAAAAAAGAAATCGGTTTTTCTCCAGTTGAAATGCTGGTAGCCTCGGTCGGTGCATGCGGCGCGTATGTGTATGAAAAAATTTTAACGAATTCTCATATTGATTTTACGATCGACTCCGTTGATATTTCATATGAACGAGCAGAAAATAAGCCAACCAAACCGTTAAGTCAGGTAACAATCCTATTTACAGTCCAAGTGCCAGAAGAAGCACAAGGTAAAGCAGAACGTGCGTTAAAATTGATCAGTAAAAAT
The DNA here is from genome assembly GCF_001730305.1 of Enterococcus termitis. Classification (GTDB taxonomy): domain Bacteria; phylum Bacillota; class Bacilli; order Lactobacillales; family Enterococcaceae; genus Enterococcus_L; species Enterococcus_L termitis. The sequence goes on from NZ_MIJY01000003.1 coordinate 70,690, forward strand.
TGTCCTGTGATCCAATCGTTAGATCCAGAAATAGCAGTCGTTGAAACTGTTCATTTTTTATAAGGAATGACGGTTTTACAAATTGAGAAAGTAGGAGTCCAATGAAAAAGTTTATTATTAGTAGTTTGCTCATTGCCGGAGTGTTTTTGGCTGGCTGCGATTCAACGAATAAATCAGCAGAAAATGAAACAAAAAAAATAACTGTTCACTTTACTGAACCAGCAGAACTGCTAACCCTTGATACAACACAGGAAGAAGATTTTACAAGTTTTAATGCACAAAATCAGGTGTTGGAAGGCTTGTATCAACTAAATGATAAAGATGAAACGATTCCAGCTGTAGCCGAAGAACTTCCGGAAATCAGTGAGGATAAGTTGACCTATACAATCAAGCTTAGAAAGGATGCCAAATGGTCGAACGGAGACACAGTGACTGCAAATGATTTCTTATATGCGTGGAGACGAGCAGTAACGCCTGAAACAGCACCATCTTATGCTAGCTTGTTTGTCGCAACGATCAAAAATGCTGATGAAATCTATCAAGGAAAGCTGAAGCCAACAGAATTAGGGGTGGAAGCTCCAGATGATTATACAATTAGAATTCATTTGATTAAACCGATCCCTTACTTTACTTCATTGCTGACCTTTGAAACATTTTTCCCAATCAATCAAGCGTTTGCTGAGAAGCAAGGTAGTGATTATGGCACATCAAGTCAGACAACAATCTATAATGGCCCATTTGTTTTAGAGGGCTGGGAACAAAATTCTGATACGTGGCAATATGTCAAAAACTCGAAATACTGGGATAAAAAGAATGTTCACGTAGACGAGATCCAAACGACCGTTGTAAAATCAACCAGTACAGCAGTTAACTTGTATCAAACAGACGAGCTTGATCGTGTTGTTTTAGATGGTGAATTTTCAAAACAATATAAAAATGATCCTGATTTTCAAAATCAAAATGATACAAAAATGGGCTATCTTCGCTTTAATCAGGGAACAAATAAGCTGTTGAACAATGTTCAACTTAGAAAAGCACTCTCATTGGCAATCGATCGTGAGACTTTTGTAAAGAATGTTTTAGGTGATGGATCAATCGCGGCAACTGGATTTGTCCCACAAAATTTTGTACAAAACCCGAAAACAGGAGAAGACTTCCGTAAAGAAAGTGGAACACAGCAAACCTTTGATAAAGAAGCAGCACGCAAGGCGCTTGATAGTGCTAAAAAAGAACTGAATCAATCGGACTTTACATTAGTTTATTTGACAAAAGATACAGATACAGACAAGAAGACTGCAGAATACTTAGCAAGCCAAATTGCTGAGGTTCTTCCTGAAGTAACATTGGAAATCACTACGTTGCCAAGCAATAATGTACAAGAGCGTTATTTATCTGGCGATTATGATATTGCGTTTGGTCAATGGATGCCTGATTTTAAAGATGCGATAACATTCTTAGACATGTTTGCATCGACCTCAGGATTAAATCATGTAAATTATAAAAGCACTGATTACGATCACTTGATTCAGGCAGCGGTATCGACAGATGCTGCAGATGAAGAAAAAAGATGGTCTGACCTGATCGAGGCAGAACATGTTCTGTTAGGCGAAGATTATGTGATCGCTCCAATTTATCAACAGCAAACAGCGCTATTACAAAAGAAAAAGATTACTGGTGTAGTGAAACATAGTTTTGGTTCACCGTATAGTTTTAAATATATTCGTGTGGATAAGACGGAATAAAATAAATGAAGTGATAGAAAAAAGAAAACACTAGCGCTTAACGAGCGATGGTTAAAGTGGTGCATAAGAGTAGTAGGTATATCAGAATATGCAGCTTATTTTTAAAGGAGCTTCGTCTGATTGTTTATACTAGTTTTAAAGATCTGAGAGAGAACTGTACGGTTATCTCTCAGATCTTTATTTTTTTTGTAGATTTCTCTTGACACATGAATCGTTGTTCATGTATTATATAGATAAGATATATGAACGGTTATTCATATGAAAGGTAGCGTGTATCTTTTCAGAAAATAATCAATTGAGGAGGATTAATATTATGGAAACAACACATACGCACAACTGTTCTGGTGAACAAGGACATAACCATGATCATGGTCATAGTCACAGTCATGGAAAATCACCAGTTATTCTATTCTTTACTGGCCTGGCCCTTTTCCTTGTTGCTTTTTTTGTAAAAGAAGGAACTATTTTACAAAATATTCTTTTTGTAGGTGCACTGTTATTATCTGGTTATCACATTATTTTAGAAGGAATTGTTGAGACAGTCCACGAATCTCGTGAAAAAAGAAAGTTTATACCAAATGTTCACATTTTGATGACGTTAGCAGCGTTCGGTGCAACACTTATTGGTAATTATGAAGAAGCTGCACTATTGATTTTGATTTTTGCTGCAGCTCACTTTCTTGAAGAATACGCAGAAGGACGTAGTAAGAGAGAAATTACAAATTTACTTAAAATGAACCCGACTGAAGCACGCTTGATTCAAGCGGATGGTCGTGTAAAGACCGTAGATGTTTCTCAATTAAGTATTGGGGATAAATTACAAGTCTTGAATGGAGATCAGATTCCAACAGACGGACGTATTCTCTCAGGCACTACTTCGATCGATGAATCGTCCATCAATGGTGAAAGTATTCCTAAAGAAAAAACAGTTGGTGATGATGTTTTTGGCAGTACGATCAATGGTAGCGGGGCTTTTACAATGGAAGTCACAAAAGATAGCAGTGATACTGTATTTGCTAAAATCATTCAATTAGTAAACCAATCACAATCAAACTTATCTAAAACGGCAACAAAGATCCAACAGTTAGAACCCTATTACGTAACGACCGTATTGATTCTTGTACCGATTTTTATTGCGGTGGGTCCATTTATATTTGATTGGTCGTGGAATGAAAGTTTTTATCGCGGAATGGTCTTCTTGATTTCAGCTTCGCCATGTGCCTTAGCAGCAAGTGCAATTCCTGCTACATTATCAGGGATTTCAAACTTAGCGAAAAGAGGAGTTCTGTTCAAAGGCGGTTCCTATTTAGCGAACCTTGCGACCATCAAGTCTGTTGCTTTTGATAAAACGGGTACGTTGACTAAAGGGAAACCAGTAGTGACCGATTATTATTTTTTAACGGACACAAACGAACAAGACTATATCGATATCATCGTTGCGATGGAAAAAACAGCTAACCATCCTTTAGCAAATGCGATTTTAACTAAATTTACTTCTAAGAAAAATCTAGAACTTGAAGTGGAAAATAAAATTGGAAAAGGCTTAGTTACCGAATTTCAAGAAGAGATCTATCAAATTGGAAAACCAGAAATATTTTCAAACGTAAACAAACAAATCACTGACCACAATAAACAGTATGCCAAAGAAGGAAAAACAGTTGTCTATTTTGCAAAAGATAGTAAAGTGATCGGATTGATCGCTATGATGGATGTGCCGAATGAGCATGCTAAAACAGTAATCAGTTACTTAAAATCTCAAGGAATTCACACGACAATGATCACAGGAGATGCTGAGTTGACTGGGCAAGCTGTCGGACGTCAAATTGGTATTGATGAAGTTGTGGGAAATGTTTTACCAGAAAATAAAGCAGCAATTATTAAGGAGCAACAAAATCGTTATGGCAGCGTAGCGATGTTAGGAGATGGTGTTAATGATGCTCCGGCCTTAGTTACAGCAGATATTGGTATTGCGATGGGCGATGGAACTGATATTGCAATCGACGTTGCAGATGCTGTGTTGATGCAAAATGATTTGACAAAACTTAGTTACGCACATGCAACAGCTAAACGTTTAGACCGAGTGGTTTGGCAAAATATCATCTTTTCAATGATGATTGTTGTTTTACTGATCACGTTGAATATTCTTGGAAAAATGGATATAACAGTTGGTGTAATTGCCCATGAGGGAAGTACGTTATTAGTTATATTGAATGGGTTACGTTTATTGATACCAACTAAATCTAAATAAAGACGATCAAATACTCGCATTTAGAGTAGCTGAGGTATGACTGATAAAGTCGTATCCAGTTGCTCTTTTTTTGCGTGCTCTCATGACTGTTGAGCGTAACGAAAATAGCATATAAAAAGCTCCTTTATTAAGCCAAACTTCGTACGATAGAATTCTCCAGAAATAATAATATTTATTTTATCTCATTTTTAAATAATTTATTTTTATAAAATGAGATGTATTTTGTTTTTTTATAATATATCATTTTTGAGTAGGAGTAATGCGATTATGATAAAAGAAAAACATTTCTCGTTCTATAGAGGAACGGGAAATGTTATTGGTTAAAAACGAAAAAAACTTTTTGTGTGGTTATTTTTTTTGTTTAGAAAAATTATCTATAGAATTTTGATCTTAATTGTATCAAAAAAGATAAAACTTTGTTAACAAATTTATTATAACCCATTTATAAAAGGAAAACTTCTCAATTTTTTTCGTTATATTTAAAAAAATTGAGAAAAGATTGTTTATTTTTAGCCGTCATAATAGCCGTCAAATATTTTGTAAAGGGGAAGATTGTATTGGCAAGAAAGGGAGAAAATATTTATAAACGAAAAGATGGACGTTGGGAAGGGCGATATATAAAAGGAAGGCGCGCTGATGGCTCTATTTATTATGGGTACATCTATTCCACTAGCTACAAAGAGGTGAAAAAAAAGTTAGTAATAAAAAAAGCGGCTAATTTTTCAAATTCAACAACAACGGACCGCTTTTATGGGACCGTTAATAATTGGTTGGATTATTGGTTGGAATCCGTTGCTGCTGTACAAGTAAAAGCAAGTACCTTTGACAGCTATAAAAGTAAAATCGATTGTCATATTCGCCCAGCTATCGGCGATATATATTTATGTGAATTAACATCGACAAAAATTGAAAGCTTCATTAATAAGACAAGAGAAACGTTGTCGATAAATTCACTTCATGCAGTATTCAGAGTACTGAAAACTGCATTAAAATATGCGGAAAAGCTAAACTTTGTCCGCAGATCTCTTTATGAAAATATTCAGTTACCTAAAATAAAAAAAACGAAAATCACAACGATCACACGATCCGAGCACAAATACTTAGCCAAAGAAGCAAGTAAATCATCTGAAGGCTTGCCAGTGTTACTTTCTCTGGAAACTGGTATGAGAATTGGTGAAATTTCCGGCTTGAAATGGACAGACATCGACTTTGAAAATCGAATCATCTCAGTCCAAAGAACCTTGCAAAGAGTAAGTACCCTTCCCAGCAGTAAATTTAGAACGCATATAATAGAAGAAAAACCAAAATCAGATCACTCAGAACGAATGATTCCATTATCAACAGCTTTAGTAAAACGGCTTCGAAAAGAAAAAAGAGCAAGTAAAAGTGATTATGTAATTTCAAACGGTGAAAAATTTGTAGAGCCGCGAACGATTCGCTATCAATTTAAGCGGCTATTGGACGCTTTACACTTACCGAAATGCTCCTTCCATGCCTTGCGACATTCGTTTGCAACAAGGTGTTTAGAAAAAGGCGTTAATATAGCGGTTATCAGTTCACTTATGGGACATGCCTCAACAAAAATGACCCTGGATATTTACACTAGTTCAAATTTAAAAGACGAACGACTAGCTGTAGAATCCATTACTTCAATTTAAAATTCGCCGTCAGATTCGCCGTCAATACTCATTATAAACGTTGATATAGTAGTACTCTCGTTGTTTTTTCTTATTCCTCTATAGAACGAGAATAAAAAAAGTAAACTTAAATAAGAATCAAATATGAAAACTGCTTAAACAGAATTTTACAATAAAAAATAAAAAATCACTATTTAATTGCTTATCTTATTTTAGGGGAAAAACAAGTCTCACTGAGGAGCCGTTTATGTCTAGCTTCTCTTTAAGAGTCATTGCTAATAAGTAGAAAAAGTAAGGAGGAAAAAAATGTTTAACATAGCACTGATCAATCATGAAAAGATTGATAATTCGCGATACATAGAGGCATTAAAGGAAAAACAGTGTGAATTGCACTATTTTGAGCTAAATGATCTCGATCAACAAATTTGTAAAATGGACGGCATTATCATTAAAGAATCATCTATAGAAGAAATTGGAGAAATCTGTGAGCTGATTATCAAAATAAGAAGTTTAACGGATCGTTTTATTTGGGTTCTGTCAAATTCATCTACAAAAACCAATCGAATTGTTTATCTACAATTAGGTTCTGATGGAACCTTTGATAAGCAAGTCGATCCAGATGAATTTGGCATTTACATCGGTACAACATTAGAACGAAGAAGTAATAAAGAGAAGCCAGTGCACAAAATAGTACCAAAAGCAGAAGAAGAAGAAAAAAACGCCGAACCTATTGAATTGATACCAAATAATTTTTCTGTAAATGTCGAAGCTAAAGGAGAAGTTAGTTTGACAAAACTAGAATTTCAAGCGATGGAAATCCTAGTTAACCGCAAAGGGGATGCAGTTTCTTACGAAGAAATGTATCAGGCAATCTGGGGAGACGAAAAAGGAGATCGCAAATACCGTATCTCCAATCTTATTTTTCACCTAAGAAAGAAACTTGGGGATGATCCATTTAAGCCTAAATATATTCGGACGATTCGCTCAAGAGGATATATGTTGTCTATGTAAGACGAGTCTCACAAATTAAGTAGTTTTCTCTTTTTTGACTGCATTACCTAGTGTAAGTAGATCAAAAAATTGAAATATAATTGTGTGTTTTCTATAACACAATGATTTTTGAGGAAAGGAGGAAAATAATGAAAATAAAACGCAAAGGGTTCTACTTTGGGTTGCTTGTATTGTTTGTTTCAGTTGTCGGTTACATTTCACTTAAAGGCGTTAGTCCGTTGCTTGCAGCATCTGAAAATTATTCATTAAAAGTTGGAACTATCTCCAGCGATAATGAAAAAGCAATTCCTGTTAAATTGACCATTGATAATCCTAAGGATGAGGAGTTGACCTTTAAGTCCACTGGATTAGACGGAATCTCCGCGGAAGACTTTTTCGAAGGGGAAACAAAGAATGATTTATCTGTAATCAAATTGATTGATTTTACAGAAGAATCATTCACGATCAAAACAAAAGCATCAAAAGATCCGTTGGTTGTTCAATTTTTCGTCCGTACATTTGAAGGGAATAAGGCTAAAACAGGTCGAGTGTCTCTTTCCAATGAAACAGGAGAGCTAGCTAAGGTTACGTTAGATCTACCTAAAGTTTCAGAAGAACAGGTACTAGAACAAGAGTTGAAACCTACCAGCAGAATTGCTGCAATGAATGTGTCTACCTATGCAGAACCAGTTAATCCAAAGGTTGTATCTATATGGTCTGATTTTGCCGCTGCCTTAGCTGATCCGACTGTTGACAAAATTACGTTAACAGCAAACCTGTCTGCAGCAACAAACCCCTCGCTCGCAGCTCGTCCTTCATTAGAAATCGACGGACAAGGATATGAAATTGATTTTACAGCAACGACAGGACGTTCCATTACAATGGCTCAAGGGCTTGCTTCTGGAAGTATGTTGAATGTGAAGAACTTAAAGTACACAGGGAATAATGGTACAGCAGTATTTAATGCGAGTGCAGCAAATAGTAGTAACTGGACAGTCAATTTTGAAAATATAACGACATTGTCTGGTAGTTCTCGAGCCTTGATTACAGCTGCAAATAGTGTTGTAACTCTTAGTGGAACAAACGTGCTAAACATTGTTCGTTCAGCAAACATGATCACTGCAAAAGATGTCTATGTTCAAGGGACTGATACGCAAAGAACCTCTATCACTATTAATGAGGGTGCGAACTTTGTTAACGCAACGGTCGCCAACGGAGTATTTTTAATTGAGAATGCGGATATAACCGTTGAAAAAGTGACAAGTTTGTATAATGTGACTGGTGCAACGACACAGTTTGATATCAGAAATTCAACAATTACAGCAGCAGCTATTACGAACTTTATTTATGGAACTTCTATCAATGCAACGATTAGTAACAGTAAAGTAGATATTCCAACAAATATTTCTGGAAATTTCTATCGGAATAATGCAGCTAATTCTTCATTAATAATCAAAGAAAAATCTGATATCAATTTGTCTAGTACGACAACCAACGACATTATTGATGCATCAGGTATGATGAGTTTTATCGTAGATGATTCACTATTCAATGCAACGAGTGTTGGACAAGTATTTAGCAATTCTGCTGCTGGAACTGATATGATCGTTCAAAATAAAGCTGAATTTACAGCATATAGTCGTTCGAATAATGTGTTGAAAGCAACGGCACAGGTGGATATCACGGTTAAAGACGAGGGAACGAAACTGGATGTATCCGGAAATTCAACCCAGACAGCTGAAAGTGGCGGAATTATTTCGATTGATGCGGCAAATTCCACACTTAATGTGGAGAACAAAGCCTACTTCAAGATACATTCCTTAGAACCAGGAAGTGCAACACCGGCAGTTATGATCCAGAGTGATGGAGGGAGCTTTAATGCTAGTGGTCAATCGATCCTAGATATGGTATCCGAAGGACAGAGTAATGCTTATGCCGCTACGGTTCGATTTAGGCTTCGAGGAAATATGGCATTTAACGTTTCAGGAGAATCTCAAATCAATATCAAGAAAAACGCAGGTGGCGCTCCCGGCATTCGGATGTTCGGTGCGAATAACCGCATCTTAGTTTCAGAGAATTCCGATTTCACTGTTCATAACAAAGGAACTGGCACACCACAAGCACCAGGTGCTGATAACCGAGGCCAAGGAATCATTTTTTATGAGTCAAGTGCTTCTGGTCCTCATAGTTTTACGTTAACCGATCCTGGAAGCCGTGTGAAAATCTTAGCTGAAAGTGGTGCCGGTATTGATACTTGGCGTCCGAACACTGTATCTGCTACAGAAGGTACTTACTTTGAAGTGATCGGAAATACTTCAAGCGGCGCGATTTTTAATACCTATGGTAGCAGAGATTTAACCTTTATTTTGGATAAACCGATGTATTATGATTTCAAAAATAATGGGCGCGGCACACAATTGATGTCGCCTGGATCTTCATCAACATTCCAGTCTATTCATTCTGATGTTTCCTTATGGATACCTAAATCAGGAGAAACGAACAATGGAAATGATGGAAATCCGTTTAGAGCGTGGACATTAGTAGATTATAGTTTGAAAGGCTCAACAATGCTTTTTGATACTTCAAGTGATCCAACCTTTAATACGGGAACAGATTCATTCGGAAATAGCGGGATCAATCGCTTTTCACGGATGTCAGGTAACAACGCAAATCCAATCGTAGATGAACTTCGTGTACCAACAAATGCAGATAAATATGTTTATGGACATGTCAGCATTCCAGAAGGAAAAGATGGATTCCGCGATGCCTGGACGGACGAAGTGCATGTGGAACTGGAAGTACAGCTTCCAAATGAAGCAACGAAGCACAAAATTTATGGAACAACAGTTCAAGATGGAGATACTGGTAAATACAGTATCTACGGTGAAGAAGCAAGAGCTGGGATCTTTAAAGCAGATATGTCTTCATTGATACCAGCAGGAGAAACCTTCATTCCAACAGGAACAAAAGTAAATGTTGTTCGAGCATGGCGTGGAGCGAGTGATGTTCCAGCAGAAGATGATACAAGTGTGCATATTGGTACACCAGCTGATCCTGTACATGGGGAACTGTGGTTTACGGATATAGTGACAGCTCTAGATGTGACACCACCAACACAAGCGGTTGTTTCAACAGATGTAACCAATGCAGCCAAACAAATCAAAGGAACAAGCGATGAGAATGGAGCAAAAGTTTTTGTTAAAGTCAATGGTGAATGGCTGAAGGATTCAGCGAACAATGTCGTGAGTACAACTGTCGCAGGTGGTAGTTGGACGATCGATTTACCTAAGTATATAGATAAAACATCTCAAGTCGAGGTTTATCTAAAGGACACAACAGAAATAACACCATTACCATCGATTAGTCTACCACGCACATATACACAAGAACCAGATGGTATTTCTGGGAATTTGAATGAAGTGGCAACGACTTATGATAGTTACACTGGTTACCATGATGCAGTTCAAGGAACGAAAGATGAACGTTTTGATCCTGCTACATTGGATACAGTAGCAGATGTCATTCCAGATGCACCAAAACTGGTCAAAGGTGTGGCATCAAGTGGCGGCAGTACGACCTCTGTAGGAGATACATTAACGTATACGTTACTTGTTTCGAATACAAAAGCTGATTCATACGATTGGACGGATGTTTATATTTCAGATGTTCTAGCGGAAGGTCTAACCTTTGATCCTGTTAAACACAAAGTGACCATCGACAATAGTGAAGTCGGTACAGACAAGTACAACTATAATGAGGCAACGCGTACGTTGACAGTCAACGTAGGAGACTTAAGCAAGCCTGAACCAAAATCAGAGACGGATCCAACCTTAGTTCCTAAAGAAGTAAGGGTGACCTTCCAAGTAACTGTAGAACAAAGCGCAGTTGATAAAGATCTCAAAAATACAGCAAAAGCATTAGGGGATTCCCCACAAGAAGATCCATTTGTAATCGGCCCTGTAAACCCAGATGCAACGCATAAAGTCATTGAGACAACTTCAAATGAAGTCGGGTTACCTGGCGGTCCAGCTTTTGGTATCTTATCCTTTGTTTCTGCTCCAACGGCATTAGATTTTGGGATTAAAACAGAAAGCTTAAGTGGAAAAACGATTGCTGTCGATCCTGATATTATTGGAGAGCCGCTTGTTGTTTCTGACAATCGAGGAAATCTGCAGAGCTGGACAATGACGGCAACTTTGATTCAACCGTTAGCAAATGGTGAAGCTATTTTCCCTGACGCGATTCATTATGTTAATGGAGAGTCTGATGAAGTTATCACAGGGTTAGCAAAAACAATTTTTGTTCATACGAATGAAGCAGTTGGCGAATACAATATCAGCGAAGAAGAATGGGTGAAAAAGGAGAATGGTTTTAAGATTGAATTAGCGCCTGGTGCAGTCAACAAGCTTGGCAAGTATCAAGCAACGATTCAGTTTTCTCTGGAAGATACACCGTAAAAATGGAGGAATAACAAGTGATGAAAAAATTAAATTCTCTGGTTTTGTTCTCCATTGCATGTGTATCACTTTTTACCATTCATCCGATTAGCGTTCACGCTGAAGGAGAAGGCAATGGCGGCGGCATTCAGACAAACGGAGAAATCGGGTTCTATGAAGAAACAAAAGGAACAACAGAGCCAACGACGGAACCCGCAACCTCTGACTCAACGCCGAAGATTACAAAACCAGTCGGAAAGTATCCTTCAACTGGAGAACTAGTGAAGAAAAGTTTATCAATCAGCGGCGCAGCATTGATTGTTATTGCATTGCTCGTTTTTCTCTGGAAACGGAAAAAAGACGATGATAAACAGGAAGAAGGGGGTTAAGGAATGAAAAAGAAACGATTCACTTCAACCTTATTTCTTCTTTTCTTAGGACTCACACCACTATCTCCCCTGCACACATATGCAGAAGAAGATAATGTAGAAGGAAATGCAGCAATCGAGCTAACTGAAATTCCTGATGAACAAGGCATTCGTGATCCAGAAAACCCAGGAACAATCGTAGATCCTGGACCTAGTCCAAGTACAGAAGGACGCTTGCGGATCGATTTTGTTCCACAATTGAATTTTGGACAATATGCCATAACCGACAAAGATATGACGTATCCTGTAAATGCTCAGTTGTTCAAGGACAGCACGAAACCAAGAGGAAACTTTGTTCAAGTATCCGATTATAGAGGCGGTCAACAAGGCTGGACATTACAAGTACGTCAAGAATCACAATTTAGAAATGAAACTGCAAAAAATCCAGAACTAAACGGTGCGGTGATTTCTTTCGATAAGTCATGGGTCAATTCGACACGTGATCAAAGCGAAGCACCAATCGTCTCTAAAGAGATCATTCGACTAAGCAATATCGGAGAAACCTATAATTTAGCAGATGCTAAACAAGGCACCGGTTTTGGTACATGGAGCATTTCATTCGGTGCGTCAGCTGATAATAAGAACAGCATTGCATCAACGTTAAGTCCACGTTTACTAAAGGACCAACCAGTACTAGATCCTGCATTTGGCAATCAGCAAGTGCATGAGAATAGTGCAATCACATTAAGCGTACCAGGAGCCACGAAACGTGATCCGGTACCCTACTCAACGGTGTTAACTTGGATTATAGCCGAGTTACCATAAATGCAATACAAACAAAACCTAGGAGGAAACACACATGAAATTATCACACAAATTATGCGGAGCTGCTTTATTAGCAGTATCAGGCGTAGCATTAGCTGCTCCAAGTGCAACACAAGCTTTAGAAGGAACTAGAAATGGAACTGCGGACATCGAGTTCACAAAAAACACTTCTGAAGATACAACAATGACTGACCCGACTGGTACTCGTCCTATTGATACTGGTACAGATATCGATCCAACACACGTTGACGAATTTGGGATCATTGCTGTAACACCATTAGACTTCAAAGCTCACGCTGCAGTAGTAGGCGCGCAACAATATGAAGCTGCACCTCACGTAGCGAACAAAGGAAATGATGATGAGTATAACGTAGAAAACTACGTAGCGATCAAAGACGTACGTTCTACAGTTGACCACACATACAAATTATCAGCAGAATTGACAAAACAGTTTACAGCAACAGTTGATGGAACTCCTGTAACTTTAGCTGGAGCAACATTAACATACAAAAACATCGATGTAGCAGCAACTCTTAACCCAGATTTACAACCAGCTGACGATAAAAAAGTATTTGGTGATGGAACTGGCGTTCAAACAATTTCTGAAACAAGCGGTTCACTACCAATCTATACAAACACTGATGCAAATGGTGGTAAAGGTCGTTATGAAGTAACATTTGGTGACGATGAAAAAGGAACGGATGGTAACTCTGTAGTTATCGATATTCCAGCATCTGTAGACGTTCGTACTGCAGCATATAATGCAACAGTAACTTGGACTTTATCAGATACATTATAAAAAACAGCTTAAAAACCTGTAAATAAATGTGTAGGAACAGGCTCACCGGTGTAAAAGCCGGTGACTTGTTTTAACATCAAAAGGAAGGGATTTACAACATCCATGAAGAAAAGATTGATCACTTACTTAGCATTATTCACATACATAGTTTTTGGCATTGGGTTCTCCACGACCGCCTTTGCTGATGAAAGCAATAAAACGGCAGATCAACAAGCAGCAGAGCTTGGCTTAGGTTTTACCTATAAAGTAGTGAAGCCCGAAAATCAGCGAAGCAGTGTCGGCTATTTTGATTTACGCATGAATGCAGGACAAAAACAGACTGTTGAGATCGAACTTGCCAATGGCTCTGATGAAGAAATCACGATCGGTGTCTCACTGAATGGAGCCAAAACGAATGGAAATGGTGTGATTGAGTATGGACCATCGGCGATCGAAAAAGATAAATCATTAAAATATGATTTTGTTGATATTGTAACGGGTCCTAAAGAAGTTGTTTTACCACCGAAGACGATGATTCCTTTGAAATTAGAGATTGCAATGCCAGCCTCTGATATCGACGGGGTGATCTCTGGAGGAATTCAGCTGAAGCAGCAAACAAAAGAAGAGAAAGATGAAAAGGAAAAAACGGGAATTACAAATGAATATGCTTATTTAGTAGGTATGCTATTGAGTGAAAATGATACAGTCGTTACACCAAACCTTGAGCTGAATAAAGTATATGCAGGCTTAGCTAATTATCGGAATGCCGTATTTGTTAATTTTTCTAATGTTCAACCAGCCTATCTTGAAAATATGACAGTTGATGTTCAAATCATGAAAAAAGGCTCAGAAGAAGTTTTATATGACACAAAAAAAGCTGGTATGCGTATGGCGCCAAACAGCTTGATCGATTTTCCAGTTGAAATGAATGGTGATCGGATGGAAGCGGGCGATTATAAAGCACATATTCTAGTGACTGCAGACGATAAAAAGTGGGAATGGACAGAAGAGTTTACCATCACAGATGAAGAAGCAGATAAATTTAATGGTCAAGATGTTTCTTTAACACAGGAGCGTGGCATCGATTGGAAGCTTATTGCTATGATCGTAGGCGGAATCATTGCCGTAGTTGTTATTATTTTCTTTATTGTGCGTTCTGTTCAGCAGAAAAAAATGAAAAATAGAAAGAAAAAGGGAAACAGAAAAAAGACGGCTGCAAAATAAAACAATGAAAGGGGATAGAATCCTATGAGCCTATTGGATATGTCATTTATTGGTCTATTATCCAGCGCTATCCTCTTTTTCATTTTTGGTGCGGCGTTGGTTTTCTTTAGAATTTCTACAAACAAACAGTGGAAAAAAATAAATGTACGCCGAGTTAAAAATAAAAAGAAGCGAAAAAAACTCCAGCGCATACGCAAACAATTAGAACAAAAAAAGAAGCGTCAATTGGTTTGGGCGATTCTCTGTTTTGTCCTATTTTTTGTAACGGCTGGTGGTGCAGGTTATTCCAGATACTATCAATTAACAAATTTAACAGCAGAAGATGCCGAAGCAGTGGCGAAAACCTATTATTTAGTCGGTGAAATGAAAAAACAAGTAACTGCGGTAGATAATGGCGCAAGCCCAGAAAAAACAGTAAAGAATTTGCGTGATCTGAGTGCTCAACTTGCCAGCGCCAGTGTAAAACCAGCTTCTCAAGGGATGTCTGTCGAAGGGCAAAAATTGCTAAACCGTCACCTGTCACTCACACGCCAGTTGGCTGTTAACATCAGTAACCAAAATCAAGAAGCGATGGCCGATGCAAGCATTAGAGAAATGTATTTAAAAGACATAGCAAAAGTGACTGAAAGTGAGCAAAAGGTATTTAAACACTTCAAAGTGAACGAATCAGCTTTGCAGCAGAAGAAATAATTGTTGAGAGGTGAGAGTATGACAGACAAGAAAAAGGCTGTAAGCGGGTCAAAAAAGGCACACTCTTCCTCTCAAACAAAAGTAAAAAGAAAAAAAGAATACATAAAAAGAGAAGTTGAAGAGAAAAAGAAACCGAAAAAAGTAAACCGCGGACCGGTTAAAAAGAAACGGAAACACACAAAACACAAAAGCGGATCAACAAACACCTCTGTCCATAAAAATAGGCGAGTTCCGCCAAAGAAAAAGCAGCAAAAACCGCGAAAGAAAAAAAAGTTAAAATTACTGCTGAACCAAATCATGTTAACGATTGCGATTAGCGTAGGTCTATTTTCAACGATTATTTATTTCACTGTCCGTACAACTAAAATGGAAGGGTATGCTATGACGACCACTTTGACAGACAAGGATCGTGTCCTAATTAGTAAGCTGGGACAAATAAAACGCTTCAAAATGGTCTATTTTAAGCATCCATTAACCAAGGAAAAAACAGTGAGAAGAATTATTGGAATGCCTGGAGATGAGCTATATTACAAAAATGATCAATTATTTATCAATAATAAACTAACGCCAGAACGTTTTCTTGAAAAAGCTGTAGCAGAAGCGAAGCAATCTGGTTTTTTGTTGACGCAAGATTTTAGTTTGAAGCAGGTCGCTGATGTGGAGCGTATTCCGGAAAATAAGTATTTTGTTTTGGGAGACAATCGCCAGTTTTCATCAGATAGCCGAGATTATGGATTGATTGATAAGAAAGACATTATCGGTATTGTCGAATTGAGATTTTTCCCACTACCTACGGCTGCCCATTTTTGATGTACGAACGATCCATTCGAGAAAAGTTAGAGAAAAGAGTATAAAAATGACTAAACAAGACAGAATAAAAAAGCGTCCGAAAAAACAAAAAACGAGAAGCAAAAAAACTACTGCACAGCAACCAATCGACGATTATGTGAAACTAAAGCATAAGCTCGCAATCGTTCAAAAAATTGTGAGTCTATGCGTAATTGTCGGCTGTGTGATTTTTCTAATTCGAGTAAAGACACATCAAGTTAGCGGGGAGTCGATGGCGCCGACTTTTGAAAACCGAGACCGAATTTTTGTCGCTAAAAAACAAGAACCGGTACGTCTAGATATTGTCACATTTTCACCCGAAAATAACTCAAAAAAATCCTATGTTAAAAGAGTGATAGGGATACCAGGTGATACGATTTGGCTGGAGGAAAATAAACTGTTCATCAATCATCAAATGAAAGAACGCGCGCAACAGCCAGTAAGCGACACAGACAAACGAGCGATCGATTTACCGGACGGAACAGTTAAGGTTGATGTTTCCGTCGACGTAATGAATCAATTGAAAGGTCTGACTAAAATTCCAAAAAATCAATACTTTTTACTTGGAGATAATCGTAACCATTCAACAGATAGCCGAATGATGGGGCTGATCGATCAAGCGCAAATTGAAGGTGTGGTTACTTTCCGCTATTATCCGCTGAATAGATGTGGATTTGTTCGCTAAAATAAAACGCTGAAGGCGAGGTACGTATGATTAATACAATGAAAAAATGGATTCAAACAAAGGGTGTCTTTCTTTTATTAAGCATCTTATTACCAATAGGGATTATGGCGCTTGCTTACTATCTTATAGGAATCTATCCTGGAAGTGACCGAACAATCATGGCAAGTGACAGCTTTAGCCAGTATTCAAATTTTCACGCGAGTTTCAATAATGTTTTACATGGAAAACAAAGTATATTTTATACCTGGTACGCCTCTTTAGGCTTAAATTACTGGGCTTTTTCGGCTTACTATTTGAATGGGATTTTCACACCGTTGGTTTTCCTTTTTGACAATAAGGCAATGCCGGAAGCACTATATTTTATTACGTTGATCAAGTTTGGTGCAATGGGTGCCTCTTTTTGGGTATTCTCCACACAGACATTTAAGTTACCCAAATGGCTTCATGTTTCTTTAAGTACAGCGTATGCGTTAATGGCCTACACAACGGCTTATTCAGAAGTTATTATGTGGTTGGATGCGTTTGTTTATTTGCCGTTGATCATTTTAGGGATTCAACGAATCATGGAAAAAAGAAAACCAGCCTTGCTATTCATCAGCTATCTACTTTTGTTTTTGTCTAATTTTTATATGGCATTTATGATTGGCGTATTTAGCTTTATGTATTATTGCGTCCGCTTAGGTACAGATTATTCACGATACAAAAAAAGTGTGGGGCCTTATTTGCTTACTGCTTTTCTAGCAGGTGGAGCTTCAATGATCACGATTTTACCAACCGTACTTGATTTGAAAAATAATGGGGAAAGTTTAAGTGATTTTAGCCGTTTTTGGCAGCCGGACACAGGTGCGTGGGATTTAGTAACTAAATCAATGGCTGGTGTTTATGATACAAGTAAATTTGGCAGTGCCCCTTTTATTTATATTGGATTAGTGCCGTTGATTTTTTGTTTATTTTACTTTATTGATCGAAAAGTTGCGTTGCGGGATAAGCTTTTATATGGAAGCTTGTTTCTTGTGCTGATCGCTAGTGTTTACATAGCGAACTTGAATTTATTTTGGCATGGTCTGCATGCTCCAAACATGTTTTTATATCGTTTTAGCTTTCTCTTTTCGTTTTTAGTGATTCTGATTGCAGGATATAGCTTAGAAAGAGTTGAAAAATCGGATGCCGAGAAAATTACAAACGTTGTTTTATTTTTGTTAGCCTTGTTTTTAACTGCCTACTTTTTCGCGAATAGACAACGCTATGACTATATCACGCCTCAATCATTTATTATCAATATTGTGTTGTTGGTCGTGTATCTTGTATTATTACTGGCTTATCAAAAAGAAAAATTGAGAGTCGGGATTCCCATATTGCTTGCAGTAATTATGGTTTCGGAAGCAGCATTTAATACTAAAGTAATGATTGAGAGTATCAAGGAAGATTGGGGTTATGCTGGTCGAACGGTTTATGATCAGCACTATGATGAAATAAATGAATTAGTAGAAAAGACTAAAGCTGAGAATGATGGATTTTATCGTATGGAAAATCTAGATCCGGTTTCCCGTAATGATAGTTTTAATTATGGATATAGTGGCGTAACAATGTTTTCTTCCATCCGAAATCGACATTCCTCTGCGTATTTAAATAATTTGGGTTATCGTTCTACAGGAAGTAATTTGAATATCAACTATGGAAACAACACACTGATCATGGATTCGCTTTTAGGAATCAAATACAATTTGACAAAGCAAAATGCACCGACAAAATATGGCTTCAAACAGATTGCAAGTCAAGGGGAATACCATTTATATGAAAATGAAAACACACTTCCATTAGGTGTTCTTACTGATAAAAAAATCTATGAAAAAGAAGCAGTTAATAACCAGACAGAACTTATCAGCCACCTTTCAGGTATTGAAGAAGATCTATTTAGTTTTGGAAATGTAAAAGAGAAAAAACTAGATAATCTTGTGCTGGAATCGAGTGGAGAAAGTCTGGTATATGCTAAAGAGAATGTGACACAGCTTTCTTCGATTACTTGGACGATCGAAATACCTGCACAGACCCAAGCATATTTAAGCTTAGTCGGAGCAGATGAACGTATGATGAGAAAAACAGATGTCATTCTCGAGGTTGCAGGGGTTTCTAGACGAAGCAATGTTCTTGAGTCAGGTCAATATTATGATCTTGGCTACTTTGAAAAAGCGAAAACAATCGAAGTAAAGGCGACATTTGATTCATCAAATGCCAAGGTCTCTATTTATCAGCCGGATACAGCATTGCTCAATATTCCACGCTTTGAAACAGCTTTAGAATCTGTACAGAAAAAGGGTGTAGATTTCGCTATTAGTGGACGCAAAGCAAAAACTGAAGTAACACTGGATAAAGCACAAGTAATTTGGACGACGATTCCTTATGATAAAGGCTGGAGTGCATACATTGACGGTAAAAAGACTGAGATTCCGACCTTTAAAGAAGCCTTCTTGACCTTGCCAGTTGAAAAAGGTACACATACGATAGAATTTGTATTTTTGCCGCAAGGCTTTAAAGCTGGAGCTGCTTTATTTATTCTATGCATAATAATATTTTTGGGTTATCTAGTATGGCTAAAAAAGGAAAATAAGGAAATGAACAGGAGAGAGAAACAATGAAAAAGAAAATAATGTTTCTACTTATAGTGCTTATTGCTTTGGCTGGTTGTTCAGCAAAACTAGCAAATGACAAACAAACTTTTTCAGATCAAGGCGTTTCTTACTCGATTCAATTGCCTTCATCATGGGAACTAGAAAAGAACGATAAAGAGTTATATGGTCGAGAAGTCGTTTTCGCAGCGGCGGATCAAAAAAGCAACTCGATAATGTTTGTCAGCACAACTAGAAAAGAAACGATGGATCTAAAGGATTTTGGTTCAAAGACTCGTGAACAATTGGCTTCAACATATAATTATAAAAATGTTGAAGATGTCTATATGAAAGAGTTTGAATTGAATACGTATCCGGCTTATAAATTCACTGTTTTTACGACATTTAAAGAAAAAGATGTTTGGGCTCATATTTACTATATTGAAACCAAGACAAGTTTGGTTCAATTGGTCTACTATTCTGCTGACGACAATCAGTACGAGTCACGATCAAAAATCATTGATCAGTCGGCTCGTTCATTGCTTGAAACAAACGCACAAGCAGATTACCAGCCAGAACAAGCAACTGAGAATAACGTAGCTGACAGTGATAGCGTGATGGTGAAAAATGAAACGTATTCTTTTGAAATCAAAGGATTTAGAAAGCTGATCGACCAGCAGGATCAACCTTTGCTCGTAATTCGTTATGAAATGACCAATCTTGCAGAAGAAAAAGCAACGGCTGATCAATTAAGCCATGTAGTTGACGTTACACAAAAAGGACAAAAACTGAATCAGACGGTTTTACCAGAAAGTGAAAAAAACTCTGCGCTAGCTTTATTAGAAGAACATCAAAAAAATAAACTAGAGAAAAATGAATCTGTAGAAGCAGTGCTGGTGTATCGTTTAGATGAGACAACAGGAGAAGTGCTTTTGACCTTTGCAGCAGATAAATTTCCTAAACAAGATCCAGTTGTTCTAGATCTGGATTTACTAAGATAGCTGAATCTATAATAGGAGGGCTAGAAACGAATGAATAAAAAATTAGCAATGCTGCTTTCGATTTGCCTAGTATTAATTATAGGCTGTAAAAATGAAGCAAAACCAACAATCAACGCAGAAGATCAAGCAGTTATATGGCAAAAATCTCAAGAAAAAGGGTTTGGCAAATTCAATTATCTTGATCTAACCGAAACAGCTGCCCAAGAATTGATGACAGAGAAGTTTAAGGTAAAGCTGCCGAAGCTATATGAGTCAGCACTACCCATTTTAGAAACAGCACTACAGACACAAGAAAATACTAGGGAAGAACCGATTTATTCCATAGTAGCTACGGGAAACACATTAATTATGAATGGGACCTATTCCTATAAAGATAAACAAGATGGGAAATATTATTCTTATGCGACAATTGAAATGACGTATGAGTTTGATCGGGAAAAGAAGCTAGCTTGGTTAAGCGCACAAGATATCATGCTATTTAATTATCCAGAACAAGGAAAAGTGTACCTCAATGACCCAACAGAAACATTTGAAAAGCTGGCAGCCTTAACAAACGTCAGTGATCTCGATAAAAAAATGACTACGTTTAAGGAACAAATAAATAAACCAGCTGAGGAACGTAAAGGGAAAAAGGTGAGACTGGAAAATTCTTTAAAGCAGGCTGAAAAAGAGAAGGAAGTTGCTAGAAATCTTGGAATGGATTTTGGAGATAACGGAACATTAAGTGTTATTCGAATTTTTGTGAAAGATTATACGGAAAAGTGACGTCTAAATGTGAATATTTTGTGAAAAATTGAAAGGGCAAATTTCTTGTATAGTAGATATTAGTTCGTTCATTTTCTATAAATCTTTAAATTAATAACAAATAAATGGATCTTTTTTTCTTTTTCTAACGGATGGAATCTGGGAGGAGAAAGAAAAGTAGAGTATAAAAGGGTTGGTTTCTTAGTAAGTGAGAAGCCGTCCCCTTCTTTTTTTTCTTTATAATTGAGAATGTATCTGCGTATAAATCAACGTATTTATAGTCTTTTTACGAAATAGAGGAAATTGTAGACAAAAAAAGGAACAGAAAAAAGCGAAACGAGTCGTTTAGAATAACAGGATAGATTTTTAACATGAAAATACATTTTACAAAATATTATAATGATAAAAAAACAAATTTATTTTTGGACGTTAATTGTGATTTTTTTGAAAATATTTATCTCTAAAATGTAGTATTATAAAAAAGGGAATTAACGTACAAATCAGTTTGTTTGTTTGAGCTTTATCTGATAAAATAGAGGAAGGTAGGTACGTTTTCAGTTTTTTGGTGAATTTTTTTGAAGTGAGTAGAGCGTGCACATATGATTGAAATCGAAAGTGGCTTTGGTTATTTATATAAAAATAGAAAACTACTACACTATCGTATAAGTTACATATATAAACAACCCACATGATTTACTTAGATGTTTGACTTAAGAAAATAGAAAAAATCAAAAGAGAGTCCCATTTTTAGGAGGAATTGAGCACATGCTGAAAATTTTTGGTAAAGGTAAAAAAAGAAAAAAATACGAAGATTACGATGATGAAGATTATGATGACGACGAATATTATGATGATGAAGATTATGACGACGATGATGAAGAGTACGATGACGACGATTATGATGACGATGATGAAGATTACGACGATGACGACGATTATGATGACGATGATGAAGACTACGACGATGACGACGATTATGATGACGATGATGAAGACTACGACGATGATGAAGATTATGATGACGATGACGACTATGATGATGACGAAGATGACGATGAAGAAGAATCTCGTTCGTTGTTCTCACTGAAGAAGAAAAAGACACCGCCAGCACCAACGCCTAGAAAACCAAAGCAAATGAAAAAAAGACCACCGATCAATGAAGTGATCGATGATGAAGAACTTGAAGAGCTTCAAGAAGAGAACCAACAGCTTCAAAATGAAATCCGTGAATTGAAAGCAGAATTGCGCAAGAGCAAAAGAGAGATGACTCAATTACAAAACGAAGTCGATGCTGCTCATCAAACGAGCGAAGCACTGGAGAATGAATTATCTATGGTTCAAGCTGTGCCAAAAGACTATGATGCACGCATGGCAGAACTTGAACAGGTCAAAAGCAAATATAATACGCTTTTACGTGAGAGCAATCGTCAAATCGATGAGAACGATCTAAACCGCAAAAAAGCTGAGCGCTTTGCCAATAAAATAAGACAATATGAACAAGAGCTATTGGCAAAACAAGAAGAGATCGACAAGCTTTCTGAAGAACAAATCGTGATTATGGCAAATGACGCGCCAACTGATTCAGCAACATTTGAAGAACTTGCTGAGGTTCGTCAAGAACTAGAAGAGACAAAACGTCAGCTAGCTAAGAAAACAATGGAAATCGATCAACAATTATCGAAAGAAGATATTGGCGAAGTCCTACTGGAAGCGAAAAAACAAGCAAAAGAGATTATCAATCAAGCTAATCAACGTGCGCAAAGAATCAATGAAGACACGAAACGCAAAGCAAATGTCTTAAAACGTTTAGAACGCGCAGAGCAAGAATACCAAAATTACTATAAACGTATCAAAGATGTGAAGGAAGAATCTGAACAAGCCTTCAACGAAATCATCAATTTAGTAAAAGAAGATCCATACCAATAAGAAAGAGAGGACACAACATGAAAAAAAGAAATCTAAACAGTAAGAAATTACGTGTATTGAGTGTAGGATTACTGACTTCAACTGCTGTCCTTTCTGTTAAAGATGCTCAACCAATTGTTGCTAAAGAAGCAGAAGATCATGTTACAGTAGGATCGGAAGAACAAGAAGATGTAGCAATATTATCCTCAACTAGAGAATATGAAACAACAGAAAGTACAGTAGAAGGAATAGCAACAAGTTCTTCTACGCAAGAAAGCAGCAGTGAGTCAACGGACGAATCTGTAGAAGAAAGTACAACAGACTCATCTACATCAACAGATGAGACAAGCTCAAGCTCGACCCAAGACACAACAGATTCAACGAGCACATCTGATACGTCGACAACTGACAGTTCGACTACAAGCACTACAACAAGTACAAGTACAACCAGTACAAGTACTACAACCAGCACGACGAGTTCATCAACAACTCCGTCTAAACCAAAGCCGAAACCAAAGCCAACACCGCAGCCTAGTAAGCCAAAGCCGCAGCCAAGTGTTCCGGCGCCTGCTCAACCGCAGCCCCAACCAGTTCAAGGGCCGCAACAACCGAGCACAACAACGAATGTGACAACTAGCGGTTCAACAACAGGTGCAAGTCCGGCTGGTTCTGATCAGGTATTTCATATCAGTCCTAATCTAACAACAAAAAGTTTTGTTAAAGTAATCGGAGAAGATGCACGTCAAATTGCAGGTGAGAACAATGTCTATGCATCTGTAATGATCGCACAGGCAATTTTGGAAAGTGCTTCTGGAAACAGTGCACTAGCTTCAGCGCCAAACTATAATTTATTCGGAATCAAAGGCAGCTATAAGGGACAAAGTGCAAACTTCCTGACAAGTGAAGATGACGGTTCTGGAAGTATGTTTACCATTCGCTCTGATTTCAGAAAGTATCCATCATATAAAGAATCACTGGAAGACTATGTGAAGCTGATTAGAGGTGGTACTGACTTTAGCAACTCTTATTACAGCGGTACATGGAAGACAAACACGAAATCATACAAAGATGCAACGAAATTCTTAACAGGCCGCTACGCAACAGATACAAGCTATAATGCCAAGTTGAACGGTTTGATTGATGCCTACGATCTGACTCAGTATGATACGTTAAAAGATAGTAAAACGACCAAAAAGGCAAAGAAAATCACGTTAAATACTTCTTTTGATAAATTGGAAAGACAAAATGATAAAACGGATCAAACGATTGAATACGTTACGCATATTGTCGAAAAAGGCGAATCATTGAAGTCAATCAGTGAGCTGTACAATATTTCTACCTTGGCAATTCTTGATAAAAATCAACTGGATCGCCGAATGTTGTTTATTGGTCAAAAATTGAGTATTCCAAAACAAGAAGAAAAAACAACAGTCGTAGCCAAAGAAGATGCGGTAGACCGCTCATTAGAAATGGTTCAAAAACTATCTACTGCTTTTGCTGATAAAGAGACAACACAATCATCAGACAAAAAGGCGACTAAAAAAGCAACAACTAAAGAAACAACAAAAGAAACTAACTCTTCTTCTACAAAAGAAACAAGCGATACAGTGACGAAAAATAATTCTAAAGATTATCAAGTAAGTGCAACTCGTAAGAAGACAAAAGAAACCTACGAAGTGAAAAAAGGAGATACCTTAGCAAGTATTTCTAAAAAAACTGGTGTTTCTGTCTGGTCGTTGAAAGAATGGAACGACTTAGATCAATACTTCTTAACGGAAGGTCAGCAACTTATTTTAACCCCTATCTATGAGCTTCAATCGTAAAATTAAGAAAGGAGAATGGCTCGATGAATGATTATTTTGATGTGTTTTTTCATCAACAGGCAATCCCATTCACAACTGGGACCGTTCTCTATCAAAAAGATAGTACGGATGAAATAGTTGATGCCTGTGAGACATTTTATGAAGAACGTACCGGAGAATTATTTACTTTTCGAGAAAATAGCGAAATTTCTCGAAAAGTGCTTTCTCTCCCATTAAAGAAACATGTTGAAATTCAATTTTTTCAAGCAGAATTGAATTGGGATGTTTTACTGGAAGAGTTAGAAGAACTGTTTCCACAATTTATTTGGACAAAAATAGTAGAAGAAGTCGATGGCTCTTTTAGTACATATTATTGCGAATTTATTTCTGTATCGTTAGAAACACACGAGGAAGACCCTGTAGCGTTCAGCGTTTCTGCTAGTTTAGAGCAGATGGACTATACAAAACAACAATCAGTAAGCAGTATCTTAGAAGCAAAATTTCTTTCAATTTTTCAAGAAGAAGGGGAAGAAACGTATAAAGAGCCGCTAACTTTTCCAGTAGCTGTCACTGTAGAAGAACCACAAGAAGAGGAAGTATTTTCATTTAAAGAGGAAGAGGTTTCAGATGAATCTGAAGGCAACGAAAACTTCTTTAGTTCGTTGGTAGATGAGCTTGAAGAGGAAGAAACATTTTCAGATATACTACTAGATGAGTTTGAAGAGAATGAGCCGTATACAGATACATCGATAGATGAGTTCGAAGATTATGAGACGTTATCAAGTACATCAGCAGATGAACCTGAAGAAGTTGAGGCTTTTTCTAGTGCTTCTGTAGCGAAACCTAAAGAAAACAAGCTTCTTGATCGTTCACGAATCGAGCAATTTGAAGATTTAGCGCCAGTTCGTTCGGATGAGAATGAAGTGTTGTATCTGAAAGAAAGCTTGAAACGAGAAAAGGCGTCAAAGGAACGCGTGCGGGTAGCAAAAGAAAAATTGGAGTACGAGCTGCTCGCCATAGAAAACAGCCTACTTGTTAGTGGTTTAAAACGATTTAAGAAACACCAGAAAACGACAATAGATGAAGAGGACTGGTATAAACCAGTTCGGATTGATTTGATTCAATATGATGATCTTTATAAAAAGGCGAAGTTTATCGAGCAATCATGGCGATTGAATCGTCAATTGGTAACGATCACTGAAAAGATGACGGTCACAAAAGATCAATGGATTTATGAACGCGCTAGAATCGAAAAAATTAAAAATAGTGTGTCAGAAATGGATTTACAATCAATGATGGAACAATGTCACTTGATCAATGAACGAGTAAAAGTACGTCCAGGGTTTTTATTTTTTAAACCAAGAGTGAAGTTATATCAAATCGATTATGAACAGTTAGAAAAAATCAGTGCCTTTTTTGATATTATTCAAACAGAAAATCGCTTATTGGAGTCCGTAATCGAGCAAAAAGAGCAAGCTATACAATAAAATTAGGGAGCCAAGCTACAACTCTTTGAGTTATAGCTTGGCTCTTTTTTCTACTTTAAAGCAATCATCGCACCTAAAAACAGTGAATTTTACTCGATTTCTAAGAGAAAAATTTGTAATAATTCCGGATTTTTGTAATATTTCACTTTATTTTTAAAAGATTAAAGTAAAAATTTCAGAAAAAAACATGATTTTTTTCATTTCTAGCTTTAGTAAAAAACCTAGAACGAACAAGTGTTTCTCCTTGCTGTTTTTACAAACTGTTACGCAACGCCAATACTCGTAACGAATTGTTACTGTATCTTCACCTATGAAATATTTTTAGATGTTAAAGTATGCAAAGTCGATAAACAAACGACAAAAATATTTTTTTACAAAGGAGAAACAACATGAAATCACTTAAAACGATTTTATTAGCAACAACTTTGACTGCAGGATTTGGCATTTTTATGGGAACGACTGACGCGCACGCTGAAAGCTTATATAAAGTAAAATCAGGAGATACTCTATCTACAATTTCTCAACAATTTAGTGGAGACAATAGTTTAATCGATTATATTGTTAAAGATAATAACATTTCTAATAAAAATATGATTTTCGTAGGGGAAGAATTAACTATCCGTACTGCTGAAGAAGCGGCTAAAGATGCAACACCTAAACAAACTCAGACAGCACCAGTACAAGAAGAAGCCGTACAAGCAACACCAGCAGCTGAAACAGCAACTGCAGAAACAACACCTGCAACGACATCTTCTGCAAAAGAATGGATTGCTCAAAAAGAATCTAGCGGTTCATATGCTGCAACAAACGGCAGATATATTGGACGCTATCAATTAGATGCTTCATACCTAAATGGTGACTACTCTGAAGCCAATCAAGAACGAGTAGCGGACAGCTATGTAGCTGGACGTTATGGTTCATGGGAAGCAGCCCAAGCTTTCTGGCTGGCTAATGGTTGGTATTAAACCGATAAAGAATTAAATACAACAAAAACGTAGAGAGTAAGAATAAGCAGTTGGATAAAAACGAAATGCAGTTTAGTAGGTATGGTCTACATTAGATCGTTCCACGCTCTATTTCACCGAGATTTCGCCTTATTTCTGAAAAAAGCTGCTTTTTTATCAGCGTTTATTCAAATTTTAGAGAGCTGGCAGATAACTTAAAGAGTTATCTGTCAGCTTTTTTTTATTGAATTAAGAAGACATTAGGCGACTTTTTTGGAGAAGTGAGTATAATTTAAATAAAGAAGATCACATTGAATGAATCTTTTTAAGAATCACTAAGAAAGGAATGAATGAATATGCCAAAATTTTATAAGAATGTTAAAACAGGTGCAGTAATTACGGCAGAAGAATACAAGGAAAAAATCATGAATAATATGACAGAAACAAATTCGGATTTAGGTACAATGGGCATGGGATCGTACAGTAACTTCGTTAACGATGTATTTGAAGGTGAACTAGATAATTATAGTGAATACGTTCCCTACGATCCGGAAGGTGAAGAGAATCAATAAGGTAGTTTTTTGACAGAAGGAAGGTTCCAATGAAAAAGCAAACGATTTTTAATACGGTATTTAGGGTATTTCGCTTTATTTTTATTGTCATTATTGGTACGTTGGTCTATCAAGCATTGTTTTCAGAAATCCTAACTAAAAAAATCCATATTGTTGCCTATATACTTCTGTGGTTATTTAGTTCGTATTTGATTTTGCCCTTTATCAATAAGTTGATGACAGGACGCTATTTGCCTAATTATTTTATTGGTCGCTCTAGAACAAGCGATGGGTTATTAGGCGATCCGATCAATCTTGCCTTTATCGGTACTGAAGCAGACTTGGAGAGGCTATTTGTAAATAGTGGCTGGACGAAAGCCGAAAAATTGTCGTTGAACTCGAGTATAAAAATGATAGTCGCTAGTTTACTAGGAAAATCTTATCCTAATGCACCAGTGAGTTCCTTATTTTTATTCGACAAACGACAAGATTTAGCCTTTGAAAAACAAATTGAAAATAATCCTCGTAGAAGACATCATGTTCGCTTTTGGCAAACACCAAAAGACTGGTACTTACCAGGTGGAAAAGAAGCTGATTGGCTTGGCGCAGCAACCTATGATAAAAAAGTTGGATTTTCTATCTTCACTGGACAGGTCACACATAAAATCAATTCAGATATTGATAAAGAACGTGATTTTGTTTTGGCTTCCTTTGAAGAGGAGAATCAACAGGTATCTGTTGACATAGTTGAACATTTTACCACAAGCTACCATGGCCGAAATGGTGGTGGTGATGAAATTTTTACAGATGGTGCACTGCCTTTTATCAAACTGAAATAAAAGTAGAGTATTCCTGTGTTTATTCAAATTCTAAGTGTCTGGGGTGTAGCTCATGGAGTTATGTCCCAAACACTTTAATTATACTTTTTATGCTTGCTGTTTCAGTAAGCTAGTTTCATAAGCCTTTTTAGTAAACGAAATGACGCCTGATAGTAGGAAGAGACTAATCAGTGTTCCTTCTCTAACGAAAATTGGCAGATGATACATCAAGGAAATCGTTAGAGAAACGGCTACAGAAAAAATATCGATCCCATATCTAAATTTAGCAAAGGATTGACCGGTCTTTTCGCTTAAGCGAATACAGACACTTTCGATTGGAAAGGGAATTACATTTAACGAAATGACGATTCCTGTAGCAAAACCAGCTAAACAGGTTCCAAGAATAAAGAATAGTAATTTGAGGAAATAATTGTCGAGCTGAAGACCGCCAAAAACTGTATAAGAGAAAAAATTAATA
This sequence comes from Enterococcus termitis, assembly GCF_001730305.1. Lineage (GTDB taxonomy): Bacteria > Bacillota > Bacilli > Lactobacillales > Enterococcaceae > Enterococcus_L > Enterococcus_L termitis. The sequence continues at coordinate 99,477 of NZ_MIJY01000003.1, forward strand.
ATATTTCCCAAGCAAAGAATCGAAAGAAACATCACTAAATACTTCAAAGGTTGCTTTTTCTTCGATAATAAAATATAAGCAAGTAAAAATAGGCTATTAAATAAAAAAGTAACTGTTCCAACTTTGATATGACTGATTGCAGAAACTGCGACATTCAAGGAATTAAAACTACTGACACCAATATCTGCTTTCAACGTTAAACTGATTCCCACACCGCTAAGTGCATAAAAGAATAGAGATGATAATACTTTTTTCATGATTGTCCTCCTGTGATAAATAATCTTTACAATAGTAATTTAAAGGAAAATCATTCATAATAATAGGAGATATCTCACATTTTAGGAGGACATATGAAAATCTATCCACTTAATCAATTGAACGAATTGACAGATAAAAAAGCAATAACCATTTTTGAAGAACTTCCAGAAGACAGTTTAAAATATGCGCATCTTTTTGTTTATGAAAAGAATGAGTACATCGTACGGTTTGATAAATCTGTCGATCATCTTTTTTTCTTAATCGACGGCAGAGCAAAAATTTATAAGATCCATGAAAATGGCAAACGTTCGTTGCTTCAATTTTTAGCAGCAGGAGATTTTATTGGAGAATTGTCGTTATTAGAGGTGGAGGAACAGGTAAAAGATGTTCAGACGATCGATCGCTGTATTTGTTTGGCCTTACCGTATCATAAAGCAAAGCAAGCGCTGTTAAACGATAATCGCTTTTTAAGAATCATTGCCAAGTATTTAGGGAAAAAAGTGTTGCTGCGGGTCGATCATTTTTCGAATAATCAAAATTACGAGTTGAAGCATCGCTTGGCAGCATATATGCTGCAAACGGAAGTTGCAGGGGTTTATCATGAAAAGCATACAGAAACTGCTGAATTTTTAGGTGTCAGCTATCGGCATCTGATGTACACCTTAAAAGAATTTCAGGAATCAGGAGTAGTGGAAAAACAAGACAAAGGCTATTTACTGAATTTAAAAAAAGTGAGAGCATTGGCTGCAAGCCTAATTTAATAGAAAATAAAAAGAACAGTGGACGTATATGTCTCTTCTGTTCTTTATTTTTTTCTGAAAGTAGAGTGATTTGCTGCATATCTATAAGCGTTGTTTTTTATCAAGAAAAGATTCGTACGCGAGGTGACTTATCGTTTTTTATTCTTTTGATAGAAAAGTAAAACTGTCGTTCATTGATACAGACTAGCATAGCGTCGAACAAAATAGTCCAAGAAAAACATTAGTGGATAATTCCCGATACGGACATAATTTGTCGTGGTCACATTGACGGACAGATCAAATAAGTAAGTTAAGGTATTTTGCGTATGCTGTGTCAGTAAGATCGATTTGGCTTTGCTGTCACTGATTTTTCTGATGAGATCACTGCTTTTATTCAGTAAAGAGCCATAAGAAGAAATCACGATCACGACAGACTGCTCACTAAGCTCATTTACAAATGACTGCTGTGTTTCTTCTGTTTCACCCACAAAGACCAGCTTTTGGCTGAGTAAAAAAGAGGTTTGTAATTCTTTTGCTAACTCCAAGGTCGAGCTGTAGCCGATCAAGACAACCTCTTCTGCTTGGTGGATATCAGCTAAAATTTGATCGACTTGCTCGATATCAATGGTTTGTAAAACATCCTTGACCGCTGTTGTTATTTCATTTCCATAAGAGACAAGATAATTTTTAGGATCATTTGCTAAATCGGTCAGTTCTTGTTCTTTCATTCGTAGTCCATTGTGTTTTTTCATCGAGCCAAAAGAGACGAGTGAATCACGTAATGAGGCAAAATTGGCAATACCAAAATGGCGGCAAAAGCGTGTTAGCGTTGCAGGTGAAACAAAACAGCGTTCGGCAACTTCTGTGATCGTTAGATGTTTCATATCATTTGAATGGGTTAAAAGGTAGAGAATGATTCGTGAGTAGGTAGCATCACGTTTATTTGTATTTAAAAAATGCAGGAAATCAAGTAGGTCAAGCATCAACAAAAAACTCCTTTTCTACAAGTCATTTTCGTAGTCATGAAAATACAGCTCAATCATGAAAATAGCAGGCGCAACAAAAAAATGATTTTGCTCAATCTCGTGCTAAGATAAATTTGTTAGTACTATTATACACTAAATCAATGACCGAGAGGATGGAAAGAAATGAGCGGATTTCCACAAAATTTTTTATGGGGCGGCGCAACTGCGGCCAATCAATTTGAAGGGGCATTTTTAGAAGATAGTAAAGGCTGGTCGACAGCAGATACTGCCCGTTATGTGAAAGAAAATGGCATTAGTATGACCGAATTGCTGAAACCAACAACTAAGGCTGATGTTGAGTTTGCGATGAATGACAAAGAAGGAATTTACCCTAAACGTCACGGTATTGATTTTTACCATAGATATAAAGAAGATATCGCGTTATTTGCAGAAATGGGCTTCAAGACGTTTCGTTTATCGATTTCTTGGCCGCGTATTTTTCCAAATGGTGATGAAGTAGAACCAAATGAAGCTGGTTTAGCATTCTATGATGCTGTATTCGATGAGTGTTTGAAGTATGGTATCGAACCTTTAGTGACGATTTCTCATTATGAATTTCCATTAGGATTGGCATTTAAACAAAATGGCTGGGAAAGTCGGGAAACAATCACAGCCTTTGAGCGCTATGCCAAAGTATTATTCAATCGTTATAAAGACAAAGTGAAGTATTGGTTGACTTTCAATGAAATTAATATCATCGGAATGACTGGTTATTTAAGCGGGGGAATTTTAGCTGATGGGCATCAAAACTTGTTACAGGCACAATATCAAGCTGCACATCACCAATTTATCGCAAGTGCCTTAGCAGTCAAAGCTTGCCATGAAATTATTCCAAATGCCCAAATCGGCTGTATGCTGGCAAGAATGGAAGCTTATCCTGAAACATGTAATCCACTGGATGTTATGGAAAGTATTGATAGTGACCATAATAATCTTTTCTATTCAGATGTTCAAATTCGTGGTTATTACCCAAGCTATATGAATAAATTCTTCCGTGATCATAACATCACGATCCAAAAAGAAGCAGGCGATGATCAAATTCTGCGTGAAGGAACCGTTGACTTTATGTCTTTCAGTTATTACATGAGCAGTATTGCTTCTCATGATAAAGATGGTGATGTCACTGGCGGAAACTTGCTTGGTTCTAAGAAAAATCCTTATTTAAAAGCAAGTGACTGGGGTTGGCAAATCGATCCGGTTGGGTTGCGTGTAACCTTGCATAAGCTTTACGATCGTTACCAAGTACCATTATTTATCGTAGAAAATGGCTTAGGTGCTAAAGATGTTGTTGAAGCTGATGGCAGTGTTCATGACAGCTATCGAATTGACTATTTAAGAAGTCATATTGAGCAAATGGAACAAGCAATCGATGAAGGTGTCGACCTGATCGGCTATACACCATGGGGCTGTATCGATTTGGTCAGTGCTAGTACAAGTGAAATGTCTAAGCGTTACGGCTTTATCTATGTTGATTTAGATGATGAAGGCAAGGGCTCACTTGCTCGTTCACGAAAAGATTCATTTTACTGGTATAAAAAAGTGATCGAAACAAATGGTGCTGATCTAGCATAGCAAAGCGACCTTAGATATCTTTCATGAAAGCGTTGTAATTTCATTCAAGATGTTTTATACTAGAGGCAAGAAAAAAAACTGATAATGACGAGGCAGTCATTTTATAGAGTATGTTACTGAATAATGCAGGCAGAACTCAAATTACCTAGGAATGTCCTTTCCCGGGTAATTTGAGTTTTTTTTCTGGAAAGGAGTAGAAAAGTGAAAGTAAGTCAAATTTTAAACAATAATGTCGCAATCGTAAGTAGAGGAAATAATGAGGTCATCGTGTATGCAAAAGGTCTGGCATTTAGAAAAAAAGTCGGTCAAGTCATCCACGAAAATGAAATCGAAAAGACTTATGTTTTAGATTCTAATGATATGCTGGAGCATTTTAGCTATCTATTGTCTCATTCAGATGCTAGTCATATCACGCTAGTGAATCAAATTATTGCGTATGGAGAAGAAAAATTAAATGAACAGTCAAATGACTATCTAAGTTTGACCTTACTAGATCACATTGAATTTGCATTGAAGCGTGCAGCTAAAGGACAATTTATTCGCAGCCCATTAACTTGGGAAGTAAAGAAATTTTATCCACAGCATTTTGAGATTGGTATGTATGCACTTGATTTGATCAATGAGCAATTTCAAGTGACCTTTCCAGAAGATGAAGCCGTATCGATCGCTCTTCATTTCGTCAATTTGCAGGAGGATAAGAATAATTTGGACGAAACGATTCGTTCGATGGAAAGTGTAAGAGATATTCTATCAATCATTCAGTATCATTTTCAGATCAAACTAGATGAAGGCTCTATGAATTATATGAGACTGATGACTCATTTGCAGTATTTCATTCAGCGTGTGCTGACAAAAAGCAGCCATGAAGAAAGTGATATGATTTTAAATCAGCAAATCAAATCGCTCTACACAGATTCTTTTGAATGTGTGCAAAAAATCAGAGTCTATGTTCAACAAAAATATGCCTGTGATCTGACGATCGATGAGGAAACCTATCTTATGCTTCATATCCATCGAGTGACACATCGGAGTCAAAAAGAGAGGACATAAGAAGATGAAATATCAAACATTTAATGAAAAAATTATCAGATTAGTTGGCGGCAAAGACAATGTTCAAGCGGTTGTACATTGTATGACCCGTTTACGTTTTACGTTAAAAGATCGTTCGAAAGCTCAGACAGAAGAATTGAAAGATTTAGATGGTGTGATCGATGTTGTTTCAAATAACGTGGCCTATCAAGTCATTATCGGTACACATGTCAATGAAGTACATGGAGAACTGATTAGTATGTTAGGCTTAACTTCTGTCACTGAAGAAAATCAAGAAAAAGCAAAGAAAAATCCACTGAAAGCAGTAATGGATCTGTTATCTGAAACAATGACCCCTGTTATTGAGCCGATCATTGCATCGGGATTGTTAGCTGGTTTTCTATCGTTATTTTCGATTACTGGATTGATTTCGGCAGATAGTCCAACCTATCAGTTATTGGATTCCATTCGCTCAGCAGTCTTTTTCTTTTTACCGATATTTATTGCTATGTCTTGTGCAAAACGGTTGAAAGCAAGTCCTTATTTAGCGGTCGCATTAGCAGCAGTTCTTGTGTCAAGTTCGATCAATGATGTAGCTGGGTTAAGTATTTTTGGGATTAAACTGCCGCAAATGATGTATGCCAACTCATTTATTCCGATTATTTTAGCCGTTTGGTTTATGGGACAGTTGACAGTTTTTCTAAATAAGTATGTGCCTAAATTTTTACAATATTTTTTAAATCCGTTGTTGATCATGGTGATTTGTTTACCTGTGACGTTATTGGTATTTGGACCGATCGGTATATGGATCGGTGATGGGATTGGCTGGTTCTTTGAAGTGCTTCATAACACGTTTGGCAGTTGGATCGTTGTGATGCTTTACGCAGCGCTACAGCCATTTTTGATCATGTTAGGTGCTGGGAACTTTATGATGCCGCTCGCGTTGAACTTTGTGAATAAAATGGGATACGATCCAATTTTTCTAGCAGCCGCTACGATTTCTGATATTGCCGTTTCAGGAGCAATGCTAGGATACTTTTTAAGAGCGAAAGATGCGAAGCAAAAACAATTATTTGGAACAGTCAGCTTTAGCGCCTTGATGGGTGTGACCGAACCGGCAATTTATGGTGCTTTTATCAAATTTAGAAGACCGTTTATTGCTGTAATGATCGGTGGCGGTTTAGGTGGACTATTTGCTGGATTGATGAACGTAAAAACCTATTCAATCGTTTGGGGACTGATGGGATTACCATCTTATGCGGATAATCAAGATATATCAAATTTAGTTTTTATGATCATAAGTGTAGTGATCGGCTTTGTTGGCGCTGCGATTGCAGCATTTGTATTAGGAATTCCTCAGGAAGAACAAGCAATCACAAAAAATGAATTAGAAGCTGAAGCGAAAAATCAAGCAGTCGATTTAAGAAAAGTACCGTTGGGAAGTGTAGTTGAAGGAAAAATAGTTCCTTTAGCGCAAATCAAGGATCAAGCCTTTTCTACGGGTGCTTTGGGTAAAGGAATCGGAATTATTCCGACCAGTGATCAAGTGGTGGCACCAATTTCTGGTGAAGTATCAGCTGTTTTTCCGACTAAACATGCGATTGGTCTCAAAACGGAGCAAGGGGTAGAAGTTTTAATTCACATGGGAATCGATACGGTCGAGCTTGATGGACAATATTTTGATACAATTGTGAAGCAAGGTGACAAAGTGACTAAAGGGCAATTATTATCTACCGTTGATTTTGACGGTATAAAAAAAGCAGGGTACGATCCAACCGTTATTGTTGTTATCACCAATACAATGGATTATTTGGATGTGATTCCAGCAGCTCAGGAAGATATTTTTAGCGAGGATGAATGTTTGACTGTGATTCTGTAGAGTTCTATTGCAAAATGAGATAAGGAGTTTTTTGAATGAAAAAAAATGAATTTTTATGGGGCGGCAGCATTGCGGCTCATCAATGTGAAGGAGCATGGGATCAAGAGGGGAAAGGCATTGGAATCATGGATCTAGTAACACAGGGAACCTATGAAATTCCCAGAGAAATTTGCCAAACGATCGATCCAGAGAAATATTACCCGTCCCATGAAGGAATTGATTTTTACCATAGATACCCAGAAGATATTGCTTTATTTGCTGAAATGGGCTTCAAAGCGCTCCGAATTTCTATTGATTGGTCGAGAATTTTTCCTAAGGGGGATGAACAGACACCAAATCAATTAGGGATTGAGTTTTATCAAAAAGTTATTGATGAATTGCTCAAGCATGATATTGAACCGATTGTGACGTTATATCACTTTGAAATGCCGGTTCATTTAGTGAGAGAATATGGCTCATGGGTGAATCCTAAAGTAGTCGATTTTTATCTAAATTATTGTCAAACGATGTTTGAAGCGTTAAAAGGCAAGGTTCGCTATTGGGTAACATTTAATGAGATGAATCATATCGATCCACAAACAGAAGCATCTGATATTTTTACGTATATCATTGCTGGATTGAAATATACTGAAATGGAAAATAAACAGCAAACACTAGCGACTATTAGCTATAACATGACTTTAGCAAGTGTCAAAGCAGTTAAAATCGCTCGAATGATTGATCCAGAAAATCAGGTTGGCTGTGTATTTGGTTTAACACCTGCGTATCCATTGAACTGTGATCCGCAAAACGTGATGAATTCGTTTAAAGAGACGGATCGTGAATGCTATCAAATTGATGCAATGTGTATGGGGAGATTTCCAGAATATAAATTAAAAGAGTACCAAGCGCAAGGAATCGAATTGACTGTTTCAGATGAAGATGCATTAGCCTTTGCACAAGGAAAGTTGGATTTCATTGGGCTAAACTATTATTCTTCCAGCGTTGCGCATTATGAAGGGGATGAGGAAAATGAAGAAACCTTGTTTGGTGGCACTCAAAATCCTTATTTAGAAAAAAGTAAGTGGGGCTGGTCGATTGATCCGACTGGGTTGAGATACCTATTGAATTATATTTATCGTCGTTATGGACTGCCAATCATTATTACGGAAAACGGGTTAGGTGCTATAGATCAAGTTGAAGAAGATGGAACGATCCAAGATGATTATCGAATCGAATATGTCAAAAAGCACATAGAGCAAATGGAAAAAGCCATTGTCGAGGACTATGTAGACTGCTTTGGTTACTTGATGTGGGGACCTATCGACCTAGTTAGTGCTACAACTGGAGAAATGAAGAAACGATATGGTTTTATCTATGTGGATAAAAATGATGATCAGACTGGCAGTTTAGCTCGCTCGAAGAAAGAATCTTTTAGATGGTACCAAAACGTAATTTCAGATAAATTTAATAATTAAATTTATGAAAAGAGCACTTTTGCTAGAAAGCGAAGGTGTTTTTTCATTTTATTTATGTCTTTTATTTCTTTTATTTTAAGAATGAAATGGAAGTTTAGTTCGAAATACTGTACGATTAGAAAAGGACAATAATAAAAAATAGAAACGGATTTGTAGTGCGTATTTATTAGGTAGGAGGAGATTAATAAAGTATATAGATTTAAAACAGTAAAAAAAGTTGTTGGTGAAGTATGGAAAGATGGCGTTTATTTTGTTATGAGGGGAGAAATTTGTTTGTCTGCAAAAAACATAAGAGAGAAAAATACGGAAGATAAAAGAGGTTATTTTTAATAAAAAAATTTCTTGTTCTTTGTAGGAACAAGAAATGAAAAATTAAATTTTGATGAATAAAAAATGTTGGTTTTATAAACAGTCTTATTCATCCAACACCTAGTATTGTACTATTTTTTTATAGATAATGTCAATAGGTATTGCTGTAATTGGTTTTATGAAAATAGTCTTGGTCTTTTATGTTATTAAAAAAACATTCATAATGTTATTCCGTAGCTAATAGATAAGAAATCATAGTGGGAAAAACTTTTATTTTTTAACATTTATGAATGTAAAATTCTCCCCTGTAATATTGGGAACGGATATATGATGCTTGGAAAATACTGTTAAATCAACAATCTTTTATATTTTTTCAAAGCCGTCAAATACGCCGTCACAAATGGAAAAATGAGAGAGGAGTTTTAGAATGGCTAAAAGAGGGGAAAATATATATAAAAGAAAAGACGGTCGTTGGGAAGGTAGATATGTAAAGGAACGAAAGATAGATGGAAAAATTCGTTATGGATATATCTATTCTAGAAAATACTTAGAAGTCAAAAAAAAATTAATGCTTTTAAAAGCTGAAACATTAAAAGAAGATATTTTTCAAATCACATATGATGGTACATTGGGTGACTGGCTGAAACTCTGGCTAGAAACGATTGTTAAACCCAAAGTCAAATTAAGTACGTATAATAGTTATAAAAGTAAAGTTCAGCTGCATATTTTACCGCATTTAGGAGCTATTCCTTTGCAAAAATTATTACCGGCAGAAATTGATCAATGGCTCGTACATTTAAATGCACAACTTTCTTCAAGTTCTGTACATGCTGTACATCGTGTCTTGAAAAACGCTCTTTCTCAAGCACTTAAACAGGGATTGATAGTGAAAAATCCTAGTCTAATGATTGAATTACCCAAATTAGAAAAACAAAGAATAAAAGCATTCTCTAGGCAACAACAAAAGATGATTAAGGAAGCTGCTTTAAAAGAGAAAAAATATCTACCTATTCTGATTGCTTTAGAGACAGGAATGCGCATTGGGGAAATCAGTGCATTGAAATGGACTGATATTAATTTTTCAGAAAAAACAATCCATATACAGCGAACATTGCAACGCTTGCAAGTTGGGATAGGTAAGACTGCTTTGGTTGAGGGAACTCCAAAGACCTTTCAATCAGAAAGAATTTTACCATTATCCAATCAACTAAAAAGCTATTTAATAGAAGAAAAAAAGACATCCTATAGTCCGTACGTTGTCGGAATTAAAGATTCATGTACTGAACCAAGAACTATTAACTATCGTTTCAAAAAATTGCAGGAAGAACTTCAAATTTCACAACTGCCCTTTCATGCATTACGCCATACTTTTGCGACGCGCTGTTTAGAGCTAGGCGTGAACATTGCTACGATCAGTTCAATACTCGGTCACACCTCTACAAAGATGACGCTGGATGTTTACACAAATTCATTTATGCAAGATGAACGTAAAGCAATGGAAAAAGTCGCAGCAATTTAAAATAAAAAATGTTGAGAACATGTTTGAAAAAATGTGTTTTCAGCATTTTTTTTATAGCTATTTCCACCCTATAGCCGTCAGCTAAGCCGTCATACATCGAATAAAGCACGAGAATTAGACACCAAAAAAAGCTTTCTTGTTCCTACAAAAAAGAAGAAATGAAAAGCCAACTGGACGCGCCTTGATCTATTATGTTCTGTACTTTATTATATGGATTTTTTTGGTCGTGTCCATTATTTTACTTTGAGTGGATACTAATTGATTTTGGTATTTAACAAAAATATTATTTTGGAGGTATTGGTTCATGAAGAACAACAAAAATTTCAGAAAAGACGATTTAAGTCCTGAAAGCAACACAAAGAAGATTTACAAGATGTACAAGAGAAAAAAACAATGGGTAGTAGCACCTGTCGTATTTGCTATGTTACTTAATGCGGCTAGTCCTGTCGCGGCTTTAGCTGTATCAGATGTAGAACAAACAGAAGCGGCAACTACACAAGTTAGAGCTGTTGATGATGAGCTGCAAAAACTGATTGAGCAAGCAGAAATGAATATCAATGCCTTAGTTTCTTTAACACCCGAAGCAAAAACAACTTATATTACAGCGATTAAAGGAGCAGACGATAAGGCAGAAGTAGAAGCACAATTACTAGAAGCTTACAAGGAAGATGTCGCAGAAGCAACAAAAGCAGTAGAAGCGTCTTACTCTGGTCAAATTGATGCATTGGCTTCTTTATCAGCAGATCAAAAGACACAAATTAAAACAACTATCACAACTGCATTGAATCTAGAGGTATTAAAAACGACGTTTAACGATATCACGAATTCAAATGATTATGCTACATTCAAGGGTGCATTTGACCAACAGTTAGCCAAAAATAAAGAAGCTGCGGACACTTTAGTAAAAGATGCCGTTGCATTGAACAACGCTCTTGCGGATCTTCCGAATTACAGACTAGAGCAAAAAGCTGTGATTAATGGCTTGAGCCAACTCCAAGGAATTGAAAAACAAGGGCTTCACACAGCAATTGATAAAGCAGATGATAAAGCTGCAATTGATGCAGTCGTAGCTGGAGCGAAATCAGAAAACCAAACAAGATTAGCAGCAGCAATAACTGATAAGGTTGCCGTTTTGAAGGCAGAAACTGCAAAAATAACAGGATTAAACGCATCTAAAGAAACAGAGCTTAATGCAAAAATCGATACAGCAGCAGCTACTAATGATGATGCTGCATTAGCCGCTTTGAATGCATTAACTGCTGAAGTAGAAAAAGCTGTAGCAGATGTAATTGCTAACGATGTACAGGCACAACTAAATGCTGCAAAATCTGACTTAAAAGCAGTTATCTCAACTGACAAGAAAAACAATGAGTTGATTACAGCAGCAGACGTAAGTGCCTTCAACAGCAAAGTTGATGCAGCCAAAACGCTCGATGCTGTTGCCGCTGTACAAGCTGAATGGGAAGATTTCGTTGAAGTAACAAACATTAAAGGAAAAGATATATTTGCAGCTCGTACAAAAGCTAAAGACTTGATTAGTGACTTAACAACAATGGATCCAATATTGAATGCACAATACTTAACAAATGTTGATTTAGCAACAACTCCAGAAGCTGTTGCAGCGGTTGTTGCCTCTGCACAAGCAGACGAACGCAAAGCAATAGAAAAAAATGCAGCTGAATTAAAAGCAGCAAAAGACCAAGCAATCAAAGAAATTAATGCGCTTGGAAACCTAACAAAAGCTGAGAAAAAAGCAAAAACTGATGCAGTAGAAGCTGCAACAGAAAAAAGTGTAATTGCTGATTTAGTGAAGGCAGCAAAAGAAGCTGATGCAACTAAGGTATTACTTGCTGAACAAAAAGCAGCGAAAGATAAAATTGATGCGTTAGAGTATCTATCTGTTGGAGCGAAAGCTACTGCCAAAGCTAACGTTGACTTAGCAACAGACTCAGCTGGTATTACTAAAGTGTTAAACGAAGCGATCTATGACAATTATCAAGCAGGTGTTATCAATGCAGAAGTTGAATTAGACGAAGCAAAAACGATTGCTAAAGAAGCTGTAGGTAAATTAGAAAACCTAACTACAACACAAAAAAATGCAGCTCTTAATGATATTACAAAAGCAACTGATAAAGCAGCTGTAACAAATGTGTTAAATGCAGCAAAAGATCTTGATCAACAAAATGCAGATGCAAAAGAAGATGCTAAAACGTTAGAAAAAGCAAAAGAAGATGCTAAAGCTGTTATCGATGCTTTGAAATATTTAACTCAAGAAGTGAAAAATGGTTATAAAGCTGAAATAACGAATGCTAAAGATATACCGGCGGTTGCAGCAATTGAAACAAGAGCCAAAAATGAAGATGCGGATATAAAAGCAACAGAAGTAGCTTTGGAAAGCAGAAAAAAAGTTTTAGTAACTAAAATCAATGCTTCAGATAAACTAACTGCAGCAGATAAGCTATCGTTGATTGCTCAGACAATTGAATGCCAATCAATAGCAGAAGTTGATGCTCTAGAGGGTAAAGTTGATCAATTGATTTTGGATCGTACAGTAGAAGCTGCTGAAGGAGCTTCAGCAAAAGCAGAAATCAAAGCAGCAATCGGTCAATTAAATGAATTATCTCCTGAGCAAAAAATTGCGTACCAAGCTAAAGTAGACAAAGCTGATAAAAAAGCTGATATGGTTGCAGTCTACAATGAAGCAAAAGCAGAACACAATAGAATTTTTGATCAAAAGATCATCAACAATATCACTAAATTACTTGCTTCAGGGTCTTATGTAGAAGCACAAAAAGCAATCAACAACTTAAGAACTGATAGCACACGTAAAGAATACCAAGCAAAACTAGATAACAGTATTGCTTTGGCTGCCGCTAAAGCAGAAGCCAATAAACAAATCGATGCTCTAGAAAACCTAAGTGTAGAAGAAAAAGCAAAGGCAAAAGAAAAAATCTCTAAGCTGACAACAACAGAAGCTGTAGACAAAGAAGTTGCAGCATTAGTCAAAGCAGATAATCTTGCTCATGACAAAGATTTAATCGAAATGGCAACTCTACAAATCAAAGTAAAAGACTTTGAAGCAGCAGCGAAAACAATCGAAAAAATTCGCGATCCTGAGACAAAAGCGAAATTGCAAAAACAATTAGAGGATGCACAAAAAGTTGCACCAACAATCAAAGCTCAAGGTCATGTCAGCAAAATCGGTTGGCAAAAAACTGTTGATATGAATGAAATTATTGGTACAACAGGTAGAAAATTAGCTCTTGAAGCAGTGAAAATTGACCTAGCTGATGTAGAAATGCCTGAAGGTGCGAAGAAACTTGAGGGTGGTATTGAATACCGTGCTCACGTTCGTAATATTGGTTGGCAAAAATATGTTTCAAATGGTGCTTTAGCTGGTACGACAGGGAAATCTCTACAAATGGAAGCTATTCAAATTAAATTGACAGGCGAATTAGCAGAGAAATACAATGTTGAGTACCGTGCTCACGTGAAAGATATCGGTTGGCAAAAATATGTTTCAAACGGAACTATTGCGGGTACAACTGGAAAATCTCTTAGAATGGAAGCTGTTCAAATCCGTTTAGTAGAGAAAAAATAGAAGCTTTACTTTAGAAGCCCATGCTTAAATACAATAGTTAATAGACAAAACAGTACAGCAGCTAGAATAATTTCTGGTTGTTGTACTGTTTTTTATAATAACTAAAAATGTTAACGGACATATTTGTGTATTAAAAACTGTTTCAAATGGTATTGTCTGTTATATAAAATATAGTTTTTTCTTATAAAATAGGACTTTTCTAAGCAAATATATGTAATTTTATAATTGAGAATGTTAGACTGTTTTTGAAAGCACTTTAATAGAAAAGAGGAAGAAAATGTATTATGTCGTGATGCCCTCTCGTGATATCCGTCGGAACCTGGCTACAGAACAATACATATTGAACCATAAGCAGTTTGACGAGCCTGTAGTCTTATTCTATATTCAGAACCCTTGTGTGATTGTCGGTCGTAATCAAAATGTCCGAGCAGAGGTCGATTTAAACTATGCTAAAGAAAAGAATATTACCATTACACGTAGATTGTCTGGCGGCGGTGCCGTCTATGACGACCTGGGTAATCTTAGCTTTAGTTTTGTGGTGAATGCAGATCACGAAGCATTCGGTGATTTCAAACGCTTCACGCAACCAATTCTTGATGCGCTGCATGAATTGGGAGCCGTTGATGCAGAAATCAGTGGACGTAATGATCTATTGATCGATGGGAAAAAATTTTCTGGTAATGCGATGTACACTAAAAACAAAAAAATGTATTCTCATGGTACATTGATGTTAGATGTAAATCTAGATGAAGTTAGTCGGGTACTGACAGTTTCTGAAAAGAAGCTTGCATCAAAAGGAACAAAATCTGTCAGAAGTCGAGTAACAAATCTAAAACCCTATTTATCTGAACGATACCAAGCGATTACTACAGAAGCTTTTCGAGATCATTTACTTTTACATTTATTTAACGCTAATACATTGGCTGAAATAAAAGAATACGAGTACTTGTTAACGAAAGAAGATGAGTTAGCTATCGATCAGCTTGTAACTGATATTTATGGAAATGATGAGTGGATTTTCGGAGAAGAACCTAAATTTACAATCCAGCGAGAAGAAAAATTTCAAGGTGGGCTGATTGAAGCAAATATTTCTGTAGAAAAAGGACGAATTTCCGCAATCGCGATCTATGGGGATTATTTTAGCCAAAAAGAGACGAAAGAAATCGAACAACTGTTAATTGGCTGTGAGTATCAACGTGAGGCAATCAACCATAGATTGAAGGATATTCCGATAAATGAATACTTTAATAATGTAACCAAAGACGAGTTTCTGCAGCTAATGGTAGATTAATTCGGAGGAAATCAGATGATAATATTTAACCAAGTATCAAAAAGTTATGATCATAATGGGGCGAGAATTTCTGCTTTAAAAGACATTAATCTACAAATCGAAAACCATGAGATTTTCGGAGTGATCGGTGAAAGCGGCTCGGGAAAATCAACCTTATTACGAATGATCAATACATTGGAACAACCCGATCAAGGTCAGATCCTGGTAGATAATCATGACATTACAACCTTTAATGAAGCCGAAGAACGTCGTAGCCGAAAAAAAATCGGCATGATTTTTCAACAATTCAATTTGCTCTATAATCAAACAGTTAAGGAAAATATCGGACTGCCGCTACGTTTAAATAAAGTGTATGATGAAACAAAAATTCAAAAAGTACTCGAGTTTGTTCATTTAGAGGAAAAAGCTGATCATTACCCTAAACAGCTAAGCGGCGGTGAAAAGCAACGTGTAGGAATCGCACGTGCGTTGATCACCGATCCAGAAATTTTGTTATGTGATGAACCGACTTCTGCGTTAGACGGACAAAATGCATCTGATGTGACTCAACTTTTGCGAAAAATCAATCAAACATTTGGAACGACGATGGTTATTGTCAGCCATGAATTGACTCTGATCAAACAGTTGTGTGACCGTACGGCTATTTTGGACAAAGGGCAGATGCAGGAAATTATAGTATTGGAAAAGAGCGAGCAACAGCCAATCTTTGATTCTTACTACGAACGTATTCGGGAGAGCTTAAAATGATTGTAGAATATATAGAAAAAATCACTTATTATCTTCCTGAATTAGGAAAAGCTTTGCAAGAAAGTGGCATGATGCTGTTGATTTCAATTGTGATCGGCACCATTTTCGGATTGCCTTTAGGGACCTTTGTCTATTTAGCCAAACAAATGCCAACAAAATCAAATCATTTTATCGGTGTTTGTTTAAATGGGTATATCAATATCGTTCGCTCATTTCCCTTTTTATTATTTGTGGTTGCCTTGATTCCGTTTACGCGATTTGTTTTAGGCACAGCCTTTGGAACATACGCTGCGGCATTTCCCTTAAGCTTTGTGACCGTCGCGATATACGCACGTCTCGTGGAACAGGTACTGCTTGAAGTGCCTAAGGATATTTTAGAGTTGGCTCAAGCTTTAGGGAGTACAAAGAGGCAGTTGATCTTTCGTTTTTTATATGTAGAAGCACGTTCAGGGTTGGTTTTAGCGTTGACCTCAGTTGTGATCAGTATGGTTTCGTATTCTACCGTGATGGGCGTGGTCGGAGGTGGCGGGATCGGTGATTTCGCTTTACGCTACGGCTATCAGCGCTACGAGTATGAAGTGATGTATACGGCGATTGTATTAATGATCGTTTTTGTTAGTCTGATTCAAATTAGCGGCAGTTGGGCTGCTAAGAGAATAAATAAAAAATAAGTGATAGGAGCAAAAGATGAAGAAGTTATTGATCAGTATGTTAGTGGTTACAGGATTGGTAGTTGTAGGATGCGGTGGACAAAAGGACAAAGCTGTTACAGGAAAAAAAGAAGACAAAGTTATTAAAGTCGCTTCTCATATCCCTTCAACAGTTGAAGTGGTTGAATTGGCTGGCAAAAATATTGAAGATGGCTATAAAGTAGAGCTAGTCCAAGTCAATGATAATATTCAATACAATGAGCTGTTGAATGCCAAAGAAATTGATGCAAATTTTGCGCAGCACGAGCCATTTATGCAAAAATTTAATGAAGAAAAAGATGGCAATCTGGTGGTTGTTCAAAAAATCTACAATGCGAAGGTCGGTTTTTATTCGAAAGAGTACAAAGACATCACCGATCTGCCTGATGGAGCCAGAATTGCATTGCCGAGTGATGTTTCAAATGAAGGCCGCGCACTAGCGATTTTAGATGAGGCTGGTTTGATTGAGCTAAAAGAAGGTGTTGGTTTTAACGGAACGATCAAGGATATTGTCGAAAATCCTAAAAAGTTTGAGTGGATTTCTGTTGATTTGTTGAACTTGGCAGAAGCTTATAATGAAAAGGACATTGCGATGGTCTACAATTATCCAACGTATATTGCCAAAATCGGTTTGACACCGAAAGATGCCATTTTATTAGAAAAAAAAGTTGATGAACGTTTTGCGATAAGTTTAGTTGCTCGAGAAGACAACAAAGACTCAGATAAAATTCAAGCACTGAAAAAGGCAATGACCAGTGACGAGGTCAGAGAGCTTTTAGAGACAAAATACAGTGAAACATTAACACCAGCATTTTAAAAAAGCGACCGTTAATCTCAGCCATAAAGCTGAAATCAACGGTCGTTTTCATTATCCCATGATATTATTATTTTCTGCCGCTAATTCGATTTCTTTAGCATAATTACTTATCGTCATTTGATAGCTGTCCATCGAAGTCAGATCATGTTCGATGTGGCTTAAACGTGTATTTAATTCATTGATTTTTACTAAGGTTTGTTCTAAAACTTCAAGCATACGTTCATCTGTACTCATCGTATTGTTCCTCCGAATCAATTATTGTTCTTCTAAGTTTTCAATAGGTGCTGTGGTGTAATCTACTGCTTTTGATCGATAGAAAAGTGCATAAAGAATTGTGCAGGCAACAGGAATCATAGCGGCTGTGAAATACATTTCCTGAAAAGATAAGAAGTTTCGCAATTCCCCTAAAATATAAGGACCAACCCCTAAACCTAAATCTAAGCCGATAAAATAAGTAGATAAAGCAATGCCGATGCGGTGACTATTTGGACTAGCTTTCAAACAAATCGCCTGTCCATTAGACATAAAGGTACCATAACCAAGGCCAATCAGTCCGCCAGACACAAATAACATCCAACTAGATGTTGTGATACTTAAGAAAAGCAGTCCTGCAGTCAAGAAAATGAAGCTAGGATACATGACTGCATTTTCTCCACGAGCATCGAAAATTCGGCCAGAGAGCGGTCGTGTTGCTGTAATAACTAATGCATAGACAACGAAAAAGAACGAGCTAGCACTAACCAGATCAATCGCTTTGGCATAAGAGGAAAGAAAAGATAAAACACTTGAATAAGATAAGCCCATCAAGAAACCGATAAATGCAATAAACAAGACTTTCTTTTCAATAAAACTATCCCAGCTCCAGCGAGATAAGCTTGCACGATGTTCTGGTGTCAGCTGAATATTTTTCACCGGAAAAATGAAACAGGCTACAGTGGTAAGCAAAATAAGAATGATTGAAAATAAGATAATAAAGTAAAAGTTCATTGTGTTCAATAGCACCATGCCGATAAAAGGCCCAATAGCAGCTGCTAAGCTGGTACTCAAACCATAATAGTTGATTCCTTCACCATGTCTTGATTTTGGAATATAGGCTGTGACGATCGCATTGGTTGCTGTAGAGACAGTACCGTAGCCAAATCCATTTAGTAAACGAACCAAATAAAGAATACCAATACTTGGAATATAAAGATAAGCAATCGTTGTGATCAAATAAAACAAGGCTCCATATCTCAAAACCGCTTTTCTACCAATTAATTCCAGTGTTTTCCCCATAAATAATCTGGCAAATAATGTTCCAATAATATAAATCCCGGAAGCAAGTCCAGCTTGTCCTAAAGAGGCATGCAGTGTATCTTGTGCAATAACGGCAATGATCACCATCAATAAGTAATAAACTAAGTAGACAATGAAATTGATCAAGGTGATACTGATGAATCCTTTGTTAAATAATTTTTCTTTTGATTGTTCCGACATTTTCTGACGTTCCTTCTTTCTGTGATCGTTAAATATGAAAATACAACAAATTTTCTGAAATATCTTTGTAGGTGTTACTATACAAAAAAATTGCTGGAAAAAAATGCGGTTTTGTAGTAAAAAAACGTTTAAAACAAAAAAACAAAACAAAAGTCATTAACATTTGTTATTGTTTTTTGATGTGATATCCTATTAAATAGGAATGACAATAAAATGGATAGGGAGCGCAACGCTGATGGATAGTCATGTACTACAAGAATATTTGGATAAACATTCTTTTCGAGTTGTTGTAAAGAAAAGAAAAAATTACCTTACTTATGAAGGACTACAGGATCGTTATGCTTACGTACTAAAAAGCGGAATCATCAAGACCAGCGTTATTTCTCCTGATGGTCGAGAGTTTAATTTGAGGTATATCAATAATTTAGAAATCGTTTCCCTTTTGAGAGATGAGTATTCTCAATTTATTGATGCACCGTTCAATATTCGTGTAGAATCGGAACAAGCTGAATTGTATCAGATTGACCGTGTACAGTTTTGGAAGGACATCAATCAAAGCAAAAACCTGCAAATGTATGTGAAAGATTATTATCGTGAGCGCTTGATGTACTCAATGAAGAAGATGCAGCAGATGTTGATGAATGGTAAATTTGGTGCAGTTTGCACACAAATTTATGAATTGTACGATACGTTTGGCATTACGACAAAGGAAGGATTGTTGATCGATTTTGTCGTAACAAATGAAGAAATCGCCCATTTTTGCGGAATCACTTCTGCCAGCAGTGTGAATCGAATGATGCAGCAGTTGAAGGAATCAGGAGCGATCAAGATGCAGGATAGAAAGATTTTGATTACGGATTTAGACATGTTGAAGGATCATATTATTTTGTGAGGGAAAAAAGTTATTTTAAGAGGTAGAAGCATTGTAATCAAAAGATTATGATGTTTTTTTGTGTTATCGGATAATTTTTTATAAATGACTATTTTTTAGTTATATGTACGTTAATATAAAAAATATGTATCATTGTGTTGCGGTTTAGCGTATAATAATAGCCAAATAACTATAAATTATTTGGAGGTTATAAAATGAATTATTTATTACCCCAGAAACTTTTACACAAACAGCTGCAACCACTAATAGATAATGATA
>NZ_MIJY01000004.1 GCF_001730305.1 Enterococcus termitis
TTTCAACATTCCTCCTTGAAAAAAAGTACAGAAGGGGCTATTCTACTTATAGAAACAATTTATTTTTATACGCAGGTTCTAAGACCTAATGATTGGTACAAATAAGTAGAATGATCTAGTTTGTCCCTCAAGGTTACTTGGAGAAGAACCTCAATAAGCGATCGACCTACAAGCCACTCCTGTCATCTCTAAGTATGACAGGAAAAAGCCTGCAGGTCGATCACTTTCGTTTTCATTCTGTTTGGTGAGGGTGATAGCCCTCATGGGTGTTTGTCTCAGCCTCCTCGTTTACATACTGAAAGGCAGCTGTTCTGCTGTATAATTTTTAGGTCTAGGAACAACTCCTAATGAAAAATGAATTTCTGCTCCGTCTAGTAAATCCTGATGTTTGAAGAAGAGTGATTCGTACGGTGAATCGTTAAAGTGAATATGATCAACAAATTGATGTTGTTCTTTATTTGGGTCAGCAGTGATCGTTACCGTTTTGCCATTTGATAAATGCATAGTCACTTTGTCAAATAAAGGCATTCCAACAACGTACTCGCCTGATCCAGGACAAACTGGGTAAAATCCTAAGGAGCTAAAGATATACCAACCAGCCATACTTCCGTTATCTTCGTCACCAGGATAGCCGGTAATGCTGTCATTAAAAGTTTGAGTCATTAACTGTTTCAGTAATGGTTGGGCGAACTCTGGCTTACCTAAATAGTTGAACAAGTAAGGTAGATGAAAACTTGGCTGATTTGAGATCGCCAGTTGACCAAAATCAATCGCTGCCATTTCACTCATTTCATGGATTTCAAATCCATAGCCTTTTACATCAAAAGAAGGCTTTTGATTGCACAGGTCGATTAGTTTCTGTAGGAATTTCTCTTGACCGCCGGAGGCTTCGATCAAGCCTTTAAAGTCATGATAGACAGCGAAGCTACTTTGCCAAGCACTGCCTTCTGCGTAATCTTCCCCCCATTGATGACAATTGAAAGGTTCCTTGAACTGTCCATCTAGCTGTTTTGCTCGCATAAATCCTGTTTCTGCATCGAAAATATTCAAATAATTCTTGGCTTGTTTTTGATAATACTCAGCAGTTTGTGTTTCATTTAGTTGTTTTGCTACTTGATGGATACAAAAATCGCTGTAGCAATAATCTAAGGTGTGGTTGACTGATTCATGATATTTCGCCGGAACGTAGCCGTAGGTTAAATAATCGTTTGTTCCCTGTCGGCCGTAGTTTTGATTTTCACTTTGGACAGTAGCCCCTGTGATCATTGCTTCTAAAAATTCAGGCATTAAATCTGGTCGGATATTTTTCACTGCGGCATCGGCGACCACTGCATCGATCAAGGTTCCTGGCATCAAGCCACGTTCATCTGGCGATAACCATTTAGGCAGATAGCCGCTTTCTCGATAGCTGGTCAAAAAACCTTCCAGCATTTCCTCATATTTGTCCTGTGCGATCAAGGAATAAAGAGGATAAACCGTTTTGTACGTATCCCAAAATCCGTTGTTCGTGTATAGAATACCAGGCTTGACTTTCTTAGCTAAGGTATCGTAATGAATGGCTTTTCCTTGTGCATCTTTTTCATAAAAGGTTTGTGGGAATAAAAATGTTCGGTACAGATTATGGTAAAACGTCGAGCACCGCTCTTGATTTCGATCTTGGATGTCGATTTTGTTGAGATACTCCTGCCATTGATTTTCTGAGTGTTTAAGGTAATCTTGTGGTTGCCAGTGCGCTTCACGAGACAGGTTTAAGGCTGCCTGTTCATTACTGATAAAAGAAGTACCAAACTGAACGACTTGCTCTTCAATATCGCCAAAAGAAAAAGTTACACACTCATTTTCACCTGATTTTTCCAAGTTGGCAGCATTTAGTAAAGGCTGTTGAAAATGCAAAGTAAAATAAAATGAAAATTGCGGATCTTCGCAGCCAGCATAATTGATGATCGATCCAGAAACGGTATGATCATCCTCGATAACTAACTGATACTTTCCTGGTAAGGAGAGAAGTAAGCTGGCTGCAGCTTGTGTATAACGCGTTGTCAAAACACCACCATACATGCTTGGAATTAGACGAGTCGTCAGCTGGTAGCGCTGTGCAGTGAGTTCTAAATAACTAGGGTTAAAAACGCTTTCATCCGGTCGGTAAGAAGACTGTGCATGAAAGACTGACTCTTCTTTTAAAGAGCCGTTAAATGGTAAAAGGACTAAGTAACTAAAATCCCCCATCCAAGGGCTTGGCTGATGTGTTAAACGAAATCCTTGAAACACATGGTCTCGCGGATTGAACCACCAGCTGCCGTTATCGCCGTTTGTTTGAGGAGCAAAATAGTTCATCCCAAAAGGTACACCTGTATAAGGCAGGCAATTACCATTGGAAAAAGAGTGTTGATTATCTGTACCATGTCTTGTATCGATTGATCGTGGGTCCATTCATTAAATCTCCTTTGTCGAATGTCGAATGATTTGGTTTACAGGAACTTGTTGGTCAGTTGGAACAATTTGCTGTTCGATCCACTTTATGAGCATTTCGCCAGCTAGTTTCCCCATACCTTTAAAATCTTGTGCGATGGTTGTTAAAGCTGGATCGATCAGTGAAGCCGCTTGAATATTATCAAAGCCTACAACAGAGAGTTGGGAGGGAATAGCGATATTGGCACGTTTTATTTGGTTCATCAATGCAATAGCAACTAAGTCGTTTTCACAAACCACACCAGTAATGGCGTTTTCTAACAAGTAGTTCACGGTTTGCTCACCTAAAATAGCTTGTTTATCTGACAATGCAGTATGGAAAGACAGGTGTTGCTCCTTGGTTGCGTGGATATAGCCTAAGTACCGCTGGCGCACAGATTGAGGCAAGGATGACTCACCAAAAATATAAGCGATCCGCTGATGTCCAAGTGAAGCCAAATAGGTAGTAGCCATTTCACCTCCAGAAAAGTTGTCTGACTGAACGGTTGGATAAGGCAGGTCGTGAATTTTTTTATCTAAAATAATGACTGGGAATTGTTGAATCGATAGTTCAAATAAGGTATCTAAAAAATCCTCGGTATTGTGCGCATAATAAATCATGCCGTCAAAATCTGCCATGATATCCGCAGCTTGCTTATTGATCAAAAATTCTGTTGAAGACATGATGACTTCATAGTGATGCTCACTAGTGATAGGCGCTAAGCCTTCGTTAAAGTTTCCCAAAGAAAGGTCGTTAACAAAGGGAATCAAAAATAGAATCCGTGCGACGTTCTTTTTCTGTGGCTTTCGTGTTTGAACATAGCTGCCTTTCCCTTGAATACGATAAATCAACCCTTGATTTTCTAATTCAGTCAGTGCTCGTTTGGATGTGATTCGGCTGACTTGATACGTTTGAGATAGTTCCTTTTCAGTGGGAAGCTGTGCGTGCTCTTGTAATTGACCAGATTCGATTGCCTGTAATAAATCATCGATGATTTTTTTGTATAAAGGTTTTGTCATAGTCGTTCTCCTAAATGTGAAATGATATATCATTAAAAGTAGTTTAACATAGAGGGAAAAGAACGTCAATTTGCGTTTTTATAAAAAAAACAGTAGACAAAACGCTTTCATTAGCATATACTTTCGTTGTGAAATGATATATCAAATTAACGGAGGGTACTTATGGCTTATACAAAAATTCCTGCTTCAGTTCAACAATTTATGGAAACGATTACTAATTTATGTGGAGAAGAACATGCTGGTTGGGCGGAAAACTTTAATGCGGCATTTGCGAATACCTTGACAACAACGGTTAAAAAACAAAGTGACGGCACGACCTTTTTATTGACTGGAGATATTCCGGCAATGTGGCTACGTGATTCAACAGCACAAGTTCGTCCGTATTTAGTAATTGCAAAAGAAGATCAAGAACTCAAAGAAATGATTGGCGGGCTTGTTCAGCGCCAATTTAGATATATCAACATTGATCCCTATGCAAATGCGTTCAATGAAACAGCAAATAATGCTGGACATCAAACCGATCATACCGAAATGAATCCGTGGATTTGGGAACGGAAATATGAAATTGATTCATTGTGCTATCCTGTTCAGTTAGCCTATTTATTATATAAAAACACTGGCTATACGAAGCAATTTGATCAAAATTTTGTTGAAGGCGTGGAGAAGATTCTGACTGTTTTTGAAACAGAACAAGATCATCAGCAATCACCATACACCTTTGAAAGAGATACTACACGTTTGGAAGATACACTTCCAAATGATGGAAAAGGCGCTGAAGTTGGCGTGACCGGGATGACATGGTCTGGCTTTCGTCCTAGTGATGATGCTTGCCGTTACGGCTATTTAGTGCCTTCCAATATGTTTGCGGTCGTTGTTTTAGGCTATCTAGAAGAAATTTTCTCAACGATTTTAACAGATACGGCTATTGTAGACAGAGCTTCTAAGCTAAAAAAGGAAATCGATGCAGGCATTCAAAAATACGGGCAAACAACAAATCAGCAAGGAGAGCAAGTATTTGCTTATGAAGTCGATGGCTTAGGCAATAGCAGCATCATGGATGATAGTAATATCCCCAATTTACTGGCGGCTCCTTATTTAGGCTATGTAAATGAAACTGATTTGATATATCAAGCGACACGGAAAACAATTTTAAGTAAGGAAAATCCTTATTTTTACGAAGGCAAATATGCCAAAGGGATCGGCAGCTCTCATACGCCGGAAAATTATGTTTGGCCAATTGCGCTGGCGATGGAAGGGATGACTACACAAGACAAAGCAGAAAAAGAACGAATCCTAGATTCCCTAGTTGCAAATGATGGCGGCACTCATTTAATGCACGAGGGTTTTGATGTCGATAATCCGGACAACTATACACGTGAATGGTTTTCTTGGGCGAATATGATGTTTTGTGAGCTAGTGATGGATTACTTTGATATTCGTGTAGCACGTTAAAAAATGATTGAAATAGAGGGAGAAAAAATATGAAGAAAAAAGTTTATATCGTATCACATTCTCATTGGGATCGTGAATGGTACATGCCGTATGAGCAGCACCACATGCGTTTAGTTGAGCTGATGGATGATGTGTTGGAATTGATTGAAACAGATCCGGCATTCGATAGTTTTCATTTAGACGGGCAAACGATTATCTTAGATGATTATTTACAAGTGAGACCTGAGCGTAAAGAAGCTGTTCAACAAGCGATTACAGCTGGAAAATTGAAGATTGGACCGTTTTATATTTTGCAGGATGATTTTTTGATCAGTTCGGAATCAAATGTCCGTAATATGTTGATCGGTAAAAAGGAAAGTGAAAAGTGGGGCGCTTCAGTAGAGCTAGGTTATTTCCCTGATACCTTCGGAAATATGGGACAAACTCCGCAAATGATGAAACAAGCCGGCTTAGAAACAGCGGCTTTTGGCCGAGGTGTGAAACCAGTGGGCTTTAATAACGAAGTCTTAGACGATGAAAATTATACTTCTCAATATTCAGAAATGTGGTGGCAAGGTCCAGACGGAAGCACGATTTTAGGGTTATTATTTGCGAACTGGTACAGCAATGGTAATGAAATTCCAGCAACCAAAGAAGAAGCTGTAGCTTTTTGGACGCAAAAACTGGCAGATGCCGAAAAATTTGCTTCTACGAATCATTTGTTGATGATGAACGGAGTCGATCATCAGCCTGTTCAAAAAGATGTGACCAAAGCAATTGCGTTAGCGAATGAATTATTTCCAGAATACGAGTTTATTCATTCTAATTTTGAAGACTATTTAGAGGCTGTCCGTCAGGAGCTACCTGAACAGGTTGGAACTGTTCAAGGTGAGCTGACCAGTCAAGAAACCGATGGCTGGTTTACTTTGGCAAATACGGCTTCTGCTAGAGTTTATTTGAAACAATGGAATACCAAGGTCCAAAGGCAGCTGGAAAATGTGACAGAACCGCTGGCTGCGATGGCCTATGAGCTGACAGGAAGCTATCCTCATGATCAATTAGATTACGCGTGGAAGTTACTGCTGCAAAATCATCCTCATGATAGTATTTGCGGCTGTTCAGTCGATGAGGTGCATCGTGAAATGATTCCGAGATTTGAAAAAGCTAATGAAGTCGGTCGATATTTAGCATCCGAAGCGTTGGAACAACTGACACGTGAAATCGCAACGGAAGAATTTCCAGAAAATAGCTATCCATTTGTTGTATTCAATACATCCGGCTATGTGAAATCAGAAACGGTCAAAGTCAACGTAACGCTTGAAAGAAAACTTTTCAAAGAAGGTGTGCCTCATGAATTGTGGCAAGTGCTAGATGATAGTCAAACACCTAAATTTGAAGTGATCGATCAACAAGGGAAAGTAATACCAGCAGTTATTTCAGCTCCAGAAGTTCATTTTGGTTATGATTTGCCTAAAGATCGTTTTAGAGTACCGTATATGGCTAAATCTGTCGAAGTAGAGCTTTTGATCAGCGATTTGTCAGCCTTTTCGTGGACAACTTTTGCACTTCAAGAAACAAATGAAGTAAGCCAAGAATCTCAAGCAACAATGATCAAAAGTACAGAACCTTTTGTGCTGGAAAATAGCTGTTTAAACGTTAAAATTAATGGAAATGGCACATTAAAGGTATACGATCAAGCTTCTGAACGTAGTTACGATGAGTTGTTGGTTTTTGAAGATACTGGAGATATCGGGAATGAATACATTTTTAAACAGCCTGAAGCGGCAACGCCGATTTTATCGAAGGAACTTCCTGCAGAAATTAGCGTTGTGAAAGATGAACCGTTTATCGCACAAGTAAAAATCGTTCAGCAGATGATGATTCCTGTGTCCGCAGATGATTTGTTGGAACAAGAGCAACAAGCAGTCGTTGATTTCCGCTATCGCCAAGCCAAACGTTCAGCGACAATGAAGCCATTAACGATCACAACGCTTGTGACAATGGAACAAGACTCTTCTCGTTTAGCCTTTGAAACAACGATCGACAACCAAATGAAAGACCATCGTTTACGTGTGCTGTTCCCGACTGGAATTGAAACGGACACGCATGAAGCGGACAGCATTTATGAAGTGGTGACACGACCAAATCAAGTCAGTAAAAGTTGGGAAAATCCGACGAATCCGCAGCATCAGCATGCGTTTGTCAATCTTCATGATGAAAAAGCTGGGATCACAGTTTCAAACTACGGTTTGAATGAATATGAAATTTTAGCAGAGAAACAAACGATTGCGGTGACCTTATTAAGAGCCGTTGGCGAAATGGGCGATTGGGGCTATTTCCCGACACCAGAAGCACAATGCCAAGGTCAGATTGCGTTCCAATATGGTATCGATTTCCATGGAGCAAGCGCTACTCGTTACGAAACGTATCAAAGAGCTTACAGCGCGCAAATTCCTTTTAGTGTCAAACAAACAGGTCGTCACGAAGGGAAACTGGCAACTAAAGACAGCTACTTAACGGTGGAAGGAAGCACATTTGCTGTTACAGCGATGAAAAATAGTCAAGAGGATCAGCTAGTGGTTCGCGGCTTTAATATGAGTGATCAAACAGAATTAGTGACACTTGAAAAACAATCTGCTAAAGCCCGTCTGTTGAATTTGCTTGAAGAAACACAGGAAGAAGAAATCAGCGAAGCGCTGAAAGCTTATGAAATTCGAACGATCGGTTTTGAACGATAAGAAGAGGAGCAGATGGAATGAGTTATTATGGATCGATTGAAGCTGGCGGAACAAAATTTGTTTGTGCTGTGGCTGACGAGGAGTTAACAATCGTTGAACGAATCAGTTTGCCGACAACATTGCCAGAAGAGACTTTAGCGAACGTATTTGATTTTTTCGATCAGTACGAGTTAAAGGGGTTAGGTGTTGGCTCATTTGGACCGATCGATGTCAACGTACAATCAGCAACCTATGGCTATATCACCTCTACACCAAAAAAAGGCTGGAGAAATGTTGATCTTTTAGGGCTGCTTAAAGAACGATATGCAATTCCTATTGCTTGGACGACGGATGTCAATGCTGCAGCTTATGGAGAAATGCATTTAGGGGCTGGGAAACAGACGCAGAGCTGTTTGTATCTCACTGTTGGAACAGGTGTAGGCGGTGGCGCTGTTGTTCAAGGGGCAGTGCTGCAAGGATTTAGTCATCCAGAAATGGGGCATATATCAGTCGCTCGTTATCCAGGCGATACAATGGAAAGTGTTTGTCCATATCATGAACAATGTTTGGAAGGCTTGGCTGCAGGACCGGCGCTGGAAAAACGGACAGGGATAAAAGGACAGCTATTGCCGGAAGATCATGAGGCGTGGGGAGTCGAGGCATTTTATTTAGCTCAGGCATTGATGAATTATACCTTGATCTTATCGCCAGAAAAAATTATTTTAGGCGGCGGGGTCATGAAACAAGCGCACTTATTAGAAAAAATTCGTCGATCGTTGGAAGTTCAATTAGGCGGTTATGTAAATGTACCGGAAGAGTATATCGTCGGGTGTGGTCTAGGTGATAATAGTGGCACGCTGGGTTGCCTACTTTTAGCCAAAGAAGGTGTTTGAGATGACACAGGAGGTGGAGATTTGTCTCTTTTTGGATAGTCGGTTTTGGCATAAAAAAAGGAGCATTATTTCTTTATATCATCAGCTTTTGCATAAAAAAGTTCGGTTTGTACGTTCTGAAGAGGCAGCGGACATAACGGTTGTCTTTTCTCCTAAATTGAAAACGACTTTTTCTGTGGAAAGAGAGGATCCTTTGCTGATTTTAGCAGGGGATCCCGTTTCTGCTTTTCAAGGGGTGATGTATGCGGCGAGGCACTTTAGAACAGGTAGACGTTTGGCGTTAGGCGAAAAAATTCCACGTCTAGCGGAGCGAATCATTATGTTGGATATTGGCAGAAAATATTTTTCACCGTCATTTTTGCGGCAGTTACTTGATGAAATGGCCTTATTTGGATTTAATTATTTACAGCTTCACTTTTCAGAAAATACAGGATTGAGAATTGAATCCGAAAGCTATCCCGAACTTGTGTCAGAAGAACATTTGACGCGTGAAGAAATTCGGGCGTTGATTCATTATGCTGCTGATCGTTGTATTGAAATCATTCCTGATCTTGATACCCCAGGGCATATGGAGCATTTATTAAAAAATTACCCAGAGTGGCAGTTGGAAGAGCAAACGGATTATGGCCGGCAGTCGGTTCCTGCTGCTTTAGATATAACCAATCAAGACGCAATCGCGTTTGTTTTTTCTTTGTATCGAGAGTATTTTGAGCTGTTTTCTACCAGTCGTTATTTTCATATTGGTGCCGATGAATTTATCGATTTGGATCATTTGGCACGTTATCCAGCTTTAGCAAATAACGGTCAAGAAAAGTTTGAGGCATACGTTAATTCAGTTGCTGCGCTGGTGAGACAAGCAGGTTTTATTCCTAGAATTTGGAACGATGCTTTTTTTAGACGTGGGGAAAACAGCGGGTTAAGTAAAGAGCTGGAGATCACTTATTGGACAAAGTGGCAAAGAGAAATGGCTCCAATTCAAAGATTTTTAGAGGAAGGATATACAGTAATCAACTTCAATGACAACTATCTATACTATGTGTTAGGGGAAAATGCGGGCTATTCTTATCCCACTGCACACAAAATCGAGAAGCAATGGCAACCAGAACTATTTTCATCTGAACAACTGATCGATATAACGAATCACGAGCAATTAAAAGGGGCAGCAGTAGCTGTTTGGTGTGATCAGCCAGAAGCGAAAGAAGAAAAGTCTGTGCTGATAGATCTGATCGAATTGATGGAGGCTTTTTCTGCACATATCTACCTGAATAAAAAATAGAAGCGATTTATCTATAGAAAGAATACCTATACTTTTTGATTAAACTCCTATAATTTATCTATTTATAAATTGGATAGAAAGCGCTAACATTTTGTTGGAGAATGAATAATGCTGAATTAAGGCAACTAACAGAAGGAGGTTCATTCGTTGAAAAGAAAAAAATGGAAAAAGTTGTTTTGTCGCTCGGTCCTGCTACTGGCTATTACTACTGGAATAACCGTTTGGGGAACAAGTATAGCTCGAGCAGAATCACTTGGCACAGGTGGAATTCCGATTGATGAGCAAATTCCGCAAGCCACTGCTTTGTTTCCGGAAGAGCTGTTAAATTGGAATGCAGCAAGCGATCCAGATGCCCCTTTTAACCTTTCAAACGTTCCATTGGCATCACGTGTACAGGGAGCGAAGATGAATGAAGATCAGAGTATAGAAGCGAAGGTTCTCTCGATTGCGATCGTCAATCGTCACACCAAAGGTACGCCTGCGCAAGGTGGAACAGACAAAGCTGTTTATAATTTTACGAACTGGCAATATGTTGATACCTTAGTTGCTTGGGCTGGTTCTTCTGGTGAGGGGATCATCGTTCCACCCAGCGGGGATGTGACAGATTCAGCTCATCGAAATGGTGTACCAGTGATGGGAACGGTTTTCTTTCCACCGGAAGCATATGGCGGGAAAAGTGAATGGGTGGAACAATTTGTGCAAAAGGATCGTAAAGGGCGGTTTCCAATGGCAGATAAACTATTGGAAATGTCTGTAGCTTACGGTTTTGACGGTTGGTTTATCAATCAAGAAACCAACGTCGATGCGCAAACTGCTAGTGCGATGAAAGAATGCTTAAGTTATCTACAAGCTAAAAAGCCGAAAAATCAACAAATTATTTGGTATGATTCGATGATCCCGTCAGGTGCAGTTGCTTGGCAAGGAGCGCTGAACGAAACGAACCAAGGGTATTTTCAAGAAGGAAAAAAACGAGTTTCAGATAATATGTTCATTGACTTTCGCTGGCGTGATTTAGCACCTTCTAAAGCAAAAGCCAAGCAGTTGGGGCGTGATCCCTATGACCTTTTTGCAGGAATCGATGTTCAGGCGAATGGCGTGAATAGCAGTAGAAAGCCAAGCAGCATTTTAGATGAAAAGGGTCAACCAATCGTTTCGCTAGGACTATATTGTCCCGACTGGACATTACGTGACGGCGCTCAATATGACCTGGATCGTTACTGGAAGAATGAGCAGTTGCTTTGGATCAATCCACAAGGTGATCCTCGATCTGTGGACAGTACTAAAAATGAATGGCAGGGTGTTTCTCGCTATTATGTCGAAAAGACGCCAGTCACACAGTTTCCTTTTTTGACAAATTTCAACGTTGGGAATGGCGATGCCTTTTATTTAAACGGAACAAAAGCGAAAGAAGGGACATTTAATAATCGAAGTATTCAAGACGTGCTGCCTACGTATCGTTGGGTCATCGATAATGCTGCAGACAATCAGCTAACGGCAGCTGTTAGTTATGAGGATGCGTATAATGGTGGTTCATCAATCAAATTATCCGGCCAAATGACAGCAGAACAGCCAACCTCCATCAACTTATATGCGGCTAAAGTCAAAGCCTCAGCATCTGAACAAGTGTCCGTTGTGACCAAGGGTGTAGATGAGGTGTCATTAGTTCTGGAAACAAAAGGAAAAAAAGAATCAGTAACCCTTCAAGGGGAACGTAAACAGGTAGAAAATGGCTGGACTCGAACAACCTATTCACTAAAACCAGTTGCAGGTAAGGAAATAACATCTGTTGGGCTGGCTTTAAAAAATGCACAGACTGCTCCGGCAGAAATTTATTTAGGTCAGTTAAAGCTGGGCAAAGAAAAAACAACACCTGTTAGTAAAGTTGAAAAAATGACATTCTCAGGTAAAACGATCGTTGATGATAAAACGGAAAATATCCGTATCACTTGGAAATCGAAAGGGAAAAATACAGCGTCCTATCGCATTTATCGTGAAGATGCTGGACAACTGCAATTTGAAGGAGAAACAGCTAATACGTCATATACTCTGCTAAATCAAGAGCGAGCAGCAGATACGGCTGTCTATCATGTGGTCCCAGTTGATCAGCATGGACGAGAAAATCAAGGGAAAGCCACGAAGGCAGTCTATACTTTTGAAACCTTGAAACGACCAGAAATAACAATCAACGCAAATAAAACATTGGTTTCTGTTGGAGAGCCAGTAACGTTAACTGCAACTGTATCGAAATCAACAGAAAGCATCGATTGGGAAATTATCGGCGGGAATCCGCAAAATATCTCAGGACAAGACGTGACAGTGACCTTTGATGAAGCAGGAAGCTATACTGTGAAAGCGACAGCGAGGAATTCTGCTGGTGAAACAGAGCTCATTCAGGAAGAATATATCTATGTTTACGATCAAACAAGCGGCATTGTTAGTCAAAATCTATCGCTCTTACCGACGACCACAGCAACAGAAGGTTCTGGTTATACAAACGATGGCGAAAGTTACCGTTTTGCTTTGGATGGCGATTTGAGTACAAAATGGTGTGATAACAGTAGCGATAAACCATGGATGATAGTAGATTTAGGTTCGGTAAAAACGATTGCTGGATTTGAACTGTTTCATGCCGGAGCTGGTGGAGAAAGTGCTGAATGGAATACACAAGAGTATGATATTTCGGTCAGTGAGGACGGAAAAAACTGGACAACAGTAGTTCAAAAACGCGGGAATAAGGCCGACACTAGCCAAGATGCTATTCGTCTCGTTGAAGCTCGTTATGTTAAATTAGAACTGAAAAAAGCCGAGCAAAATGGCAAGACAGCGAGAATTTATGATTGGCAGATCATTGGTGTGGATCAAACAGGAATAGTGAAGCGTTAAAACACAAAGGATAACGTGAATTTATGAAATAAAGGATCGATTGATTTTCAAAAAGACACTAAAAAAATAGCGGTCGTTGGGACAAACCCGATGTTTAGTTTGTTCCAACGACCGCTATTTTTAAATAAAAGATGAGACAAAAGCAGGGCCATCAGAGCTAGCAAAAAATTCATGAAAATTGTTCTTCAAATTTCTTGAGCTAAACGAATGACCTCTAGTTTGTCTGTTCAAAATAAGCGGTTGTCAGCCGATCATGAAGCACTTGTTTTTCTTCTTCGGAAATGAATGCACCGGTAACTGCATTGTGGTTCAACAACTCCATATCTTGATACGTGATGCCATACCATTCATGCAGTTTCATAAATTCATCTGTTAAAGTTGTGGTAGAGACCGTTCGATTATCGGTATTGATACAAACTTTGATGCCTGCATCTAAAAATTGTTGAAACGGATAGTCTTCTAAGCGAGTAACGGTTCGTGTTTGAAAATTACTAGTCGGACACATTTCGATCAAGGTTTGCTGATCCCGAAGAAGTGGGAAATAATCGGGGGTATCCTTTAAAGCAATTCCGTGTCCGATTCTTTTAGCACCAAGATAGACAGCATCTGCAACATTTTTACCGCAACCGCATTCGCCAGCATGCAGTGTTAAAGGGATTGCTGACTGTTCCACAAGGGTTAAAATTTCTTCGAATGTATAAGGTGGGAAATCTATCTCATTACCGGCGAGATCAAAACCTGCGACACCGGAATGCTTGTATTCTTTTGCTAAATGGACGATTTTTTCAATGGCAGACAGCTCTTCATGGCGCATACCGCATAATAAGGCATTGCTTTTGACACCAAAGGTTTCTTGTCCTTGATTTAATCCTGTCAGCACAGCAGTTACAATTTTCGGTAAAGAGAGACCTTTTTGTGTATGCAGTGAAGGGGCGAAACGAACTTCAATATATTGAATGTTTTCCTCAGCAGCTTGACTGATTAAATCAAATGCGGCTAATTGTAAGGCTTCTTCCGTTTGTAAGCAAGTCAGTACAAGATCAAATCGCTGTAAATAATCATTTAAGTCATGACAATCTTTAGGCGCCGCCAAACATTCTGTCAGTTCAGCTGTAGAGGCCGGTAACGAGATAGCTTGTTGTTCCGCAATTTTGCGCAATGTTTCAGGTCTGATGGATCCGTCTAAATGGCAGTGTAATTCAATTTTTGGTAGTTTTTTAACAAGTGCACGTTTCACAAGATCATCCTTTCGAGGTACATTTCTGACAAGTATTTTGAAGACTTTAACATGGCGAAGAAGCCGTGTCAACATAATAAAAAAATCTGTTAGACTAAAAAATGGTAGACACTAAACGATAGGCCAATCATCAAAAACAGGCGTTTATAAGGCTTAAGATTGCTGAAAGTCGTTTGGTTGTTCCATTATCTCAAAAATATTTTTGTTGATTAAACTATTCTAACGAGATAATTTCTGATACACTGAACTCATTCAAGAAGTATTTTGAAAACGTTGACATATTTGGTAGGTGTGTCGTTAAAGGGAGAATGAAGGATGAAATTGACCATTAAGGAAATTGCTGATATGGCGGGAGTCTCAGTTACAACCGTATCTCAAATCATCAATAACAAGGGCAGCCGGTTCAGTGAGCAAACAAGGAAAAAGGTTTTAGCAGTGGTAGAAGAATATGACTATAAACCAGATTATTTTGCGTCTAATATTATTACTAGGCATTCAAAAACAATTGGCATGGTAGTGCCAGATGTGACTGATTTTTTCTTTGCCAAAGTGATCGAGGGAGTAGAAACCTATCTTAATTCGCTGGGCTATATGATTTTACTATGTAACTCAAAACACGATGAAGAAAAAGCGGCGCAGTACGTGAGTGAGCTTGTGCATCGATCGGTTGATGGCATCATTTTTGCTACACCGAATATTTTATCTGCGGATCATATTTTAAGAAATAAGAGTAAACGAAAAGTACCGGTGATTCTAGTCGATCGAGGGATCAATCCAAGGGAAAACGGGCGTCTTATCGTAAAGGAATATGAGGGCGCTTACCAAGCAGTTTCTTTACTGATCGAGCAAGGACACAGACATATTGGCATGCTGAAGGAAAATGATGGTTATTACAAATTGACTGAGCGTGTCACTGCGTATAAGCACGCATTGAAAGATCATGGGATACCGATGAGAGAAGAATATATGGCTAATGGCGATCTAAATTTAGGCGGCGGCTACGAAGCGGCGAAAAAAGTGTTGAGCAACGAAAAAATCACAGCGATTTTTTGTGGGAATGATGAAATGGCGATGGGAGCCTATCAAGCGATCGAGGAATGCGGGAAAAAAATTCCAGACGATATTTCTGTCATTGGCTTTGACGGTTTAGAAATTTCTGAATATCTAGTGCCAGGGTTAACGACTGTCTATCAACCAAGCTTTGATATTGGTTTTTACGCAGCACAATTTTTAGTGGAAGCGATCGATCATCCAGAAGGAAAAATACCAAATAAAATTTTTGAAACAACATTTATTTTAAGAAATAGTACGAAATCGATTGACAAGTAAGGATTTTTGATTTAATGTTCGTGTTATAAGCGTTTTCAAAAAATGGAAGCGTTAGTAAACTGTTTTACTAAAAGGTTTTAACCTTAATAATTTTAGTGTATAATACATCCTTGGGGATTAGTTCGGAGGAAAAAGAGCATGAGAATGGTCGATTTGATCGAGAAAAAACGAGATGGACAAGCATTAACAGAAAAGGAAATTCAATTTATTGTTTCTGGATATACCAAAGGGGATATTCCTGATTATCAAATGAGTGCACTTTTGATGGCGATCTTTTATAAAGATATGACTGATGAAGAGATTACCACGCTGACTCTAGCGATGGCTGATTCAGGTGAAATGATTGATTTGTCATCTATTCAAGGAATCAAAGTAGATAAACATTCCACTGGCGGTGTTGGAGATACGACAACATTGATTTTAGCTCCTTTAGTTGCTAGCGTCGGTGTTAGTGTGGCGAAAATGTCTGGTCGCGGTCTCGGCTATACCGGTGGGACAATCGATAAATTAGAAGCAATTCCGGGCTTTCACGTGGAGTTGCCGGATGAAGAATTCATGCGTTTGGTCAATGAAAGCCATGTTGCAGTGATTGGTCAATCGGGCGATTTAGCGCCAGCTGACAAAAAACTGTATGCGCTTCGTGATGTGACTGCAACAGTCGATTCTATTCCGTTGATCGCAAGCTCGATCATGAGTAAAAAAATCGCAGCTGGAGCAGATGCAATCGTTCTTGACGTGACCACTGGCGAAGGTGCCTTTATGAAGAGTATCGATGAAGCTCGTCGTTTAGCTAAAACAATGGTTCGGATCGGACAGTTGGCAAATCGTCAAACAATGGCGGTCATTTCAGACATGTCTCAACCTCTGGGCGAAGCGATCGGCAATAGTCTTGAAGTCGTTGAAGCGATCGAAACCCTTCAAGGGAATGGTCCGGAAGATCTCATGGAAATGTGTTACATCCTAGGCAGCCAAATGGTTGTTCTAGCGAAAAAAGCAGAGACGCTGGATCAAGCAAGAGCTATGCTAGAAGAGGCTTTAGAGTCTGGCAAAGCGTTGGATAAATTCCGTGAAATGATCAAGAATCAAGGCGGCGATGACAGCATTATCGATCAGCCAGAGCGCTTATTGACTGCGAAATATCAAATCGAGTTGCCAGCAAAATCAACTGGAACGATCCAAAAAATCGTCGCAAACGAAATTGGGATCGCGGCTATGTGGTTAGGCGCAGGTCGTGCCACCAAAGAAGATTCGATTGATCACGCAGTAGGCGTTAAGCTGCACAAAAAAGTTGGCATGCCGGTAGAGGAAGGCGAATCGTTACTAACGATTTATGCTAACTCTGATTCGATTGAAAATGTGAAAGAACTTTTATATAAAAATATCGAAATTGGCAGTTTCGGAGCGGAACCTGAGCTGATCCATGATATAATAACAGCATAAAGGATGTGTATAAAAATAATGGAATTAAATCAAATGATTGACCACACTATTTTAAAAGCGGATGCGACAGAAGAGGCAGTATTACGAATTATTGAGGAAGCTAAGAAGTATGAATTTTTCTCGGTTTGTATCAACCCTTGTTGGGTAGCTTATGCAAAAGAACATTTGGCAGAAACGTCAGTTGATGTTTGTACAGTTATCGGTTTTCCACTAGGGGCAAATACGTCAGAAGTAAAAGCCTACGAAGCAACAGATGCAATCAACAACGGTGCTACAGAAGTTGACATGGTTATCAATATCGGTGCACTAAAATCAAAACAATACAAGAAAGTCCTTAAGGATATCCAAGCAGTTGTCGATGCGGCGAAAGGCAAAGCCTTAGTCAAAGTCATTATTGAAACAGCCTTACTAACAGATGAAGAAAAGATCAAAGCTTGTGAGCTTGCGAAAGAAGCTGGCGCTGATTTCGTTAAAACTTCAACAGGCTTCTCCACTGGTGGAGCTACCGTTGCGGATATCAAGTTGATGCGTGAAACGGTTGGACCAGACATGGGCGTGAAAGCTTCAGGCGGTATCCATAATGAAGCCGAAGCAACTGCAATGATCGAGGCTGGAGCTACACGTATCGGTACAAGTGCTGGTGTGGCAATCATGGAAGGCGCAACAGGCGCAGGTTACTAATCTAGAAAAAGAAGGCGGCGGACAAATGACAGCGAAACAAGAATGGTTGGCGATTGCCGATGATGCGTTGACAAAGGCTTATGTACCTTATTCTAACTTTCCAGTTGGAGCATGTCTTGTAACGAAAACAGGACAGACGTATCAAGGTGTCAATATCGAGAATGCTTCTTACGGTTTAACGAATTGTGCCGAGCGAACAGCGATTTTTAAAGCAGTTTCAGAAGGCGCTCGTGATTTTCAACATTTGGTTATTGCTGGACATACACCGGCACCTATTTCGCCATGCGGGGCTTGCCGCCAAGTAATGGCAGAATTTTGTGCGCCTGATATGCCGGTTACGTTAGTTGGCGAACAGGGTGTCATCAAAGAAACGACAGTCGCTGAATTGTTGCCGTATGCATTTACAGAGAAGGATCTATAAGGAAAAAGAAGCCTTCTTTGATTTGACAAGATCCATCGACAAGAATCAACTCACTCGACAAGTGTATAAGCACTTGGTGCACACAAATACAGAGTTGAGGTAATAAAAGTATCTGAGCTGTTGCTCGAGGTCTAAACGGTTTATTCCGTTGTTCAATTGTTTCATTCAGTCGTTCGGCTGTTGAAAATATAAAACTATTATTAGGGGGCTTTACAGAAATGAAAAAAGCGAAATTATTTGGTTTTGGCTTGACTGCGCTAGCATTAACACTTATGTTGGCAGCTTGTGGCGGTGGTAAGAACAGTTCAACAGATTCAACAGGTGGAAAATCTGCTGACGGAGATGCAGCGCACAGCGTAGTTATCGTGACTGATATCGGTGGGGTAGATGACCGCTCATTCAACCAATCAGCTTGGGAAGGGTTACAAGCTTGGGGGAAAGAACATGATCTGAAAAAAGGAGCAGACGGTTTTGATTACATCCAATCAAACGATGCTTCAGAATACGTAACAAACATTGATACAGCTGTTTCTAACGGATTCAAAACAGTATTTGGGATTGGTTATTTATTAGCTGATTCAATCAGTACAGCAGCTGATGCAAATCCAGATACACAATTCGGTATCATTGATAGTGTCATCGAAGGCAAAGACAATGTCGTTTCTGCAACATTCAAAGACCAAGAAGCTTCTTATTTAGCTGGTGTAGCAGCCGCTCATACAACAAAAACAAACACTGTAGGATTCATCGGTGGTGAAGAAGGCGCGGTTATCGACCGTTTTGAAGCTGGCTTCCACCAAGGTGTTATCGATACAGCAAAAGAATTAAACAAAGATATCAAAGTTGAGATCGAATATGCAGCATCATTTGGTGATCCTGCTAAAGGGAAAGCTTTAGCTGCTTCTATGTACCAAAAAGGCGCAGACATCATCTTCCACGCTTCAGGCGGAACAGGACAAGGTGTCTTCCAAGAAGCAAAAGACTTAAACGAAACTGGTTCAAAAGACAAAGTTTGGGTTATCGGTGTTGATAGCGATCAAGACAAAGAAGGTAAATATAAAACAAAAGATGGTAAAGAAGATAACTTCACTTTAACATCAACACTTAAAGGTGTAGGTGCTGCGGTTCAAGATATCTCTAACCGTGCCTTAGAAGACAAATTCCCTGGCGGAGAACATTTAGTTTACGGTTTGAAAGACGGCGGTGTTGATTTAACAGATGGTTACTTATCAGACGATGCAAAAGCGGCTGTTGAAAAAGTAAAAGAAGAAATCATCGATGAAAAAATCACAGTTCCAGAAGTACCAAAAGACGTAAAAGAATAATTATTACTTTGTTGGAAGAGAAGCCTAGGCTTCTCTTCCAACCTCAATTAAGAGTTTGTTAAGCTCTTAAAGAAGGAAAACGAAACAGTTTAATGTTCATTTTCTTTCTTTAAGAGCCTAAAAGCTACTTTATTTTTTAAGCAGTACCGTGTCAAGTAGAGAATGTAAGTGATTAAATCGTTAGGATGTGAAAAATGTGGCTCAAGAAAACTATGTAATTGAGATGCGCAATATTACTAAGCAATTTGGAACATTCAAGGCCAACGACAACATTAATTTGACTGTTCGGCCAGGAGAAATTCATGCTTTGCTTGGTGAAAACGGCGCCGGGAAATCGACCTTGATGAATATTTTATCAGGTTTATTAGAACCTACTTCTGGAGAAATATTCATGAATGGGTCAAAAGTCTCTATCAACGGACCGACTGCAGCCAATCGTTTAGGGATCGGGATGGTCCATCAGCACTTTATGCTGGTAGATGCGTTCACTGTAACTGAAAATATCGTTTTAGGAAGTGAACCGACCAACGCAGGAGTGCTTGATCGTAAAAAAGCTACGGCAGAAATCAAACGTGTATCAGAACAATATGGATTATCTGTTGATCCAGGTGCTTATATTCGTGATATCTCTGTAGGGGCACAGCAACGTGTAGAAATTTTAAAAACGTTATACCGTGGAGCAGATGTACTGATCTTTGATGAACCGACAGCTGTGTTAACACCTCAAGAGATTGATGAGCTGATCGAAATCATGCAAGGGTTAGTTAAAGAAGGAAAATCGATTATTTTGATTACCCATAAACTAGACGAAATCAAAAAAGTAGCAGACCGCTGTACAGTTATCCGTCGTGGTAAAAGTATTGATACGGTCAATGTGAAAGACGTGTCTTCTCAACAACTAGCAGATATGATGGTAGGTCGTGCAGTATCGTTTAAGACAGAGAAAAAAGCGGCTGTTCCTAAAGAAGTAGTCTTATCAGTGAAAGATTTAGTTGTAAAAGAAAGCCGTGGATTAGAGGCTGTCAAAGGACTTAGTTTAGATGTTCGTGCAGGTGAAGTTGTCGGCATCGCAGGGATCGACGGTAATGGTCAAACGGAATTGATCCAAGCATTAACTGGTTTACGCAAAGCAGAGAGCGGTTCAATCGAATTAAAAGGAGAACCAATCACGAATAAGCAGCCACGTTTTATCACTGAAGCGGGTGTGGGACATGTTCCAGAGGATCGTCATAAATATGGTTTAGTTTTGGATATGACCTTAGCTGAAAATATCGCTTTACAAACCTACTATAAAAAGCCATTAAGTCAAAGCGGTGTGTTGAATTACAATCAAATCAATGCATATGCACGTCAGTTGATTGATGAATACGATGTTCGAACAACCAATGAACTTGTTCCAGCTAAAGCATTGTCCGGTGGGAATCAGCAAAAAGCAATCATTGCCCGTGAAGTCGATCGAGATCCAGACTTATTGATCGTTTCACAACCAACGCGTGGACTAGATGTTGGAGCAATCGAATACATCCACAAACGTTTGATCGAACAACGAGACAAAGATAAAGCAGTACTATTAGTTAGTTTTGAACTAGAAGAAATTTTAAATGTTTCTGACCGCATTGCAGTTATTCATGCTGGAGAAATTGTGGGGATCGTTGATCCAAAAGAAACAAGTGAAAACGAATTAGGATTATTGATGGCAGGTTATTCATTAGAAGAAGCCAGAGCAGAATTAAGTCATAAGGCAGGTGAGGCAGTTGAATAATCGGGCAGAACAGTTACGGAATATTTTAGTCCCTATTTTATCAGTTGTAATGGGCTTTATTCTTGGTGCAATTATTATGCTTATGTTTGGATATCAGCCAGTAGCTGGATATCAAGCGATGCTGCAGACGGCTTTTCAAAGCCCTAAAAGTGTCGGTGAAATTTTTGTAACAGCAGGACCGTTGATTTTTACAGCGTTAGGATTTGCAGTAGCAAATTCTGCGGGATTCTTTAATATCGGGCTTTCGGGCCAAGCCTTATGTGGGTGGGTAGCAAGTATTTGGGTGGCTTTATCAATGCCTGATGCCCCACGTTTGGTTGTATTACCAGTAGCGATAATCACTGGAGCTTTGGCTGGTGCTGTTGCGGCAGCGATTCCGGGCTTCCTTCGGGCCTTTTTTGGAACAAGTGAAGTAATCGTAACAATCATGTTGAATTATGTTTTCCTTTATACAAGTACACATATCGTCAACAATGTTATGTCAGAAAAAATTATCAGCAACAAAGGTGTGACTAAAGTCATTGGTGAGAACGCTAGCTTAAGAACCGCATTTTTAAAAGAAATCAGCGGTGGCTCACGTTTGAATATCGGAATCTTTCTTGCGTTGATTTTCTTAGTATTGATTTGGTTTTTAATGAAGAAAACAACTTTGGGCTATGAAATTCGTTCAGTTGGGTTGAACCCATTTGCTTCAGAATATGCTGGGATGAGCAGCAAACGGACGATTGTGATGTCGATGGTCATCTCTGGGGCATTGGCTGGTCTTGGCGGCGTAGTTCAAGGTCTAGGAACATTTGGTAATTTCTTTGTTCAAGGATCATCATTGAGCATCGGATTTGACGGAATGGCGATCTCCTTACTTGGAGCCGGCAGTTCTGTCGGGATTTTGCTCTCTGCGCTATTGTTCAGTGTCTTGAAACTCGGTGGACAAGGGATGCCATTGCGTGCAGGCGTTCCAACAGAATTAGTAGATGTGGTTATTGCTTCGATCATTTTCTTCGTAGGAATCAGCTATCTTATTCGTTTCCTATTAGCGAAAACTTCTGGTAGCAAAAAAGAAGTGGCAATCGTTGAAGAATTAGAAGGCAAAACGGATCCGACTAATCAAGAAGGAGGGAAAATCTAATGGAGATTGCATTAATCGCTGTATTAGCGCCGATTATTACACAAACTTTGGTTTATTCTACTCCTCTGGTCTTTACGGCTTTAGGCGGTACTTTTTCTGAACGTAGCGGGATCGTCAATGTAGGACTTGAAGGAATCATGGTGATGGGGGCATTTAGTTCGGTTGTCTTTAACCTGACTTTTGCTGACACATTAGGAGCGGCAACGCCGTGGATCGCCTGCTTGGTTGGTGGTGCGGTAGGTATGTTGTTTTCAGTTCTGCATGCTGTTGCCACTGTTAATTTACGAGCAGATCATATCATCAGTGGAACGGTAATCAATCTGATGGCACCGGCATTGGGCATTTTTCTGATCAAAGTAATTTATGGAAAAGGCCAGACGGATACGATTACGCGTTCATTCGGTTACTTTTCGTTCCCTATATTAAAAGATATTCCAATCATTGGAGAACTGTTCTTTAAGCAAACGACACTGCCGGCATTTGTGGCAATTTTAGTATCTATTATTGCTTGGTTTGTTTTATTCAAAACTCGTTTTGGGTTACGCCTGCGTTCAGTTGGCGAAAACCCACAAGCGGCAGATACACTGGGCATCAATGTTTATCTGATGCGTTATTCAGGAGTATTGATTTCTGGATTTTTAGGCGGTATTGGTGGTGCGGTCTTTGCCCAATCAATTGCTGGCCGATTTGCGGTAACAACGATTGCCGGACAAGGATTCATTTCAATGGCGGCTATGATCTTTGGTAAATGGAATCCGCTAGGTGCGATGGGAGCAGCATTATTCTTTGGCTTTGCTCAAAATATCAGTATCGCTGGTTCTAATATTCCGGTGATTTCATCGATTCCAGCCGTTTATCTACAAGCTGCACCGTATGTTTTGACCATTATTGTACTGGTTGTATTCTTAGGAAAAGCTTCCGGACCAAAAGCAAATGGGCAGAATTATATCAAATCCAAATAAATAATTTAAGTATAAAAGGGCGGGTTACTGGGGTTGTGAATAAAGCGTTTAGCTTCTAGAAATAAGAAAAATTCACGGAAATTGCTTTTTAAATTTTGTGAAGTTCAGCTTATTTCTGAAGCAACTGCTTTTTTCACACCGTTTTTCCTAGCTCTTTTTATTAATAGTTACTATATCAAAGAAAGAAGGATGGTTATGTTTAAACGTGTGCATTTAATTGTTATGGATTCAGTCGGAATCGGGGAAGCGCCAGATGCTGAAAAATTTGGCGATGTCGGTAGCGATACATTAGGTCATATTGCAAAAGAGGCAGGCTTGACGATTCCTAATTTAGAAAAACTAGGATTAGGCACGATCGCGCCTCTTCACAATGTAGAAGCCGTTGCTGATCATTCAGGCTATGCAACTAAATTAGAAGAAGTTTCAGTGGGGAAAGATACAATGACTGGTCACTGGGAAATTATGGGGCTGAATATTCAAAAACCATTCCGTGTTTTTCCAGACGGCTTTCCAGAAGAATTATTAAAACAGATCGAAGAATTTTCAGGACGTAAAATCGTCTGCAACAAACCATATAGCGGCACAGCAGTTATTGACGATTATGGTAAACATCAAATGGAAACAGGGGACTTGATCGTTTACACGTCTGCTGACCCAGTTCTGCAAATCGCAGCACATGAAGAAATCATTCCATTAGAAGAATTGTACCGCATTTGTGAGTATGTACGTGAAATCACTAAAGATGAACCATATATGATTGGACGAATCATTGCACGTCCTTATCTTGGCGAACCAGGCAACTTCACTAGAACAAGCAATCGCCACGACTACGCTTTAGATCCGTTTGGACATACAGTGTTAGATTCATTAAAAGAAAACGGTAAGGATGTAATCGCAGTTGGGAAAATCAACGATATCTTCAATGGACAAGGGATTACAGAATCAGTTCGTACGAAGAGTAACATGGATGGTGTCGATCAATTATTAAATGTAATGAAAAAAGAGTTTGATGGCTTAAGTTTTACTAACTTAGTTGACTTTGATGCGTTATATGGACATCGTCGGGATGTAGTTGGTTATGCGCATGCAATCGAAGCTTTTGATTTGCGTTTACCTGAAATTATCGATGCGATGACTGATGATGATTTACTAATGATTACAGCCGATCATGGAAATGATCCGACTTTCCCGGGAACAGATCATACAAGAGAATATGTACCGTTATTGGTTTATAGCAAAAAAATGACCGAACAAGGTAGTTTAGCGCAAGGACATTATGCAGATATTTCGGCAACGATCGCTGAAAATTTTGGGGTTGCTCAAACTGAAAATGGCGTAAGCTTTTTGAATAAATTGGTATAGGAGAGAGACGATGACAA
Source organism: Enterococcus termitis (assembly GCF_001730305.1). Lineage (GTDB taxonomy): Bacteria > Bacillota > Bacilli > Lactobacillales > Enterococcaceae > Enterococcus_L > Enterococcus_L termitis. Next base: position 24,331 of record NZ_MIJY01000004.1, read on the forward strand.
AACTAAGTGAAATGTTAAAAGAAACAACTAGTTTTCTAAAAGGCAAAGGAATCGGAGAAGTAGACTTTGGATTGATCCTTGGTTCCGGCTTGGGTGAATTAGCAGATGAAATCGAGGATGCGATTGCTATTCCATTTTCTGAAGTGCCGCATTTTGCAGTTTCTGCCGTTGTGGGTCATGCTGGAAAACTAGTTTATGGTACTCTTTCCGGCAAAAAAGTATTGGCCTTGCAAGGTCGTTTCCACTATTATGAAGGTCATTCAATGCAAACGGTCACTTATCCAGTGCGAATGATGGCGGCAATAGGGGCACATTCAATTATCGTGACCAATGCAGCTGGTGGGGTGAATGAAAGCTTTACACCGGGCAATTTAATGTTGATTACCGATCATATCAATTTCACTGGAGATAATCCGTTGATCGGTGAAAATGAAGAGGATATGGGACCACGCTTCCCTGATATGAGTCGGGCATACACACCAGAGTACGCTGAAATAGCTAGAAAAGTAGCGAAAGAACAAAATGTACTGCTACAAGAAGGTGTCTACATGGGATTCTCTGGACCAACGTATGAAACACCAGCTGAAATTCGGATGTCTCGAGTAATGGGGGCTGATGCAGTGGGAATGTCGACTGTTTCTGAAGTAATCGTTGCGGCTCATAGCGGATTAAAAGTATTGGGTATTTCATGTATCACGAATTTAGCGGCTGGAATGCAAAGCACATTGAATCATGCAGAAGTTGTAGAAACGACAGAACGCGTGAAAGGGCAATTCAAAGAGTTGGTAAAAGCAACATTGGCAGCACTATAAAAATCAATAGAAGGAGCGAAAAAAATGAGTGTGCATATCGAAGCAAAACCAGGTGAAATCGCAGATAAAATTTTACTCCCAGGAGATCCGCTGCGTGCAAAATACATTGCAGAAACTTTTTTAGACAATCCTGTTTGTTACAACCAAGTTCGGGGAATGTTAGGCTATACAGGCACATACAAAGGTGAACGTGTTTCGGTACAGGGAACAGGAATGGGCATGCCTTCGGCAACTATTTATGCCCATGAGCTGATCAATTCATATGATGTAAAAAAACTGATTCGTGTTGGAACATGCGGTTCGATTTCTGAAAAAGTTAAAGTAAGAGATTTAGTGATCGCACAGGCAGCAGCGACACCGTCATCAATGATTCGCAATGATTTTCCTAAATATGATTTTCCGCAGATCGCAAATTTTGATATGCTGTTAAAATCTTATACAGTAGCGAAAGAAAAAGGCTTCACGACTCATGTAGGAAATGTATTATCAGATGATGTATTTTACAAGGAAAGCATGGATGAAGTGTTTAAACTAGGACAATTAGGTGTTTTAGCAATAGAAATGGAAGCTGCCGCATTGTATTATTTGGCTGCTAAATTTGACGTACAGGCTTTGGCGATTATGACTGTTAGTGACAGTCTAGTGACTGGAGAAGAAACAACGGCTGAAGAACGCCAAACAACATTTAATGATATGATCGAAGTAGGGTTGGAGACCGCGCTTCATAGTTAAGATTAAAAGAGATTGAAATGAATTACTTTCAATCTCTTTTTCTTTGATTTATCATAAAGAAAGAGGTTTGAATGGAGGAAAAAAACTATGGATAATTTTCGATTTTATGTACCAACAGATATTCGTTTTGGGCAAGATCGCTTAGCTAGTGAGCTTACAGAGGTTTTAGATACGTATGGAAAAAACGTTCTTTTAGTATATGGCGGCGGCAGTATCAAGAAAAATGGTTTATATGATCAAATCATCAACTTATTAGAAGGCAATCAGCATACGATTGTCGAATTGAGTGGTGTAGAGCCAAATCCACGTATTGAAACGGTTCGCCGCGGTGTGGCATTATGTCGTGAGCATCAAATTGATGTCATTTTAGCAGTAGGCGGAGGTTCAACGATTGATTGTTCGAAAGTCATTGCGGCGGGTGTTTTTAGTGAAGAAGATCCGTGGGAAATCATTTTGGGTAGAAAGGGATATCAGGGAGAAGCGCTACCGATCGTAACGATTTTAACACTAGCAGCTACAGGAAGTGAAATGAATTCCGGTGCGGTTATTTCAAATCTGGAAACCAATCAAAAACTAGGGGTTGGCGGACCAGCTATGATGCCGAAGGTTTCATTTCTTGATCCGGCCAATACCTTTACCGTGCCTGCTTATCAAACAGCAGCGGGCTCAGCGGATATTTTAAGTCATTTATTTGAAAGCTATTTTAATGTAACAGCAGGAACAGATGTACAGGATTTTGTTTCAGAAGGACTAATGCGGTCAGTAATCAAGCATTGTCCAATTGCTCTCAAAGAACCTGATAATTATGACTCTCGTGCTAACTTGATGTGGGCAAGCAGCTTAGCGTTGAATGGCCTGACACGTAACGGCAAACATGGTGTATGGTCGTGTCATGCGATGGAACATGAATTAAGTGCTTTTTATGACATTACTCATGGGATTGGTTTGGCTATCTTAACACCGCGCTGGATGGCGTATGTATTATCGGAGCAAACCGTAAATAAGTTTGCCCAGTTTGCTAAAAATGTGTGGGATATTACAGAAGCAGATAAAATGAAAGCTGCCAAGCAAGGGATTCAAGCAACATATGACTATTTCAAAGCATGCGGCATTCCAATGACCTTACCTGAAGTGGGGATCGATGCAGAGAAATTTACAGAGATGGCAAAACAGGCAGTGGCTCACAGTACGATTAAAACCTCTGCTTTTGTACCATTGAGTGAAACAGATGTTGAAAACATCTATCAAGAATGTTTAACAGAATCTGATTTTATCTAAACGACATGAAAAGAGGCAACGGAGCATGCAACAACTATTTGATGAAACCTACTCTGGTAATCGAACGTTATGGTACGGTTATTTTCCGACGCTCGAACAACAAGAGCTGATCAATGAAATCACGCGTATCGTTCAAAACGATTTGGTTACGTCTAAAGAAGTTCAAGCAACGAGCTGGATTTTTTATAGTGAAGTAAAACAAAGCGATGCCTTAGAAGAGGAGATTCGCTCTTCGATCATGGTCCGGTTTGTAGATGGGCATTATTATGTGCACTATAATATGTCTGATTTTGAATTTGTGACTCAAAGAGAGCAAATTTATGATTGGCTTAGCAAATTGGAAAAACAATTAATGTCAAACATCAAATAACAAAGGAGAAGGAAATCAAACGGGGAAAAACGTTTAGCTTTCTTCTTTACAACTGAATAACAAAAACAGCAGCACCTTCAGAAATAGTCTGAAGGTGCTGCTGTTTTGTTGATCATTTTATAAGTAGTATTTTTTAGCTACTGTTAGGTCATCGTTTAATTCATAAACAAGTGGTTGACCTGTTGGGATTTCAAGATCCATGATATCTTCATCTGAAATACCTTCGATGTGTTTTGCTAACGCACGTAATGAATTACCGTGAGCGGCAACTAGCACAGTTTTATTGTCTAATAAAGCAGGAGCGATTTCGTCTTGCCAGAAAGGTAACGCACGTTCTAGAGTCACTTTCAAGTTTTCACCGCCAGGAACATCGCGTTTGTCTAACATTGCATAACGACGATCGTTAGCTGCTGAACCTGGATCTGTTGTTTCCAATAGTGGAGGAAGAGTGTCGTAAGAACGACGCCAAATGTGTACTTGGTCATCTCCGTATTTTTCAGCAGTTTCTTTTTTATTCAAGCCTTGCAATTTACCATAGTGACGTTCGTTTAAGCGCCAAGATTTTACTTGTGGTACCCATAATTGATCTGAGTTTTCCAAGATTAAGTTACATGTTTTGATTGCACGTGTTAATACAGAAGTGAAAGCAATATCGAATTCGATACCAGCTTCTTTGATTTTGCGTCCGCCTTCTTTGGCTTCTTCAATTCCTTCAGGTGCTAAATCCACATCGACCCAACCTGTAAATTGGTTCAATGCATTCCATTCACTAAGTCCATGACGAGAAAAAACTAATTTTGGCATGTATAGCTCTCCTTTGAGTTGTAGTTTCTGAAACTTTCATTTCTTTTTCTATTGTACACCGTTTTAAAATAGATTTCCATTGTAAATTAGCAAAAGTCAGCGGAAATACTAAGAGAAAGGAGAGACAGCAGAAAAAAATGGAAACGGATCAGAGGATATACTACTCCTTTGCAGAGAGGGGGGACGGAAAATTATATAAATAATAAAAAAGAATCCTTGATTTAATAAGGTTTCTGCTTTATTTTAGAGATAGACAATCTTTTGAACGATTTCAGTCGATCGAAGAATTGCTGTAGTAGGAACTTGAAATAGTAACGAATCGTTTAAAAGCTAGAAAAGGATGGTGTTTATATGGATGAAAAGGAACGTCAAAAAGAACTTGTTCGACAACTAGGTGAAGAAGCAGCTGCTAAGCAAAAACAGATACGATTAGACGTTGAAAAAAAAGCGGATGAAGGAATGGCTCGCATTCTCGAAATCATCAAAGATACGCAGAAATTAGTGGAGCAGTGGTCTGATATTACGATAGAGGAAGAACGCCCTAAAAAGCCTGATCTTCGTTTAGTTCCGCCGATTTCTTCCGAAACACCAGTACAAGATACAAAAAAGGAGGAGCTAGATGAGTGAAAAGCGACCCAAAATAAACATAGAGATGAATCCTACTCAGTACTATCCACACGTACGAGAAGAACTAAAGAAAGAACTGGAAACACAATTCCCTAATGATCCCCAAACGGTCGAACAACATCTAAGCTATGCGGATGCTCTTCACACCCTTGAAAAAGAAATGGAGCAAATAATGGTTTCTCTGGATCAAAAATTGATTGCAGCAGAAAATAATGCATTAACCTTTTTAGAGGCTAGTCCAGAGCGTATTCCACTCTATGTTCGACGTTTAACTGCGCATTATGAACAGTGGAAAAAAGAAAATACATAGCTCAAAAAAACAAACCAAAGGTAGAGACGATACTCGCTCCTTTGGTTTGTTTTTTTGAATGCTTGATTGAGTTTCTCGTGCCTCTGTTATCTAAAAAGACAATTAAAAGCATTTTGGAGATTTGAGCTGCGGATCAATCATGTTATCTTATTAGTATAGCTTCGCTACTTCATTTTCGGGTAAATTAATGTACTTGTAGCAAGTACCGATAGAGACATTGCATTTTGTTGCTATGAGTTGAATTGTTTCACGTTTTTCATGATATAAATGGCGAATACGTTTCACTGTACGTCCATCTATTTTTGGGCGACCGCCGATTTTTCCTTTTTTACGGGCATTATTTAATCCAACCAATGTCCGTTCTTTGATCAAATTACATTCCATCGTTGCCAAGCTGTTCATCATTTTGAAATAAATCTCACCCATGGGCTCACGCGTGTCGATCTCATCATCTAAACTAACTAAATGAATACCGGAACCTTTGAATTCTTGCGTGAGTTCAGTCAATTGGCGAGTAGAACGTCCTAAACGGTTTAAGCTGCAAATCACTAAAATATCTCCAGCCTTCAGCTCATTCAAAACAGTTTCCAACTCAGAAGTCAATTGTTTGTCATCGGTGACATCGAAAGATTCATGATAGATTTCATCACAGCCGAAGTCAGACAATGTATTGATCTGAGTATCTAAATCGTTCTCAGTAATAGTTGTTCGAGCATAACCAATTAATTTCATCATTCGTCCTTTCTTATTCAAAAAGTAAATATAAACTACTAAAAATGTAGCATATAACCGAAGGAAATGATAGGTATATTTTTATCTTTTTTTAATCTTTTTTATTGTTTTCAAATCGGAATCAAAGAATGTCTACTGCGGTACGTGAATTGTTTCCGGCCCATTTTCGCCGCCGATAATCACAGTTGAAACGATATTAAGAAAAAGTCCGTGTTCCACGACACCGACGAGCTGATCCAGATAAGTGCCTAAAGCAATAGGATCTTCAATAACCTCTAAGTGGAGATCGATAATATAATGCCCGCCATCTGTAACCACAAGATCACCAGTAGGGGTTGTTCGTAAAACTGGGGCATAGCCCTTTTCTTCAAATAAATGAACTAGCTGCTGACTACCGTATGGAACGACTTCGATCGGCAGAGGGAACTTTCCTAATTTATTTACCATTTTTGATTTATCAACGATCCAAATACATTGTTTGGAATACGTGGCTACGATTTTTTCAAATAAAAGAGCAGCACCACCGCCTTTGATTCCTTGAAAGTCTGCACTGATCTCATCAGCTCCGTCGATCGTCAGGTCAACATACGGAACCTCATCGATACTCTTTAGAGGAATCCCTAAAGCTTGAGCCTGACGTTCTGTTTCTTTAGAAGTCGTCACACCAGTGATCGTTAATCCTTCTTCTTTTACACGTCGACCGATTTCATCTACCATAAATTTTGCAGTAGAGCCTGTTCCAAGACCTACGATCATACCATCTTCTACATATTTTGCAGCTTCAATGCCTGCCATTTGTTTAAGGTTCATTAGCTGTCTCGCCCCTTTCGGATAATCAAAAACATTGTACCGTTAAACGAAAAAAAAAGATAGAATGATCTGATAATTTCTTGTGTTTCTTCTATTAAAAACGATTAATTTGAATGCAGAAAAGAAAAAGTGATCGTTTTACTAAAAAACTAGGGGAAAAGGTTGACAGAACAAGTGTATCATGCTATCCTAGCAAAGGTGCTTTATCTACAGGTCTCTCAATGGAGACGTGCTGACTGTCTATCAAAGCATATTTGATAAAGAGTGCATAGATTGCATTATTTTTTATCGCTAAAAAAGAACCACCTGGATGTGTGGGACTAGATGCGAAATGAGGAAGGAGGAAACAAGGAATGCCTACAATTAATCAATTAGTACGTAAACCTCGTAAATCAAAGGTGGAAAAATCTAATTCACCAGCGTTGAACAAAGGATATAATAGTTTCAAGAAATCTCAAACGAACGTAAACTCACCACAAAAGCGTGGGGTTTGTACTCGTGTGGGAACAATGACACCTAAAAAACCGAACTCAGCTTTACGTAAATATGCCCGTGTTCGTTTGTCTAACTTAATCGAAGTAACAGCTTATATCCCAGGGATCGGTCACAACTTACAAGAACATAGCGTGGTTTTACTACGTGGTGGACGTGTAAAAGACTTACCAGGGGTACGTTATCATATCGTACGTGGTGCGCTTGATACAGCCGGCGTTACTGCTCGTAAACAAAGCCGCTCTAAATATGGTACTAAAATGCCAAAAGCAGCTAAATAATTCGACAATCACTAAAGGTATTATATAAAATAAAGAATTTTCGGAAGGAGGAGTTACGGATGCCTCGTAAAGGTCCTGTTGCAAAACGTGATGTTTTACCAGATCCAATTTATAACTCAAAATTAGTAACTCGCTTGATCAACCGTGTAATGGTTGACGGTAAACGCGGGATTGCTGCTAATATCATCTATAATTCATTTGATATCATCAAAGAATCTACAGGTAACGATCCATTGGAAGTTTTCGAACAAGCAATGAAAAACGTTATGCCTGTCCTAGAAGTTAAAGCTCGCCGTGTCGGTGGTTCTAACTATCAAGTGCCGGTTGAAGTTCGTCCAGAACGTCGTACAACTTTAGGTCTTCGTTGGGTTGTTAACTACGCTCGTTTGCGTGGAGAGCACACAATGGAACAACGTCTAGCGAAAGAAATCATGGATGCTGCTAATAATACAGGTGCTTCAGTTAAAAAACGTGAAGACACTCATAAAATGGCTGATGCTAACCGTGCGTTCGCACACTATCGTTGGTAAGATCCTCTGTGTTTGCGGTGTAACGCCGCAACATAAAGCTATGTCTATTTGATTTAAATAAAGAGAGGAGAACACCCTAGAATGGCAAGAGAATTTTCGTTAGAAAACACTCGTAATATCGGAATCATGGCCCACGTTGATGCTGGTAAAACAACAACAACTGAGCGTATCCTTTATTACACTGGTAAAATCCATAAAATCGGTGAAACACACGAAGGTGCTTCACAAATGGACTGGATGGAACAAGAACAAGAACGTGGTATCACAATCACATCTGCCGCAACAACTGCGCAATGGAAAGGATACCGAGTAAACATCATCGACACACCAGGACACGTGGATTTCACTATTGAAGTGCAACGTTCACTACGTGTATTAGATGGTGCTGTAACCGTTCTTGATTCACAATCAGGCGTGGAACCTCAAACTGAAACAGTTTGGCGTCAAGCGACTGAATATAAAGTTCCGCGTGTTGTTTTCTGTAACAAAATGGATAAAATCGGTGCGGATTTCTTATACTCTGTAAACTCATTACATGATCGTTTACAAGCAAATGCACATCCAATCCAATTACCAATCGGAGCAGAAGATAGCTTCACTGGGATCATTGACTTGATCACAATGAAAGCTGAAATTTATACAAATGACTTAGGTACAGACATTCAAGAAACTGAAATTCCAGAAGAATACATGGATCAAGCAGTTGAATGGCGTGAAAAATTAGTTGAAGCAGTTGCTGAAACTGATGAAGACCTAATGATGAAATATCTTGAAGGTGAAGAAATCACAATCGAAGAACTTAAAGCGGGTATCCGTAAAGCAACAATCAACGTTGAATTTTTCCCAGTTATGGCTGGTTCTGCCTTTAAAAATAAAGGTGTTCAATTGATGCTTGATGCAGTTCTTGACTACTTACCTTCACCACTTGATATCGAAGCAATCAAAGGTATCGATGTGAAAACAGACGAAGAAACAACTCGTCCTGCTGATGATGAAGCACCGTTTGCATCATTAGCATTTAAAGTTATGACTGACCCATTCGTAGGTCGTCTAACATTCTTCCGTGTATATTCTGGTGTCCTTGAAAGTGGTTCATATGTATTGAACGCTTCTAAAGACAAAAAAGAACGTATCGGACGTATTCTGCAAATGCACGCGAACACTCGTCAAGAAATTGACAAAGTGTATTCAGGTGATATCGCAGCAGCCGTTGGTTTGAAAGATACAACAACAGGGGACACATTGTGTGCAGTTGATGCACCAGTTATCCTTGAATCAATCGAGTTCCCAGAACCGGTTATCCAAGTTGCTGTTGAACCTAAATCAAAAGCTGACCAAGATAAAATGGGTGTGGCTTTGCAAAAACTTGCTGAAGAAGATCCTTCATTCCGCGTTGAAACAAACGTTGAAACTGGTGAAACAGTTATCTCTGGTATGGGTGAGCTTCACTTAGACGTATTAGTAGACCGTATGAAACGTGAGTTCAAGGTTGAAGCAAACGTCGGTGCTCCTCAAGTATCATACCGTGAAACATTCCGTGCACCTCTTACTCAAGCAGAAGGTAAGTTTGTACGTCAGTCTGGTGGTAAAGGACAATACGGTCACGTATGGGTTGAATTTACACCAAATGAAGAAGGTAAAGGCTTCGAATTTGAAAACGCAATTGTCGGTGGTGTGGTTCCTCGTGAATACATCCCAGCAGTTGAAAAAGGCTTATCAGAAGCGATGAACAACGGGGTTCTTGCGGGCTATCCATTAGTGGATATCAAAGCAAAACTTTACGATGGTTCATACCATGATGTCGATTCAAATGAAACAGCCTTCCGTGTAGCGGCTTCTATGGCATTGCGCGCGGCAGCTAAAAAAGCGAACCCTGTGATTTTAGAACCAATGATGAAAGTAACAATCACTGTTCCAGAAGATTACTTAGGTGATATCATGGGACACGTTACAAGTCGTCGTGGACGTGTTGAAGGTATGGAAGCACACGGTAACTCACAAATCGTTAACGCGATGGTACCGTTGGCTGAAATGTTTGGTTATGCCACAACATTACGTTCAGCAACACAAGGTCGTGGAACATTCATGATGGTCTTTGACCACTATGAAGATGTACCAAAATCTGTACAAGAAGAAATCATCAAGAAAAATGGCGGCAACGCTTAATAGAACCTTATTGATTTAAGACTATGCTTTTTTCATGATTTCATGTAAAATAGTTAAAGATGATCAGGTAGTTGTCACTATCTATCAAATAAAATAAAATTCATATATTTTAGGAGGAACATTTAAAATGGCTAAAGAAAAATTTGACCGTTCTAAACCCCATGTAAACATTGGTACTATCGGACACGTTGACCATGGTAAAACTACATTAACTGCTGCAATTGCAACTGTGTTAGCTAAACACGGTGGCGGTGAAGCTCAAAACTATGCTGATATCGATAACGCTCCAGAAGAAAAAGAACGTGGTATCACAATCAACACTTCTCACATCGAGTATGAAACTGATGCTCGTCACTACGCTCACGTGGACTGCCCAGGACACGCGGACTACGTTAAAAACATGATCACTGGTGCTGCACAAATGGACGGAGCTATCTTAGTAGTATCTGCTGCTGATGGTCCTATGCCTCAAACTCGTGAGCACATCTTGTTATCACGTAACGTTGGTGTACCATACATCGTTGTTTTCTTAAACAAAATGGATATGGTTGATGACGAAGAATTATTAGAATTAGTAGAAATGGAAGTTCGTGATTTATTATCTGAATACGACTTCCCAGGTGATGACACTCCTGTTATCGCTGGTTCTGCTTTGAAAGCTTTAGAAGGCGACGCTTCATACGAAGAAAAAATCATGGAATTAATGGCTGCAGTTGATGAGTACATTCCAACTCCAACTCGTGATACTGACAAACCATTCATGATGCCAGTTGAGGATGTATTCTCAATCACTGGTCGTGGTACTGTTGCAACTGGTCGTGTTGAACGTGGAGAAGTTCGCGTTGGTGACGAAGTTGAAATCGTAGGTATCAAAGACGAAACATCTAAAACAACTGTTACAGGTGTTGAAATGTTCCGTAAATTATTGGATTACGCTGAAGCAGGCGACAACATCGGTGCTTTATTACGTGGTGTAGCACGTGAAGATATCGAACGTGGTCAAGTATTATCTAAACCAGCTTCAATCACTCCACATACAAAATTCAAAGCTGAAGTTTACGTGTTATCAAAAGAAGAAGGCGGACGTCACACTCCATTCTTCACAAACTACCGTCCTCAGTTCTACTTCCGTACAACTGACGTAACTGGTGTAGTTGAATTACCAGAAGGTACTGAAATGGTAATGCCTGGTGATAACGTAGCTATGGATGTTGAATTAATCCACCCAATCGCTATCGAAGACGGAACTCGTTTCTCTATTCGTGAAGGCGGACGTACTGTTGGTTCAGGCGTTGTTTCTGAAATCGTTAAATAATTAGACTTAACTATAGCAATAACCAGTGTAAGAAGCTGGGGTACTCGGACGTAAGCCGAAGGGATTTCCCTTCGGCTTTTTTTGTATTTTGTACTAGTTAGCAATTGGATACATAGTTGGACTAAAAGGTCTATTTTCAAAAATTTACAAATTTTCTTGACATATATCGAGGTTCGATATAATATAGTGGTATGATATATCGAACTTCGATATACATTTGAGAGGACGAAGTTAGCCGATGGAAGATAAGTTAAAAAGAATCTACATACCAATGACAGAAACTGGTTTTTATATTTTATTTGCACTAAGAGAAGAACGTCACGGATATAACATCATTCAATACGTGAAAGAGTTGACGAATCAGGAAATCATTATTAGTGCTGGTACAATGTATGGTAGTCTTAGTAAAATGGAAAAGGATGGCTTAATTCAAGTAACAAAAGAAGAAAATCGGCGGAAAAGTTATCAGCTCACAGAATTGGGAGAAGAAATACTAATACTTGAGATCAACAGAATCAATAGATTGTACAAAAATAGTATTGGAGAGAAAAGAGATGGGGAATAAAAAAGTAAGAAAACGGTTTGAGTTGGCAGATTATTTGGAGGAAGAGATATTTCTCCGAGAGTACCATAATAAAGGATGGAAAATGGTGGATCTTAAACTTCCGTTTAGTACGTATATTTTCGAAAAGTGTGAGCCAGAAGATTATGTGTATCAACTAGATTTTAAACAAGAAAATCAGGATGTAGAACAGTATCTACAACTATTTGAAGATTGCGGCTGGGAATATTTTTATAAATTTGGCAACTGGTATTATTTTAGAAAATTAAAATCTGAAATAGATGATGAAAATGTAATCTTTAGTGATGCTTCAACACGCGCTGAAATGGCTAAAAAGGTTGTGAAATTCCAAGGGATGATTTCCTTAATAGCGCTGTTTCCGCTGCTTTATTTCGCGCCTATAATGTTAAGGGGAGTGAGAGGAAGAGGTGGTGTCTTGCTAGGCTTATTAGCGATATATGGAATAATCATCCTTTTTCTGACGGGCATTCAACTGAGAAATTTTTGGAAACTTAAGCAGATTATCAAGCGAGAAGAGCAACTATAAAAACAAGCTGAAAGGACATTTCTTTCAGCTTGTTTTTATAGTTCAAAGTTCTCCTGTCAAAAATTGTGCTTTCCCGAAACCAAAACTCCAATCGGCATCATCATTAATGACAAATGAAACAAGCAAATTTTCAGGTGCAATCCCACATAATTGATCTAGCTGTTGCGCAAGCAGCTGATAAAATTTTTCTTTTTGAGCAGTTGTTCGCTCTCGGCTGATAATGGTTAGTGCAATCATCTGTTGAGGATCTCTTTTGAACCCTAAGCCTGTATCTTCCATCACCATTTCAAATGGTTTATGCTGGGTAACAATTTGATATCTATCACCAGTAGGAACCTCAAAAGCGTTTAAAACAACGGAATGAGCGACATCAAGAATCGCTTGTATTTCTTCTTCGCTACGACCTTCAAGCAGATCGAACTTTAATAAAGGCAAATCGACTCCTCCTTTTTCCAAAACGTTAGTTACTGTATAAAAGCGCAATACCATGCAAATCACAGAAATCGATGTATTCTTGGGGAATCTCTTTTGTTGTGACGATTCCTCTGATACTTTCTAAAGGTGAATAAGTCAATAATGTTGAATGATCAAATTTTGAACGATCTGCTAATAGATAAATCTCCTTCGTTCTTTGCACGATCATCTTTTTTATTCGATATTCCATCAAATCTGAATTGGTCAATCCACTTGTGATCGATACGCCAGTGGCTGCCATAAAGGCTTTATTTATGTTGTATCTGGTGACAACTGCTTCATCTTCAATTCCTACAAAGGAACGCGTGCTTCTCTTATAACTATTTCCGATGAGTATTAGTTGCACATTTTTCATTGCGGCTGCCAAGTTAATGATATCGAGATTGTTTGTTAACAGGGTAAAAGGGAGTTCAGAATCAACGTTCTGTAAAATCTGACTAGTCGTTGTTCCTGAATCGATATAAATTAAATCATTTTCTTCAATCAAAGTGGCTGCTTTTGCACCAATTTCTTCTTTTTCTTTTTGATTATGAATCGTTCGGTTTTCAAAAGAGACGAGATTATTTTCTACATAGACAACTCCGCCATAAACCTTCTTCACCGTTCCACTTTTTTCCAATTCATTGATATCTCGACGAATCGTATTTTTAGAAACGTTGAATACGCGACACAGCTCATCAAGAGAGATACTTCCTTTTTGCTGAATGTGATTTTCAATTTGCTGAATACGTTGTAATTTCATTTGCAGTAACCTTTCCACTTCGTGTATTAAATTCACTATAACATATGACCTTAATGTTATCAAGAAGTGACCAAGAAAGGTGGGTTTTTACTCATGATTTGCATTTTTCAAACTGTTTTTTCATAAAAGTAAATAAGAAATAACCAAAAAAGATCGAAAAATAACCAAAAATAGATTGACTAATTGAAAGTGCAACTGTACAATGTAATCAAAAGTTCACCAAATATAATCAACATATGATCAAAAATGTTCCTAATAAAGCTCGGAGGATGAGTAGATGACAGAAATACGAAAATTGAAGAATTATATTGGCGGAAAATGGCTTGATAGCCGTACAGAAGCGTATGAGAAAGTGTACAATCCCGCTACAACAGAAGTCCTGTGTGAAGTACCGCTTTCTACAAAAGAAGATTTAGATGCGGCTGTGGAAAATGCAAAAGCTGCATTTGAAACATGGAAGCAACTCGCTGTACCGCGTCGTGCTAGAATCTTGTTTAGCTATCAGCAATTGCTCATAAAGCATAAAGAAGAGCTTGCTCGTTTGATTACTATCGAAAATGGAAAAAATCTCAGTGAGGCTTTAGGAGAAGTACAAAGGGGAATTGAGAATGTAGAATTCGCTGCCGGCACGCCAACCCTGATGATGGGCGATTCTTTGGCATCGATAGCAACTGATGTAGAAGCGGTCAATTATCGTTATCCGCTTGGTGTCGTTGCTGGAATCACCCCCTTCAATTTTCCAATGATGGTTCCTTGTTGGATGTTTCCGCTGGCCATTGCATGTGGGAATAGTTTTATATTAAAACCTTCAGAAAGAACGCCTTTATTAACAGAACGATTAGTTGAATTATTTACGGAAGCAGGATTACCACCTGGCGTATTCAACGTTGTTTATGGGGCGCATGATATCGTGAATGGCATTTTAGAGCATCCAGAAATTAAAGCGATTTCATTCGTAGGCTCTAAGCCGGTTGGTGAGTATGTGTACGCTCAAGGTAGTAAGTACTTGAAAAGAGTTCAAGCATTGACTGGAGCAAAAAATCATTCCATCGTTTTAAAAGATGCGGATTTAGATGATGCGGTCACAAACATCGTCTCTGCTGCATTTGGTTCTGCGGGTGAGCGATGTATGGCCTGTGCGGTAGTAACCGTTGAGGACGCAGTAGCAGATGCTTTTATTGAAAAGTTAAAGGTAAAATCAGCCAATATAAAAATTGGCAACGGACTAGAAGATGGCGTATTTTTAGGTCCAGTTATTCGTGAAGAAAATCAAAAGCGAGCAATGGATTATATCGAAAAGGGATTGCAGGAAGGGGCGACTTTGATAGCGGATGGGCGAAAAAATGTGCCTGAAGCTGGCTATTTTATAGGACCGACGATTTTTGATGACGTGACAACCGAAATGACAATTTGGCAAGATGAAATTTTTGCCCCTGTTCTTTCTATCATTAGAGTGAAAAACCTAGAAGAAGCTGTTCATGTAGCGAATCAATCAGAATTTGCTAACGGCGCGTGTTTGTTCACGAATAATGCCTCGGCGATCCGCTATTTTAGAGAAACGATCGATGCAGGAATGCTGGGAATCAATTTAGGCGTACCAGCACCAATGGCGTTTTTCCCGTTTTCGGGTTGGAAATCTTCTTTTTACGGTACTCTTCATGCCAACGGAAAAGATGGTCTAGATTTTTATACACGGAAAAAAGTAGTGACAGCTCGTTATCCCAAAGCAAATATATAAAAGAAAAGAGGAAGTAAAAATGGCTCATTTAAAATACACGCCTGTTCCGCGAATGCTAGCTAAAGGTGTTACTTTGCTTCAACAGATCGACAGCCAGAATACTTCACTTCACTACATTGAATTAAAAGTAATGAAGCTTTCAGCTGAAAGTAGCTATCAAGAATCATTAGGGGAAAAGGAAGTTTGTGTTGTTGCTTTGACCGGAAAAATTACAGTGACAGATGGCGAAAAGCAGTTCAGTGATTTAGGTACGAGAAAAAGTGTATTCGAAAAAATCCCGACAGATAGTGTCTATATATCAATTAAACAAACGTTCAAAATTTCAGCGGTGACCGAAGCAGTGGTTGTTTTGTGTTATGCACCATCTGATAAGAAAAAGACGACAACGTTGATTAAAGCATCAGACAACACGATTGAACATCGAGGAGTCCAACAAAATAAACGACTGGTTCACAACATTCTGCCGGATACTTGTTCGATTGCAGACCGATTATTGGTTGTTGAAGTCTTTACTGATGGAGGAAATTGGTCGAGTTATCCACCTCATAAACATGATCAAGACGATTTGCCTCGTGAATCGCTATTAGAAGAAACCTATTATCACGAAATGAATCCTAGACAAGGGTTTGTTTTTCAACGAGTGTATACAGACGATCGGCTATTAGATGAAACGATGACGGTGGAAAATGGCGATGTAGTTGTTGTACCGAAGGGCTATCATCCGGTAGGTGTTCCTGATGGTTATGATTCGTATTATCTGAATGTCATGGCGGGTCCGTTACGGAAATGGCAATTTCATAATGACCCAGCTCATGAATGGTTATTAGATAGAAAATGAAAAAAGTGGAGGAATAGAGATGGCAAAGAGATTTGATATCATTGCTTTAGGTCGAGCATGCATTGATTTGAATGCTGTGGAATACAACCGTCCGATGGAAGAAACGATAACATTTAAAAAATATGTGGGTGGTTCGCCAGCAAATATCGCCATTGGTAGTGCTAGATTAGGCGCAAAAGTTGGTTTTATTGGAAAAATTTCTAATGACCAACATGGTCGCTTTATTGAAAATTTTATGGCTGATGTTGGGATTGATACCAGTCAAATGATTGTGGATCAACATGAACACAAGTCAGGCTTGGCTTTTACAGAAATTAAAAGTCCGGAGGAATGTAGTATTTTGATGTACAGAGATCAAGTAGCTGATCTCTATTTGAAACCAGAAGAAGTTGACGAGCAGTATCTCAAACAAACGGATCTTTTATTAATTTCTGGAACAGCATTGGCACAAAGCCCGTCTCGAGAAGCTGTTTTAAAAGCTATTTCTTATGCACGGAAAAATCAGATAAAGGTTGCATTTGAACTGGATTATCGACCGTATACATGGCAGACACCTGAAGAAGTGTCTATCTACTATTCGATCATTGCAGAACATGCGGATATCGTGATTGGAACAAGAGATGAATACGATGAAATGGAAGGTAAATCAGGTGGAACCAACCAAGAGACGACCAATTATTTATTCCAACACCGTCCAGAGTTGATTGTCATAAAACATGGAGTAAAAGGTTCTTATGCATATACCAAAGATGGCGCGATCTATCAAGCGGGCTCGTATAAAACAAAAGTACTAAAGACTTTTGGTGCGGGTGATTCTTATGCAGCGGCCTTTTTATATGCATTAAGTAATGGGAAAGATATCGAAACAGCATTGAAATACGGCAGTGCTTCAGCGGCGATAGTGGTAAGTAAGCATAGTTCTTCAGAAGCAATGCCGACCGTACAAGAAATCGAACAATTAATTGCAGCACAATCTTGATAGAAGTAAGGTGAAAAATGAATGGTAAAAACAATTCGATTAACCACAGCACAAGCACTCGTCAAATTTTTAAAGCAACAATATATTCATGTGGATGGAGAGGAATTTCCTTTTGTTGAAGGGATCTTTACTATTTTTGGACACGGAAATGTTTTGGGAATCGGACAAGCTCTTGAAGAAAACCCTGGACATTTAAAGGTCATACAAGGGAAAAACGAGCAAGGAATGACACATGCAGCAGTTGCATACAGTCGGCAAATGTTACGACAGAAAATTTTTGCCGTCACGGCTTCTGCCGGACCAGGCTCGGCGAATATGATCACTGCTGCTGCGACAGCTTTTGCCAATAATATTCCAGTGCTGATATTACCGGCAGATACTTTTGCAACAAGGCAGCCAGATCCCGTTTTGCAACAATTAGAGCACGAGACAAGCGCTGCTGTAACAACAAATGATGCCTTTAAAGCAGTGTCGAAATATTGGGATCGTATTCAGCGGCCAGAGCAGTTGATGAGTAGCTTATTGAGAGCGTTTGAAGTGATGACAAATCCAGCGACAGCAGGGCCGGCAACGATTTGTATTGCTCAAGATACAGAAGCGGAAGCGTACGATTATCCAGAAACATTTTTTGAAAAGAGAATTCACTATTTGAATCGTTTGCTTCCAACGGAACGAGAGTTAAAAGGTGCGGTCGATAGAATCAAAGCAAGTAAAAAGCCTGTGATTATCGTTGGTGGCGGAGCTAAGTATTCTGAAGCGCGCGAAATTTTGATGGCATTATCTAGTCGATGCGGGATTCCATTAGTAGAAACACATGCTGGAAAATCCACAGTGGAAGCTAGTTTCGAAAATAATTTAGGCGGCACAGGTGTTTTGGGTACGTTAGCTGCGAATAAAGCAATCCGACAGGCGGACCTGATTATCGGTATTGGTACACGCTACACAGATTTTACGACGTCTTCAAAAACAGCATTCAATTATGAACAGACGAAGTTTTTAAATATCAACGTAAACCGGATGCAAGCGTATAAGTTTGATGCTTTTCAAGTGATCGGTGATGCTAAAGCAACGATAGAGAAGTTATTTCCTTTGTTAGCGGACTATCAAGCGACATTTGGAAAGACGATCCAGCAGCTAAAGACAGAATGGTATCTTGAAAGAGAACGATTAGGAAAAACTGCGTTCACAAGAGAACATTTTGTACCAGAAATCGCTGGACAATTTACACAAGAAATCTTTAACGAGTATGCGGACGTACTTCATACTGAGTTCACTCAATCAACGGCATTTCTGACCATTAATGAAGTGGTGGCAGACGACAGCATAGCGATCGCATCTGCCGGGTCGCTGCCAGGAGATATGCAGCGCTTGTGGCATGCTGAGGTGCCGAACACGTATCATTTGGAATATGGCTATTCTTGCATGGGCTATGAAATTGGTGGTGCTTTAGGCGTGAAACTAGCGAATCCAACCCAAGAAGTCTATGCGATGGTAGGAGACGGAAGCTTTTTGATGCTGCATTCAGAGTTGGTCACAGCATTACAGTACAATCAAAAAATCAACATTATGCTATTCGATAATTCCGGATTCGGCTGTATCAATAATTTACAGATGTCAAATGGTAGTGGCAGCTATAAATGTGAGTTCAGAAATTACAATAACCAAATTATGACTATTGATTACGCCAAAGTAGCTGAAGCATATGGGGCAAAAGTCTATCGCGCCAATACGACAGAAGAACTGATAGCAGCTTTGGAAGATGCCAAAAAACAAGAAAAGTCCACCTTGATAGAAATGAAGGTTCTGCCAAAGACGATGTCAGATGGCTATGATAGCTGGTGGCATGTAGGTGTTGCGGAAGTATCGAAAAAAACTGAAGTGCATGAAGCGTATCTGAAAAGTCAGGAAATGCTGAAAAAGGCGAAAGAATATTAAAAAAACAATTTAGAAAAGGTTTGAATGAAACCGGATACAAAAAATCGAAGAATAAAAAATGAAAGCGGAGGTACAACGAATGGATTTAAAAGTAGGCGTTATTGGAACGGGTGCGATTGGCATTGAACACATTAAACGGATCAACGAAAAAGTACAAGGGGCTTTTGTAACAGCAGTCTCCGATATAAATATCGAACAAGCTAAAAACTTAGCAAGTGAAATCGATGCAGTCTTTTTTGAAAAAGGAGAAGAACTGATTGCCTCTTCAGATGTGGATATTGTAGTGGTTACATCATGGGATCCTACGCATGAAAAATATGTACTAGAAGCTATCAAACATAAAAAGTATGTCTTCTGTGAAAAACCACTAGCAACGGATAGCGCTGGTTGTAAACGAATTGTTGATGCGGAAATCGCAGCCGGAAAAAAACTAGTTCAGGTTGGCTTTATGCGCAGATATGATCGTGGCTATATCGAGCTGAAACAAGCGATTGAAACGAAAACGTTTGGAGAACCCTTGCTACTACATTGTGCCCATCGGAATCCAACGGCAGATAAAAACTATTTGACACCGATGGCGATCATCAATACAGGGATTCACGAGATTGATGCTTTGCGTTGGCTATTACAGGAAGACTATGTTTCAGCACAAATGATTTTGCCGAAACAAACAAGCTATACTCATGAAAAATTGCATGATCCACAAATACTGATTTTAGAAACAACGTCGGGTATTCATATCGACTTGGAAATTTTTGTCAACTGTCAATTTGGTTATGATATCAAATGTGATGTTGTTTGTGAGACGGGGGAAATTGGCTTAGAGGATCCAGCATATACGCATATGAAAGCCAAAGGCAAAAACTATACGAAGATTTCACCAGATTGGCAGACTCGTTTTGTCGAAGCCTATGATTATGAATTTGAGTTGTGGATTCGTTCGATTCAAGCTGGCGAATTTGCTGGGCCAACTGCTTGGGATGGCTATGTTGCCGCGGTCACGATGGACGCTTGCGGAAAAGCGAGAGAAACCGGAGAAAAAACGAACATCCAATTAGAAGCTTGTCCAGCGTTATACAAATAAATTGATTGGAGGAGGAAATAAATGGAGAAAATCAAGGTTGGGATTGTTGGCTTAGGACGTTTAGGGAAAGTGCATGCGGAAAATTTGGCAGAAAATGTGCAAGGCTGTGAATTAGTTGCTGCTTGCAGTGTTGTTCAAGAAGAACTGGATTATGCGGTAGCAACCTTAGGGGTGAAAGAAACCTACAAAGACTATGCAGAAATGGTCAAAAGTCCAACATTGGACGCGATCTTCATCGTTTCGCCTTCAGGCTTTCACTGTGAACAGATCCAGCTGGCGATGAAACAGGGGAAACATGTTTTTAGTGAGAAACCTATCGGGTTGGATTTAGCTGAAATCGAAGAAACACAAGCAATTGTTGGACGTTATCCAGATCAAGTCTTTATGTTAGGGTTCATGCGCCGTTATGACGACTCATATCTATATGCCAAACAATTGGTTGAAGCAGGAGAACTTGGAGAACTGACCTTGATACGTTGTTATAGCATTGATCCAAGTTCAGGGATGGAAAGCTTTGTAAAATTTGCCGGAGCTAGTGATAGCGGAGGGATATTTATGGATATGTCCATTCATGATATTGATCTGATTCGCTGGTTCACTAAAAAAGAAGTTCATAAAGTTTGGGCTATCGGTAAAAATGCCGCTTATCCAGCCTTGGACAAGGTTGGTGAACTAGAAACGGGAATGGCGATGCTGCAATTGGAAAATCAGGGAATGGCGCTACTAGTTGCTGGAAGAAATTGTCAGCATGGCTATCATGTAGAAACAGAACTAATCGGTACAAAAGGGATGTTGCGGATCGCGGCGATACCTGAGAAAAATTTAGTAAGTGTTATGAACGAGGACGGAGTCGTTCGCGCTTGTTCCCAAGACTTTCCCGAGCGTTTCCGTGAAGCCTTTGTGAATGAAGCGCAAGAGTTTATTTCGTGCATTAAAGAAAAGCGCAAACCTGAAGTTTCTGCCTATGATGGTTTGCAGTCAACAAAAGTTGCATTAGCGTGCAAAGAAGCGTTCGAATCAAATGAACTTATTACTATTGAAGATAAATAAAAAGAAGTGAGGAGAGAACAAATTAATGAGTAATCAAAAAATCCGTCTGGGCATAGCACCCATCGCTTGGACTAATGATGACATGCCTGAATTAGGCAAAGAAAATACCTTTGAACAGTGTATTAGTGAAATGGCATTGGCAGGTTTTGTCGGAACAGAGATTGGCAATAAGTATCCAAAAGATCCAGAAATATTGAGACCGTATCTTGATAGTCGCGGCTTGTCTGTTGCTAGTGCTTGGTTCAGCGCCTTTTTGACAACTAAACCTTATGAGGAAACCGAAACAGCATTTATTACACATATGAATTTTTTACATGCAATGGGCGCTAAGGTGATTGTCGTATCTGAGCAAGGGCATAGTGTGCAAGGACAAATGAAAACCTCGGTTTTTGCCGAAAAGCCTGTATTTTCTGAAGAAGAATGGAAGCTGTTGGCTGACGGGTTAGAACGGTTAGGTGAATTAGCTCAAGCTAAAGGGATGGCAATTGTTTATCACCATCATATGGGGACAGGGGTTCAGACGACGACTGAAATAGATCGCTTGATGACTATGACTGATCCCACAAAAGTGTCATTGTTGTTTGATACCGGACATTTAGTATTCTCTGGAGAAGATCCAATCGAAATCTATCAAAAATACCAAGAACGAATCAAGCATATTCATTTCAAAGACATTCGAGAAGCTGCAGCGAAACAAGTAAAAGAGACAAATCAAAGCTTCTTAAGCGCTGTTAAATCAGGCGTCTTTACGGTTCCTGGAGATGGTATGATCGATTTTGCACCAATTTGGCATGAAATTGAAAAGAGCGGTTATAGTGGTTGGATTGTAGTAGAAGCCGAACAAGATCCAGCAAAAGCCAACCCGTTTAACTATGCAGTGAAGGCGAGAAAATATATTCGTAAAATCACGAACATTTAAAATCTTGAAAAGGAGCGTAAAGAGATGAATATATTTTCTCTCATTAGTTTTATCATCATCGTAGCTTGTGTATGGCTATTCGCATTTAGTCGCTCTAGAGGAGTCGACACTTCTGGTTCGGAAGGCTTTTTCATGGGCGGAAGAAGTCTAACTGCACTGCCGATTGCCGGATCAATCATCATGACCAACCTGTCCACGGAACAAATCGTTGGGCAAAATGGACAAAGCTATCATGCGGGAATGGAAGTGATGGCTTGGGAGGTGACAGCTGCCATTGCAATCGTGGCGTTAGCAGTTATATTTTTACCGAAATATTTTAAATATGGCATCAATACAGTTTCAGATTTTATTGAAATCCGTTATGACACAG
This sequence comes from Enterococcus termitis, assembly GCF_001730305.1. GTDB lineage: Bacteria > Bacillota > Bacilli > Lactobacillales > Enterococcaceae > Enterococcus_L > Enterococcus_L termitis. Next base: position 46,828 of record NZ_MIJY01000004.1, read on the forward strand.
TGACAAAAAGAATCATTTCGATCTTATTTATTGTCACGTACATGATTTCCTTTTTACCAGTTGTTTTATATTCAGGATCGTTGGTTTTCAATAAGATTTTTCATATCGATGAATTACTAGACGTTCGTCCGATTGTTGCAATCATCTTAGTTGCTTTCATTATAGGTGTGATCGGTATTCTTTATTTACTTATTGGCGGATTGTCATTGAGTGCCAATAGTGACACTGTTTATGGTGTAGGATTGTTGGCGTGTGGTTTGTTGATTCCCATTTTAGGAGTGATGAAATTAGGGGAAGGAAATTTCATTGGTGGGATTGATTATATTGTTGATCATACACCCTGGCTACTTAATTCTGTGGGTGCAATTGATTCAGCTGTTGTCCCCTGGCCGACATTATTTACAGGAATGCTGTTTAATAATTTATATTTTTGGTGTACGAATCAGATGATCGTTCAAAAAGCTCTGTCGGGAAAAAATTTAGCGGAAGCGCAAAAAGGAACGTTTGTAGTCGGGCTGTTTAAAGTTTTTGGTGCACTGTTCTTAGTTTTCCCAGGTATCGTAGCACGTAATATTTTTGGTGATGCGTTGATGAATAATCCAGATAATGCTTATCCGTATCTCGTAACGGAAGTTTTACCACAGGTTCTGTTTGGTGTTTTTGCCGCAGTGATTTTTGGAGCCATTCTATCGTCTTTTGCAGGGGCTTTAAATGCTACGGCTACCCTGTTTTCTTTAGACTTTTATAAACCAGTGATCAACAAACAGGCAGATGATAAACAGATTGCTCGTGCAGGCAAAGTAATTACGATCATTGTTGGCGTGATTTCAGTTATCGTTGCTCCTTTCATTTCTTTTGCTCCAGCTGGGTTGTATCAATTCGTTCAAGAATTTAATGGCTTATACAATATGCCGCTGTTAGTCATTATCCTGTTTGCGTTCTACTCTAAAACAGCGACAGCGGCTGCAGCGAAGTATACAATTGCTATTCATATATTTTTGTATACGCTATCAAAAATGTTTTTAAGAGATATTCACTTCTTATACGTGTTGAGCCTGTTGTTCTTCCTTGATGTATTGATCATGTTGGCAATCTCTAAATGGAAACCAGATGGCAATTTTGTGTTAGAGTCATTTGATACAAAAGTAGATATCAAACCATGGCGGCATACAAAAGTTGTTTCTATTGCGTTGGTGTTGATTGTCATATTAACGTACGTCGCTTTTTCTCCGATAGGTTTTGCAAGTCTGCAATAAGTATGACGGATAAAGAAGTAGGAGGTTTTGAATGGAAAAGAGGATTCTGATTATTTGTGAGGCAGGGATCAGCGCTTCGCTGCTGGTTTCAAAAATGCTGGAGACACTTAGAGACGAGGGTTTGGACTATGAGGTTGATTATGCTCCGATGAAACGGATACAAGAAAAACTTTCATATACAAACTATGACGTGCTGCTGCTAACCCCACAAGTAGCGCGCTACAAAGAGGAAGTACAGAAAATTATTGAGCAAGAAAAGTGCGTCTCAAAAATTATCTTTATGAAATCAGAAGATTTTCAATACATGAATGTTGAAAAAATAATTAATGAGCTTTAAAAAGTTCGCTAACTTATAAAAAGGAACAAGAAAGGATCTATTAGATTTTCTCTTGTTTCTTTTTCTATGTAGAAAATAGAACAGCCGAAAAATCTTATTGAGTGTCTTTCTTCTATTATAAGCAATAAAATATAGAGAAAAGATTGCCAATTGATTGGATTGAAAAAAATCGTATGAAATGAGCTTTCTTTTACGAAAATGCTTGCAACAAAAAAATGCTTTTTTTCTGAAAAAATCCTTGCTATTGCTGTGTTTCTGTAATATAATTACAAAGGTGCTGTTTACAGAAGTGTGAAAAGCACTGGTAAATCAAGGTTTTGATCTACCGGCTAAGAAACGAGAGGTTGCGACACGCCCGGACGCTTTGCCACGAACGAGCGTGACGGAAAAATTTTCGTGGAGCTATGTCTACTTTCAAAATAGGCGAAGGAGGGAACAAGATGGCAAAACAAAAAATTCGTATCCGTTTAAAAGCGTATGAACACCGTATTTTAGATCAATCAGCGGATAAAATTGTGGAAACAGCAAAAAGAACTGGAGCTGACGTATCAGGTCCGATTCCATTACCAACAGAACGCTCACTTTACACAGTTATTCGTGCGACTCATAAATACAAAGATTCTCGCGAACAATTCGAAATGCGTACTCACAAACGTCTTATTGACATTGTGAACCCAACACCAAAAACAGTTGATGCTTTAATGAAGCTTGACTTACCATCTGGTGTGAATATTGAAATCAAACTATAAAATTAAGATGATGGAGGTGTACTCATGACCAAAGGAATCTTAGGGAAAAAAGTGGGAATGACACAAATCTTTACTGAGTCTGGTGAATTAATTCCAGTAACAGTAGTAGAAGCTACGCCAAACGTAGTTTTACAAGTAAAAACTGTTGAGACTGACGGATACGAAGCTATCCAAGTTGGTTACCAAGACAAACGTGAAGTTTTATCAAACAAACCTGCGAAAGGTCATGTTGCAAAAGCAAACACGGCTCCTAAGCGCTTCATTAAGGAATTCAAAAATGTTGAGCTGGGAGAATACGAAGTAGGAACAGAAATTAAGGTAGATGTTTTCCAAGCAGGAGACATTATTGATGTTACAGGAACAACGAAGGGTAAAGGATTCCAAGGCGTTATCAAACGTCACGGACAAAGCCGCGGACCAATGAGTCACGGTTCTCGTTACCACCGTCGTCCTGGGTCAATGGGTCCAGTAGCACCTAACCGCGTATTTAAAAATAAAAAACTTGCTGGCCGTATGGGTGGCAACCGCGTAACAATTCAAAATCTTGAAATTGTTAAAGTGGACGCTGAAAGAAATGTTATCTTGATCAAAGGAAACATTCCTGGAGCGAAAAAATCATTAATCACAATCAAATCAGCTGTGAAAGCTAAATAAGTGTAGGGAAAGGAGGAACTAAGGAATGCCGAATGTAGCATTATTTAAACAAGATGGAACTCAAAATGGTGAAATCACTTTAAACGAAGAAATTTTCGGAATCGAACCAAATGAATCAGTTGTCTACGATGCAATCATCATGCAACGCGCTTCATTAAGACAAGGAACACACTCAGTAAAACACCGCGGAGAAGTTCGTGGCGGCGGCCGTAAACCATGGCGTCAAAAAGGAACTGGTCGTGCTCGTCAAGGTTCAATCCGTTCACCACAATGGCGTGGAGGTGGCGTAGTTTTCGGACCAACACCACGTTCTTACAGCTACAAACTTCCTAAAAAAGTTCGTCGTTTAGCAATGAAATCTGTATTATCAGATAAAGTTGCTGAAAACAACTTGGTTGCAGTTGACGCATTAAGCTTTGACGCACCAAAAACAAAAGAATTCAAACAAGTTCTTACAAACTTATCTATCGATGCGAAAGTATTAGTAGTTTTAGAAGCAGGGAACGATTTTGCAGCATTATCTGCACGTAATCTTCCGAACGTTTCTGTAGTAACTTCTGATAACGTAAGTGTTCTAGATATCGTTTCTAATACTAAAGTATTGGCAACACAAACTGCTCTTACTCAAATTGAGGAGGTGCTTGCATAATGAACTTACTAGACGTAATCAAACGCCCGGTGATCACTGAAAAATCCATGCTTGCTATGGACGAAAAGAAATACACTTTCGAAGTGGACACTCGCGCAAACAAAACATTAGTAAAACAAGCTGTAGAAGCAGCTTTTGACGGTGTTAAAGTGAAAAACGTAAACATCATCAACGTGCGTCCAAAATTCAAACGCATGGGTAAATATGCAGGATATACTAAAAAACGTCGCAAAGCTGTTGTGACATTAACAAACGATTCAAAAGAAATTCAAATTTTCGATGCTGCTGAATAAGCAGCCCATGTTTAATTATTAAATGGGAGGGAAAAAGACGTGGCGATTAAAAAGTACAAACCTACCACAAATGGCCGTCGTAATATGACAACGTCTGATTTCGCAGAAATCACGACATCAACACCAGAAAAAACGTTGTTGGCGCCATTAAAAAACCATGCCGGTCGTAACAACAACGGTCGTATCACCGTTCGTCATCAAGGTGGCGGTCACAAACGTCAATACCGTTTGATCGATTTCAAACGTAATAAAGACAACGTTGTAGCGGTTGTTAAAACAATCGAGTATGATCCAAACCGTTCTGCTAACATCGCGTTAGTACATTACGAAGATGGAGTAAAAGCATACATCTTAGCACCAAAAGGATTAGAAGTAGGCATGCGCCTAGTTTCAGGTCCAGAAGCAGATATTAAAGTAGGGAACGCATTACCATTGGAAAACATTCCAGTAGGTACTGTTGTTCACAATATTGAAATGAAACCTGGTAAAGGCGGTCAATTGATCCGTTCTGCTGGAACAAGTGCTCAAGTACTTGGTAAAGAAGGCAAATACGTATTGATCCGTTTGAACTCTGGTGAAGTTCGTATGATCTTAGCTACATGCCGTGCAACAATCGGTTCTGTAGGTAACGAACAACACGAATTAATCAATATTGGTAAAGCCGGTCGTTCTCGTTGGATGCGTAAACGCCCAACAGTTCGTGGTAGCGTAATGAACCCGAACGATCACCCACACGGTGGTGGTGAAGGGAAACAACCGATCGGACGTAAAGCTCCAGTATCACCTTGGGGTCAACCAGCTATCGGCTTGAAAACTCGTAATAAAAAAGCTAAATCAGACAAACTTATCGTTCGTCGTCGTACTAAATAATTTTTTTGACCATGTGTCGTACATTTTGAGAGGAGGTTCACCATGGGTCGTAGTTTGAAAAAAGGACCTTTCGCTGATGAGCATTTAATGAAGAAAGTTGAAGCTCAAGAAGGTGCTGAAAAGAAAAAAGTAATTAAAACTTGGTCTCGCCGCTCTACAATTTTTCCACAATTTGTTGGATTTACAATTGCTGTATATGATGGACGTAAACACGTTCCAGTATACATTCAAGAAGATATGGTAGGACATAAATTAGGTGAATTTGCACCGACTAGAACTTATCGTGGCCACGGAGCCGACGATAAAAAAACAAGACGCTAATTTGAGGGGAGGATATCCAAATGGCAGAACAAATCACATCAGCTAAAGCGACTGCTAAAACAGTTCGCGTTTCTCCTCGTAAATCACGTTTAGTAATTGATCTTGTTAGAGGGAAAAGCGTTGCAGACGCAATTTCAATTTTGAAGTTCACACCGAATAAAGCGGCTGGAGTTATTGAAAAAGTTTTAATGTCAGCAGTTGCTAACGCTGAAAACAACTTTGACTTAGATGTTGAGAACTTAGTAGTATCTGAAGCTTTCGTTAACGAAGGACCAACAATGAAACGTTTCCGTCCACGTGCTAAAGGTTCAGCATCACCAATCAACAAACGTACAAGTCATATCACTGTAGTTGTATCAGAAAAATAATCTGTTTCTAAAACAGATGTCACTAGATAAGAGGATGGTCATTATGTTTAGTGCATTAGTACTAAAAGATACCAATCCTCAGGACACACCATATTATCAAGAATAAGTTTGGTGTCAAAAGATAAGAGGAGGGACAATCAGTGGGTCAAAAAGTACATCCAATTGGAATGCGTGTAGGCATCATCCGCGACTGGGATGCAAAATGGTATGCTGAAAAAGAGTATGCTGAATTCTTACACGAAGATTTAAGAATCCGTAAATTTATCGCATCAAAACTTGCTGATGCTGCTGTGTCTACAATTGAGATCGAGCGTGCTGCAAATCGCGTAAACATTTCAATCCACACAGCTAAACCAGGTATGGTTATCGGTAAAGGCGGATCTGAAGTCGAAAACCTAAGAAAAGAATTAAACAAATTAACTGGCAAACGAGTTCATATCAACATCATTGAAATCAAAAAACCAGATTTAGATGCAAAATTAGTAGGCGAAGGAATTGCACGTCAATTAGAAAACCGTGTAGCATTCCGTCGTGCACAAAAACAAGCGATCCAACGTACAATGCGTTCAGGCGCTCAAGGGATCAAAACACAAGTATCAGGTCGTTTAAACGGTGCTGATATCGCTCGTTCAGAAGGTTACTCTGAAGGTACAGTTCCACTTCATACTTTGCGTGCTGATATTGATTACGCATGGGAAGAAGCAGACACAACTTACGGAAAATTAGGAGTTAAAGTGTGGATTTACCGTGGAGAAATTCTTCCAACGAAAAAAAACGCTGAGAAAGGAGGGAAATAATCATGTTAGTACCTAAACGTGTAAAACACCGTCGTGAATTTAGAGGTAAAATGCGCGGTGAAGCCAAAGGCGGAAAAGAAGTAGCATTTGGAGAATGGGGTTTACAAGCAACTGAATCTCACTGGATTACTAACCGTCAAATCGAAGCTGCCCGTATCGCTATGACTCGTTATATGAAACGTGGCGGGAAAGTATGGATTAAAATTTTCCCTCACAAATCATACACAAGTAAAGCTATCGGTGTTCGTATGGGTAAAGGTAAAGGGGCTCCTGAAGGCTGGGTATCTCCAGTTAAACGTGGCAAGATCATGTTTGAAATCGCAGGCGTACCTGAAGAAGTAGCTCGTGAAGCACTTCGTCTTGCATCCCACAAATTACCGGTCAAAACTAAGATTGTAAAACGTGAGGAAATGGGTGGTGAATCGAATGAAGGTTAAAGAAATCAGAGAATTAACCACTGCCGAAATGCTTGAAAAAGAAAAGCAATTCAAAGAAGAATTGTTTAATCTTAGATTCCAACTAGCAACAGGTCAATTAGAAAACACTGCACGTATTAAAGAAGTACGTCAATCGATTGCACGCATCAAAACAGTATTGCGTGAACAAGCTAACTAATAGTGGAAGGAGGCCAAACGCGTATGACTGAAGAAAGAAATCAACGCAAAGTTTACCAAGGTCGTGTTGTTTCAGACAAAATGGATAAAACAATCACTGTTGTCGTAGAAACAAAGAAAAACCACCCTATTTACGGTAAACGTATGAAATATTCTAAAAAATACAAAGCTCATGATGAAAACAACACTGCAAAAGTTGGAGACATCGTAAGAATCATGGAAACTCGTCCATTATCAGCTACAAAACGTTTCCGTTTACTAGAGGTAGTCGAAGAAGCAGTTATTATCTAATAAAACGAGATTTTCCTATATAGATTGAAACATAAAATCTGAAAGGGGGATACACATCGTGATCCAACAAGAAAGCCGATTAAAAGTTGCAGACAACTCAGGTGCTCGTGAAATCTTAACGATTAAAGTACTAGGTGGTTCTGGACGTAAAACTGCTAATATTGGTGACGTGATTGTTGCTACGGTCAAACAAGCAACGCCAGGTGGAGTTGTTAAAAAAGGCGAAGTAGTAAAAGCCGTTATCGTTCGTACAAAATCAGGAGCTCGTCGTACAGACGGTTCTTACATTAAATTTGATGAAAATGCTGCGGTGATTATCCGTGACGATAAGAGCCCACGTGGAACTCGTATCTTCGGTCCTGTTGCACGTGAATTGCGTGAAAACAACTTCATGAAGATCGTTTCTCTAGCACCAGAAGTATTATAATCAGGACGCGTATCAAAGGAGGTGCGAAACTATAATGTTTGTTAAAAAAGGCGATAAAGTAAAAGTTATCACTGGTAAAGACAAAAATAAAGAAGGCGTTGTATTAGCAGCGTTTCCTAAAAAAGACAAAGTCATCGTTGAAGGTGTTAACATCATGAAAAAACACCAAAAACCTAACCAAGCAGCACCGCAAGGCGGTATCTTGGAAGTCGAAGCGCCGATTCATGTTTCTAACGTGATGGTGATTGACGGCACAGGAGTAGCTGGTCGTGTAGGTTATAAAGAAGTCGATGGTAAAAAAGTCCGTGTTTCTAAAAAAACCGGTGAAGTCTTAGATAAATAGATTAAAAGGAAGGAGGGGCTTACTAAATGAACCGCCTGAAAGAAAAATATATTAAAGAAATTACTCCAGCATTAGTGGAAAAATTTAATTATAGTTCAGTTATGCAAACACCAAAAGTTGATAAGATCGTTATCAACATGGGTGTGGGTGATGCTGTATCAAACGCAAAAAACTTAGACAAAGCTGTTGAAGAATTAGCCTTGATCACAGGTCAAAAACCATTGATCACTAAAGCTAAGAAATCAATCGCTGGTTTCCGTCTTCGTGAAGGTATGCCAATCGGTGCGAAAGTTACATTACGTGGTGAAAGAATGTACGAATTTTTAGATAAATTAGTATCTGTTTCTCTACCTCGTGTACGTGACTTCCACGGTGTTAGCAAAAAAGCCTTTGATGGACGTGGTAACTACACTTTAGGTATTAAAGAACAATTGATCTTCCCAGAAGTTGATTATGATTTAGTAGATAAAGTACGCGGCATGGACATCGTTATTGTAACAACAGCAAACACAGATGAAGAATCTCGTGAGTTGTTGGCACAATTAGGTATGCCATTCCAAAAATAAAATAAGGAGGCGAACTACGTGGCTAAAAAATCAATGATTGCTAAAAACAAACGCCCTGCCAAACATTCAACACAAGCTTATACTCGTTGTGAACGTTGCGGACGTCCACATTCAGTTTATCGTAAATTTCATCTTTGCCGTATTTGCTTCCGCGAACTTGCCTATAAAGGTCAAATTCCCGGCGTGAAGAAAGCTAGCTGGTAAACAAGTAAACTCGCATAAAGGAGGTAAATAGTTCAATGGTCATGACAGATCCAATTGCAGATTTTCTAACGCGCATTCGTAATGCAAACATGGTTAAACATGAAAGTTTAGAAGTGCCTGCTTCAAAAATCAAACGTGATATCGCTGAGATCTTGAAACGTGAAGGTTTCGTACGCGATGTAGAATATATCGAAGATGACAAACAAGGCGTGATCCGTGTTTTCCTTAAATACGGTAAAAACGAAGAGCGTGTTATCACTAACTTAAAACGTATCTCTAAACCAGGTTTACGTGCTTATGTCAAATCTGACGAAGTACCTAAAGTGTTAAATGGTCTAGGAATCGCGATCATCTCAACTTCTGAAGGTGTTATCACTGATAAAGAAGCAAGAGCTAAAAACATCGGCGGCGAAGTAATCGCCTACGTATGGTAATTTAAAAAAACACACAAGGAGGTGTCTCTAAGTGAGCCGTATTGGTAATAAAATCGTTGTACTTCCTGCTGGCGTTGAAGTCAAACAAGAAGGAAACAACATTACTGTAAAAGGACCTAAAGGTGAATTAACACGTGAATTTTCTTCTGATATCACAATGAACATCGAAGGAAATGAAGTAACATTCACTCGTCCAAATGATAGCAAAGACATGAAAACAATCCACGGAACAACTCGTGCCAACTTCAACAACATGGTCGTTGGTGTAAGTACAGGTTTTGAAAAAGGACTTGAACTTATCGGGGTTGGGTACCGTGCTCAAATGCAAGGGACTAAATTAGTTCTTAACGTTGGGTACTCTCATCCAGTAGAAATCACACCACCAGCTGGTGTAACTGTAGAAGTACCTTCGAACACACAAGTAGTTGTTAAAGGCGCTAACAAAGAACACGTTGGTGAATTAGCAGCAAACATCCGTGGCGTTCGTCCTCCAGAACCTTATAAAGGCAAAGGAATCCGCTATGCTGGTGAATTCGTACGCCGTAAAGAAGGTAAAACTGGTAAATAATAAGAGATGTGTAGGAAAATCGCTTAGAAGCGAGCAACAAGAAAAAGCTGTTTTGATGAAGCTTGTCTTTATTAAAAGAGATTTTACTTGTGTCACAGCTTCTATTTTCCGCAACTCGTTGATTGCCTGAAATGGTAGTCCTATAAAATTAAAGAGGTGACAATTGTGATTACAAAACCAGATAAAAATAAAACACGTCAAAAGAGACACCGTCGTGTACGTAACAAAATCTCTGGTACTGCTGAGTGCCCACGTTTGAACGTATTTCGTTCTAACAAAAACATCTACGCGCAAATCATTGATGACGTAGCGGGTGTAACGCTAGCAAGTGCCTCTGCCTTAGATAAAGATATTTCAGGTGGAAACAAAACAGAAACAGCTGCAGCTGTTGGTAAATTAATTGCTGAACGTGCCGCTGAAAAAGGCATTAAAGTAGTAGTCTTTGACCGTGGTGGATACCTTTACCATGGCCGCGTGCAAGCTTTAGCTGAAGCTGCTCGTGAAAATGGACTAGAATTTTAGGAGAAGGAGGAACACCATTCATGGTTTATATTGATCCAAAACACTTGGAATTAGAAGACCGCGTAGTTGCAATCAACCGTGTAACAAAAGTTGTTAAAGGTGGACGTCGTCTACGTTTCGCTGCTTTAGTTGTCGTGGGAGATAAAAACGGACACGTTGGTTTTGGTACTGGTAAAGCACAAGAAGTACCAGAAGCGATCCGTAAAGCAATCGAAGACGCGAAGAAAAACTTAGTTGAAGTGCCTATGGTTGGTTCTACTATCCCTCACGAAGTGATCGGAGTATTTGGTGGTGGCCGTATCCTTATGAAACCTGCAGTAGAAGGTTCTGGGGTAGCCGCTGGTGGACCAGTTCGTGCCGTATTGGAATTAGCTGGTGTAGCAGATATTACATCAAAATCATTAGGTTCAAACACACCAATCAACGTTGTTCGCGCAACAGTTGAAGGGTTAAAACAATTAAAACGTGCCGAAGAAGTGGCAGCACTTCGCGGTAAATCTGTAGAAGAAATCTTAGGATAAGGAGGACATAAGAATGGCTGAATTAAAAGTTACATTAAAACGCAGCGTGATCGGACGTCCTCAAAACCAAAAAGATACAGTTAAAGCATTGGGTTTAGGAAAAGTAAACAGCTCTGTTGTGAAACCTGCGAATGAAGCAATCAAAGGTATGATCAACACTGTGTCACATTTAGTGGACGTTGAAGAAGTTTAATTTACAATAGTACATTGTTAAGGAGGTGCCAAACCAATGAAACTTCATGAATTGAAACCTGCTGAAGGTTCACGCCAAGTACGTAACCGTGTTGGACGTGGTACTTCATCTGGTAATGGTAAAACAGCCGGTCGCGGACAAAAAGGGCAAAAAGCTCGTTCAGGCGGCGGTGTACGTTTAGGATTTGAAGGGGGTCAAACTCCATTATTCCGTCGTTTACCAAAACGCGGCTTCACGAACATCAACCGTAAAGATTATGCAGTCATCAACTTAGATGTCTTAAATCGTTTCGAAGATGGAACTGAAGTTACACCTGCAGGACTAATCGAAGCTGGAATCGTTAAAAACGAAAAAGCTGGGATCAAAGTTCTTGCCAATGGTGAATTAACTAAAAAATTAACTGTGAAAGCAGCTAAATTCTCTAAAGCAGCAGAGGAAGCAATTGTTGCAGCTGGTGGATCAATCGAGGTGATCTAATGTTTAAACTGTTAAAAGATGCTTTTAAAGTCAAAGACATTAGATCAAAAATTTTGTTTACTGTATTCATTCTTTTTGTATTTCGTTTAGGTGCTCATATTACAGTACCTGGCGTAAATGCAAAAGGATTGCAAGACTTAAGCAATTTACCATTTTTAAACATGTTGAATATGGTCAGTGGTAGTGCGATGCAAAACTTCTCTATCTTTTCGATGGGGGTTTCACCATACATTACAGCATCCATCATTATTCAACTGTTGCAAATGGACATCATTCCAAAATTTGTAGAATGGTCAAAACAAGGTGAAGTTGGACGTAAGAAATTGAATCAGGCAACAAGATATCTAACGATTGTCTTGGGGATCGCTCAGTCAATGGGGATCACTGCAGGGTTTCAACAATTAAGTTCAGTTGGGGTTGTAAAAAATCCTAGTATTAGTACCTTTGTAATGATCGCTGTGATTTTAACTGGTGGTACGATGTTTGTTACTTGGTTAGGAGAACAAATTACTGAAAAAGGAATCGGTAACGGTGTTTCGATGATTATCTTTGCTGGGATCATTTCAAGAGTACCAGCAGGAATCAAAGAAATCGTTGAAGATTACTTTGTCAATATTGAGTCTTCTAGAATTTGGCAATCTGTTATTTTCATTGCAATATTACTTATTGCAATTTTAGTGGTTGTTACATTAGTAACGTTTTTCCAACAAGCAGAACGCAAAATTCCGATCCAATACACAAAACGTGTCTCTGGTGCACCAACAAGTAGTTACTTACCGTTAAAAGTAAATGCTGCAGGTGTAATCCCAGTTATCTTTGCAAGCTCACTGATTGCTACACCGAATGCTGTTTTACAAGCTTTCTCTAAGAATTATGCCGGTGAAGGCTGGTATGATATCATGACACAAATTTTTAGTTACAATACCGTTCCAGGTGCAATTATTTATACTGTACTGATCGTGGCTTTCACTTTCTTCTATGCCTTTGTTCAAGTGAACCCTGAGAAATTAGCGGAAAACTTACAAAAGCAAGGAAGTTATATTCCAAGCGTACGACCAGGTAAAGGGACAGAAGAATATATTTCTGGAATGTTAATGAGACTAAGTGTTGTCGGTTCTATATTCCTAGGTTTAGTTGCATTATTACCGATCATTGCTCAAATGATTTGGCAATTACCGCAATCTATCGGCCTTGGAGGAACTAGCTTACTGATTGTGATTGGTGTTGCATTAGAAACAGCTAAGCAATTGGAAGGTTTAATGTTGAAACGTCAATATGTTGGCTTTATCAATAAGTAAGAATCATGTAAAAAGGTAAAACATTTGTTTTTCTTTATACGTTAAGCGGCGTGACAGAAGTAGCCCTCTGTGAAGCAAGAGAGTCTCTTATTTCTTGGAGCTAAGCACTTCCGTCTCGACCATGATTCTCACTATGGGCTAGCTTCATAAGCCAGCCTTTAAAATTAGGAGGAAAAGAAATGAACCTCATTTTAATGGGATTGCCTGGAGCAGGCAAAGGAACTCAAGCAGAAAAAATCGTTGATACTTACGGTATTCCGCATATTTCTACTGGAGATATGTTCCGTGCAGCAATGAAAAATGAAACTGCTCTTGGCTTAGAAGCGAAATCTTATATCGATAAAGGTGCTTTGGTTCCAGACGATGTAACAAACGGAATCGTCAAAGAACGTTTGGCTGAACCAGATACTGATAAAGGCTTTTTATTAGATGGTTTTCCACGGACGCTGGATCAAGCAGAAGCATTAAATAAAATGTTACAAGAATTAAATAAAAAAATCGATGCTGTCATCGACATTCATGTAGAAGAAGATGTATTAGTTGATCGCTTGGCTGGCCGTTTTATCTGCCGTACATGTGGAGCAACTTACCACAAAATTTTCAATCCTCCAGCAGTGGAAGGAACATGTGATCGTTGCGGCGGACATGATTTTTATCAAAGAGAAGATGATAAGCCCGAAACGGTCAAAAACCGTCTGGCTGTCAACATCAAAAGCAGTGCACCGATTTTAGAGTTCTATAAAGCTGAAAACGTGCTGCACACAATAGATGGGAATCGCGAGATCGATACTGTTTTTTCTGAAGTGAAAGAAATCATTGAAAAAAGATAGTACTTGAATTGCCACAAGCTTACCATTTTGTGTATGATTCAGATTCTCTTGCCAAATAGAATAAATTATGATAGAATGTATCAGTCCGACTTCTACCTTTTTGTGGAAGTTTAATTGAAAATTCTAGGTGGGAGCTGAAGTTTCCGCCATTTTATCGTGTGAAAATGCGAAACAAGTACAAGGAGGTACTGTGCGTGGCTAAAGAAGATATGATTGAAGTCGAAGGTACAGTCGTCGAAACTTTGCCGAATGCAATGTTTAAAGTTGAACTAGAAAATGGACACCAAGTTCTTGCTACTGTTTCCGGTAAGATCCGTATGCACTATATTCGAATTTTACCTGGAGATAAAGTGACTGTAGAGTTATCTCCTTATGATTTAACTCGTGGTCGAATCACTTATCGCTTTAAATAATTGTACTCCGTAAAATTCAGGGAGGTATTATCATGAAAGTAAGACCATCAGTAAAACCAATGTGTGAACATTGTAAAGTAATTCGCCGTAAAGGACGTGTTATGGTCATTTGCCCAGCAAATCCAAAACATAAACAACGTCAAGGATAATAGGAGGTGTAACGTAGAATGGCTCGTATTGCAGGAGTAGACATCCCTCGTGATAAACGTGTAGTAATTTCACTTACTTATATTTATGGTATTGGAAACACTACAGCTAAACAAGTATTAGCAAACGTTGGCGTATCTGAAGATATTCGCGTTCGTGACTTAACAAACGAACAAACAGATGCGATCCGTGCGGAAATTGATAAGTTAAAAGTTGAAGGGGATCTTCGTCGTGAAGTGAACTTGAACATCAAACGTTTGATGGAAATCGGTTCTTACCGTGGAATTCGTCATCGTCGTGGATTACCAACTCGTGGACAAAACACGAAAAATAATGCACGTACTCGTAAAGGCCCAGCTCGTACTGTAGCAGGCAAGAAAAAATAATTCCTAAGTGAAGGAGGTTAGATCTTCATGGCAGCAAAAAAAGTTAGTCGTAAACGCCGTGTGAAAAAGAATATAGAAGCTGGAGTTGCACATATCCATTCTACATTCAATAATACAATTGTAATGATTACTGATACTCATGGAAATGCTTTAGCATGGTCATCAGCAGGATCATTAGGTTTCAAAGGAAGCAAAAAATCAACACCGTTTGCAGCTCAAATGGCCGCAGAAGCTGCAACTAAAGCAGCACAAGAACACGGACTTAAAACTGTTGATGTAACAGTTAAAGGACCAGGTTCTGGACGTGAAGCAGCGATTCGTTCATTGCAAGCAACAGGTTTAGAAGTGACTGCAATTCGTGACGTGACTCCAGTTCCTCATAATGGATGCCGCCCTCCAAAACGCCGTCGTGTTTAATGAGTGCCACTCATTCTGAGTTTGAATCAAGAACGTCATTGAACAAGACACTTTTCGTTTTGAAAGGGGTATAGATAAGAATGATTGAATTTGAAAAACCAAGAATCGAAAAAATTGATGAGAATAGAGATTATGGCAAGTTCGTCGTTGAACCACTGGAAAGAGGTTACGGGACTACTTTAGGTAATTCTCTACGTCGTATTTTATTATCTTCTTTACCAGGAGCCGCTATTACTAATATTCAGATCGATGGTGTGCTACATGAATTCTCTACTATCAAAGGTGTTAGAGAAGACGTAACGCAAATCATTTTGAATATCAAAGGTCTAGCTTTAAAGCTTTATGCAGAAGAAGAAAAAACCCTTGAGATCGATATTACAGGACCTGCTACAGTAACTGCTGGCGATATTATCGTTGACAGCGATGTTGAGATCTTGAATAAAGATTTAGTTATCTGTAGTGTCTCTGAAGGAGCTACTTTCCATGCTCGCTTAACAGTGAAACCTGGTCGTGGCTATGTTCAAGCAGACGAAAACAAAAAGGAAGATATGCCGATTGGTGTTCTCCCTGTTGATTCCATCTATACACCAGTTCGCCGTGTGAACTACCAAGTAGAAAACACTCGTGTTGGTCGTCGTGATGATTTCGACAAATTAACAATGGAAATATGGACTGATGGTTCAATCATTCCTCAAGAAGCTCTTAGCTTAGCTGCTAAGATCATGACGGAGCATTTAGACATCTTTGTAAATCTTACTGATGAAGCGAAAAACGCTGAAATCATGGTTGAAAAAGAAGAAACACAAAAAGAAAAAATGTTAGAAATGACCATCGAAGAACTAGACTTGTCTGTTCGTTCATACAACTGTTTAAAACGTGCAGGAATTAACACTGTACAGGAACTTACAAATAAATCTGAACCAGAAATGATCAAAGTACGTAATTTAGGTCGTAAATCTCTTGAAGAGGTTAAACTAAAACTACATGATTTAGGTTTAGGCTTACGTAAAGACGATTAATACTTTTTACGAAGGAGGAAAACCAACGTGGGTTATCGTAAATTAGGACGTACATCAAGCCAACGTAAGGCTATGTTACGTGACTTAACTACTGATTTAATTATCAACGAACGTATCGTTACAACTGAAGCTCGTGCGAAGGAAATTCGTTCAACTACAGAAAAAATGATTACTTTAGGCAAACGTGGAGATCTTCATGCTCGTCGTCAAGCAGCTACATTTGTACGAAATGAAGTTGCAAGCGTACGTGAAGAAAACGAAGCTATTGTTGTTGAATCTGCTTTACAAAAATTATTCAATGATTTAGCACCTCGTTATGCTGAACGTCAAGGTGGTTACACTCGTATCTTGAAGACAGAACCAAGACGCGGAGATGCAGCACCAATGGTAATTATCGAATTTGTTAAATAATCAAACTATACCGTCACTTTATAGATGATTCTTTTAGAGTGTTATGATGTTGGAGGCGACTCCTAGTCTAGCTCAACGCTTTCTCTGCTGAATTACTGATTCAGCAGAGAAGCACTCATCATAGTATAAGGTGTATTTTTTTGCCCTGGGAATATTCTTAGGGTTTTTTTGTTATTAAAATGCATAAAAATTTGTCTTGTTATGTTATTGCATCTGTGTGTAATCTTTAGTATACTTTTATTAGTCGGAATTTTCTGACAAAATAAAAAGGAGCTTAAAGGGGGAAGATTATGGCACAGATGACGGCATTTACTTTATTAATGGGAATTTTATACATAGGAGACGTTGTATCAAGTAAAACAAAAGCCTGGGTTTCATCTGTTTTTGTTTGTGCAGTACTGTTTGTTATTGGTTATTGGACTTTTTTTCCAGAAAATATTGTTGAGATCGCGGGAATTCCAGCAGTAGTTGCGACATTATTGATGTATTTATTGATTACGAATATGGGAACGCTGTTATCGATCAAAGAATTAGCGAACCAATGGAAAACGATCGTTATCACTCTTTCTGGTATTTTAGGTATTGTTGTCGTATTGCTGACGGTGGGATCATTCGTTTTCGATCTAAAAACAGTTTTGGTGGCTGTTCCGCCGTTAGTTGGTGGAGTGGTATCTTCATTGATCATGTCTGAAGCAGCTCAGACAGCCGGTTTGACTTCGTTATCAGTATTAGCCATTTTGATTTATGTCATGCAGGGATTTGCAGGCTATCCACTAACGTCGATCATGCTAAAAAAAGAAGGAAAACGAATGCTTGAAAAGTATCGTAGTGGCGAATGGACCCCTGTTCATGAACAAGAAAATGATCAAAGTAAGTTACGTGACGAAGAGATACCCAGCTTGTTTAAGACTGTTCCTAAAAAATACCACACTGATTTTTCAAGAATCTTTCGTTTAGCCATCGTAGCATTGGTTGCCTATTATGTTTCTGTTTGGTGTGCACCATTTGTATCGATTAGTCCATTTGTACTTTGTTTATTTTTCGGAGTTGTTGCATCTTCACTAGGTCTTTTAGAAAAGCAGCCGTTAAAAAAAGCGAATAGTTTTGGATTTGCAATTTTAGGATTGATGCTGTTTATCTTTGATGGTTTAAAGAAAGCAACACCGGAAATGCTTGAAGAATTACTATTACCGATGGTCGGTATTATTCTTATTGGTGTGATTGGCATGTATGTCTTTTCAGCAGTTGTTGGAAGAATTCTAGGTGTCAGTAAAGAAATGGCATTTGCGGTCTCTTTAACGGCCTTATATGGCTTTCCAGCGGATTATATCATTACCAACGAAGTCATTCAGTCATTGACTGAAGATGAAAAGGAAAAAGAAGCCCTGACAAGTCATATGATGCCACCTATGTTAGTAGCTGGTTTTATAACAGTTACGATTGTATCAGTCGTATTGGCTGGAGTATTTTCAAGTATCTTATTAAGCTTATAGAAATGAGGATCTAAAATGAACGAATTAAAAGAGTTGATTCAAAAGCATAAAAACGAAATGATCGCTTTTAGAAGAGATTTACATCAACATCCGGAGCTACAATTTGAAGAGTTTAGAACAACAGAAAAAGTTGCAGAAGCGTTAGATAAAATTGGGATTCCTTACCGTAAGACAGAACCTACAGGCATTATTGCAGAACTGGTTGGTGGACAAGCTGGTAAGACAGTTGCTTTGCGGGCAGATATGGATGCACTCCCAGTTCAAGAATTGACGGAGGGTCTTTCATATAAATCATTAGAAGACGGCAAAATGCATGCATGTGGCCATGATGCACATACCGCAATGCTGTTGACAGCAGCGAAAGCATTGAAGGAAGTTCAATCACAAATCAAAGGAAGGGTTCGATTTATTTTCCAGCCATCAGAGGAAAATGCACAAGGAGCTAAAGCAATGGTCGCACAAGGAGCAGTAGACGGTGTAAACGATGTTTTCGGCATCCATATTTGGTCTCAGATGCTTTCTGGAACAGCCTCTTGTGTGGTGGGTTCGTCATTTGCATCGGCAGATATTTTTTCGATCGATTTTAAAGGTCGCGGGGGTCATGGTGCAATGCCAGATGCCTGTGTAGATGCAGCTGTGATTGCTTCGTCATTTGTAATGAATGTTCAAAACGTGGTTTCAAGAGAGACAAATCCATTAGATCCTGTTGTTGTGACTGTTGGTAAAATGAATGTGGGAACACGATTTAATGTGATTGCTGAAAATGCCCGTTTAGAAGGAACAGTACGTTGTTTTAGCATCGAGACACGTGATCGAGTAGAGAAGGCGTTAAAACGTTATGCTGAGCAAACTGCTGCGATGTATGGCGGAACGGCGGATGTAGTGTATGATTATGGTACGGTTCCTGTGATCAATGATGAAGCAGATGCCTTGTTTGCCCAAGCAATCATCAAAGAGAACTTTGGCGAATCTGCACTTATTCAAGAACCACCAACCACTGGCGGCGAAGATTTTAGCTACTTTACAGAAAATACACCTGGTTGTTTTGCGCTAGTTGGCTGCGGTAATCCCGAAAAAGATACGCAGTGGGCACATCATCATGGTAGATTCAATGTTGATGAAGAAGCGATGGAAATCGGAGCAGAATTATATGCACAATATGCATTTGAATATTTGAATAAATGAGAACAAGGTTTCAAAGAAAGTGAAATCTATAAAGTAGAAAAAGAGCAACAGTGATATAGTACATTAGATTGTAGGGTATAAAAGTCATGGATAATCGTTAGAAGTAATCTGATGATTATCTATGACTTTTATATATTAGTAAAGTGATTAAAAAAACTTCCTGTCTTGACAGATTAGAATACCCATAGTGCTCCTTATTTTGTTATAATAGAGAATAGTGCAGAGGAAAGAATAGATAATTGAAAAAGCACTGATTTTTTGTTAGTGTTAGTAAGACTAAATAATCGAGGGAGTACGCGATGCAACCGATAATTGAATTAAAAAATATCAAGTTTAGCTATCAGCCCGAAGATGCCTCTCCCGCTTTGAACGATGTATCTTTTTCCATCCAACAAGGTGAGTGGATAGCAATTATTGGGCATAATGGCTCAGGAAAATCAACGTTGGCTAAAACGATCAATGGATTATTGCTACCGGAAGCTGGTAGTATTTCTGTTGGCGGAAAAGTATTAAACGAAGAGAATGTGTGGGAGATCAGACGAATGGTTGGAATGGTTTTTCAAAATCCAGATAATCAATTTGTTGGATCG
The DNA here is from genome assembly GCF_001730305.1 of Enterococcus termitis. Taxonomy (GTDB): domain Bacteria; phylum Bacillota; class Bacilli; order Lactobacillales; family Enterococcaceae; genus Enterococcus_L; species Enterococcus_L termitis. Next base: position 66,471 of record NZ_MIJY01000004.1, read on the forward strand.
ACTGTAGAAGACGATGTGGCATTTGGCTTGGAGAATCAAGGAATTCCTCGTGAAGAAATGCTTGTTAGAGTGAAAGATGCATTAGAGAAGGTACGGATGGATTCATTTGCGACACGTGAGCCTGCACGACTGTCTGGTGGACAAAAACAACGAGTGGCGATTGCTGGTGTTGTAGCGCTGCGCCCGGACATTATTATTTTAGATGAGGCCACAAGTATGCTGGACCCGGAAGGTAGAGAAGAAGTAATCTCGACAATCAAAAAAATCAAAGAAGAAAGCAATTTGACTGTGATCTCGATCACACATGATATTGACGAAGCGGCAAATGCGAATAAGATATTAGTCATGAAACAAGGAGAATTGGTGAAAGAAGGCACACCTGCCGAAATTTTTTCTGCTGGGACAGAATTAGTGCAAATGGGGCTGGATCTACCATTTCCAGAAAAATTAAAAATTGCTTTAAAAGAACGTGGGATTGTTGTGCCTGATGAATATTTGACCGAAGAAAGGATGGTGGATTGGTTATGGACATCCGTTTTGAACAAGTAGATTTTACGTACCAGCCGAATACACCATTTGAACAACGGGCTTTATTCGATTTGAATTTAACGATAGAAGATGGTTCGTATACGGCGATCGTTGGACATACAGGAAGCGGCAAATCGACATTGCTTCAGCACTTAAATGCGTTAGTTAAACCGACAAAGGGAAAAGTGATGATCGGTGATCGAACAATCATTCCTGAAACCAATAATAAAAATTTAAAACCGATTCGAAAAAAAGTTGGTATCGTTTTTCAGTTTCCAGAAGCTCAATTATTTGAAGAAACAGTTGAAAAAGATATTGCTTTTGGACCTAAAAATTTCGGTATTACGGATGAAGAAGGGAAACGTTTGGCCAAAGAGATGTTGAATCTTGTTGGTCTTGATGATAGCTATTTAGAGCGTTCACCGTTTGAATTATCTGGAGGACAGATGCGCCGAGTTGCTATTGCCGGTGCTTTAGCAATGGAGCCAGAAGTTTTAGTTTTAGATGAGCCTACAGCAGGACTAGATCCACAAGGGCGCAAGGAAATGATGGAGATGTTCCAACAACTTCATGAACAGCGTGGAATGACGATCGTCTTAGTGACTCATTTAATGGACGATGTGGCTAATTATGCTAATCATGTGATCGTGCTGGAAAAGGGGAGAATCGTTAAAGCTGGAACACCGCAAGTCGTTTTTTCAGATATCGATTGGTTGAAGGAAAAGCAGCTGGGAGTACCAACAGCCGCAGACTTTGCTGAAAAGCTGATAGCTAAGGGAATGTCATTTGAACAATTGCCTTTAACAGCTGAAGCATTAGCAGATGATTTATTAAAGGACTTAAAGGCAGGTGTTGACCTGTGATGAATAAATTGATTTTTGGGCGATATATTCCGGGAGAATCGTTTATCCACACGATGGACCCACGAGCAAAGCTGATTGCTAGTTTTTATTTCATTGGCATTATATTCTTGGCAAATAACTGGCAGACATACGCTGTTTTAGCTCTATTTACGTTATTTGCGATTTTTTTATCGAAAGTCAATATTCGTTTCTTTATTCGCGGAATCAAACCGCTGATTTGGTTGATACTCTTTACTGTTGCATTGCAGATGCTGTTTACCCAAGGTGGAGAAGTCTATTTCAAGTGGGGGATTTTCACGATCACGGAATTTGGTGTAATCAATGGCTTGTTTATTTTTTGCCGATTTGTGTTGATTATCTTTATGTCTACCTTATTGACATTAACTACACCGCCTCTTGATTTATCAGATGCAATCGAGTATCTGCTGCGCCCGTTGAAAGTGATTCGTTTTCCTGTACATGAAGTATCATTGATGCTGTCGATCGCGTTGCGTTTTGTACCGACCTTGATGGATGAGACAGAAAAAATCATGAACGCGCAACGTGCTAGAGGGGTGGATTTCGGTGAAGGAAACTTGATTCAAAAAATGAAGGCAGTTGTTCCTTTACTGATTCCCTTGTTTGTCAGCAGTTTTAACCGAGCTGAGGATCTAGCGACTGCCATGGAAGCTAGAGGATACCAAGGCGGAGATGGACGGACAAAATACCGGATCTTACATTGGCATTTAAAAGATACTATTGTGATGCTGGCATTTGTGATCCTGACGGTTGTCTTGATTTTTATAAGAAGTTAGAAGTAAAGGTGGAAAAAGAAATGCCGCGTTATAAAGCAGTGATTGCTTATGATGGAACAAATTTTAATGGTTTTCAAGTTCAACCAGATAAACGAACGGTTCAAGGAGAATTTGAAAACACGTTACGAAAAATCAATAATGGCAAAACGATCACTATTTTTGGTTCAGGCCGAACAGATGCAGGCGTTCACGCTGAAGGACAAGTGATTCATTTTGATTATAGCCAAACGAGAGACTTAGAAAAAATGCGTTATGCATTAGATACACAAACGCCAAAGGATATTGCAGTAAAAAGTGTAGAGATTGTACAAGAGGATTTTCATGCTCGTTACCATGTGGTTGAAAAAACGTACTGTTTCCGTGTGGATATCGGTAAACCAAGAAGTCCGTTTAAACGATTTTATGCCACTCATTTTCCTTATCCAATCGATACAGCTAAGATTCAGCGAGCATTGCCTGATTTATTGGGAACTCATGATTTTACCTCGTTTTGTGCATCAGGTACAGAAATCGAGGATAAGGTTCGAACGATTTATGAGGCGAAGCTTGAGGTAAATGATGCAGAAAATGAATTGATTTTTACCTTTCGCGGAGATGGTTTTTTATACAAGATGATTCGAATTTTAGTAGGTACGTTACTTAAAATGGGTGCGGGGCGGATCGATGAAACAACGATCCCTCAGATTCTTGCTGCTAAAGACCGGAAGTTTGCTGGTCCAACGGCAAATCCGGAAGGCTTATACTTAGTTGAAGTAAAATATGAATAAACGAAAATCAGGTCGGATACTTCATTCGTACTCCAAATGTCAAGGATATGAATAAATGAAGCCTGCGACAAATAGAACAAAAACCGCACAATGCATTGTGCGGTTTTTGTTAAGTTAACAAGAAACACCATAAGTAGTAGCTTTTAAAATATATTGAAAGCATTGTTTAATCTTGTACGATATTTTTCTTCTCAAAAAGTTTCTGTAGGACTCGATACAAATCAGATAATTCGTCTTCCTTATACGATAGATCCCAAAAATAGAGCGGCAGATCAGGCGTTTTTCTCCTAGGCAGTAAGGAAGAGCTGATGACTAGATCGTATTCATCGTTCATTTCTTCTTTATATGGTGCAGCATCAACAAAGCCTAGATCATTTAAGAATTGATAAATTCTACTGACAAGAAGAAAACTGTGCTCAAAGGCAACTCCGACTTTCAAATGTTCAGAATACTTCGGCTTATCATAAATAGGCAATAAAACATTTTTAAATGAATGGACAAGCGGTTTTTTGATTGTATAGATGAACTTGCGACCAGTGTGCTGCGCTTGCTCATCAAAAAATTGTTGAATCTTTGTTTCTAAAAATTTATTTGCTTTACTTCGAGTTTTAGGTGCTTCAACAAGTCTTTCTAAACTAGGGAATGGCTGACGCAACGCATAAAAAGTAAACATGACATTCAGCAAATTACCGACAATGATTGGATTATCAAGGGATTCGGTATCTTCAATAAATATATTGGATTTGGCATATTCTAAAAATTCTTGAACCAACTCATACACTAGATTTGGTCGAGTCGTAAAATCATGAAGCGTTTGAAACAATGAAGGATCATCATCCAGCGTATAAAAAGGTGCGTAGTGAGCGAGGAAAAATATAAAGCTACTTTCCCCCTTGCTGTGTTCTTCTGAAAGAGCTTGTGCTGGTCCTAATTCTTTATTCAAACGTTCGAAGTCATAATAGGGATTATCCATCATCAGAAAATCATAACAATCATCATAAGGAACGAAAAATTTCTTGCGGGTCCGGCAAAGAAAAATCGCAGCAAAATACGTTAATTCCTTTGCGCCAAGATACGTTCTCGATAACGGAAAATACTCAGCAAACGCTAACGCTAATCGTTCTGCATCTTCAAAAGCGACACTTTCAAAAGGCCAGGAAGTTCCTCTAGTTCCTAACCAAAGGGCATTGAAAAGGGCTACTCTAACAGAGCGCTCATCACCAATTAGATTTGCTTCAGTATAACCAAAACGTAAATTAAATTGTTTGACATGCTTCTTTAAAGGCAGCATCTTTCTGGAAACGGTGGATCGACTAACAAAATAACGTTCACAGAAATCATCTACACTAGGCGTTTCATGGTTTAAAAGATACAAAATAAATTGAAAAGGTACAGATTTTTTTAGTAAGAAATAGCGATATTCATCAATGGTGACAAGCAATTTAGTGCTATCGATCTTGCCTGCTTTCTTCAAAATTGAAGGATGTGTTTTCATTATTTTTTTTAAATCATTATTAATGTCGTTTAATATTATAAATGTTTGTTGATAATTTAAAGATTTTTCTTCGGATAATTGTGTAATTGATAGATCAGATTGATTGATCTGTGTGATTCGTTTGAACAAGTTAAACTTGGTTAATACTCCAGAATCCATCATCAATTGTTCGTAAAGCATGTTCATCACTTCCTTGCCCCTATTCTACTGTATTTATAGTGAACTTGTCAGCTAAGACGATAAGATGAAAACAGTTAGTGATGCATCTTTAACAAAAAGCTGAGCTTCTATAGAAGATTGAACAAAAGATTAAAATTACTGAACATTATTTCTTAATAAGAAAGCTAAAATAAATCTATTTGGTAAATAAGCATCTATAAAAAAGAAGCATACGCCCAAACGAATAAAAAATTTGAGCATATACCTCGAAAATACGAAAGCTATTCTGTTGCAGTCAGAAAATCTTTTTTAAATGTTATCCAAATAATCCCGATAATAAAACCGATAAATGCTGGAACGACCCAGCCCATCCCGATGGTGAATAGTGGAAGATACGCTTTGGCTGTATCTAAAATAGCCGCTACAAAACCAATATTTTTAAAAGAATCAGGGGTACTATTCAAGGCATCAAGTAAAGCCGCAAGTACTGTGACATACGTCGTCATCTGATACACTTCTGTACGATGACGAAATACGGGACTGATAATGACCAGAATAATCAAGGTCATCGCTAAAGGATAAATGAACATCAATACAGGAATTGAGAATTGAATAATATTTGTTAAACCAACATTTGCAAATAAACAGGGCAAAATACTCGCTGCTGCAATATAAAAGGAATAAGAACCCTTTGGAAAAAGTTCACTAAAGGTTTCAGAGCAGGCAGTAATCAAGCCAATTGCTGTTTTCAAACAAGCTAAGATAACAATGAAGGCAAGAAGAATACTGCCAAGATTGCCTAAATAATGGTTAGCGATTTGTGCCAAAGCGATCCCGCCGTTTTCACTAAGCGGATAGCCTCCTAAGCTCATTGTTCCCATGTAAGAAAGCAACGTGTAAATAATCCCCATTAAAATAATACTGACAGCACCAGACTTGATCGTATCTTTCGCAATGTCATTTGGCTTTTCAACACCCATTCCTTTAATCGTTGAAACAATGATGATTCCAAAAGCTAAAGAAGCTAGCGCATCTAACGTATTATAGCCTTCTGTGAAGCCTTTGAAGAAAGGATTGTCTGTGTAGGCGCTCCCGACAGGCGCAGATGAAACAGTTCCTAACGGTTTCAAAAAGGCCAATAGAAGCAAAATTGCCAATAAAAATAAGAATAATGGATTTAAAAACTTACCTACATAATCTAATAGTTTTGATGGTTTACGCGAAAACGCCCAAGCGATTAAAAAGAAAACGACTGAAAAAAGTGCTAAAAATAGCTTTTGCTGTCCATCAGAAATAAAAGGAACCAAACCAATCTCAAAAGATGTAGTTGCTAGTCGAGGCAACGCGAAAAAGGGTCCGATCGTCATATATAATAGCACAGTGAAAGCCACTGCGTAACGCCTATTGACACGCCCAGCTAAATCAAAGACGCCGTTGCTTTTTGAAATACCAATTGCAATAACACCTAAAAAAGGCAGTCCAATCCCAGTAACTAAAAAGCCCAGATTAGCTAAAAAGATACTTGATCCTGCTTCTTGCCCCATATGAACAGGGAAAATCAAATTTCCAGCTCCGAAAAACAAGCCAAACAGCATGGACCCAACATAAAGGTACTCACGCCATGATAATTTCTTTGTCACACTTTCACACTCCTTAAATTTTGTTCTTAATAAAAATAACAGAATAAGAAGAGTACAGCAAGTGAATCTAAAGAAATGCTTTAAAATAGCGGTAGCAAAATGAGAAAATGCTGTGATCAATCGATAAAAAATGCAAATTGATAATCGTCACAAAACTGTCCATTGATGAAAAATTCATCTTTGAAAAAACCTTCTTGAATAAAGCCATTTTTTCGATAGAATTGAATCGCTTTTGTATTCGCTCCCATGACTCGCAGGGATAATTTATGGATGTGCTGCTCCTTTGCAGCTTGTTTTAAGTAATCTAACAATTTTTTACCGATTCCTAAAGACTGACTTTGCGGATGAACACCGATACCAAGCATCCATTGTTTTTTATGGGAAAGCAGAGGTGTGGGATAATGAACATCAACGAAACCATGGACTTTTTGCTCATCTGCCGCAACAAAGATTACTCGGTCAGCAACTTTTTCTTGGTATTCCTCAACGGATGCATAGTGATGTACCACAGGTGAGTTTTCATTGGTCCAAATAAGATGTTCTATTTCAAGTAATGAGGGAAAATCTGCTTCTTTAATAGGTCGAATAACGATGTCTTTTTCCATATCGAACCTTCCTTTATTCTATGATTTATTTAAAACGCTCTTCTAATTTTTTCTTATGAGAAGCTAGAATGTCTTCTAAACGAATATCATACTTGTCTGCTAAGATAAATAAATTATCTAGCACATCTCCCAGTTCCTCAGTTAATTCTTGGATATGCTCTTCTGATGTTTTTTCAGTTTCATCAGGTCGATCTCGCCCAATTTCTAATGCGCGGACAGCACGAGCAACTTCGCCTGTTTCTTCAGCTAAAAAGCTGACACGAACAAACGGATCCAGTGCATACCAACCCCGTTTTTTATAAAAGTCACTAATCCATTGCTGATAAATTTTAATTTCCATATTAAACCTCCATTTGTTTCTATGGTAGCATACCATAAGCAGAAAATGAAAAGAAGAAAACACCTTCGCTTAACAAAATCGCTAAGCAAGGTGTTTGGTCAACTTATTCAGATCGTAACGCTTCTACCGGATCTTTTTTCGCAGCCATTTTTGCTGGAATCGATCCGCCGATCAACGTCAAAATGATACTGATCACTACTAACAGCAATGCGTGGAGTGGGTTTAACTGTGCAACATTTGTTAGACTAGTCATATTTTCAATGACTTGATTGACAGGGAACGTCAACGCGTAAGCAATGATGATTCCCAAGAAGCCAGAGCAGGCGCCGATAATCAAGGTTTCAGCGTTGAACACGCGCGTGATATCTTTCTTTCTAGCACCTAAAGCTCGTAAAACACCAATTTCTTTTGTCCGTTCCAAAACAGAAATATAAGTGATGATTCCAACCATGATCAATGAAACAACCAATGAAATCGAAGCAAAAGCAATCAAAACAAGAGTAATCCCGTCCATGATCCCACCGGTCATTTCAGTAACTGTACTGGCTAAATCAGTATAAACGATCTTGTCTTTATTTTCTTTTCCATCATTGTATTCGTCTAGATAGTCCACGATCTTATCTTTTGTTTCAAAGTCTTTCGGATAAATGTAAACCATCATCGGTGAAGCATCGCCGCCAAGATAGGCAAGTAGACTTTGTTTTGCATCAGCGTCTAAATTTTCCATCGTCATGACATTCATATCGGCATCTTTTTGTGCTTTAACAATATCAGAATCCTTTTCTCTGGCAATGATGTCTTCGACAAGGTTGTCACTATAGGCAATACCTTGCCCCAACATTGCAACTTGTACATCTTCTTTTTGACGTACAACTGCTGAGATTTTTAAGCTCATTTCTGAAGTATCGTACATTTCAGCATAATTGTTTTTAGGAACAAAATTGCCTAGATTGGTTTTTTCATAGTATTGATCGTTGTCGATCAGCTTTAATTCAGTTCCTACGATATCATTGAATTTGATTTTGTCGATGTTTTCTATATCAAAGCCAAGATTTTTCATAGTATTTTCATCGATACGATTTTTATTATCAACGACAAGGACCATTTCCGTATCTGATTTAGGATAGTCGCCAGCTAAAACATCGTAGTATTTTTCAAGATAAGTCTCTTTTTCATCTTTAAATGCAGCTGGATAAGAAGCTAAACCAACGCCGTTCATACTGGTCATACCAGCCCCTGCATTGCTGCTTTGACTGTTGCCAGTTCCGTTCATACCGGCAGAAACAGAAACTGGTACAACGTCGTTATCTGTTTTACGAAGCAAATTCATCCCAACGACGCGTGTAAAACCGATACTGCGTACCCAATCTGAATCAATGTCATTTAAGTAATCTAAATAGTTCTGATTAATGTCATTTTTGTGGGTAACACTGCTTTCTTCCGGATTATATAAGTAAACTTCATCTGATTTAACGAATTCCTTTTTATTGAGTGGACCTTGGGCGCGCAGTTCGTTTAGTGACTCTTCATCCATATTAACAGCTTGCTGAGAGATGATCACTGGAAATTCTGCTAAGGCATCACTTTGAAAGGCATCGATCTGCTTTTGAAAGCCATTGGATAAACTTAAAATCAAGGCGATACCAATGATTCCGATACTTGCTGCAAAAGCGGTCAGACCTGTGCGCCATTTTTTAGTAGCAATATTTTTTCCAGAAAGCTTTAATGCCGTAAAGAAGCTCATGCTGGTTTTTTTCAGTTGATAATGGCTACTGTCCTCGGCCTCTGAATAGGGATTTGAATCATGTAAAACATGTCCATCTCTAAAATTAACGATTCGATCTGCATATTGTTCTGCAAGTTCTGGGTTATGAGTCACCATGATCACTAATTTGTCGTCGGCGATTTCTTTGATCAAGTCCATGATCTGTTCACTTGTAGTTGTATCTAAAGCACCAGTTGGTTCATCTGCTAGAATAATATCCGGATCATTCGCAAGGGCACGAGCGATCGCTACCCGCTGCATTTGACCGCCGGATAACTGGTTCGGTTTTTTATGCAGATGCTCTTTTAAACCAACTCTTTCCAATACTTCAACTGCACGTTTCTTTTTCTCATCAGAAGAAACGCCGCTAAGCGTCATACCCATTTCGACATTATCTAAAATACTTAGATGGGTAATCAGGTTATAGCTTTGAAAGACAAAACCAACGCTATTATTTCGATAGGCATCCCAGTCACCATCTTTAAAATTGGTGGTGGATTTCCCATTGATGATCAGATCTCCGCTGTCATATTGATCCAGACCGCCGATGATATTCAATAAGGTTGTCTTACCAGAGCCGCTTTGTCCAAGAATCGCAACAAATTCGTTTTCTCTAAAATTGATATTGACTCCATCCAAGGCAACTTGAGTAAACTCTCCAGTAGTATAGCTTTTTTTTACATTTTTTACTTGTAACATGAACGTTTCTCCCTCCCATTTCACTTTAGTGTATCAAAGGAATATGTACTCAATATGAACAAATGAAAAGCTTCCAAAGTACTTCTGATTTATGCTATAGTTTAATGACAAAAAGAAATGAAAGAAGCTAAAAAATGATGACGATCTTAGTTGTAGAAGATGATAATAATATACGAAAATTACTGGTGACGATTTTACATCAAAGCGGTTATCGAACGTTACAAGCTCAAAATGGAATTGAAGCGCTACAGATGTTAAAAGAGCACACAATCGATCTGCTCGTATTGGACGTGATGATGCCTCAAATAGATGGCTATCAAACTGCTGAAGAAATTCGGAAAATCAACACACAGCTGCCGATTATTATGGTCACTGCCAAAGGCTTACCGGTTGATCGCCGAAAAGGATTTATTTCTGGAACGGATGATTATTTGGTCAAACCGATTGATGAAGAAGAGTTTTTGTTGCGAATCAAAGCCTTATTGAGACGAACACAGAACGCAGTAGAAGCGAAGCTTCATCTGGGGGATACGGTGTTGGATATGGATAGTTTATCTATTCGATCAGAGCAGCAGTATTTAGAGCTGCCCAAAAAAGAGTTTCAGTTATTATACAAGTTATTGTCTTATCCCAATAAAATTTTTACTCGGCAGCAATTGTTGGATGATATCTGGGGGATCGATAGTGTGGCAGAAGAACGGACGATCGATGTTCATATCAAACGTTTACGAGAAAAAACAACTGAAAATAAAGATTTCTCTCTCGTAACAATCAGAGGACTTGGCTATAAGGCGGTGAAGCATGAGAAGAACTAAATCCCTTAAAATTCAGTTTGTCTGGACGATTTTTTTGATTTTAGTCTCAACAGGTTTTATATCTGGGGCGATGTTGCTCTTGCTAATGAAACTCGGCTTGATCGATTCATTGTCCGGTTACCCAATAGTACGCTTAGTCATCACGCTGTTTTCGTGTGTAATTATTGGAACGATCATTTCAATGGTTGTTAGTAAACGGATTTTGAAGCCGATCAATGATCTTGTTGAAGGAACCAAAGAAATAGCAAAAGGTAATTTCGATATTCAGGTGGAGAATGCTGCGATGAACAACGAATTGAGTGCTTTGATTGATAGCTTTAATATGATGGCTTCAGAATTAAAAAATGTTGATATGGTCCACAATGATTTTATCACTAATTTTTCCCATGAGTTTAACACGCCGATGGTTTCGATCCGAGGATTTGCCAAGCAACTTGATAAACCTGGTTTATCTGACATACAAAGGCAAGAAAGTATTGCAATCATTTTAGAGGAAACAGAGCGGTTAAGCCATTTATCTGCGAATATTTTGTTGTTATCAAAGCTAGAGAATCAACAACAGCTTACTTTGAAAAAAACCTCCTTTTATTTAGATGAACAATTACGAATGTGTTTATTACTTTTGCAGCGGTTATGGGAAGAAAAGAATATTGAGTGGTCATTGGAATTGACTCATCTATTGATCGTTGCCGATGAAGAATTATTGACACAGCTCTGGCTGAATCTAATAAAAAATGCGATAAAATACTCTCATCATAGTGGAACGATTTCAATCAGTTGCTATATGTTCGGTAGTGATGTCAAAGTGATTGTTCAAGATAAAGGAATAGGCATGTCTGATTATGAGCGAAGCCACGTGTTTGAAAAATTTTATCAAGGAGATGCGTCTCATCAAACGATGGGAAATGGCTTGGGACTAACGATCGCTGCTCGGATCGTTCAGCTTCATAATGGCAAGATCAATGTGAAATCTAAGGAACAGGAAGGCGCGACCTTTATTACGATTTTACCTACCGCATAGAATAATTTAATAGAAGTAAGGGTCTTAGATTGGAAAGTATCTGACTATGAAACATTTATAGTATGATGAAGAAGTAGCATGGAAAGATGGAGGAGAAAGCATGACAACTTTTTATTTGGTAAGACATGGAAAAACAGAACTTAATTTAAGCTTGCGGTTTCAAGGTGGAGAGATCGATTCACCATTATTGCCGATTGGAATCGAACAGGCGATTCAAGCTGGTCGCTATCTAAGCGATGTCCGCTTTGATGCTGTCGCCGTTAGTACGCAAAAACGGGCAATGGATACGGCAAATTATATTTTAAAAGAAAATAATCACCTAGACGGCTTGACCGTTCGTTATCAAGATAAACTCAGAGAAATCAAATTTGGCAAACGTGAAGGAGCAGAAATCGATCATACGGATGAACAGACAGCCTATTTACGTCAACGGCCAGATTTGTATGATCCGACCGCTTTTGGTGGTGAAACGATCGATTCTTTGGTTAGCCGTTCGACAGAAACAATTGAAAAGCTCAGTGAAGAATTTCCTGAAGGAACGATTCTGATCGTGGCACACGGTGTTTTACTGATTACGCTGATCAATTCACTGATAGGAAAAGAAAAGGCCAAGTGGCGCGAAGGTGGACCATTAGCTAATACCAGTGTGACGATTGTTGAAAAAGCAGATGACTATAAGCTAATAAGCTTTAATGACATCTCCTATCAAACAACAACAGAAGAAGCTTAAAGTAGTAGATATAATCAAAAAATAGATGAGCAAATGCGCTGATTCGATTGGAGCGGGAATGAAAGTATGAAAAAGATGGCTGTTTATTGCGGGGCTAGTGTGGGAAATGATCCTGTGTATCAAGAAAGTGCGAAACAATTAGGACAATGGATGGGAAAACAGGGCTATGATCTTGTATACGGCGGCGGTAAAGTCGGATTGATGGGGATTTTAGCTGATGAGGTGCTTACTGCCGGCAGAGAAGCGATTGGTGTAATGCCAACCTTTTTATTAGAGCGCGAGCTGGCGCATCAAAACCTTAGTAAGATGCATATTGTCCATGATATGCATGAACGTAAACGAAAGATGATCGATTTAGCAGATTGTTATTTGGCTTTGCCGGGAGGTCCAGGTACGTTAGAGGAGATTTCTGAAGTTGTATCGTGGGGCAGAGTGGGCGAGCATCAAAACCCATGTATTTTTTTCAACATGAATGGGTATTATGATCTGTTGCTTGAATTCTTTGATAAAATGGTCGATGAAGGCTTTTTGACCAAAGCTGATCGAGAGAAAATTTTCTTTTCAAGTGATCTGGAAGCAATCGGGCAATTTATTGAGCAGTATACACCACCTGTTATTCGTTCGTATAAATAAGAAAAAAAGATTCTCACGTATACCGCTATCAGCAGTGTACGTGAGAATCCTTTTTATTTTTTAGTATAAATATGAAGTGACAGCTCTTGAATAGGCTCGACAATTTTTTAAAGGCTGCTGCGTTTATTTTTATAATATAAAATGCTTACGACAAAAATAAGGAGTACACCAACGATCAGCAGCCAGGATTGAACATGCTCTCCAGCTTTAGGGATTTGTCCAGTCGTTGTTGGTTTGTTTTTACTAGACACAGTTGTTTGCTTATTCCCGCTAGAAGAAGTTGATGTTGAATTGTTTTCACTAGAACTTGATGATTGCTCTGTTATTTTCTTATTGACAACTTTATGGGACCAGTTTGTTGGATTTGTTACAACAAATTCGCCATCTGAATTTTGCTCAATTGTTAATTGAATTGGATCAATCGCTTGGTAACCTGCTAAGGGCTCGATTTCAACCAATTGATAGTTCCCTTCTCTTAATTGAGGAAACGTAACTAGACCTGCTTCGTTTGAAATTTGTTCTTCACCAATCTGCTTCCCTTGTTCATCTAAAAGCTTAAATCGAACCCCATTTAACGGCTGGTCGTGTTCATCTACTTTTGTAAAGGTTAGATCAGTAGAACTGAGCGTATTCGTTAGGGTTATTTTATTATCTGTTACTTGAGTTGCTGATGTATAGTTTGGATCGATCGCGGTTTCTTCTGCTGAATAAATAAAGTTTTCTCCCTGATTATTGAAGGCAGCTAAAGAAACTGGGGTTGTTTCTCCTTCTGGAATGATCGAATCAAGAACCATTTGCCATTGATTACTTGCTTGTTCTGGAGCAGCCAATTGAATGATTTGACTCTTCTGCCATGCAGAACTGGTAACTGTTGTCCGTTTTAAGACAAAAGAGATAGAATCTGGTCGTAACCCAAAACTGTTGTTATTATCCACCCAATTTTTTTCAATCGTTACTTGTGTTCCAGGTGCTTTAACAGAAGGAATCGGAAAGTCTAATAAGACACCTGTATTGATTGGGTCCAGGGTTGTTCTGCCATTGGCTAAATACCAGTATTCCGGAATAAAGTTAGTGGATTCCGTATCAATTCTGATTTGATAGGTCATCGTTAAACGTTCATCTGTGCCAAGATATAACCCAGTCAGAGATAGCTGATTATTTTCTTCGCTGACACTCACTTTTTCTAAAAGCTCAGGCGAATCGATCCAGTTACCAGAAGCATCTTTTTTATATCCTTTTAAGGAATAGTCAGCAGTTGTAAGCTCTGATCCGCTTTTTTGTAAAAGAATTTGTTCCCCCATTGGGTCGTGGATCGTTCCATTTGTAATTGTTCGGTCCACTTTTGTTGCGACATTTCCTAAGGCCTCACCTAGTTGAGCTAAATCAGCATCAATTGGCACGTATTTAGCTTCACTGCTGGCAATGTTTTTATCTACATATTCTCCTCGACCACTAGGCGCTACACCTATAGAATACAGGTCGTAATTTTTCAATTTTAAGTCAACGGCAGTTCCTAATGTTAAATTAGCAATATCTTTAGGCGTTGTTAAAGTAGCATTGTCAGGATCTTCTTCTGCTGTTGTAGAACTGCTTGTAAAGTAAGAAGGTGAATTGTCAGCAAAGTCACGATAATAAGTCGCTGCGTCAAAACCATTATAAGGGGTGATATTACCACCATTTGCGTATTCTGTTGCGTCTATTTCTGGATGATACGCGCGATTGGCACTACCATCTCCAATATGAACAATGATTTGTTTTTGTACATTTGGTGTTGATGACGTTTTAAATAAATTTTCAGCAGCTATCAAGCCTTTTTGAATAAAGGTTCCAGAGTGGCTTTTGCTGGTATCTTCTAAAAAGTCGATCAATGTTTCTTTATCAGATGTAAACGGCTGTGTATACGCTTCACGATTATATGCGATGATCCCTACATGAACTTTTTGAGTATCCAGCGCGTGATCGATCTGATCTAAAAATTCTTTTATACCCGCAATAGTATTTTCTAATTTTTGCCCCTTCATGGTAGAAGAATAATCGATGACTAAAACTAGATCGATCGGGTTAGGGTATTCATTCCCTTTAACATCTAAAGTAACATCGAATAAACCTTGTTTGCCAGCCACTTCTTTTACTGTTTTTTTTACATAAGCTTCGTCGGCATAATTCACATAATTTTCATCATCGAAGGAAGCCTCTGTTGTGCTACCATAGGCATAATTTAGGGTGTTTTTTCCACTTTGACCTTGGTCGTTATTTGTAAGATAGTTTCCTGAACCATCTGTATTATAGCTAAAGTCGATTGTTTCAGGTTGAGGGAAGGCCAAGTAAGGAATCGGCGTATCAGTTTTGGGCTGAACGAGCGATTCTGATTCATTCTGTGTAACCGACTCTTCGGTTTGGAGAGTCCGTGTTGGCAATAAGATTTTTTTAGAGAAATTACTACTGCTTACAGTCAAAAATGTGTTCGGTAAAATTGTTTCTGAAGGGGCAGATAATGAAAGTGAAAAGTCTCCTTGATAGCTGGGAGAGATGTCTAATTGTAGTTTATTATTTGTAAGTATAGCTGAACCAATCGTTTGAGTATTTGGATCTTTTATTATGAGAGCATCATTATCAGGCAACGTTAGATCATCTGAAACTGTAATGATTTGGTTAGAAACATCTCCTACCGTTTTTGAAAAGATTAAATGAGTATCAAGCTGATTAGTCGTTTCATCAATAGTAGCATGGACATCTTTTAATTCAACTTCGGTTTCTTGTCCATCGATTTCTTGAGCGAAAGCGAAGAAAGGTGTAAATAATTGTAAGAGTATAAATAAAAATGTACCAATAAATGTAAATGATTTGAAATAGTTCTTTCTCATGATAAACTCCTTACTGTATCTGTCATAGAATCCCGTATAATCATTGTATAAGGATTCCACAAAGAAGTAAAAAAATAAGGATTGCTAATATATCTTTTTTAGACAAATCTTCATGGCTATCTAAAAAATACAGAATAAAGCAGCTAATTCATTTTATTGGCGCTATCCCAGTCCTGTAGATATACTCTTTTGACCAAATAAAAAAGCGTAGAAAAATTTTTCTACGCTTTAATCTATTCCATTTAAGTTTAAGAAGTTATTTTGCCAGTATCAGTGGCAAAAAGTGAAGCTGTTTTTTGTTTATTTTTTAATAAATGGTGTTCGGTTTTTAACAGGAAGTGCGGTATTTTTTGGTACGATTTTGATTTGGATGGCTTCCAATCGTTTAGAAAAGCCTTGTGTACCAGATGACTGCTCATTTTTTGCCCAGCCTAACCAGCCATAATCTTGGCTGTGCACACGATAATGAATATCGTAATAGCTGGAAAGAGCACCACTCAATCGAATTTGAATAGCTTCTAACCGCTTGGATTTCCCTGTTGTTCCACTTAATGCATTATTTTCTCTCCAAGATTGCCAGCCGTAGTCCAGAATATGGGTTTTGTATTGGATACTTCCAGCAATCGAAGAATTTAGCTTAATTTGAATAGCTTCTAGCCGTTTAGACTTACCCGTCGTTCCACTGGATTTGCCAGTGGTAACGTAAGATTGCCAACCGTAGTCCTGGACATGAGTTCGGTAACTAAAATCGGTTGCTGGCTTGAAGGGTGTGTAGTTTTTTCTTTTATCTATTTTAGCATTGATCGGTAGCTTTGCATCCTTTTGATCTTTAAGATATTGGATAAAAGCATCGGTATCATTCGCTTGTAAACTATCTAAAAGCTTTCCTTGATTAAATATTGGAGCAAAAACAGCGCTTGTATAAACGTATTCATTCACAACAACGGTAACAGTTTGATTGGCAGCTATGTTGGTTTTATTTTTTCGCATAAGTTTGGTCAGGATATACGGCTGATTTGTTCCATAATAATTTGTATATTGGTACGAAATCCCGCCAATTTGAAGAGGATTTTTTTGGTTATTTTGATATTGCTTATTTAAAATCTCTGTCAATTGCTTTCCGGAGAGTTGGACAACATACAACGAGTTGCCAAATGGCTGGACACGATGTGCTGCACCGTAGCTGATCGATTTATCAGAGCCAACTGCAAGGTCTGCTCGTAAACTACCAGAATTGATCAAAGCACCATCCACAGAAAAGCCTTCTTTAGAAGCAATAGCTACCTGTGCATCAGCAACCAAATTCCCTAGAGCCGATTCTTTCCATTGATTATCTTTCTTTGAGATGGTTGAACGAGAGGCAGCGTAGCTGATTGTTTGACTAGCTAAGCCGTCGATTCGCTGATCTGCGTCTATTGTAATAGCTTCAACTGTAAGATCTTTTGGAAAAGATTTATTTACTAGTTTAACGTTTGCTTGGGGCGTGCTGCTGAAATCATTGGTTTGTGGATCGATAACCCCTGTGATTGCACTAAACGCCTGGCCGCTGGATAGACTTTGAACGATTCTCGTTTTTCCTCTAACCGTATTGATGTTTTTGTGACTGTGACCATCAATAAAAACATCTACACTATGGTCTGGAGCGATCCTATTCAGCTGATCCATGATTGCCTCGCCATTGCCAGTATGTGCAAGGACAACGATTGCATTAACGCCTAAGCTTTGCAATTCATGACTGTAGGTAGCAATGGTTTCTGCTTCATCTAAGAAAGAGTAAGCATCGTAGTATTTTTTTGAAACCAGATTTGGAATAGTCTTGGTAACAATACCTATAAAGCCGATAGAAACTTTTTGCTGCTCAACTATCATTTCTTTGACGGCATATGGCTTCCAATTATGTGGAATTGACTGATCAGCCTTTTGACGAACATTGGCGATCAAGATTTGTTGAGTACTTGCTTCTCTAGGATAGTGTTCAGTTTCGCTATTAAAAATCCCTGTTTCAGGAGCCGTACCTGTAATGATTCGGTTGAATTCGTCTAGCCCTTCATCAAATTCGTGATTACCTAAGGTTCCATACTCAAATAGCATTCGATTCATAGCTTTGATAGTGGGCTCGTCTTGAAGCAAGCTTGAATTGACAGGACTACTGCCGACCATATCACCAGCTTGTACTCTTATAGATGAACCATGTGGTTGTTTCTCTTTAAATAATTCCGTTTCCTGATTTAGATTGCTCGAAAGAAAAGCAGCATCGGATAAAGCACCATGAAAGTCATTGATGCCTAAAATTTGTATTGGTAACGCAGAAGGCGCTTCTTCTGCTAATGTGACGTTGGGGGCAACGATGATAGTGAAAAAACAAGCGAGGAAACACAACCAGATTTTTTTCTTTTTATTCATTAATAACATCTCCTTGGCAGTAATATAACATACGTTTTTTAATTTTACTACTGTATTAAAGGAAATTTTAGGGATAAAAAATGAGATAGAATTGAATGATTTTAATTTAGAGACGGATTTTCTTTTAACGATCGTTTCTTATGATAGAAATTGACGCTTGAAAAATCAAATGCTTAATCCTTTTTATCTTGAAATGAGTGATTAAATAAGATTTTTTTGGCTTTTTAGCAGAGCTAGCTAGAGGATAATAATGTATTTTTACTCCGTTTTAATAGAGTTGTTGCTATAGAATATTTTATTCCGTTTTTATGCAGAATAGCTTATTTGACCTTATGATTTTACCTGCAGTAGAAAGAGAATAAATGACAAAAAAAACGCAAAAAAGAAATATAGAATTTCTTTTTGCGTTTTTTGATAAGCAATCAGTAGAGAGAGCTATTGATTTTGCGATAGAATACGGTGTAAAAATTCTTTCGTCCGTTCTTCTTTTGGGTGAACGAAAATGTCTTCAGCTGTTCCTTCTTCTGCAATAACACCTTTATCCATGAAAATGACACGGTCAGAAACTTCCTTAGCAAAAGCCATTTCGTGTGTCACAATGATCATCGTTAGTCCTGTATGAGCGAGATCTTTCATTGTTTTAAGCACTTCGCCAACCATTTCTGGATCGAGAGCTGATGTTGGTTCATCAAACAGCATTACATCAGGGTTCATGGATAAAGCACGAGCAATGGCGATCCGTTGTTTTTGACCGCCGGAAAGTTGTGCTGGTTTAGCATCGATAAAACGACTCATGCCCACTTTTTCAAGATTTTCCATCGCAATTTTCCGTGCTTCTTCTTTGCTGCGTTTTAGTACAGTGATTTGACCTGTTGTACAGTTTTCTAAAACATTCATATTGTTGAATAAGTTGAAGGATTGGAAAACCATGCCTAAGTGTGTTCGATATTTTGGTAAATTATAGCCGCGTTCTAGGACATTTTCACCATTATAGATGATCTTGCCTCCTGTGGGTTTCTCTAACAAATTGATACAGCGTAACAGAGTTGATTTACCAGAACCGGACGAGCCGATGATCGTTACAACTTCTCCTTTGTTTACTGTCACATTGATATCTTTTAAGACTTCATTTTCACCGAAACTTTTTCGTAAATGTTCGACTTCAATAATAGCGCTCATTATATATTCCTCCTAAATTTTCCAGTCAAGCCTGACTTGAACAACTAGCTTTCTTTGATATTTTCTACCTCTTCAAGTTTTACATAGGCAGAGGGACCATCCATTTTTTTCTCAACAAAACGTAATAAACGTGTAATTGCATACGTCATGATCAAGTACATGATACCAACGATCGTAAATGTTTGGAAGAACTGGAAGTTTGCTCCGGAAGCAGAATTTCCCTGGAAGAATAGATCTGCTACACCGATAACACTTAAAACAGCTGTATCTTTGATATTGATAACAAATTCATTCCCTGTTGCTGGTAAAATATTGCGCAGCACTTGAGGAATAACAACTTTGCGCATCGTTTGGCCGTGCGTCATACCGATTGCTTGTGCTGCTTCAAACTGTCCGTTATCAACTGCAAAAATCCCTCCACGAACAATCTCAGACATATAAGCACCAGTATTGATGGAAACAATAAACAAAGCAGCAATCGTTCGATCTAAAGAAATCCCGAAGGCTAACGCTAGTCCATAAAAGATGACCATTGCCTGTACCATCATCGGTGTACCACGGAAAACTTCTATATATATAGAAAGCAATGCATTTCCAATTTTTTGTAAGACGCGGAGAATTGGATTTTCAGATTCTGGAATTGTTCGAACAACCCCAATCAACAACCCTAATGATGTACCCACAACAGTTCCGATTAATGCGATAAATAAGGTTAAGCCTGCGCCGCGTAAAAACATACTGCCATATTGGCTCCAGATGGTTTTAAAATCTGACCAAATACCTGTTTTTTCGCTGTCACTTGCTTCAGCAGCTGGTTGATCTTTGACTGCTTGGTCCATGATGTCTGTTCGTTCATCAGAAGAAATGCCGGAAAGGATTTGATTGACTTTGGTGATTTCAGGATCTTGTTTACGCATACCGACGGCAATTTGGACATCCTCAGCATTGGTTTGGAAGCCATTTTCTTTTGAAAATTCAAGCATTTCTAAGTCTTTATTTACACTTGTTGCAGTTACTCCTTCAGGTCGTTCACTGACATAGCCATCGATCATACCGGAAGCCAAAGCTGTTCTCATTGCTGAAAAGTTATCCATCGCTTGTTGCTTATTTACTCCGGGAATTTGATCGACCACACTATAATGGAAGGTATTCAGCTGAGCAGTGATTTTAGCGCCGCTTAAATCTTTCAGACTTTGTGCATCGGCGTAGGCTCCTTTTTTCTGAACTACGACGACTAGTTGAGATTCATAATAAGGATCTGTAAAATCGATTTCTTTTCGACGTTCAGCAGTCGGACTCATTCCGGCAATAATAGCATCGATTTTGCCTGATTGCAGTGCAGGAGCTAGACCATCCCATTTTGTTTGAACAATCACTAATTTTTTATCTAACCCATCTGCAATTTTTTTTGCGATTTGGACATCGTAACCGCCAGCAAACGAAGAGTTTCCTTGAATTGGAACAGCACCGTTTGCATCTGTTTTTTGTGACCAGTTAAATGGAGCATAGCCAGCCTCCATCCCAACGCGGAATTCGCCGTTTGCCTCTCCTTGGGCATGTGACATTACTGGTGCAAGGAAAAAGCTTAGTATAAGTGCTAAAAATAGCCCCAGTGAAAATGATTTTTTGTTCATGTAATTCTTCCTTTCTGTTACCATGATGTATTTTTCTTGTCTTCATTTCAAGTTGAAAAGTAAGGGAAGAACAGCAATTGCACTTTAGTTAGGCAAAAAGTATGTTCTCGATCAAAACAAAAAAGACGACCCTGCAAATGCACGGTCGCCTACTATCGTCAGGTACTCTCAACAAAAACATAGCGCAACTTAGCATCACTACTAAGACAGTCCGTAAGTTATTCGCTTACGTCCCAACATATAACAGGGAGGCTGTTATACATTTCGGCGATTTTTCCTAGACTTGCTTCGACGTGTCCTCTCACTCCACAAGCTTAATAAAAAACGCAACCTCTACCTCAATTTGAGGCACTATTAAATTATCAGATTCAAGTTTAAAGTGTACGTTATTTTAATAAAAAAGTCAATATTTAGACAAATGGCTAATAATCCATTGTCAAGCTTACTTTATAGAGAAGTACAAATAAGGTAGGAAAAAATGACTAGTAGTTTGTGTTTGATGTGTGCTATTCATTTATTAAATAGTAGTTTTAAAAAAATATTTTCTATTTTTATCGAAATAAATATGTTTTTTGAAAAAAATAGGTGTATTTTTTTTGTATACTTATTAGAGAAAAAGAATATTAATAAGAGAGATCTGTATGTGAAAGCAAACAGATAAGGAAGGAGAATGTCGACGTGACACGACTATTTGCCGTGAATTCAACTGAAGAGGTTAATCAAAAATTTTTTCAAAAAATTCCGGAAACGATTGAAGGTACTGTTCACATCGATTTAGATGTACATGAACTTGAACAAATAATAAAAGATGATGATTATATATTTATTTACTATGATGGAAGTTTGGAGAAACTAATAGAAATCGTTCTGTTTATTACAGATGTACACGAAATTTGTCATCCCATCTTAGGTGTGATAACAGAAACGTATCAACAATCAGAAAAAGAGCTATTATTACGTCATGAAGTAACCGGAGTTATTCCAGCAAGTTTTTCATCAGAAGAATTCGAATTGATGTTGACGAATAATGAAAAGAAACGAGCGAAAAAAACGCAAGTAGATAATTCAATCAGATTAGAATCGACAAACCGCTTACTAAAATTAGGAAATGGTAAGGAAATCCACTTAACCAAGCTTGAATATCAAGTGATGAAACTTTTACTTGAAAATGAAACTGTCACTTATGAACAAATCATACAAGCGCTTTGGACAGATGACGGAGAAGATAAGCTGCCCCAAGTCTCAAATATAATTTTTCATTTGAGACAAAAATTTACTAAAGTAGGCGAAATAGGTACGGTCATCCAAACGAATCGTAGTGTCGGATACGAACTTAGACGATAAAAAATACTTACGTAAAGCACCGATCAAGTTGAACAAAACAGCCAGCTAAAAAAATGGCTGTTTTTTTTGCTGTAAAAAAAGGAGGCTGAGACAAAAGCGTTTATTCGCGTTTAGAGAGCGAAACAAAACGGATTTTCAGTTTTGTCCCGCTCTCTCTTCATAAATGAATGCTAGGGTTTTGTTGCAAAAGAAACAAAGTTCTCCTATACTAATGGTAGCATTGAAAGGAGCTATCATGGACAAACGACAACTGTTAATGAGTGAGCTGATGGATTTATGTAATGAGATCATTTGGCTCAACAAACCAGAATTAGAAGCAGCTTTAAAAGGCGTTACTTTGAGTGAAATTGAACTGATCGAACATATCGCGATGATCCCAAATGCAAATGTGACAAAACTTGCAGCAGCAAGCTATATGACACGTGGTGCTATCAGTAAGTTGACAAAAAAGCTCGTTGCGAAAGATATGATAGAAAGCTATCAAAGTGAGCACAACAAAAAGGAAATCTATTTCCGGTTGACTGAAAATGGTCAAGAAATAAATACAATTCATCAAGACTTGCATCGTTCCTTTTTAAAACGTGACCAAGAAGTGTTTCAGCAAATGACGGACGAGGAATTTGACACAATTTTTCGATTCATTGGACGTTATAGACAGCATCTGAAAAATAGATAAAGAACTTTCTACTCTGAGTGTTGAGCATAGGGGTGAAAAGGACTGTTTTGTTTCCTATTCAGCACTTTGCTCCTCATAAGTAGACGCTAAAAAAAGAAATACAAAAAAGCCCTTGAGACACTCTGCTGTTAAGTCAGCGTTGTCCCAAAGGCTTTTTCATACTCCCTTTTCCTAGTTGGAGAGGAAATTTATGCTTTTGCTGCTTCTTTTGGTTCGCGGCCCAAAATTGCTTGTAAGACCGTTAAGACACCATATGAAGCTAAAATTGTATAAATCAAGCTTGAATAAGTTGTAATCTCGAAATCCCATGTTTTGTAGATAACTAAAACAATTGCTAAAACAATTCCTGCAAGAACATTAAAGAATGCAAACGCCCAAAGGTTTCCATTTTCTTTACGTGAAAGATAATAAATCGAAAACCATAAACTTAATACGCCCCAAGCGATGCAGACTAAAATAGCTGCCCAATAAATAATAAATGCTACCACGAAGTTTCACCTCACTTTTATACATTAAGTATTCTATCACGTTCTCCTTTGTTTGTCATGAAAAGACAGTGAAAAACAAGCCGTTTTCACTGATTATTTCAAAGTTTCCAATGAAAAAAATCAAATCAGAAGCAATAGAACTTTTTGATTATTTTCTATTTACGAAAGATTTACGTTATAATAGACTAACTAGGAGATGAGCATGTGAAAATCATTGACAGAAAACAGGCAGTACAGTTGATCGAAGGCAGCCGAAAAATTACATTTTTGACAGGCGCGGGTGTTTCAACCGCATCGGGTGTACCAGATTATCGTTCTTTGTCTGGTGTCTATCAAGGAATAGAGCGTTCCGAGTATTTATTAAGTGCCACTTGCCTGGCAAGTGAGCCGCAAAAATTTTATACGTTCATTCAGTCGTTGTATCATCCAGAGGCTCAGCCCAATGTGATTCATTTGAAATTAGCTGAGCTGGAAAAAACAAAGGTGACCTGGGTTGTTTCTCAAAATATAGATGGACTGCATGCAGCGGCAGGGAGTCAAAATCTGATTAATTTTCATGGCAGTTTATATGACTGCTATTGTCAAAAGTGCGGAGAAAATGTTTCTGTTGCAGCCTATTTAGCCTCTGATCAACATGCTGATTGCGGAGGGCAGATCCGTCCAGCTATTGTTTTATATGAAGAAGCATTAGATCAAACAGCTGTCGCTGGAGCAATTAGAGCGGTCGAAGCAGCCGAGCTGATCGTGATTATCGGAACAAGTTTTCAAGTGCATCCATTTTGTGATTTGATCCATTATGCAGCAGAAGACGCAGAAGTTTTAGTTATCAATCAGAGTGCCGTACAATTAAATAGAACCGCTTATTTTTTAAAAGAAGATGCAGTAAATGTCTTTGAAAATATCTAAATAAAGGAGTTTTAACATGGAAGAAATCAAATCAGAACGCCAAAAGATGATCGATGGAGAGCTTTATTTTTCAGCAGATCCGGAATTGATCACAGCTAGAAAATTTGCTAGAGAGCAGATGAAATTGATCAATAAGGAAGAAGACCAAGTGATTCGCCGGCAATTAGTCGAAGAAACCTTTGGAACAACTGGAACAGGCAGTTATATTGAGCCGTCGATCAGCTTTGACTATGGCTTTAATATTCATGTGGGAAAAAATTTTTATGTCAATTTTAATAGTATCTTTTTAGATACTTGTCCGATTACGATTGGTGATAATTGTATGTTTGGTCCAAATGCACAACTTTATACTGCGACTCATCCTTTGCATCCTGTTAAAAGAAACAGCGGCTTAGAGTATGGCAAACCAATTACAATCGGTGATAATGTTTGGTTTGGCGGCGGTGTAGTCATTACACCAGGCGTAACGTTGGGGGATAATGTGGTTGTAGCAGCAGGTGCTGTTGTAACAAAATCTTTCCCAGATAATTGCGTGATCGGAGGGAATCCTGCAAAACTCATCAAAGAAATCGATTTGGAAGAACAACGCGCACCATTGACGAGCCAAAGAGAGAAAATAAACGAGCTTGATAAAAAAATCGTGGCTCTATTAGAGGAACGAATGGACGCTGTTTCATCAATTGCGGCAATCAAAAAGACATCTGATAAAGAAATTCTTGATACTGCAAGAGAACAAGAAGTTTTAGCAAAAATCGACAGCTATGTTGTCAATGCAGAGTACAAAGAAGTATTAAAAGAAACCTACCAAGGAATCATGGATGCCTCAAAACATTTTCAGCAACAAAAAATGGATTAAGCATTAGGAGGTGGATAAATGGACGGAACGAAAAGACGAGAGTCGATTTTACTTACGTTGAGGACGACAAATAAACCAGTTAGTGCTAGTTGGTTTGCAAAGGAATTCACTGTTAGCCGCCAAATTATTGTGGGGGATGTAGCCCTTTTAAGAGCTGCCGGGCATGAAATCATTGCCACTGCCCGTGGGTATTTACTTGAAACAAATCAAGAGAAACAAGGAATACTTAGGAAAATCGCCTGTCAGCATGCTCCGGAAAAAACAGAAGAAGAATTGGCGATTATTGTTTCAATGGGCGGCGAAATCATTGATGTCATTGTTGAGCATCCGATTTATGGAGAATTAACAGGCGGACTGCATATTTGTAGGGAAAAGGATGTGCGTACATTTATAAAAATGTACGAAAAAAGTAATGCTTCTTTGTTATCAGAATTGACCTCAGGGATTCATTTACACACGCTACGTTGTGAGAATGAAGAGCAGTTAGTGCAAATCAAAGCAGCTTTGGCAGAAGAAGGAATTTTATATGAAGGATAAAAAAGGCGGATTTTTTAAAATCTCCCTTTTTTTTAGCTGTACCAATTATTTTTTTGGTATTAAGAGTAAAAATGACGAAAGTCTATTTACTTTTAATAAATTAAGGATATAATGGTTTGTAAGCGCTATCTAAAGAAGGGGTGGTTTTTAAATTGAACAGAAAAATTGATATTCATAACACAGTGGACGATGTTTACCAATTATACATCGATGGAAAATGGACAAATGGTTCTGGTGGTCGACGGATTACAAGTTATAATCCAAGTAATGGTGAAAAGTTAGCTGATTTTATTGATGCGACACATGAAGACGTTGATCAGGCAATTGCAGCGGCACAAGAGGCATTCACCTCATGGAAAGATATCGATGTGGTTACACGTAGTCAGTTATTGTTGGAGATTGCCGATTTAATCGATGCGAATAAAGAGCATTTAGCTTTAGTTGAAACGCTAGATAATGGTAAGCCTCTTCGTGAAACGCTCACGATCGATGTGCCGGCGACGGCTGATCATTTTCGTTATTTTGCTGGGGTGATTCGTGCAGAAGAAGGGACTGTAAAAGAGTTTGATTCAGATACCCTATCCATCGTACTTAAAGAGCCCATCGGTGTCGTAGGTCAGATCATTCCCTGGAACTTCCCATTATTGATGGGTGCATGGAAAATAGCTCCTGCACTTGCAGCGGGAAATACAGTTGTCATTCATCCTTCGTCAACTACTTCTTTGAGCTTGTTGGAATTATTCAAACTATTCGATCAAGTTCTGCCTAAAGGAGTTGTCAACTTGATTACGGGACGTGGATCAGATTCTGGAAACTATATGCTTGAGCATGACGGTTTTGATAAGCTGGCATTCACAGGATCAACAGAGGTCGGCTATACTGTAGCAAAAGCTGCTGCTGACAAATTGATCCCAGCTACGTTAGAACTCGGCGGCAAATCTGCAAATATCATTTTTGACGATGCAAATTGGGAACGGGCATTAGAAGGTGTTCAATTAGGAATATTATTCAATCAAGGGCAAGTTTGCTGTGCAGGTTCCCGCGTGTTTGTGCAAGAAGGAATCTATGATGATTTTGTAGAAGCATTAAAAGAAAAATTTGAGAAAATAAACGTAGGCTTCCCATGGGAAGAAGGCGTACAAATGGGTGCGCAGATCAATGAAAAACAATTAAAAGATATTTTGAAATATGTTGAAATCGGTACAAAAGAAGGGGCATCCTTAATTACTGGAGGACATAAAATAACTGAAAATGGCTTGGATAAAGGAGCCTTCTTAGAACCAACTTTGCTGGCAGATGCCAACAATGCGATGTGTATTGCGCAGGAAGAAATATTCGGCCCGGTAGCGACAGTGATGAAATTCAAAACAGAAGAAGAAGTAATTGCTTTAGCAAACCAATCTGATTATGGACTAGGCGGTGCAGTTTTTTCTCAAAATATCAACACAGCAATGCGCGTAGCCCGTAAAGTCCGGACGGGGCGGATGTGGGTCAATACGTATAATCAGTTGCCGGCAGGAGCTCCGTTTGGCGGATACAAGAAATCTGGAATCGGAAGAGAAACCCATAAGTCGATGCTGGATGCTTATACACAGATGAAAAATATCTATATTGTGACAAAAGAAGAGCCGGATGGCTTGTATAATTAAAAAAAGAAACATCGCAACCTTTGCTTAGGCTGCGATGTTTTATATTAGTTAGTTTCGTCTTCGAATTTTTCGAAAGCAGATTTGATTACTTCTTTAAGTGCATTGGCTGATGCATTCATTCGGTCTTTTTCAGAGTCAGTTAAAGGAATTTCAATTACCTGTTTGATCCCTTGACGGTTGATGACCGCTGGTGCTCCGATGTAAATATCATTTTGACCATATTCACCATCTAAATAAACAGAAAGTGG
The DNA here is from genome assembly GCF_001730305.1 of Enterococcus termitis. Lineage (GTDB taxonomy): Bacteria > Bacillota > Bacilli > Lactobacillales > Enterococcaceae > Enterococcus_L > Enterococcus_L termitis. Next base: position 94,109 of record NZ_MIJY01000004.1, read on the forward strand.
GAAGACAGAATCTTCGTCATCTAGGATTGCTTTAGTGATACGTGCAAGAGCAGCGGCGATTCCATAGAAGGTTGCTCCTTTTTTCTCGATGATCGAATAAGCAGCATCTCTTACATTGAAGAATAAGTTGACCATTGCTTCTTCATCGACTTCAGGGTTATTTTTGACCCATTCATAGATTTGTAGTCCAGCAACGTTAGCATGTGACCAAACCGGAAATTCTGTATCACCATGTTCACCTAAAATATACGCATGGACATTACGTGCATCAACGTCGACTAATTCAGCAATCGCTTGACGGAAACGAGCAGAGTCAAGTGACGTACCAGAACCAATAACGCGTTCTTTTGGAAATCCTGAGAATTTCCATGTAGAATAAGTTAAAATATCAACTGGGTTTGCTGCGACTAAGAAGATTCCGCTGAATCCAGAATCAACGATCGATGTTACGATTTGTTTGTTGATTTTTAAGTTTTTGTGAACCAAATCGATTCTAGTTTCTCCAGGTTTTTGTGCAGCTCCGGCGGTTAATACAACCAAATCAGCGTCATGGCAGTCATCATAGGTAGCGGCATAAATTTTCTTAGGAGAGGTAAACGCTAATGCATGAGATAAATCTGCAGCGTCGCCTTCCGTTTTCTTTGTATCTATATCTATAATTCCAACTTCTTGAGCAATGTTTTGTGTGACTAAGGCAAATGCGTAACTAGATCCGACAGCGCCATCTCCAACTAAAATTACTTTTTGATGATCTTTATTTCCTGCTGCTGCAGTCATGTGTACCATTCCTTTCTGTTAATTGTTTTAACACGTTGATAATACCACTGTTTGTGATTTTTGTCACGTTTTTTGTTTTATTTAATAATACAGTTTTTAGGGGTGTTTCATAAGAAAACTCTTTCATGTGCGATATTTCACTAGTTATGTTTTTAAAAGTTTCTTTCGTGTTAAAAGAAAAAATAGAGCTTAAGGCTTTTTTATCATTTAAAAGATTAGGCTAGGGATTGTTTTGTGGTATAATTGTAAAAAACTGGGCAGAGGATTCTCCTGCTCGGGTATTTTGTGTTGAACAATAAAAAAGAGGACAAATGAACATAAAGGTTTCATTTTGCCTTAACTTTTTACATAAGGAGAAACGAGCAATGAAAATGATTGTCGGGTTAGGCAACCCAGGAAGTAAATACCAAGAAACAAAACACAACATCGGTTTTATTACGGTGGATGAAATCGCTTATCGCTATAATGCAACCTTCAACAAAAGTCAATTTGAAGCAGATATAGCCCAATTCTTTATCGGTACAGAAAAAATCATGCTGGTCAAACCGCTCACATTCATGAATGAATCTGGTCGGTCTGTTGGTCCATTGATGACGTATTATGGAGTAACTGAAGAAGAATTGATTGTCATTTATGATGATCTTGATTTGGAAGTCGGAAAAATCCGTTTGCGCGAAAAAGGCGGAGCCGGCGGACATAATGGTATGAAAAGTTTGATTGCTCACCTTGGAACAAATGTGTTTCCAAGAATCAAAATAGGTATCGGCCGTCCAATTGGCAGCAATACAGTTGTTCATCATGTATTAAGTGGTTTTCCTAAAGAGCAGCATGAAGAGATCTTGCTAGCAGTAAAAAGCGCAGCAGATGCAGCGGTTTATGCGAGTGAAGGGCATACGTTTATTGATACGATGAATCATTTTAATGGAAAATAAGCAAGAGGAAAACAAATAGAGGAGGAACCTGACGTGAATATCATTGAACGAATTGGTTCAAGTGAGCTGGCTCGAGAATGGCAGCAACAGTTAGCGGGAAATACCCGTCAATTGATCACTGGGTTAGCTGGTTCTGCCAAGACATTGGTCATGACTAGCGCATTTAAACAAAAAAATAAAAAAATCGTGATAGCTGTTCCTAACCTTTATTACGGCAACCAGTTAGTAGAAGATTTTCGCAATATTCTATCGGATGAGGAAGTCTATTTGTTTCCTGTAGACGAGGTACTATCAGCGGAAATGGCTTTTTCTTCTCCAGAAGCTAGAGCAGAAAGAGTGGCAGCACTTAATTTTTTATTGACAGAACAGGCAGGAGTCGTCGTAGTTCCTGTGGCAGGTTTAAGAAAATATTTACCTAGCAAGCAGACGTGGGAACAAGCACAGCTGCATTGGACACTTGGCAGCGAAATCGAGCTGGATGCTTTGGCGCAGCAGCTTGTTTTGATGGGCTATGAACGACAATCGTTAGTAGGAAAGCCAGGAGATTTTAGTATTCGCGGCAGCATTGTAGATGTGTATCCGTTGAATTCGGAATACCCCGTTCGTGCAGAGCTTTTCGATGTGGAAATTGATTCATTGCGTTACTTTGAAGCAGATACACAGCGTTCTGTTCAGACGATCGAATCCGTGACCTTGTCGCCTATGACAGATGTGGTTTTTTCAAAAGCAGATTTGATTCACGGAGAAAAAAGGCTGAATAAAGCGCTGGAAAAAAGAATTGCGGTAGCTAAGGAAGCGACTGAAAGAGGCTTTTTGACGGATTATTTCGGTCAGTTAGCAACATCGTGGAGTCAGGGCATTCCCACTGAAACAGCTCATTATTATACAGACTTTTTATATGAAGAAAAAACCACCTTACTTGATTATCTACCAGATGATAGTCTCGTTTTTGTGGATGACTATGCTCGGATTTTAGAAGCAGAACGTGAGATCATTCGAGAAGAAAATGAATGGCAGGTTCTTAAATTAGAAGAAATGCGTGTGTTTCCAGAACAAAACTTTGGACTGGATTTCCACGAACAAGTTCGTAAAATTAGCTTTTCGACTACTTTCTTCTCTCTATTTCAAAAAGGAATGGGCAATCTACGTTTTCATGCAGTGCACAATTTTCAGTATCGGTCGATGCAGCAATTTTTTGGTCAAATGCCTTTATTAAAAACAGAGATGGATCGGTGGCAAAAGCAAGAACAGACAGTCGTTGTGTTTGTTCCAACGAAAGAGCGAAGTCAAAAGGTTGAGGAGCTCTTTCGTGATTTTGATATCTCAAGTGTGACTGCTTCACCTAACAAATTGCTTGACGGAAAAATCCAGATCGTTGAAGGTGCACTACAGACGGGATTTGAACTGCCTGTTGAAAAAATTGTCGCTATTACTGAAAAAGAAATCTTTCATACGACAACGAAAAAAAGAGCGAGACGCCAAACAGTCTCTAATGCAGAACGTTTAAAAAGCTATAGTGATTTAAAGAATGGTGATTACGTTGTGCATGCCAATCATGGTATTGGTAAATACATTGGGATGCAGACGTTAGAAGTTGATGGCGTTCATCAAGATTATATTACGATCTTATACCAAAATGACGATAAATTATTTATCCCGGTCACCCAATTAAACCTGATTCAAAAATTTGTCGCATCGGAAGCTAAATCACCGAAAGTAAATAAATTAGGCGGCAGTGAGTGGAGTAAGACGAAACGAAAAGTTTCATCTAAAATCGAAGATATCGCGGATGATTTGATTCAGCTTTATGCATCCAGAGAATCTGAAAAAGGCTATGCGTTTCCGCCAGATGATGCTTATCAAAAAGAATTTGAAGATGCGTTTCCTTACAGTGAAACAGATGACCAACTTCGTAGTACAGCGGAAATCAAACACGATATGGAAAAGACACGTCCTATGGATCGCTTGTTAGTCGGTGACGTTGGCTACGGAAAAACAGAAGTGGCTTTACGTGCCGCTTTTAAAGCCATCAATAATAATAAACAAGTGGCTTTTTTAGTGCCAACGACAATTTTAGCACAGCAGCACTATGAAACGATGTTGGATCGGTTTGAAGGATTTCCTGTTGAAGTAGGCTTGTTGAGCCGTTTTAGAACGAAAAAGCAACAAAATGAAACCATCGAAAAAATCAAGCATGGGCAAGTGGACATCGTAGTAGGAACCCATCGTTTGCTGTCTCAAGATGTGAATTTTAGCGATTTAGGTTTATTGGTGATCGATGAAGAACAGCGCTTTGGAGTTAAACATAAAGAACGTTTGAAGCAGTTGCGGGCGCAAGTTGATGTGTTGACGCTTACTGCAACGCCGATTCCTCGTACACTGCACATGTCGATGCTCGGGGTGCGTGACCTTTCTGTGATTGAGACGCCACCGGAAAATCGTTACCCGATTCAAACATATGTGATGGAAAGTAATCCTGGAGCGATCAGAGAAGCAATCGAACGAGAAATGGCCAGAGACGGTCAGGTGTTTTACCTATATAACCGAGTTGATACGATCGAACAAAAGGTAGAAGAAATAAAAGCGCTGGTTCCAGAAGCAAGGATTGCCTATGCTCATGGACAAATGACAGAGGTTCAGCTGGAGAATACCTTGTTTGATTTTATCGAACGGCAATATGATGTGCTGGTCACAACAACGATTATTGAAACAGGTGTTGATATTCCCAATGCCAATACTCTCTTTGTAGAAAATGCCGATTATATGGGCTTGTCTACCTTGTATCAATTGAGAGGTAGGGTCGGTCGTAGTAACCGAGTCGCATACGCCTATTTTATGTATGAACAACAAAAAATCTTGAATGAAGTCAGCGAAAAACGGTTAGAAGCGATCAAAGATTTCACCGAGCTGGGGTCTGGCTTTAAAATAGCGATGCGGGATTTATCGATCCGTGGCGCTGGAAATCTGCTGGGAGCGCAGCAGCATGGCTTTATCGATTCTGTTGGATTTGATATGTATTCTCAAATGCTTTCAGAAGCTGTTGCCCGTAAACAAGGGAAAAATATTCAAGACCAAAAGACATCGGTTGAAATCGATCTTGGTATTGATGCCTACTTGCCAACGAGCTACATTACGGATGAACGTCAAAAGATTGAGATTTATAAACGGATTCGTCAACTAGAAAACATGGAGATGTACGATGAGTTGGAAGCAGATTTACTTGATCGTTTCGGTGAATATCCTGATGAAGTCGCACATCTATTGACTACTGGACAAATCAAGATGGATGGTGATCGGGCATTGCTTGAAACAATCCGCAAACGACAACAAGAAATCACCTTTACTTTAAGTAAGGTCGGAACCAAGACATACAGCGTAGAGCAAATCTTTGAAGCGTTATCTGAAACACAATTAAAAGCAGATCTTGCTGTGGACAATGAAAAGATGACTATTCGTTTGAAAGTACCAAAAGACATGAAAGAAGCTGCGTGGCTGCAGGAAGTCGCCTCCTTTACGACTGCTTTGAGACAAGAGAAGTATAAGACAGCGGCTGTTGAAGCGGAGTGAGGTCTTGATTGTCAAGTCGTTGTTTAGTAAGGTATTTTATGAGCAGGCTTTTCTTAAAAGACAAAAATCTATGATAGAAAAACCTTATTCTGTTTACCTTATAGAGATATCTAGCTTCACAGATCAGTCTTTTGGAAAAGAGATAAAAACGGAAAGAGACGAAGAGCATCTCAGTCAGTTTTTCCTATTTTCCATTCGAGCCTAAGCAGGTCTGTTCAGCTTTTAGATGTATCTAGCATCACAGATCAGCTCTAGAAACAAATAGATAAATTCTCCCAAAGATAGAAAGCATCTTTGGTAGAATTTCCTAATTTGTTCGAGAGCTTAACGATCTGTTTACCTTTTAGAGATATCCAGCTTCACAGACCAGTCTTTCGGGAAAAAGATAAAAACGGAAAGAGACGAAGAGCGTCTCAGTCAGTTTTTCCTATTTTCCATTCGAGCCTAAATGGGTCTGTTCAGCTTTTAGATGTATCTAGCATCAAAGATCAGCTCTAGAAACAAATAGATAAATTCTCCCAAAGATAGAAAGCATCTTTGGTGGAATTTCCTAATTTGTTCGAGAGCTTAACGATCTGTTTAGCTTTTAGATTGGAGGTCAAGTAATGGCGCATAAGGAGATGCGTACGATGATGCAAGGAGCTGTTGTTTTGACGCTGGCATCGTTTATCGCTAAGGTGCTTAGCGCGATTTATCGTGTGCCTTTTCAAAACTTAGTTGGGGATGAAGGGTTTTATGTGTACCAGCAGGTTTATCCTATTTATGGAATAGCAATGACGCTAGCTTTGTCTGGCTTACCGCAGTTTATTTCAAAAGTCGTAGCGGAGCAAACAGAGATCAGCGGACAAAAAAAGGTGTTACAGCAGCTTTTTCCTTTTGTGACTGCTGTAGCAGGACTGTGCTGGGGATTTTTCTTTTTCGGCAGTGATGAAATTGCGTATATGATGGGAGATCCTAAGCTGGCTTCCTTGATTAGAGTTGTTTCTTTTACCTTTTTATTAGTACCGATACTGTCTTTTTATCGTGGTAATTTTCAAGGTCATTTATTGATGATTCCAAGTGCGGTTTCTCAGGTAATGGAGCAACTTGTTCGAGTAGGTGTTATCTTAGTCGCTGCGTATTCATTTAGCAGTTTTGGATGGTCTATTTATCAGACTGGAACAATTGCTATGGGCGGTGCACTGCTTGGCGGGATCGTCGCAGCTTTCGTTCTCTATTATTATGATCGTAAAATTCGCGTCGGTAGTTCAGCTTATTTGACGCAGTGGTCGTTTTCAAAAGGGGCGAAAAAGCTGTATGGGCGATTGTTACTTGAAGGCGGAATCGTTTCTCTTTACAGTGCTTTTTTGATCCTGTTTCAGCTGATCGATTCATTTGTTGTGAAAAATGCCCTAGTTGGATCAGGAATCAGTGATTCTGCAGCGAAAATCGATAAAGGTGTTTATGATCGAGGACAACCGTTAGTCCAACTGGGCTTAGTCGTTGCCCTTGCATTGAGCTCTAGTTTCTTGCCGGCGCTGACAAAATATTTTATCAGCCGAAAGCATGGTCGTTTTTTACAGGCAGCCAAAATCTTTTTACGGTTGACGACAGCGATTGCTGCGGCAGCCTCCGTAGGTTTGGCGCTGTTGTTGCCATATATGAATTATGCACTATTCAAAGATTATCAAGGAAATGGTGTTTTAGGGATTTATGTATGTTCGATTGCATTTATGGCAGTGATTCAAGCCTACCAAAGTATTTTTCAAAGTCAGAATCAATTTAGAACAGCGATGCTCGCAGCTTTTGCGGGTCTGGTAGTCAAAGCTTTTTCTGCAAATCCATTGATTTACTTATGGGGAACTGCTGGTGCAAGTCTTTCGACGATTATTGGTCTACTTACAACCTTGTTCTTGTTGATCTTTTTCTCGAAAAAGGAAATCAATCAATTTGCTAGAGAAGGATATTTTCTTAGAAAATTGTGTGTTAGTTTAGGCGCAATGAGCATTGTGTTATTATGTTATCAAGCAGTGATTGCGCTTTTTTTAGGCACGATCGCACATCGAAGCCAAGCGTTGTTAGTGACAATCGTCGGTGTTTTGCTTGGCGGAGGTACATTTATTTTGATCATTATTAAAATAAAATTATTCACGATTCGTGAATGGTTGACCTTGCCATTTGGGGCAAAAATATTAAGAATGAAGAGGTAACAATTATGCGTTTGGATAAATTTTTAAAAGTTTCACGTATTATCAAAAGAAGACCTGTAGCAAAAGAAGTTGCGGATAAAGGACGGATCCAAGTCAATGGAATCCTGGCAAAATCGTCCAGCAACGTTAAAATAGGGGATCAAATCAAGATTCAATTCGGCAACAAAATATTAGAAGTAGAAGTGCTGGAACTCCGTGATTCAACGAAAAAAGAAGATGCCGAAAAGATGTATCAGATTATTTCTGAAAAAAGAGTCGAAAATAGTGATAATTTAGATTAGACAAGCCTCTTAGATGTTGGTATAATAAAGCAGACAAACCAAAAAACGAGTGGAGCGGAAATCATGGGAAAGAAGAAAAAAGACACGGAGAAAGTTGCTGCGTTAGACAATGAGTATACAAAAGAACAGTACGCAGAGTTTCAAAAGCAGCATAAACAGTTGATTTTCAGACGCCGACGTTTAGCGGTAGTTTTTCTCGTGGCGTTTGTGATTTTTCTCGTTTCAGGGTTTCAGCTGATGAAAGATTACCAGCAGCTAAATGCATTTAAGAAAGAACATGTTGAAGCTGTAGCTGAATCGAAAGAAGCGGACAAAAAGCTTGAGCGTTTAGAACAAGATGTGGCTCTTTTGAGAGATGAAGACTACGTGGCTAAGTTAGCCCGCAGCCGATTTTATGTGTCAAAAGACGGTGAACAGATCTACAATATTCCAGAGTTAGGCGGAACAACTAGCTCGAGCACAGAACAAAAGCAATCAGCAGAAGAAAGTCAATCACAGTCTCATTCCTCTGATAAACAATCAGGCGAATAACTGCAGATATTATAGGGTAAATAATAGGAGGAACATTTTTTTTATGTCAATTGAAGTAGGAGCTAAGTTGCCAGGGAAAGTGTCAGGTATCACAAATTTTGGTGCCTTTATCGATTTAGGTGAAGGGAAAACAGGGTTGGTTCACATCAGTGAAGTATCAAATGGGTTTGTTAAAGATATTCATGATGTATTGACTGTCGGAGATGAAGTAACAGTAAAGGTTACCTCAGTTGGCGATGACGGCAAAGTTGGACTATCGATTCGTAAAGCACAAGAACAGCCAGCAGAACAAAAGCGTGAATTTCAACGTCGTGATAACCATGAACAGCAAGGAAATCGTGACCGCGGGCAGCGCCCAGCACCTAAAAAACAATTTACACGAGCACAGCCAACGAATTCAAAACAAGATTTTGATTCATTGATGAGTTCATTTTTGAAAGATAGTGATGATCGTTTATCATCGTTAAAACGCAACACAGAAGGTAAGCGCGGCGGACGTGGTGGACGTCGTAATTAATAAACAATAGAAGCTGAGCGGGAGCTCGGCTTTTCTGTTTTAGACATCTTTAAAGAGCGGAACAAGAGGTGAGTGGATGTTTCATGAATTTTACCGCCATTGCAAAAACAATCATTACTGGGAACCAAATGATCGGATTCTTTTAGCTGTTTCTGGCGGGGTGGATTCTATGGTGCTGCTTCATTTGTTTCAACTAGCAGCAGTCAAAGACAATCTAAAACTAGCGGTAGCACATATTGATCATCAAATACGTCCAGAATCTGTTGAAGAAGCAAAGTACTTAAAAAAATACTGCCAAGAGTATAAACTGCCCTTCTATAGTCGAAAATGGGAAGCGGCAAATAAAACAAAAAATATGGAAGCGCGAGCGCGTCAGTTCCGTTATCATTTTTTTGACGAGATCATGGCAGAAAAAAATTACTCAAAGCTAGTGACAGCACATCATAGCGATGATCAGGCAGAAACGATTTTAATGAAACTTACCAGAGGCAGCACATTGACAAATCTCGTAGGAATCCGTTCTGCACAAGTATTTGGAAACGGCAAGTTACTTCGGCCATTATTGATTTTTTCTAAAGAACAGCTTACAGCGTTTGCGGAACAAGAAGCAATCAGGTACTTTGAAGATAGCTCCAATCTAAGTGATGATTATATGCGTAATCGTATTAGACATCATGTGATTCCTATATTGAAAAAAGAAAACCAGCAATTTTTACAGCATATCACTGACTTTGGCGAGCAAATCAGTTATGTTGAAGAAGTGATCCAATCTGTTGTTATACCAAAGTATCAGCAGTGGGTCACAAAAAATCATAGCGGTTGGCACATTCAATTACGAGGATTAAAACAGGAACCTAAAAGCGTCCAAGTCTTTTTTATTCAGCATCTCCTGCAGCAAACAATAGTGCCAGAAGGTATCGCAATCAGCCGAAAACACATTCATCAATGTCTGACATTGTTAAACGATGAAGCGCCGCAGATGACGATGGATCTAGAGCAGGGGTGGCAAATAGTAAAAGAATACGAATGCGGCTACCTAAAGAAAAGAACGCCGTTTATAAGAAAATCTACTTTTTCGCTCCAGCTAGGCGAACAGTTATTTCTTTCGGAAAAGGAATGGTTGGGACTAGAAAAAAGTGATGAGCCGATCGAGCAACCTGAAACAATCAAAAACTGGCAGAAGTCATCATTATTAATAAATAGTAATACGCCGTTGCCGCTAATGATCCGACATAGACAAAATGGTGATCGAATCGCATTGACACCGGTGTTGACCAAACGACTAAACCGTCTATTCATTGATCAAAAAACGCCGAACTCGATTCGAGAAAAAACATGGGTGATCCTCTCAGATGATAAAGAGATTATTTGGGTGCCTGATTTTGCAAATTCGCATTTGAGTATTCCTAAAGAAACTGATAAAATACTCTACAGGCTCCTTTATAAAATAAAAGAGTAAAATTAAGTACGAATTAAATAAGGGACAACAACCTGTGAAGAAAAGGAGAGCATTATGCTAGAGAATGATATTAAGCACATTTTGATTTCACAAGAACAAATCCTTGAAAAATCAGCTGAACTTGGAAAACAGCTAACTGAAGATTACAAAGATAAAAATCCTTTGGTCATCGGTATTTTGAAAGGTGCGATTCCTTTTATGGCTGATATTACACGCTGTATGGATACTCGTTTAGAAATGGATTTTATGGATGTATCCAGCTACGGCAATGCTACTGTATCATCTGGCGAGGTAAAAATCGTCAAAGATTTAGACACGAATGTCGAAGGACGCGATATACTGATTGTAGAGGATATCATTGACAGCGGCCGTACACTAGCCTATTTAGTGGATTTATTTAAATATAGAAAAGCTGCATCTGTAAAAATCGTTACGCTATTAGACAAACCAGAAGGTCGTGTCGTAGATATCGTTGCAGATTATGTAGGGTTCGATGTGCCGAATGAATTTGTTGTCGGCTATGGATTAGACTATGCTGAAGCCTATCGAAATTTACCGTATGTCGGGGTTTTGAAACCTGAGATCTATGAATCAAATTAATATCTCTCTCGGAAATAGTTATGTTACAATGTAAAGGTCAGAATTGATAAAAAATAAACCGTAAAATCAAATTACGAGCAGTTGTTCAAAGGAGGACAGGCATGAATAAAAAGAATAGCGGCATGAAAAATGGCCTATATTATGTATTGCTTATTTTAGCGATGGTCATGGTTGTATATTTCATCTTTGGAAATAACAATCCACAGTCGCCGGATATTGAATACTCAACTTTTAATACCCAATTAGAAAAAGGGAAAATAAAAGAAATGACGATCCAGCCAACCAATGGAGTGTATAAAATCGTTGGTCAGTATAAAGACAAGCAAGAAATCAAAAACACTGGCGGTCTATCTTTATGGGGATCGACAGAAGTTTCAACAAAATCATTTACTACAGTTGTCTTGCCTAGTGATATCACCTTATCAGGGATTCAAGAGATGGCAAAAGACAATAATGTAAAACTAACAGTAAAAGAACAATCAACAAGCGGTGCCTGGTTATCTATCCTATTTAGCTTCTTGCCGATCGTATTATTCATCTTCTTGTTCTACATGATGATGGGTCAACAAGGCGGCGGTGGCGGTGGTGGCGGCCGTGTCATGAACTTTGGTAAATCAAAAGCCAAAGAAGCTGACAAAAAAGCCAACCGTGTACGCTTCTCAGATGTAGCAGGAGCAGAAGAAGAAAAACAAGAACTAGTCGAAGTGGTTGAATTCTTAAAAGATCCTCGCCGTTTCGTTGAGCTAGGTGCAAGAATCCCAGCAGGTGTGCTATTAGAAGGACCTCCCGGAACTGGTAAAACGTTACTTGCTAAAGCTGTTGCCGGTGAAGCAGGCGTACCGTTCTACTCAATCTCAGGTTCAGACTTCGTTGAAATGTTTGTCGGTGTCGGTGCAAGCCGTGTTCGTGACTTATTTGAAACAGCGAAGAAAAATGCACCAGCGATCATCTTCATTGATGAAATCGATGCAGTAGGTCGTCAACGTGGTGCTGGTATGGGCGGCGGACACGATGAACGTGAACAAACCCTAAACCAATTACTTGTTGAAATGGATGGATTTGATGGAAACGAAGGCGTAATCGTCGTTGCCGCAACAAACCGTTCAGACGTGTTAGACCCAGCGTTATTACGTCCAGGTCGTTTTGACCGTCAAATTTTAGTTGGTCGTCCAGATGTGAAAGGCCGTGAAGCAATCCTTAAAGTTCACGCCCGTAACAAACCGTTGGCTGACGATGTAGACTTAAAAGTCGTGGCACAACAAACACCAGGTTTTGCTGGTGCTGATTTAGAAAACGTCTTAAACGAAGCAGCCCTAGTTGCCGCTCGTCGTAATAAGAAGAAAATCGATGCATCCGATGTGGATGAAGCAGAAGACCGCGTCATTGCAGGACCTGCTAAAAAAGATCGTGTAATCAATAAAAAAGAACGCGAAATGGTTGCTTACCACGAAGCTGGGCATACAATTGTCGGTTTAGTCCTAAGCCGTGCGCGTATTGTTCATAAAGTGACGATCATCCCTCGTGGCCGCGCTGGCGGTTACATGATCGCATTACCAAAAGAAGATCAATTCTTGATGACCAAAGAAGATATGTTTGAGCAAATCGTTGGCTTGCTTGGTGGACGTACAGCGGAAGAAATTATTTTCGGCGTTCAATCAACAGGTGCTTCAAATGACTTTGAGCAAGCAACAGGTATTGCCCGCAGCATGGTGACTGAATATGGTATGAGTGACAAATTAGGTCCTGTTCAATATGAAGGGAACCATCAAGTCTTTGTTGGCCGCGATTATGGTCAAACAAAAGCTTATTCTGAACAAGTAGCTTTTGAAATAGATCAAGAAGTACGCCGTATCTTAATGGAAGCACATGATAAAGCCAATGAAATCATTGAGTCACATCGTGCGCAGCACAAATTGATTGCTGAAAAACTGTTAGAGTATGAAACATTGGATGCTCGCAGTATCAAATCATTGTTTGAAGACGGTGTTATGCCTCAAGATGTTATTGATAGCCAGTTCCCAAGTGAAAAGGCCCAAACATTCGAAGAAGCAAAACGTGCCTTAGAAGAAAAAGATGCACAAAAACAAGCCGAAGAAAAACAAGACTTTGAAGATGCAAAAAAAGAATTAAATGACGAAGCAGAAGAAGTAAAAGCGGATAGCGAAAAAACAGAAGAAACCGTTCAGTCTGACTCTAAAAATGACGAAGATAAATCTGAAAGTAATTCTGAATACGACCGCGACAACTTTGAAGATCGTTATAAATAATCATTCATAGAAATAAAGAAACAGTGTAGTCTGAAAACTACACTGTTTCAGACTGTAGACAAAGTCCCAAAAAGAGGGATGATGTCTACAGTTTTTCTTTTTTGTCTAGTCTAAAATACAGACAGAATTCTATCTGTATTTTTTTATAAAGCGTACTATTTGAACTAGTTATGATATGTGCTTAATATGGGGGTATAACATTGGAAAGAAGGTAGCAGTATGGTAAAAAGAATTTCTTTAGAACAATCAGCACTTGAATTCAGTGAGGCAAATGCAAAAGAACCATTTATCTATCAGCTCCCAGTTAATGATGCCCGAGATTTACTTGAAGAGGTACAAAGTTCACCGGTGGAAAAACTTGAAGCTGACATCAACGATCAGCAATGGGATTTAGGTGATCATGGTACGATCAATGTACGTACCGTAAAACCAAAAGAAGCAACAGGAAAACTCCCAGTGATCCTTTATGTTCATGGTGCAGGATGGGTATTAGGTAGTGCGCATACACATGATAAGTTAGTTCGAGAATTAGCTGTTAGAACAAATTCTATTGTGTTCGTTCCAGAATATGATCGTTCGCCAGAAGCAAAATATCCAGTAGCGATCGAACAATGTTATGCAACGTTATTAAAACTAGTTGATGATGCTAATGACGAATACGATACTAGTCGCTTGATGATTGCAGGGGACAGTGTCGGCGGAAATATGGCGACTGTCTTAACGATGTTGGCAAAAGATCGTAAAGGTCCTAAAATCAGCCAACAATTATTGTACTACCCAGTGACAAATCATTCTTTTGATTCAGAATCATACAATCAATTTGCTGAAAATTATTTCTTGGCAAAAGATGGAATGAAATGGTTCTGGGACAACTATCTTCCAGAAGGACAAGACACTACAATCAAAACGATTTCTCCATTGCAAGCTACAAAAGAGGATCTTGAAGGATTGCCTGCTGCAATGATTTTAAATGGTGAAGCAGACGTATTGAGAGATGAAGGAGAAGAGTATGCCCGTCATTTACGTGATGCAGGCGTTGATGTCACACAAATTAGATTCCAAGGAATGATTCATGACTTTGTTATGGTCAATTCGATGGATCAAAGCAATGCGACTCGGGCAGCGATGGATGTATCGACGGATTGGATCAATAAACGTAATTCAAAATAGAAGCCTAATAATATAAAAAAGAGAGGCTGAGACGAAAGTGATGTGCCCCCCTAAAGTTAGTTTACTCTAACTTTAGGGGGGCACATTTATCATGACTAAGTATAAGCGTCCATCAAAAAAACATAGCATAAAAGAATATCTTCAAGGTAAATTAGGTTGTTACTCTTTAAAGAAGGGGTTCTTCTGCTCCCACCGTTTATTCGGATTACAAGTGAGTGGGATATGACTAGAAGAATTATGTCCCACTCACCAGACTGTAAATAGTGAAGCCTGAAAACTACACTGTTTTTTTCTTATGCAAATTCGATCCGTGTTCTATTTTCTTGAACGAGGTGTAAGAATGGCATTAGCAATCAAACCGCAGCCGGTTCCAATCAATACTCCAGCTAGAATACCGATCAACGTATAGATCCAACCAGTATGTGTAAATGCTGGAACCCCTCCGCTAGCTAAAAATCCAACTAAAGCACCGATTGTCATACCTAATACAGCAAATCCACCATAAAACAGTCCTATTATTTCATAGTCGGCAGGATCCATCGTTGCATAGTATTGTGCAAAGCGTTCCTGCAATTCGTCCGATTGATCTGTTTGGCTGGCAAATCGAAGCTCTGTACTCGCTTTTTCAAAGGCCTCTTGTTCCTGCATTCCGCCAGCAATCAAATCAGTGATGTAATCATTCATGTACAAAATCATATCATCTTGGATCTCTTGCCCTTTATCAGAAGTATTTTTGAATCTAGCCAGCTTTTGACCGACCTTTTCCCGATTTTTGCCAGCTTTGCGACGTAATTTTTCCATATAGGTCATTTCTGCATCATTTAAATAAAGCTCAGCTTGTTCTTTTGAAAACTGTTTGATCTTTTGTTGTGTATCAGAATTGATTGTCATGATTAGTATTCCCTTCAGATTTTAGCTGCATTACTCGGTTAGATAAAAATGCCCATCTTTCCCAAAAATCAGCCAGTTCCTGTTTTCCGTTGTCGTTTAATGTATAGAATTTTCTAGGAGGACCTAGTTCAGATGGCTTTTTGGTGATGTTGACCATTTTATTTCGTTCTAATCGTAAGAGGATCGTGTAGACTGTTCCTTCTGTCATGCCGGAAAAGCCCATTGCCGTTAACCTTCGCACGATTTCATAGCCGTAAACTTCACTTTCGCTGATGATTTGAAGCATCATTCCCTCCAAAACACCTTTTAGCATTTCACTCAATTTATCCACTTGCTCACTTCCATTCGTTTTTATGCTTATGGTACATCGCAATGTTGAGTACTGGTACATAATAACGCAGAGTAGCTGAAGTTGTCAAACATTAAACAAGGGATTAAAATTCTTTAGTTGAAAAAAAGGCGAAACCCTAGTATTATCTGATAATGAGTCAGAAAAAGTCCCAAGTGAGAAGAGGAAAATAAAAATGGAAGATTACTTAGTAAAAGCATTATGTTATGAAGGATCAATTCGCGCTTACGCTGTTTGCGCAACAAATACAATTTCAGAAGCACAAGAACGTCACGATACATGGAGTTCGTCAACAGCAGCTTTAGGCAGAACAATGGTTGGTGCGCTATTGTTGGGTGCAACATTAAAAGGTGAAGATAAATTAACCGTAAAAGTCCAAGGAAACGGACCAGCAGGAAGTATTGTTGTTGATAGTGACGGCAGCGGGAACACAAAAGGCTATATCAAAAATCCTCATGTCAGTTTAACATTGAATGAAAGTGGTAAAATCGATGTTCGCGGCGCTGTTGGAACTGAAGGGATTTTTACAGTGATCAAAGATTTGGGCTTAAAAGAAACCTTTTCAGGGCAAACACCAATTGTTTCCGGAGAAATCGGTGAAGATTTCACTTATTTTATGGCAGTCTCAGAACAAATTCCATCTGCTATTGGCTTAAGTGTATTAGTTGATACAGATGAACACGTTAAAGCAGCCGGAGGATTTATGATTCAAGTGATGCCTGGAGCAGATGAAAAAACAATCGACTTTATTGAGCAGAGATTACAAGAAGTACCGATGATTTCTCGCTTGATCGATGAAGGGGAATCACCAGAAGGAATTTTGGAGCGACTCTTAGGTAAAGATGAAATCGAAATTCTGGAAAAAATGCCAGTACAGTTCAAATGTAACTGCTCAAAGGAAAAATTTGGCACAGCAATCATCGCTGTCGGTCTTGATGAAATCAATGCAATGATAGAAGAGGATCATGGTGCAGAGGCAGTTTGTCAATTTTGCGGCAATAAATATCAGTACAGTGAAGCAGATTTAATCGAATTAAGAGATGAAGCAATCAACAATACTCAAAATAAATAGGAGGAATGCTTTGTGTGGAAAATAGGGAATATCGAAATTCCTAATCGAGTCGTCGTTGCGCCGATGGCTGGTATCAGTAATGCGGCATTCCGGGTCACAGTGAAAGAGTTTGGTGCAGGATTAGTTGTTTGTGAAATGATCAGCGACAAAGGCATTCAGCATAGAAATAAAAAAACACTGGAAATGCTGTATATAGATGACAGAGAATATCCATTAAGCGTTCAAATTTTTGGCGGAAATAAAGAAAATCTTGTGGAAGCAGCAAAGTTTGTTGAAGAAAATACAAAAGCTGCAATCATCGATATCAACATGGGGTGTCCTGTCAATAAAGTCATTAAAGCAGAAGCGGGTGCAAAATGGTTGTTAGATCCGAATAAAGTGTATGAGATGGTCGAAGCGGTATCTTCAGCTGTTTCATTACCAGTTACTGTGAAGATGCGAACGGGCTGGGATGATGATCACTTGTTTGCCGTAGAGAATGCTTTAGCTGCAGAAAAAGCAGGTGCTTCAGCCATTGCGATGCATGGTCGAACACGGGTCCAAATGTATGAAGGAAAAGCGAATTGGGAAATCTTAAAGGAAGTAAAACGCCATTTAACCATTCCTTTTATAGGTAATGGAGATGTAAAAACACCAGAAGATGCCAAACGAATGCTGGACTACGTGGGTGTGGATGGTGTGATGATTGGAAGAGCTGCTTTAGGTAATCCATGGATGATCCAACGAACAAAAGAATATTTAGAGACAGGCGTGCTGATGCCGGAGCCAACACCCTATGAAAAAATTGAAACAGCTAAGCTTCATTTGAAACGATTGGTTGATTTAAAAGGGGAAAGCATTGCAACGAGAGAATTCCGTCAACATGCTTCTTACTACTTGAAAGGCATTCCGCGTGCAGCTAAAGTGAAGGTCACTATCAATCAGGCTGAAACACAACAAGCAATGGTAGACATACTAGATGCATTTGTAGAAAAAGCGGAAAAATATGCAGAAAAAGAGACCTTAGAAACGATCTAACAAAAAAAGCAGGCAGAATCTAAAGTTCAGCTTGCTTTTTTTTGTTTTAGTGTGGCATTATAGTGGTATGTGATTTCAGAATGGAGGAAATAAAGTGGCAGATGAACAACAAGCGCACCTAGATGATCTAAATGATCAAATGCTTGTGCGTCGTGAAAAGATGGAAAACTTACGTGAAGAAGGGGTTGATCCCTTTGGAAAACGTTTTGACCGTACACATAATTCAAGCGAATTACATGAACAATTTGACCAAAATACAAAAGAAGAATTAAACGAAAAAGAGCTATCCGCTAGCGTTGCTGGACGTATGATGACTAAGCGCGGTAAAGGAAAAGCAGGCTTTGCGCATTTACAAGACCGCGAAGGACAAATTCAAATCTATGTACGTAAAGACCAGGTAGGCGATGAAGCATATGAACTATTTAAACATGCGGATCTTGGAGATTTCTTTGGCGTAACTGGTCAAATCATGAAAACTGATACTGGTGAAGTGACTGTTAAAGCCAAAACAATTGTTTTACTAACAAAAGCATTACGCCCGTTACCAGATAAATATCATGGCTTAACGAATATCGAACAACGTTATCGTCAACGCTACCTTGATTTGATTAGTAATAAAGACAGCTTTGACCGTTTTATGAAACGTAGCCAAATCATCAGTGAAATTCGTCGTTATCTAGACAATAATGGATATGTAGAAGTTGAAACACCTGTCTTGCATAATGATGCTGGCGGTGCTGCTGCACGACCGTTCATCACTCATCATAATGCACTAGACATGGATTTATATCTACGAATTGCATTAGAATTGCACTTAAAACGATTGATCGTAGGCGGAATGGAAAAAGTGTATGAAATTGGTAGAGTATTCCGAAATGAAGGGATCGATACCACCCACAATCCTGAATTTACGATGCTGGAAGCTTACACAGCGTACACAGATTATAAAGATGTAATGGATTTAACAGAAGGAATCATCCGCAATGCTGCTGAAAAAGTTTTAGGAACAACAACGATTACGTATGATGGTCAAGAAGTCGACTTAGGCTCTGAATTCAAACGAGTGCATATGGTAGATGCAATCAAAGAACAAACAGGTGTGGATTTCTGGCAAGAAATGTCTATTGAAGAGGCACGCGAACTTGCCAAAAAACATCACGTGGAGATCAATGATAATATGACAGTTGGTCATATCTTAAATGAATTTTTCGAAACATTCGTAGAGGAAACCTTACAACAACCAACATTTGTGTATGGTCATCCAGTTGAAGTGTCTCCATTGGCGAAGAAAAATCCGGAAGACGGTCGTTTTACAGATCGCTTTGAACTATTTATAGTAGGAAAAGAATTTGCGAATGCATTTACCGAATTGAATGATCCGATTGATCAGCGAGAACGTTTTGAAGATCAAGAAAAAGAGCGTGAACAAGGAAATGATGAAGCGCATGGTGTAGATGAAGACTTTATCGAAGCTTTAGAATATGGCTTACCGCCAACCGGTGGTTTAGGTATCGGAATTGATCGTCTCGTAATGCTTCTTACTGATGCACAATCGATTCGAGATGTGTTGTTATTCCCAACAATGAGATAAAAGAAAAAGCGTCTATCTACTAGTGATAGACGCTTTTTTTATTTTCTGAAAAAAAGCTGAAAAAGTTAACTGATTTCATTACAAATGGACTTAAAAACGAACGATAAAGAACAAAAGTAATAAAACAATCGGTAACGAAAAAAACTTCAAAAAAATTGTAATTTTTGATTGACCTACGCGATGAAACTTGGTATATTATTACTTGTCGCAAGGCACCAAACAAAATAGCCGAAACGACCAAAATAGAATAACATTTCAAGTTTTAAAAAAACTTGAAAAATCAGGAAGAAAGTTGTTGACAAATAACAATCAACCTGGTAAACTAATGAAGTTGTCGCTGAAACAAACGACAACGCTAAGCAGAAAAAACTTTGAAACTTTTTAAAAAAAGTGTTGACATCAAATCGAAGATTTGATATGATATAAAAGTTGCTGCAAGGTAACAACGTAGACCTTTGAAAACTGAACAAAGTAAGACGAACCAAATGTGTAGGTTGTTTTTACAACGGTAAAAACAAACAACAATTTTTAACA
>NZ_MIJY01000005.1 GCF_001730305.1 Enterococcus termitis
CTGTAGCTGCATTCGTGTCATACCACCCGGCAAATGTGTACCCAGTTCTGGTTGGTCCGGCTGGAACTGTACTGGTGGCGTCATACTCGACTGTTCTGCTTACTGGTAGCAATGCACCAGTTTGTCCGTTTCCATTGAATCTTTGGGTATATGAGTTGCGTTGCCATTGCGCGTATAAGTCTGTGTTGAATATTGGGGCATAGTAGTCATTGATTCTTCCCATCCCGTTTGGACTTGTGCTCCAATATGTAAATGTGTGACCTCTGCGGTTTACTTGAATGCCGAAATTATCCGGATATTGTGTTCCTCTGGGAGCAATTATTGGTTGTGGGTCCTGTCCGTTATCGGCACCGTTGCCGTGGAAGGTTATCTCGGCCGTGGTGTTGAGTGTGGTTTGGATTGTTGTGGTCGTTCCGACTAGTTCATCAGTGAAGTGAAATATATCAGGATTATTCCCCCTCAGTTTTGTGTTTAGATATATGGTGTAGGTAATTATCCCAGGTGGTGATTGTGACACGTTGTATCCATACGCATACCCGCCGGTTTCTAATCTTGTGAACTTTAATCGTGAAGATACTTCGAAGTACATTGCTGCTTGTGCGTACTCGTTTCCCACCCTGTACAATGTTGCTCGTTTGATGAGTGGATTGGCACTGACGTCGATATCGATTTTGTTTCCGTCCCCAGTATCCCGCAGTTGTCTATAAGTGCTCGGCTGATACGGATTTAGGGGTGGTGGTGCCCCTTTCTTGTCCATCGGGTCGCTGATAACTATACTCGCCGATACGTTGTTCTCGTTTGCTAAGATATTTCTTGAATTCTTGATATATCCGATGCCTGCTACTATTAAGCTCACTAGAACTACTCCTATAAGGATACTTTTTTTCATATTATATTTTTCCTTTTTGTTTTTTTATGCTCTCTTTTATGACAATTTTCACACAACCAAATTAGATTTTGTTTATCATTTATATTTCCAAGCGCTCGTCTCGAGTTTATATGATGACAATGTGCTTGAACATTCGATGAAATCAGATTTACATTGCAGCGCTGACACGTATTCTTATCTCGAATATATGCTTGTTCTCGATTAATATAATACAAAAAATTATATTTAGTCCGACTACGAGACGATAATCTAATTTGAGTTTCACTATTTATTGATTGAATATCTTTCAGAGCTGTCTCATACTTTTCTTGGTAATATTTATACGCTTGTCTCCCACACTTTGTGTATGGGGTCATCTCCTGATAAAATGGCTTTTGCTCATATGTTGATCGTGTTAAGCTAGCTTTAGTTATTCCATACCATAGTCCTTCAACTCTAATTCCAAACGTTTTTTCAGTACTATTTGAGTGTCGATGTTTTAAGTTACACAGTTCTGCTAATAAAATTTTGCCTTTTTCAGTCTTTGGACATCTTAGCTTTTTCCATGTATAATATGCACTTCTATTCAGTTGATAATCCATTCGTCGAAAAGCATCTGAACATATGCTTACTTTGTAATAAGAAGTTATTCCTATTATTTTTTGATTAATCAAATGTATTTTCGCTGCCATATCATTAGTTGTAGAGCAATAAATCAATCCTCTTATTTCTTGACACAGCTCTTTCACTTTTTGGTCCATGCGATCTCTTCTTGGATAAGCTTTCCCCACAAAATATGCCCTTTTCCTTCCGGGTTCTTTACGCGGTTTTTCTAACACTAACCCAAATCCTAAAAAATTAATTTTTGTTCTCTTTAAATTTACAAGTTCTGTTTTCTTTTCGGAAATAGTCATTTTCAACCGAAAATGCAAATATTTTAGGAAGTCTTGTATGTCTTTACCACGCGTTGTACAAAGAAAGTTGTAGCTTTCTTTGATACAGTGGAGATCAATTTCGCGCACTATTTCAAAAGAAATCCTTCTTCAATATTAGCTCAGTGCGGCAAAGGAAACGCTCCTTTGAATTCAAGAAAAAAGTTGTCAAATCTTACCGATTTGCATGTGTTTCGACTAACGTTAATAACGCTAACTTATACATAACGTTTCTGCTCCTCGATACATCCTTTAACATAAATGAAAAAATAGTTCCTACTTTTAAATTTAGCCTTTGTTTGTTTTTTTCCTTCTCTCAATAAATAGATAGCTCACAAATAATATAAGAGATCCTAAACCTATAATTTCTCCTAAAAGTAATCCTTGTGGTATAAATACAAACTCAATATTATGCTTTCCTTCAGGAACTTTTACAGTAAGCATCGCTTCCTTGAATGTTGGAATCTCCACTTTTTCACCATCAACATACGCTACCCAGCCTTTATCGTATGGAATAGTTGTTAAAATGACTTTTTCCTCATCTAACTCCACATTTGCACTTGCTTTTCTTCCATCAATTGTGAAATCTACACCTTGCTTCATGACCTTTTTCATAACGTTCGCATAACGGTCTGTATCTAACAATAAAACATCTGGTTGAACAATTGTAAAATCTTGCTTCCCTGATCCTTCTCCATAATCGACCTCAGCTGTTACATCGATTTCCGTTGCGTCTTTATAATATCCAAGATTGTAATACTGCCCCGTCTCAGATACAGAATGACTGTAATCTGTTCCGTTCACGTATAATTTCAAAGAAGGACTTCCTAATTCACGATAATTCACAGGGAATATACTCAAATATGCTTGTTTATTGGCCGGAACTTTCACTTTCCAACGCAAAATCATTCCTTCTTTTTTCTTTTTAGGCTTATATGTAACTAATGTCGTGGCATTGATTTGTTCTTTAGTTTCTTTTACATTTTCAAACAAGTCTTTCTGTAAACTAGTTACGTCAAACAAACCTTCCAAATCTTCTTTTGCCAGTTGGCTTAATAACGTTGTCTGCGTTTCTACTGCACCTTTTTCAAATATACCTTCATCGGTGATAAATCCCAATGGCATAACATAGTCATTTTTATATAGCGTATAGTCCCCTGATTTCCTGATTCCCTTATAACCAAACTTCAATGGATCCTGTTTTGATATATTATATTTGACTCCTAATAACGCATCCATGAGCAACGTGTTATTCGCATAACGAATATTTAGATTTGTTCCAAGAGACCGGAAACCGAGTCCATTTAGGTATTCGGAAGAATGACGATTTCTTATAGAAGAGAAGAACGACACCCCATGATAATCAAAATTCATATTCTCATTGACCGATACAGGTGTCAGATTTTCCATTCGATAAAAGGTAGATTTATTCTCTTCCTTCGTCTGATCTACCAGCGTTTGAATATCTTCATGTGGTTCAGTATAATGTTTCCTTGCTGGATAAACCCACTCGATTGCAATCCCTCTAACAATGCCAAAAGTATTGATCCCCAATTCTAATGATACTGTTATAAGAAATAGAATCGGTATCACATATTTTCCAAATCTTTTCAGATTACGATTCTTCAACGCAAGTAATACAAAATACCCTATTAAAAATACTGCTGTCCATAAAAAACAATTCGTATAAAGATACTCATAATCACCTTGATCTGTCACATATTTTACTAGAAGAAATACAGCACCCAATCCCATAAATACATTTGTTAATTTAGGCAGGTCTTCTTTCGTATAAACATTCCAACCGTATCCAGCTAACAGTAAAACCATGAAAGAAAAGAGAAAGCTAAAACGGAATAAGAACATGTTGGGAGAATGAAATCCATGCCATGCCAAATTTAATGGCTGGAAATAGAAACTGATAAAAATAAATACTCCCAATAAACCATACGCAATCTTTTCTATCCTTGGGATTTTCTTAGTAACAAAGAAAAATATACATCCAATAAGTGGAAGCAATCCAACATATATAAAAGGTGTTGAATACACTTTTGTACTATCATAAACACCTACCATATTTTTAATCACTATATCCCATATACCAGTTGTACTCGTGAATAATCCATTTACCTTTTCAAATGACTCTCCGTTGTTTTTCAAGTCTAAATACACAGGTAATGTGATAAATAACGATCCCCCCACACTTAGCGCTGAAGTCAATACATAACGAACAACTTGATGTCTATATTTCCTATAATCTGTCATAAAACGAGCCATAAAATACAGGAACGAAAAAATACCCGCCATATATGCCATATAAAAATTTGAAACCAACAATAGACTCGTACTAATAAACAGCAATACTATTTTCCCAGAATCCATAACTCGGTGAATACTGACAATTACAACTGGCAGCCAAATCAAAACATCTAACCACATTAAGATCTCTGAATGAGCTACAACAAAACTCATTAACGCATAGGAGATAGCCAAAATCACCTTCCCCCACTTAGGAATTTTGACAAACAATTGATTTGATAAAAAGTAAAAACTGATACCTAAGCTCCCGATTTTTAATAAGGTTAAAAAATAAAGAAAATCTGGTAGCTGAAGATTATTAAAAAACAATACCAGCGGAGTAAATATACCTCCTAAATAATAAGCCATAAATGTCCAATAATTTAGTCCTAACGAGCCTCCCCAAGTATAAAGAAAACTGTCTCCTTCTTTCACCGTGTTATTGAAACTTGCAAAAAAGTTTACATATTGAGAATATGCATCACTTGCTAGTACTGTTCGAATTTCACTTCCCGGATAAATATCTATTCGGGCATAAACAAGGGCCATAATAGCTACGGGCAATATAAAACTTGCACCATACCCTATACCATTCTGTTTAAAAAAATTTATTATTTTCTCTTTCACTATTCTGCCTCCATATTTCTTCAGAATATCTCTTAAAACAAGCCATAGCTTACGACCCCATCAATCATAGAATTAGAAATCAATCCGAACGTACGACTATCTTTTGAATTTCTATGGTTATCCCCTAAAACAAAATATTTTCCTTTTGGAATTTTATTTATCTTTGAAAAATAATCTCTACCTGAATCCGATAAATCTAATATTGTCGCATTATTAGGCAAGTTCTCAAGTGTTACCTCTTTTTGAGAAAAATCCCAAGAACCTTCCGGCATAATAACTAGACGTCCATCAATACTAATTACATAGTCTCCTGGTATACCTACTACACGCTTCACATAAGATTCCTCATTTGACTTCCCTCGGTGTACAGTTAACGTTACTATGTCATATTTCTTCGGGGATACTGACTTATTCACCAATAAATATTCTCCATTTTTCAGCGTTGGATCCATAGATTCTCCTTGAACTACGTACACATGAAATTGTAAAAGGAATAAGATAGCTCCCCCCATAACAATATAAAAACAGGCTGCTTTCATCCATCTCCACAGATTTTTGATTTCTTTTTGATTCTTCTTCTTTTCCACATCTTCTCTCTTTTCTTTACTACGTTCATATACACTCACAGCTCTTACTTAATAGACGATTCCTGAATATTAAATTGCTTGAATATCTTCTTTTGAATATTTTTCATTGCATTAAGATCACTCTTATATGAATCATAGTTCTCTGCATTCTTTAGGGAGTCAAATGGTTGTCCAGTTGTATTTACTCCAAATTCTTTCATTTTTTGGTATAACCTATTCAATGAGCTTTGTGCCTCTTCCCCTAATCGAGAACTAGCTATACGTACACCATAACTCGCCAACCGACCAGAAAGATCATCAATCGTTGCACCTACTTTTTCTGAATTATCTGTTTCAGGAATTTTATCAAACTGAACTTCTAATTCTTTGACTAACACATATCCTTGAAGCAAAGCAGTCGAATCATCTTGATTCAAATGCGTCGATTGATAATATTGACTATAAAACGCACCTCCACCAAGTAAAGCTATAAACATCATACACGCTAAAAAACGAACAATGGATTTTTTTCTTAATTTCTCTATATTTTTACACCGACGCATCCATTGTTTTCTCTTTTTTTTATTTTTAGGCCTCTTTTTCTTTAATGTCCTCAATTGACTATTAAATCGAATAAAGACCACACCATTAACTAGAAAAAATAAGACTAACAGAATAATAACAGCTATACTTACTATGAAAAACCAATCTAAAATTGCCATTCTATTCCTCCAACAGTCTCTTTATTGTTTTTCTTTTGTTTTCTTTCTTTTTCTTCTAGCCTTCCTTTTTGCTTCTTTCTTTTTCTTCCGCAAATTTAAGAAAACCACTATAAATCCTACTACAAACAATACTACTCCTACAATAGCTCCAATAATCAACCAATTAATACCCGTTGACTGAACTAGACTTAAATCTTTCTTATTATATTTTTCTGCATCTGCGTCTGTAATCTTAAACTCTTGAGTCCATGCCCATTTGCCACCTGCTTTTGTTGTAACAACAATGTTCGCTACATAACTTCCTGAAACCATCTTTTCTCCATTTAAACTAACTGGAAAATCAATCATTGAATTAGGCGCCATACGCATTTTAGATTTCTTGGTCTCATATAATACCTCTTTAGATCCCTTTTTGTTGATTTGAACGTTCACCGTCATATCTTCTGTATACACAGGAGATATATTTGAAAAGTTTACAAATACTGCATTTTGAAAATTCTGTAATTCAGGATATACTTTGTTTAGCACCATATCCGGATTTATTCCCTTAAAATCTTCCTCACTAAGTAACATTCCCGTTAAATAAGCAAACTTGTTAACAATCATTCCTTTTTCGGAAGCCGTCTTTTGGCCTTCACTTGTTACTTCTTGTAATTCAATTCCTCCTGATATAACTCCTTTAAACGGTGTCTTAGGTATTTTAAGTACAATATCTAACAGTTGTTCACTTTTAGGCGCCAATGTTACCTCTTTAGGTGCCGTAGCAATGTCCACAAAATCATTAATTAAAGACTCATCTCTCTTTAATTCATTTGGGCTATATTCAATTACGCCGTTTCCATTCGTTTTCGCACCATTTAAGTTGACTGAAATTTTAATTTCTTTCTCTGACGAGTTCATTAACTTCATTTGAACAATCTGTTCTTGTCCTGGAGTAACTCTTAAGTCATAATACCCTACATCTTTATTTTGTTGATTTTCCGGTTGAATGACTTCATAAGAAAAGCCGCCAGCCGCACCTTTGTTTTCTTCTGCTAAAGATACAAGACTGGTACTAAGTGTAATTATAAAGGCAAGTACTATGTAAATTATGTAGAAATTTCTTTTTTTTATTTTTTTATTCATGATTGTCCTCTCTTTTACTTGAAAATTTTATGTCTTTTGACTTCTCTAAAATACATCATTCAACTTTATAACCCATGATGGGCTTAATTAATAATAATCAAGCCCATCATATGGTTAATTTAGGTATAATAATGGGTAGTTTGGGTATCACACTTATTTTAATTTGGGGACATAGTTTATCAATCTCTCTATAAAATATCCTACTTAAATTGCATCTTCAATAGTCCAAGTAATCTCGGCTTGGTATTCTCCACTTTTAAGTCTAGTCGTACCTAATACATTCAAATCAACACTGTCATAGTTACTAGATGCTGCATCCGCATTTGTACCAAATACAATATCTTGAACACCATAACCTTTACCAGCTTCTTTATTGTTTACAAATACCTCTGGTTGGTTTAATGATAATGTTTGTGTTGAAGCCGGTAATGCAGTTGCAGTTGTTGGCAATGTCCCTGGATTAAATCCAGATTGTAAACTGATGTTTTTGTACGTTAAAGTAGCTCCATTAAGTTCTCCCCCAACAGATGAATTCGTAAATTGTTTGGTCAGTTCAGCTTTCACTGAATAATGATTTTCGGCTACAGTTGAGCGAATATCTTGGTAACGCACAAAGTGAGCGATTTTCACATCTTTACCTGTTGCTACCTCAGTTGTTTCAAATGGTACCGCTTTGTAAGTTTTATTTGCAGTATCAGTAGCTACAATACTATGCACATCAAAATCTAAATCTGTTACAGAAATAATTTTACGTGCTGAAGGTGTAGTGTTTTGCGACGGTGATGTGATTGACGGAGCCTGACTTGAAGCACCACCAGGCACATTTGATGGTAACGTAGTTAAATCTTCAGTAAACGTAATTTTCCCTTTCCCTACTACTTCATCTCCTGGTGCCGCCTTAGTGGTTGTTGCTGTTTGTGCTAAAGTTAAAACTGTAGCGGCAACTAATACTCCTCCAAATACTTTGTGTGCTAATTTCATACGTGTTTCCTCCTAAAATTTTTATAATAATCTATATATAACTATCTCAAAAAGATAGATTATATCCTTAATTTATGGTAATTCTGATAAAATCCAAGTGAACGTCGTCTGATAAGACCCCGGAGATTTTTTAGTCCCTCCCGGAACAAACAACTTTAAGCCTCTATTTTGGTGAACTTCCTTGTCATTAAACGTAGAATCAACTATCGGCTTACCGTTCTTATCTACTCTTTTAGATAAAGTATCTTCTACTCCCGCTTCATTTTGATTTGATGCTCCAAAATTAATCAGCCAGGTTCCTTCTCCAGCCCCCTTTGAAGCTGAAGCCAAATTATAAACCTCACCAATATTTTTAATTTCGATTACATCTTTTGAAACTGTCGGTGAATTACTTTTATTATTCCATGAGTTCGTCCATGAATAATCCAATGAAACCATCGCACCATCTAATTCTATATTCTTAGTTTCTTCTTTCAACTGATGTTCTTGACGAACTTGTAGTAACCAACCCGATCCGGTCTCTCTATTATCCGTTATCTGAATAAAATTCCCTCTAGCGGACGTATCATCTAAGAATAACTGAGCATTTCCATAATACGTTTCATTCTTATTACTGATTTTATTTTCAAAGAAGTCAAATTTAGAAATAAAATCTATTCTAAGAGGACCTTCGGTAGCTGGTCCCGGACCGGGATTCACACTTCTATCAGGGAATTCTGGGTCAACAATATCTTGTACATCTTTCACCTTGAACTCCACTTTCCCTTTCTGTACCGAACTATCGTCTGCGTAAACACTGTTTGCAACAGTACAACTAACCAGCCCTACAAAAACAAATCCCAATACTAGTCTCTTCATTAGCGATTTTCTCCCTCTTCATTCTTACGACGCTTCCTATACAAGAAAAACAGACCAGATACGATCAATCCTAATCCACCAATAACAAAACCAGCTCGAACCATTTCACCAGTTGATGGCAATCGGCCTATTGGCTTTCCAACACTACCACTATCGAATGGTTCCGTACTAGCTGAAGAAGTTGGTTCCGTACTAGCTGAAGAAGTTGGTTCCGTACTAGCTGAAGAAGTTGGTTCCGTACTAGCTGAAGAAGTTGGTTCCGTACTAGCTGATTCCTCATAAAATGTTATTCTTCCTTTTGTTTGAACTACCCCGCCATTTGTTGCGAAAGCTGAGCTATGTCCTACAAAAAGGACAACTATTGTCATCAAAAAAGTAATTCCCAAAATAAACTTTCTTTTCATCTTATATCTCGCCTTTCAAATATACTTCTCAACACCTTAATCGGTATCCTTTGGATCTAATTGTTTCAATCAAATGACCAAAACCTGCCCTTCTCAATTTATTTCTCAAGAGAAAAGTAATATTATTAGCATAAAACTCTGTTTTTTCCTTATCCTTCCAAAGAGTCTCTCTAATTTCCTGATATACTACGACCGTATTTCTTTTTTTATACAGCAATTCAAAATACTTATACTCAATCTGTGTTAACATTATACTTACACCATCTATTTCAACAGAAAGACCATCTTCTTCTAACTTTACTTGGTGTGCTCCTTTGTAATTTTCATACTTCTGCTTTCCTTTCTCCAATTTGAATGCATTAGAGATAATCAACGCTACTTCTTCTGGCACATGATTTCGATCAAACAAAAAATGTGTACCCAACTGCAACAAGGCGAGTCTTTGTTCAATGTTCATTTGATTAATGACTACACTAACGCAAACAAATGGATTAATTTTTTTTGTTT
Source organism: Enterococcus termitis (assembly GCF_001730305.1). GTDB lineage: Bacteria > Bacillota > Bacilli > Lactobacillales > Enterococcaceae > Enterococcus_L > Enterococcus_L termitis. The sequence continues at coordinate 9,889 of NZ_MIJY01000005.1, forward strand.
TTATTATGTACTCACAAACACTTCCAAAACTAAGTTCATCCGCTCTGATTACAATCGCATCAGTATCAAGCTGATCTTCTGTTGCCACTACACTAAACCCAATATTTTCAAGCGCTGTTACATACGAATAATCTTCACCTCTAATATTTCCACAAACACCTATACTATACACTTCACCTTCACCTCATTCTCTCTTCACAAGAACAATATACATCTTTTCCACAAAATTTATACAAAAAAACAAGTATAAAAATGCGCATTCCTCTATGATGGTTATCGAAGAAAATTAAACACTCTTTAAGTAATATATATTACGCCACATTTTAAGCGTTTCCCACAAATATAAAACACAAAACTAAAGAAAAACATTCATATAAAAAAATATCTTAGTTATAGAAAATATATCTTGGTGTGATTTATCAAAATCTCGAAAAGAAATCCGTTCCCTAGCTACAGGAAACGGATTTCTTTTCGCTCTAACTTCTATTACAATCTCGTGTATTCATAAGTCTTCCTTACACTCAAATTTATCATTTAAAAAAATTAAGGCTCTTATTTGACACTTGTAACATTAAGTGTAACGTCCTCCAATAAACACGTGACCCAAACATTCCTTACCTTCGATTTCCTTAAACGCTAGTCCTAGTGTTTCTCTATCCTTGTCCAAAAATCGTATTGAATTTGGTGTATTATTTCCATTTAAATCAGTCGTTTGACCTAAATAGGTTGCATCAAATAGTTTTTTAGCTAGTTCTTGATCGGTATCATTACCCGTATTCGTCAGTTTTACCGGATATGCTAGCGTCCCATATCTAAACGAATGTCCAGAACTTAATGAAATAGCTGTAGATGCAGGTTGTCCATTCGGTCTTACATAGCTAAACTTTGTAACCAACTCATCTACTCTAACTGCTGATCCAGCTTCTAATAGAGTATTAACTGATATTGGGTTAACTCCATTTTTTTGTCTTTCTACATTTACTAATCGTAAGTATTCCTGTCTAACTTTATTTGCATCACGCTTCCGCGCTAACACTTTTATAGTTACTGGTGGGAACCCACTAACCTTGGGATGTCCGAATGCAACAGTCTGATATCCAAATTTAGAAGTATCGACTGTTCCTAAAATCGTAATCTCATTGAGCGGGATAGGCTGCCCATATTCATCTACAGCCTTCACTATATTATCTAAATAATTCCATGAGCTTCCCCAAGCAATTTCAGTATTTTTCGTAAATATCTGACCTCTACCAAGAACTTCAATCTCAATCGTATCTGTCTTTTTCCCATCCACAGTTTCAGCTGTAATCACTGTCTTTCCAGTACTTTTACCGGTTACTAGACCTGAATTACTTACTTCAGCAACCGCCGAATTACTACTAATAAAACGTACTCTTTGATCGGTCGAATTACTTGGTAAAATAGATGTATTCAGCTGAATTTGACTTTCTCCTATTTTCATATCAATTTTATTCTTCGAAGAATTTAAAGATATACTAGTAACAGGAATCGGTTTTTCTACCAACTTAACTTCAATTGCTTCAAGCTTTTTCTTCTGTCCAATAGTACCAGCTAATTCAGTATTTTTTTTCCAAGATTGCCAGCCGTAATCTTGTCCATGTACACGATAATAAATATCATGCGTTTGTTTTAAGTTTCCAGTCAAATCGATCTTGATAGCTTCAACCTGTTTCTTATTCCCTAAAGTACCACCAAGAGCTCCATCGCTTCTCCAAGTCTGCCAACCATAATCTTGTCCATGTAACTGATAAGTAATACCACCTCCACCAACTACATTAATTTTTAAAGCCTCCATACGTTTATTTTTCCCTATAGTCCCTGCTGTGATCCCATCCGCAACTTGACTTTGCCAACCATAGTCTTGCCCATGAACAGAATAATAGACCTGCGGGGACTTAGCTACTAATCGAATTTCTATTGCTTCTATTTTTTTCTTCTGTCCAGTCGTACCAGCAAGCTCTCCATTTCGTTTCCAATTTTGCCAACCATAATCTTGCCCATGAACGCGGTACAGTATATCGTATTTATTTTTAATGTTTCCGGTTAACTGGATTTTGAGCGCTTCGACTCTTTTTCCAGTACCTATACTTCCACCAATTTCGCCATCTTTTTTCCAACTTTGCCAGCCATAATCTTGTCCATGCAACTGATAAGTAATACCACCATCACCAACTACATTTAGCTTCATTGCTTCTAAGCGCTTATTTTTTCCAGTTGATCCTGCCATTGCACCATTATCCACCTGTTTTTGCCAACCATAATCTTGTCCATGGACAGAATAAGTCACACTATCCGCTGTAGCTGCGTTTGCTTCACCGATTGAACCGACGCTAAATATTAGCATGAATCCAAAGAAGATCCCTATCTTTCTCATAATCATCATTCCTTCTTAATTTTTATGTCTATTGATTTACAGATTTATTTCCAAAACATTCACAATACTACTGTTCTTTCCAAACTACATTATCTGATAGCTTATAACCTTTTGATCTAGTAGTCTTAATTAACTGACCTTCTACCACATTCCTTTGAGCTATCTTGTTTCGAAGCATATGGACAACATTTGCTACCCGTATGGAGGAATCTTTCTTCACTTCCCCCCATAATTCAACTGCCAACTTCTCACTTGAAACTGTTTTAGAGAATTCATTAAATAGACAACTTACAAGTTTACATTCTAATTTAGTTAACTGAATTCTCTGATCTCTAACCTTAAGTTCAAATTCTTCTTTATTAAAAATAATATCAGAATCTCCAGGGTGCCTATCATAACTTTTTATGCTGTTCATTTTTTTTAGTACATTATTTACCGTTGATACAATTTCATCAAAAGACACGTCACCTGAAAAGCAACCCATAGCTCCCAAATTCAGGTACAAATTCTTTTGAGAAAAATCATTATTTTGTGAAACAACCCACGCACATGTATTAGTATTTAACCCAAGTTCTAATAATACCCTAGCTGTAAAATACCCTACATCTCCATCGCCGTCTAATAACACCGCCTTGTATTCAACGATATCCATATCATTTTGATCGTTAATTATCCCTGTAGTATACCCTCTGTCCAAAAAATATTTTTCACTTATATACCCTTTTTCTAGTAGGGTTTTATATACACCTATGTTCATAAATCACCTCTCAGTCTCCAAACTTTAATTAGAATAAACTATAAATAAAAGAAAATAAAAAAAAACAGTATATATATTAACTTGTTATTGTATACTTCATCATTTTTTTCTAAACACTGAATTTTAACTGTATACTCACAAAATTCATTCCAAATTCCTAATGAAAACAGATTAATAATTAATTATCCTCATATTAAATTTATAAAATACTTGATTATTAATTAATTTTATTTATAATTTAATTGAAATAACATAAAAGAAGGGAGTCTAAAAATGAATATTGGTGAAACATTAAAATATTTACGCGAAAATAAAAACTATACAAAAAAAGCTCTTGCAGAAGGTATTGTTTCCGTAAGTTTCTACAGCCAAGTAGAGAGCGGAAAGAGTTCGATTACCATAGAATTATTTTTTAAACTGCTAAAAAAACTAAATGTTACCTTTGATGAATTTTTCCTTATATCAAATGGGTTCAATCTTCCTATTGAAACACAATTATGGAACAACTTCACTACTGCATATTACGAAGAAGATCTAAATAAGTTATATCAGGCAAAGGAAAATATAGAGTTTGAATTACAGAGACAACCCGATCCAGAACATTCTGCATTAAAAATTTATCTACTAACAGCTAATCTTGCTATAAGCCGAACAAAATACGAAACTCCAAAAAAAATTTTTACTGATGAATTATTCCATACTCTGTTTTCTGTAGATACATGGACTCGTTTTGAATTGGTGTTATTCATAAATACTGTTCATTTTTTTGATATAGAATTGATTACTTTACTTTCTCGTAAACTACTAGAGTATGCAAAACAGTATAGCACTGCTCAAGAATATTCCCAGTTATTTAATAGTGCGTTAATTAATTTGATTGGCGCACTATTAAAACATCGCTCTATGGATGACGCAGCATATTTTATCACACTGTTAAATAAACAAAGCAGCAGCCCGAAAAATCTTTACGAACGAAATATGGTTATTTATCTTGACGGTATGAGGCTAATCATATTAGGATCCTTGGATGAAGGAACAAAAAAAGTTACCCAATCTATAGAAATATTTTCCTCTTTAGGTATGACTGGTAGAGCAGAACGATATAGAGCAGAAATGAAAAAATTTTTCGATATTGAAATCCCTTAGGATTTTGAATAGTATTATAAAAAAGCAACCTTACAGAATTTTCAATGTAAGATTGCTTTTTTTATCGATTGATGTGTTAATCCTCACTAACAATTATACTCATCACTGCTAACATTAGTTTTATAATTATTTAGCTTCTTTAGTCCACACCACTTTACTATTTTAATCTATACCTCTACGATATCTAATTCTTCCAAAAATGTTTCACTTCTAAAAATACATAACTCAATAAAAATTATTCTCTCTTCTCTTGTTCATCATCTTCATCTTTAAGGACTTTCTCTATCCTATCTTCTTCATTGATAATATTTTGATTCCTTTTCTTAAATATTCCAATAAATCCTGTAAAAATAATTAGTAGTACTCCAAAAATACGACCAAGCATATTAGTCGTTTCGCCCGTATACGGCAACTTATCCTTCCCTTTTGATATATCTACTCCAAGATCTGTTGACGCAGTTACTTCGGAGAGCCCTGTGCCTGGGTCGGTCGGTGGTGTTACTTCCGGAGTGCCTGTACCTGGATCAGTTGGTGGTGTTACTTCCGGAGTGCCTGTACTTGGATCGGTCGGTGGTGTTACTTCCGGAGTGCCTGTGCTTGGATCGGTCGGTGGTGTTACTTCTGGCGTGCCTGTACCTGGATCGGTTGGTGGTGTTACTTCCGGAGTGCCTGTGCCTGGATCAGTTGGTGGTGTTACTTCCGGAGTGCCTGTGCCTGGATCAGTTGGTGGTGTTACTTCTGGCGTACCTGTGCCTGGGTCGGTCGGTGGTGTTACTTCCGGAGTGCCTGTACCTGGGTCAGTTGGTGTTGTTGCTTCTGGTGTGCCTGTACCTGGATCGGTTGGTGGTGTTACTTCCGGAGCGCCTGTGCTTGGATCGGTCGGTGGTGTTACTTCCGGAGTGCCTGTGCCTGGGTCGGTCGGTGGTGTTACTTCCGGAGTGCCTGTACCTGGGTCCGTAGGTGGTGTTACTTCTGGCGTTCCTGTACCTGAGTCCGTAGGTGGTGTTACTTCTGGCGTCCCTGTACCTGAGTCCGTAGGTGGTGTTACTTCTGGCGTTCCTGTACCTGGATCGGTCGGCGGTGTTACTTCTGGTGTCCCTGTACCTGAGTCCGTAGGTGGTGTTACTTCTGGTGTCCCTGTACCTGAGTCCGTAGGTGGTGTTACTTCTGGTGTCCCTGTACCTGAGTCCGTAGGTGGTGTTACTTCTGGCGTTCCTGTACCTGAGTCCGTAGGTGGTGTTACTTCTGGCGTTCCTGTACCTGAGTCCGTAGGCGGTGTTACTTCCGGTGCGCCTGGTATTGCTGTATTCCCTGTTATATTAGAGAAATAAGCGAATTCTCCGCCAATTTGATAAATATTAAAATTAGTATCTTTTACTGCAATAACAAAATCACTACCACCTTGCCCATTTGAGCCCGTTAAATACCCAGCATATTGCACCCCATTAACAATGATTGGTGCAGCAACAAACTGGTCAAATGCCGTTCCATCTACTGATAACTGCATCATCTTTAGAACAGCATCAAAGTTATAATCCGTTACTTCTCCTGAATGGGTCATAACGGCTGAATTCACGGTAATAATATGATTTCCATAACCACCACCAGAAAAAGTAGATATTTGATTCCAACTAGCCAAACTAGCTGAATCATCACTTATATTTGCATCCACCCCTCCACCTGGGCTAATTGAAGCCTGTGATCCACTATAAGTTGGTGTTGTTGCAACTGCAACAGCTTTAGATTGTTTAGAGACGTTAGGTGTCTGTACTGCAATCATATCTGTTTTCGCATTTTCCGAAACCATTTGAATCGTATTATCACTCTCTGATATATTACTAAATCCAGCCTGTTTATCCTGACTATTTACATCTGTTTGTTGTTCTGTTGCAATCTGGGTTACTGGATCCTCTTTCGAAATATTTTCTTCTGACTTATCTATTTCAGAGTCTGTTGGACTATTTGTAGTGATACTTACAGGTTCTTCAACCTGATCCATTGTATCAGATTCAACCGAAACGCTCATTGCATCTTGTTCTTCGGGAGATAACTCTGCTGCATATACATCATTTGATTCAAACAATCCTTCATGATCTAAACTCACTGTTACATACTCATATTTCAATGATTCAATCACTTGCTCCCTTGCTTGAATTTGATAGTACGTAGTTTCCTCATCCTCTAATTGATTCACAAAATTAACTTTGATACCTATATTAGATTCTTCTGTATTTAACCATGAATCACTATTTTCAAAACTCTTTACGCCATGCAAAGATAAAGATGTTTTTAAACTGTCAATTGTACTGCCAAATTTCACTGATGCTACCAAATAATGTCCGTTGATTTCAAGTGGTAGTCCATGAGTAGACGTCGCAAATGTAAAATATCCATCCGCATGATTCTTCCCATAATCAGTTGAAATAGATTGATCATGGTAAACAGCAAAATATGAAATCCCATCATACCTAATAGAAAAATTTTTCTCCATAGCATCTTCAAAATCATTTTGCATTTCATTAGTCAATAATGCGTTACCATCTTCTGCTTTTATATTTAAAGCAAAACCCGTATCAATTTTCATATTGCCAATAACCATTCCATCATCTGCTGTAAAATTCATGCTTTCAGGCTTTGTTTTAGAAACAAAGCTCAGTGATTTACTTCTTGTACTTTCTATCACTTTTGAATCTTTCCAATTAGCAGAATCCTCATATGCTTTTGTTCTCGAATCATATAAATGTGGAGAGACTAGTTGATAATTTGCCTGAGGTGTAACTTTCACATTCGGGTTAGCTTTGATCATTTGACGATAATCTGTCATTTTCATCACTTGCGGATTGCTTTGAGAAAGAGACGATGTATGATAATACACATCAGCATCTTTAATTGCGAGTATTTGTTGAATGTCATAAACTGTATGACTGTCACTAACGTCAATATCCTCCCCATCATACATAGAGGATAAAGTAGTTCTACTTGGTAATTCATCCATCATCTTAGCAACATATCCAGTTTGTGTCTTTACGCTAGTACTTTGACCTTTTAGCATTAATTGATTTAACTCATCAACTGAAGTATGCTCAATGTCTTTTATAGTATCATCTTCAACGAGACGCTTATCAGATAATGCAGCTCTTCCTGCAGAAACATTCATATTTGGAATTGTTACACCACCTATAATCGCTCCTGCACCTACTGTTAACAATGCTCCTGCTTCAAGTAAGTGTCTTTGCTTTTTCGAAATGTCTTTTTCATCTTTATTACTCATCATGATTCACACTCTCTTTCTTTTTTTCGAACTAACGCGGCTAATATTTTAGTAAATCCTAAAGGATTTTTATATCCATGTTCAAAAAAGAAATCTGTAAATTCTACCTCTGGTACTGTAACACCTTTTTGAATAGCTAAGCTGATAATATTTACATACTGTGAAATATCCACCGTGCCTAAAACTTGTAACCCTAATATCTTTAGTGTTTTCTTCTCATATATCAAATAAATACTAGAGTAATCTTTACTGATATTTTCAGCCTTATGATAATAAGTTCCCGTACTTTCATATCCTGAATTTCCTTTACGCGCTAAATAACGATTCTGATAATGAACTTCTTCCGCATCATAACCAAACTTCTTAGCCTGATTTAATGTTATTCCAGTATTCGCAATTGTAAAACCGTCCATATTAAATTTATAGGTCCCTGTTGTAAACATAATCTCTTTCTTTTTTTCATGGCAATTTATTGCTGCAATCAGCCCTTGACGAAACGCGTCTGAAGCATGAGGATTATATATATTTTCTTTAGTAAGATCCATATAAGTTGTAGAACAATCTCCAATAGCTAAAATAGAAGGATCACTTGTATACATATATTTATCAACAATGATTGCTCCCCTATCACCCGTTTCTACTTGCCCTGCTAATAAAAAGGAGTTTGGACGAAAACCCACAGACATAAAAACACCGTCTGCACTAATTATTTTCCCGTTGGAAGTAAAGACATCGATCCGCGGTCTACTCCATATTTTTTTATCTATCGTATGATAACTATCAACCCGTGTTCCTAATAGAAGAGTGACACCTTCTTTTTCTAACTGTTTCTCTACTTCAAGAGCAGAACCTTCATCTAGATACTTATCAAGAATTCGATGATTTGATTGAATCAAGGTTACGTTAATATCCCTTTGTGCTAAAATACGTGCGATCTCTACCCCAACTAATCCCGCACCTACTACTACTGCTTGATGAGCTTCTGAAATAAAGTTCTCAATAGATTCTGCATCTTTTCTTTCTTTTAATAGAAAAAGTGTTTCATTCAATTTACCGCCCGTAGGAGGAAGATTCGGATACGAACCTGTAGCCATAATTAAACGATCATAGTAAAGATATCTAGGTATCTTATCATTTTCTCCTCGATAAAAAACCATCTTTTTCTTCGCATCGATGCTTATGACTTCAGTTTGTATCTTTAAATTGATTCCTTGATTGATAATCTCTTCAGGAGTCGCATAATTTGCTTGTGAATGAATATTCTGATATCCCATTAAAAATAATGGAATTGTTTGGGAAACAAAGGTTACTTCATCTTTTTTTTCAAACACAATCACTTCATCTTTTGGATGTTCCTCACGAATTCTAATAGCAGCAGCAATACCCGCATGATTCCCACCTATAATAACTATGTTCACAAAAATACCTCCTCGATAGTAATACTCATATACTATTATTTTCACAAATCTATCAATTTAATTTTCATCCTGTTTTTTTGCCTAAATTATATCACTTCCCTCTTTTAATTAGTAGTTAGAGTGCTTCCCTGTTTAAAATCGGAGCTAATTATACTTGAAATCTTGTATTTTAAGAATGAAATATAGAATCAAAAAAACGATTTACCTATAAAGATAAACATCTATCTTACAAATAAAAAACCACCTCAATGAATTGAGGTGGCAAAGGAACTCATCCTTTTCCTATATAAATGAAAAGGATGAGGTGATTGTATAAAAAATACTATCACATTGAATTTACACAATCAACAATAATATCAAAACAAATAGTGAGAACTATTTTCATTTAGAAATCAGGCTATTTATTATTTGAGATCGGAAAATTGTTTGAATCTAGCAACCCTTCCGCCTAATATTCACTATATTACGTGCGTCAATATTGTTACTTCAAAACAATCTCTGCATTTTTATAATCAAATTCTGCTCCTATTGAGTGAGCTTCAATTCCTTTAACATTAGGATTTCTCAAATAGGCTTTAGCCAATTGGAAAAGAGGAGTGATTGGTTCTTCATCCATAATAATTTCATTTGCGTCAATCATTTTATCCCATCTAAGCCCTACATCAGTTCCTAAATTATCATTAATTTCACTCACTAAAGTGTCATACTCTTTATTAGAGTATCCACCATAATTTAGCTGATTATTTGTTGTAAGAAGATTCAAGAAACTCATTGGATCTGGATAATCTGCAGACCATCCTGTTAAAGCAAGATCATATTCTCCACTCTGTAAACGATCTAGAGATACCGCATACGGAACAGAAGTAATATTGATTTTAATTCCTTTCAAGAGCGTTTGTATTTCTTCTTGGAAATACTCTGATAACCTCTTAGCACTTTCTGTATCAGTCACTAACAGCTCTAAATCAATTGATTTTCTATTCAGTTCTTTTTGTACTTTATTCCAGCATTCCTCAGCCTTTTTTTTATCAAAAACCGCTTTAGTCCTACTTGTATTTACAAAATCTTTATCCCCTAACGGTGAAAAAGAAAGTCCCATAGGAACGTACGTATAAGCCGCTTTAGAACCGTTTGATAGAATATTATTTGCTAATAACTCTCTATTGATAGAGTACGAAATCGCTTTTCTAAAGTTCTTATTTTTTAATATCGACTGATCCTTCTTCAAATTAAATTGTAGATAAAAAGTATTTGGTTGTAAAACCGTTACAAAATCCGTATTTTCTTTGTTCTGCTGAGCCAACTCTCCAGATAAATAAGTCTCGTCTACTTGACCGTCCTCATACATACTCAGTGCTGTCCCGGCCTCTTTAACAACGTTAACCTCAATTTCTCTTAATTTAACCTCATCTTTATCCCAATAAGTATCATTTTTTGTGTATTTCCATTCAGTTGAAACTCCCGGACCTTTGTAGTCTTCTAGTACAAAAGCGCCATTATATACCGTATTTTCGCTAGTTTTTGCATATTCATTTCCATATTTCTTAGCGATATCTTCTCTTTGAGGAAAGAAATTAGGAAAAGCAAGCAAATTCTGAAAATATGGGGTTGCCGTTTCTAGCTCAATACCTAATTCATATTTTCCGATAGCTTTGATACCAAGTGATTCTCTCCCAAGCTCCCCACTTATTATTTTAGTTGCATTTTTAATCGGAGAAAACATGTACGCATATTCAGAAGCAGTTGCTGGATCAACAGAACGCTGCCAAGAAAATACATAATCTTTTGCCGTTACAGGTTTTCCATCAGACCATACTGCTTTCTCATTCAGATGGATTGTATATTTTAGCCCATCTTCACTAATTTTAGCCATCTCTTTAGCACCTGCTGGAACAAGCTCATTAGATTTACCAAATCGATAAATTCCTTCGTAAATGTTATATAGAGCCCTATGACTCACTACATCAGTTGCTAAAGAAATATCTACAGTAGGAAGTTCTACAGCTTCTACACGCTTGAAAACTTGATCAACAATTTCTGATTTTGATTCCTCATTATTCTTTTCAAATGTAGAACATCCACCGATTGAAATTATTGATAAGACCAAACTGGAAATTAGTAATATTTTTTTCAAAAAATCTCACCCTTTCAAAATTTCTATTATTATATTTTTTTAATCTATATTAAATCCTTTTTATATAAGATACCTGAGCTAAAATTGACACTAAAAGTAGTTAATGCTTATTGGCTTTTTAATGACCAGTATCCATTACATTCATTTCTGCATCATTTAGCTAAAATCTTATTTTCTTATCATTAATAACCAGTATAAAAGAATCTAAAACAATATACTAGTTATTTTCTACGTTACAATTATTTATTTGATACATACATGACCTATGCTTTATAGGATATTATCCTGCCAAACATTCAGAAAGATAAGTAACACATTATCTTTATATCTAAATTCTTAAACTATCACTGGATTATCTGGTTGAAAAATCATTTTTACTAATTTTCAATTTTAAGATAATAATAAACATCTCCACAAAGAAATGGAGAAGAAGCTCTTCCTTCTTACACTATAAATTTAAAAAACATAATATATTACATCTAAGCAAATAATACGTTATACTTATCTATTTATAAGCAAAAAACCCACCTCTAAAAGGCGGGTCATAAAAAATATATTATTCAAGTAAGAATAAAGGATTGGACACGTTAAGTCTATCATAGGGCGTTTTATCAAACAATAGTAATATTTCGCCAATTAGTGAGAACCATTATCAATTATTGAGTTTTTTACTAATAATTCCTTTTACTTTGGAACAACTAATTCAAAATTAGCGTAATCATCACAATGACGTCAATTTATCTATTTAACTCTCTCTTTAATAGCAATAATGTTAATAGTAATATGCCCACCAAAAAGATTAAATGATTTTCTGAACTTCCAGCTTTTGGCAAATCTTCATTTTTCCCATTTGATCTACTACTAGAACTATTGGACATATCGGTTAAATATATAGTATCTGTTGTGTCTGTCGTAGTACTAGCCGTGGTGCTGGTTGAAGTATCTGTTGTGTCTGTCGTAGTACTAGCCGTGGTGCTGGTTGAAGTATCTGTTGTGTCTGTCGTAGTACTAGCCGTGGTGCTGGTTGAAGTATCTGTTGTGTCTGTCGTAGTACTAGCCGTGGTGCTGGTTGAAGTATCTGTTGTGTCTGTCGTAGTACTAGCCGTGGTGCTGGTTGAAGTATCTGTTGTGTCTGTCGTAGTGTTTCCAGTATCATCTGTAGGAGTAGGAATACCTCCAATTACAGTGATTTCAACAGGCATCCCCTTTTCTCCTTGATGATTACTATTTATTATATAGAAAGTCACAGTAGCACCACCTTCATTTGTATGGTCTGGTACTAAATCAACAGACCAATCGGGAGCTAGTAATATCGTTTCCCAAGCGGAACCATCCCAACTAATTCCACTGCCCGTTGCTTGTGGATTAGACGCAGCAATGATTGCTGCATACAAAGCGTATAGATTAGTTTCATCAGTGATTGGTCCGATATTCAACCAGTTATTGCTAACGCTACCTTGTGCATTGTACTCTCCACCAGGATAATCCTCTGGCTGGGATTGACTGTTTATTTGAACATATTTTTGCCAATTGTAGTAAGCCTCTTGAACAGTAGGATCATCCCAGTGTTCAATAATTGAAATTTGTTGAAGTTGGTCTGCATAATTGGGATTAGAACGAAATACGCTAAAAAACGCCAACACACAGCAAATAATAACAAATATAGCAGTATTTTTTTTCATATAATTCTACCTCCATTCTTTCTTATACTTTCCTTCTATAAATAATTTGATAACATAATCATACCATCATATTCAATAAATTTTAAGAGACGTGCATTATTCAATAAACATTTCATTTTTGATTATTTACTAAATTAAACGGAACTGTTTTCTCAAATATAACTGAATATCTTCTCCAAGATATTTACAAATGGTCAAAAGAGAAATTCTACATCGCTTGCTTAGAACTTCCTTATCAAAAATTCTCGAAGTATTATATTTTTGAGCTGTATCAAGAAGTTATTACTGAATATTCACTTGATACTACAGTTATAAAGAATGAGATAATAGCCATAGGAAAGGTAAAACAAGATTATTATGGTGCAGATAGAACGGAGAATAATTTCACCTTTATTTTCTAATAAAGAGTTACTTCTAACTTATTAGGTGGCAACAGATCTTTTAATCGATACATGAATTACAACCAAAAATGATTTAATTGTAATTCAAATCATTTTCTCTATGTATGTTATACTGTACTCATGATTAAGTCAAAGGAGTTTACGTATGATCATTGTACCTACAAAAAAATCATTACCACTTTTTAGTGAATTTCCAATCTCTACTATTACCTCCAGCTCAACTGAACGATTCTTTTTCTCTTGGCATGCTAATTATTTTACTTTAGACAGGAAAAAAGTTTTAGTTTTGGTAAATGATCTGTCATTTTCTCCAATCGTTTTAGTTGATATTAACGCTAAAAACAAACAACAACTTTCTAGCTATATAAAAGAAGGTATTGAACATATTTTTAGTTATAGTACGGCTAAACAGTATAAAATAAAAAAGTATTTTCTAAAGGCTGGTAGAATGGAAATTTCTTATGCCTATAACCGTTCGATCAGTGGCATTAACAACAACATGATTCAAATGTTGAAATCTTATCCTGAAGACATTGACCTAAATTCACGACTACAGACTTCTGTAATGGAATTCCTCGCTAAAACGCCATATCGTAGTATGACTCCTGAATATTCTTTTAGTATTGATATAGTAAAAAAAGAGTTAGATAAGCTATAGGCTTTTGAACCGACCCCAAAAAGTTAGACCAAAAATCTAATTTTTTGGAGGTCGGTATTTTTATGTCTAAATATAGCTTTGAATTTAAACTAAAAATTGTTCAAGAATACCTAGGAGGGAAAGGAGGAATACAAGCTTTAGCAAATAAGCATGGGGTTAAGGCGATGGAACAAGTGCATAGGTGGATCAACGCTTATCAAGAATTCGGTGAAGAAGGTCTTTTACGAAAACGCCAAAATCAGAATTATTCTGTTCAATTCAAGCTAAATGCGATAGAGTTATATCAAACAAGTGAGCTCTCCTATCGTGAAGTTGCCAATATTCTTGAAATGAATAATCCAATTCTTATTGCCAATTGGATGCGAAAATTCCGAAAAGAAGGAAAGACAAAGAAGCATTTAATGAAAGAAACGCTAGAAGAACAGAATCGCATCAAAGAATTAGAAAAGCAGGTTCGTATTCTTCAAATTGAAAATGCCTTTTTAAAAGAACTGAGGAAGCTGCGAAAACAGGAAGCTCAACAACGACGAGTGAATCAATCGCGCGAATCATCGCAAGTCTCCGAGGACAGTTCAAATTAGTTGAGATTCTTGAAGCATTGAATTTTTCTAAATCAACTTTTATGTATTGGCAAAAACGGTTTGATCAAAAAAATCCAAATCAAGAAATTGAAACAGAGATGCTTCATATTCGTCAAAAGCATAAAAATTATGGCTGTTTACGAATAACGAACGAACCGAGGGTTCCACGTGAATAAAAAGAAAGTTCAACGCTTGATTCGAAAGCTAAGGATTGAAGTCCGATCTTATACATGGAAATCCCGTCGCTATAGTTCGTATCGTGGAAAAGTTGGAACGATTGCCAAGAGCCGAATCCAACGTCTCTTAAAACGACTGCTGCTAAGAGTTTACTTACTTGTATTTTTGCAAGATATTATAAATTGGTTTTACTAGCATATACGCCTCAAAGGCTGCTGCTGAATGGCCTTCAGTAGCTTCTTCATCATTTCCAATACTTTCAAGAAGTCTGATTACTTCTTCCTCATCTTGACAATTATTAATACCAAATGATCCTTGCCAACCATGCATAATAGATTCCATTTCTCTTCTTAAACCAGAACGTATGATTTTCCTTTCTCCTTCTAACGTAAAGGAAAACATATCCTCAGACTCTTTATACATTTGACTTCCAACGGATCTTACTATTTCAATATCTTCTTCTGACCATTTGGAATCAAACACTATCGATCCAGCTAGTGTACCCTTTTTTATTATTGAAATTGTCACTATTTCATCTTCTGTAATGTCGTTCATCTTATTCCCCTCATTTGTATTTCTTTCATCATATCATGTTTGAACAATCTTTTTACTATCAGAAATTAGTCTCTATTATCGTTGATAACAGTCTTTTTATAATCTTTTAGCAATTTCATAAACAACTGATCGACATCCTGCAATAAGCGAAAATCGATACAGATACACTAAACATCTACTTTCAGTCATACGCTACAGCGTCTATAAGACGTGATATAAGCCATTCAAATGTAGTAAAGTCTAAGAGAAATTGTCTTTTCATTTCTATTGCCCCTTTCAAATTAAAAAGCCATCTCTGTTGAGATAGCTAAAAGGGGAGTGCTCTCAATTAAGAGCCTAGGTGAAACATTTTGTTAGTTGGTAAAATAATAATATCATGACACAATATAACTAACAAGTTGATTATGCTGAAGAAGAGTGAGAAATGTTATCATTTAATGCGGGGGAAACCGGTTATGAATATATTCTTTTATAATTATGGAAATTTCTTCTTCTTCTCTGTTTTCTATTTTTCCTTCAATTTCTGGAGTCACATCGATATTCACAGTATCAACATTAGCGAATATCATCACTCAAACCAAATCATCTTTTCTATCGATTGCAAATTCAAAATCAACATATGCTGCCATCACTTCATTTTTATAGACTAGTAAATATACTTCCATCTTTCTTCCTCTTTTATCCTTCTTTCTAATCTTTTTTGGCAATAATTTCACTTTGCTTTTAACTTGTTCCTGGCATTAGAAAACTGACTTGTTATTTCGTCAAATTCACTTCGTATCCCTAGAATTTGTGCTGTATAAGGAGGAGAACATCACACTCGTTTAATACAGCCTTCTGAACCTCCATTCCAAATAAGCAATATGCCACAATTCCAAAAAGTAAACATTTTAACGCTACAAGACACAACCCATCGAGGCAATGGTTTGAAGAGGGGGCACACCAAATGCTCCAAATAACAATCAGATTGTGTCAGATTTATAAAGAACAAACTTTTTCATCTAAAAAAATGGAAAATTGAAGTTTAACATAAAATGCTGCGCAACATTTAAAAATTCTTTCACTTCAATTTTTCCAATTACTTTAACATTTCTATTTCCTTCAGGAGTATAATCTAACGAATAGACCTGCTTGGTATTCACCTTACTATCCTTTTTTAATGCTTCGCTGCTTATCGGTAAAAAGTAAGGGCGTTGCTTTGTTGTAGAAGTTATCGGACAGACTATGATAAGATTAGAGGAAAGATTGTATTCATTGCGACTCATAACTAATGCTGGTCGTCTTTTTTGAATTTCACTACCTTTAGAAGGATCAAAATTTATAGTTACAATATCGCCTTGTTTAATCATCTAATTCAGTACCTTCTGGTGAAAAATTCATTGCTAATTTATCTTCGCTATCTACAAACTCACCTTTGGTCGCATTTTGAAAAAAGTCTTCAGCTTTAGGAATTAATGAAATGATTCCTTCTTCATCTTTATAGTAGTAAAATTCTTGACCTTCTTTCACTGCTAGCTTGCTTGCCAAAGTAACCATGATCGCGTTACCTTGTTTTCTTGCTTTTACTATTTCCATGATATCGCCTCCCTTGTTGTTAACATTATACCACGTAATTACATGTATTTACAACGTTTTCCCAATAAAAATATAACTCAACGTACTTCCGTTAGATTCTGATTAATTTATATGTATAATTTAAAACAAAAAAATGATCAATATGCATCTGCACATTGATCACTTTTAGCTATACTCTATTGAGCAGTTTCTTGATCAATTAATGTAGCACCACAAGGGCGTATTTTTTCAGCCTTAATTGGTATGTCAGAGTACTAAGGTTCAGTAAATTGACCATTAGTAAAGATTGCTAAAAGAAATCACGCTTCACGAGAGACATTGTACAAAATCAAGTGAAAATTTAATTCTTGTGCTTCTGAGAAGGATTCTAAGGCTGTCTCAGATTAACAACTAATACATTTTATACATTCTTAGTGCATTTAAACCCTAACATGTACCAAATCTAATGAAAACATGCTATAATCTACATGAAAAGAGAGAGATGCGTCAACATACCTCTCTAGTGTAGAATTACCAGTGAAAAGCTGGCAGGCTATATTCAGGTTATTAAACCATCTTACTCGACAAAGTAAAAGGATGGTTTATTTTTTTGATTAAATTCCAATACCGCAATCACTAACATTGCAAAACTAATTGCAAGTGTCAATGCTTCGTATACTGACAACACTATTCCTTTCTAGGGACAGATCCATTAATCATAAGGCATCACCCCTTTTTCAAGAGATTTAGCCAACTATCTTTTAATTTTTCTACAATACTTAGTATATCATAATCACAGTAGCCTATCTTTCTTTTTTCGTTGAACTCCATACTTCAGTTGATAGCGTTCAATTTTAAAAAGCTAGTATTATCTGCCAAAAATCAATGTTTTTAGCAGAACTACTTTAAATACACAAAATAAAAATTCTCTATCCTGAATTTTTATTTTGTGTAACTCTATTGAACACTGGAAAATCTTATCAGAGCAATGTTCACAAAACGTTCAGTTGCCTATACTCTATTATGGTTTCGCTTATTGTTAATGGGGGAAGATCTTGAGCATCTTATTAGAGATACACTCATTAACATAAAAATCAATCAAGCTGCTAAATGATTAGTTAACTTTTGTCGGATCAATTTTATCTGTCTCTATGATTGGAACAGATTGCTTTTGAAGTTCCAAGAACCTTTCGTTATCATTTACTCCATACACTTGATAGTTTATTTGTGCTTGATTCAATTTATTTAGCATCTCTTTATCTGCTTGAGAATTGGATATAGACAAAAGTGATTTTTCATATGATTTTACCTGCTTTATTTCATCATCTATATTATTTTTGCTGTCATAAAGCCAAGAAACAGTAGCATCTGGATAACACTTAACTACGCTATCCCGAATTTTCTTATCGCTTAATACAAAAAAAGATCGGTTATAAACTTTATATTTTTTCAGGGTCTGCATAATGGAATACACAAACTTCTCATCTGCCCAATTACCTTTTGAGCCATCTATATTCACTTCTAACTTTGTTTTTGCTATAGATTCCACAGCCTCTTCGAATGTCGGAATTTTCAGTACTTCATTTTTATAATCTGGATATCCTGCTGTTTTGATTTCTAAATCTTTCAGCTCTTTTATTGTAAGTTTTTCTTCTTCACCTGATCCATTTGTGGTTCTATCTAGAGTATCATCATGCATTAAAAAATTAATTCCGTCTTTACTAGTCCTTACATCAATTTCTACACCTGAGTAACCTAAATCATTTGCTTTTTCAATTGCTTCAACCGTGTTTTCAGGAGCAACAATATGCGCTCCTCTATGAGCAATAATCTTTGTTTCTTTTGCTTTTTGGGCAATACATCCTGTTAAAATTAGCATTGTCACTGTCAACATTACTTTTTTCACTATTAAAATCACCTCAGTTAAATCTCAACAAATTTATTTTCAACAAAATCTTGTTTCTTTTAAAATAAAAAGGTATTTGTCTAATAGATAAGAACAAATACCTTTTTGACTTACAGCGTTTTATTATCCATGTCTAATCTGTCTCATATCAACAAGTCTTCACCGTTAGATTCTATAAAAAGTTGTAACAGCATTAATCATTTACTAGATCAATATTTTCTGTACCACTAGAGAATGTCGTCTCTGGATCTAAGTTTTCCTCAACGCCATCGCTAAAGTCTTGCTCTGGAATGCTCTCACTTGTTGTAGTCTCTATTGTTTGACCTGCATTCATCAGACTTCTAACATTAGTTCCTGCTCCTGTATTCAGATAGCCTGACCAAACATTACTAGTATTGTATAGAGAATAATATTTGACTCCATTTCCTAAAGTATACACGTACTTAGCATTATATTTAGTTTTTAATTTGCCAGTTGTATTTCCTTTCTTGCTACTAAAATAAAAGTTTGACCAGATTGTATATCCTTCTTTAGCAATCGTAATTTCCTTATTGTATGCTTCCGCTTTTAACTCTTTTGCTGCATTAGCATTTAAATATCCTGCCCATGAACCATCAAAATTATATAGCGAATAATACTTCACGCCATTTCCTAATGTATAAGTGTATTTTGCTTTATAAACTTTTCCAAGAGCTCCTTTGGTATTTCCTTTTTTATTTGAAAAGTAGAAATTCCCCCACGTGGTGAACCCTTCTTTAGTTACAGTTACATCTTTGTTAAATGATTCTGCTTTAACCTCCTTCGCAGCGCTAGAATTGAGGTATCCTGCCCACGAACCATCACTATTATATAATGAATAGTATTTAACACCATTCCCTAGTGTGTAAGTAAGTTTGGCATTATAAACTTTTCCTAACTTTCCAGTTGTATCTCCTTTTTTACCTGAAAAGAAAAAGTTTCCCCAGAAAGTTACGCCCTCTTTGGTTAACGTAACACTCTTATTCAATGCTTGCGATGCTACTTCTTTAGTTCCCGAAGCATTGATATATCCTTGCCAATTATCATTTTGATCATATAAAGAGTAATATGTTTCACCGTTAAAGTGACTATATGCATATTTAACCTTATAAACTCTTCCTAATTTATCAGATGTATCAGTCTGTTTATTCCAATTAATAATACTCTTCCAAATCGTGTACCCAGAGCTTTTTATAGACACTAATTTATTTTCTTTCCTTGATGGTGGAGTAAACTTAGCTTCTGTAGCCACAAAATTGAACCAAGATTGATTAATTCTTGTTGCAAAATTATAACCTGTACTATTGTTTGGCTGATAATCAGCTTTCAACCCATACGCATTTACACCAAATATTTGATAATTTTTATTGCTATATATTCCAGATCCACTAGATCCTCCCCAGTTATCTAGTTTATATCTAATAGAGTCATTGGTAAGACTTTCATAATTCTTAGTTTCTGTCGCCATTCTTGGTTGTCCTGTAGCAGTATACCAATCTCCGTGAAATCCTGTCAGCGTTATAGGGTTAGTAATTTTAGTTGTTAAACCAAATGAACCCGTTTTTTTTCCAATAGCATCTCTTAACTCGACAACACCGATATCATCTTTCGTTTGTCCATTATTTATCCAACCTGAAGGAACTGTCATTTTTTTCGCAGTTGTCTTTCCGAAATAAGTACCTACAGAATATGGCCCTACCGGATATGCTCCAGGGATAACGGTAACTGATTTTGCCCATTCACGTCTTTCTGTAGAATACAAATTATGACCTGCAGTAAGAACATAATTATTGTTGATAATGTTTCCAGTCCCAACATATGTTCCGTTACTATACTCCATTACCAACTGACAAACTGCCGAATAGGGAAAAATACTTGTATTTGAAACATAGCTTCTGTCATCAGGTCCGAAAATCGTATATGGTTCAATTACATTTTTATCCAAATTTTTTATATCTTCTGGTAATTCAACAATAAGTTCTCCATTATTTGGTAAAGATTCTGTATTGGAATATATTTCTCCTTCAAGTGACTGGATAAACTCTTCGTCTATTTCCAAATTTTCTATAGTATTGTCATTGTGACTAACTTCTTCCGCATTAACCAGTGAACTAGAATAAATGCCAAAATAAAATATTCCCAAACACACACTCATTTTCTTTAATATACTCAAAATACTTTTCTCCTTTGTATTAATAATCTATTTCACTCTCACTCTTCTTTTAATTCTTATCATTATAAATATAGTACTTATACCTATCAATTTTAGAATATACGATTCAGTTTCACCTGTTTTTGGTAAAGTTTCAGTTCTATCCACGGGTTTAGAAGTTCCTATCGTTTGATTTTCGCCCGATTTATTTGAATCAACAACGGACTTCTCTTTAATTTTAAATGGGATAACTTGCTGTATCTCTGGAACTATAATTTCTTTTCCAGGATACCTGGCATTAATCTTTGCAATCGTTTCTTCTGATAATGTAAATGTTGGTAAAATTTGTGTTTCACCAGCTTTTAGAGCTTTCCAAGACCCGTCACTTTTAAGCTCCACATAAGGATTATCTTTTACTTCTTTAAAAGTTCCAGCTAACGGAATCCCTTCAAAATCACCAACACTAATCATTCCGACAGAATTAACTTCCGTCTCAATCGAGCCTGGCGAAAAGTGATAGGTCAATGTAACAGTCTCAACTTTAGCATCTGTAATTTTTACTGGAATCAATTGTTGCATAGCTGGTTTAACAATTGGTTTTCCAGGATATTTGGCTTCTATTTTTGAAAGAGACTCATCAGAAATAATGAAATTAGGTAAAACCTGTGTCTCGCCAGCTTTCAATGCTTTCCATTTCCCATCACTTTGTATTTCTATAAATGGATTATCTTTTACTTCTTCGAAGGTACCTGTTAATGGAATATCCTCAAAATTTCCTATAGTAAATTCACCAGCTCCCCCTACAACAGCTTGAATGGATCCTGGGGAAACATGATAGTCTAAATAAATTTCACCAGCATTATCATTCACTTTTACTTCCAAAACTTTTAGTGCCTTAGCTGGATAGATAATTTCACAATCCGGATACTTAGTTTTGATTGCTTCTAATGTACTTTCACTTAATGCCACACCTATAGTAATTTTTGTATTTCCAGGTTTTATCGCCTTCCAAACACCATTTTCTGTTAGTTCTATATATGGATTATCCTTTATCTCCGTATATACACCTTCTAATTTGATGTCTTCAAAATTTCCTAAATCTAAATTTCCATTCTTACCTACAGATGCATTGATTGAATCTTGCTTTGGTTCAAGATTAATTCCAATTTGTTGCTGCTCAATCGGTTTGTCTCCTTTTAAAAATTCTGTTGACTCTGTTGTCATTGTTGCATGACTACTGTCAAAATTTAGAACTTCATCACTTGAAAAAGTACTTACTAACAAAACACTAAATAATGTCATTAAAAGATTATTCATTCACTATTCTCCTCCTTTATGTTTATTGTAACCGATTAATAAATATAAATATAGCACTTTTTGTATATCCACAAATAGATAACCAGCTATTATCCAGAGCCATTTTTTTAAGCATTGACTTATGAACAAAAAAAATCTATCCTTATCTAAGTATAAAAAGAAGCTGATCTAAAGGAGGATCAGCTTCTTCTTATACTTTTAAAGTCCGGCATCAGCCTTGTTTTTATTATATCTTAGTAGACCCCTGAACAGAAAATCAAAAACCATAACACAAGAAAATCAGACGTCATCAACGCTTAAAAGAACAGCTCACTTGAAAGAATACAACAAAGAATAATTTTGTGATAGCTATTGAAATAAAAAGATTGCTCAGTATTACGAACAAGCAGTTAATTAGATGACACATCCTTTAAAAGCAGAGCCAAACGGAGTCACATCCAATCTTGAAGTGCGTATTTTATTTGTAGTATTTGAAAAGCTACACTTATTCATGAAATCACTAACTCTACTATCTTTTAAGAATATATCTTGACAATCCATATTTTGCTTGGGGTCTATTGAAATAATTCCAAGTCTTATAAGGTTTGAGGTAGCCTGAGAAAGAGCATTGAGTGTATGCTCCGGATCTGGGAAAATGTAAAAATCTTCCAGTAGTGTGAAATAAGCCCCTTTAGGAATATACTCCCCCGCTGCATTCATCACTTGAATTATATTTCCAGCAGTATGTGTACCTACGTTTCTAAAGCTCTTAACAATTTTTGCATCCAGTACAGACATTTGTTTTATAGTTTCAACAAATGCAGGGTGAACAGTATTATCAAAATCAGAATTCATACTAGAGACGATAAGCTTTGCGAACATATTTCGAAGTTCTTCTTCCTCAATATTTAGAAGCTTCAAGGGCGGGGCCTACTACTGATATTTTTGGATCGTGAATTTTCTTAGGGTCAGTTTTGATTAATTCTTGAGCAATTTGCTCTTTGAAAGCTTGTATCTCTATTTCAGTTTGAGTTCTACGCTTTTCAGCGTAACGATGTAGTTTTTCAAAACCAACAAGCAACGAATAAACATGTTGTCTCTACAATAATTTTATAACTTTCTACAGAATAAGGTGATAATTACGAAACAAGTGAAGATCATTATAAAAAATACATGTTCATTCACGGAAGAGCCTTGTTTAATAAATACTTTTCCAACCGTGAGCAACAAACGCTGCTCTTTTTTTATTCCTAAAACAGTCATTTATGATACCTATTAAATAGATCAAAAAACTCTTAAAGGGATAAATAACCGAACAATTGACACTAGACTCATCAAAATGATTGCGCTTTCTAAATTAATAAAGTAAAATACCTTCATAATCTCTTTTCTAAAACTTTTACCACTGTTCTCGCTCACCCCAAAAAGCGAGAACTTTTTTGTTTATTACTCTAACATACTTTATTCTTCGATTTTCTATAAAGTGTAAATTGTATATTCTTAAAGAATTCTCTCTTACAATAGAAAAAACGATACGATTTTTTCAGTTGGAAATAGAATCAGATTATCTTCTATTTTTTCTGCACGACCAATATCATGGCTCTGATCACTTAACTCTATTTTCAAATTATGAACTATGCCATATCTTAGATCATTAGATAGTGTTGTAAGTACATCTGTTGCCCTCAAATCATTTCTCCTTTCACTATTCAAACAAATCTCTTCCCGATAATTATTGGTGATTCGCGTGATTTACGTTATAATAAAGTTTCGCCTATCCTACAGTCTTGCGACTGAAAGGAGGTGTATTTCATGTTCTTAGCTTTTTTCTGTCCCCTTCTTGTTGGGCTGTTAGTAGCTCTTTTTGAGTATTGGCTAAATACTAAAGACAAGAAGTAAAGCGTAATTAGGCGACATTAGTCCACGAAAAACCCCTAGAGTATCCTACTACTCTAGGGGTTCAGTGTATTTCATGTTCTTTTTCTGCACCACAAGTATAGCATTTTTTTTGTTTGAAGACAACATTTCTACTTTTGTGTACGTTCTACAATCATATCTCGTTCAAATTCTGCAAATGCCGAAAAAATTGTAAATGTTAGTCTTCCAGTTGGTGTATTCTCGATTATACCCATATTCAAAATATGAACTTTAATTCCTCTTTTGAAAAGATTTTGAACAGTCTCTAATCCTTGAACAGTTGATTGAGCGAATCGATCTAATTTTGTCACGACTAAAGTGTCACCTTCAGATAATTCTTTAAGCAGCACTTGAAATTCTTTTCGATCGATTTTTGTTCCTGTGAATTTTTCAGTGTAGATTTTTTCGCAACCGGCTTTTTTTAAAGCAACAATTTGAGATTCTAAATCTTGTCCCCAGGTACTCACTCTTGCATAACCAAAAATCACATTTTTTGCCCCATTTCTTACCTTATTTATGATAGCAAGATATGACAGTCTTACAAGCCTTGTTTTACCACACTGCACAAACACTATCAATACTTTTTAAGTTTTGATAGTTAAATAAAAATAAAAACGAGTACCCTACGTTACTCGTTCTTTTAACATTTATTGTAAATTTCAGTTATTGAACTACTACTCAGCTCAGTTTTACTTATTTTAATTACTTCATGAGATTCAGTTAAAGATTTCGATTGACTTTTTTGTGGCTGATTTATTAACGATAATAAAGACTGCGGAACATATCTTTTATTATTCTCTTTACATGTTAACGCAACAATCATTTTGCCTGAACGAATTGCTTTTTCATAATGCATATTGTAAAACATTCCCCCGTCGCATACTCTAACACCTGGAGAAATTAGCATTTCTAATAGAGGAATTACTTGTAACTTTTGACCCGTAGTCCCATCATTTTTAGTAGTAATCCCACGCAGTGAAACTTTATTACTCTTTAGAGCTTTGTAAAATTGAGTAGCACTAAAAGAAAATTTAATTTTTCCATCTTTATCTATTTGATTATATTTAACTCCACATAAATGCATAAAATTCCCAGCTTCAAATTTAACTTTCATTTCTAATATTTTCTTAGTTTTCCTATGTCGGTATGTATAAGTGAACTCATGATTATTGAAGTTGGTGTCATAAATTATGAAAGCCTCTTTAATTATGTCAAAATCTTTTTTTTCAATCATTACCTTCTCCTATAAATAAAGAAGGCAAGCTGAGCTTGCCTTCTTTAAAAGTCTAACATAATTCAGGTTTTTCTGTTGCTCACCAACTATTGGCCCTATGTCCAATATTATATCGAGTTTTTCTGTTGCCCGCCAACTATCGGCCATTACTTCCGATTTCAGTATTGAGTTATTATGATGCCTGACCACCAAGAAACATACATTTGTTTCTAATAAAAGTTTATCATAGAATATAGATAAACTCAATAGATTTTCACTTAATTTCAAGAAGTTTCGATCTTAATATCATATCAACTCTGATTGTAATCAACACCCATAACCCTGACTTGGTGAATCTAATCCTAATCACTTACACAGTTAACTAAAGTAACCGAATTGACTTTCTTTGTAATAGATCACTTTTAACCTCTGTATGTTTTAGTACATATCTATGCCTAAAACGAATGTTTTTGGGATTCGCATATTTTTACAGACCACCTAAACAAGAAAAGCAACACTACAGAATAATTATTCCCATAGTATTGCCTTATATACCTAATTAAAGTATTAATTCCATCGTTCGTATCTTTTGCTTCTTTTATCTTTTATTCTATTTTTAGTGATCAAAGTAAGTTTGACTTCTTTGCAATTTTCTCCAATACTGTCATTTATTTTTAAACTTCTAGGAGTATATGTTTTTCTCCCATCCGAAGAATTTTCTGGAGTCAACTCAATACTATATGAGTTGCTCCCAGGGTACTTAAATATAATAAAATAAATATTATCCCTTTCTAGCCTGAAGTGTTGTGGCCCCTCTGTAATAGTTGTATAGATAGTGCAGTCGATAATATTTAACATTTGATATAAAAATAGGCAGCCAATTAATTTCTCTTGATTTTCATTAAACCATCCGCTGTCGCCTTTTTTTAATTTCTCTAAGTCCCAGTCTCTCTTTAAACCTTCAAAAATTGCTTCACTATGATAGGTTGGCAACCCATAATGGTGATTCCTCGATAATCCCATTAAATGCGGAATATTCGTGTTAAGAAAGTTTATTTTTATTTCAGAAAAATCAGGTAGATTTGTCGAATAAATATATTCAAACTGCGATACATACTTCTCTATTGAATTAACTAATTCACTCATTAAAATAAAGTTTGGATTAATATTTCCATCGAAACTTTCCAACCATTTTTCATCGTAATTCATAATTTACCTCCAAAAAAAAAGAGAGGAAACCTCCTCTCTTTTTCCACGAATTGGTTTCACCCATCGCTAACTATCGCCCTATCTTACCTCAAGGGAAGGTAGTCCCACTAGTATTTTTCTTTCAACTAATAGTCAATTGAAAGCCCGTAGGCGAGTACAAGCCGTAGTCACTAGCCCGTAATTATATACTATTAATGTCTTTCTACATAACTAATATAGCATCTTTTCTCATAATTGTCAAAAGTTTTTACTATAATTTTTTCAATTTAAAAATTATTTCTGAAAAACGATTAACAAATCTGACTGAACGTACTTATGTCAGATTCTGATAAATTTATATGTAAAATTTACACAAAAAAAGTGATCTCTGCGCAGCTGCATATGATCACTTTTTCCTATACTCAAAATTTACACAATAAGGATAAAATAAAAGGATCATTCTGTCCTTTTTTGAAATAGTTTTTAATATCCTTCATTGACAACCGTTCCTATTACTGCAATAAGCAATAGAACAAAAATCACGATCATTGCGATTTCTCCATTTCCGTTCGTCAACCAATCTAATGTAATAAAAAAGTTTTCCATTCCTTTCACCTCTCCCAAAAACCGTCGTTTTAGAATCCTTCATACTCAAAGCCTTCAGAAATAATCAATCGAAAAGGAAGCTGATAGTATTCATTACTTTTTTCTAGCAACAAAAATTTCTCTTTCTTCTTATTTGTGTAATTGCCAACTACCTTCCAATTTTTATGAAACCTTAATGATACCTCGTTATCTATATCAACTTTCACATAAAATTTATTTGCTTTATTAAATATTTTGAAAATGTGTGAGTACATCATTTTCCCTATCCCTTTCCCCCGCATTTCTGTTGCTATACATAAAGAACTTATATACTTGGCTGTACCAAATAATAGCTTAGACTTTGTGATTGTGTATTTTGTTACGTTTATTTCAGAAAAATCGCTCACAATCGCTATGCCTATTAGTAGATTTTCATTCCAAAGACACCAAGTATTATTAATATTTTCCTTATCATAATAGGAATAAACAAAGCCTTGATTCTCATTTACAACGTTCTTCAAATTACTGTTAATTAAATACTCTATTTTGCTGATATCTTTTTTTCGTGCTTTACAAAACCTCACTTATATTCTCCTTTCCCATAAACCATTCTTTTAAGTAGAAGCTGTTAAAATCTATATCATTTATTTTCGTAACAATTTCATCTATGAAATATCTTCCTTTCAGGTGATTAATTGTTCAAGAACTGTCCAATCAAAGTGCGCTGCTTATTTAGTTCTCTTTCTAGTTCCATTTTTTGACTAGTTAATTTCCGAATGTATTGTTCTCTGCTTTTAGTTGGACTCACTTCATATTTGATCAATTGCTTAGTTAATCTTTCGTCCAATTCATCGATTTTATCAGAAATCATGAAATTCTCCTTTCCCAAAAACCGTCGTTTTTACCTAATTGAACAATGCTACTAATTTTGCTATATTAAATTAGTAGCAAAGAATATGGTAGTACATTTTATTTGTTACCTTTGGATCTGCTTTGTGAGCGCAAGGCAGATCTTTCTCTATCCTGATTCATAAATTCTTTGTCACATTCTATTTTCCACTCAGCATCTCCGTTATATGCTCCCTGGACAAACAACATAATCAATACCCCTCCAAAACTACCAAACATCATCCCTGCGATAAATATCATCATTATTCTTTCACCTTTTCTTCTTTATTAAAAACCGTCGTTAATTTGCTATTTCCTTTAGTTGATTTTCTAGCTGCCTAATTTTCAACCAAGCCTCTCTTTTCAGCCGTCTTTCTTCTCTATAGTCTTCTTTGATCAGTACCACATCTTCCTTTAAATATTTGAGTTCTTGAGACAATATCGAAAGCACCAATTCCTTGTAATCTTCACTTACACTTGAATCGATTAAAAGGTTCAAGAATTTATTTTTGTCTTCAGCATAAGTTTCCAACATGAAATCCACTAGGAAATCACTTTTTCCTTTGGCTGTCCTTTTCACTATTTCTTTCATCAACGTCTCTGTATTATAGATTGTCAGACCTTTTTCTACTTGTTTTGCCTTAAAAACTTCTCTGTTCATTGATTTGATCAAATTTCTGAACAGAACATTTTCATCAATACTAAGTTCTTTTTTGCGAATAGGCTTTGTCATCATTGAGATACTGCCCTTGTTGTAAGTGAGTACCCCGATATTTTTAGGAATATCGTTTTTAACTACGCTGTAGAGATCTGTAGGCAAAACAAAATAATTAAAATGTCCCAAAAAAGTAAGTTTATTCTTAGAGTAAAAATCTTGCTTGCTTACCTTTATTTCATAAAATCTCCAAATATTTTCGTAGCCCTTGCTACAATTCCCTTTTAACTCAACCGACAGTGTGTCCACAATGCCTGCTTTACTAGGCATTGTCACTTCCTCTACCAATATATGACCTAGATCGTAACAGTAATGATATAACGCTACTTCAATCTCTTTAGTAAGACTTGTCTTGCTCACTGATTCTCACCTTCTTTCTTGTCCCAAAAACCGTCATTTTAGATATTAACTATTTGTCCGTTACACTCAATACTCCCCTATATAAATTTTGTAATCAACACACAAAGCTTCGATCTTGTACAACCAATAAAATCTGGTTTCGCTAGACTCTGGAGAGTTGTCTAAGAGTCGTCCTGTATAAACTAACGTATCCCCGCGATGTTGTTCTAACTTAGTTATTTTCGTAATACCGATACTATTATTCAAATGCTCTACGACAATCTCACCTTTTTGAAATTCCTTATCAAGAAAATCAATTGAAACATTTTTTGCAGTGAAATCCATCTTGTAGTTTTGATCAGTAATAGGGTTTTCTTTTAGCTTTTCATATTTATTGATCAACTGATATAGCTCTTCTAAACTATTCGCTTGACCCTTTTCTAAAATCAATTCTTTTCTTTTCATGAAATGTCCTTCTCTCATTCGATATTTTAAAAACCTTCGTTAATATAAATCCTCGATAGCACCTTCAGTCCAAAAATCAAAATTATCAATAATATGTATTTCGAAGAAAGATTCTGGATTTGAAATGCTTTTTATCACCGATAAACTAGAGCTTTATTCAGGCGAATCTTGTTTTCTTTTAAAACTTTTATTGTGATTCTTCTTTGCCCCATATCTTTAGGACAAAGAAGAATCACAGTGCTATCTAAAATATTTTCTATTCCTTTCCTATATCTTTCTCAAAGCCAAACGTCTATAGTACCCACTACCTTCAATGTGATATTGAGAACCTTCTACATTTACAGGTAACAGAAAATCCATTTGCCAACCGCTACAAACGATATCATCAACGTCTACATCTACATTGTATTCATCTTCAAGAATATCCAATAAATCATCCATCGAAATCAGTAAATCATTGAAAAAGGCTCTTTCAAAATCACTTTTGAAATATGCTTTTAAACGATTCTTTGCGACACCTATATCTTTATTTTCCATATTTGTAACATTCCTCTCAATATTTTATATCCTAATTATATCAGCATATGCTTATATTGTAAATGCTTTTTATAAGAATATGCTGATTTTTTTCAATGGCTATGGTACACTAATCGTAGGAGGGGTTTTTAATGACTGAATTGAAATCATCTGAAGCTCAAAGAAGGGCTAGCAAGAAGTATGATCAAAAAAACAAAGATAGCAAGCAATATAGAAATAAAAAATCAGCTACGAAAAGTTTCATTTCTATTGCAACAGACGAAGACTTTGCCCTCGTTCAAGGTTGGGTAAATGATCGTTTATTAAAAAACAACACTACTTATGAATAAACGTAGTGTTGTTTTTTTGTTTCCCAAAAACTGTCGTATATAAATCAACATTCTGTTTTTTTTATCGATTCAGCAATCGTCTGACAAGCAAACGTATTGTTTCTATTTTCATCACATTTTAATGTGGTATAAGTAGGAGTCAATTCTTTCTTATTTGAATCATAAGCCACTGTGAAATAATTAGAATTATCAAGAGCCTGACAGACATAAACACCAGCGATCGGGTATTCACTTAAAATAAAATCTTTGGGCATAAACCCCTCATTTCTTAACATTCTACTAATTTCTAGTAAATGTTCTTTTTCTAAACTATCAACTAGTTTTTCTCGTATTTTAGCCTTTGCTAAGCTCGTCCCTTCAATAGCTTTCCAATTGTCGGCATACACAAATTCGCTCATTATTTTTTTCCTTCCCTCCTTTTGCTATCCCAAAAACCCTCATTCAACATATTATTCATAGAGTATTGTTATCGCTTCAATGTATTTAGTCTGATAACTGGATACGCCTTCGTCATCCTCTATAACAAAATTTTCCACTTCAAAAGGAATAATTGTAGTCAAAATATAGTCTCTAGTGGGTTGTTTAATTTTTTCCATTTCATGACTTAGTTCTTCTCCACTTCTCAAATACAAAGTAAGCCATTCAACTAGTGGTTCTTCATTTTCACTTGAATTACTATCATTATTATTAAATTCAAGTGGATATTTATAGAATTCTTCTTCAGATACCCATACACTCCCATAGGTCTTAATGATTTGCTTAGCTTTGTTTTTGTAATTAAGTGGAAAAGTTGAACCTTCCTTTCTATATTTGTTTGAATCGTACACACATACTTCCAATTCATTGTCAACGTGTCTTTCTTTAAAAACTAACGGCAAACCATTAGCAGAATTAATTAAAGCAATCATTCTACTTTTCTTAGTTATATTCATTCTTCTGTTGAGCTCCTTCCCAAAAAACGTTGTTCTATTTTTTATTGTCTTTAGATATGCTCATCCAAGCAACTGTCATGCCAAACAGGATAAATATATTACTCAAAGTTATTTTCTCAATTTTGTTCAAATTTTCTAAGAAAAAGATAGTTCCTGAAAGGAAAACCAATCTGCTTAAGAACTTTTCAAGTGTATCTATCATTATTTCACCTCAACCTCATTTTGTCCTAAAAACCGTCATTTTAAAAATTTAGATCATAGTTACCATTTAATTCAACAATCAAGGACCTACGTAGACTAGAGATAGCAAAAAAATTAGCTGTGTTTTTTACGTTATAAATTTCATCTGTTAAAAATAGTATTGGTGCAATTCCTTCAATAATTTCTAACGGTATGTGTTCTTCTAATATTATTTCCCCATTTTTATCAATATCAAAAATGGTATCCTTATTGTACCTAAATTTATCTAAAACAGGGGACCACGTATCTATGCCATAGTTACTACAATTAACCACTGTATACTTAGCTTTACGTTCCTGTTTAAGTTTTCCTGTAATAAAAAGGTTCATATTTTTTTCTCTTTCCAGTTAAAATTATTTAAAACTTCGTTCAAAAATATATCTGCATTTATTTCAATGTTGACTGCGCTTCCTTTCTTTAATATTTTGATATACTCCTCAAAATTCAGGGTCAACATGTCAATAAAAACTTTTGAGTTCCCACGCTCATTGAATCTATCAAGGTAATATTTTTCAAAGGCTTTTTTACTTGGGTAAATAGCTGTATAACTATATCCACGATCAATAAGCTCGTCTATCACTAGCTCATTTGTGGGACATAGAATCATTATTTGCTCTTCAGTCTGTTTCTCTAAAAAGTCTACATAATTCTTTGGAAAGTCAGGGTTTCTTTTCCGGACATCATCCCTTCCCTTTAATTCTTCATCATGCCAATCCTTTGCAACATCATCGTAAATCCATTCATATTTAAGTGTTTCCAAGTCGATAATATTGGGATTATCTTGAGCTAGTGTTGTTTTTCCCATGCCAGAAAACACAAAAATCAACATCACAAATCATCATCCTTTCATATATCAAAAACCATTGTTTTTAGTTTTTAAGTTTATCCATCGACATATTTTTGAGTAATGAACTAATTGTCCACTTAACTCCATTTGGTCGTATCCCATTATTAATTCTCTCCTGGATTCGCAAAGCAGAAGAATATATATTCCTCAAATCTTGGATATCTCCAGCGATAGTATTATCACATGAAATAATACTATCACTTTGCAAATTAACTACATAAAAAGGTATATCTTTCAATTGTTGTCCGCCACGCAGTATATATGCTAGTGTCGTGTGTGTATTATCACACCAAAACCTACCATATTTATCCATGACTACTCGTACTGGTCTTAAAAAATCTTTAGTTGTTGCCATCTCTAAAATTCTATTAATCTCTTCAGAATGAGTTGCTCTTCTATGAGATCCTAAAACAACTTTTTCGTATCCACAACTTATTGCTTCTCTGTATATTTTTGTCGATAGATCATCTTTTATATAGCAAATATGTTTACATTCAAGTTGTTCTAATGGATAATTTTTTATGAAGCTATCAACTTGATCAAGTGTCAACTCTTTATATTCAATTTTTAAACCATACTTACCTGTTCTCATAATAAATTCCTTTCCCAAAATCGTTATTTTCACGGTACTATCTTAAGTTGATCGCAAGTGTCGTTCAGTATACTTTCAAATACTTGTTCACGATTATATGAAGTAACATGGTACATTCGGTTGTTCTTTTCAAAATAATGAAGTGCATCTTTATTAGCTTGCAGCGCACAATCAAATTTATATTGTAATTCATCACTACTCTTGTGGAATGTCCAGTCTGCTTCATTGTCATTAATTCTCACTTGCTGAATTAATTCTTGTGTTGTATATTCTGTATCATGTAATAAATTTATCATCATTAATTTGTTTAGTTGGTATTCCTTTATTATTTGATCAAAATGTCTAGGATCATATATTGCATGCGCTGATTCAAAAATAAAATTCTGTTTTTCATATTGCTTTTTCGACAATTTTTTAATCGTGTAAGCTATCATTTCTCGGCATGTATCACTAAACTCTAGTTCTTTCCATTTTTCAAACGATCGGTCTCCTCCACTCTGTTTATCTTTCCATGCATCGATAAACGGATCAAAAGGAACCAAAGAATAATTCAAATTGCTATCGTTTAGGACTCTATACATTGCTTTTGCTAATGTTGATTTTCCCACTCGACTAACGCCAGTAATCATTATATTTGACATAAAAACATTCCTTCCCCAAAAACGTCAGTTATCACTCTTCCTTAAAAAGAAACAAATCCATCATTTCCCAAACCAAAATAAATAAAGCGATAAATAATGTATAGTCTATATTGATCTTACTAATCATTGTAGTTAACGAAATCAATACTTGATTTACACTTTCAATACATTGTCTTAAGAAATTTAGAGACGTAATCATTCATTTTCCTTCTTTCTTCGATCTATCAAAAACAGGCTCCTTTATGTTAATTTTATGATTTCATTAGCCATAGTAGTTTTATTTTTGTTATACGGCCTCTCGACTAAGTAGGTGTATAAGTTCGCTTTACCAGAAAGATAATCAATATAATAATCATTATCTTCTACTATTGTGTTAACTTTATATAAGTCCAAAAATGGTGTTTTATCTTGTTCATTCGTTAAGACTAATTTGTTGAAGTAAACCTTATTTCGTTTTAACCACCTTAAAGTAGCATCATATCCATAACTAAATCGTTTTGATAAGATTATAACAGCGTCATATTCTTCACTGATTTGATTAACTTTCTTTATTGCAGCGATATCAGGATCAGCGTTGTCATAAAACAAATCGATTGTTTTTTTGTCCCAAATAGCTCGTTCCTCATCTTCAGTTATTGATAAGGCTTTTGCAACATTATAATCTATCAAATCATGTGGTAATATTGGTCGGCCCAGTTTTGCTGAATAGATAGCACATTCTAAATCATTGCCTGTTAATGTACCATCTATATCTATTGCAATTGTTTTCATGTAATATTTCCTCCTTCTGTATAACTAAACACTTTGTCTGCAGTGTCATTTCTTTGGATCTAATATTTTATAAAGTTTCTCAATCAGTGCACCTGTTTTTATTTTATACAGGGTTCGTTGATTTACTATTTCTTTATATTTTCTCTCAGAAACGCTTTCCACCTCAAAATCAAAAAATTTACACATCCTACAACTATTTTCCGTAACTCCGACTGCATATACGTTTTCTGGTAATTTCATCTGGTGGAAATTATGGTACAAAATATCTTTTAATGCTAAAGTTAATTTTTTTAGGAGTTTTACACTCCCTTGGTACTTCTCGGAAACTGCAATAACATTAATGTATAAATTATTGTCCAAATAACTCTCATTACGACCGTTATATTTAACTCGCAAATCGGATAATGATAAACCAACTTTGTGATAATAATCGTCTTGCAATAAGATATCAGCATTAGCTTTCAACAAGTAACAGCTTATATAAGCAACTGGTCGATTATTTACATAGATCAATCGAGTCAATTCTCCGTAGTTCAATAAATCAATCGCAAAATCCTTTTCTTTTTCCTCTGAAAAAAAAGACCAGTTTTCTTTATCAGTTTTTTGTACGACCGAATACATATCTTTTATGTAGCAAAAATCCTTACTGTACTCAGGTCTAACTATAGTAATGTTCCATTGTTTTTTACCTTTAATCATTTTTAATCCTTCTTTCTTTTCGCCAATTTCTTATCTTTAATATGCCTATTAACGTTAGTAAATACATCAATACAGCTGATAAAAAACTTGTTATCACAGTGAGTTTACTCAAATAAATTATTGCTGCAAATATTATTCCAACAGAAATCAGTATTATTGACCATATTGAATTCATTTCATATTTCTTTTTCATTAACTAGCTTTCCTCCTGAAATTTGAATTTGTTATTACTATTTTTCATATTTTTCGCACCAAAGTTCTTTATCCCAATACATCCTATCTAACTCACTCATGCTCTCATAGGATTCCCAATTTAGAGATTCTTTGTGGACCAACTTTATAAAATCAGTATTATACATAGCTTCTAAACAACGTTCCTTATCTTGCTCGTTAAGTCTGCAATATGCAGCGAATGAAAACCAGGTACTTGGTTCATTTTCTTCGGTTTCTCTTTCCTTATTTACAGCCTTCTTTTTCCAATAAATCGTTAATAATGCGCAAGGCAGTATGAAGATTGTAGCAATTGGCAGCCAGAAATCATGTTTCAATAGACCATAAGAGCACCAAACTAATGTATTCAGTGCCACGAGCTTTTGTGTCCCTATACTAATGATTCTTAACGCTTT
Organism: Enterococcus termitis; assembly: GCF_001730305.1. GTDB lineage: Bacteria > Bacillota > Bacilli > Lactobacillales > Enterococcaceae > Enterococcus_L > Enterococcus_L termitis. Next base: position 45,514 of record NZ_MIJY01000005.1, read on the forward strand.
TGGATCATGGCGATTCAACCAAATCTGTTTTGCTTGAGGAATCCACAAGATTATACTTGTCACATTTCCTGTGATTCCCAAGACTAGAAGTAACCATTCCAAAAATTCTTGTAAAAAAATACTTTTTATCATAATTCTTCCTTTCATCATAAGAGTTGATTCTAATAGGTACCATAAATAGAAAAAGTACTTACTCTAAACCCACTGAATTGGTTGTTTTTTTAATGAATCAATATTAAAACAAACCCAGCAACATCCTTTATTAAAATTTGTACTATGACCAATGAACTTGATTCTCTTTTTAAAGATCAGAATAGCCAATTTTTCTTTGTGGTGCTCAAACATTTCTGCTCTTTTTTCCGTTTCTAAAGTCGCTAACGGTAACAATAAGGCAAAAGATCTTATTTTACCTTGATCAACCAACTCAAAGCTTCTTTTAATAATTTCGTTTTGAAGACTGAAAGGAGGATTACTTATCATTAAGTCGCATTCTCTAGGTGGCTCTGTAGAAAACTACATCATCAAATAAATGAGTAGCTTTATACTTGAGTTTTAATTCTTCTGCTTGTAGTTTAAACTGACTATCATAGTTGTTGAAGGGTAACCAAATATTTTTGAACGAATATACATCAATTAGTTGGTATATGTTTTCCACTACCCATCTAGGTGTTGCCACATGATCTTTATCAATAATTTTATTCTGTTCATATAGATCCGCTATCCTTGACTCCTCCCTTCATACTTACTAAACGCTTTAAATGGCCTCCAGAAAATACCTAAAGTCCTACTATGGGCCCTCTTCTCTTCATTAAATTTAAGTATGGCTTGTTGTCGCTCGCCTTCTATTGAATCCTCTTGGGTCTAGACCGTTCATTGATGGTTTATAACTTTTCTTTTTTTTGAGCAACTTCTATTATTACCTTTGGATCAGATTTCCCCCTAAGTATTTCTTCAAAAGGGGAAGTTATCATCTGATATATCGATTGTCGACCCGTCACTATTAAATTGATCAACACTTTTACCAAAGTTTGGTAGATCATCTCCATTTTTCTGTTTTCTCTCGAAAGAAGTGATCCTAAGCTGCTATTTCAGATTCAAAGTCTTTATTTAGTAGTTCTATCTGTTCTACAAATGGACCATCTGGACAGTGTTCTGGTAGATTTGCTTTTACTAATGCTTTTGGTATCTGCGGAACCACCATATTTCCAATTCTAGCTACCTGTTTTTGTTTACTGATCGTTTTACCATTTGCATCTCTATCAAGAATGTAAGATTCTGACACGCCTTGAGCTAATGCCAATTCGTGTGGTTGAATCATTCTTAGGGTTATATCTACAATTCGATAATTCACCCCATGTATTTGTATTAACCCAAATCGATCTCTAGTAGGAATTGTATGCAAAGGTGAATCGACTGATTGCCCGTCATCACTCCCATAGTATTTTATTAAAAATGACGAATTTTGTTCTTGAATTGTTCCAGAGATACCGTGTTTTCTCATGAATTCTTCCACCTGGAGACTATTGCCAACATTACCATTCAGCCGACTAATACATTTCAATCTAAAGAGACGAGTCGAACTATAAAACAATGCGGAAATAATATGGCCGACTCTAATCAATTCTTTATCTGATTTAACTTGAGTAGATATTTTTTGAAGTTTGGCAGAAACTAAACTATGGTGATCAACTTGTGTGATTGTATCCATAGGATCTCTTAAGTCAATGCCAGCTCCTTTATAATTCCCTCCATAATGCTTAGAGAGAAATACAGTCATTAACGAATGGTGATTACTTTTCGCAGTGATTGTCCCTAGGGGTTTGTTGATATCAGTTCCTGTACTTTGTCCATAATCTTCCTTAATCCAAGCAGTAGCTAGACCAAATTTATTTCCTCCACTTGTAATTGTTCCAAATGGATTATTTAAATCTAATACTCGTTTTCCTTCTGGATCACCATACCCCATCTGAATGAACGATGGTATACCAGCAGACGATTGATCACTTTTATGTGCTTTAGTTAAAAACGGATCATTATTCTCAACAACAAACTTTTTTAATCCACGAGCAATGCGTTTCATCGTAGATTCTTTTAATGGTTTATCTCTATTGAAGATAGATTTGCTTTCTAGAGAAAAATCAATTACTTCTTTAGCAGCACGATAAGGAAGCAGCTTACCTTCTTGTACTTCCTGACTATCTCGTGGTCCATGCGTAGCCTCTGGCCAAACAATCGGCTCTCCATCTGACCGTGCTATCAGAAAAAGTCTCTTTCTTGTGGTAGGTGTTCCATAATCACATGCCTTCAAGATACGAAACTCCACCTCATACCCTAGCCTTTCCAACGTTTGAATAAATTTTTTAAATATCATACCTTTCTTTTTGGGATCTGGTTCTTCTAATTGATTCTCTTTCGGCACTACTTCTCCTGGTGAAGCCACTCGATTAACATTTTTCCACTCTTTTTTCTTTTCATCATAAACTCTGACAATCTCCTTTGTTTTAACTCGTCCGGTTTCCGGATCTCTAATTGCTCGCAGCTGACCCCAAGTTGTAAATTCCATTACATTTTCTAACATAATGACACGAGGTTTAACTTTGGCTGCCCATCTCATAGCAACCCATGCTAACCCTCTAATGTTCTTACTAACTGGAGTTGCACCTTTCGCAATACTAAAATGTTTACAGTCAGGAGAAAACCAGGCAAGAGCAACAGGCTTACCAGCTGTAGCTTTTATTGGGTCAACTTCAAAAACATCTTCGCAGTAGTGTTTCACGTTTGGGTGATTGGCTACGTGGGTGGCAATAGCATCTTTATCATGATTAATCGCAATGTCGATCGATCGTTTGATTCCACTTTCTATTCCTTCAGTTGCACCTCCACCTCCGCAGAAATTATCTACAAATAGTTCAAGGAGAGCTTTCTTCTTTTTTCGTTTCATTGAAGCATCCCCCTTGATTTTTTTGAGACTGCAGAGTATTTAATCTTTAGTTGTATAATTCCTGATACTAAAGCGGAAAGGATAGATACAACCAGAGCATTTCGAGATAAAAAGTCTACTGGATCAAAAATGTAGTTTCCATAAGTACCCACATGTGCCGAAAAAAGCAGCACGATCAATGTGATAGATACCTGGAGAAAATGTACAGCTAAATACATGAGATTAGTTAAAATCCTCATCTAATTCACTCCTATTCATCTATTATCATTGCCTGCTACTTATATATTTGATATAGTAATTATTAGTAACAGACATAACGTTTTGCGCGTTTTATTTGTTGCTTTGGCGCTTACTTTGTTCGAGCAAAGTAGGTGCTTTTTTTTCCCGGAAAAATAACTCTTCAACCCCAACATCTAATTCTTCCGCTATATCAAATGCTAACTGAAGGGGCGGTATATACTTTCCTCTTTCAATACTCTTCACTGATAATCTTGAAATTTCTAGTCTTTTTGCTAGTTCATTTTGACTCATATTTTTCGCGGTTCTTACTTCTAACACACGATTTACTATTTCTCTTCTAATCTTGGCCAACTCATTTCACCTTCTTTCTTTAAATATCAATGAATGTGCCATCAGCTCTCTCTAATGGCACATTCAATACTTCGCTTTCTAAAAATATTAAAGTGTCATCTGTTGATCTTCTTGAAGTTCTTCTTCCTGATAAGTTTCCAGGTTATTCTGATTCGACTCTTTCACATACACATATTCATTGATTAATTTAGAAAGCTGATCTGACCGCACTGTGTTATTCATATTCACATGAATATCATTATCTAGTGCGTCCTTTAATGGAACTGCATCAAAATGATCTAAGCTATTAACGGACTCGATTTCTCGTGCCAAATCATCACTATTTTCTGCATAAATGACATCAAATGAGTAGCCAGCTTCAGTTACCGTTACATAATAGCTGTTCATTTCGCTCTCGATTTCACCTATTTCTTTTTTTCCATACTGTTTTTCTGACGCTTTAATTTTTTCGTTCAACTCAAGAGTAGTTCCTAAATTTTTAACAATGTTATTAAGAGACTGCATCGACTCGTCCACATGAATATAGCTTTCATCTGTCTTCTGCTGCAATTCATCAAAAATAGTTTCGTTATTCTGATTAGCAAGAGAAGCTTCATCATATCTATATAACTCATCTGATATGTTTTGTCTGATAACTTCTAATTTTTCAACTTCACTTTTTACATTTTCAATCACTTGTTTTAATAATTTTTCATTCGTTATATCCATTAATTAATTCCTCTTTTCATAGTTGTAGCCGTGATTTGTCACATAACCATCAATGCTCCAAATACCGACTTTATTATTTTTTGCTATCTCCGCACTCTTTTCTAGTGTCGATAAAAACCTCACATTATTAGAATCATAAACAGCAACTCTCGCTAGGCCTTCTTTCACAAGAATATCCTGAAGGAGTTCTCCGTCTACAAATACATAAGATAATAGACGCTTGCTATCTGTCATATCTGTTGGATTTCCTTTATCGATCATCAATTCAATAATATTTGCCTGTTCAAGCAGTTCTTTAGTCCGATTACTGGCTTCTTTACCAAACGGTTGAACATCCAACCCCCTTTTCACAGTTTCAGGTGTATCAATTAATAAATATCTAGTAACTACACTTGTATCATTTATGATAAATTCCGTGGTATCACCATCTATAAAACGAGAAACTTCAACTGAAATTTTTGTTTCTTTCGGTAGGTCACTGTACTTATTTTCTTGTACTGTTTTATTGTTAAAGTTGACTTTATCCTTTATCTCCTTAGAAACTTGACTACATCCCGTAGAAAAAAATACAAGTAACAACCCGATAATAATTATCTTAAGCTTTTTCATTTTGCTTTTACTCCTAAGTTAGCTCTATTTGACATTCCTGTTGCTGTTCGAATGATTGATAGTACAAACCACCCTAAAGTAACGATCATCACTAGTTTGCTAAAGAACATTAACAAAGGAAATCCTAAAAAAATAAGAAAACCAATCATCAAGGAATGTTTAAGAATAAGCCCTATCACTGCGAACAACACGCAAAAGAACACTATGACGAAAAAGACTTTTGACCATCCGTTCATGTCATAAAAGATATGATCACTTCCCTGACTGATACCTTTTGATAATTGACTAACTACCATTAAAAATAGAACTTTACTAATTTCTAGCATGATTATTACCTCCTTTTTCTAAAATTATATTCCTTTTCCTCTTCCATGTCAATATAAACATGATTATATTATCGTGTGTTTATTTCCGCATTTTATTGCATCAAGAAAATATTGTTGCTATAATGACCTTGAGGTGATTTTATGGAAATAGAAGTTTTTCTTAATCAACTAAAGAACGACGGAAAAATCAACGATCTATTAGACTATTTTTCAACTGATGAATATAAATCCTACCTCTCTGATTGGTGTAATGAAAATCTTTTAGTCAAACAAGAAGCAATGAAAATCACAGGGCAATCTCTTCGTGGTATTACACAGTCACTAGAGAAGCTGCCAGCTTTCTACTTAAAAGATATTCGAAAAACAAATCAAGGAAATGGACTAACACGTCTTTATTTAAAAAAGGATATCGAAAATTATGCAAAAACAATGAAAAAAGGACCTAAGAAAAAATCTTAGTTCCTTTTTCTTTTTATATTCCCATTACGTGTTCCTGTTCATCTTCCATGTCATACTCAACTTCATACCTTTCTTCTTCTGATTCACTTTCCAACGTCTGTAACTCAATTTGTTTATTTATAGTTGATTGTTCTTTTAGATATTGATCAAGTTCTTCTTGCTGAGGAAAAGGCGCTTCAAGCTCTCTTTGTGCTACTTCCATTTGTAACTTCGTATCTCTGATTTCATCGTTTGTATCATTAATTCGATCATTTATGTGATTAACTAAATTGATTAACCGAGTGATATTCCCTGTTTTCGTGTCTGGAGTAAATTTCGTCCGGTAACTTGATTCACCCCGAAGAGAAAGGGTGTCTTCTCTCATTGTGGTTTTTTCTAAATAAACATCTAATCCGCGATAAGATCCGATTTTAATTTCAGCACTCCCCTTTTCTTTATTCAGATCGTTACCAGTCAGCTGAGAAAAAGCGTTTATCTGAATAAAGGCATCCTCTCTATTATCAATTTGTTTTCCATCGATTTCCATAAAGAACTCTTGTTGCGGGTTAGAATTTATAACAGATAAATCAGCTGAATACTTTTTAAGCTGCTCATCAAGATATGCTAACTTGTTAGGATAAGTTTCTCTTATATTTTTATCCATTCGACTTCTTGCGTTGGCCCACTGCGATCGAATTAGTTGTAAACGGGTAACCTCATTGTCTATTCCCATCTTCTCGGCCAATAGAGGGTTGTCTGTGGCGATTGCTTTCACTTCCGCTGCAGATAGCACTGTTTCGTCTAAATCGTCCATAGAACGGTTTATATTGCTTCCATTCATCACTTGAGCAATATATGTTAGTTTTTGTTCTTGAATTTGCCACAAGTATGAATCAAATGTTCCTTTTGTTACATACCGGAAAATCTCAACAGTTTCATTTTCATTTCCTTGACGTAGGATTCTCCCCTCACGTTGGGTCAAATCAGAAGGTTTCCAAGGACAGTCTATGTGGTGGGCAGCAATCAATTTATTTTGTATGTTTGTTCCCGTACCTAGTTTTTGCGTACTTCCAATAATCACACGAACCTCGCCATTTCTTACCTTTTCAAATAAATCGTCCCGTTGTTTATCTGTTTTAGCATCATGAACGAACGCTATTTCATTTTCAGGCACACCTTTAGAAAGTAATTGATCTTTAATCTCTTGATAAACATTAAACTTACCAGGTTTAGGTGTCCCACTATCAGAAAAAATGATTTGGGTAGAATTTGTGGGTTTGGTTCTTTCCCATACACTAAACACTTTTTCAGAACAAATACTTAATTTTGACTCTGGATCTCGGACCTGTTCTTCATCTATCAATCTCGAATCAATAGCCATTAATTTAGCTTCATTCGTCAGCTTTAGCATATTATCGTCGGAAGGATCAACATGTCCGTTCCGAATATCCTCAGAACGAGTGACAAATTCAGCCATCTTTCTCTCTTGATACAACGACCGTTCAGTTACAATAGTTTGGACTTTCCCTGTTTCTAATTCTGGAACAGGTAATTTAAGCATATCAGCGGTTTGAATATCCGCTACTTGGTGGAACATAGTCATTAATTCAGGTAAATTATGAAATTTAGAGAAACGGTCTCTGATACGATAACCACTACCTTCAGGGGTAATCTCTAAAGTAGACGTTACTTGGCCAAAAGTAGAAGCCCAGGAATCAAATGAGTTTAATCCTCTTTGCTTAAGCTCTTCTGGCTGAAGAAAATACTGCATAACATATAATTCGCTCATAGAATTTGATACTGGGGTTCCTGTTGCAAAAACAACATTCTTTCCATCATTCATTTCCTGAATATAGCGAACTTTACTAAGCATGTCGCTTGCTCTTTGGCTATTTGATTTACCGACTCCAGCAACATTTTGCATTTTAGTGTAAATGAACAAATTTTTATATGCATGTGCTTCATCAACAAATAGACAATCCACACCTAATTCTTCAAATGTTATCACATCATCTTTTTTCGATTCATTTGCTAGTTTCTCTAACTTTGTTTCTAGTCCTTTTTTAAATCGTTCAATTTGTTTAATAGACCATTTTTCTGCGTCAGCAGCCTTCAATTCGGCAATGATACTTAGTGCATCTTTAATTTGACTATTTAGTATAGCTCTTTGTCTTTCTTCACTCAGAGGAATACGCTCAAATTGACTGTGACCAATTATAACTGCATCATAATTTCCTGTAGCAATTCTTGATACAAACGCTCGCCTATTTTGCTTCTCAAAATCTTTTTTGGTTGTAATGAGAATATTAGCATTGGGGTAAAAAGTTAGTATTTCCTTACCCCACTGTTCTGTTAAATGATTGGGAACCACATATAGTGGCTTATTCACTAACCCATTTTGCTTTAAGTACATACCAGCTGATAACATAGCTGCTGTTTTACCCGCACCTACTTCATGAGCCATCAATGCCTTACCACTATATAAAATCCTCGCAATTACATCTTTTTGGTGTGGTCGTAATTCGACTTGTAAATTCATCTCATCGAATGTTAGATTTTCTCCATTGTACTTCCTTGGTCTATTAGTATTGAATCGATCATTATATATATCAAGAAGTTCTCTCGATCTTGCTTGGTCTTGGAACAACCATTTTTGAAATTCATATTCAATATCTTCCTGTTTTCCACGAGCAATCATTGTTTCTTTCGCATTCAGAACATACCTTACTGTGTCTCCATCAACGACTCTATCTTTAATCGTTGCTTTTTGTAGATTTAGGCTTGCTTCAAGAATTTCATAGCCATTAATTCTGTCTGTACCAAATTTTTCTGTTACAAGAACACTATTGCCATTTTTTCCTTTTTCTAACACTCTCCATGACGCATTGTGATCTAAATAGTCTACTCTAATCCGAAACTTGCCTTTAGTCATATACTCTGGAGTTTCAAATAGATCGTGCATAAATTCATCGTAAAATCGTAATGGTATCCACGGGCTACCTATCTGAAATTTGATATCGCCTTCTAACAATCTTTCTGGTTGTGCCTTCTTTAAATCCTCGATTCCTTTATCGATTTGCTTGAGTAGATCAGCATTTTTTACAGCATCACGAATAGAAATCGAACGATCTAGTTTCTCTTTAACATTTCCCGTTAAGAACTCATCTGCAATTTCCCATGCATTAAGGTTCTCTTCAGGGAGAGTATCAAAACTTCGCAATTTTGAAGGATTGAGATAAATCTCACTTCCTAATTCTTCAATTATTTCTTTGAACGTATGGTCTGGATAAAGTTCTTGAACATATTCAAAATCAATATTACGTCTTCGCATCATTGAAATTTGAACTGCATCTATTGCCTTACTTACTGTGTGAATCATTTGTTTTGGTCGTACTGTTGCCTGGTAGAAAATTGGTTGCTTGATATAGCCATCTTCTGTTTCTTTTTCAAGTGATACTAATAACGGATATTTGTTATCCGCTCTTAATATTCTCATATTGACCGGATCATTCATGTATCCACATTTATCTACAAAAGCATCGTATGTCTCATTCAGAATCTTGAGCTTCTCTTTTAGTTCACTTTCCTCATAATCGTATTGCTGAAGGGTCAATACTTCTGAAACAGCTTCTCTCACAGGAATCATTAATTTGATTCTTGTTTGGTTCATTGTTCCTTTATACTCTTCAAATTCTCCATCGACCGTATGGTAAAAGGTTCTACTTCCTACTTTAAAGAAAGAATATTGCTTAGTTTCTTCTGGAACTGTTATCTCGACTAAGACTTCTGGTAATAAGTGTGAGCTTTTTTCTTTTATTTCAATTTTTTCTATTGTTTGATCTTTCAGCACTCGGTTAAAAGCTTCATTTACTTCTTTAATCAAATCTTGATCACTTGGAGGGACAACATCTAATGTTTGCCCTTGAAAGTTCTTTACTCTTATTTCTCCAAGTATTTGTTCAGGGTGTTCAATAAAGTATTCATTCATAAACAAACCAAGGAACTCAGGGTGTTCTCTAGAATTGACCCAGTTTGGTTCCTGATATTCAGCCATCATTTCTTTCATCGTTTTCTTTTGGAAAATTAATATATCAGAAATTACTTCTGTACCAGCTGATTGCTTAAATGCTGTCTTTGGAAGTCTTACTGCACCTATAAAGTTCGCTCGTTTAGCTAAGAATTCTCTAGCACGCATGTCTTTTTTATCCATTGAACCAGCAGAGGTTATAAATAGCAATACTCCCTTTTGGTTTAGGCTATTGATTGATTTTGCCATAAAATAATCATGTACAACAAAATTGTATTTATCATATTGCTGATCTAGCACTTTGATATTATTAAACGGAAAATTCCCGATCACTAAATCCATCTTTTCTTTCAACTTAACTTTTTCAAAACCTGCGATCGACACATTTGCATCCGGATATAATTGTTTCGCAAGCCGTCCGGTTAAACCGTCTAATTCAATACCCGTCAAATTAGCACTTTTCAAATTGTCCGGCAAAGCTTGAAAAAAGTTTCCTGTCCCCATAGCTGGATCTAAAATATTACCTTTAGAAAAATCACCAAAGTTCTCAGCGAATTGATACATAGTTCTAATCAGCTTAGGATCTGTATAAAACGCAGTCAGTACAGTTGATCGTACCCCTGCATACTCTTGATCACTCAGTAAATTTTTCAATCGATTACGTTCGTCTTTCCAATTTGAAAGCTCTTCATCAAAGATTTCAGGAATGCCTCCCCATCCAGAATATTTTGCTAATACGGACTGATCCTCTTTGGTTGCTTGTTGTTGTTGTTTTTCTAATGAGTCTAATAGTTCCAATGCAATAAGATTATCTTGAGCTTTTGCTTTTTTTCCATTCTGGTACAACGTGTCATCAGAACTGTAGTAATTCTTAGATACAAGCAACGTTTCAGACATTGGGTTGTTATCCGTCTGGTTACTCTCTAAAGCTGCATCATATTCAAAATCAAACAGAGACATTTCTTCAGAAGATTCTTCCTCATTGTGTTCTTTTTCAGCAGTTCCTTTTATTGACTCTCGATATTTTCGCCCTTCCTCTGATAGATATTTACTATTAATCTTTGGAACACTCTCATTTAACCTTTCAATCACCCATGGAATTTTAGGAAAATTCATTTCTTGGTGACCATGACTAAAATGGTTTTTCTCTATGATTGTCAAATAACCAATTCTATCATCTTGACTTTTCAACGAAACAAGAGCCTCTGGACTTCCTATTTTGAAATCAATGTACCCATAATAGAAGTCATCTAATGTATATATGTCAGCTGAGTGCTCTCCATCGATAAACTTCAAATAGAATTTATCGAATTGAGCTATGGTAAATTCTTGTTCATTTTTTAAACTTGATATAACTAACAATGGTTCATTTTCAACTTCTATATCTAATGCATTGAGAGAATCATTTGACAAATCTAAGTTGGCAAGGTGCCTCTCTAAAATACTGAGATTCATATCCGATATAGACGTTCCCGGAATACGAGAGTTTATATCTTTGGTCTTTAATATCAACTGTCTTTCAAATAATAAAGCATCTAAAGAAATTTCTTTAGACGTATCTTCTACAAATTGTCTAAACTCATCCATATTTCTTACAGTAATTGTCGAGAATTGTTCAAACTCATACATCTTTTCCTGTGAAACGTCTTCAACTACAGCAAATGCCTTTTCTAGTAAAAAATTAGTTTTTTCAGAAATTGTTCCAGAATGAAAGTTGTTTCTAAATAAAAGATATGTTGCCTCGTCCTGAACAAAATCCATTATTCCTATTTTTATTTCCGGGTTTGCTGCTAAGGGGACTAAGGATAGTTCAACATCTCCACTATTTGTGTTTTCTTCAGGATAGACAGTTTTCAAATATTTCTTATATTCCACTAGTCTAGAAAAGGTGAGTTCTTTCGAGTTTCTACCAAGTCCATTATTTTCTATACCTTTTTCTCGCATTAATCTAAATAATTCATTTTCGAACGAGGTTGTCTCCCCAGTATTATTTGCCATATCCTGAAATATTTCACGCAGTTCTTCTTTACTTCTCGTGATTAAAACGCGATTAAGAAAGTGGACTTCTCTACTCTCCTTAGGATTTTCAACTACAGTAAAAACACCACTATATCCCTCAATCGCCGGGAATGTTGAGCTTAACTTTCCAAAAGATAAATCTAAATAAACAGTAGTAATGTCTTCTCCACCATTCCAAGCAAATCGAAAATGACTATTTGAAGGAAATGCTCCTTTAAAATAGTCGATTTTTCTTTGATTTGGGGTAGCAGAATTATTTTCAACGAGTTGTTCTTGAACTATTGGTTCTTCAATAACTTGAGGTAACTCATCATTAGCTACTTGATTCATTTTTGTTTCAAAAAAAGTAGAAGCTACTCGTGGATCTCCATCCAATCGAATTTCTTCTACTTCATCACTATATGGATTTAAATTCTCTAAGTGCTGCTTCATAAGAGTTAGTTCGGAATCATTTAAAACTGATCCCCTTTCTCTTGTCACTCGATTTTTTGCAACGTATAAGAGTTCTCTTTCAAAAAACAGTCCCTCTTCAGTGATTTCTCTAGTCATCGAATCTATCAAATGATCAAGTTCATCTATACTGTGTACTCTAATCTTATGCAACGGGTCCACTTCAACTATTTTATCTACACTTGGATCTTCTATTACTGCAAAAATTTGCTCGTTAATCAAACCTTCATTGGCTGCTAACTTTAAATCATGTGACGACTGATATATCGAGTGTTCCATAGTATGGAAATTATTCCTAAAAAGAAAGTATACTGCTTTATCTTCTGGAAAATGCATCAACCCGATTTCAATTTCCGGATTGGCCTTGAGAGGAGATAGACTAATCATATTATCTTTCTTTAAGTCAGGATTGGCTAAATAATCAAGGTAATCTCTATAATTCAAAAGGAATTGAAAATCAATTGTACCACCTGAAGTAAAACTTTTGACGGCTTTTGTTTTTTCAAATAACTCCTTTTCAAAAGAAAAAGTATCAACTTCTGGATCAATTATGTCCTCAAAGCATTGTCGAAACTCTGATAAACTCCTAGTTTCAATCCTACTCCCTTTAATTCTAAATAGTTTTTTAAGTGTAGGTATCTCAACGATTTCATATGAATCACTGTGTCCTTGTACATGTGGAAAGTCCCTTTGAAGACTACATCTAGAATTGGAAAGCCAAATGGAGGACATATCACCACTTGGCAATACAAAACTGAATTGTTTATTGTTTGTTAGTGTTCCTTTTAATTCACTGTAATGTCCTGTCCGATTGGTAATGGATTGACTGGAATCGTTTGTAACATCTCTTGAGTTACTATCTCTCTTATTTGGCTCAACAGGTTGTTTAGGTGTTGAATATTCTTCAATTGATCGTTTTCCGTTGGATAAGGATTTTTCTTCAGTCCAGATTTCAGAAGCTGAATTTCTCGACTGATTGCTTGTTCCTCCAGAGAATGAAGATATTCCATCAATGTTCCTTCTGCTAATTTCATGTGATACAGAGGCTGATTTTGATCTTTCAAATATGCCATTGCTATTCTTCCGTAATCTTGCAGCGGTGCCTCGAATTCTTTGTTTGTCGATAGTTGAATTTCTGTTAACTCTAAATCTTCTATCTTGGTACTTTCGCTCATTTGATCTTTCTTGTCCATATGTTTGTTCCTCCTGCTTAGTGAATTCTTTTTCGATTTCCTGTTTAATTACGTATATTTTTGACAATGCATGACGAGTAACTTCGTTGACTACATTTCCTAGGGTGAAAACTTCAATTCCTAGTTCGATATCCATAATCTCATCAAAGTAGTTTTCATCATACACTGGGTTTAACCAAGGGGCTTTAGTAGAAATTGCATATAAAATAGAATTCTCAATCAGTTGCCGATTTTTACTTACATAACCTGTTGTATCCTTTTCTTCGTAGTTATTAACCGCATGATAGATTAAGTCTTCAAATGCATTAAAAAGAGGAACTTCTGAATCTTTCACATCAAAAACAGATTCATAAAACTTAGAAATAACCTTCTTAGCAATAGTTCTATTTCCTGTCCAGCTAGGTTCTTCAAACTTTTTACCATAGGTCTGCGATATATCAAATAAGTGTTTCGCCACTACTTGATCTTGCTGACTGTCAACTATCGCAATACTTTTCTGTCCTTTTCTTGGATAACGATCGATCTTTTTCCACGTATCGAAATCTGCTAAATACGTTGCATTAGGCTTTTGCTTATGAATAGATACTTTATCTATAAAACTATATTTATATAGTTGGCCACTAAATGCAAGAAAAGTTCTCCAATTATCCGAATTAGCTTTAATACTCTTCAAGCTTTCATCATAGATTTCTCGTAGATTCATTCTCACCATACTTCTTACACCTTCTTAGTCAATTTTATTATTATTGATTACCAATTTCTTGAGAGTTTTCAATTTCTACATTTTCATTCCCAGCTGCATACCCTTGGGCCAACTCCATATCTTGAATTCTGTCCAGTCTTCTACTAACACCGTCAGATAATTCTTTTTCATTAGTTAACGAAACAATTGACTCGAGCTCATTCTTTTGTTCATCAGTAATAGACCCACTATAATTGTGCATTTCAATGACCAACGTATCATACATGTTCAAATCAATTTTTTCACTAGTGTGTATTTTTTCAGTGAATCCTCTTTTTTGATTCATCAAATCTAAATATCTTAACGTTTCTATACTCATGTTTGATAGAGAATGGTCAATACGGTCAGCGTATTTTTCATAGCGATCCTTCTCATAATCAAAACCAGATTCAACATCCTCTATTAAATCCCTTAATGAGTAGTCATGATCAATTTCAAGTTTTGGAAGTCCATATCCTTGGTCCCATGCATCTTTAACGCCAACAACATATTGATTTTCTTCAAGCTCTGGATACTTTTCACTTAATTCTTTCTCATTTTCGGCATAAATGATTTCTGTGGTACTTTCTTTCCCATCCTCGATAACAGTGTAAAAGTGATCTATGTTTCTTTCCATCGCTTTGGGTAATTGTTCAGCAGCTGCAACTCCTTTTTCTGTTAATCCATATACATAATAAGTATCATTGCCTGATTCAAAACTTGAATTAGGCTCAGTAATGATTAATCCATTCTCTTGTAAAAATTCGACATCAGCTGACTTAGAAACAGCTACCTCCATACTAGGATTCCCAACTTTAGTCTCAATAGGATACGTAAGATCTTCTGAAGGAATTCCATTTTTATCAACTGTCCAAAAATCGATAGTTCCATCACTAAATTTAAGTCCGGTCAGTTGAACTTGTTCTTGCTTGTTATATCTTTTCGATTCAAATAGTTCTTCTTTTAAGTTCATTTTCAAAATCCCTTTCGTTAAAAATATCATCTTTTTATTTATACGTCAATATAAACATGTTTTTATTTACGTGAAAAAAATTTCCTGAAGGTCGGGTTTGACCTTTTTTGTCTTTTTTTATTTCAGAGTAGTGTCTGTGTCCTCAAGTGAAATATAGCTAAATTCTCTAATTTTGTAATCATTGGCTTTCACTTCTCTTTCACCCAAAAGCTTTACTTTGCTTATATTCTCAAGTTTTTTCTTAACAACATTTCCATCGCTATCTAAAATATCAAACGTTGTTTTTACTTCAGCAATCACTTGGAACTGTTTTTCATTGATTCGATGATAATAAACATCTGATGATTTATAAGTAATATTTGCATAGTTTTGATTGTTGTTATTCAGTTCCTGTACACGGATAAAGTCCTGGTATTTATCTTTTAAATTCTGCGTACTTAGCTTTTCTAAAGCTTTTTGATTGTCACCGACCTTTTCATAGGTAAAAAATGTTTTCAAAAATTCTTCCGTCGTTTGCAGGGCACTTTCCATTTCTTCATACTTTGGATTCGTTATCTCAATTATTTCGATATCCTTGGTTGAGCTATCACTTGTGGACACTTCACCAATTTCAATTGAATCATCCTGGTTCTTTTCATCACTATTTTTGTTAATAAACAAAACCGCTAGAAGAAAAATGAAAAAGATACCTGGAATAATCCACATAAATTTTTTTATCTTCATTCAATTCACCACCTTTAAGTAGTCTATTTAACTCGGTAAAAGAATACTGGAGCATAAGAATAGCCATAGTATCCTTCAAATGGGGTAACCACAACATCACCATCCTGAGGAAATCCTTTGTCGGTTGCAGGGGTACAATGAATAATTGTTTTTCCATTGTCAGTGAAAATGCCAGTATGACCATTATCTCCACCAGAAGAACCTTTAAATCCCCAAACGAAGATATCTCCAGGTTGTACATCTTCCTTAGAAATTGGCTCTAAGTACTTTCCTTCAACTGAATACAACGTATCAGTGCTTCCTAATCCAATAGGAATTCCTGCATGTTCCATTGCCCTGGTTACAAAAGCTGAACAGTCGTAGTATGGAAATGTTCCACGTGGTCCTAATTGTGTATATATGACACCTTTTCTGTGCATTGATTCAGCCCATTCAAGTACTTTTTTAGCTTTCCCACTGGCATTCAAACTGCTATTACTATTTCCATTACCACCAGATTTTGACCAAAGTAAGCTAGCTTCCGGATTTCCACCTAGCATAGTGATAAATTGTTTAATTGCTGGTACCCAATTAGCATTCAAACCCATAGGATCATTGGCAGCACCTACGGGACAATAAACACTCCCTAAAGCCTCAACTGTATGGAGTTTACGTTCGACTATTAGGTTCTTTAGTGTCCTTCCAGTTGCTTCAATCCCTTCATCCAATGTACTGTAATGGATTAGTCCCTCTGAAGTCATTTGCCCAGAAGGATTATTATGCTGCTTTATTGCAAAACTTGTTCCCCAGGCACTCTCATGAATCATAATTGAAGCAAAAATTTCAGGAGTAACACCTGCCTTTTTTGCTTCAGCAATTATCTTATCGGCCTTATCGCTAAACATATTGCACTTTTCTTTGATAATTTTTCGAAATAATTTGTCGTCAAAGCTACTATCTGAAAGTTCTGTGTCTTGCATGGCTACAGTAGCAGAATTCACGAATGGTTGTGTTATCACGGTAACAATCATTAAAAGAAAGAGTGCTGCCGACATAGCTGCTCCAACTATCAACCATTTTTTCATTACGCTTCCACAACCTTTTGAACAGTTGCTTCTCTCTGCTCATTTAGTCTATTTGTTTCTTTCAAGAGATCGTTGTAATCGAAATTTTCAATCGTCTTGTCTACTGATTTTGGAAGCTCAATGTTGATTGCGTCTAGGAACTTATCAGAGTAGCCTTCCCTAGAAAGAAATTTTTTGAAACTTGTAATGTACTCAATTCCTCCTTTATCATTATTGACACATAGAGTCAGCTTGGGTATTACTCGGGCATCACCTCCTGACAGTTTTTCATTTGCCCTCACTACCTTCCTAAAATGCGCCTCAATGGCCGCATGTTTTAATCCACTTCCAGCAACAAAGTCAATATTATGGTCACGCGGTGTTAACAGAAATTCTTTTTTATTTAGCGAAAGAAAACTCATGACTTCTATCGGTGCTTCGAATATCTTTATTTCTTCAGTTGGCATCTTGCTACTTAATGCCGCAAAAAATACCGCAGTCTTATCATTGGCTGGGTGTTGGAACAGAAAATGATCACGCTTAGGATTCATACGTTTTTCAGGTGGAATATACTGCGTACCCTTTAGTTCAATTCCAATAACATCGTTTATATCCATCGTTTCCCGATTGATCATACGGAATACACAATTTTTATGTTGATCTTGCATTAACAGTCCATTTCTTTTGAACAGATTAATAATCTCTGTATCAATCTCTCTTTCAGAACCAAGATAATGAAATACATCAGCAAATGTCTTCGAATGTTTCACTTCTTTGTCATATTCAAACTTGTCATATTGCTTCACTTGAAAGTCTTGCTCAGTCAAAATTTCGGCTTCACTACCTAATATTTCTTTCACGGCATCATTAAAGGTCATGTCATAAATTTGAATGGCAACTGAAATACAACTGGTTGTATGTCTTTCTTCTGCTCCTGTGTTAAAATGCATCATCTTTTTTCGATTATCAAATACCCAACTAGAGTGTTCCGCATGGCGATAATACTCACCCTGTTTTAGAAAAGATTCTCCCTTGGAAACCAAGAACTCTAGAATATTTGTGTTTCTTGCTTCATCCGTCTGTTTCTTAGAAAAAAACTTTTTACTCATTTAATTCCTCCTAAAATTAAAGACACCTAACAGTGTTTGTTAGGTGTCTTCTAAGTTTGATAATTCATTTCTCGAACAAGTTTTTCATATGCTTGTTCATTTCTCCACTGATCAGTTGTATCTTTCAGAACTCTCTTTAATCGATTCAGATCCTGACGTAAATTCATCTCACGTTCCCATTCCTTTTGAACTTGGCTCCATGATTTCTGAGATTCAGTTTTCACTCGTGGAGAAGTTTTTCCTTTACTCAAAACTTCACTTTCTTCGATAATTTGTTCTCTATATGAAATAGTATCAGCTTCAGGTATTCGTTCTTTAATTTGTTCATAGTATTTTTTTAGAGTGACGTCAGCATCATCAAAAAGTTCATCATAAACAGCAGATACTGAACGTTTGTCTCTCTCATCGATCAATGTGAATTCATCAGTAATTTTTTCCCATTCATCCTTGGTAGGTTTTTGTCCTTCAACTTTTTTATGAGGGTTGGCATGTACCTTCTCAAGAGCACGTTGAAAGGCTTCGTCTTCTCTTTTTATTTCAACAGCCATTGATTGTTCTTGATCTATTTCATTTAAAAAATTGAGTTCTTCATCAAATGAAAAAACTTCCTGTTCAATTTTTTCATCAATAAAAGAGACCTCATCAAATTCATCAATCAACTCCTGAATATCAGATCGACTGACATTCGCTTTTTTCTGGTTAACCTCTGTTCCAATATCCATTTCTTTTATTTGATTTAAGACTGCGTTTCCTAATCGAGTATATAGAGTTGTTCTTTTGTTTTCTTTGTCAATTCCTGTACCTCTTTTATCTCCGTATGCTTTGGATACTTCCACCGATACGTATTCCTGACGTTGAATCATTTCCTCATATATATCTGGAAATGATTCACTGATAAAGCGCTCAATGATTCTGTCCAACGGCTCTTTAAATTTGAATTGCTTTGCATAGCCATATTTTCGATACCCCTTTTGTGGAGGAAGTTTTCTAATCACATCCAGTAGATCCGCTTCATATTTTCGGATTGTCATTGACCCTTCATCTGATCTAATACCATTAATGATTTGTTTACTTAATTCATCAATTCTTGCTCTTTCCTTCTCCAAACCTAGTAACTGATTTGCAAATGCACTTTTCATAGCTTTCAGAGTTTTTCTTGAACGATATCCTTGTCTCTCACTTGTAATCTCACCCGTTTCCTCATCAACGATTTTTTTCATTTTACGAAGAGGTTTCGGCTCAACTGTTGCGACATGGACGTGAATATTGTCCGTGTTGTAATGAATTGAAGCGGTCCATATAGCCGAAGTTAGTAAACCTTCTTTATCTAACATTTTATTCATTGCTGCTCGTGTTGCGTCATGAACTTTCTTTTCATCCAGCCAATTTGTTTTTGGATCTAGATAACCATGTTCAATCAACCAATTATTATCAAATGAAAAAACATCTTGCCACATCACGCTACCATTTTCTGACGCTTCTTTAAACTGTGCTTTTAACGCCACCGTATCTTCATGTGTTAGTCGGCTAGAATCACTAGAGAACAATCGAGACGTCTTAGCTGGGTTAGCCATATACTTAACATAGTCCTCTAATGTTTCAGCTTCGTCGTTCTCATATGTGCCCTCTGTTCCCTCCTGATTTACAAATGCGGAATACTTATTGTAAGCCATATTTCGAACCGCTTCATCGCGATCCATGTAGTCCATATATTCAGAAAATGCAGCTGATCCTGGTCGAGCAAATTTACCAGTCATTACAATACCTGGGCTACTCATTATGGATTCCTACGTAATTTTTCATAATGATTAAATACTCTATTTTTTCGATCGAGTTCAACCTGATCTTCTGCTTCTATAATTATCTTGGATTTCTCTTTACTTGTTGGCCGTAGCTCAGGAAATGCTTCATAATTTTGTCTTGTGTTTTCAACTTCATACAACACATTCAGTCGTTGTTCAATGGTCCGTAAAGTCCCTTTTGACAGCCTACGTTCTTCAGATAATTGTTCTCTCAACAGATCATTTTCATTAAGCAGTGTTTGATACTTTTCAGCAAGTAGATTAACCACATCTGATTTACTACCACCATAAGCTTCAAGTAATTTATCCAATAAAGATTTTGCTTGTTGATCTGGAGTAATACTAAATCTCTCACTCATTATGACTCACATCCATTTTTATTTAGTACAATGATTGTTTCTAATTAGTTTTATTCCCAGCTTCAGCTTTCTCAATAATAGGCGGAAGATATCCTAACTCTATATTTTTCATCAGAATCTTTGTATTCAAATCCAAGTGCGCAACTATATCATCTACAATTGCTTTCATCCGTAGTTCGGCATCCAGCACCTCCGGGAACGTGCTAATGTTTCTGATAATGTAGCGGATAAACTCCGAGCGGCTCATTTCATTCAGTCGAGCGACTTCGTCGAAACGAGCAACCTCTTCATCTGTTAACCCTTCAGCTTTTACGATTGCCATCTGCTTTCTCCTCCCTGTGTTTCCCGTTACAACCCGCACCTATTATTACACTGTTCATATTTGATAATTCACTGATCAATTTCTTATTTAGCTTTGCTAGTGGAAGTTGATTTCCTTCATATTCGCCTACTGGATCTCGAACTTTTTTATATTGCTTTGTTGATCTTTTATTCTTCTGGATTTTCATATTGACATCTCCTTCGATCTAAAATGTAGTTTTCAACTACTCAATGCAAGAGCATAAGGCAAAAATGGGTCCAAATTCGGACCCAACCCGACAGTGTCGGGATTTTTTCTAGTACCATGAACACTCCTCTTTTTACAGTTTTGGTGCATACTTTGCAATTTTGGTGCAATCATTAACACTTTTGGTGCATGACATTTACTATTTTGGTGCACTACTCTTTTGAACTTACATCTGCTTTCTGCTGTTCTAACTTACTGATTTTTTCGAGTAACTCAATATTACTTTCTTTTGCAGATTCAATCTTTGTTTTTATATCTGAAATTGTTGATTTTTTAGATTGAATACGATCTTCCGCTTGCTTGATTTCCGTTGCTGTTTGATATTTTTTTTCACTTTCGATGTCAGAAATTTCATCTTCTATTGTCTTTATCTTCTTGTTGAAGTCAACAATCGCTTCTTTATTGTTTTTAATAAATTTCGTCGATTCTTCTATCTCCATGTCCAAGCATTTTATTAAATACATTGTTTCATTTTGGGGTTTCGCTTGAGTATCGATCGATACTTTTTTTCGATTAAAGTAGATTTGAGATTGTGTTATTTTCGCTTTGTCCTTTTCCTTTTTTACTCCAAAATTCTCAAACAATTTACTTGCATCTAATATTTCCACTGCTGAATCATTCTCTGAAATTTCTGCAATATCAATAATTATATTGCGCCAGTTATTTGGGATAGACGACATTTGAATAGTGTAATAGTTCTCCGTTAGTCGAATTATTTTTGCGGGAACTTCTACTTGGTTTTTCTCTTCTCCAGCAATTAAATCTAACTTAGACCTGCTCGCTAAATTACCGTTTACTTTCAAAAAAATCTCCGCATAATTCGTTTCAGGATTATATCCGCGTTCAATCAATGTAAGCGAAACAGAACTCAGACTCACTTGATTTTCAACACCAAGAGGTGTGTCAGTGGAAGCCTCTTCCGCTCCATATAAAATAGTTGGAACAGCGAATACTAGGCCTAGAATGATCGTCAATCCAAACAATAATTGATACGTGAATGACGTGTGTTCTTGAAAGAAAACCACCACACCATCAAACAAATTCTTTATCTTTATTACCATTTCACACCTCCAGTTTATCTACTAGTGTCCACCCGTAAACACCCGCTGCTCTTCTGCTGACAAATCAATTTTCATTGAAATATTTCCTTTACCTGCGATACAAAGAATTACTTCTCCCAGCTCCAGATTGGGTACTTGATCAAGCTCACTTTCTCTTAATGTACTGTCAAATGCATCTTTCAAATTCTTCTTAGAGTCAGCATCTTGGGCCATTATAAATTTGTATGTTGAAAGTTTAAATAGCTTCTTAACTTTGTCGTTAAACGCTCCTGACGCATTTTCAGAAAGGACATCTGAAATATCATGAGTAGCTATTCCAAGTCCTCCGTATGCTTTCCTAGATTCACGATCATATCTATCTAGCAAGTCGATTGCATCCATGTTCTCTTGACGGGTAATATTGTGGAATTCGTCTAACATCATCATTGTTCGAATAGCTTCTGACTCATCCTTTTGTCCTGTCTCAACTAGATATTTTTCACGCATCCCACGTTGCATACTCAAATTCCAAACTAAAAACAATAAGTTAAAAAACTGTGCGTTGAATACATCTCTTCCAAGATTCAACAACTTATCCAAGTTAAACGCCACAGATCGATAAAAATTCAAATCAATCGTTGTGTGGCGATTGAAAATTGCTGAATGGTGTTGAATCATGCTGTCAATCGTTGTTGAAATTTTGTCTAGACGTTTAGATTCAAATGGTGAAAGAGTTGTCCTAACATTCCCTTCACTGTCATACAAAAGATTGTCAACGTAAATCTGAAAATCTTCTAGTAATGGATATTGATCAGCTTCATATTGAGTGATCCGATCCATTAACATGTTGTTCTTTTTAAAGAATTGTTTGTAAAAAGAATCTAAATATTTACTTAAACCATTCTTCAAATCTGCATTGTCTTCTCCGTACATATTTATGAAGATTGTTTTTAGCTTATTCAAGTTTACAGAGTAACTATTATCTTCATCAATCTTATTCGTATCCTCATCCACAACTGTTGCAAAAATCTGAAATGGATTACTTGTTCCATTTCCTCCGGAAGCATCAACCATCAATCCGTCGTAGTGATCCATGAACGTATCATACTCTTTACTAACAACAAAATAATACGTATAATTCCCTAACAGGTGATTAGTACTTCCTAACTTTTTGAATGTTGACGACTTACCTGAACCAGGGACACCTAATAAAACAAAATTATATGAGAGTCGTTTCCTGTCCTTATGAAAAGGATCAAATATTACTAGTCCCCCTGTATTACTAATTCCAAAATACACACCTCTAGGGTCAATAAGTTGGCTATGATTTAGCGGATAACTTGTTCCTAAATCTGTAGTCGTTAATTCTTTTCCTGTTCGTCTACGACGTCTTTTTTGTGCTGTCTGAGAGCTAAAGAGAGCCTGCCACTCATACTTTTCTTCACCTAAAAAGAATCGTGCTTTATATCCCTTAAACGAAATTTTTGTATCGATTTTTTTAGCTTTTTCTCGTACTTCTTTTTTTGTTTTCCCTGGAATGTAGTATCGAATCGTAACTTCTTTGACACTTTCATTGGACGTCAGCATGTCTTGTAACAAACTTTCTAGTAAGCTTTTCTCGATTGCTGAATTCATTCGAATTTCACGATTATTTCCGTTTTTCGCGTTGTCCTCGTTATCCCCGATTCCTTTTGTAATATTCTGTTTTGTTTTGGTAGCTTCTAGGTGAGTAATATCAACTGTAGTGATTGTTCCAGGTTGACGAAAGATTGTTTCACCCCAGTAAAAGCGTTCTTTCTTGGAGTATTTAAATAAGTGATAACACCCGACATAGCCATTACCTGTTTTAACCATAAGGTCATCTTTAAAAGTAATTCCACTTTCAGGCATTACTTCACTCATGAACGATCGATCTTCACCGTTCTTGTTAATGTTTTCTTTTCTTGATATGGCATCAGTAAAATCAGGCGGGGTTTCTCCAAGATTATTTAACTGATAGATTATCATTTTTTTCTGAGACAAAGGAAGTTCATTCACATGAATAAATGTATTATTTACACTTAATACCTCACTTCTATGTCGTTCAAGTTCAGCATTATCTTTACCAAAAATTTGAATGTAAACAACATTCTGAAGAATCTTATTGTGAGCCTCGTTTAGTTCCCACACTTTGTGATCCCGTTGCTCCAATAAGTAATCAGTTTCTAATCCAGAAGAACGTTCATACATATATTCAATTTGCTTTTTTGTGTCTACAGCGTAACCCATAAAAATCAATTTAATATCTCCAGTTATCGCTCTAAACAAATTAACGAGCCCTTTTAAAGCGGCTCGTTGGTTATCTTCGGTTTCTTTCTTAATCGCATAATTTTCAAGTATCAAATAATCCGTTACACCATCTCTAGTTACAATACAATCTTCATTGTCTATCCTAATATGGTTCATTACTTTCAATACGCTGTTCGGGATATGATACTTCACTTTGATCTTCTTTTTTTTCTTTTCAGGTTCATTTATTTCTACTGTCTCGTCAACAATCATCTAATTCATCCTCCATATCGTACATAGAATCCGGAGAATAAATAGTATAATCTCGTTTGAGCAATTCTATCATTGTCTGTATATTTTTCATTCCTGGAGACACAGGAGACGGTAGCATCCACACCAACGAAAAAGCACCTAGATAAATTCTAAAAAGCATTCTCAACGGAGGATAAACCATATCTGCTAAATTCCCCATACCGAACACTACAATTAGAATAACAATCGCCAAATCTGTCAGTGAATACACACCCCGGAATTTGATTTCTGAACTAATTTTATCTGGTCGTGTGAACATTCGAATGTTCAGCTCCTATCCTTCTTTTATCTTTTTCAATTCTTTGATCTCAGCTTTAAGTTTTTGTTTTTTCAAACGATGTTGTCGATATGCTGCACCACTATTGAAGCTTTCAGAAGCTTTATCTATTCTGTTCATTCGTTGATACCTTCTTTGGTCATTCATATCATATCCTAATGTTCTATTCTTCATTTGTTGACGTAATGGATTAGTTTTATTTAATTTATACAATTCATCTTCTTTTTGACGAATTTGATCATCAATATCTAATGGCTCAGATTCTTTAGTCTCTTTTTGATTATCTTCTTTCTGTGCATTTAACGGTACTGCTGAATGATCAGGTGGCGTATCTTTTTCTTCGTTTGAACTATTCACTCCTTCATGCTTAGGAGGTTCACTTTGTTCTGCATCTGTTCCCATTTCAGACTGTGAATCAGGATTTATTGAATTATCATTTACTGAAGTGCCTTCTTCATCTGTAGGTGGCTCAGATTCATCTAAACTTTGTGAATCATCAGTTCCATTTAATCCATCTTTTTCATTATCAGGAACATCTTCCCCTGCTTCATCCGTTCCAGTTTCCGGAGAATTTTCATTGCCTCCATCCTGAGTAGCAGGTTCATTGATACCTTTGTCGAATCCATCTTCTTGCCCTTCATCTGGCTCTTCATCTTTATTCTTACTCTCTCCATTTATTCCTTTTGTCCCCTCTCCTGAATCATCTGTCAATGCATCAGCAGCAAACCCAGCACCAAATGCACCAACGTCGCTTAATGCTCCGGCTGCTGATTTGGCAACATTTCCTACAGCTTTGGAGCCAGCTCTGGCTAGTTTTGATCCTCCCAAAGCTCCGGCTACAACTGCTGCTGTTGATTTCAATCCAGCATCAATCCCTGTAACCTTAGCAAATCCGTTTGGCCCATCCATTAATGCCCAAGCAGCACCAGCCATCGCTACAATATATGTCCAAAAATCAAAGTTTAGTGATTTGATTACGGACACTGATATCAAATAGATCTGATACAAAATCGGAACATACACAATCAATGCAAGACTTCCTGCTATTTCAGAGAAAATCGCTTTGACACGCTGTAATCCCATAATATCTGCCGGAGCCGCTGTTATTAGCAACACATAATCTCCATACATTTTATTGATTATGATCGCAAACTTAAAGCTTGTAATCGTAAGTGCGACAATTGAAACAAGCATAGTCAAATATATCTGCAAAAATTTAACATTATTTCGATAATAGTTTGTTGCAAACATATCTCCTAACCAACCAGCCACTCCAGATGGTGCAGGTATATCTTGTGGAGAATCTTTTCCTTTATTGGACGTATAAATATACTTTTTCAAAGGGTCTCCATTTCCAATTTTTTCTGGCTTAGTCAGTTTTTCAGACATTTTAATTTGACGCTCACTTGAATAATTATTGAATGACTTTCCATTCTTCAATTTCCACCCATCTTCTGAAACTGCCCTTATATCGGTCGTATTATCGAGTATAATCGCCGTTCCTGGCTTTTCGAATTTCTCCGTCACACCACCAAATACACCTTGAATCATTGTTGAAGTAGTTGTAAAAAGAAATGGCAACATCATCGTAAGAATAACTACAATCAATAGGTTCATTGGAACCTCTCCCGGACTTTTTACTTTGTTCACCATTAATAAAATGAAAAATCCAACCAAAGCTAAGGTTAACAACCCCCATTTTATTGGTTCTAAGTCTTTAATTAGCTTTTCTAAAAGAGGACTATGACCAATATCTAAAAGCTTGATTAAATTACCCATAATTGAGCTGACTCCGTCCAATATACCGCCTAATCCTTTGGCAATAGACATTCCAATTTCTCTTAGCCCATCCCAAATAGGATTAGCACGTGTCAAGTAGCTATCATAGTAGTTAAGGATCTTAAGTATTTCTTTTTCTGTCATATAATCACCTCATTCCCCCAGTTTCAATTAAATCAATAACTTGTTGAAACAGTTCTTCTCGGCCTACGTTTGATAGCCAATTCTTCAAATCAATGATTGTACTGTTCCCTTCCAGTAAAGATTCATATTCTGAAATGTATCTAGGTTTATCCTCGTAATACACACGAACACATCTGGATATCTTTTTAACAAAAGGATACGGGAAACCTTCCCAAATTTTTTGTTTCTGTATATCACTTCGAATGTAGTCATCAAATATTAGTTCCAATTCACTTAACACTTCATTTTGGTACATTAAAATAGACGATCCTTTAGGAGAATCCTCTTTCAATGGCATATTCTCTTGTTTGGCAGGTTCCTGTTTTCTTATCTCTAAAACTTTAGAAGGACCAGTCTCTTCTAAAGTTGTATCGATAAATTCTTCTGATTCTATTTCATCTAATTCGGATTCTTCCATAATCGCCTTTCTACGGGCCTCTTTTAGTGGAATTTCCGATACATCAACTTTATAAAGTAAGTCGTCCATCCTAATACGAGTGTGTGGTGCGTCGTCATACAGTTCTTCTATATCATCCCAACTGCATTCTTCATAAGGTAAGTACTTCCAAGCCTCCTCCATTTTCGTATCATCACGATTATAAATAGGGTAAATGTTTTCAATTACTTTACCTTTCAAATCGTGTGTTTTCATCGAACGAATCACTATTGTTCGCCCAAATGGGATTCGAGCCAACTCATCTTTAGTTACCATTGGAATTCGTTCAACAGAATCAGTAAGCGTCCGATCAGTTTCTCCTGGTTTCCCTTGTCTGGATAAAGAAAGGTTCGCTCTATTTCCTAAATCATCAATAATCGTCTCTCTAGTTTTCTTAGATTTTGTTTTTACGACAATTATATTTCCACAGTTTGATAAAATGGTAGCGGCTTCCCCTTCACCATATTTATCAACCTGCTCATAGTTCTGCATAACAAAAACATGAGAGATACCAACTTTTAATCCATCGGTCGTTTTTGCACCTTGTTCTGGAACCTTTACCATATTCCCAAATTCCTCATCTAAGTAACAAACTCTTCTTTTCAATTTTCTGTTCGGTTGACGTAACCCTTTTTTATTCAATTCCTTAAAACTTTGATCTATAAAGTTTGCAGCGATCGCATGATTTGATTTATCTTGGTCACTGACAACAATAAATACGGCCATCGGCTTTTTGCCAAATCCAAGATCCATATAATCAAACGACGTTTGAGCCATTAACTTGGCATTACCAGTTCGTCTGAAAGCTTTCATATCCGACAACATATTCGTTACTACATTCCCAATAGTAGCTGCTGCAGGCGCAGAAGCTTTAATATCTTGATATGAAATTCTAGCTGGGTGTCCTTCTGGTAATTGAGTAAAATAAAAATCAAGGACTGCTTTACCTTTGAACTCGGTAAATAAAACAGTCCTTTTTTGCTTATCCGGCTCTGCTGCGACAAGTATAGGGTGATCTACATGAGCAATTCGATCACCATTCATTTCAGCGATCATGTTCAAAATCGTGTAAACATTGATTAGTTCTGGTCGATCTAATAATAAAGCTTCCTCCATCAATGCCTGGGTTCCTGCTGAAAATAGGGCAATACTAGAATTCTGCCAAATCTTTTCCTTTGCATTATCATCATTAAAGTAGGAATAACACAATGTTGCTAGCTCCGCCTGTGCTTGATCTAGTCCTTTATTTCGTTCAACTTCAGTCTCTCCAAACAAATATTGTTTGTAATAATGTGCTACTAGCATAAGCGGATTTGTTGAATCAGATACATATGTATCTATCAGGTTTAAGAGTTTAACTACATATCCACGCTTCTCTAGTAATTTTTTCCATTTTAGATAAAGCTCTCCAGATGGATCATGAATAACCATTGATACTTTGTCCAAGACTTTTTTCGTCCGACTTAAACCGTCAATAATTTTTTCTACACCAAAAACACCTTTACCAGCTCTTGTTTCTCCTACAATTGCGGTATTGGTGCTCTCATCTGCAATATATTCTCTAACTCGTCCTTTTTCCAAATCTTCCAAGCTTCTAGGAGCCGTCCCAATTGGAATACCAGCAGGACCATCATAATCATCTAGATTGTCTGTAGCCATTGTTTCATATTGGCTATCAAGTTCTTTAGGATATGACCATCTTGACGTTGCCTCTGTCATATGTTCTTCTAAAGGCATGAATCCTTTTCTCAGCTTATACATATGCTTAACTTCAAAAAAGTATAGTACCAAAATTAGCAATACATAGAAAACAGTAGTAAACCCGCTTGAAAAAGGAAATCTAATAAAATAAACAGGCTGCCACAATCGCTCCCAATTTGCACCTGAAAATAATCCTTCAGAAAAGACGTCTGTTAACAGATCAAAAAAAGAAAATACGTAATTTACAAAAAAAGGGGTTATAGCCATTAGTAGGATACTTAATGGAATAAGTATTCTTCGTAACCCTAAAAACCGTTCAGCGTTCTTATACGGCGTTTTATCGGCATTTCTCCACGTCTGCTTCCCAAGCTTTGATTCTTTGAAGGGACGAATCATGCTTCTAAACTTCAACTTACTCATAGCTTAGTATTCGCTCGTTCTGTTCGAGCATTTCCATTGTTTGAATTGGCATTTTCGTATGCCCGTCCTCTGCTTCCTTAACCTGGTTCACAGTAGGTTCATTTTTTTCATATTGTACTGGAGATTTCTCTCGTAACAACTCAAGTTCTGCGTATTCTTTAGAAATTAATACATCTACAGCTTGTTCGTCTTCTTTGATTTCAGATAGTTCTTTAATTTCTTCTTCAAATCTTTTTTCTTGTAATTCGACATGATACTCTTCAAGTGCTCTAATCCTAAGTAATATTTTTTCTTGCCAGCCGTGCATTTCATCAATCAATGCAAACTTGCTTATTTGCTCATCATTTAAAGTTTTCATAGTCCTTAATTTGCGATAAATCTCATTAAATAGCATTTTGTTTCTTTCCATTGTTATTTCTTTTTTAGATAACTTCAATATGAAAAACTCCCTTCTTTACAATAACTCTTTGCTTTGATATTAAGGTTTAAATGGATTGTCAAGGGATAACAGAACACTGCCCTTGTCTTGACTACAAATTGTGACTGGTACAGCCTGAAATTCTTCAACAGTTTTAATCATAAAATTCTGAAACAGACGGGACGGAATGACTTCGTTCACATCGTCGAAATATTGACATATGAATTTTTCATCGTCACTAAGTATTCCGACAAATTGGTATGAATGTTCCAGTTTAATGAAAATCTCTCCATTTCCAGTGATAAATAGAGTATCTTGATTCACTGTAACTGTATCCACTTTAGCAACAAGATACCAAGTCTGGGTTCTTCTAATTTGAAACTTGTCTTTCGACGTAAAGCACATATCACTTAACTCTCTAGAATCAAGAAAGGATATCTTTGTCCCTTGGAATTCGTTTTTATTCATCAAAGGTTTTCTCCTGTTCGAAACTTTGAGTGAACTAAAAGAAGTTCCTTAACCAGTGATTCAGCTTTACTTTTAACTTCTTTCATTTCTAATACTTTAGAGTAGCGATCTTCTTTCTCATTTATTGTATTCAAATGAATGATTATTGCATCTAGGTTATTAAGATAGACCTCAACACTCTGCTCGTCATTTTCCAATTTTAATTCTTCTTCAAAATGAGAAGTTAACGTATTGATTTGTCTAACCAAGCCATTTACATAATGCATTTCTTGATACAACACTTGATAATCACGCGATATTTCTTGTACATATCTTGGATTTTCAATTTTATTAAACTTTTCAACTGACTCTAATATTTCTGATTCAGTTATTTTCTGCTCCAGACGTAGCATCAAGGCTTTTCTAATTTCCTTTTTTCCTTGCTCATTCTCAATATAATAATCAAAATGTTTTTTACTCATTTTTTCTTCATATTTGAAGTTATACCACGCATAGAGAACAAAAAAGACAATTATCACTGCAACAAAAAGAAGCATACTCACACGATCCTTTCTATAAAAAAGAAGATAGCCTTAGACTATCTTCTAACTAATTCACACCATTGATATTTGACATTCCTCTTCGCATTCTGAATTTGTTTGTGTCTCTTGAACTTCAATTTCCTGTAACAGTTCAGTAAACTTCAAATCAAATTCTTGGATTTGGTCAGCAGTGGGCTTCATGTATTCTTTTTCTGGATCTAAAGCTGCTTGTATAAAACCTGTCTCTTCATGATATGCAGTTGAATCGGCCACCTGATTTCCGTACGGAATTGCATCAACTTTTACGACAAATTCTCTTCCTTCTACTACATCTAAAACATAATCGTTCACTCGCAACCCTTTACTCTGATCTCTGACCAATTCATCTTTTAGAATTTTCACTATATCATCTCTCCCAGCAGTTTCATAGTTTACAATAATATCTTCATACACATGCATTTCTTCATTTGATTTATCAATCTTTTTCAATGCCTCAGCAAAACTTTTCACTTCAACTGTTGGTTCTGGATCTCCATGAGAAAATGAATCCCCTATTGAAAGAAATTTATCAGTAAATTTTTGATCAAAAGGATAGTTTAATGTTTTTTCGGCTTCCTCTTCAGTTAAATTATGAATCCTACCTAAAATTTCTGAACCTTTTCCTGTTTCCGCCAGGAATAAGTTCTTAATTTCAACAGTATTACCTGTCTCTTTAAATTTATTCCCTTGAAGAGTCATTTTATAACTACCCCCTAGCGAATAAACAGTAGGCGTTTTTATTGATTCTTTCCCTTCTGCTTCTCGTTCACCAAGTTTTTTTATTGCGTCTTCATATGCATGTTCATCAACATTCGTCACAATAAATCTAACTTCTTTCCGTTCCTCATCCGTTAACTTTTTATCCAAATCCTGAATATTCTGTTTGGTTTTCTCTGATAATTCACCTCTTTTATCAATTTCTTCCATAATTGATTCGTTTTCCTTTTCGAAAGAAGTTATACTTTGTTGCTGGCTTTCAGAATAATTCATTAGCTCATCGTTTTCATATAATGCTTCTGATAAATTTGAAATCGTGTCCTGTAAAGAAATGAGCATATATCGTTGTTGTAAATATTCCCTTTGCTCAGAAGTTAACTGACTTAACGTATTTACCAGAGATTCTTGATTTTCCAGCTGAAGTTTTTTCCCTTCTTGAATAACTTCTGAAAAGTTATCCATATGGATCTTACCTGGTTCAGCACCATGAATACTTGTTGATACATATTCATGATAAATTGCTTTCAGTCTTTCTACTTGATCAACACTTAAATGATTTTGTTGTACTGCTAATAAGTCACGTTGCTCATTGGATCTGCCTTCTACAGTATCAGAATACGCATTCATTAACTCTTCTCGAAAGAATTCGTTAAACGTATCTAAATATGTTTGTTCTTCTTTTGATAATGAATCATAAATCGCAATAAATTGATCTTTTTTCTCCT
Organism: Enterococcus termitis; assembly: GCF_001730305.1. Taxonomy (GTDB): domain Bacteria; phylum Bacillota; class Bacilli; order Lactobacillales; family Enterococcaceae; genus Enterococcus_L; species Enterococcus_L termitis. The sequence goes on from NZ_MIJY01000005.1 coordinate 77,418, forward strand.
TGTTTTCTTGAAGAACAATTGACTGTTTTGGAAATTTTAAATAGTCTTTCAATCGATCTACTTCTTTAAAAATTGGGTTTACATCAAAATCAAAGGGTGTAAATCGGCTGACTTCCGTCTTATATTCATTTATAGATTCATCAACAAAATCATTGATTTTCTTTAAGGTATCAGAAGAAAACGCCGTTTTAATCGATTCTGCTTCATTTAAATATTGAATGTCGCCTGTTTTATGAAAAGAATTTTGATTCGATAAGTAAGCCATCACGTCCCTATCTGGGTACTCTTTCGTTGTAGGCAATTTATAAAAATCGCCTTCTCTTTCGTCAAATCTGTACTCAGTATCCAAAATGAATACTTCCCACCGCTCTGGATCAAGAGCTTCAGTCAGAGAAGGAAACACTTGATTTTTCATATAATCTGCTGTCTTCATGTTTGACAAATCAAGCGCATATTCCCGATATTCATGGTACGTATACTCAAAATTATCAAGTGTTAATTTTTCAATACAAGCTTGAATTTTTTCATTGTAGCTCTCATTGATTGATTGAACCATATCTCGTAATAATGGCTCTTCCATTCTTGAAGGAGCTGTTAATTCAATAGGTGTGTGTAGATACAATTCTTGCTGTGTTTCTACACCAATCAATGCACCTCTTAAAGATTCAATATATCGTTCATTGTCCCTAATCTCTTCCCTCCTAAAAAAACGACGGAAAATGTTTCGTTTCAAATATTTCTGCACATTTTCAGATTTATCTAATTGTTGATTCCCAACTTTAGTATATTTTTTTAGCCATTCTTTTTGAATATCCTGAACATTGATCGTATATTTGCTGCTCATTATTTATCCTCCGTTCTAACTAAAGTGTCCGGTGCATTTGCAGCTGCCCTCAGAACTCCCGAAACAGTCTGACTGAACATATGAAAAGTTACTTTAAATGGGGAATATCTCAAAGATAAAGTAACAGTTTGGTCTTTCTCTGTTTCAGGTTCAGTAGTCATATCCTTAATAATCTGTTTCTGGAACCTCACATTTCCATAGTGAGTTTCTTCTAAAGAGTACAATTGAAGAAGTGACTGCCACTTTTCAGAAATTACTAATAAAGAATTAAGTTGCTCTTGAGTTAATCTTTGGCCACTTAAAGGTTTTAACTCATAAACAGCTTCTCGGAAAATTCTTTTGTACAGATATATACTCAATGATAGAAAAAATATTGAAATAAGCTTCACAAAGAATTCTTCATACAAACTGTTGGGAATTGAAGTAGCTGTTACTAAATCATACGTTTTAGGGTTGAACGCTTGATAATAGAACATTGCCAGATATGAAAAAAAACAGTAACCAAATCGCTTGGTATGTTTCCATTCCCCATGTTGAGCTAAAGACACTCTTTCTATGCAAGCAAGAATCAAATAAACCATTATCATTAATGTTATGAACATCTCAACTTCTTTTAATAACACAGGAAAAAAAGACTCCATCGTCTCTGAAATAGCCTTTGATTGGAAAATTCCTTGTTTAATAAACGCTAAAACTAAAACCCATGCACTTGCTTTCAACATACACTGAATAATAAAACGATCAATTACCACCACATTGAACATTTGAATAAGCCAAAAACTAATTGTTTTAATGTTTGCAGTGAATGGTCTCCATGAATTGATAATAAATCTTTGTTTGACCTCATGATAGACGATAGTTATTTCATCCTTATTCTTAATTAACTCTTTTGAAAACTTTTCTGCTAGATAAACGTTTCCAATTGACAGTGCTAGTTTCCCTACAAACCAAAGTTTCTCAAAAATCAAATGGATATTGGCTTGCTTTAACTCTTTATCAACAAATCTACAGAAAAAAATCAACAAGACGAACGTGAATGCTATTTCTAAGATTGTAGTGACCAACACAAAATACTCAAACTTATTACGTTTCATTAAATATCTCCTTTCATACAAAAGGACTTCCTTTTGGGTAAGAAGTCCTTTTAGTATACATATTTTAATTGTTTACTCGCTTTTTTCATTTAGAGGAGCTTGTATTGATTCATTTTCTTTTGAGATAGCGGTCTCTGCATCCGATTCCTTAGAAGCTTTTTTGGAAGATACCGTAGTATCCTGTTTAATATGTTCATCTAAAGGTTTCACTACATCTGGTTTCATAACTAGGCTAGAGATAGTGTTAATGAATGAATCCATTTTTGTTACTGTAGCCTTAACTGTAACCTTTCTAGTGTATATTTCTGATTGTTGACCATGACTATCTTTGACTTGATACGTTAAGATATATTCTCCTTCTTTAGTTGTATCCACCACTCCTGTTATTACAATTTCTGAAGCTGGAATTATTCCATCTTCGGTATCTGTAACCGAAATTTCAGCTAATGGATCAAATGACACATTTAATTCAACTTCTGTATCTAATACTCCATGAATGACTGGCCTGTCTCCTAGGATCGTGATTTTAATCTCTTTTCTCGTTTCCTTACCCATACTATCGATTGCGATGTAAGTCAATGGATAAATACCAGGTACTTCTACATCAATTTCTGAAAATTGTTGCTGATCCAGCTTAACATCTACAGAAAGTCCAAGTTTATCGTCCTCTCTATCGAGTGCGTTTACACTTGATAAAAGAAGTTGTTCTGTTAAAATAGTTCCCACAGAGAATTCAAGATCTTCTACACCATTCAATACAGGACCTTCATTCTCTACGGTAACAATACGTTTACTAAACTCAGATTCTTTACCGAACCGGTCAGTGACTTTATAAGTAACGTAATATGTTCCTTCAGTTGTCACATCAACCGTATTTTCGATTACATTTTCTTCTGTTAAATCAATTTTTTCACCATTAAACGCAATTGCGGTGACTCCTGTTAATGGGTCAAAGTTTTGATTAATTTCATGAGAAATTTCCGGTGCATAAATCGTTGGTGCTTCATTGATTACTCTAACTGTTAACGTGATAGTTGTAGTAACACCATAACTGTTGGTAACAGCATAATCAGCGCTGTAAACACCTTCTTTTTCATTATTAATAGTTGAGCTTATCAATTCAACATTTACTGTTAAATCGCCATCCAGTTCATCAAATGCTTGTACATAATTCTTAAAATTGAATTCATTACCAATAACTAGCTCAACTTCATTAGAAGTTAAATTAATCACTGGCTTAGACGCCACGAATACTGGAACAGTTGCAACTGCTGTTTCTCCATATTTATTGGTTGCAACAACAATAAAGCTTTGAGAACCTACAGCATTCAAATTTAAATCACTTGTATCAACAAAAATCTGCACATTTGGATCTAAAGTGTCTTCAACAGAAAAATATGCATAGGGATCAAAGTTTTGACCTTTTACTATTACAATTCCATCTTGAAAATGAATAACTGGGGTACTTTTAACAGCTGGCGGAATAATTGGTTCAATCGGTACTTCCGGTTTTTTAACTGGATCTGGATTTTTCGTTCCTGTTACAGTTGGAGTAAAAACTGGCAGAGAAGTAGCCGCTTTTTCTTCTTTTTGTTGATTGATCACCCTGGCTACTGTTTGCAATTCCCTAGGAGATAATGAAGAACTATTAGATATGCCCGTTCTTGGAAAATCAGTCTTTGGCACTACGCCATATTTATCATAAGTTTTCTGAACGGAGTCTTTCTTTTCTTTTTCCCCTTGCTTCGCTTTCGGTTTAGATTCTTTAGAGTCATTATTCTCTATTGTTTTGGTGATTTTTGGGTTAGGAGCTTCAGTATCCAATAGCAGGTTACTAGCAATAACTCCTGTTGCTAGCAAGGTACCAAATAGAAGCAACCCAATTCCTGTGTATAGTTTCTTTTTACTGATTTTCTTTTCCTGATTCATTTGGTAAAAGTTCCTTTCCTAAATTTTCTAGCTTATTCAGCCATATTTTTTGATTTTCAACATCTTTTTCTTTCTTGTAGTGTTCAATCATTTCTCGACAAAGTTTAGCTGTATCAATCAATTCTCCTAAATCAGAATCCTTCAATTTTTTTTGAATTTCCTCTGCTTCAGACAAATTACTTTCTTGTATCGCTTGTATCGCTTTTACTTTGTAAGAATATGAAAGTTCTCGATCAATAACATCGCTTTTAAGCTTTTTATTTAGTATTTCAGCTTCCGATAACTTCCCTAACTCAATATACGCATGAGCAAGCATTATTTGCCTATCTTCAGATAAATCTGTTAAAGGTGATTCAACTACTTTATCCCATTTTTTTTCATAAAAAGCGAGTTCAAAAGCACCTACGTCCGTTGGGTATTCTTTTTGGAAGTCCTTCAATTCAGAAAATAGGTTCTCTTCGGTTAAATACGAAACAATTTCTTTCTTCTTATCAGGATACTCATTACAGGCTTCAATAAAGTTTCCCTTGTCTAGCAAATCATCAAATCTATTTTTTACTACCACTGCTTCTCTATCTTGTGCAGACGAAAAATAGAACTTAACTCCGACAAAAAAAGCAACAAGCATAAATGAACTACAAATTCCGACCAACACAATTTTTTTATTTACCGGAAAGAAAAAATTAATGTTCTTCTTTTTAAGTACTTTTTTTTCGTTGCTCTTCTCTGGAACAATTTCTTCTAATACCTCACTTGCTTTTTCCTCAATAGGTGGTGAAAAGCTTGTTTGAGTGAGAACTTGTCCTTTTACTTTTTCAAGACTTCTATCTAATTGATCTAGAAGTCTTTGCCCAGTTCTTTTTTTAATTTGATTATTAGTCATTCGATCATGTATCTTAGAAGAGATATCTTCATGAACAGATAGCTGATCAATCTTAATAAATTTTCCTTTATAAATATCTTTACTATTTTTGCTTAATAAAAATACAACAAACTGATTTTCTTTCAATTCATTGCTAAGTAACTCAAATTCTGGATATAGGTACTTTGTTTTTGTTAATCTAGGAGCATTAGTCTCTAGAACAGTCACCTCAATTATGGCCATCACCACCTTCTATTTACTGTGTCTTAATTTCCCAATGATTGAATGAAGCTGACAATTGCACCTACAATGGAGATACCAAATAGTGACGCACATACTCTAAAAATGATACTTTTAGCTTTTTGAGATATTTCTTGATTTGGAATCATATTGAATAGAAAAGCCCCAACTAAAACTGCAGTAGCCACCCCAGCTGAAATGTTGGTGACTAAACTGGTGATATCTTTGGTGCCCTTATTAATTGATGTTTTAATTTGCTCTTGATTCGCAGCCATCACAGTATCTGGTAAAATCATTAATACTCCAACTGCCAAAAAAAATACAGTTGCTACTACAAAAATATTTTTGAACACACCAATTCTTTTTTTTCTCCGTTGTAATTTTTCTAAACTAGTTAGTTCCACCATTATTATTCCCCCCTTGTGGCTTATTATTTTTTTCTTTAGAAGCCCTAAGGCTATTAAGAATTATTTTTTGATTCTCTGAGATAATTTGGTTATGCCAGGCAGTCATTTCTGCTTCATAATCTTTTCCTAGGGATTCCAAAATAGCTATTGCTAGCTCCTTAGTTTCCCTCTGTTTTGTTGTTAATCCCATCGTCTTTTTCCTTTCTACAAACGCAAAAAAGAAGAGCAGTTTTAAATCCCTAAACTAACTTCTTCTCTGTTTTGATTGTTAATACAACTTTCTTGCTTTTCTTTAGAGGACAATTGATAGTATTCTTTTTCTACTAGAGAATTAATCATCTCCTCATCACAACGGGTCGATTCCCACTTCTCAATTTGTTCCGTTGTATCTAGATCTTCAAATATTTCTAATTCTGTCAATGCACTAACTCTCATATCCATTTTGTCAAAAGCTGACGATTTTTGATCAAACTGAACGATTTTTGATCTTTCAGCATACGTCAACCGTTCTCCTTTGACAAAACTCTTATATTGCTCTTTTGCTTGTTCTTGATCTACCATGATTTTCACCCCCTCTCTATATAGAGTGAAATCATCTAACTAGGTGAAACTTTTTTCCCTACAACTCTTAATTCTTTTAAAAATGCTAACTCATCCAAATATTCAGCAACTGGTATTTTTTTCACCCAAGCTTTCTTAAATCCAAATCCATTCCACATGTACCCTGCTTGACTAAGCTGCTCTTTTACATGAAATGCTCCAGTAACTGCTAGATAGTAATGGAAAGAGAATAGTGCATCGACCGGGCGCATTATTTTTATCTCTAATTCTGGATACAAGCTTTGCAAAACTTCTTTTTCATTGACAGCTTCGGACTCATTTGGATATTCTTTTTCCCAAGCTTTTGCTTGTGGAAACCATTCATATCCCCGACGATTCAACAGATTTCTACATTCATATGAATTAGTAACATGTAGTGTTCTCACTAATGCAGATTCTTGAACCTCATACTTCCAATAATCCAAGGAGCCAAAATACTTCTCCAAGTTTTTCAGATCAGCTGAATCATCACCAGAAGCCCATATATCTCTTTTGTCTATAAGACCCAATGAAAGTGCTGTTAGCAAAAGTGGGTGAAGCCGTTCGTAAAATGATTTTTTGTGTCCAGATTCTCCTAAATCCATAAACTCAATATGGTGGGTCATCTCATGTAGAGCAACAATCAATATAGCTCCAGGTGGTCTTGTTAAATTGAACAACTCTATTTTTCGCTCATTGTAGATATATTGACCATGCTTACTTTTTAGTTCTTTTCCAGTAATAGATAAGTAAAAGTCTTTGTAGTAGTCTACTTTTTCAAACGTTAGTGCGACAATCTTTAGTAGCAGCTCTTTCAACTGCCTTTCTTCAGCGTTCATACACTCCCTCCTTAAGCAGTGATTCATTACAAAATCTATTTCCAAATGAGTTAAAGCCTAATGAATATGTTTTACGTTTTCAAGAACGTAGTAAAGAACTCCTCCCCTTCATTTATTTCACCGAAAGGAAGTAATTCGGTTTGCATAACCGGAAGTTGCGAGTACGGTTGTAATGGAAGCCAATACCACCTTTTATCTTTTTTTAGGAACGCTACACAGGGTGCTTTGTTCTTCAATAGAATGAATCCATTTGTTCCAATACTTTCTGCGATAGACAAACATTCATTTTCCACATTTGTAAAAGATGGTCCACTAATTGACTGCGTAAACACTAAATATGAAGTTTCTGATGGTGGGCGTATATGATAATATGTGTCCCTTTTTACGTTAACTTCTAGCTCGGGCTCAAAAAATAATAATTGATCATTCGTTTTTGCTTCGATTGTGTATTGTACTATTCGTTCTTCAAGTTTATTTTCCGATAACATTTTAAACCCTTTAATACTCGTTTCTAAATTAGCAGCCAACTCTATATATGAAATAGAAAAACAAAATTCAGGAGGTTTATTTATCATAAATTAGCCTCCAGTTATTTTGGTGTAATATACATCAGCATGCCCACATATTCCGCAGAAATGGTACGAGTAGAAACAACGCCTAAACCTACCGCATTCATTTCAGAGATCAAAATAGAACCGTCTTCATTAACTTTCTCAAGAAACGCAACGTGCCCGTATATTGGATCTGCACCTAAAACACCTGGCGCAAACGAAACAGCTGTGCCAGCTTTTGGTGTATTGCTTACTTCATAACCCCTTGTAGCGCCTGTAGCACCCCAATCAGCCCCATTTCCCATATCTAAATCAACATATCCTCCTAACTGGGTAATACGGTTATACGCATACTGCGTACAATTCAAAGGAGCATAACTATTGCCTTCGTCATAATTCACATTATTGTACGGTTCAAAGTCGCCACCAGTACCGATTTCACCTTTTTCATGATCGTACTGAGTCAGATTATAGGTCTCAATTAACCCATTCAATTTTTGATTGTAAAGAGTATCTGTCGCATACACTCCTGTTAATGCTTGTGTAGCGTTCTGATAGGTCTTAGCAACGTCTTTCCATGCACCTTTATAAATTGTCGGATTCCACTCTACGCCGTCTGTAAGTAGCGTTGAATAGTCTTCAAACGATTCTTTCGCACTTGGATATTGACAAAAAACAGAGTTGATTTGGTAGTAATTACCTGATCCATCGTCTTCAAACGTTAGGAATGTTACTGATTGCCCTTTATACTCACCCTTAATGCCAAATAAATTATTGTATGGCTCTTGAGCTAACTGACTACTTCCTGAACTTGATTCTAAAATTGCTTGAGCGATCATAATACTGGCAAATAAGTTTTTTTCTTTCCCTACCTTTCTTGCTTGATCCCCTACTTTTACAACAAATTCTTCTGTGGTCTGATTCTTTTCAAAATGAATACTTTCAGGTGTTACAGTGATTGTAGTTTCATTTTCGACAACTGGTTCTTGGGGTGATTCATAGACAGGATCAATTTGATTTGTTGGTGTCGTAACTGGTTGTTCCTGTACAACTGATTCTATTATTTCCTCGCTCGATTCCGTAGTTTCCTTCGGGCGACTGGATTCTATTGTACTTTCTGACGATTCAATCGACTGACTAGACGTTTCTTTTGTCGGTGTTTCACTGGTATTCGTTTCTTCAGGAAGTCCAACTGCACTATCACTTTCAATAATTAGATTCCGATCGACATTTTCCGCAAAACCAGGTACAGGGAATGTACTAGAAAAAATTAGTATCGCTGAAAATAGGGTTAATACTTTTTTCAAAATTCATATCCTCCTTTTTTATACTGCTACTAGATAGCTAGGTGCTTTCAATCGGGAGATTTCCCGTTCCTCTCCTTGTAAAATAAATAATAGAAAAGCGACAAACTCATTTAAAAGTTTGTCGCTTGTTTTTTTATATTTTTTTTGTATTGTTAATAGCTCTTATGATCACTTTCGAAGTGTTCACCCTCCACTATTTGATCAATGATTTCACCATCGAATAAAAATTTGAGTCGGTCAAAGACTGAAAAACTTTTAATCTTTTGAAGTTGCTGCTTCACATTATCATTTTCTTTCTTTAAATTATCTGCTTTGGTTTTGTATTCGTCTTTATCTGCTTTTTTAGCTTCCTCTAACTCTGTATGAAGCCTATCTAGCTCTGAATTACATGATTGCATTTTTTCTTGTAATTCAATATAGGTTACTGATAGTTGTTCTTTCTTCTCCTGATATAGAGTTAATTGTGTCGCTAACTCTGTTAATTCGCTTTGTATCTTATTTTTATGTTTCTCCAATTGGTTGATCTCTCGTTCAAAGTTAGCCATTTTAATATACCTTTCTTCAAATTCTTCTAGAACGTTAGTTTGATTAATGAATTCTCCATACAGAATCGTTGATTCTTTCTTTAATTCACCTACAATGCAAGTGACCAACTCTCTATCTGAATAATAGTTATACTCTTTTATCAGTTCCTTTATCTTTTTTGGAACCTTCACTTCAAATACTCTAGCACCAATTTTTTCTAATTGAGCAGTTTTAAATTCATCAACCTTGTGTGTTACTTTTACTTCTATTGCTAAGCAACTATTCCAACCATAAAACAAAGAATATGGAAATGTACCATTCAATTGCACCAATATATCGATTCTAAAGTACTTTTCTTTTTCAAGTGCTTCTACCATATATTCAACATGACATTCTTTTATATAGAGAGTTATCGGTCTTTCTACTTTTTGATTGTAAGGGGCTATTTTTATTTTTCCAATTTTACTAAGCCCCTCTTGAAACAATCGGTGTTCTCTCGTCATTTTTTTAGGTTTATCTAGAAATTCAACTTTTTCGGTTGGATAGTAATGAAAAGAAGGAGTCTTCTTATTCCTCGAAACAAATACCCTTCTTTTATATTTTCCTTTACTATCATAATAGATAGACTTTTCAGTATCACTCTTTCTTTCAATTGCTTCTACAGCACTGATAAGTTGGAGCGTGCCATCTACAAAAAGATACGCAAATGCTTTCTGTACTGCCATATTTTCACCCTAGTCATTTTTCTATTATTATATCAAAGTTCAAAAATATTTACATCAAGTAATCAAGCTTTTTAAAAAAAAGTCTTGCATATGAACTAAGGTATCGATTGGATAATTTGAACGAATACGATTTGAATACACAAATTCTAAAGTAGAACCATACAACCTATGATAAAGTAACCTTTCTAACCATGAATCTTTTTCAGAATCTTCAATAAAAATGATTGCGCTCGTCTCTTCATACATAGAAACAAGATATGTGACCAATCCTTCATCATAGTCATTTTCTATATCCAATCGATTCAAGAAAATCACTTCTGTTTTCTCAGAGATTTTTTCATTAAATGTACCTGATTCTCTTACATTTCTATACAGATCTGCTGTAGAAATAAACTCATTACCTAAACCACAAGATATTTTTCCTATTTCGACAGTATTGAATCGTTTAGGATAATCTGTACTTACTTGTTTTAAATCTGATTGACTGACTCCTAAGGAAAAAACATTATACACCTGAATAGATCCGCAATAGATACTGATCAAATAAGATACATAGCTATCTTTTCCATAAAACAATTCAGTCTTTTTTCTGACTGGAAACATTGCCTCCTCCCCCCTTTACATTTAGATAACCACTATGATCCCTCTATTGGATCGTATGATCCGAGTATAGGAAACAATTTGAACTCGCCCACTGGGATAGATAATCCCAAAAGTCTCTATTTTCTGCTTTGCACCAGACCGCTTGTAATAGACGTCTGAACGCCGTAATATACTAGATTTAACAATATACAGACTCGTTTCACTCTTTCTTTGATAGGCCCTTTTCGTATCCAATTCTCGCTGAATGAATCGATTCGGCACGAATAAATAGCCTTTATACGCTTCTAAATTCAGGTCGTCAATCGTTACACGCTCCCTTTCATTCGTTCTGGTCATGACTTTTTCCTTTCCTGCATAGTAAAAAAGCGATAAACCTTATCGAAAAGTTCATCGCTTAAATATAGTAATAGTGTTATGCTAATTCGGCTTCTGCTTTCTTTGATACAAAGAAATACCCCACAACCGTTAAGATCATTAAACCGATCATAGCGAATGTTGATTGAATCATTTCACCTGTACTAGGGAATGATCCTTTTGTTGGAGTACTTTGTGCTGGTGTAGTTGGTGTTTTAGGTGTTTTTGCTGTTACTGTTTGATCTTTGTTTGTCAAATCGTAATGACGGCCCACTTCTTTAGTCTTTTCTTTATCCTCATAGATAATGTGAGTCGCTACCAGTTCTTGACCGTCTTTCAATGTGTTCTTTGGCAAATCAAGGAAAACTGTAAATTCTTCTTCTTTAGAATCAAACTTACGTTGGTGTTCTTCTTTTGAAATGACCGTTCCTGTTACTGAGTCAATATATTGTGTTAGAATAGTTAATTCTTTATTTGTTGGAACATTTGAAGCTTTCACTTTGTCTGCTAATTTGTTATCAACCGTAGGATCAATTACTTTCCCTCCGTCAACAGTAGCAAACAATGTCTCAATCTTCAATTCTGGTTTTGTCCAGGTAACCGTTTGGTCTTGGTCATTAAGATCATCATGCTTAGCATATTCTTCTTTTTTCTCTTTATCGTTGTAAAGATACTCTAAAAATACTGTTTTTGTATTTTCCTTAATTGTATTTGCAGGAATAAAGGTTTCTACTACATGAGTACCGGCTTGTTTGTCAAATGTAATTTGACCTTCAATTTCTTTAATAATTTTTCCAGTGCCTACTTCAACTATTTTAGTTACTAGCGTTTTTTCTTTTCCTACTTCTACGCCTTCATAATGAATGCTATCGTAAAGAGTGTTATCTACTGTAGGATCAAAATCTTTCTCGCCATTTTCGCCATGTGCCTTTGTTCCAATCTTAGGCATAATTGGCATATTTTCCCAGTCAATAGTCATATCTTGCCCGTCAGTAACTGTAACAATACGTGTATCTGTATCTCCAGTTACTTGTCCAAATCCATCCGGACGTTTTACTTCCGTAAATGTATACGTAGCTGTTCCTTTGTCAGCTAACACTTTCAATAATGAACCAGTTGTTTCTGTTGTTAACTTGAATTTCACATCATTTGTAACACCTTGAACCAAGAATTCTGCCCCAGCCAAGTTTAATCCAGATAAATCTAATGCATTTTTTTTGTTAAAAGTGATATTTGTTGTTTTTAGTTCATTATCAATTTCGCCCTGATCAAACAAGACTAATTTTTCAGTATTGTTTCCATAAGGGATAGAAAATTCTGTTTGAACAGCCGAAGGATCACGGTAGTTTTCAGGCGTATTAGTTTCCACTAATTTGTATTTATTTTGACTACCAATATACAGTTCTAAATTTGAACTACCATTTCCGTCTTTATCTGTGACGATATGATCTACTACTTCTCCTTGCTTACCTACAATGGTCTTACCATCAGGTAATGTGTGATCATTTACTCGAACAAGATCAAACTCACGGTTGGCCACAGGATTTCTATCGTATATTGGTTTACCTGCTTCCCATGTTTCTTGTGGATTATAAACTTCTTCAAATTTTTGGAAGATTAGTTTTCCTTTTTGAACCTTGTTTTCGATTGCAACTTCGATTGTTTCGCCAGCAACGATTGTAAATTGGATTGGCTTATCTAAAGCTACATAACCAGCTGGTGTTTTCACTTCTGTTACTTCACCAATTGTTCCAAAATCATAGTCTTTACTTTCTGCAGTATATCCATCAGCTTTCGTTTCAAGTTCTAATGTTTCACCATTAGAAAGTTTCACTACAAAACCGACAGCTTCCATTGGAAGATTGCTGATTTCTGAAGTCTTTTTCAACTTGAACTTTCCTTGTCGTGCAAAGAATGTCGCTTGAACATTTTCTACCTTCAGCGGATCTTTCAACCAACCTGCTTTGACAACTGATTGGGCATCTACATTTACAGGTTCAAAAATCAAAGCAGCTGGATTTTTTTGATTTGTGTTTACAGTGAAATCTAGTTTTTTAGTGTAATTCGCTGGAGCTTTTAATCGGAATTTCACATCTGAAGAGACTGTTTTTGTCCCTGATTGACCACTAAACGTTTGACCATTATCAAGTTCCACAGTTACTTCTTTATCAAACTCATTTGTTGGAATATCGTATGTGACATCATGACCATCTGACACAGGTGTATACCAGTCAGTAATTTGTTGTTTATTTTTTTGATCAAACGAAGCTGTTTGAACTTTATTATTTATTGAGAATTTTCCAGTTGGCGCATCCTTATCTTTCGCTTTTTGAAGTAAGAAAGCTACATTTGGATCAGACGTAAGAACTGGTTGTGTTAAATCAACTCCTTGATAGCTATGCCCTAGATATGCATTTAACGCCACAAATACATCTACGTAATTTTCATTCGGTTGATCCCACCCTTTTTGAAGTGCGTAATAAAGAATATTGTATACTCCTTCATCATGATATACTTTTTTAGCGTATTCTACATTAACTGGAAATGGACTATCAGGCTTGATACACCAAACAGCTCCAGATTCTTCACCAGTAACATCAATATATGGAGTTGAAATGTACATCGTATCACTATAATATTTTGTTAGCTTTCCAGTACTATTACCGATTTCTCTAAACAACGAGATCATTCTTTGATTAAATGTGATCTGATCACCCTCAGCTGTAAATCCACTAGAAACTAATGGTTGCGACGCTAAAAAGTTATCAATCGCATTGTTTGTTGGCGGAGCGATTGAAATTTCAGGAATTTGTACTTCTTGAACTGGTTCACTTTCATTTGTTGCTTCAACTGACGCTGAATTTGATTCCTCAGTAGTTGATTCGGTCGTCTCTTTGATACTAGTATCTTCTGTACTTGGTGTTCCTTCTGTCGCTAGCGCTTGAATAGGTGTTAACGCTACTTGTCCTAACACCATTGCTGTTGTTAAAACAGTTGCACATTTGCTAAATACTTTATTGAATTTCATAAGTTCTCCTTTTTATAGAATAGTTTTTTTAATGGATAGAATTTAACTTTTTTTGCTTCGCAGGTGATCGGATCGTTTTCAATTTAAATTCCTCTCTTCCTCAATAAAAAAAGCCGATTAAGTATATGTACTTAATCGGCTTACATCTTTAATATTATTTTTTTACCATCCACCCCATTCAGTAGTTCCACCACTTAAAGGGTTATCTTCCGAACCTTGAATGTCACTCATGTCAACATGACTTGATCCATTGCCACCATTATCAGCTGGTTGCTGTGGTGTAGTTACAGGTGTTTCTTGTTGTGCTGGTGCTTGATTCTGCGGTTGTTGGTAATTTGTATCCGCATTCCCTTGCGATACATAACCGCCAGTATCAACATTTCCACCTGCTCCGGTGTAATCAGCTGAAGCAGCCGCACCTTGATCGGTTGCCGCTTGTGTGTCTGCGGTGGCAACCACATTTTGTTGTTGCTGTGATTGATCAACAGCTGCTTCTTCTTTTACTTCTGCTTGTTTTTTCTCTGTTTCAGCTACCTTTTTATCAATAGCAGCTTTAACTTTTTCCAGCTGTTCATTTAACGCTTTTTTAGTTTTAGTATTCTTGATTTTTTCTGTTTCTACTTTGGCGATTTCATAAAGCTTTGTATCAGTAGAGATTACTTTATCTTCTTTAAATACTTTGTTAACGGCTTGTTTCGCACTATTAATTTGCTTTAGCTGATTTTCTGCATTCATTACTAATTCAGAAATAACCTTATCAAACGTTGTTTGGTTTTTGTCTTGTAAAAAATCTATTCTTACTAATTGAATAGGCCCCTTTTTCAAGTCGTCTGCAATCGCTAAGTCTTTTGTTACTTTGGATCCATTCAAGGCCATACTCTTGTCGTCAAACTGATAAAGCTTGTTTACTGCATTTTGTGCTGCATAATTCTTTTCAATTTTTTCTAATAGTTCTTTGGTATCAGTTTCTTCACTAGCATAAGTTTCTCTATTCAGTTTCTTTAGGTCGATTGAAATAGAAGATACTTTTTTAGTTGCTTGATCAAATTCATCTTGTAATTCCTTAATTTTCTCACTAGTCACGTCTTTAGCCAGGAATTCATTGTCCTTTGAATCCAATAATTTGTGTAATTCTTTTGTTATATCCCTTAAAGTACCTCGTTCTTTATCTACAACTTTTTGAGCGTCCTCTATTTTTTGTTTTGATTGACTGTTCGCGTAAACACCGCCCCCAACTGCAAATACTGCGATAACTCCAACACATGTAATCATCAATTTCGTTTTTGTTCTTAACTTTTCCATTTCTAAATTCCCACCTTCTTTTTTATATAAAGCCCTTCTCTTTACGCCATGAATGTAAAGTTGTACTACTTATATTTAAATGAGACGCAATTTGTTTGATAGGTACTCCTTGACTTCTCAACCGGTGATATTCTTCCTCATTAATTGTTCGTTTTGCATAATCAGGAGAATATTTAATGAGCTGTTGACCAATAGTCGTTATTTGTTTATATAATTCTGTTTCAGGCTTTTCATGCCACTTTGGATCGATCGTCATTAAAGCCAACATTTCTAACCGTAAACGCTTTTGTCTATCTTTAAACGCCATGTTCTCACTTCTTTACCGTCTATTTTTCACTGATTATATCATAATGTAGTTAATCAGTAACATGCCTTTTTGTTCATTCTATATAGAATTATTTTCTTGCGTACTTTCGTCTAATTTTTTAAACGTAAATAATTGTTCGATCGGCACGTCAAACACATCAGCTATATCATGTGCTAACAACAATCCTGGATTGTATCTATTTCTTTCTAATTGAATAATTGTTTGACGTGATACCCCTACCTTGTCGGCTAACTCTTGTTGAGTCATACGTTTTCTTGCTCTCCACACATGTATACTTGCTTCAAATTGACTATTTTTCTGTTTAGACATTTTGTCATTCCTCCATTTTTCTACTTAAATACTGTTTGAATCAATCTTTATAGGTATTGTACCTCTTTTTTATTTCTTCTAAACACTTTTTGTTTACCAGTTTAACAGGACTAAATTATTTGCACGTTTTATAGCAACCGTAAACGTAAACTCTAGCAAAGCAGGATATTTTGCTCCTATCATCGCAAAATCTTTGCATGTATGTGACACACCCGTCTCTCGACTCTGGCAATTTCTCAAACCCTTTATAAGTCACGCTGATTGATTTGAGGGGGCGTCCTAAACCCAATAAAACTATTCAATTAGTTAAAAGATTGCGATACAATCAATCCATTATCGATTGACAGTACTAGAACCTTTTGGTGTAAAGCTATTTGCTAGAAAACTAGCAAACAAAAAGTGTTTAGTTTGATCCACTACTGAAGCTGTTTTTTCTTTTTTCCATATTTTTGATAACAGTACATTTTTTCTCTTTTAATCCAATTGTAATATTCAAGTGCTTCTTGTTCATGGTAAGCTCTAAGTTCTTTACTCATTGGTTTATACCTTGATATGAGTGATCTTTGCCAAACGCTATTATCTTTTGCAACTAAGGAGGCTTTTTCTGTAGTTCTAACAGCTACGATCTTTCCTTCAGAATCAAACACTAATTTAATTTGATCATAGATTTTGGGGATCTCAACCGCTGAACCCAAGTCTACAAATTGCTGTAGTCCATTTTCGTAGGTAATTATTTGCCTGAAGGCCTTTCCTTTACATATCCTGTAAAAATGACGGTTGAACAACTGTACTCTACCACTTTCAAGTCGTAGAACTATTTTTTGTGTAAGTGTCATTCTCTGTTTCATAGTTTTCTCCTTCCAAATTAGTTTTGACAAGCTAACGAGCAACAAAAAAGAGGGTGAGACACATTTCACTGTATCTCACCCTCCACTGTTACAACTATCACAACCGTTATCTATTACAAATACTTTAAAGAAAAGCATACGCCTACAAAACGCCCTCACTTTTTGATATAATGAGGTCACGAAATTTCCCGTACTAGTTTTGAAATAGAAAAACTAAGTTTTTCTATCTTTTTCCCTAAAGTATTGCTATAATAGGACGTTGTGACACTAGTTGCAACAGGGAGCCGCGGACAGTTTCATGTGGTGCTTACATGAGTCTGTTCAAACTGTAATTCCGTTTGACCTATTAATTGGATTGCCGTCCTTTTAGTAGGGAGGAATTATAGTTTTGGCTCTTATTCTGTTGTTCGCTAACTTCTCAAAGCTAACTGCACTATTTCTCTAATTTGTGTCTAAACAATATCATAATATTTCTTAACTTGCAACTAATCGTTACATTTTTTAGACTAATACAACTACAAATAACGGTACAATAACCAATGCAACCAATGTCATTCTCTTTCCCCCTAGCTTTGTTACTTACATTACAAAATAATTATTCTGTACCACAAATTTACCATACATAGCTGAAAAAACAATACGTTATACGAAATTGATATAAAAAAAGGGCATATTTCCGCCTTTAGTAATATATTTATTTCTTTCGAATCAAAATTTATACGTTTTTTATATAAACTTAAAAAAGGAGTTAATTACATGAATATAGCTGAAACTTTAAAATTTTTTCGTCAAAAAAAGAACCTTAGCCAATCTGAGGCAAAGCCTAAAGATATGAGTCAGCCTGCTTACTCAAGTATTGAAAGAGGTGACCGTTCTATAACCATGAAGGAACTACAAGAATATCTTGACAATACAAGTATCTCTCCAAATGAATTTTTTTCTTTTTCAGATTTCGACAAGAAACAAAATGAGTTCAAAAAAGTTTTTTATACCCTTTCAGCTAGTGTATCAACAAATACTGATACAGCAGCAAAAAAAGAGTTAATAGATTACTACAACTTTTTTAACGAAAACAAATGGACTAATCAACGATATTTAGCAAATTATATCTCTATAAAACACTTTTACAGCCAGTATCTGAATGAAATAGAACAGTTTAACTCTATTGAACTTGATTTAATATTTGATAATTTATACAACAAACAATCTTACTTTTACTATGATTACCAAATACTTTCAAGTGTAATTGGCTACCTACACCCTGCAAAAGCGGAAAATATACTAACAAAAATGATTCCACTTAGTTATATAAATCAACGTGATACAGCCACCATTTCCCAAGCTTATGCTGCTCTTAACAACATTATTTCAGTATCAATTTATTCCAATATGTTCAAACAAGCCAAACGATACCTTGAAATCGCTGAAAAAAATAATATGGGATTTAATGAATATAAATTCAAGCTAGACCTAATGTATCTTGAAAACTTATTACTCTACTTAGAAACCGGCAAATCAACCTACCTATCAAAAATTGATGAGTACAAAGATATTATTAAAAAACTCGGAATGACTCACCATTTAAAACAAATTGAAACAGAAATGAAACTACTGACTTTTGAAAAAAACCCACAAAAACTCCTAGAAAAATACAATGTAACATTAATGACCCCTTCAGAATACAACATCAATCAATAAAGATAAACACAACATACAAATCCCATTGTTGTAGGGAAGCCGAATTTCTCTACAACAATGAAAACTCCATGCATCAATTCATCAGAACATAACCATAAAAAGAAATTGCCCTCTCTGCTAACCTCTATACCGTAAAATGTAAATTCTAATAATATGATTTTAAAACGTTGAAATCATAAAGCTTTAAGATTCATATAAGAAATCTTAGAGCAAAAGTTCGTTCCATTTGATATCGGAAACCCTAAAGTAAACTAAAGCATAAAATGTCAGTCTCTTAATACCTGCTCCCCCTGTAAACAAAGGAGAAAGTATCCTAGATATAATGTATTGGCAGTGTGCATGTTTAAAATTATCCAGGCTCCCATAGATTTGTTTGCTTCCTAACTAGCCCTATTTCTTTGCTTGTTGCTGATGGTTCAAACAACTTAGCTAGTAGCATATCTGCCTCTTTAAAAAAGGTTCTGATCGCGTTTTTATACGCCTTTTTAACCGTCTGATTTACTACAATCACGGTGCGAATTAGCGCTTTTCTTGTTGCAACCACTAACCCACCGCCACGACCGGATCTCACTTTCACAAAAATTTTGCCTTCTGTTTTTAACTCATTGATTGCTTTATCTAGTGATCTCTTTGGTATACTCTTATCCTGGTATTTTATAGCTGCTTGCAGTTCTGCCTTTGTTAAATCAATTTCTGGTCTGTATCGATAGCATTGTGTCTCTAGGTATTCTAAAATATCTGTTTTCCATTCATGAACGTGCGATCGTTTGCGTTCTGATCGATCTTTTTTAAACTTATGCCATGCTGTACGCTTTTGTGTGAATAATTGATCTTCAGAGAGTGATTCTAAGCTCCAGTTAGACAGAAGCTCTAGTACATAGGCTTTATTAGCACCTCTGTAACGTCCCGAATACGCACTTCTAACGATTCTTTTTACTTCAGTATCTTTCATTGATCGATTCAATTTTTCGTTTAGCTCGTCTAAAAAATCATAACATTCTGATCGTTCTTTTTGTGAAGAATAGCAAGCCAATGCAAGCGTAAAGAAAGCATTGTTTCTGCCTAAATGCCCTTTTCTACCGATGATTTCCGGATTTTTAAGCAGCACGTCGACCCATTTTTCTTGTATTTGCTGTACTTCTTCAGTTACTGAAGGTAGTAGCTGAAGAAATGTTTTTTTCTTAGTGGCAGCCGGTTGATATTTCATTGACCATGAGATCAGTTGCTGCATGTCATAGGTCATTGCATGATAGAAATAAGCAATATTATCAGTACGTGGTATACGAGCAATACCAAAATGGTTACAGCCTAGATCAACTGAAGGTAATATTTCAGCAAAGGCTCTCCGAAGATTTTCCGAAATCCGTTTGGCCACTTCGATCGACGCATAATTATTTTTTGAAGAAATATACCAAGCACTCTCTAAAATAAAGTATGCCTGATAGCCCCCAGGAGTTTTTAAAATCAGCGTTGGGATCAAATCTAAATCGAGTGCAGCATCAAGGATCATTTGATAATCTAGTTTTTCCCCTGGTGATCGATCAAAATCAATTAAAAAAGCATTGATCTGTTTTAAATTCTCTTCAGAGTGTCCTTTTACGATCGTTCTGTTTGGATCTGTATAGGTGCCGTAACTATAAACATTTGGTGTCCAGTGTGTAAAACAGTCTTCATTTTCCCACAATGCTTCTTCTGAAGTGAGAACGATCCCACGTGAAGCTGTCATATTTTCTTTGGATCTAAACCCAAAAATAGCACCCTTTTCCCCTTCAGGTTGCTGAATAAATGGACGTAGCTTACTATTTTTATATTTATATTGTCTTAATCCCCCCTTCAAAAGGGTAGCATAAATAAGATTTAGGTCTTGATCCAGTAAGTTCATTTTTTGGGTTCCTTTCCAAAAAAAGAGGACACAAAATAACCTTTGTGTCCTTACGAATACGGGATTCATCAATTTTATCACCAAAAAACTAGCCTAACAGCCATTTTTGCGCAACAAATAAGCCTAAATCTATTGTATTTTTTGTCAAAATTTGCTATAATATACTCAATAAAGTGAAGGCGAAAACACTTATCAAATTAAAATTTATAGAAATTGAGACTAAGGAACACATAATTTGGGTATGTGATTTCTAAAAATTAATCTGACTACCAATCAAATTAATTTTAGGTCTCTTTTTTATTTTAAAATTAGATTAACTCAACTCTAAAATTTTGTAAACTGTTTTTTTATTTTATAATTCCAACATTTCATCGATTCTATTTCTAAAATTTTGTAATTCTTCGTCCGTTCTAATACTTAGGATGGTTGCTCTAGCTTGTTCTAAAGCATATTCGTGCTTTGATAAAACAAGCTCATATTTCGCAGTAATCATTTCTTCTAATCGATCCAAAGCTTCATTTCCGAAACTCCGAGTTCCATTATCAAATTCTCTAACATAACTGGGAGAAAGTCCTATTGCTTTTGAAAGCTCAACCCTACTTACATAATAGTTTTTGACCAGAAACTTTAATAAAAATCGATCATATTCATTTCTAAACTGCTTACCCCCTTCTTCCATAACTTCCCTCCTTTTGTTGTTACAAACAACAACAATTCACAAGATTAGATTACCACAAAAGTTAGTTGTAATCAATTCTAAACCATCTTCTATTTTCTTGCCATTCCAAAAAATGTATTGGTAATAGGCTTTATTAGCATTATTAATGTAATACATTACTATTACTAATCTATTTTTTAAAGTTATACAATAGTAATACTTTATTATTACAGCGTTATTACACATTTTTAATTCCATTTCCATGTTCGTTGTTGTTTTTAACAACAGATTATGGTATTCTATTTTTGTAAGTAACACAATCTATTCTTAATAGTAATATATTATATTTATACAAAATTACTTTTAAAATTAATCTATATGAAAGAAGGAGAGGAAAATGGCAGTAGGAATTACCGTTGCAGCAAACAAAGGTGGAGTTGGAAAAACTCTTATCACTATTAATATCACAGGCGCTCTTAGAAAGGCATTCCCAAACGCAAGAATTCTTGTTGTTGATACTGACGCTCAAGGAAATACTACGAAATCTTTTAGAGTAAAAGTAGCTAATGATCAAAATACAATTTATGATGTTTTTATGGGGACTGCTTCAGTTGAAGATACGATTGTTGGTACATATGATAGTAACATTGACGTTCTACCGGCTAACTCTGATAATAACTATCTAGAGTTTGATAAAATGGAAGAATTTCGAGATACAATTTTGGAATGGTTCGTTTCACTAGTAAAGAAATTTAAAAACAATATTTCTGAATTAATGACTATTGAGGGGCTTAAAAAGAAAATGACAAACATCATCGATCCTAGTGCTAACTATTTTAATGCATTAGCTGGATCATTTGATAATGTTCAAGAAGAATATGACTTCATTATTTACGATACACCGCCTGAGCTGAAGCAAGTTACTTCTTCTGTACTTTCCATTGCAGACGTGGTAATAGTACCTTATGAACCTGACTTGAATGGTGTTGACGGGGTTACACACTTAATTTCAAGAGTACTGACACTTAAAGAAAAATACAATCCAGAACTCAGAATTGGTGGTGTTTTAGCAAACAAGGTTTACAATACTAATCTGCATGCAAAAATGATTAATTCAATGATGAAATATACTAATCGGAACAATTATCATTATTTTGATACTGAAATACCAAGATCTATTACTTTTGCTGACAAATTAGTTAGGAATGGTCTACCGATTACAATGAACGACCCAAACAACAAATTTGCTCAAAATTTTTACAAGCTAATTACTGAAATGAACAGACTTGGTTTATTAAGTAAAGACGGGAAAACATTAGAGATACCTGTACAATTATATCAAGAAAGTGAGGTTGAAGAATAATGGCTAGAAGAAAAAGAGCAGCTGGAAACTTTAACTCTGCATTTGACGAAGAACTAGAAAATGTAGAGACTCCAGAAGACGATCTCCAAAATGATACTCAACAGAATCTATCCAATGAAACTGTCGTTGAAGAAGATCTATTGTCTACTAATGAAGAGACTCCTACAAAAGAGACGATACAAGAAACTGTGCCCTCTTCAGAAAGTTCAAATAAATTTGGGTTGGTTAGAGAAACTCAGAAGCACCTCTCAGAAATGATACCAAGAACTTATAAGCTACGTCAGGACACTGTTGATTCCCTAGAAAGCCTTGTTTACAAAGATAAAAAACGCAGTAGAAAGATACCTGGTACAAAAGGTTTTATCTCCGATTTTGTTGATAATGCAATATGGCAACATTTTCTTCAACTAGGGCTTATTACAGAAGAGGAAGCTAACAAGCATGTTAAGGATTACAGTAAATACCCCATTAATATTGATAATTTTAATGACTACATGAACGAAATTGAAGAAGACTATTAATAGTCTTCTTTTATTATATTTGCAAAGGTAATGTATTACTAATATATTACCTTTACAAATATAATAAAAAGAAAATAGAACGTATTTCTACACTTTTTTAATCAACACAACAATCAGTGCAAATACACTGATATTCACTAACGATTTACATTTTCATCATCTCAAGATCTCCTCACTTAAGCCATAATCAATTTTGATTAAGATATTGCTAATTAATTACTAAAGATAATATATTTACAATGGTAATACATTAGTAATATATTGGTATTAGAAAGCCATTCAAAATTTGGAACCCTCCTACATTTATCATAGCTATAAAAAAGCTGTTTACACAGTAAAATACAGTCAAGATACAATCCTCTTGCGAAACCGAATATATTTATAATGGTAATATAATAGTAATGTATTACCTTTATAAATATATTTTCTTGATAATCATTTCGTAGTTTTACTCTATCCACTCATTATCATTGAAATATTCGTTAAACGCAGCATCTATTAACTCTTGATCAGATTCATTATTAACATCAACATTATTAGTCCCGAAAGGAGACTCCTCTAGAACGTCTGGA
The DNA here is from genome assembly GCF_001730305.1 of Enterococcus termitis. Classification (GTDB taxonomy): domain Bacteria; phylum Bacillota; class Bacilli; order Lactobacillales; family Enterococcaceae; genus Enterococcus_L; species Enterococcus_L termitis. The sequence goes on from NZ_MIJY01000005.1 coordinate 100,786, forward strand.
TCTTCTGACCACTTTCTAAAGTCATGTATCTTAATATATCGTATATCCTCGTAATCCAAATAGTGATCACCAATCATTACTACATCTAAATCACAAAAGCCTCTGAAATTCCCCCATATAGGCTCCTTAACGCGTCCCAATTCGTCTAAGCTATTTAGTTGTATCTCTAATATCTTATTATGCTTTATTGAACGTTCTAGGCAGTATTCTATGTACTTCCTATCTTGTTGAGGAATACGTTCTAAATCTCTACTAGACTCAGCTGAAGACTCCTTGATTCCTTCTTGTAGTTCTCCAATAGCAAAAGCCGTATCCCATTTATAAGCCATCCCACGATCACGATATTCGTTATAATCAAAAAACTCTTTTTTTGTCCTTTTCATCATTGCACCCCAACATTTCCGCCAGCGTGTCCGGCAACTAATCCTGATCGAGATACTGCGGTCGCACCATCAAGTAGGGAAGAAGCATGTATCAACGATTTAAACCCATATTTTTTCCGGATAGTATCGATTAAAAAGTCTAAGCGTTGCTCACTAAATTCTTCTTCGGGATCTGAAAATAAATCCAGCTGAAGGGAATCCGTTTTTGCTAGTTTTGAGTATGAAATACCAACGTGTCGTACATCTTGGTCGTTGTATTCTGATCTAAAAAGTAGAAGTACATATTCAGAGAGGATCTTAGTATTGTTTGATAACGGTATTTTCATTTGTTTGCGCCATCCGGATCTACCTTGTCGGTCAATATATCCTTTTGAATAGCCGACTGATACAGCTACACATCCCGTTTTTAAATGACTGCTGCGTAACCTGGTAGCAACTTGATCTGCAATCTCTCTTAAAACAAGCTCCAGCTGATCTTGCCGAGTATAATCTCTTGGTAGTACCTGGCTATTGCCTATTGACTTATCAACTTTGGCAGCTGGCTTTCGTTGGTCCAAAAAACTACGATCGATTCCCCAGGCGTGTGCATACAGCTGTAAGCCCATCACACCAAATTCTCTTTTCAATCGATAGGGATCAGCTTCAGCAATTTCTTTTATAGTCCTGATACCCAACCAATTAAGCCGCTTAACAGTGCGAGTTCCAATACCGCAGAACTCAGTCATTGGGTGGATACTCCAAACTTTTTCCTGTAGGTCCTCATAACGCCACTCTGCGACAAAATCCTTGCTGTGCTTTGCTCCATTATCCAAGGCAAGCTTGGCCAACAGAGGGTTGTCACCAATTCCTACTGTTACATATATACCTGTTTGATCTTTTACTTTGTGTTGGATCAACTGAGCCATTTCATAAGCATTTTTACAGCCAAATAATTTAAGTGAGTTCGTCACATCAAGAAACGATTCATCGACGCTAAAGACGGCGTGATCTTCGTCTGCTACAAATGATTTATAAATTTGATTGATCTCAACGTTTTTGGCCATATAGTAGGACATTCGAGGAGGGACAATCAATAGGTCTTTATGGTACGGGACTTCGCTTGACCGTGTTACATTGGAAATACCTAATACTTTTTTGGCAAGGGGAGAAGCAGCTAATACTAAACCACCTGAATTCTCTGCACCGCTCATTACTATCAACATTGTTTTGAGAGGGTGTAAGCCACGTTCCACACATTCCACGCTCGCATAAAATGATTTACAATCTATACAAAGGATATCTCTACTAGGCTCTTTGCTGTAGTCAAATTTCATTTACCTCACCTTTTTTATACTGACATTGTACAACAATTATACGAACATTCGTTCTTTTTGTCTAGCCTCAGAAACTCTACCAAGAGAAAAAAAGACTTATGCATTCGGCATAAGTCCATTACATTTCTGATTTATGAGTCAAACTACGCTCTTTATCAAGTCCGGCATTGATTCTTTTAGATAATCTTCAGCAAACTGATCATCGTACAACCAGCGATCGATCGTCTCTCTTTCTAAAATAACCGGCATACGATTATGTATTGCTTCGATTGATTTATTGGCTGCTGTTGTCAAAATAATACTTCGGTTTCCATCCTCGAATCTCTTGTAAAACCCTGCTAAATAGAGAATTTCAGAACCTTTTTCTCTGAAGAGGAATTTTCTTTTCTCCTGGTCCCACTCATAAAAACCGGAAGTGGGGAAGACACAACGGGTGTTGCTAAATGCTTTAGCAAACATTTTCTTTTCAGTGACTGTCTCTGATCGAGCATTTATGATTGATTGAGACTCTTTAAACCCATGAAAACCCCAAGCCATCGCTTCGACATCGATATCGTGATCAGACGTGCCGACTAGTAAAGGGACTGTGTTCGTTGGAAATATTTCTCCAGTCTTGATCTCCTGGTTCTTTGCTTCTATTTTCTTGATAATCTCCTCTATCTCTTTAGAGTCTTTAGGATCTAACAAAAACCTTCCACACATAAAAAAATCCTCCTGTCTGTAGAATAACTTATCATCATTCTACAAGCAGAAGGGGTGATTTGCTAAAATCTTGATTTATTGCTATTTATCAGCGACAAAGTAACCAAATGCTTCCTTACAATCTTAAATATTTTCAATTGAAAACATACAACCCTACTTGTCTAGTCGAAAATTTGAATCCGGTTCATATAAAACTTTTCTTTTGACAGTGCTTCCAAAATGTTTTACTATCAAGTTAGAATGTACCTACCAGTATATTCGTCATAATCATCATGCCGTCTTTGTCGTCGAAGACGGTATTTTAACATATTTTTGTAGGGACTCCTATCAAACAAAAACTTATAAAAATATCGATAATAGATAAAACATTATTAATTCCTCTCTCCTCATAATGAAGAGATTTTTTTGATAATATTAATACTCCAGTACATTTCAACTGAATCGTTTAGGTGTTGCTGTCTTCGCAAAAAAAGGCAAAAGTATATGCTATAAAGCTTGAAAAATTTAAATTTAACTAGTTAGGGTGTAACTGCAAGGAGATAGTTTATAGCTATCTCTTTGTTTTTTTGTTGTTGTCTTTTTTCAATAATGAACATTTTTTTCTTTTTAGTAATATTTTTATCACTTGCACATAGTTTCATTTAAATTACATAAAGAAGTTGTGTTTGGAACTATCTATTGTCTATATTTTTTTGTAGAGCGTTGATTGTGTAGAAATACTTTCTTCTACGCCAGTATAATTAGAGGGAATAGAATACCAAGCTCAGTCCTAGGAGTGAAACGAAAGTCTTTTTCTTAAAAAGGTATCTCTTCAGTGAGTAATTATTTTTTGCATAAAGAGAACTTCTATAACGAATAAACATTTAAAAAAAGCTATTAGACAAGTTAGTAAAACAAGCCTGAAAGGCTAACGCTAATATCGGAACCTCCATGTTTAAATATATTACCATAAGTAATATTCTACTAAAAGAACAACCTTTATACAGAAAAGAGTCTTAGAATAGTCGTATTATATATCGTTTTCATGAAAAAACGATATATAATACGACTAATTGTTTAGGGAATAGGAATCAATAGGCAAATTGTTATCATATAAAAACGTGACGTGCGTTTGAAAATGTAAAGGAGAACGTTTAGAAATGGAAAAAATAAAAAAATATATTTTACTAGGAATGTTTGTTTTCACTGGAGCTGTTTGTTTATTTCAGAATGATTCTAAAATATCTTATGGAGCTGATGAACCAGAGTCTTATGATTACGAAGCTCCATCAATAATTAATTCAGATGACCCGAGTACAAGAAAGGCAATAGCAAGTCGATCGATAGAGAGTCAGAATATATCTATAAAGTACTTATTAATAAAAATTAAAGATACAAGCTCAGAATCATTACCATTTCCAGATTCTGAGTATCGAATTTGGTATACAAGAAATGTAAACGGTATTAATAAGATATTTATTATCCATGAAGGAGTGACTAATAATAGAGGGGAGATTAACGATGTTATTCTACAAAATATTCCTTCTGATGTGACCACTTTAAACATTCGAATGATCATGGGAAAAAGCACAAGAGGATATGTTCAAAATACCAGCAATAAAACGTATGGTGTTGTTTACTCTCTTAAAGTACCAACAGATCGAACGATTGATATCAATACTAGCTCTACATTTGGTGTAACGGCAGAACAAAAATTTTACGCATTTCTATCTGCAAAAATAAATTATTATTTCTATGATTCTCAAAGAGAGCTTAAGGATATTGTAGACTTTGCAAAAGGTATCGATGAATCGAATATAGAGTTAAAGTACAGTGAACCAATTAATATTATTTTTGAAAAAGGTTTTGAAACAAATAAAGGAAGTTATTATAAAGGCTCCGGGCATAATAACTCAAATATTCCAGAAATAGTTATTGCGGATCAAGTAGCGACTAAAGATCAACCAGAAATATTCAAAACAGCTAATATCAAACATAATATTCTTCATGAATGGTTACATTACCACATGGGTAAAAATGCAGATATTCAAGCAGGAGCATATATAGGACATTATGGATACAATTCAGATTTTAGAATCAGTTATAAAGAAGGTATCTGTCTCCTTTTTGGAGATATGTATGCATACGATTATCATTATCCTTATGCAGGCTATGAAACGATTATTCAACGTCTGCCAAAAGCAAAAGGACGTTCAACAAACACAACAGTATATTTAGTACTAGCCGATTTGGTGGATACAGAGGCAACAAAATCAAGTGATGAAAATGTAAGTGTCGGTCGGAAATATAGAGATGTGAAAAAAAATGGTTTAACTGACTATGAGGAACGTCGGTTGAATCTGGGATTAATGTATAACCTTGCTATGAAAACAAAGCCAAAAACAATGGCACAGTTTCTTACAGCATACCAACAAACATATATCTATAATGGAAATGAGTCCGAGAAACAAGATTTTAAAGAGCTTCTTGAAATTAATACACTGTCTATCAAAAACAATAACTTTACGTTAAAACCTGATCCAGAATCAAACGATTATAGTATTTCCTTAACGGAAGAAGATATTATTGCTGGAGAAAAATGGTAATTCAAACCTGAATATTGCATGTTTACTTGTCTATATGCGGAGATGTTTGGACCATAAAAATAATTGGCTGAAAAGAGGAAAAAATAATGAAAAAAGTTAATTTTGTAATTGTGTTTTTATTATTAATTGTTTTTGTATCATTCATTACTTTTTTAGATCAAATGTATTCCTTTCTAGATAGTATTGCATATATTCTTATTCCTAGTAGGGAAGAAGAATATATCTCTGTCAATTCAATTAATAGAGATCTGATTCGAACAATTCCAATGATGCTATTTACAGGAGTTACTGCGATTTTTGCATTTAAGAAAGGACTACAACTGTACAATAAAGGAAATTAGGCGTACTGAATAAAGAGCAAGAACAGACAAATTTCAAGTCTAGGAATTATTTTAGATAAAGGTGAACATCGATTTATGTTGATAAGTGAATTATCTAGAAAAAAAGGTTGAATAGTTGTAGTCAATCCCCCGACTGTACAAAAACTTATTTATAATTTTTTTGTATGTATAGCTCTTATGCATTACCCTCTTATACCCAATTTGGACCCTGTTATTCCTTTCCTATATCGAATGACAAAATATATTGTTATTCTGTTCAATGTACAAAATATAACATTTGAGAGGAGTTTTTTATTTTGATTAATTATGATGTCATTATTGTAGGTGGAGGGCTAGGCGGTTTAACAGCAGGTGCTAGACTTTCGAAAGAAGGAAAAAAAGTATTATTACTAGAACAGCACTTTATTGTTGGGGGATGTGCAACTGCATTTAAACGAAAAGAGTATGTAATGGATGTTGGGCTACATGAAATGGACGGATTAAATCAAGATGATACACTGAAAAATGAATTATTTAGTGTTTTGAATTTAAAAGAAAGAATAGATTTGGTGAGTATTCCAGAACTATATGAAGTAATTTTACCAAATGGAGAGAAGTTAAACGTCCCTCATGGTGAAATGCAACTTAAGAATTTTCTTGTATCACGTTATCCAGAAGATGTTGCTGGAATAGACCTGTTTGTTAAAACTATCAAACAAGTTCAAAAAGAGTTTGGGCGCATACCTACAGAGGGTATTAAAAGAACTTTAAGTTTTCCGATTATGCCACTTTTTATACCATACTCAGTTAGTACTTCATCTATTACTGTAGGTGATTGGATGGATCGGCATATAACTAACGAAGAATTAAAATTAGTTTTAACCGCTAATCTAGGGTATTACTCTAATGATCCATATACGATGAATATGAATTATTTTGCAGCTGCAAGTGCAGGATACTTTTTGGGAGGTGCATGGTATATAAAAGGAAGTGGGCAAAAACTTTCTGATGAACTTGGGAAAATTATAGAGGAGAATGGTGGGCAAATCCTTACTAATAAAAGAGTAAATAAAATATTAGTTAATAATACTCAAGTATTTGGGGTGGAATTTGAAGATACTTTTAACAATTATGGAAAAACTAGAGTGTATGCTGATGCTGTTATATCTAATGTTGCACCAGAAATAACAGCTAATATGTTGCCAAGACCATTAAGTAATAAATTAACTATAAAAACAAAAAAATTTAATCCTGCAACAAGTTTAATTACGATTTATTTAGGATTTAAAAAATCTAATTTAAAAGAATATGGAGTTAAATCTTATTCAACATTTATTCAAGGTAATAAAGTAAACAAGCTGAAAGATTTACCTGCAAGCTACGATGCATATTTTGATAGTGATAATAAAGGATTTGTTTTTGTTGATTACGGACAAATTGATTCACACCTTGCACCTGAAGGAAAAACCTTTGCTTGTATTTGTACAACGGATAAATTAAGTAATTGGGAACATTTATCTCCAGAAGACTATAAAAAAGAGAAAAAACGAGTTGGAGAAGCCCTATTAGAAAGATTAGAAATCCATTATCCAAATATTTTAGAAACTTTAGATTATATGGAAGTTGGAACAGCTAAGACGATTCAAAACTATCTTAAAACCCCTAACGGAACTCCATATGGGTATGATCAAACTATTAAACAAGGGCCAATAAAAAGACCACATTTGAAATCACCGATCAAAGGATTATATTTTGCAGGAGCTTGGTCTTTTCCAGGAGGAGGGTTTACAGGAGCCTTGGCAAGTGGGAATATGTGTGCAAAACGAGTTTTAAAAACTTCCAAGTTCACTGATAAAACTATCGTAACATTAGAAGATCAAAGAATAGTTAAACTAATAAATAAAAAAGAAATTGCCAAAAATACTATTGAATTAACTATTGAAAAGCCACGTAATTTCCACTTTGTACCTGGACAATATGTTGAGCTTAAAATAAATCATCCAAGATATGTTGATTTAGATGTATCACATAGAGCCTTATCAATAGCCAGTCATCCGGATGAAGAATATTTAAAATTCACAATGAAATATAGTGATTCTTCTTACAAAAAATCAATTAGAGAAATGAATATTGGAGATCAATTTACTATTTTTGGTCCAATGGGTGATTTCAGTTTGAAAAATATTCAAAAAGATATTACATTCTTAATTGCAGGAGTTGGTATTACGCCAGTCATCCCAATGTTAAAAGAATTATCTAAACAAGGGTATGATAAAACAGTGACTATTCTTTATACAAATTCTTATACGCAAGATATTGCATATGGAGAAGAATTATCTAAAGATTTTGGATTTGATATTAATTTACAATTTATCACGACTCGAGAGTTAGGTGGAGAAAGAATTAGCCTTACAACTTTGACGGATAATATTAAGTTTATACAAAACAATGATTATTATTTAGTCGGAGGAAGAATTTTTGGTGAAACTATGGCTGCTTTATTGGAGAAATTAAAAATTGAAAAAGCTAATATTTATGCAGATAATTTTTATTAATGGCCGATAATCAAGAAATGATTGGATAAATATCAATAAAGTAGACAGAAAAAAAGAATATTTTAGTCGAATTGCCAATAAATTTCTTCTTTCAAATTTGGAAAGAAGAGGTCAATTGCTGAACATGGTCTTCTAAGATTATAAAATTCCTCAATATATTTAATCGTATTTTTTATAATTGGACATACGTTATCTTCCGTACGTTTTTGTGTCTACTTATAAACAGTATATCATTAATAAAACTGTCTACTTTATTAGTATCTATCCATATATACTCAATTGTAAATAATAATGAATAAAGGAGAGATAGCAGTGTAACTGTTTTTATAAAATATGTATAGTTACACTGTGTGCTAAGTTATATGAATAATGTGCCTATATATTTAGATGTGTCTACGGAATTTGAAGACCTTGAAATTGTAATTCGAACCAATGATAGAAAAACAGGGGAACAGCTTCGACAGTATCTAGGCGAAGTTAGGCGTAGAAAAATAAAGATACAGATTAAAGGCAGCGTTGTTATTATTTATGAGGACAAGATTCTTTTTGTTGAAAGCTATCTGAAGAAAATAAATATTGTAACTGCTAAGGAAACATATGTAATAGATGGGCCTATGTATGTTTTTATGGATATTTTAAATGACATGCATTTCCGTCAAGTTTCTAAATCAATGTATATCAATGTTCAATATTTAAAAAAAATAGAAAAATCGTTTTCAGGAAACTACGTGGGATATTTGAAGGAAAGTTCGCTTCAAATATCTATTTCTAGAAGATATGTAAAATCTTTATTTGAGTTTTTAAGGAGCGTATATAGATGAATCGTTTTCGTATGTGTATTATATATATGGGGATTGGAGCGATATTTTTATTAGTATATTATGGACTAACGGGTGCTATCCCTAAACGGTCTGAAATTATTGTAACACTTGTTGCTAGTTTTACATCGGGACTCCTTACTTTTATTTTGTATATCGAGAAATTGAAGTTTAACTATGCTCTTATATTTCATTTTTTTGTTATGTATAGTTTGTGGACCATAACTAGCCTGTATAATCGATGGGTATCTATCTCCAGTGTAGATTTTTTTAAGCACTCTTTAATTTTCATAGGTATTTATGTTCTTGTTTGGTGTATTATATACAGAATAGAACAAGCAGAATTACAGCGAATAAATGATTTTTTAAATCAGTAGTTGAATGCATATGAGACGATAAAAGCGTAATTTATAGCATGAGTGGAGTAGTCTTTACAGATAAATTTAGAATATTCATCGATTACTGATACATCCCAATTCATGAACAGATGAACTATAGAACCGAAAGACTGATTGAGAATTAATTCTGGTCTGTTATGTACTTTCAGAATTTACGGATGTCAATTTTTTCTTTATCACATTTTTAACAGCTACATTACCAAGGAGGGAGCTTCTTATGGATAATATCAAACAATTTTTAGTTGATGCAAAACAAAATACATATGCGAATAATACTGGCCATACTGGCAGCTCACGTCCAAGCAGTTACGATTTGAAGTATTTTCAAGGTGACTTTGTTTATTTGGATTCTTATGTAGGTACACATTCTTTTTCGGGTCAAGAAATTATCTGGTATAATTCAAAACCTGTATGGTCTATGAATTATTATGGCGACGTTCTGAGCAGTGATTTTAAAAGTTCTTTTTTGAAGTCTGCGCTTATGTTTCCGAGTTTGGAACTTCCTTGTAGAGGGAAAACATTCTATCGTCAGGATGATTACACATATATTATGGAAGTTGATGGTGAGTTCAATAAGTTTTCGGGTTCAGAAAAAATCTTTTTCAAAGACTTATTAACCTACGAACTATTTTTCCATGGTGGAAAAATAATTGATAACCATTTTGATTACTTGGGATGAATGACTGATAACAAAATACGCTACCTTGAAATTGTCTGTACCGGAAAACAATTTCAAGGTAGCGTATTCAATTTGTAAATCATAGCCTTAATATATTCTTCTGAAATAGGTATCATATCAGTGCGTTGGGGTAGGCACTCCGGTATCAATCCATTCGTTCCACTTTACTTCTTGTTTTTGTATTTAGCCAATACTCAAATAGAGCTACTAATACCCCGAAAAGTCTCCATAGTAATTTTAATTACGGCTCTTTGTCAATTAATATTGTTAAAGGATATCAATTAGTATTATTCCTAGAGAAATTTTTTCTCAAATCTTTATGTTCTTTGCAAAGCGCTGATCCTGTAGAAATAATGTTTTTGCATTATTAAAAGAACTACTGTAATGAATAAATATTTAAGATAATTATTAGCCAAGTTAAGTAAGAAAGCCTTAAAAGTCAAGGTGAATAGCGGAGCTACCATGGATGCGCGCATTACTAAAAGTAATATATATATAAATGTAATGTTCAGCGGCAAAGAAAAGTATATATAGGAAGGGCCATTTAGATAGCTTCTCGCATGTCGTTTTTATAAAAAAAAGATATACAATATAACTAGCTAGGGGAATAGTATTCAATAAAATTCATTGTTTCCATACAAAATGAGTTTTTTATAAATAATAAATGGAAATTACAACAATGGGAATTACAGATGAAAAAAATAATGGATGAGATGATAAGAATAGAAGAAGGAGAAAGCTATGAAAAGGAATATTTTATTAGGATTATTCTTGATGGGTTTAATAATAGTAGGATTAGGATATGTTAAGGATTCAAGTAATATTTCAGCGAATGAGACAACAACGAGTCAATCGACGGCGAATGTCACAGAAACAACGGAAGAATCATCTACGGACAAGCAAATCCCATATATACCACGCCCTAACCCACGAGCCGACTATGCAAATTATTGGTTTATGTCTTCATACACACCAACAACATTTAACTGGCACGCAGATTTTCCAGATGCATTTTGGTACAACGTTTACTTCGCTAAAGGAGTTACATCCTTAGCGTCTGGAGACGATGGCAAACAAAACTCGTGGATCGATGGACGCGTTGATATGACACAAGATCCGCAGAACGGGTACATCATGATGTCCGCCGATACCTCAACCGGGCGTTCATTCGAGGTTAAATTTCAGGCAGTACGATATACGCTAACCTTTAATGGAAACGGACACACGGGAGCAACAATCCCAGCTAGTAGCAGTCAAATCGAGAGTGAAGTCATTTCGTCGATACCAACGAACGGTCCAACCAAAACCGGACACACATTTGCTGGGTGGTATAACGCAACAAGCGGGCGTCGTATATGCCTCCAGGAAATTTAACGCTGTACGCGAGATGGACGAGAAACAACTACACGCAATCGTTCAACGGCAATGGACACACAGGAGGAACGATACCAGGAACTAGAACAGTAGCATACGATGCCACAAGTACGGTCCCGGCGGGACCAACCCGAACGGGATACACATTTGTTGGCTGGTTCGGTGGAGCGAATGGCGCATCAGGAGCGCAACTCACAACGAGTTTCAAACAGTTAGCATATAACATAACGTGGACCGCAAGGTGGCAGGCAAACACATATACCGAATCATTTTATCGTTCAAAGGTAGTACCAAATACAGCAGGTTACAATGACCATACAAAACCCACAAATAAATGGCTAGAATCATTAACTAGTCTGACACGAACGGTCACCTTCGATCAGACTTACTCTGCCCCGGTGTATACGACGCCACCAGGTTATACATTCTTAGGGTGGTATGAGGATATTGGAACCATAGCAGATGCATCAGGCGCAAAAATCGGGGAACAATTTCCAGCAACTCCGTATGCCTTTGGGAAATTCACCAATGCCGGCAACAAAGCAATACACTATTTACTGAAACCAAATAAATATGCATTGACACTAGATTTCAATGGGAATGGAACGGGCCCCCGAACGCAGGATGTGTATTATGATAGTGAGTATAATATAAATGGATCATTTCCATATCCAAAAAGGATAGGCTATATTTTTGAAGGGTGGCATACTGCAGCAACAGGAGGAACAAAGGTAACTGATACAGAACTATATACGGCGACAAGTGATACTACCTTGTATGCACAATGGACAAAAGATCCGTATGCTATTCGGAAAACAGATGATCCAACAGAAGACATAGAAATAGATGAAACAAAAGACAATGCGGTAATCTTATCAGGCAATAAAAATGAGTTGAGAATCGATTACGTCCCAAGCTATGATTTTAGACTAGATAAAAA
>NZ_MIJY01000006.1 GCF_001730305.1 Enterococcus termitis
TGGAAAAGGGACAATTGATGACTACATGAAGATGGCGAAATCTAACTTTAGTAAGGGCAGTGGCGCTGTTGATGATGTGGCTAAGAAAGCCAGTGGAGCTGTGGATGATATTCCTAAATTGCCAGAAATTGAAGTTAAGTTTAAAAGGAATGCTAACCATGATTCAGAAGAATTTATTCGTCAATTGAAAAAACAACAAGATGGTATGAATCAATTAACAGTTGAAGAATACTTGAAAAATCGACAACAATATTTAGATAAGGGAAGAGTACCAGAAGCTTCGGTAGCACAACAGACAGCTAGACAAGAGGCTTTAGCTGATAAAATTGCGGAATTAAGAAATCAAGGAATGTCTAGAGCAGAAGCCAAAACACAAGCAGAGGGCTGGATGAAGGATCAAGCTGCTTTACATGACCCCGACATGATTGCTGGCGGAAATCCAACAAATATACAAGGGTTAGGTGATTCTAAAATTAACTCTTCTTTAGGAAGTCAGTGGCGAACTAGAATTAGTGAAGTAGATAGACAAATTCAGGAAATAGCAAAGAATATGACTCCTGAACAATTGAAAGAAATTCGAATAAACGTTAAATTAACTGAATAGGAAGTGAAAAATTGGAAAATATAATTGAAGATTTTAAAAAGCAATCAGATGTTGAAGATAGAATTATAAAAAAATATCAAGATAAAGTTCCCAAAGAAATTATTGAATTCTGGAGGGAATATGGTTTTGGAACTTTTTTTGGTGGTTATCTAAAATCTGTTAATCCAGAAAATTTTGAAGAAACATTGAAATTAGGAAGTCAACGTTTTCATGATGGTATTGTACTATTCGCCACAGGGATGGGTGATTTAATTATCTGGTCAGATAATTATGTTAGGATTTTAAATTTTAGACATGGAATCATCGATACTATAATGTCAGGATTTACTTTTTTCTTTGATGATATATTTGATGTTGACTTTAGAGTAGAAGAGTTGAAATGGCTACCTTATCCACAAGCTACAGAATTATTAGGATTTCCTGAATATGACGAGTGTTTTGGATATGTTCCTATACTGGGGATTGGAGGGGAGGAAAAGGTTGAGAACCTTGAAAAGGTTAAGCTAATGGAATATTTACAGATTATTATTGAATTTATGGGACCAATAGCTTAAATAATCTGTTCCTGTTATAAATAATAGAATTTAGAAATAGAATTAAATAAAAAAGGCACTTTACTATCTGATTGGAGTCGGATAGTAAATCCTTGAATAGTAAGCTAGAACTCACTAATCAAGTTGCCAGTAGCTAACAAAAGCTAGCTGTATTTATTGTACAAAAATTCAAGAGACTTTTCTATTTATTTTGAATGTTTATTAATTGTACAGTAATTTCAGCTAGACAATGTGAAATTTATTGAAACGGTATTAGTGAGCAAACAACAGCTGATACCGCTTTTTCGTGTATCAAAATTGGAAGGATTTTTCAAAAATGAATTTCCGATAAAAAGAAATATTTAGGTGAGTTAGTGAATAATATTAACGGATTTGGTTCCTTATCAATGATAGATATTTTATCTTTAGAAGAAAAATTTGATATTGTATTTCCAGATGACTATAAAGAGTTTTTAGAAAATTATAACGGAGGGTTACCTAAGAAAAATTATTTAACCACTCATTTAGCCAATACAGGAGAAAAAATAGTTTTGGGTTCATTGCTTGGAATAGTTGAAAAGGAAAATTTTGATTTAGGAACTTGTTTTTTGAATATGAAGATGAACTTCCATCTTTTGGTCAATTAAAGGATTAAAATATGGAGATGACGTAGTTAAAGCAGTTGCGACAAAACTAAAAAATATTCCAGTCCCACTCATGGATGAAATCGCCCTTGCAGGTGGAGGAAGCGTTAAAGTTCTTGGAAAAGGGACAGTTGATGACTACATGAAGATGGCGAAATCTAACTTTAGTAAGGGCAGTGGACTTGCGGATGATGTGGCTAAGAAAGCTAGTGGGGCTGAAAGTAGTCTAAAATATAAACATGCAACTTTTGAAGGAAGTTCAAAAGTTGGTGGTGTTCAAAAAGGTATAAGTGGAAAAGTTTATTTATTATCAAATATTGATTCCACTATGGTTTACTAAGTAACTGAATTGACAAATTTAGAGTTTATGAAAAAAGGGAGAGCGCCTATTTAGATATAACAATAAAATGGTAGGAGGAATTTGTTTATGAAAGAATTATTACCAATTGGTTCCGTAGTAATGTTAGACGGTGCTACAAAACGGCTTATGATATGTGGAAGAATTCAAGAGGAAGTTGAATCAGGAGTTACGTATGATTATTCTGCTTGTTATTTTCCAGAGGGAATTATTAATCCAGACCAACTATTCTTATTTAATAATGATGCTATAGATATGGTGTATTTTGTCGGGTTACAAGATGTAGAAGAATTTGAATATAGAACTTACATTAATAAAAAATTGGAAGAGAAATCCAATGATAACAAATAGACTTATCCAAACTAAAGCTAATTTTGGAAAAATGTATGAACTAACAGAAGCCAATAGAATTGTAGGTACAACTAAAATACCAATTAACTTAAGAACACAGATTAATGTTTCAATAGCAAATAAAAATTTTAAATTACAATTTTCTATCATTAAAGATGCATTGAGTCGTTTCAATTATTCTAAAAACGTGAAATTACTCCCCTTTCAAATATACAATGAAAATAATGTGTTAATAGGTTCATTATGTGAAAGAAGAACAAGATGGTTGTTTGGTTATACTTTTTTTGAATTAAATTACAACGATGAAACGTATTATTTCTATGCAATAGGACTAGGTAAAAAAGGGTTAAAAATACCATTGTACGATTCTAACGATATTCAAGTGGGTCTGATTGAAAAAGACAATGTATCTTACGATAATAAGAGCACCTATACAATATATACATTAAACAGGCATTATCAAATGTTGGCATTCCTCTTTGCAGTTTATTACGATAATGCGTACTATTCTCCAAATGAAGTTGCGTACAAATCAAAAGAGGTTAATTATGAGTATACGTTAAATAAAGAATTGAAAAGCAAATACAATCCAAAATTTATAGAATGAAGGTTTTGATATGAAGAATAAGTATAAAGTTTTTATTTTAGCCTGTATAACTCTTATTATTATGGTGGGGTGTTCAGGATCAAAAGAGATTCAGAAAAACTGGAAAGCTGAAGATGCGGCAGGTAGTGCGTATTCATTAGAAATTAAGGATAAGGAAATTACTATATCAAATAACAAGGATACTGACAAATTGGACTACAAACAAAATGCCGTAGGGACTTCAAATGGAGTTAAATATTATGGGTTAATGATTGATAATGAGAAATATTCTATAATATTTCCAGAAAAGGGGAATACCGAACTAGCATTATTTTTGAAGATAGATAGTGATGACTATCTAAATGGCACTTTAGTTTATGCTATGAACATCAAAGAACAACCAAGTTACAAAGATTATGCAAAAAAATATTTAATAAAGTAAATGAGAATTTTTTTCTTAATCACCTGAAGAAATAAGTTAAAAAGAGAGGCGCAGTAGTGTTTCTCTTTTTTAGATAGTTAAAGTGATAGACCTCTTATTGTGGCCTTACGGTGAAATTCCAGGGAATGAACCTATTTTGATTTCTAATATGATGATCAAACGAGTGATTGCGGAAAGTCTGACAAATGAACATGAAGAAGCGTTTGCTTTCGATGGTTTACGTGCGACTCAGGTAACAAAACAACAAGTTTCAACAGCGTACATGAAACCTGAAGATACAATTGCTTATTTTGAAGTGTTGTCTGAGCTTTCAGAACAAAAGTAATAGGATAAACGCATGGAAAGGAGTGTATTATGGGATTTTATGTTGATACAGCAGAAATGAAGAAAGCAGTAGAAGAGTATCAAAAGCTTTCTAAGACAGCGCAAAGTCAATTAAATACTGCAAAAAACGCAATGAATGGTATAATTAACAGTAACGCCATGTCTGGTAAAGTAAGACAAGCTATATCAGCGGATATCAATAATAACCAGAATGCCGTACTTGTTGGGTTGAAAAGTAGTTATCTAGCTGTTGAAATGGAGTTACACCAAGCATATCAGGATTTTAAAGGGACAACAGGCGAATCATCCGATTCAGCGGTCCTTAGCGAAGAAGTTCTAATCAAAGCAAAATCAGATATTGACAAGATGAAACAAACCTATCAAGAACAAGTGAAAAGTTTCCAGTCAGTGTATAGCAGTATTTCTGATTTAATTTCATTATCCGCCTCAAAAAGTGACTTTAATCAAGTAGCGGATGCGACGAAGAAGTATGCGGATGAAATCATAAAAAAAGTCAATCAGTTCGACAGTAAGCAAGGCAATTCGGCTAATGAAGACATGATTCAGTCTTTAAACATACAAATTAAATCAGCACAGAAAGTCGGAGGATTAAGCTATACCGATCCTCGTTTCTTGGCTTTTGCGAATAGTACTGCCTTAGCAGACAATGTTCAAGCGTTTCAAAAAAATGTGACCGAAGCAGATAAATGATATTAACAGAGGGGTTACTTTTACAGCATTAGGGAGTGTATTGCAGACATCAGGTACTACAATAGCTGGAGAACATTTGGAGAAAGGTGTTCAAAAAGTTGGGTCTATGTATGGAGAAAAGGTATCAAATTCTATTTGGGCCAATAGATACTCAATAACGATGCCGGACGGACGAATTATGGGGCAGACCTCTGGGGCAACATTAGCTGCTCGAGAAGCGGCAGAAAGTACAGCTAACAGTATTGCCAAACATGCGGGAAAAGGTTTAACTGAAGTGGCTGGCACATTCGTTGGTGTAGGGATAGATATGTGGCAAGGAGATACTGCAGAAGAATCTTTGGGTAAAGAAATTACAACTGGGATTGTGACAGGAATTGGTGTAGCTATTCTAGGAGCAACTCCGATTGGTGCGGGTATTGGAGTGACGATTGGTGTGGGTGTAATTGTAGGTATGGGTAATGATTGGCTACGGGACAATTTTGATGGAGTAAAGGAATTTGAAGATAATGTTGGGAGCGCTATTGTATCAGGATGGAATACTGTATCAAATGGCGTAAGCGACTTCTTTGGAGGTGTATTTTCTTGATAAAGAGTATTGAGGGTAAATTATATAACCTGACATTTGAAACTAACAAAATTATTCGTGGGTTTTGGTTGTTAATAGACGATGAAGGGGAAGAATTCATTATACAACAAAATTTTTTCTTATTTGGTTTTAAGCAGTTTAAGTTTAATAGAAAAGTTTATCAAGCTACAGATTCACTTAAGAAATACTCGATATCTGGAAAAGAATTAATAATAAAAACAAAAGAAAAATCTGATAAAAGTTATCTAGGTTTGGCTTTAGTAATTCCTTTAATGGCTATTTTTCGAAATGTAATACCATTAGATTTATTGTGGGGTGCAAGTAACTTGCCCATTAGTTATTTAACTGGAATACTGAATCTTATTTTATTTTGGTTGGTATCATTTTCTTTACTCAAAATAACTTTCTCTTTGAGAAAATCCAAATTCCAAAAAAAATTAAAGAAACTTAATATTGAGCTACATGAAGTTGGACAAGGGTACAGTAAAAATCCATTACAAACTACCCAAGAATTTTTGAAGTGGTGGTGAGCGTAGTGAAGATGATCTCAGGAGTTAAATCCATCATAACATTTATAGGATTAAGTATATTCTTAGTGATTTTCACGGTAATTATACCATTTATCGTGCAAGAGAGATTAATGATTTTGTTGACTTTTATTTTTTTAATTTTAACTATATTCAACGGGAAAATTAACTCAAATCAAAAAATTAAGTACAATATAACCCTTAGGAAAGATGAATAATAGTCATTATGATGTTACTATTCGTTTTATTGGTACTTTTTCAGGAGTGTATCGAAAAAGAAAATTTATGATAAACATAAAGAAAATTAAAAATAGGAAATTGAATCTGATTGGTGTTGATATGAAAGAAATAAAGAATGGAAATCTCTATTCAAAAAATAATTGAATATACAGTAATAAGACAGAAGAAATGTTATGGACAAGACAAGTTTATTACCAATAGGAAGTGTAGTTTATTTAAATGAGGGCATTATACCTTTAATGATTGTTGCAAGACAACCAATAATTCGCATTGATAATGAAGAATGCTATCTAGATTATGCTGCTATAAATCAAATGACTGGTTTAATAAACGTACAGGAATTTGCGTACTTTAATAATGAAGATATTAGAGATGTTGTATATACAGGGTATGTAGGAGAAAATGAAGAAAGAACCTTAGCTGCTTTAAAAGAATGGGTAATGAAGAATAAAAATGTCTCTAAAGGAAAGGTTTCTGATGTTATTGCTAACTGATTTATTTATCAATTATTGTTCATTTTTAATCTCTGTAACAGAACCATAGTTGAAAGTATGATTGTATATCTATTTATGTATATTTAGGTACAAAAATATTACATTCAAATTACAAGGTCATAGAAATAGTCAGGAAATTGATTTTGCAGATAATTATGAAAAGAACATAGAAACAATTACTTATCCAAAACTAGTTGTTGAAGATTAAAATAAGTTTTAATGAAAGGCGCATATTGGGGAATAGTCCAATATACGCCCTTGTTGTAGTGTGTATTGTGTTCTCTTTATTTGAATATTTCCGTTTTACCAATAAATGGTACCGCGCCTACTGCTTCCTCTATGGGAGCTGTCTATGCTTGAGCAGTGGAGCAGCAGGTTTTGTTGTTGGAAATGTATTAAACTCAGTTTGGGATGAATTAGCTCATTCTAAAGATAATAAGTTTTTCAGTTGGGGTACACTTTTTGGTAATTAACTATAACCGTTAATATTTAAGATTGGAGTCTTTTTCTATGAGAAGATATATTTGGTTGGGAGATAGTAAATATGGTGGAAGCGTATATTGGGATAAAAAAAGAGATGTCGCAGTTAGAGACGGAAGTATAAAAGTATCTGCAAAGAAAAGCAAATCAAATAGCTATCTAATTGGTGGAATATTTGTTTGTCTTATTATATTTAGAGTGATTACTTCAATTTTTAAAATGAAATTTATTAGTAATGAGATTAATAGTATTAGTATAATAGTGTTTACTATCTTTTTTGCAACTACATTAACGTTATTCATCAATCATATGATGTATGGAAACAGCCAAAGTTATACTGATACTAGCATTGAAGATGCGATGCATGCAATTAGAAGTACTGGATATTTGAAGAATCCATTGATTTTTATGCTCTTAGACAAAAGGCTTCATTACATGGTGTTAGTTTTAGTTATATTGTTTATTTTTTGGGGACTATCTCAAGTGATTCCTGATCTTAATAGCTTACAAGAATTTATTCGTATACCAACTATGATTTTATTTATCAGTATACCCGTTTATATGGTCTACCTTGTAAATTTTAAGAAAGACAATAGGTTGAAATTATGATTATAATAAAAGAACTTTTTCTTTCCCTAATTTTAGGAGTAGCAATCGCAGGATTATTAACTGTAATTTTAGTGAATAATCCAAAAATATGGTATAAAACAGCTAAAAAAATCAAAAGAAAACAGAAAGACAAATAAAAATGAAGTCTTAAATTATCGAGTGAGGAGAAATTAGTATGAATAATAAGATTTTACCATTAGGTACAATAGTGAAACTAAAAGATGGAGACAACTCTGAACTAATGATAATAGCAAGAGGAAGTCTTATCGAAGATAAAGGAAAAGAAGTCTATTTTGATTATGGTGCTGTATTGATTCCACAAGGAATGCTAGCTCCAGAGGCCGTTTATTTTTTCAACAAGGAGAATGTTGAAACAGTAGTTTTCGAAGGGTTCAGAAATGAAAAAGAAGAAGAATTTGAAGAGCAATATGATAACATGATTCAAAATTCAAGTTATCATAAAGGGTCTATATAATTCAATAGCTAACAAAATTTAATTAATAAGAGAGTTTTTTTGTTTGTCGTAGTATTATAAATAATATATTAAGTATTTTGAAATATATATAATAAAAATTATATTACAACAAAAAGCAGCGTAAGTACCGTTAAAGTCTCTACTCCATATAATAAACTGGCAAGCAAAGAAATGCTTTAGGAGCACGCTAAAAGAGAAAGTAAATCGTAGTAGTCACTAGTCACGTTCTGGTGATTGCTATTTATTTGAAGAAGGTATATGAAAAGCAACGAAAAACGAAAGAAAAAGATCTGAACTCGATGACGCCATCAGAAATGATTGCGAAGTATGGGGTGGATGATCCAGATGTGAAGAAACGGATAAATGATATTAATAGAGGGGTTAGCTACACGGCTTTAGATAATTCAGTTAAAGGATTGGATTACGGTCACGCATTAAGTGAGGGCGTTTTTCAAGGACTTAAAATGACTGGTAAAAACATGAGAGTTGATGCCTTACAAATGGGAAGCAGAAGTATATCTCCTAATGAATTATCGCGAATAGGCAAACGAGCACGGGTCTTAGAAAGTGCGGGAGATGACCTAATAACTGTCTCTAATACTGTTACTGGTAGCAAAATTTGGAAAGGTTTAGGAATTTCTGGAACAGTAGCAGGGGCAGCGTTTGACTATAATGATCAAATGACAAAATATAATGATGAGGGAAGGGCAATAAAAAATACAATAGCTCATTCGGCAATCGGAGCAGGAGGAGCTGCCGTTGGTGGGCAAATTGGTGCTGTGTTAGGGACTGCAATTCCTATACCTGTAGTAGGAACTATAATTGGAGCCGGTGCTGGTATGTTGATTGGCTCACTTGGATCTAAAGCGTATGATTGGGTAGAATCTGGAGCTGCTAAAAAAAGTTTTGATAAAAAGGCGGAAAAAATATCAGAGACAATCAATAATGTCAAAGAAAATGCAAGTAAATGGTTTTCTAATGTTGGAAAATCATTAGGAGGAGCTTTTAATTGAAAAATAAAACAGTACCGTTATTAAAGATTGATTCTGATAAAACTGTCTACTTTGACTTATCTACACGTGAACTATTCATTCAAGAATTCGTAGGTCCATACACTGAAAAAGCAGGGAAAAGTTATTCCAAATCAAATACCTGGATAATAAGTATGCTAGGAGGAGTATTGATAATTCCGCTAATGGCTAAACAATTTAATCTAATCCCTTTTCTTCCAGCTTATTTAATAGTTCTTTGTCTTTTTGGAGTGGGATGGGTTTTAGGAAAAATTTTAGCTAATTTGTTGGTAGAGAAGTCTAAAGGAAAACGGATAAAAAAAACTTTTAAAAAAGAAGAAGTAACTAAGGTAGTTAAAAACTCAAAAAATTTGAAACTATTGGCTTGGGTAGAGATGATATTTTTAATTGGATACTGTATGTTTTTTTTGTACTCATTTCTTATTGAGAAAATTTCAACACAAGATTCAATAGAATTGCTTATATTAGGGTTTATAACTAGTCTTATGCATCATTCAGTTTATCCAATTGCACAACAAAAAGCATTTAGAATTTTAAAAAAGCAAATGAAAGCAGGTATGTATGATGAGTGAGAACAAGATATATTGCCAATTGCTTCTATCGTAAGCTTAAAAAAAGAAGATATTCTTTTAATGATTGTTGGTAGAGCTCAACTCTTCAATCAAAATAGTAAAATAGGATACTTTGATTATTCAGCAACATTATACCCACAAGGAATAGATGGAAGCCAAGAATTTGTTTTCTTAATATAGAAGATAGTGATGAAGTAATATTTGAAGGTTATAGAAACAGTCAGGAAATTGATTTTGCAGATAATTATGAAAAGAACATAGAAATAATTACTTATCCAAAACTAGTTGTTGAAGATTAAAATAAGTTTTAAAGCCTCTTTGTCAACTAATGGAGGTAAAGAAAAAGTTTAATTAAGTGGAATTTTATTAAATAAACAGAATAGAGAACCACGTTTAAAGCAGATATAAAAGTAAAAATGGCGAAATTGTTTTATAACAAAAGAACAAATTCAATTAGAAAAAAATAGCTGATGGGGTTGTTCTTTTTTACTTGTCGTTATATGCTATATAAGTAAGAATTATCGATTCTTTGGTTAATGATATCAAACAGAAAATATGTAGTATAAGAACAATCGATTAGGGAGCAATTTATGCAACTCAAAAAGCAAGTATTCTAAAATTAAAAAAAGGGAATCACTAAAAGGAGAGAATAGCAAATGAATGAAAAAAAAGTTCAACGTAAATGGGCATTAGTAGTGGCAGTATTATTAACATTGGCTGCAATCAACCAATTAATAAAAGGAATGGATCTATCTGATTCTTATGGTGCAGGAAGCCTTGTAAGCTTAATAGTATTTCCAGCACTATTTTACTATCTAGCTTTTAAAAAGAAAAAGGAAAAATAATAAAGTTGATAAACTAAAAGAATGATCCAATCAGAAAAATAGGGCTCTTTGCCAACTAATACTGGCGAAGAAAACCCAAAGAATTAAAGCATTTCACTTGATTCCTAGAGGAAATTTCCTCTAGTTTTTTCTGTTTGCTTGAAAAAGAATCGTGCTAAAACATAAAGAAATTTTAAAATTGAAATTGTAAAAATTATAAAAGTCATAAGCAGTTCTTCTCAACACTTTAATATAGTTATTTAAACAGTCCAATGGTCTATATATTAGAATATGGTAATTCTAGTGCATTTTTAAGTTCGTTTCGACTCTTTTTTTAGTAGAAGTGGTTGTGATGAAGAAAGGCGTTTCTTTTCTGGATATGGTATTTTAAAAAGATCCGACTAATGAGTTGTATAATATGAAAGCGATCGAGAATAATCCGCACGCTTGGAAATAGTTTTTGACGAGAGAAAATAGAGCATATATATCATAAACATGTTGAATGGTTTTAGTCGACTTAATTCTAAAGGATATCGAGGTGTCTTTTCTATTATTTGGTATTAAAAAAGATGCTGGTGATTTCTCGCCAACATCAGAAAGTATAGAGCCTGAATACTCTGTTCTTTTTTAATTTTCCTTCTATTATCGAACTATTGAGCATTTCTTTATAAATTAGGCATTCTCCTTTATTAAACAGTTGAAATTAGGTATAATGAAGGTCAGTATTAGTCAAGGGAAAAGGATGAGTGCTATGAGTAATCAAAATACTTCAGATTTAATTGAAGCTTATTTAAAGAAAATTCTTGAAGAAAGCAGTAAGATTGAAATTCGCAGAGCGGAGATGGCCCATTTATTCAATTGTGTTCCTTCCCAGATTAATTATGTAATCAACACTCGTTTTACGATTCAACGTGGATATTCCGTTGAAAGTAAGCGTGGCGGTGGGGGCTATATCAGAATTGCTAAGGTACAAATTTCCGATAGTGACCAGCTGCTAAAACAAATGGCTCAATTTACTGGGAACGAACTTTCAGAAAAAGATGCGCTGATTTTTATACAAAAGCTATATGAAGAAAAAGTTATTACGAAAAGAGAAGGAAATCTGATGTTGTCTGTACTTGGAAAACAGGTTTTAGGCAAAGCAGGACCAGATGAAGATTATTTACGTGCTCAATTGATGCATTCGTTTTTAGAACGTTTGAGTTACGAGGAGGAATGATAGTATGGATGAATTATTTACAGAAAGTGCCAAGGCAGTTTTAGCCATTGCACAAGAAGAAGCAAAATATTTTAGGCATCAGTCTGTAGGCTCAGAGCATTTGCTTTTAGCATTAGTCTTGGAACCAAACGGAATTGCTGGGAAGTCGTTGCGACAGCTGAATGCAAATAAAACAGATATTCGTGAAGAAATCGAACAATTAACGGGATATGGAACAGTTAAATCATATCCTAAAGGAACGTATTTACCATATTCTCCTCGTGCAAAACAGGTTTTTGCGTATGCTGGAGATGAAGCGAAACGCTTAGGAGCACCTAATATAGGTACAGAACATATTTTATTAGGTTTACTTAGAGATGAAGATATCTTAGCCTCTCGTATTTTATTGAACTTAGGGTTAAGTTTATCCAAAATGCGTCAGCTATTAATGAAAAAAATAGGGATTACAGATCCGCAAATGAGTGGAAATGTTGGACGTCGCCGAAATAATCAAGCGCAAAAAGCTGCCCCTAAAGGAACACCGACTTTGGATTCTTTAGCGCGTGATCTGACTAAATTAGCACGTGAAAATGACTTAGATCCTGTCGTTGGTCGTTCTCAAGAGGTAAGACGGTTGATTCAAATCCTTAGTCGTCGTACAAAAAACAATCCAGTTTTAGTCGGGGAGCCAGGTGTCGGTAAAACGGCAATCGCTGAAGGATTAGCTCAAAAGATCGTTAATGGTGAAGTACCTGAAGATATGCAGCAAAAACGTTTGATGATGCTTGACATGGGCGCACTAGTTGCAGGTACAAAATATCGTGGCGAGTTTGAAGATCGTCTGAAAAAAGTGATCGATGAAATTTACCAAGACGGTGAAGTGATTCTATTTATTGATGAGTTACATACATTGATTGGTGCAGGTGGAGCAGAAGGTGCTATCGATGCTTCTAATATTTTAAAACCAGCGCTTGCTAGAGGTGAGTTGCAAACAATCGGTGCGACTACATTGGATGAGTATCAAAAATATATTGAAAAAGATTCTGCTTTAGAAAGACGTTTTGCTCGTGTTCAAGTGGATGAACCGACACCAGAAGAGGCAGAAGAGATTTTGAAAGGGTTACGTTCTCGATATGAGGAGCACCATGGTGTTGAGATTACGGATGATGCGTTGCATGCTGCAGTTCAGTTATCTGTCCGTTATATCAATTCTCGTCAATTACCAGACAAGGCGATTGATTTGATGGATGAATCGGCAGCTAAAGTACGTTTAGATTTAGCTGATGAGCCTTCTGAGATCAATGATCTACGTTTGGAGTTGGCTCGTTTGGTTCAAGAAAAAGAAGAAGCGATCCAATCACAATCTTTTGAGAGCGCAGCAAGATTACGTCAAAAAGAGAAAAAATTAGCTAGAAAACTAGAAAACATTTTATTATTAGAGCAAAAAGAAGCTTCTGGCTATGCAAATCGAGTGACAGAACAAGATGTCGCCAATGTTGTTTCACAATGGACAGGAGTTCCGTTGCAGCAATTAGAGAAAAAAGAAAGTGAACGTCTACTTGAATTAGAAAATATTTTGCATCATAGAGTAGTCGGTCAAAACGAAGCAGTACAAGCTGTTTCTCGTGCCATTCGAAGAGCCCGCAGCGGCTTAAAAGACCCTAACAGACCAATTGGATCGTTCATGTTCTTAGGACCAACAGGAGTAGGGAAAACAGAGTTAGCAAAAGCATTGGCTGAAACGATGTTTGGCAGTGAAGATGCCCTTGTCCGAGTAGATATGTCTGAATTTATGGAAAAATACAGTACAAGTCGCTTGATTGGTTCGCCTCCAGGTTATGTTGGCTATGAAGAAGGTGGTCAATTAACTGAAAAGATTCGTCAAAAACCATACTCAGTAATTTTACTTGATGAAGTAGAAAAAGCACATCCAGATGTATTCAATATTTTGTTACAAGTATTAGATGATGGGCATTTAACCGATTCTAAAGGTCGGAAAGTGGACTTTAGAAATACAATCTTAATCATGACTTCCAATATCGGTGCGACAGCTATTCGTGAAGAAAAAAATGTTGGCTTTAATGTAACAGACCTATCAAAAGACTATAATGCGATGCAAAAACGAATTATGGAAGAATTGAAAAAGGCGTTCCGTCCAGAGTTCTTGAATCGTGTAGATGAAACAGTTGTTTTCCGTTCGTTAGATCAAGCCGAGATTCATGAGATCGTCAAAATCATGAGTAAGTCGATCGTTCAACGCTTGAAAGAACAAGATGTGAATGTGAAAATCACGCCAGCAGCTATTGAAGTGATTGGTAAGGTCGGTTTTGATCCTGAATATGGTGCTCGCCCAATTCGCCGCGCGTTACAAAAAGAAGTAGAAGACCGCTTGAGCGAAGCGTTACTTTCTGGTCAGATTCATTTAGGCGATAAAGTAACTATCGGTGCAAGTAAAGGCAAGATCACACTGAATGTGAAAGCATCTAAGCCAGAGCAGGTATTACAAGAAGTATAAAGATAAATGTCAAGATACCGAGACGTTGTTTCAAGACACGTTTCGGTATTTTTACTTTGGGCTGAGTACTATTTATTTTGTGAAAAATCAGCGTTAAAATGAAGAGAGGCTATTGGAAAGTTTGTGAACCTGTGCTACTATAAAACAGTTGTTAGAAGAATATATAACAATACATAAAAGGATTTAATAGGTGATTTTAGGAGAATAAGAACTGTTCAGCTTTTAGATTGTCCAGCTTCATGGGCTAGCCCTTTAGAAAAAAGATAAAAATGGTATGCGGCCAAAAGCGCCACCTTCCATTTTTCCTATTTTTCAGTCAGGGCTAAATGAGCCCATTCAGCTTTTAAATTATCCAGCTTCATGAACCAGCCTCTCGGAAAAAAGATAAAATTAGTCTGTGACAAAAAACGTCACATAAAAATTTTCCTATTTTTCATTCGATGCTAACCGGGTTCATTCAGCTTTTATAAGGAGGAAACAATATGATTGAACTTATTGCGACGGCTGAGTCTGTAGCGCAGGCGGAGGCTTTATTGGCAGTAGGCGTGGATACTTTATATATAGGAGAAGAAGCGTTTGGCTTACGTTTGCCGACCTCTTTTTCACGGGATGAGCAGCGATCGATTACTGAAATGGCTCATAAAATGGGAAGAAAAGTAACGGTTGCACTTAATGGGATCATGCATCCTGAAAAAATGAAAAAAGTTCCTGAGTATCTAGCATTTTTAAAAGAAATTGCAGTGGACCAATTAACGGTTGGAGATCCTGGTGTTGTTTTTGTTATGCAGCGGGATGGGATTGATATTCCTTATATCTATGATGGGGAAACATTAGTGACAAGTTCTCGTCAAATTAATTTTTGGGCGAAACGAGGTTCAGTCGGTGCAGTGTTAGCGAGAGAGGTTCCTTTTGAAGAGATGAAGGCAATGAAAGATAATTTGATGGTACCTGCAGAAGTTCTAGTTTATGGTGCAACGTGTATCCATCAATCTAAGCGGCCTTTGTTGCAGAATTACTATAATTTTACTAAAAATAATGAATCTGCCTCCAAAGAACGCGGCTTGTTTATATCTGAGCCTAAAAAAGAAGAAACACATTATTCAATTTATGAAGATAGCCATGGTACTCATATTTTTGCTGACAATGATGTTAATCTGGTGGGAGAGCTAGATAAGTTATATGAAAATGACTATATAAAATGGAAGCTGGATGGTATCTATGCGCCAGGAGAAAATTTTGTAAAAACAGCAGAAATATTCGTAGATGCAAAAGAGAAAATTAAAGCAGGTAATTGGTCCAATGACCACGCTCAAAAAGCGATTGAGCAAATTGAACAACTGCATCCTGAAAATCGTGGTTTAGATATCGGATTTTTTGATTTAGATCCAGATGAGATAAAATAAGGAGAAAAGAAAAATGACAAACGAACGAACATTGAAGCGTCCCGAGGTCTTAGCACCAGCAGGGACGCTAGAAAAATTGAAAACAGCGATCCATTACGGCGCAGATGCCGTTTATATTGGCGGAAATGCGTATGGTTTACGAAGTCGAGCAGGTAATTTTACCAAAGAAGATATGATCGAAGGCGTTGCTTTTGCGAAAGAGCATGGTGCTAAGGTGTATGTGGCCGCAAATATGGTCACTCATGAAGGAAATCAAGAAGGAGCTGGAGACTTTTTCAGAGAAATCCGTGACGTTGGTATTTCTGCGGTAATCGTTTCAGATCCGGCATTGATTGAAATTTGTGCATCAGAGGCTCCTGGTTTGCCGATCCATTTATCGACTCAAGCATCTGCGACAAACTATGAAACATTGGAATTCTGGAAAAATGAAGGATTAGAACGTGTTGTCTTGGCTCGTGAAGTTTCAATGGAAGAAGTGGCAGAAATTCGTAAAAATACGGATGTCGAGATCGAGGCATTTATTCATGGGGCGATGTGTATTTCATATTCTGGTCGCTGTACACTATCAAATCATATGTCTATGCGTGATGCGAACCGTGGTGGATGTTCACAATCTTGTCGCTGGAAATATGAATTGTATGATATGCCTTTTGGTGGGGAACGTACGAGTTTGACAGATAAAGGTGAGGTTGAAGAAGAATTTTCAATGAGCGCAGTGGATATGGCGATGATTCAGCATATTCCTGAGTTGATTCAAAATGGTGTAGATAGCTTCAAAATCGAAGGTCGGATGAAATCGATCCACTATGTTTCAACTGTGGCAAATGTTTATAAAAAAGCAGTGGATACATACATGGAAGATCCTGAAAACTATGAATGTAAACAAGAATGGATCGATGAATTGTGGAAAGTAGCACAACGAGAGCTTTCAACTGGTTTTTACTACCATGTGCCGACAGATGAAGAACAATTATTCGGCGAACGTCGTAAGATTCCTCAATATAAATTTATTGGTGAAGTCATGGCATATGATGAAGCAACAAAAGTAGCGACGATCCGCCAAAGAAATCATTTTAGCGTCGGTGATGAGATTGAATTTTATGGCCCTGGGTTCAATCACTTCCACCAAACTGTAGAAGTTATGTATAATGAAGAGGGCGAATCTATCGATCGTGCACCAAACCCAATGATGATTCTAACAATGCCCGTGGCACAACCTGTGGCTGTTGGGGATATGATTCGTAAGAAAAAATAAATACTGATAACTAAGAGTGTGCAGCAAAACTGTTTTTCGTTTTGAACACACTCTTTCATTAAAGTATTCGATGAGAGGAGTTTTTGAGTTTATGGTAAAGCAATATGATTACATAGTGATTGGCGGTGGCAGCGGCGGTATTGCTTCTGCAAATCGTGCTGGTATGTACGGAGCGAAAGTTTTATTGATCGAAGCAGGAGAGATTGGCGGAACGTGTGTCAATGTGGGCTGTGTGCCTAAGAAAGTTATGTGGCAAGCGAGTTCAATGATGGAAATGATGCAACGTGATGCTGCTGGTTATGGTTTTGATGTAGATGTCAAAGCTTTAGATTTTAAAAAATTGGTTCAAAATCGTGAATCTTATATTGATTTTCTTCATGGAGCCTATTACCGTGGTTTAGATAGTAACAAGGTAGAAGTTTTGTCTGAATATGCGACGTTTATTGATGAACAAACAATCAAAGCCGGAGATGAAACATACACAGCTCCGCATATTTTGATTGCAACAGGTGGTCGCCCGAAAAAACTAGGTATTCCAGGTGAAGAGTATGCAATTGATTCTAATGGATTTTTTGCTTTGGATGAATTACCAAAAAGAGTCATTTTTGTTGGCGCTGGCTATATTGCTGCAGAGCTTGCAGGTACAATTCATGGATTAGGTGCTGAAACGCATTGGGCTTTCAGAAGAGAACGACCATTACGTGATTTTGACGAGATGCTTTCAGATAAAGTTGTCGAACACTATCAACAAGATGGGATGCATATTTATCCCAACTCAACACCTAAAGCGATTGAAAAACAAGCAACAGGAGAATTGGTAATCACGTTTGAAAATGGCACAGCGATCACAGCGGACAGTATTGTTTTTGGAACAGGTCGTCAACCGAATACAGAAAAACTTGGACTGGAAAATACACAGATCGAATTAACAGAAAAAGGCTACGTAAAAGTAGATAAATTCCAAAATACAACACAATCTGGTGTATATGCTGTGGGTGATGTGATCGGTAAGATCGATCTAACACCAGTGGCGATTGCGGCTGGTAGACGATTATCAGAGCGTTTATTTAATGGCAAAGAAAATGAATATTTAGACTATGAAACGATCCCCACAGTTGTGTTCACTCATCCGCCGATTGCAACAATTGGTTTGACTGAAAAAGAAGCGATCAATAAATATGGTGAAGAAAATATCAAGGTTTATAAATCTACCTTTACGCCGATGTATTTTGCACTGGGAGAGTATCGTCAAAAATGTGATATGAAGTTAGTGTGTGCTGGTGAAGAGGAAAAAATCGTTGGACTTCATGGAATTGGTCTTGGTGTGGATGAAATGCTACAAGGCTTTGCTGTAGCGATCAAAATGGGCGCAACGAAAAAGGATTTCGATAATACAGTCGCAATCCATCCAACAGGCTCAGAAGAGTTCGTAACGATGAGATAAGAGAACTAGGAAGGGACAGCACGTTTGTTTAATAGAAAAACGAGAGTAATTGTCTTTGCAACTTTTTAAGATATAGATAACAATAGATTATGATAGAAAAAAATAGAGTAGGTCAATCACAATGGAATGGATTGAACTACTCTATTTTTAGTTTGTTCTTGCTAAAATTGCTTGTGTAATCGATAGTAGTTGCTGTTTAGCATCTGTAGTGTCAGGTAATCGATCAATCCCTTTCAGGGCTTGCTGTGTATATTTTTCTGCAAGTTTCTGCGCTTTGGCTACACCACCAAAAGAATGTACCAGTTCGTAGATTTTATCGGTTTCACTGTTGGTCAATGCTTCTCCCTTTTCTAGATAAGGCAGTAATGTATCTCGTCCTTCTTCTAGGGCATATAGCAATGGTAAGGAATAAACCCCTTGTCGAACATCTTCAAGCACCGGTTTACCGATCTGTTCAGGGCTTTGAGTGTAATCCAAAACATCATCTATGATTTGAAAAGCGATACCGATGCTTTCGCCGATTTTTCCGCAATTTTTTGCGAATCGTTCAGACGTGCCGCTTTCGTAAGCGCCCACGAAGCAACTTAATGAAAAAAGTTCCGCAGTTTTTCCAGAAATATTTTCTAAATATTTCTCGATCGTCATGTCAACATTGTAACGGTTATCCATTTGACCTAATTCACCGCTTAGAATTTTTTCCATGCTTCTAGAGTTCAGTTGAATACTTTTTAATGAAGAGGAGTAGTCTGCTAAGAGTTTGAAACAGCTGACAAATAGATAATCACCCGCATAGACAGCAGTGCTATTGCCAAACTGTGAGCGAATAGTCGGCAAGCTACGTCTGATATCCGCTTCATCTACGATATCATCATGAATCAAGGTTGCCGTGTGTAATAGCTCGATAGCTGCGGCTAAAGCTACAGCTTTTTTAGGGTCTCTTTGTTCACCGAAACGGGAGAAGAGCAATTGATAGGCTGGACGCAGTAATTTTCCTCCAGAGTGAATCATGGACATGACTGCCTGTTCAACGTCTTTGTTTTTTAGATTGACGGTACTTTCCATCAATTTTAAGGTGTTGTTTAATTCTTTTGCTAGTTCAGGGTATTTTCCCCACATTGGATGAATGTTCATAAGATGACTCCTTTGATTGTACTCAGTCAGAACAAATTGTTATTGGAAGTATTGACTCCATTTATGTTTGGTTGTTGATTCATAGTTTAATTGAAATTGGCGTAATGTCTGTACATGACGCAGTAAATAATTGGCTGCGATACCAATGGCGATTCCAGATAAAAGCCCGATAAATGAAAGAAATGGCAGGTAAAGCATTGGACTCCAAGATTGAGCGAAAAAACAAGTCGTTAATAATTGACCGACATTGTGTAAGAACCCGCCTGCAGCACTGATTCCGATGATACTGACACGTTTTGGTCCCAGCTGCATGATGATTAGCATACCCAAATAACTAAGCAAGGCGCCACTTGCGCTATAAAAGAACGTAGATATTGTTCCGCCAAGTAACGTTGTCAAAATCAACCGCATGCAAACAAGAAAGAAACTGTCTCTTTTTCTCATTGTGAAAATGGCGATGATCGTAATCAAGTTGGCTAAACCAAGTTTTGCGCCTGGTGCAAAAGCAAAAGGATAGGGAATCATATTTTCAATCAGTCCGATGATTACACCTTGGGCAACGAGCATGGAAATGTAAATATTTTTCTGTAATTTATTCATAATTTCGCGACAGCGATCAATAAATCAAACTGCCATCTTCACTCCCATCAGAAGCCTCTACAGTGATAAATAAATTATGTGGCAAACAAGCAATCGGTGTTTCTCCTGCTTTAGATATCCAACCTCGTTGGACACAGATTTGATCGCCGCAATTTGTTTCCACTATCCGGATTTTATCACCGCTGACCTCAATTAAGTTATAATCACCATCTGCTGCTTCATATTTGTATGTATAAGTAGGGCCGTCTTCCTTTAAATCGAAAACTTTGATTACTTCACCATCTACTTTTAATATCGCTTGTTTTGTTGCATCTTCTTGTGCAGTATTTTGTATACCAAAAACAACAAGGGGCAAGAAAGAACTGAGAGTTAAAAGGACAATAATGATAATATCCCAAGGACGCAAATAGCTATTTTTAATAAATTCTTTTACATTCAACTCTTCCCTCTCCTTTATAGTTTTTAGTTGCTTTCATTTTAGCATAATGATAAAAGAAAGCCCTAGGAGTAAACCTAGAACTCTCTTAGATTTTGTTATAGTTGTTATAAAAGTTTATTTACTACCGTATCTGGACTTAGGCGTTCCGTACCACCATTTACCTAGAGTGCGTTGTAACCAAGGGATAACCCAGCGGTCTAAACCAAGTGCACGACCAGAGCCGTTCATCAAGGCGAAGGCAACAAAGATAAACCAGATGTTGACCCAGTAGAACATACCTGATAAACAGAATGCTACAGTTAAACCAATTGTTGCGGCACTACTTAACCAAGTGAATAATCCAGCGATCAAGGCCAAAGCAATCAAGACTTCGACGATCGTCATGAATTTTTGCATAAACAATGCGACATCTTGGTTTGGCATCATGAATTTCATTACACTTTCAAACCATTTTGGCATATGATCGAAGACTTGCATTGGTTCTTCACCATAAGCGTAGCTTAAGCCAAAGTGCGCTGCTTGCGTAGCTGCTTCACCAGTTGCTTCGGCACCTGCACCACTTGCGGCAGTTGTTGTTTCAGCTGCTGCAGAAGCGCCAGTCGTTACTTGTTCTTGTAACCATGGGAATGGGAAGACAACTTTATCTGTGAACCATGAACCATCACCAAACCATGTACTAGGTTTTAAGTAGTCACCAGTTCCGACGATTTTCTTCATGGATTCTACTAACCAAACCATACCGTAGAATACACGTAATGGTACGCTCCATAAAACATTGCCATAACGAGAAGAATGTCCGCGTGTGACATTACGATCATCTTTGATATGGAAGAATTCGTGCATGATATATTGGAACATATAATAACCAGAACGAATGTCAAAGAAATATTTCAAGTTGACGATGTGTTTCATGATAATTGCTAAGAAACCGCTAAGATGAATCTTATCAAATAAGTTAGCAACGCCCCATTTAGAGCCAACAGAAACCATGAATCCTTGATAATTACCTTTAAATGCGTGTTTTTCGCCGCCTTTAATATCTGCAACGATGTTTGCAGCAGCAGTATGACCTGTTTGCTCAGCTGCTTGTACGATTTGAGGTGTAGGTGTATTTGGTGTTTCTTCATAATAAACCAAGTCACCCACGATATAAATATTTTTATCTTCGTAGCCTTTTGCTTGCATAAATTCATTCGCAACTAAGCGATTTCCACGTGCCGCTTCTAACCCGAAATCAGCAGCGTCAGAGGTTGCTTTTACACCAGCAGTCCAAATCAATGTATGTGTAGGAACAGTAGATCCATCTTTTAATTTGATATGATCTGCAGCTACTTCAACGATTGGCGCATTAAGCAACAATTTCACATTTTTCTTCTCTAAATAACGTTCAGCTTTAGCTGCGTCGTTACGAGATAACATGTTTAAGATTGTCGGCATTGCTTCAACGACCATTAATGTAAACTCATTAGGATCAAGTTTGAAGTCTTTAGCAAGACGATCTTTCCAGTCAATCAGTTCACCGATCATTTCGATACCAGTAAATCCTGAACCGCAGACTACAAAAGTAAGCATTGCTTTGCGGATTTCTGGATCTGGCTCAATCGCTGCCTTTTCAACAGTTTCCAAAATATGTTCGCGAATTTTCAGAGAGTTTTCAAAAGACCACAGAGTAAATCCGTGTTCTTTAACACCTGGAGTACCAAAATCATTTGGCTCGCCGCCCATACCGATGATCAATTGGTCAAATTCGTAAGAACCTAACTTTGTTTGAACGACTTTTTTGTCTTTATCGATACCAGTTACAGTGTCTGTTACAAGTGTAACGTTCTTTTTGCGTGAAAATAAACGTTGTAAATCGTATTGAATCGCTGACGGTTCAACACGTCCTCCTGCTACTTCATGCAACTCAGTCATCATGGTGTGGTAAGAATGACGATCGATTAAAGTAATCTCAACGTCAGAGTCTTTTTTTAATTTTTTTGCTAAAAATTTAGTTGCTGAAACTCCAGCATACCCAGCTCCCACAACGACAATTTTTTGCTTTGTCATTGATAATCCGCTCCTTAAAAAATGAAATGAAAATGATAATAATTACACAATCGATTTCATTATATAGCCTGTTTGCGGTTTTGTCTAATACCAATTCCTAAATATAGGAAATAAATTTTTCTTTATTAAAATCTTGTGAAAAAGGAGTAAAAAAAATTCTTTCTTTTATCACTTTAATTGACATAAGTATAATTTTATATAGAATGTAAATTATATCACAAACAAAAATTTGTGGAACGTTATAAGAAAAGGAAAAGGTGAACTAAAATGAAAATGAGTAAAATTGTTAAGGGATTTACAGCTATTGCACTTTCATCACTTTTATTAGCAGCTTGTGGTTCAGATGATAAGAAAGATACAGCAAAATCATCCGATTCAGAAACATCAAAAACTGCTGAATCTTCTACAGCAGCAGAAAAAGAAGCTGGTGCAGATTTACAAGACGGTACGTATAAGCTAGAAGAAAAGAACGAAAAAAATGGGTATCGTGCAACATTTGAAATGACTGTTAAAGACGGTAAAATCACAGAATCTAAATACGATAACATCAATGCTGATGGCAAATCAAAAACTGAAGATAAAGATTACGAAACAAACATGAAAGATAAAACTGGCGTTGGCCCAGCTGAATTCATTCCTGAATTAAACGAATCTTTCGTGAAAGCTCAAAGCGCGAGCGGTGTTGAAGTTGTAACAGGTGCGACTCACTCTAGTGAATCATTCCAAAACTATGCACAACAATTGATCCAAGCTGCACAAGCTGGTGACACTAAAACAATCGAAATCGACAATGGTGCTGACCTTAAAGACGGTACGTATTCATTAACAGAAAAAAATAACTCAAATGGTTACCATACAACATTCTCAATCGTTGTTAAAGATGGTAAAGTAACTGAATCTAACTACGATAACGTAAATGACGAAGGCAAATCTAAAAAAGATGATGCTGACTACAACAAAAACATGAAAGAAAAATCTGGTACAGATCCAGAAACATACATCCCAGCATTAAATGAAGAATTCGTTAAAGCAATGGGCGAAGACGGCGGATCAGCTGCAGATGTAGAAGTGGTAACTGGAGCAACACACAGTACACATTCATTCGTAATGTACGCACAACAATTAATCAATGCTGCTGAAAAAGGCAACACTGATGAAATCGTTGTTGACAACATCGTAATGAAAAAATAATTCTTTCACAGAATTAAAATCATGAAACAAATACGTGCAGAATTCAGAGATTAAGTCTGAATTCTGCATTTTTGCTGCAAATACACTTCGCTTTAAGCACTATACTCACTAGATGATTAAGACTTTATAAGGCGTTATCGAGATAAAGGATGAGTACACTCAAGAGAGACATAAAGACCCTGTGAGGATAAAACGCAGTAAAAAGTGATGACTTTCACAAAAAAGAAACGAGAGTGAACCGTCAAAATACATAAATAAAAAGAAAATCCTTTTCATTGTTCAAAAAAAGCGCTACTATAAATGAGAAAATTTTTTCTATTTAGAAAGAGGGATACGATGAAAAACAAAAAGGCATTACGCATCTTATTTACTGGACTATTTCTAATCTTTTTAGCAGGCTGTAACTCGAAAACGGAAACAGCTAAAATAAATAAAGAACCTTATTCAGATCAACAATCTTTACTTGGCACGTATGTTCAAGTGCGGATTTATGATGACGGCAAAAAGGATGTTTTGGAAAAAGCATTTGCTCGGGTAAAAGAACTTGGAGATAAAATCACCGTCAATGAAAAAGGGTCAGAAATCGATGCAGTTAATGAACAAGCAGGAATCAAGCCTGTCAAAGTTTCAGATGACGTATATCCGTTAATAAAACGCGCATATGAGTACAGTGAAGACTCCTCAGGTGGTTTTGATATGGCAATTGGTCCAATCACCCAGCTGTGGCATATCGGCTTTGACGATGCACGTAAACCGTCTCAAGAAGAAATCGATCAAGCGTTAAAATTAGTTGATTATCATAAAGTGAAACTAAATGATAAGGATCAGACAGTTTACCTTGAAGAAAAAGGAATGGAACTGGATCTAGGTGCAATTGCTAAAGGGTATATTACAGATGAAGTAGTGAAAGTTCTTAAAGATAATGGAGTAACTACAGCGATTGTCGATTTAGGTGGGAATGTATTTGTTCTCGGTCATAGTCCTCGCGGCAAAGATATGGACTGGAATGTAGGGATTCAAGACCCAAATAAAGCACGTAACACAGTGATCGGAACGATTCAAGAAAGTAATAAAACTCTTGTGACTTCTGGAATTTATGAACGTTATTTAAAAGTTGATGGAAAAACATATCATCATTTATTCGATCCAAAAACAGGCTATCCCTTTGATAACGATATTGCTGGTGTGACAGTCATTACTGATAAATCAATCGATGGAGATGGTTTATCGACAGCAGTCTTTTCAATGGGTGTAAAAAAAGGACTAGAATTTGCGGAAGGCTTGAAAGATGTTGATGTGATTTTTGTAACAAAAGAAGACAAAGTCTATGTAAGTAAAGATATTGAAGATATTTTTGAGTTAGGAAAAGAGTCAGGTTACACGATGGGTGATCGTAAGGATCTGAAATAAGGAGAACGAATATGTCGTTGAAAGTATTTTTGCAAGTAGTGGAGATTCAGACGAAATTGGCTAGTCTGTTTCCATTTGCAGTTGGGGTGCTATTTTCTGTAGCGTATTTTCATCAGTTTCATTTAGGGCACACATTACTGTTTTTTATTGGTATGGTTATTTTTGATATGGCAACAACTGCTATTAATAATTATATGGATTTTCATAAAGCAAAGTCTCAAAAGTACAAATATGAAGAGAACATCATAGGTAGTTCAGGCGTTGCGCCGATGCTTGTTAGAAACATGATTTTTGGCATGATTAGTTGTACTTGCGCTATCGGTGTTTTTCTAACTGTTAAAACAGGTTGGTTATTTTTAGTGATGGGCGGAATTTGTTGTTTTATTGGTATTTTTTACACCTTTGGGCCGATTCCGTTATCAAGAATGCCTTTGGGCGAAGTTTTCAGCGGTTTTACGATGGGGTTAGGCATATTTGTGATGACCATTTATTTGAATGTTTTGATTAATCCTCCGTTTTATTTACAACTGGACTGGACAAAGGGACTCTTTGCTTTGACGGGCAGTTTATGGTCAGTTTTTGCGATTATTTGGGCATCTCTGCCGATGGTTTTTACGATTGCCAATATCATGCTGGCAAATAACTTACGAGATCTAGATACAGATATTGAAAATCATCGTTATACGTTGGTCTACTATATTGGTCGTGAGCATGGCGTGGTTTTATTTCAAGGGTTGATGCTAGCTTGTTATGCAGTTATCTTGATTGGCTTGCCATTTGGGCTATATCATTGGCCTATATTACTGGTATTTTTATCGTTACCACAGGTTTTGAAAAATCTTACATCATTTAAAAAAGAATTGCCGCATCCAAAAAGTTTCGGTTATTCAATCAAAAACTTGATAGCCTTTAATGTCAGTTATTTAGCAGGTTTGCTAGCAACAATTCTATTGGAAAGCATCAAATAAGATGGGTTTGAGAAATAAAAATAAAGAGTGGAACAGAAGCGACCTTGAGTAATACGCTTCTGTTCCACCTTTTTTATGATAATAAATTATTTACTCTTTTTTTCTTGTTTACTTTTGATGAATAAAAACAATGTAATTAATAATAGAATGGCAATCCCTGCGATTGAATAGTAAATCGTTTTTCTCTCACCAGTGTTCGGGAATAATCCTTTTTTCTTCTCTTCTTTCTTTTCAGCGGAAGATGCTGTCGTGCTAGTAGAAGTTGAATTTTCAGTTGCAGCCGCTCCAGCAAAAGCTTTGTCATCTAATGTATAGACATGAGAATAATCTCCAGATTGAGGAGTAAAAGCTGCGAAACTAAAGCCATCTTCATAGGCAAGTGTGAAATACCCTTCAGCATCTGTTGTTACTGAACGACTAGGATCAATCAAAGGATATAGCTCTTTGATGGTTGTAACAGTCAGTCCCAACCGGCTAGGTACACTATAACCATAGATAGAAACTCCAGCGGCTGTTCCTCCATTAAGGGCTGTAACTTTTCCTTTCACTTCTTTGCTATCTGAATCATAAGAGACAAATTGAACATCATAGGTAGGTGCTTCTGGAATGACTAGGTAACTCATGTCTAACGTTACCGCTTGCTTCTCGCCTTTGCCTTCCTCTAAAGGATAGACCATAAAACGAACTTTAACTACATTTTTACCGAGTGTTTTCGTTGAAGGTTCTTCTAAAAGTTTCAAATCTCTGAGAGCTGCTCCGTGAGAAGAAGCGTCATCATGAAGCATATCTGCCGTCACAGTATCGCCTTGATAAACGACTAATGTTGAATCGAGATGATCCCCATAAGCGGTTTGTGTCGAGCTTGATGTTTCAGTTGCTCTAGAATCTTCTGTTAGGGAAAAACTACTATCAGCGGTTTTTGTGAGTTCATTCTCTGTACTTTGAGAAGACTCAGCGATCGATGAGCTTTCAACAGTGCTCTCCGTGGCAGTCGATGAGTCCTCTGCAAAACCAACAGTGGGGAATAAAAGTGATAAGGCAACAAAATAAAAAACAGCTTTTTTCATAAACATTCTCCTTTTTGTAACATACGTATTGTTCTCGATATGAATGTAACATAAATGAAATAAATGACAACGTATTAAAAGGAGACTTTATATTTTCTTAAGGTTTTCTTAATGTTTAGAAAAGGCATAGATTTTATTTAATCATTGTTAAACTAATTTCACCTGAAGAAAGAATTTTTTCAGCGCCGTTTGAAAGCTTGACGATCAGTTCGCCGCGTTCGTTAATTGCTATGGCTGTTCCTTCATATTCAGTGCCAGCTTGTGTAAAGTATACTTTTTTATCTAAAACAAAAGATTTTTGCCGATATTCGTCTAAAAAGTCTTCTGAGGGTAATTGTCCCACTATTTGATAAAACTGATTCCAAATCGCTGCAATCAGTTCATTCCGTGTGCATGTAGGT
The DNA here is from genome assembly GCF_001730305.1 of Enterococcus termitis. Lineage (GTDB taxonomy): Bacteria > Bacillota > Bacilli > Lactobacillales > Enterococcaceae > Enterococcus_L > Enterococcus_L termitis. The sequence goes on from NZ_MIJY01000006.1 coordinate 27,463, forward strand.
GAACTGCTGGCAAAAAGAGAGGTTGCTTTCTCTTGTAGTTCCTTTGGAAACTCATTTTGGCTAAGAGAAAAATTGATGCCCATGCCGATGATTACATTTGAAATTTGCCCAGATTCTACGTCACTCATCGCTTCAGACAAAATACCACCGATTTTCTTTCCGTTTAAATAAATATCATTGACCCATTTGATTTCAGTTGTTACTTGAGCTAATTCATCAATTGCTCGAGCAGCTGCTACAGCCATGATAACTGTGTATTGAGCCATTTCTTCAAAGCGCTGGTTTGGCCGTAAGAGCATACTCATATAGATACCGCTGCCTGCTTTTGAAAAGAAGGGTCTGCCAAAACGCCCTTTTGGCGCTTCTTGGATATCGGCTACGATCAATGTGTTATTGGGGGCACCATTTATAGCAGCTAGCTTTGCGTCTTTCATCGTTGATTCAGAAGAATCAAGTACAGTGATGGAAAGAGAAGGTACAGCTGAGTCCAAAGCGAGATGAATACCTTCGGCAGATAAAAGATCAGATCGTTCATAGCGGTATCCTTTGTTTCGGCTGCTGACAATGAGATGCCCCTCTTTTTTTAATTCATTGATAGCTTTCCAAATAGCTGTCCGTGATAAGGAGAGTTCTTGAGCCATTTCTTCTCCAGAAAGAAAAGCTGGTGCTTGTTTCATTAATAAGGTTAGTACCTGACTTTTAGTAGACATAGTTTTCGCTCCTTTATAGTGATTTCATTGTATCTGATGTAGAAGAAGCCGGTCAACCACAATCCGCCTGTAAGAGGAGGAAAATATCCTTCTTAAGATGTATGATTTCTTGAGAAAAGCTTGCTATACTAAAAGGGTAGAGCAGGATGAAGCATTGTTTCTGCTAAAAGTTACTGGAAATTATAGAGATGGAGTGGAAAAAGAATGGAAAAGCAACAATATGTTTGTGATAAATGTGGGAATATGCATTATGTTTCTGATCAATTTCAGGCAACAGGAGGAAACTTTGCCAAAATATTTGATGTTCAAAACAAGAAATTTATTACAATTAGCTGTACACAGTGTGGCTTCACTGAACTGTATCGTGGTCAAACCTCTGATGGTTGGAATATACTAGACTTCTTGATTGGTGGTTAACCTACAGAGAAGAAGGTAGTTGAGCAAATAAATCTAGGTGTCATCTGAAATAGATGACAGCTGGATTTTTTTTGTTTAAACCAATACTGTTTTAAGTGATTCTGGGGTTTCGGGCAAGCTGAAAAATATTGTTTACTCCTGTGTTGCTTTATAGCTCTGTATATGTTTTCTATGGAAAGACAAAAATCCCCCTCGTAAAGTACTTTATAAGTCTTGCCCATAGAAACATCAAAGACAAGTACATAAGTCATTTTCTCATCTTCTTTCTTTTTTTTGAAAAGTTCTTCACTGTGTCATTTCGTTCCTAATTTCCTAAACACGAGCTCGAAGCCCCGACATACTTGACCCAGATTTTAAAATGATAGTAAAGGAGACTGCTTTTTTGTAGGGATTAGAAGTCCAAGAGAGCATGATCTCCCTTTCTCTTCTTAATCTATCCCCCTAAAAAGGAAAATAGAGGGTAAACTTATCGACGGATTAGTTTACCTTCTAATATTAATATATTTTTTATATTAGATAACAGTTTAGAGAATGGTCAGCTTTTTAGCTAAAATCTCCCATTCCCGCTCTAAAGGAACACTGGAGAACTTAAAAAAGGTACAGCCGATGTCCGATGAAGGCAGAGGAAAGTTACAAATACAAATATCGATATCCAGTCGTTCGATTAAATTATTGTCGATAGGCTGGTTGAATACAAACGACAGCTCCGCTGTTTTCGGTACATATTTATGCGCTAAATATTTATAGTAGGCTGTTTCAGCAGAAGTTCCGCTTAGCGCAAAGAGTATTTTACTGCTGCGATTCACCTTTGCTTCGGTTAAGGAAGCCAAACTGATCGCTAAGTCTTCTTTATATAAGAAATCATGATTATCTTTCAGGATAGACGTCCAAGTAGCAATTGTTTTTGGGTATTTCTTTTCCATCAGGGCTTTGAATTTAGAATCGTTTTTTTGAAATAATGGTGACAGTTCCTGCAACGCTTTTTCATTGACTAAAAAAGCTTTGATAATCGCTTTTAGCTCGACATTCATTGGATAGCTTAAGCCGGAAAGCTGGAAAAAGCTAGTCACTAAATGCTCAAAATCCTCTGTTGCCTGTAAAAAGCTAGTTGGTAAAAAATGACTCTTTTCATCATAAACGATTGTGTCTAATGAAATTAAAAAGGCAAAAATAATCTCTGAATCGGTGATCAAATTAAATGAATCTGGGTGTACTGCTTTTTTTGCGGCTGTTTTTAGCATTAGAAATGTATCTCTGTGACGATATTCCTCTAAAATATGAGCGTCGAGATAGACTAATTTTTGCTGTCTAATTCTTTGTTCACTAACGGTCATCCAGCGAACAAAACGATGATAATCAACATTAAGGACTAATCCATAATTGTGCAGCAGGTTTCTTAAGATTGCGTACAAGTCCATATGTATACTTTTTAGATAAGAATGTTGATTGTATTCAGCTACTTGTTCAAAGAAATGAAAATAAAAATACCTGATATTGACTTCGTCGCCAAGTATTTCGAGTGGCGAAAGGTTTAATGTTAAATCAAAATCCTCTAAAACGTCCTTTAAAACAGATAAATATTTGCGGAGAGTAGATTCTGCAATGAAAAATTTCTCAGATAAATAATCGATCGTCTCACTTCGGCCGTAAAAGGTATCTTCCACGATAGAAAATAAAATATTGTTCTTCACTTCATCTTCGATATAACTCAAAATCGGATTCATATCAGTAGAGATATTTAGAATCAAGGAAGAGTTTTCTAGAATCATTGAGTCTGGAAACAGCTTGCTCAAGGTTTGAATATCTCTTCTTAACGTTTTTTGAGAAACTTCACACGCTTCTGCCAATTCCGAAATTAGAATGGGCAAATCTGACTCTAATAATAAATTCAAAATGGTAATCTTTCGTTTTGTAGATGTATCCAATAATAATTGATAACCTATTTCATTCATATTAATTCCTCCAACATCATCATATTCTAGAATCATAACAAAAAAAATAAGGCGAATTTTATCTGAAATTTCTCCTATTGTAGAAAAACCATAAAAATAATTCTCATTTTTATATTAAAAAAATGAATTTAAATTAAATAATAATTAAAAAATGGTGAATTTTCGGTTTGGTTGGGCTATTTTAGGTTGTTTAGCTTTGTCCTTGAAGTAGACAAACCTAATTTGTGAAAAAAATGAGAATATAATATATTTCTTGTGCACAAATAAAAGAAAGGAGAAATTAATTTATGTATAATTTGGCCATTTTTAATACCAGAGATTATTCTATACCACCATCTACCCAAATACGTGATTGTTATTTTTCTGATGAAAACCAACTTTTGGAGCATTTAGATAGTCTTCATGGTGTGCTGATCTATAGTTCAGAAGACAGTCAAAGTCAAGTTCTTGAATTGATCTTGTCTCTCAAAAAGCAATCTTTGCTACCGATCTGGGTAAAATCGAAAACAGAAAATGAAATTAGCAAAAAAATTAATCTGGAACTCGGTGTGTTAGGTAACCTAGACAAAAATATATCTGATGATGAGTTGTTTGTCATTATTGAAAATACGTTAAAGCTGATTCACAAATCAGACAGAGAAAACATAAACGGACGAAACACCAGCAATGAGTTAGAACTTAACTCTCTAAATTGTAGCATGAAACTACCGAATAAGTCCGAAGTCAGCCTTACACGCTTGGAGTATAGGATGGTGTCTTTATTAGCAAGCAGAGTCAACCAGGCATTTACATATGAAGAGATTTCTAATCATGTTTGGGAAGGAAATGAGAATGTAGATTTTTCCATGAAAACCTATCGTGTAGCCAATGTAGCTTTCCATATCAGAAACAAGTTAAAACAAGGCGGTGTAGATCCTAAAATTTTACGTACTGTTCGTTCCGTGGGTTATCTTCTTGACTCGAGTCGGGGAAGCAATCTTTTAAAGGAGGTGATTGCGTATAATAGCTAATATTTTAAGAAATAGGGAGGGAAAATGAATGAAATGAACAGAAAAAAAAGACTAACGTATAGCATTATTTTAACGGTGTCACTATTGTGTTCAATTACAGTTGGTTATTTCTACGTCTCTGCTACTAAGCTCTTTGCTAGTACAGAAGAAATAGAGGAGTTAGTTGATCCGAATGAAGCTGTTCGGCTAGATCTAACTAATGAAGATGAAGCGTTAGAACAAATCTCAGAAGTAGAATTACCGAATACGTTTATTGAAGAAACTGAAAATGATTTGACTGAAGAACCTGAATCAACTGTTTTTATTGGAGCAACAGCTGAAGTTTCAACTTTTGAAGAATTACGATTGGCTGTAGCAAACTCAGAAGTCGGACAAATCGAAGTTCAAAACGATTTAGTTCGTAGTGGGACAGGTGCAGCAACTGCAATAGGGACTCTAAATAGAAATTTGCTAATCAAAGGAAATGGATTTTCAATCAACTTTGGTGCTGACAACGGAAGTTTAACTCTAGGCAACTTAGCAGCTGAGCAGGAAGCTCTTTTACGAGTGGAAAATGCTTCATTAGTAAAAACAGGAGCAACCTCCATTTTTAATGCGAGTGGGACCGGAGCAGGTTGGCATTTGGAACTTGAAAGTGTCAGTACAGCGACAGGTAACGCGGCTAGGTTAGCTTTAATTCCAGAAGGACGCTTAACGTTCACCGGAGGAACGAATATATTTGCGCAAACATTGACAAATGTATTTGTTCAAACAAAAGAAGTCTATGTCAATAACCAAGCCGAGGTAACGATTACTCGAGGAAACTCAGCAGTTTTCTTTTCAGCTGCAACAGTTGCTGATTCAAAAATTGTGATTAGTGAGAATGCGAATGTTTCAATTACAGTGGCTAGTGGAACTGCTAATGTGATTGACATGAGAGGTCCAAATCCTTCAGTTGTCGTTTCAGAGGAGTCCACGCTGCTAATAAATGCACCAGGAACAACAGCTTCACCGTCGAATACGGCAAATAATGCGATTATTATGACGGGGACACAATCGACTTTAGAAGTGCTTGGTAATTCTAAGCTGACGTTGACAACAACTAATGCGAAACGAGCGATTGGTTTAGTCGCTGCTGAAGCCAAAATAACAATCGACTCGAGTGAGTTAACTGTGAATGCTGCGACCGGACGAAGTATTAATGTGGCAGGAACAACTCCTCAAGTTTTAATCAATAATAAAAGCTCATTAAACTTGGTTAGTACTGGAAACGGACAACAGATTGTTTTGGATGGAGCAAATTCACTGTTCCATCTAGGTTCACAATCAACAGCAAATTTAACCACTGGATCAGGTAATGCACAAACGGTAGTAATAGGAAGTTCAGCTGCTAATCCGACATTACGAGTTGATGGAGGTTCTAGTTTTGAAATGACTAGCCCGGGTGCAACTACGGGAAGCGCTTCTGCTACAGCAAACAATGGGATTATATTGACTGGGACTACACCTAGTGTGGAAATTAAAGACGGTTCAAAAGTTAGATTGGGAACGACAGGAACTAAAAGAGCACTATTTCTTAATGGTATTTCAGCTAATTTACAAGTAGAGAGTTCAACCATTGATGTAACTACTGGTAGTGGTATGGGCATTCATTTGTCAGGTAATGATAGTAATGTAGATATAAATAGCAAATCTACTGCTAATATTGTTTCCGGAGCTGCGAATGGCCTAACTCTCCACGGAGAAAGACCAAGTTTAAGAGTCGCTGACCTTGGAACGGAGCTAACTGCAAGGAGTACAGTAAGTGCTGGATATGTCAATGCGGTGATCTATCTTGGATCAGCAACAGCAAATTCACTTACCTTAGGTGCTCGTGTAGAGATTACTGATGGCGCTCAAGTTCAAGCGACTAGTAATGTATCTTCTGCAATGGGGATTCAAAGTCGAGACGGAAATTTCCTTTTGTCTGATGATGCTAGCCTGAAGCTAAATAGTGGTGCTTCAACAGGTGAAGCAGCAGTGCTACGTTTCTTATATTTTGGAAGTTATAAATTCACCATTGATAATGCGTTGTTAGAAATTAGTAAAAGTGGTGGGAATTCTCCAGGAATTCGTATGTACGGCGGGAATAATCACATAGAGGTTAAAAATGGCGGGATGTTTCGGATAAATAATCCTGGTAATGGTACTGCCAATGATAATGCGAATCAAGGAGTCCTTTACACAGTTAATAATGCACCGAATTCTTTTACCGTTAGTGATCCCGGCTCATCCGTTATCATTAATGCTACGACTGGCCCGTCTATTGATATGGGTACTGCCGCAGGAACAATTGATGTATTGAATCAAGGATACTTTCAGGCGTCAGGACGAACAAGTAGCGCAAGTGGTGGAATTTTTAATGCTGGTAACTTGAGAGTGACATTTGATAATCCATTGTATATGAATTTCCGGAATAATCGTCCCTCTGGAGGAAATATCTTTAATGTGTCTAATGGCTCGACGTTAACTGCTACAAATAGTGATTTGGCAGTTTGGCGCAATGGGGCGGACTTAGATGGCGATCCGAATATTAACTATCGGACACTTGACTATTCGTTTAGCGGTCAGAATTTCAATACATTAGCTTCTACCAATAATCCGGATATTTTAAACACAGCGAATTTTGGAACTACTGGTTTAACAGCATACTCTCGTTTAAGTTCAAATAATGCTCGTTGGGCAATCGCTGATGAATTACGAGTTCCAACGAATGCGGATAAGAAAATTTATGGGCATATTAGTATACCAGTAGGGCTCTACGAATCGCGCTCAGCTTGGGATGATGAAGCAGAAGTATCTGTTGAAGTGACAAAGTCTAATGGTTCTAGTCAAATTTATAGAGCAAAATCTGTGGGTCATACTGACGAGGATCCTGGAATCAGCATTTATGGTGAAGAGCGCAGAGGGGGATTATTTGAAATTACCCTAAATGACTATTTAGAAGCGGGAGATAAGGTTGAAATAAAAGAGGTTCGCTTGACCAGTGGAGAGTTAACACCTGGGTTTGAGAATACTATTTTAAGTGACCCTAAAGTTACGTTTCCAATAGTTCCGCCGACACCTGCAGTATTTGACAATGAAATAGTGCTAAGTACAGCTTCCACGATTAAAGGCTATTCTGAAAATAGAGATGCTGTAGTTACTGCAACTCATAATGGACAAGCTATTGATACTTCAGATGTATCGATTGATAGTTCAGGGAACTTCGAAATCTCACTAAATGGGCTAACATTGTCTGAAAATGATGAAATACAAGTGTTTTTAAGAGATAAAGCCGGTCTAGCAGAAACTGCTGGAGTCGTTAATCCACCTGCCACCAACAATGAGATTGGTAATATCAATCCCGCAGAAGAGTTGGTGTTTCATGATGCGACATTTAGTCAGGCAACTGTTCTAACGGTAACAGAACTGGTAGATGCTGTCTTAACTGTAGAATTTACTAATGAGCTTGGGCAAATACTTCCCGGATATACGATTACAATTGATGGTTTGATTGGGGATGAAATTGATTTAACGAAAGAAGAACGTGTAGTTAAACAGTTAGAAGAATTAATGAATGCTGGATATGAAATCGCTGAACGTCCTGCAAATGAAACAATGGTCATTTTAGATAGTACCGAAGTAACTGTTCAATATAAACTTCAAGGGATATTAAGCTTAGCATCAGCACCAAACGCGCTTGATTTTGGTTCACTAGCATATAATGCAACAACTAAGCGAGTGGAAGACCCGTCCATTGATCAACCATTAATCGTGACCGATACACGTGCAGATACTGCTAATGGATGGACGCTAACTGCATCTTTATCCAGTCCTATGCGAAATAGTGACGGACAAGAATTGGTTAATGCTTTACGTTATGTATACAAAGGGCAGGAGACGATTTTAGATGCTAATGACCAGACTGTTTACTTAAATACGAATGGCTCAGCTGGAAGTTTTGAAGTGAGTGATAGCTGGGGGAACCAGTCAGGTACTGATGGTGTGAAACTTCAAATAGGTTCATCGGATACGATTCATACAGGAAATTATGTTGGTGTGATTACGTGGAAAGTAATGGCTGGTCAGCCATAAAAGGAGAGAAAAAAATGAAGAATAACAAAATAATCATTCTATTCTGCTCCTTGATGGCGCTAGTCAGTTTAGCGATATCACCACTAATGGTCCATGGAACAGAAGGAACAGGCGGACAAGTTAACACAGGTGGGAAAATTTCATTTTATGAAAAAGAAACAACACCTGAAGAAACAACTCCAATAGTACCGAATAAACCAGAATTACCTGCTGACAAAGATACAGGCACAGCAGAAAAACCAGCTGGGAACTTACCAAGTACTGGGGAATTGATTGGTAATTTCTGTTTTATCGGAATTGGCTTAGTGATGCTTTTCCTTCTTCTGATTGTATTACGCAGATGGACAAAGGAGGAGAAATAGATGAAGCGACAAAGTATCAAAGTTGTAAATAGCATTCTCCTTATGTTAGCAGGAATGACTCTTTTTAGTCCCACAGCTAAAGCAACTGCGGATTCCTTAGGGCAATCAGGTACTGTTAGTGTTGAAGGAAGTTCCATTTCAAATCCAATTGATCCAGAAAATCCGGATGATATCGCTGATCCAGGAGAAGGTCCGTCAACAGAAGGACCGTTACGAATAGATTATGTATCATCTCTTGATTTTGGACAAGCACAGCTATCGGATACCAACCGTACCTACACAGCACTAGCGCAACAATTTTTAGGTGAAACTGGACCAAGAGGTAGTTATATCCAGATTACGGATCAACGAACAATTTCAACTGGCTGGACTCTTCAAGTGAAGCAAAACCACCAGTTTCGAAACACGGTGATTCAAGAAGCCAGTGAACAAGAACTAAGCGGTGCTGTCCTTTCCTTGGATAAAGCCTGGGCAAACAGTAATAGCATCAGTGGTTCACCAACAGTAACTCGAGAAACGATTGCGTTAAATTCGATTGATACAGCTTACGAATTAGCCACAGCAACAGCTGGAAATGGCCGCGGAGTTTGGACGATTGCCTTCGGTGCTTCTGAAACCAACAGCAACGATATGGAAAATACTTTGTCACCAGTGGTAGATGCAGCAGGAAATGCTGTGAAGGATGAGTTTTCCGGCAAACCGGCCTACCATAACTCAGCAATCAGTTTAATGATTCCAACTGCAACAAAAATCTACCCGGTACAATACGCCACAGAAATAACTTGGATATTAGCCGAGTTACCTTAAACTTGTGATACTTCTGGATTCGTCCAGGTTATCAAATAAATTATAGACAAACATACTAGGAGGAAATATACTATGAAATTCACAACATTATCATCAGCAGCGATCGTCGCTGCCCTAACAATCGGAGCATTAGCACCGACAGTCGCATTAGCAGATACAACAGAACTAGATTCGACTGGTACAGTAAAAGTTGAAGAAGGTGGAGACGAAGAAAGCCCAGGCATTATCGATCCAGAAAACCCAGATGAAATCTTACCGCCAGTTAATCCAGAACCAGGTGAAGTTGTAAACCCAGATTTAGGTGCATTGATGATTGAACGTACATCAAACTTAGATTTTGGTACGATCAAAACATCAGCAAACGAAGTAACAGCATTCGCTGCACCAGCAAGTTTTGGTGAAGGTGAAGAGGCGACAACACGTGGCGCTTATGTTCAATGGCGTGATATCCGTGCCGGAGGGATTTTTGGTTATACTGTAACAGCAGAATTGAGCCAACAATTTACAGGAACTGGGACAAATAAATTAACAGGTGCAACTATTGATTTCAGTAACGGATTTGTAGCAGCACAAGGCGATAATACAAATTCAATTCCATCAAATACAGCAACAGCTTTCCAATTAACTGAAAGCAGTGGCGCATTCGATGTTATTACTGCGGATCAAGAAGAAGGAAAAGGTCGTTTCCTTATGGCTTTTGGTAAAAATGAAGATGGAACCGACGGCAACTCTGTGAAATTGACAATTCCTGCTGCAACAGCATCAAACATGGCTGAAGATGACTACGTAGCAAAAGTAACATGGAAAGTTGTAGCAGCACCTTCTGATACCCCAGAAGAAACTCCAGAAGTATAATTTTTTATTTCAGCTATACTGAAAGTAAGCTGACGAGATTTCTCGCCAGCTTACTTTTAAAAAAATAAATGCTCACATACATAGAAAAAACTAAAAAGACATGAGGTTAAAAATATGAGAAAAAGAATAAACGTAATAGGAATTGTTTCATTGATTGTATTGATGCTTTTACCGAGTGTCCTTTTTACAACGCCAGCGCATGCTGATGATAATGATGATCTGGCCGGAGCAACAGGTTTTACTTATAGAGTACATTTTCCCGACAATCAAATGGAAGACAATATTGGCTATTACAAACTAAAAATGTCAAAAGGACAAGAACAAACTGTAAATGTGACATTGACCAACCCGAGTGCAGAGAAATTAACAGTCAATGTGGGTTTGAACGGTGCTGTGACTAATCAAAACGGGGTGATTGAATATGGTGATTCAGATATTGAGAATGATGCTTCACTGAAGTTTGATTTTGCGGATATTGTAACTGGACCGGAATCTGTTGACTTAGAAGCGGGTGAAACAAAAACACTCGAACTAAAAATTCAAATGCCGGAAACTGGAATCGAAGGTGTGATTGCAGGGGGTATCCAATTAATGAAAGCGAATCAAGAGGATAATATCTCGAACGAAGGCGGCTCACGAATTATTAATCAATACGCCTATGTTATTGCGATGTTACTTCAAGAATCAGCAGGTACGTTAACACCAGATTTGAAATTAAATCAAGTATTTGCTGGACAAAGCAATTACCGTAACGCGATTTTCATTGATTTTTCCAACATCATCCCCGCATTTTTAAATGATATGACAGTAGAAACCCAAATTAATGCAAAGGGAAATGAAGCTGTTTTATATGAACGTAAACAAACGGCAATGCGCATGGCACCAAATTCCTTTATCCAATTTCCAATCAGTATGAACGGAGAAAGAATGATTTCTGGTACCTATATAGCCAATATTTTAGTGACTTCTGGTGATCAAAAGTGGGCATGGAAAGAAGAGTTCGAAATCACACAGGAAGACGCAGACAAATTTAATGAACGGGATGTCGGTTTAGTACAGGAAAAAGGCTTTAACTGGCAGTTGATTGTAATGATTGTTGGTGCTGTCTTAGCATTAGGTGGGGTAGTTTACGGATTGATCGTATTTCTACGTAAAAAGCAACAAAAGAAAGAGCAAGCAGAAAAACAAGCACGAAAAAAGAAAAAAGCGAACGGAACCAAGAGTAAAAAGCGACCGCTAGATGAATAGGGGCTGAGGCAAATGTCTATTTGGGAAACTATATTTATAGGAGGAGTTGCAGCAGCAATTTTGGCACTTATCGGCAGCCTCCTCTTCTTGCTTCAGTACTTTACACAGAAGAAAAAAATTGCCAAACTACCAAAGAAAAAATTTAAAAGCAAAAAGAAAAACAAAAAAATTGTAGGACAAAGAAAACTCCTTCAAAAAAAGAAAAAACGCAGCTTGAAACTAATGATTTTCTTAATAATCGTAAGTGTGGCGTTTGCAAGTGCTTCGGGCTATCTTTCTTACTATCAATCAATGAATCTAACCACAGATGACTCTGATTCTGTTGTCAAAGGCTATTATTTGCTTCGAGACTTTGAAGAGCAGCTGATTTTAGCAAGAGATCAAGGCGATGAAGAAGAAAAGCTGCAGCAAAATATCCGTTATCTTGCTACAGCCATGGCTAGTTATGGAACGAAAAAAGCTAGTACGGTCAATTCTCAAGAAGGTCAGCTGATGTTGAATCGTTATTACAATGCCACAAAACAATTAGGGATGAATGCAAGCACACAAACGAAGAATTTTTATAACAATCCTACATTAGTCGAAGAATTTTTGAAGGATATTGCTAAAGCACAAGAATATGAGCAAGCTGCATTTGCCTATTACAAGGTCAACGAAGACGCATTTTCAGAAGAAAAATGATTTGAGTTGTTTGCGATGAAAAAAAGAAATAGTGAAGAGAACAAACAAAAAAAGAAAGAAACATTAGCCAAATCTAATAAGAAAAAACGAACTTCAGATAGTTTTACTAAACGAAAGAAGAAAAGCAAGGGCTCCATTCAAAAAAAGAAAATACAGAGAAGAAAGCAGATATTACGAGATACAATCTTAACCGCAGTGATCACACTTCTGATGACAGTAGTGATCGGTTCATTTTTTTTCAAAGTAATTACCGTTCAAGGGTTTGGCATGATTCCTACTTTAAGAAATGGAGATATTCTACTTGTTCAAAAGAATAATGAGTTTCAGCGGTTTGATCTTGCTGTGTTTGTTAATGAAAAAAATAAGACTCAGGTTCGTCGAATCATTGGCTTACCGGGTGAGAAAATTGCTTATAAGGAGGATATCTTATATGTGAATGACCAGCCGATAGATGAAAAATTTATTGTTGATGAAGTGAATGAAAGTCAGCGCAACGGGAAAAATTTTACTGAAGATTTTACGAGCGAAGACCTAACTTCGACAAAAATAATTCCAGATGGCTATTACTTAGTCCTTGGAGATAATCGATCATATGCGACGGATAGTCGAGTGTATGGGTTGATTTCCCTGGAAAATATGATTGGAAAGATATACAGCTGATGAAGTTTTTAAGATGTTTAATAGATAAAAATGTTAGGGTTGTGATTTGTTAGAAAAGAGACTCTTATTCCAGCAATAACTGAAGAAGTAACTACTGGAATTGATGAACAGCGAAGCTTGACCCCAAAATTAAAGATATAATGGACTTATGCCGTTTGTATAAGTCTTTTTTCTTTTGATAGAGTTTCTTAGAGTATTAAAATGTAAGTGCAATACTAAAAGGGAGGGGCAAACAGTTTCTTCTGATGATGTTGATGAATGATCTTTATTAGATGGTATTCATTTAAAAATATTGGAAGAGGAGATGCTATCGTTGACAATTTTGAGTGCATCACCTATACTAAGAATTGTAACAACGACTACAATCGTAGTTGTTAAATTCTTCCACAACATTTGCTTGGAAAATAATTATAGTAAGTTTGAATGCTGAGTGACAGTTGATAGGTGTTATTTGTTGAGATGTTTGTAAGAAATGAACACATATAAAAATAATAATGGAAATTGCAGTGAGCAGATTCTTAAAATAGCTGTGGTTAGAGTGGTAATTGTTCATTTTCTTCTGAAAAAGGCGGAAGCATTTCAGACGGAAGGTCAGAGGAACATCTGAATTTTTGCTAAACTAGTACACATTTGCAGTTGAGTTAGTGCAGTCACTCGGAATTTACTAAAAGGAAAGAAGGAGTCAAATATGAGCAAAAAGGATAGTAAAAAAATGGATCATTCACATCACAACATGAATGATCACTCTGAGCATTCGGAAAAAGAGATGGCAGGCATGGATCACTCTATGCATATGGGGAATTTTAAACAAAAATTTTGGTTATCATTGGTGCTGGCAATACCGATTGTCCTAATGTCTCCAATGATGGGAATGGAGTTACCTTTTCAGTTTACGTTTAATGGGTCTGAGTGGGTTGTTTTAGTCTTAGCGACGATTCTTTTTTTCTATGGCGGTCAACCATTTTTGAGTGGTGCGAAAATGGAGCTGAAGATGAAAAGTCCGGCAATGATGACGTTAATTGCTATGGGGATTTCGGTGGCGTACTTCTATAGTCTGTATTCTTTTGTTGCGAATGAATTTCTTGGAGATCACGTGATGAATTTCTTTTGGGAGTTAGCAACGCTTATTGTTATCATGCTTTTAGGTCATTGGATAGAAATGAATGCTGTATCAAATGCTAGTGATGCCCTACAAAAATTAGCAGAATTACTGCCAGACGAAGTGACACGGATTGACGAGAATGGAAAAGAAAAAAGAGTCTCTCTACAAGATGTTCGTGAAGGCGACCACTTGATTGTTCGTGCCGGAGATAAAATGCCGACAGATGGCGTGATTGAAAAAGGAACATCAACTGTTGATGAATCTGCAGTTACAGGTGAATCACGAGGTGTTGTAAAAAAAGTTGGTGATAAAGTTATTGGCGGATCTGTCAATGGCAATGGGACGATTTATGTCCTTGTGACGGGGACTGGAGAGAGCGGCTATCTTGCAAAAGTAATGGAGATGGTACGTAATGCTCAGGCAGAAAAATCTAAACTAGAAGCATTATCTGATACAGTTGCAAAGTGGCTCTTTTATGTTGCTCTTGTCGCAGGTATCGTAACGTTTGTGGCATGGCTGTTTTTAGCTGATTTGCCTCAAGCTCTTGAACGGATGGTGACAGTCTTTATTATTGCATGTCCGCATGCTTTAGGTTTGGCCATTCCTTTAGTTATTGCCCGTTCAACATCGATTGCAGCGAAAAATGGCTTATTATTGAAAAATCGTAATGCCTTAGAAAATGCACATCGTTTGGATATGATTTTTCTAGACAAAACAGGAACCTTAACACAAGGAACTTTCACTGTTACAGGAGTGGAATCTTTAAAAACAGATGTCGACGAGCAAGAAATTTTACGTTATATTGGCTCTTTGGAAGCCAATGCTAACCATCCGATTGCAACAGGTATTATGAAGTATTTGAAGGACCAAGGGATTTCACCTTATAAGGCTGAAGAAGTAAAGAATGTTACAGGCGTAGGTCTAGAAGGGGAAGTTGACGGCAAAAAAGTTCAAATCATCAATGCTAAAGCATTAGAAGAGCTAGATTTACACGTTGAAAAAAGTAAAATCACCCGTTATCAGGAACAAGGAAATACAATCAGCTATCTTATTATTGATAACGAACTAAGCGGCCTGATTGCTTTGGGGGATAAGATTAAACCAGAAGCAAAAGCATTTCTTGCTGCATTGAGAGAAAGAGGAATTATACCTGCGATGCTAACGGGCGATAATGAGGAGGCGGCAGCGAATGTGGCGAAGTATCTTGGAATCGATCAGTATTATGCTGCCTTGTTGCCTGATGGCAAAGAAAAAATTATTGCTCAAGCAATAAATGAAGGGCACCAAGTAGCTATGGTTGGAGATGGTATCAATGATGCGCCAAGTTTAGCACGTGCGACTATAGGAATCGCTATTGGTGCCGGCACGGATGTTGCGATTGATTCAGCAGATGTGGTATTAACTAATAGTAACCCTCACGATATTATCCATTTTCTTGATTTGGCTAAACAAACACGGAAAAAAATGGTTCAAAACCTATGGTGGGGAGCAGGTTACAATATCGTAGCTATTCCTTTGGCAGCAGGAGTATTAGCGCCTATCGGTATTATTTTAGATCCGGCTGTAGGTGCGGTGCTGATGTCATTGAGTACTGTGATTGTGGCTTTGAATGCTATGACCTTAAAAATCAGAAAATAGAGTAGTAGTTAGTGGATTGATTTTAAAAAGAACGAAAAAAAGTACGGGACAAAACGAAAATCGGTTTTGTTCCGTACTTTAAAACGTAATAGACGGTGGCCGAAAGTCAGGTTCTTCGGTAATTTCGTAAAAATCGAGCAATACAAAAAGCGTATTGTTCGATTTTTGTATTGCTTGAACCTAATCGACTGTTGTTTCAATCTTGTTTTTTTGAAACCTAGCTTTTAAACAATAGTTGATGGTTAAAGAGAAAAGGATACTATACCAACAATAATTGGTCATCTTTCAATTCTGTTCCACTATTTTTATGGAACATGTCCATCAGTTCATTTACTGTTAAATTCTTTTTCTGTTCAGCTGGAACATCAACAACGACCTGTCCCTGATGCAACATAATAAGGCGATTGCCGTAGCGAATAGCATCTTCCATATCATGGGTCACCATAAAGGCAGTCAGCTTGTTCTCTTGGATCAGTTTTTCTGTTAGTTCCATAACTGTAATTGATGTTTTAGGATCCAGCGCCGCGGTGTGTTCATCCAGTAAAATCAGTTCTGGTCGGATCAAGGTAGCCATTAATAAGGTAATGGCCTGACGTTGTCCGCCGGAAAGTAATCCGATTTCAGCAGTTAAGCGATTTTCTAACCCTAAATTTAAACTTGCTAGCTGCTCTTTAAAGAACGTGCGGTCATTTTTTCGAACGCCATTTCCTAGTCCGCGTTTTTTTCCACGTTTCATCGCAAGCGCCATGTTTTCTTCTACTGTTAAACGGACGGCTGTGCCCATCTTAGGATCTTGGAACACACGACTGATTTGTTTGGAGCGAGCGACAACTCGTTGTTTGGTGATATCTTTTCCTTGCAAGGTTAAGTGCCCTTCTTCGATCGGTAGGGTTCCGGCAATACTGTTTAGTAATGTCGATTTACCCGCGCCGTTTCCGCCGATGATCGTAATAAACTCACCTTGATTAATGGTCAGATCAATGCCTTTTAAGACATGATTTTCGTTGACCGTACCACGTTCAAAATATTGATGTAAATTCTTGATCGTTAAAACTGGCTGCATTAGCTTATGCCCCCTTTGCGTTTTTTGAGTTTAGAGAAGCCTAATTTTTTTTGGATCAATGGAGAAGAAAGGCAGATCACTAAAATAATTGCTGAGAATAGTTTTAAGTCTGCTGGGTCGACGCGTAATTCCAGTACACAGGCAAGAATAAAGCGATAAAGAATTGCACCAATCACGATCGTTACTAGACGTAGACCGAGAGATTTATTTTTAAACAGAACTTCGGCGATGATGATTGAGGCAAGGCCAATGACAATCGTTCCGATCCCAGAATTTAAATCAGCAAAATTATTATTTTGAACCAATAAAGCGCCAGCTAATGCAATACAACCGTTTGAAAGCATATAGCCGATGATCTTCATATTATCCGTATTGATGCCGTTCGCCTCACTCATATCGATATTGTCGCCGGTTGCCCGAGTAGCAAGTCCAACTTCTGTTCTAAAGAATAAAACAAGCAAAATAATGACTAAAATAACAATAATCGAACCGACAAAAATTGTACTGTTAACCTTGGTAAAGCCTAATGATTGGGCATGAGAGAAAATTGAGTCTGTTCCGATCAAGGAGATGTTTGGCGCCCCCATGATGCGGGAGTTGATACTGTACAGGCCAGTCATCGTGATAATCCCAGCGAGTAAAGCAGGGATTTTTAACTTTGTATGCAATAAGCCGGAAACAAGTCCAGCCAACATTCCAGCAAGAAAAGCAATAACTAAAGCTGTGATTGGCGCCATCATGGAATGTAGATTAAACAATGTTTGAAATGGTGCTGGCCATGAGGCAGGCTCCTTCGCTAAAATCACTGCAGCTACCGCACCGCCTAGAGGGAAACTCCCTTCTGTGGTTAAATCAGCAATGTCTAAAATACGGTATGTCAGAAAAACACCTATTGCCAGCAGTGACCATAAAAGACCCTGCGAGGTCGAGGAAAGTAATATGTCTATCAATACAATCAGCTTCTTTCAATAATTTTTATGTAGCGTGGTGATGCAAAAAAGGAAAGAATTCGCATCACCAAATGCTCTTTTTTTATCTGTAGATTAAGGTGCTTTGATTGAATCTGGATCGATATCCAGTGCTTTGGCCATCTCTTTGTTTACAAAAAGCTCTAAGTCTTTGGCTTTTTCAACAGGCATATCTGCTGGCTCAGCTTCCCCTTTTAGAATTTTAGCAGCCATAACGCCAGTCTGTTTTCCTAAAGATTTGTAGTTGATCCCAACAGTTGCAAGACCGCCTTCTTCTATTTGTTCGATCGAACCAGCAATTACAGGAATCTTATGTTCTTTTGCCACTTCTCCAATTACGGCAGCAGCAGAAGCAAAGGTGTTGTCTGTCGGAACATAAATAGCATCAACATCTTTTGCCAAGCTAGTTGTCACTTGTTGAACATCGTTGGTGGAGTTGGCTGTTAAAATTTTTGTTTTGATGCCTTTATCTTTTAGTGCTTTTTCAGCCATATCTGCTTGGATTTTTGAATTTGATTCACCAGCGTTGTACATGATTCCAACCGTTTTTGCATCGGGCACGATGCTTAGTAATAGAGCAATTTGTTTGTCGATAGGTACGATGTCAGTTGTTCCGGTTACGTTTCCGCCAGGTTTTTCATCAGATTTTACTAATTTCGCCTCAACTAAATCGGTCACTGCAGTTACAACGATGGGGATATCCGTTGTTTCGTTAAGTAGTGACTGGGCAGCAGGTGTTGCAATGCCTAATAATAAATCAGGTTTTTCTTTCACCAATTTTTCACTCATGCTTTTTAATTGGGCTTGATCATTTTGAGCATTCGTGAATTCGATGGTTAAATTTTCGCCTTCTTTAAAGCCGTTTTCCGCTAAGCCTTCCTTGAAGCCTTCAAAGGCAGCATCTAATGAGCCGTGTTCGACCGGCTGTAAAACACCGATTCGTTTAGTGTCACTATTGGCACCAGAATCTGCCTTCTTTTCATTGCCGCAAGCTCCAAGTGTCAATAAAGCAACTGCTGATACGATACTTAGTCCTAATAATTTCTTTTTCATTGCGATTCCTCCAGTATGATTGATAAAACAAAAAATCCATTCAGACAATATGCCTAAATGGATTGATAAAAGTCGTTAGTTCATTACTTTTGTTAGCCACTTAGGATTGTCTACGTGGCTGTTTGTTCAGTACAAAGTGCTCTAGCCATCATAGATACAAAAACAGTCTTTTGCTGTTTGTATCCATGATTCATGAATACAAACCTATCTAAAATAGCTAAAGTAAGCATTATTCAGTTGTGGGTTGATCAAATAAGTCATGGTAATCCCTCCGCAATTTGAATTGTAATTAGTATAAATGAAAAGATAGAAGATTGTCAACGGATTATTTAAAATTTTCTGACAATTCCTTTTTTATCTAAAAGAAGCAAATATTTTTTATTTTATTCTATTCATGCTAAAATTCTATTGGAGTAAAAATTAAAAAAGACTAGGAGAATTGTTATGATTTCAAAAAAATTGATTACTTTAGGTACATTAGCAGCAACTGTATTAGTATTGGGAGCATGTAATAGTGATAGTAATGATACGAAAGCTAGTTCATCAGACAGCAAAACAGAAGCAACTTCAACAAGTTCAAGCATGGACGCTGTAAGTTCTGCCTCTGTTAGTGATAAACCAGAAGTACTTGAAAAAGCTTTAGGTGAAGATGGGAACTGGATCGTTGCAGCTACAGCAGACGTGACATTTGATAGCGATGTAACTGTTGCTGGAGAATTCCATGATAAAGGAGATTCTTCTGCAGATATCTATAGAAAATTAGCGTTATATGCACAAGATGCTGATCGTAAAGTAACCGCTGAATATACAATGACTGTTCCAGAATTAGTTGTTGAATCAGAAAACTTCAACATTGTTAATGGTACGGTTAAAGGAAACATTTTAGTCAAAGCAAACGGATTTGTTTTAAACGGTGCGAAAGTTGAAGGAAATGTAACGTTTGAAAAAGAAGAGTACAAAACATCTGCAACACTTGATAAAGAAGATGCAGAAGTAACTGGTGACATTACTGTTCAATAAGTAAACCAAAAGGCATTCAATCAGTTGATTGGATGCTTTTTTCTGCACTAAAATTATCTTTGAAACCCCTTGACTTTTACTATAGAAGGAAGTAGAATGTATAGATGCAAAAACTATCTGAAAAATGACGAAGCAGGAGCGAAATATTGTCCGTTCCGGTTTTTAATAGGGAAACAAAAGTAGAAACGCACGAGAAATTTTCAAGAGCACATTCTATTTTTGGTTTTTTTTTGCCTAAAAACTGCAAAAAATGCTCAATATTACATATATTTAATATTTGTAATATTAATGAAATGTTTTCGGTTAGTGTTTTGATAGACTTTTAATTAGAGGAGTGAAGAGCTTGGCTGGACACGTAGTAAAATACGGAAAACACCGCGAACGTAGAAGTTTCGCCCGGATCAGTGAAGTGTTAGAATTACCTAACTTGATCGAGATTCAAACAGACTCTTACCAATGGTTTTTAGATGAAGGATTAAGAGAAATGTTTGAAGACATTTTACCAATCGATGATTTCCAAGGGAATTTATCATTGGAATTTGTGGACTATGAATTAAAAGAACCTAAGTATACTGTAGAAGAAGCGCGTTCACACGATGCGAATTATTCTGCACCTTTACATGTCACTCTAAGATTAACAAACCGTGAATCTGGAGAAATCAAATCACAAGAAGTGTTCTTCGGTGATTTCCCTCTAATGACTGAAATGGGTACATTCATCATCAACGGAGCAGAACGTGTTATCGTTTCTCAATTAGTTCGTTCTCCAGGTGTGTATTTCCATGGAAAAGTAGATAAAAATGGGAAAGAAGGCTTTGGCTCAACAGTGATTCCTAACCGTGGCGCATGGTTGGAAATGGAAACAGATGCTAAAGATATTTCTTATGTACGTATCGACCGTACACGTAAAATTCCTTTAACTGTATTAGTTCGTGCATTAGGTTTTGGCTCTGACGATACAATTTTTGAAATTTTCGGCGAAAGCTTAAGCTTACGCAACACGATTGAAAAAGATTTACACAAAAACGCTAGCGATTCTCGTACCGAAGAAGGCTTGAAAGATATTTATGAGCGTCTTCGCCCAGGAGAACCAAAAACAGCAGATAGTTCTCGTAACTTGCTGAATGCGCGTTTCTTCGATCCAAAACGTTATGACTTAGCAAATGTTGGTCGTTATAAAGTCAACAAAAAATTAGATTTAAAAACACGTCTATTGAACCTAACTTTAGGAGAAACATTGATCGATCCTGAAACAGGAGAAATTCTTGTTGAAAAAGGCACTGTTTTGACGCACCAAGTAATGGAAACATTAGGTGAACATATCGATAATGGCTTAAACAGTGTAACGTATTACCCAAGTGAAGATGGTGTAGTTACTGAACCAATGACGGTTCAAGTAATCAAGGTTCTTTCTCCAAAAGATCCAGAACGCATCGTTAACGTAATCGGTAATGGCTATCCTGATACAAGTGTGAAAACAGTTCGTCCAGCAGATATCGTAGCTTCAATGAGTTATTTCTTTAACTTACAAGAAGATATCGGTAATGTAGATGATATCGATCACTTAGGTAACCGTCGTATTCGTTCAGTTGGTGAATTACTACAAAACCAATTCCGTATTGGTTTAGCTCGTATGGAGCGTGTGGTTCGTGAAAGAATGTCTATCCAAGACACTGAAACATTGACACCACAACAACTGATCAATATCCGTCCAGTAGTGGCAAGTATCAAAGAATTCTTTGGTTCTTCTCAGTTATCACAGTTCATGGACCAAACAAATCCTCTAGGTGAGTTGACACACAAACGTCGTCTATCTGCCTTAGGACCTGGTGGTTTGACTCGTGACCGTGCCGGCTATGAAGTTCGAGACGTTCACTATTCCCACTATGGCCGTATGTGTCCGATCGAAACGCCTGAGGGTCCGAATATCGGGTTGATCAACAGCTTGTCGAGTTATGCCAAAGTCAATAAATTTGGCTTTATCGAAACACCGTATCGTCGTGTGGATCGTGCCACAGGAAAAGTAACCGATCAAGTAGATTACTTAACTGCTGACACAGAGGATCACTACATCGTAGCCCAAGCAAACTCACGCTTAAATGAAGATGGAACATTCGCTGAAGAACTAGTAATGGCTCGTCTACAAAGTGAAAACCTTGAAGTAACGATCGATAGAGTCGACTACATGGACGTTTCACCTAAACAGGTAGTAGCAGTTGCGACAGCATGTATTCCTTTCTTGGAAAACGATGACTCCAACCGTGCCTTGATGGGTGCCAACATGCAGCGTCAAGCAGTGCCTTTGATCCAACCTCGTTCACCACTTGTGGGAACTGGTATGGAATACAAATCAGCACATGACTCGGGTGCCGCTTTACTATGTAAACATGATGGTGTCGTTGAATACGTGGATGCATCAGAAGTACGCGTTCGCCGTGACAATGGCGCATTAGATAAATATATGGTAACAAAATTCCGTCGTTCAAATTCTGGTACAAGTTACAACCAACGTCCAATCGTTCTTTTAGGCGAAAAAGTTGAAAAAGGTGATACATTAGCAGATGGACCTTCTATGGAAGAAGGCGAAATGGCTTTAGGACAAAACGTCCTTGTCGGATTTATGACATGGGAAGGGTACAACTACGAGGATGCGATCATCATGAGCCGTCGTTTGGTGAAAGATGATGTCTATACTTCTATTCATATCGAAGAATATGAATCAGAAGCTCGTGATACAAAATTAGGCCCTGAAGAAATTACTCGTGAAATTCCAAACGTTGGGGAAGACGCATTGAAAGACCTTGACGAAATGGGGATTATCCGTATCGGTGCTGAAGTTAAAGATGGCGACCTATTAGTAGGTAAAGTAACGCCTAAAGGGGTAACTGAGTTATCCGCAGAAGAGCGTTTATTACATGCGATCTTTGGTGAAAAAGCCCGCGAAGTTCGTGATACGTCTCTACGTGTGCCTCACGGCGGCGGCGGAATCGTTCACGATGTGAAAATCTTTACCCGCGAAGCTGGAGATGAATTATCTCCAGGTGTAAATATGCTGGTTCGTGTTTATATCGTTCAAAAACGTAAAATCCATGAAGGAGATAAAATGGCCGGTCGTCACGGTAATAAAGGGGTTGTATCCCGTATTATGCCGGAAGAAGATATGCCGTTTCTACCAGATGGAACACCGATCGATATCATGCTGAACCCATTAGGGGTACCATCACGTATGAATATCGGACAAGTACTAGAATTGCATTTAGGGATGGCTGCTCGTCAGTTAGGTATCCACATTGCAACACCAGTCTTTGATGGTGCAAACGATGATGACGTATGGGAAACTGTTCGTGAAGCTGGTATGGCTAGCGATGCGAAAACAGTTCTATATGATGGGCGTACGGGTGAACCATTTGATAACCGTATCTCTGTCGGTGTGATGTACATGATCAAATTGGCCCACATGGTCGATGATAAATTGCATGCCCGTTCTATTGGACCATACTCACTTGTTACCCAACAACCACTTGGAGGTAAAGCTCAATTTGGTGGACAACGTTTTGGGGAAATGGAAGTATGGGCACTGGAAGCATATGGTGCAGCTTATACATTACAAGAAATTTTAACGTACAAATCTGATGACGTAGTCGGTCGTGTGAAAACATACGAAGCAATCGTCAAAGGTGAACCAATTCCAAAACCAGGCGTACCAGAATCATTCCGCGTATTGGTAAAAGAATTACAATCACTTGGATTAGATATGCGCGTATTGGACATCGAAGAACAAGAAATCGAATTGCGTGATATGGACGATGATGATGATGACTTGATCACCGTTGATGCCCTAACAAAATTCGCAGAACAACAATCAGCGAAACAATTAGAAAAAGAAGCAGCGGAAGCAAAGGAAGCAGCTGATGCAGTGCTTGAACAAGAAATAGAAACTGCTGAAGATACAAAAGACTAATTGTTTTACATTTTGTATAAAGTGCCAATGAAATCCGTTAGTTTGGGGCTGGAAAGATCAATCATTTTTCTAGTTCCCAACCGCGGTGAATAGCTCACTCAGCTTTTCTAACTAATTGAATGGAGGGAATCCCTTTTGATCGATGTAAATAAATTCGAAAGTATGCAAATAGGTTTGGCTTCTCCAGAAAAGATCAGAAGCTGGTCTTACGGTGAAGTAAAGAAACCTGAAACGATTAACTACCGTACGTTAAAACCTGAACGTGAAGGGTTGTTCTGTGAACGTATTTTCGGTCCAACTAAAGACTGGGAATGTGCGTGTGGAAAATATAAACGTATTCGTTATAAAGGTATCGTTTGTGACCGTTGTGGTGTAGAGGTGACTCGTTCTAAAGTACGTCGTGAACGTATGGGACACATCGAGTTAGCAGCGCCAGTTTCACATATCTGGTACTTTAAAGGCATTCCATCTCGTATGGGTCTTGTTTTAGACATGAGTCCACGTGCGTTGGAAGAAATCATTTACTTTGCCTCTTATGTAGTAATTGATGCCGGAGATACTTCTCTAGAGAAAAAACAATTATTGACTGAACGTGAATATCGTGATAAACGTGATCAATACGGTCAAGGCTTTACTGCAGCAATGGGTGCAGAAGCGGTTAAACAATTACTAGATAACGTTGATTTAGACGGTGAAGTAGCTCAACTAAAAGAAGAGCTAAAATCTGCGCAAGGTCAAAAAAGAACACGTGCGATCCGCCGTTTGGATATTTTAGAAGCATTCCGTGCTTCTGGAAACTTGCCAAGCTGGATGGTTATGGATGTTATCCCTGTTATCCCGCCTGATTTACGTCCGATGGTTCAATTAGAAGGTGGTCGTTTTGCGACTTCTGACTTGAATGATTTATACCGTCGTGTAATCAACCGTAACAACCGTTTGAAACGTTTATTAGACTTGAATGCACCAAGTATTATTGTGCAAAATGAAAAACGTATGCTTCAAGAAGCCGTTGATGCATTGATCGATAATGGTCGTCGCGGCCGTCCAGTTACTGGACCAGGTAACCGTCCATTAAAATCTCTTTCTCATATGTTGAAAGGGAAACAAGGTCGTTTCCGTCAAAACTTATTGGGTAAACGTGTGGATTACTCTGGTCGTTCAGTTATCGTCGTAGGACCTAACTTGAAGATGTACCAATGCGGCTTACCAAAAGAAATGGCAATCGAACTATTCAAACCATTCGTTATGCGTGAATTGGTTCAACGTGAAATTGCTACAAACATCAAAAATGCTAAGCGTAAAATCGAACGTGGCGAAGATGAAGTTTGGGATATCTTAGAAGAGGTTATCCAAGAACACCCAGTTTTACTTAACCGGGCACCTACGCTGCATAGATTAGGTATCCAAGCATTCGAACCAGTTCTTGTTGAAGGTCGTGCGATTCGTCTTCACCCATTAGTATGTGAAGCGTACAATGCCGATTTCGATGGAGACCAAATGGCCGTTCACGTTCCGTTGAATGAAGAAGCGCAAGCAGAAGCACGTATGCTGATGTTAGCGGCTCAAAACATCTTGAACCCTAAAGATGGTAAGCCAGTTGTTACACCATCTCAAGATATGGTCTTGGGTAACTACTACCTAACAATGGAAGAAGAAGATCGTGAAGGGGAAGGTATGATCTTCCGTGACATGAACGAAGCTGTTTTAGCTTGGCGTAATGGCTATGTTCATTTACACTCACGTATTGGTGTTCAAACAACATTACTTGGCGACAAACCGTTTACGGATTGGCAAAAAGAACGTATTTTGATCACAACTGTAGGTAAGATTATCTTTAATGAAATCATGCCTGTAGAATTCCCTTACTTGAATGAACCAACCGACTACAATTTAACGGTACAAACACCGGATAAATATTTTGTAGAAGCGGGTACAGACATTCCAACACATATTAAAGCACAGGAATTAGTCTTACCGTTCAAGAAGAAAAACTTAGGAAATATCATCGCAGAAGTCTTCAAGAGATTCCATATCACTGAAACTTCTAAGATGCTAGATAGAATGAAAGACTTAGGGTATAAACATTCAACTCATGCGGGTATGACCGTTGGTATCGCAGATATCATGGTTTTACATGAGAAACAAGAAATCATCGACAATGCCCACAAACAAGTAGAAAATATTACCAAACAATTCCGTCGTGGTCTGATCACAGATGACGAACGTTATGAACGTGTTATCGGCGTATGGAATGCTGCCAAAGACGAAATCCAGCAAAAACTGATCGAAAGTATGGATGCAAAAAATCCAATCTTCATGATGTCAGATTCTGGAGCCCGTGGTAACATCTCCAACTTTACTCAGCTTGCTGGTATGCGTGGATTGATGGCCGCTCCAAACGGACGTATCATGGAATTACCGATCATCTCTAACTTCCGTGAAGGACTTTCTGTCTTGGAAATGTTTATCTCTACTCACGGAGCGCGTAAAGGAATGACCGATACAGCCTTGAAGACAGCCGATTCAGGTTACTTGACTCGTCGTTTAGTTGACGTAGCACAAGATGTAATCATTCGTGAAGACGATTGTGGTACTGACCGCGGTTTAGTGATTCAAGCGATTCGTGAAGGAAACGAAATCATTGAAACACTTGAAGAGCGTCTATTGGGACGTTATACGCGTAAATCAGTGGTCCATCCTGAAACAGGTAAAGTGATTATTGGTGAAGACCAATTGATCTCAGAAGATCTAGCGAAAGAAATCGTGGATGCAGGAATTGAAACAGTAACGATTCGTTCCGTATTCACATGTAATACAAAACACGGTGTATGTAAACACTGTTATGGACGTAACTTAGCAACTGGTTCAGGTGTTGAAGTTGGTGAAGCTGTAGGTACAATTGCCGCTCAATCAATCGGAGAACCTGGTACACAGTTAACCATGCGTACGTTCCATACCGGCGGGGTTGCCGGAGACGATATCACTCAAGGTCTTCCCCGTGTCCAAGAAATCTTTGAAGCGCGTAATCCGAAAGGGCAAGCAGTTATCACAGAAGTTACCGGTGAAGTGATCGATATTTCTGAAGACCCTGCAACACGCCAAAAAGAAGTAACGATCAAAGGGAAAACAGATACACGTACGTATACTGTTCCTTATACAGCTCGTATGAAAGTAGCTGAAGGCGATACGATCCATCGTGGTGAGCCGTTGACAGAAGGTTCGATCGATCCTAAACAATTGTTACAAGTTCGTGATGTATTATCTGTTGAAAACTACCTATTGCGTGAAGTACAACGTGTGTACCGTATGCAAGGGGTGGAAATCGGCGATAAACATATCGAGGTAATGGTTCGTCAAATGCTTCGTAAAGTTCGTGTCATGGATCCAGGTGATACTGAAATCTTACCAGGTACATTACTTGATATTGCTGAATTTAAAGATCGTAACTACGACACATTAGTTGCTGGTGGTGTTCCTGCAACAAGTCGTCCAGTCTTACTAGGAATTACAAAAGCATCATTAGAAACAAACAGTTTCTTATCTGCTGCGTCATTCCAAGAAACAACTCGTGTGTTAACAGACGCTGCGATCCGTGGCAAGAAAGATCCATTACTTGGATTGAAAGAAAATGTTATCATCGGTAAAATCATCCCAGCTGGTACTGGTATGGCTCGTTACCGTAACATGGAACCAAAAGAAGTCGGCGTAGCAAGCGAAAATGTTTACAGTATCTCTGATATTGAAGCACAAATGGCTGCTGAAGATGCGTTGAATGAACTGAATAAATAAAATAAAAGAGCTAGTATCTTTACAGATTCTAGCTCTTTTATTGTTTAATTATAATTAAGTTCTGAAGCAGCTTCTTCATCTAAAATAATTGTTAGATTAGGATGCACTTGTAGTAAAGAAGCAGGCACATCGTTCGTTACTGGGCCGAAAAAGGCTTGCTTGATGATACTGGCTTTTTTCTTACCTGTGGCAAACAATACGATTTCTTTGGCTTGCATCACACTTTTTGGTCCCATAGTGACATAAAAATCTGGACGTTCTGTTTCGTCGCCGCCAACTTCGCTAAGTAAGATATCTTTCATATTCTCAGTGGCATTTTCATCTACCACAGAAGTTAAATCTTCAAATGTAGTAGTTCCAGGTAGATTTCCACAATAATGTCCATCTGCTCCGATACCAAGCAAAATTAAGTCTAATCCGCCATCTTGCTCCAGTCTTGAATCTTGGGTTTTATAATTTTTTTCGTCTAGTGGATGGATATGCGCTGTATCGATTTCTGCTGGTTCAAAAAATAGTTTGTTTAGATTTGACATGGTGACACCATAGCCTTGTTTTTTCTTAAAAGGAATTTCATCGAAATTATAATAGTGAACATTATCAAAGTAAGGTTTATTTTTGACATCTTCTACTAGATATTCATACATTTTCACTGGTGTGGAACCCGCTGTAATTGCTAGATTTACTCGTTTGTTTTGGTACATTTTGCCTAATAGTACATTTGCAGCCACTCGGCTCATTTTTTCATAATTTTTTTCTACAATAATTTTCATATAGATTCACGTCCTTTTTTTCTTTAATGTATCATATGGGAACCATCCCATGTCAATGGAGTAAGCAAATCAATATCATTATTCTATTATTCCGCTTATGATAGAAAAAAGAGGTGAAGCAAAATGGAATCAACATATGAAAAAGCAATTTTTGCTGGTGGCTGCTTCTGGTGCATGGTAAAACCTTTCGATAGCCAGCCGGGAATCATTTCGGTTGTTTCAGGATATACAGGTGGTCACGTAGAAAATCCAACCTATGAGCAAGTCACAACTGGAACGACAGGTCACACAGAGGCAGTGGAAATTACGTATGACCCAACAATAATCTCCTATAAAGATTTGGTGGAGACCTATTGGCAGCAAACAGATCCTACAGATGCTTTAGGTCAATTCGCCGATCGAGGAGATTCCTATCGTCCTGTAATTTTTTATGCAAATGAAGAACAAAAAGAAATTGCAGAAAAATCTAAAGCCGATTTGCAGGCTAGTGGTCGGTTTACACAGCCAATCGTAACGAAAATAGAACCTACACAAACATTTTACCCAGCAGAAGAGTACCATCAGGACTATTATAAAAAACACAGTGTGCATTACAATTTATACAGAGAAGGTTCTGGACGAGCTGGATTTATTCGAAAGAATTGGAAAAACAATCAGTAGTAAACGATCTGTAGGTTTTTTGAACTAAAAGTTGTGATTGTGTTACAGTTGCTGTATAATCAAAATATTGGTTATACAGCATTTTTGGGATGGTGACGTAATGGATATAAAATTAGAATTAGGGAAAAAAATTCGGATGTTTCGTGAAGAAAAGAAATTAAGCAGGGAAGCTTTTTGTGATGATGAATTAGAATTGACCGTTAGACAACTGTCTCGGATTGAGTCAGGGGAATCGCTGCCTACACTTCCTAAACTTACCTACATATCGAAACAACTCTCTGTTCCCATCTCACACTTGATAAATGAAAATCAAATCACCTTACCAAAACGTTATATGCAGTTGAAAATGAATTTGTTCAAACGTCCGCCGCAATATAATGATGTTATGACGAAAATGGTTGATGATACGTTTGAAGAAATATATAACGACTATTATGAGACATTACCAGAAGAAGAACAGCTTTTAATAGATACTGCACAAGCTCAAAATGATGTCACTTTTTCAGACAAAATCGATTTTGGTGAGGGCATCCTACAAGACTATTTTTTTCAGATTCAACATAAACAAGAGTATTCAGAAAACGAATTGCTGATTATTCATTTATATTTTGATTGTTGCCTTTACCAACCTTATGATGAGCAAGAGTTTGAAGTTTTGGTGGAGAAGGTATTAGAACAAGTGAATTATAGCTCCGAATTTGGATTGATTATTCTAAATAGATTGTTGGGATCAATAGCGGGCGTGTATGTTACTTTTGATAAGTATGATAGGCTTTTAACAATCGTGAAAATTTCGAATACTATAATGAGAATGACTCAGGATTTTCATCGAAAACCGATTGTTGACATGATAGAAGGAAAATACTGGCTGTATTTTGATGAACTAGACAAGGCGAATAAAAAGTACAACGATGCAATCTTACTTGCTCAACTACATGGTGAGGACCAGTTAGCTGAGCGGATCAAGCAAGAATGGGAAGAAGATTTAAGTAACCAATCATAGACTATAAAGACATGAATTATGTCTTTATAGTCTATTTTTTGTTTAACAAATAGAAGAGTAATGGCAACTGGACAAAGATGTCCTGTTGAAAAAATGGATAAGACGGTAAAGTAATACCTGTAAAGAGGACATACAAGAAAATGAACGATTCATCTTATAATACACTCTCGCAAGGACGTTATAAGAAGGATGACAAAGATGTCCTGTTGGAAAAAAGGATAAAACAGTAAAGTAATACATGTAAGAAAGACACAGAACAATCAAGAAAGGAGGACGACAAAATGGGAGGCTTCGATATCTTTGGAATATGGTGGGTGCAATAAAAGTGTAATGGAACAAATATAAGGTCATAGACAATAGGGCATTATAAGAAATAGACATAGGTAAATTTGTTAACTAGAAGAGGTGATAGAGTCATGAAAAAGATAAAATACTTCGTTGAGGATCAAGAAATTATACATAAAAAGCTAGTTATTGTAAATGACAATAATGAAGACAAGTTGTTGAAAGTACTCAATAAAGGGGAATTGTTAAAAATTATCATGATTCCTCAAAAAAATGAAAAAGAATTATTCTTTGAGCATTTGAATATAGAAGATATTGAAGTACTAGAAATAGAATGAAAAAGCCGATTTAAATAATAGGAGTGATCAGAATGCAGGAAATTAAGGGAAATGATTATTTATTAAAAACAACGAACTTAGTAAAAAAATACAAAGAATATCAAGCAGTTAATGAGGTTTCAATGACTATTAACAAGGGCGATATTTATGGATTTATTGGAAGAAATGGTGCAGGGAAGACGACGTTTATCCGATTAGTGACAAGATTGATCGAAAAAAGCTCAGGAACATTGGCTTACAATTCGAAAAAAAATATGAAAATGGGCGCAGTTATTGAAGGTCCAGCTTGTTATCCGTATTTGTCTGCGAGAGACAATTTAAAGTATTATGCAATCCAAAAAAATATCAAAAATAAAAAGCGTGTTGATGAAGTATTGGAATTTGTAGGCTTGGATCAGGTAGATGGGAAAAAACTATTTAAGGATTATTCATTAGGAATGAAACAGAGATTAGGAATTGGTTTAGCAATCTTGGAGCAGCCGGAATTTCTTATTTTAGACGAGCCGATCAACGGTTTAGATCCTCAGGGAATTGTCGAAATCAGAGAAATTATTCATCGTTTAAACAAAGAATACGGCACAACAATTTTAATTTCAAGTCATATATTAACTGAGCTTTCGTTAGTTGCATCTAGGTATGGAATTATAAATGAAGGAAAACTAATCAAAGAATTGACAAAAGATGAACTGGAAGATGAATGCGGTCAGTATATCGTTTTAGCGAGTTCAGATAATCAGCAGGCAAAAAAAATACTTAGTGATTCTCAGTTTAATGTAGAAAGTAATGGTACGGAACTTTATATCAAAACAGAAAAAAATCAAATGGAAAAAGTTGCTCAGCTATTATTTAAGCAGGGAATTTATCCAACAAATTATTACTATAAAGAAGAAAATCTAGAAGAGTATTACTTAAACTTGATTGCTGGGGGAGTGTAAGATGATTAATTTATTGAAATCAGATGGCTATAGAATCGTAAAAAGTTCATTGTGTTTTTATTCAATTTCCGGATTGATTCTATTAGGTGCATTCTTTGGATTTTTAGGATCATCAAGTACTGATACAGCTAAGGATCTAATAGAGTCAGGACTATCTAATGGATCAATGCTTATCCCTATTTTCCTAACCAATATTTTTATGGTTTGCTGGGGACACGATTTTAATTATCGTGTGGTAAATAATTCATTGATTGCAGGGGTGAGTAGAAAAACCTTCTTTTTAAGCAAAGTAGTCTTAACGTTTTTATTAACCTTATTATTTGTTAGCGTGTATGCCGTAAGTTTAATGGTAACCACCATCCTCTTAAAAGGCGGGTTTCCTTTAGACGTTGCTATCAAACCATTTTTAGTGCAGCTTCCATTATATTTAGCCGCAAGTTGTTTGGGTATTTGTTTATTCAATGTATTTCAAGCTTCATATACGTCAGTTGCGGCATTTATTGCCATTGCATTTATTGGAGATACGATTTTATCAAATATCATTTCCAACTATTTTGAAAAATTCGATGTTCTGTTGGATACGTTGTTCTTTTCTAATTTACGCAGTATTACTGATTTAACTGTATTCACAAGTGAGCAGCTACAAACGGCACTGTTGAGTAGTTTGATTTATGGTCTTATCGCTTTAGCTGTTAGTTTTAATGTATTTCGTAATCGAGAATTTAAATAACGGGGTGAAAAGAATGAAAAAAAAGTTTTTTTATGGAACATTATTAGTTGTTTTTCTTATAAGCAGTGTATTTTCTGCAACTAAAGCCTACTCATTAAGTCGTGAAGTAGAAAGTAAAGAAGAAGCATTGATCATTTCAAAAAGTAATTATCCTGAGGTATACGATTATATTGATGCACTGACCGTGGACTCGTTTGAGAAAAGAATGAACCAGCAAGATAGTTTTTATGTTTATGTAGGACGACCAACTTGTGGGGACTGTAATGACTTTGAACCCAAATTGATCAAATTGATTAAAGACTATGATCTTCACGATCAACTACAGTATTTAAATGTTGCCAAATTAAGGACTCAGGAAAAATCGTGGGTAAATTTTAAAGAGACTTATAACTTGGTTTATACACCCACACTAGCAAAGATTGAACAAGGAAAGCTAGTCAGTAAGGTCGAATGGACACCAGAGGCGGGAATTTCAATTTCAGATGTTGAAGAATGGATTGAACTGAACATGATAAAAAATACTGATGAAAAGTGAGAAACGACCTAAAGTAATTGGAGGGATGAGTAATGAAAAAGAAAATTATGGTTCTTGTAATCGGTCTGATAGTTGCAATTGGATTTTATATAAACTATGTAAATGAAGAAAATATAAAGGTAAGCCAACAATGGGATTTAACAGATGAACAAATGTCTGATATCTCATTAAAAGGAATTAGTCAAGATGTATTGGTAGTGCTAGAACAAGGAGATAAAAACAGCGTCAGTATCACTGGAGAAATTCCCAAATCGTTTGGGGAAAAATTAAAAGAGATTCAGCCAAACAAAAATAAAATGCTGATTTCATTTGTTACAGATATAGGTGTAAGCGTAGCTAAAAACAGCAAGGAAAAATTGATTGTAACAGTCCAAAGTAAAAATACTGACGTGTTGAAAAAGCTTAATATTCAGATGAATAAAGGCAATGTGGTCGTAAAAGTCCCTAACAATTTTGAGCGAAATTATGATTTGGTGACTAATCAGGGACAGGTAAATAATTCAAAGCAGAATAAGCAGACGTCAACTGGGCAGATCAAGGTAGAACTAGGATTTGGCAATATCGATATTATAGAATAAAAGGAGCTGAACTAAATGTATGCACATATTATGCAGGATATGGTCAATGATTGTGGTATCGCTACGATTCAAACGATGCTCAAGCAACTAAAAGTAAAAAATAGCGTAATAGATTTTGACCAGCAAGCGGATACTTTGGAACAAGGGCTATCCTTGCTAGATATACAGGAAGTCTTGGAAAAGAACGGTGTGATGAGTGAGGCATATCAAGTGACGGATCTTAAAGAGCTGTTTACACAACGATTTCCCTTGATCTGTGTGACTCATCGAGAAGGAATGCCGCACTATATTGTGATTCATGATGTACAAAGCAATCTAGTCACATTTTCAGATCCAGCGGAGCCTAAAATCATCACCGAGCAAATCGAAATTTTTTCAGAAAAATTTATGGGCTATGCGCTTTGTGTGGAGACCATTCAAGAGATGAAGAAAGAAAAAGGGAAGCGAATCCAAGAACTTTATGAAGAAATTATAGGGAATGTTGAAATAAAGACTAAATGTGAAATCTTCTTTCTAACGTTGTTAAAATATATACTGCCACTGAGCGTGACATTTTTTATGCAGTATATCATGATCTTTCAAATGGAAAATATAACTATGCCTTATTTCTTTGCGGCAGTCGTCTTTTTTCTCTCGCTAATGGGCGCTTATTATTTTGTAAATCAAAAGGATATTCAGTTAAAAACAACCTTAGAAAACCAATTTCAGCAGAAAGTATTATTTGAATATTATCAGCAAAAAACAAATAATTTTGTAGAAAAACGAAACATGGATAATATCATGGGACATTTTTGGAATTTACTGTTATCCGTTACAGGAATCCTGCATAAATTGTATTTAAAATTTGATAGTGTCTTTATTCTATTCTTATTTGGACTTTTATCGAGTATCAATTTATTTCTCGCGATTATCATGTGCTTTTGGACAGTCATTTATATCATTCTAGTAATGAAAGAGGCTGGGAAAATTAGAAATTTTGAAAAGGCATTAGTTACTAGCTCAAATAGTTTGTCTTCAACGATTGAAGAGCAAGTAAGTCATTCTTTGGATATCCGTTTATTCAAAAAAGATGAAGTTGCACAAGAAAAAGTATTGAAAAAGATGTCTGATTATTTTGATAAGAAAATGATTAGTTATGAGTTGTCTGCAAAAATAGATTCTTTGTTTGAACTGATTAGTTCTTGTATGCTGCTGAGTGCTTTTGGACTGTTCATTTATTCTTACGTTTTTGGAAAAGACCAATCAATGTCTGAATTGATTCTTAGCGTATTTATCATTTCGATCGTCATTTCAAAGCTTAAACCGATTATTCAAACATGGCTAAAAGTTCAGAAAAGTGAAATGGCAGTCTCTTATATCCAAAATAGTACTACGGATAGTGAGATCGATCGAGAAGTAAATTCTTTAGACCTTTCTAAAGAATTTAACAAGGTAGAACTAAAAAATATTTCATTTTCATATGAAAATAGCGCAGCAGTGGTATCCAATTTTAATTTGTGCTTAAACAAAGGAAACCTTGTAGGGATATCTGGTGGCAATGGCTCAGGCAAAACGACTTTAATAAAGATATTGTTAGGAATTTTGGAAGCAGATACTGGAGAAATAAGTATCGACGGACAAAGCTTCTCTTCTCTGACCAATACAGATATTACAGACTATATCAATGTATATTTCCCTGAAATGTCAGTATTTAAAAATTCGATTGGCAATAATATTCAATTTAATTTAGAGGAGAAAGGTGTTCCTCTAAGTAATAAGCTTGCTGAATATCAAAAGCGGTTGAATCTTGAACTGCCGATTAATCATGTGATCTTTTCTCAGGGAGGAAATCTATCCCAGGGACAAATACAAAAAATATTATTGCTTAGAACCTTAGCAGAAGAAAAACCATTGTATATATTTGATGAGCCTACAACGAATTTAGATAGACATTCAACGAAAGAATTTTTCCAAATTATCAAAGAACTATCAAAAAATAAAATAGTCCTCTTAATTACTCATGATCAGAATTTACTAGAACAATGCGATGAAATTGTTTCGATGGATGAGGGAGAGAGACGATGAAAAAAAAGAAATTTATGTTGTTGCTGTTGTTTTTGATGCTTATAACAGGAAGCTTCTGTTTTACCCAACTCTCTTTTTCCAAGGATAAAGAAAAACTGGAATCAATAACTGAAGAGAAGATAATGACAGCAATAAATGAAAAACGAGATTTAATTGTTTATTACGGAAAAGACTCATGCGGAGCCTGTCGTGTGTTTCAACCTGTATTGACAGAAGCAATAAAGACAACACAGAAAAAAGTATATTTTTTAGATGGTGATAATTTTTCAACGAAAAAATTCAGCGAAAAATATAATATAACTGGAACGCCTACAATGATTGTTATAAAAAATGGCGAAGTCTTAAGATTTGAGGGGGTGATGGGAAAAGAAGAAACGATAGAGACTTTAGAAATAATAAAATAATATGGGTAAAAAATTCTTTGTAGCAAATCATGCGAGGGATTTGATATATAAATAATTAGAAAAGAGGAAATACACATGAAAAAAATGACAAGAACAGAGAAAACCGAAGTAAAAGCAGGCTGGGTCTGTGTATTATGGGGAGCCGTATGTTGGGGCTAAACTAAAAAGGAGGAAACACACATGAAAAAATGACAAGAACAGAGAAAACCGAAGTAAAAGCAGGCTGGGTCTGTGTATTATGGGGAGCCGTATGCTGGGGCTAAACTAAAAAGGAGGAAGCACACATGAAAAAAATGACAAGAATAGAGAAAACCGAAGTAAAAGCAGGCTGGGTCTGCGTATTATGGGGAGCCGTATGTTGGGGCTAAACTAAAAAGGAGGAAACACACATGAAAAAAATGACAAGAACAGAAAAAACCGAAGTAAAAGCAGGCTGGGTCTGCGTATTATGGGGAGCCGTATGTTGGGGCTAAACTAAAAAGGAGGAAACACACATGAAAAAAATGACAAGAACAGAAAAAACCGAAGTAAAAGCAGGCTGGGTCTGCGTATTATGGGGAGCCGTATGTTGGGGCTAAACTAAAAAGGAGGAAACACACATGAAAAAAATGACAAGAACAGAAAAAACCGAAGTAAAAGCAGGCTGGGTCTGTGTATTATGGGGAGCTGTATGCTGGGGCTAGGTTAACAGCAGAGGGAGACAAGAAAAAGGTGAGAAATCTGAACTCATTCAGAATTCTCACCTTTTTTTATAAATGGTAATTCATATGAAAATAATACATAATAAACCGATATTTAGAAATGGAACAAAAGGAAGCTGCTGTATTTTTTTATTTAAAAAAAAGTGGCAAAATAGTAAAAATAATAGCGCACAGCTACTTGCAATAAATAGTAAAAAAATCAATGCTCTATTTCCAAGTAAAACGCCCCATAAGCTCACCAAAAGAATATCGCCGCCTCCGATAGATTTTGGAAAAACATAAGTGAAGGAAATCAGAGTGATAAATACGCATATGCCTGTAACCATATGAAGTGGTAGTCCAAAGAAATAGTGACATACGCACAATAGTATCCCAAAGGGATAAAAAAATTTAGGCTCAACAATCAAATAAAAAATATCCGTTAAAGTCAGTGTAAAAGTAGTTAATAGAAAGAAAAGTGTATAGACGGAGTACCAATCTGTAAAGGTCGTTGCTACGAACAACAGCCCACAAACAAGCTCACTAAATAGATAACTGATTGATAATCTATGGTGACAATAACGACAACGAAATCTTAGTAGTATAATAGAAATGATCGGAAGAAGATCATAAAAACGTAGATTTGTTTTACAATACACACACTGCGATGCTGGAGAGATGATCGAACCTCCAATTGGTACTCGCTCAGCAGCTAAGCAGATAAATGAACCGACGATACATCCGATAATAAACTGAATGATTAACATAAATTTCCTCCTCTAATATAAAAATACGCAAATAAATTACTTTTTAACTAGACAAATATTTTTTTATTAGGAATAATTAAAAGAAGGGGAGAGGAGCGAGGCAATGAAAAAAATAGCGATCGGTGTAGATATTGGAACGACACAAACAAAAGCAGTTGGATTTAATGAAGATGGCTCTGTTCAAACTTCTGCCTATGTTCGTTACCCATTGATTCAGGAGACTGAAGGAATGGCTGAACAGGACGTGGAGCAAATTTTTAATGCTGTGGTTTCATGTATTGGACAAGTAGTTGCAGCAGTTCACCCATTAGAAATCTCAGTAGTTTCGTTTTCAACCGCTATGCATGGTTTGATTGTGATGGATAAAGAGAATCAGCCGTTGACCCGAGTGATTACTTGGGCAGACAATCGAGCTGAAAAATATGCTGAAGCGCTTAAAGATACGGCATTTGGACAGACGATGTATCAAAATACAGGGTTGCCGATGCATCCAATGACTCCGTTTCACAAGATTCGTTGGTTAAAAGACCAAGTTCCAGCTGTTTTTGACC
The DNA here is from genome assembly GCF_001730305.1 of Enterococcus termitis. Taxonomy (GTDB): domain Bacteria; phylum Bacillota; class Bacilli; order Lactobacillales; family Enterococcaceae; genus Enterococcus_L; species Enterococcus_L termitis. The sequence goes on from NZ_MIJY01000006.1 coordinate 65,154, forward strand.
AAGCAAAGAAATTTATTGGTATAAAGGAATATGTTTTTTATCGTCTTTTCAATCTATATATCACAGATTTTAGTACAGCTTCTGGGACTGGATTTTTAAATATTCATACTCTTGAATGGGATCAACTGGCTTTGGCACAAATGCAGATTAGCCAGGAGCAACTACCCATATTGGTTCCACCTACTCATCAAATGGTAGGATTAGATAAAAAATGGTCTGATAAATTAGGGTTGAATGAACAAACAATTTTTGTACTGGGCGGCGCAGATGGACCATTGTCTAATTTGGGATTAGGAGCTATGGCAACAGGCACAGCTACTCTAACTGTAGGAACTAGTGGTGCGTTACGTTACATTGTAGACCGACCACATACGCATCCACAGGCAGAGACATTTTGCTGTGTACTTGATGAAAAACATTGGGTAATCGGTGGTGCGACAAGTAATGGTGCGGGTATTTTTGATTGGGCCTGTGAAAATTTACTTAAAGAAATCCAAACAGAAGCTCGTTTAGCTGGTAAGAATTCTTATGATGTGGTTATGGAGCAAGTAAAAAAAGTACCTGCAGGGGCCAAAGGCTTGCTTTTTCACCCCTATTTATTAGGTGAACGAGCGCCATTATGGGATGCTGAAGCTGCAGGAAGCTTTATTGGCTTGAAGCGAAATCATGATGATCAGATTATGATGCGTGCAGTAGTCGAAGGGATTTGTCTAAACTTTAAGCGAATCTTGACCGAATTAGAAGAGCTGGGTGGTGCTGTAAAAGAGATCCGAGCAACGGGCGGATTTGCGGATTCAGAGGTTTTTAAGGAAATAATGGCGGATGTCTTAGGTTATGAATTATCACTGACTGAAAGTATTGAAGCCTCCGCTTTAGGAGCTGTTTTGTTAGGCTGGCAAAGTATAGGAAAAATTGGTGATTTAGAGACGGCATGTAACCACGTAAAAATTTATGAAACTGTAAAACCATCAGTGGTAAAACAACAAATCTATCAGCAACTCTATCCTTTGTATTTATCTACGCAACAGCAGCTATCAGCGAGCTATCATCAGTTGGCAAAGTTGAGAACGGATCTTGAATAACATTTAATTAGTATACAAAAGAATAGAGGAAAGAAAATGAAAAAATTATGGCTTGCTCCATTGATTTTAGGCATGTTGCTTCTAACAAGCTGCGGTTCTAAAGGGATTCCTGCAGAAGAAGCTGGTGAACTATTGATCGATCAGCTCATTTTTCAAAAAGAAGGAAATAAATTTACTAAAGAGTTTCGTGATGGTGACCAAGCTAAAAGTGATCTGGCTGAGAATAGTAAGATGTTCGAGGAAAATTTTGCTGAAGGACTATCTTCTACTGGAGCGAAAGTTAAAGAAAAACAATCAAGTCAATTGACGCAGGAACTGTTGCAGCAAGCGAGAGAAAAAACATCGTATAAAGTTGTTCAGATAGATGAAAATAAAAAAGGGGCAACGATCTCGTATTATGTTACAGGTTTGGATTTAGTTAGTGCTATGCAGGAAATGACGAGACAATTAGTAAAAGAAACAATGGAAAATCCTGAACTTGCAGACGATGAACAAAAAACATTAGATGCGACCTTTTCGATTCTAGAGGAGCGCGTACAAACCATCAAAATCAAAACAGATCCAGTAGAGCTCAACATTCGTTTGGAAAAAGAAAAAGGAAAGTGGTTTGTGCCGAAAGATCAGAAAGAAGCTGTTTTTAATTTATTTATGGCGTTTATCTCAGGCGTTGAAAGTGCTGATGCGATGAATGAAGAATTACAAGATGCGATGAACGAAGTTGCTAAAGAGATCATCAATTCGCTCGATTCTTTACCTGTTATGGATAATGATTGATTTAAATTAGAATTATTATTAAATAAAAAATATTATAAAAATGAAAGATTTTAGTGTACTTTTTTGGCATTTCGTACTACAATAGTAGATGTAGATAAAATATTAGGAGGATGATGTATAATGAAATTTGAACAAACAAAAGAAGTCTTGAACCAATTAGTTGCGGATCTAAGCCAATTTTCAGTAGTGATTCACCAAACACACTGGTATATGCGTGGACCAGAATTTTTAACACTACACCCAAAAATGGATGAGTACATGGATCAAATCAACGATCAGTTAGACGTTATTTCTGAACGTTTGATCACATTAGACGGTGCTCCATATTCAACATTGCAAGAATTTGCTGATCATACTGGTATTGAAGATGAGATCGGTACTTATGAACGTACAATTCCAGAACGTATGGAAAAATTAGTTGAAGGCTATCGTTACTTAGCAGATTTATATCAAAAAGGAATCGACGTTTCTGGTGATGAAGGCGACGATTCTACACAAGATATCTTTATCGCTAACAAAACAGATATCGAAAAAAATATCTGGATGTTGCAAGCAAAATTAGGTAAAGCACCTGGTATCGATGCAGATTCACGTGCAAAAACTCGTTAATTAGATAATTAAGAGCGTTACAAAATAGCTAGCTATTTTGTAACGCTCTTTTGATGTTCTTCTTTTAATGTTGCTTTTCCTCGCTCAATTGCTGCTTTTACTTGATCAAAACCTGTTCCGCCAAACGAGTGACGGCGTTCAATCGCTGTTTTTGACGCTAATGTTTGATAAATATCTGCTTCAATCAGTGGTGTGATCTCTTGATACTCTTCTAAAGAGATATCTTGTAAATAAATTCCTTTTTTTGTACATTCCAAAACTAATTTCCCTACGATTTCGTGTGCTTGGCGAAATGGCAAACCTTTATTGGCAAGATAATCTGCAAGCTCAGTGGCGTTGGAAAAATCTTTTTCAGTGGCGTTCTCCATGATATCTTTATTCAAAGTCATTGATTCGATCATACCAGCCATGATGTCTAAACTAGTCAGGATCGTGTGAGAGGTGTCAAACATCCCCTCTTTATCTTCTTGGAGGTCTTTGTTATACGCTAAAGGCAAACCTTTTAAAACCGTTAAGAGGCTGAATAAATTGCCATATACGCGACCTGATTTTCCACGGATCAATTCTGCCATGTCTGGATTTTTTTTCTGCGGCATAATCGAGCTACCAGTAGAAAACGTATCTGTCAATTCAATAAACTGAAACTCATAACTACACCATAAAATGATTTCCTCACATAAACGGGAAAGATGCATCATCAAAATCGAGCTATCGCTGAGAAACTCTAAGATAAAATCGCGATCACTGACACCGTCTAAACTGTTTTCGTAAATCGAAGAAAATCCCAATAATTCAGCTGAATAAGCACGGTCGATCGGAAAGGTCGTTCCAGCTAATGCGGCACAACCTAACGGAGAAATATCGATTCGTTTCAAGCTTTCATTAAAACGCTCCTGATCACGAGTTAACATCCCATAATAAGCCATCATATGATGCGCAAATGAGATCGGCTGAGCATGTTGCAGGTGTGTATAGCCAGGCATGATTGTGTCAATGTTTTCTTCTGCTTTTTGGAGTAAAACCTGGCGGAATAGTTGGATTTTTTTGATGACCTCTTGCACCGTTTCTTTTAGATATAAGTGCATATCTGTCGCCACTTGATCATTACGACTGCGCCCGGTGTGAAGTTTTCCAGCAACAGGACCAATTTCATCGTGTAAATGCTTTTCGATATTTAAGTGGATATCTTCATTTTCGATGGTAAATGTCAGTATACCCGCGGCTAATTTGTCTTTAATACTGTTCAAACCAAAGATGATTTGTTCAGCTTCTGTTTCAGTTAAGATACCTGTTTTGGCTAACATTTTTACATGAGCTAAGCTGCCGGTAATATCTTGCTGAGCTAATTGATGGTCGAAAGGAATAGAGGCACCGAATGCATCGATCCATGCTTCACTTTTTCCTTCAAAACGACCGCCCCATAACTTTTCCATGTGTTCACCTCATTTATGAATGAATATGCATTGTTAGTATTTGTTGCAATATTTTGCAGAAAACTATCGACTTACTGGTTTCCTTATTTTGAACCGCAGATCAAAAAGAAACTCTCTTAAAATAAGTCAATAATAGGCTTGGATCGGATACGTTTATTTACGGTCCTCGTAAATGTACCTCACTGTGTGATCCAGTTTATGAAAAGCATAAATGCTATTCGTCATTTTTGTGTAAAGAAGCCTGAACTTCCGCATGTACTTTTGTTGGCAGCCCCCAAAGTTTGATAAAGCCAACAGCAGCATCTTGATCGAAGGTATCGGCAGATGTATAGGTTGCCAGATTTTCATTGTATAAACTATTATCCGATTTACGACCTTCTACAATCGCATGGCCTTTAAAGAGTTTTACACGAACAACACCGTTTACATATTTTTGTGTGGACTTCAAGAAAGCGATTAGTGCATCTGTCAGTGGATTGAACCATAGTCCGTTATAAATGATTTGCGATAATTGATTTTCAATCATCGGTTTAAAATGAGCAACTTCACGAACAAAAGTTAAGTCTTCAAGTTCCTTATGTGCTGCCATCAATGTGATTGCTGCAGGGCATTCATATACTTCACGAGATTTGATGCCGACCAATCGATTTTCCACATGATCGATGCGTCCAATCCCATGTTTTCCAGCTAAGTCATTCAGTTCTAAAATCAAATCAGATAATAACATTTCCTTACTATTGATCGCTGTTGGTACCCCTTCAACAAAAGTCAGTTCGATAATATCTGGTGTATTTGGCGCATCTTCCAAGCTAACAGTCAATTCGTAAGCTCCTTCAGGCGGTGTTGCCCAAGGATCTTCTAAAATGCCACATTCATTGGCACGCCCCCAAAGATTTTGATCAACAGAATAAGGATTGTCTAAATCAGCAGGTACGGGAACACCTTTTTCTTTGGCATAATTGATTTCTTCTTCTCTTGACCATTTCCATTCACGGACAGGCGCAATAACCTTAAGCTCAGGTGCAAGGGCATTGATCGCTACTTCAAAACGCACTTGATCATTCCCTTTTCCTGTACAGCCATGAGCAATGGTTGTAGCACCCGTTTCATGAGCCAACTCAACCAGTTTTTTTGCGATTAGCGGACGAGAAAGAGCTGAGACTAGTGGATAAGACTGCTCATAAAATGTGTGCCCCTGCAAAGCAATCAATGCGAATTCCTGTGCGAATTCTTCTTTGGCATCGATGGTATATGAAGCAGAGGCGCCAACTTCTAATGCCTTATTTTTTATAAAGTCTAAATCTTTCTTCTCACCAACATCTAAACAACAAGCGATCACGTCATATCCTTCATCAACCAACCATTTAACTGCAACAGAGGTATCTAAACCCCCGGAATAAGCTAAAACAACTTTTTCCTTCATCCGAAACACTCCTTCATATCTGATAGTCTTTTTTGATTGTTCTCATCATAGCACCTAAAAATACAAAAATCAACTGTTTTTATAAATAAATATACATTATTTTGTTTTAAAAAGGAAAAATATGCATAAAATGAGTTGGGTAGTACGTAATAGATACTACGCAGATTTTCGATCATTTCATTTTTAAATAAGAATTATTTTTTTGGGGAGAAAAAAGAGTAATCAAAATAGTGGGAAAACTGCAGAAATCCATTGACTTTACGAGTGATAGAGGGTATTATGTTAAATGGTATTGTTTGCCCCACAATGAGCCCCGGAAACTCAAGTGTATGTCAAACATCGAATAGAAAATTGGAGGAAAAAAACGTGCGTACAACATATATGGCCAAAGCTGGCGAAGTAGAACGTAAATGGTACGTAGTAGATGCAACTGATGTTCCTTTAGGACGTCTTTCAGCTGTTGTTGCTTCTATCCTACGTGGAAAAAATAAACCAACATTCACACCTCATGTGGATACTGGAGATTTTGTAATTGTAATTAATGCTGACCAAGTTAAATTGACTGGAAACAAAGCAACTGACAAAATTTATTACCGTCACAGCCAATACCCAGGTGGATTGAAATCTGTTACTGCTGGTGAATTGCGTGATAAAAACTCTCGCCGTTTGATCGAAAACTCAATCAAAGGCATGCTTCCTAAAAACACTTTAGGACGTAAGCAATTTACTAAATTGAACGTTTATGGTGGAGCTGAGCATCCACATGCTGCACAACAACCAGAAGTATTAGATATCACTAACCTAATTTAAGGAGGGAAATTCATTGGCACAAGTACAATATAGCGGCACTGGCCGTCGTAAAAAATCTGTTGCCCGCGTACGTTTAGTACCAGGTACTGGTAAAATTACTGTAAATAAAAAAGACGTTGAAGAATATATTCCACACGCTGACTTGCGTGAAGTTATTAACCAACCATTTGGTGTAACTGAAACTAAAGGCGCTTATGATGTTATCGTAAACGTAAACGGTGGAGGCTACTCTGGTCAATCAGGTGCGATCCGTCACGGTATCGCTCGTGCATTGTTAGAAGTAGATCCTGACTTCCGCGGAGCTTTAAAACGCGCTGGACTTCTTACTCGTGATGCCCGTATGGTAGAACGTAAAAAACCAGGTCTTAAAAAAGCCCGTAAAGCTTCACAATTCTCTAAGCGTTAAAAACATCTATATATCAATGTTTTCAAGAGGTGCCAAGAAATTGGCGTCTCTTGTTTTTTTTAAAATAGAGAAGACTTTACAGGCGTAGACTTCTTTAAAAAAGGAAGGAACACTAAATTAGATAGGTTCCCTCCACACCTTAGTGTTATTTTATTCAGCTTCTCGTACTTCATTTAATCGTCTCTCAAACGCTTCATGAGTAGAAAGATTGACCACATTTGACGTATTTACATAAATTTCTGTTGTCTTAATATCTGAATGGGTCAAAGCTTGTGATACCTCTGCCATAGTTGCACCGCCTTCTTTTGCTAAGGTCGCAAATGTATGTCTTAGCTTGTGAGGCGTTGCATGTGCAAGTTCAGGATGTCTTCGTTGAATACTCTTCATTCGATAGTTCAAATAGTCAATATGAACTGGGACATTCATTTCATTTTTACGATTTGTATAAGTAAATAGAAATTGGTCAGAAGAAGTCCGAATGTTTATTTGGCTTAACATATCTTTTTGTTGTTCTTGCCATTCTTTTAGTAAAGGAAGTAAAGAAGGTGGTAGTTGAAATACTGTTCTCTTTTTCCCTTTTGTTAAGGTTATATTGCTTTCTTTATCTAATGTTTGAACCAAAGAAATGGTTTGTTTTTCAAAATCAATGTGTTTCCATTGCAGTGCATAAGTTTCGCTTTTGCGATCTCCTAGGTTAATTGTAAGAAGTAACAGTAAATAATCTTGTAAAGAGAGCGTATCACGCTCAAAATCATTGTGAATGGCATTCAACCATTCCACAAGTTCTTCTGCCGTTAATGCCTCACCTTTTAGGATTCGTTGTCTTTTTAATTGCTCTTTTTTTGGTTGTCCTACATATTGAATGACTTTAGTCAAACGATTGTATTCAATGTATTCTAAAAGTTCTGCTACTTCAAACAATTGATTAAAGTAACTTTTCAATGCTTTGATATTTGAATAATCATTCGATTTTTTTACAAAAGTTCTCAAGACTAAATTTTTGTTGTCATTCAAATAATTAAGAGAATACTCTCCAAACATTTTTAACAAATGATTTTTGAACAAATGTTGTGTAGCTGTTTGAGTAGATTGGCTAGGAATACCTCTACTTCGTCCACTAGCACCAGATATATACATTTCCCACCAAATTGTTTCATAGAAATTTTTAAAGGTGATTACGCCTAATGATTCTAATGAACGAGCATTTTTATCTTCCAATACTTGATTGATTTTTTTGAGAATTTCTTTTTCGTCTTTTTTTGCTAACTCCTTTGTCTTGAAAGTTTTTGTGTATTTCTTTGAGGTGATGTTAGAAATTTGCCGAAATTCTTTGGGATAAAAAACCTCTACTTTGTAACTCCCATTTTTTGTTTGTCTGATTGCCATTTAATTGTCACGTCCTTTAAAAAGCAAACCAGTATGCAGAAACCTACATACTGATTATACGTTTATCTTTCAAAATTTCCAAGTAACCATTGATCGATTGCTTGCTTATTAAAGCGTGTAATGCCTGCTAAACTAACTTTAGGAAGCCCAGCTTCAATAAATTTATCAAGTATATTGTTTGAAACATGAAGGTAGATACATGTTTCTTTTTTCGTCATATATACCTGTTCTAATCTACAGTCTTCTCTTGCGCGTTCTATCTCCTCTTTTATGTGTAGGTAGACAGTAGCTTGTAACTCATTCAATTGCTCATCTGATAATGAAATAGATACAGCGTTCATACCGAATACCTCCTTAACCTACTTTCCTTCTTTTTCTAAGATAATCTTCTCTGCTTTGTAATACATAGGATTCCCAGCCATAGAGACTTCTAAATTTTCAAAGCGACATTTTACACTTTCTGATTTCATAATCGTCTCGTTTGTTATAATAAGCTCTGTTCCTAAAACGGTTACCTGCGTCGCTTTTTTTCGAAATTGTCCATCTAAGATAGTGACAGAATACTTGTATCCGATAATGGTCTCTGTATCAAATTTTCGTGGTCGTCCATCAGAACCTAAGATGACCTCTCCTGTTTTGCCATTTGTTCGTTCTTCTTGTTCAAATTTTGGCATGACTTCATCTAATTCAAATCGTTCTCCGATGTGTGATAAATCAAAATCTCGTTGTGCTAACATTTTTGCCATAGTCATTTCCTACTTTCTTTGATATAATATAGTAGATAAGTTTTCCTAGTCACCTGTTCGAAAGGTGGCTTTTTTTGTCATATCGACAATAAGCTCTAATAATTCTGTTCTTCCGTATTGAGTGGCTCTTTTTTGCAGTTCACTTGCTAAATCAGGTGGAAATAGAACCTCTTTTTCCTCGTAACTAATTCGTTCATCATGAGATAGTAAATGGTTCTCAATGCAAAATAGATAAGCGTGGTATACTGCAATTGCTCCATGATGGAAATACCAATCAAATTTCTTTAACAGTCCTGATTTTGTTTTTGGAATAGAGATGGAAAAGGGACGAGATTTTCCAAGAAATTTTACCCAAGCTCTTAAAGGAGTCTTGAATTCATCATCCGTATAAAATTTTACTTTTGCTTTTAAATATCCTTTGACTAAATCTATCAATTCAATATCTAATGCTAAATATTGGCGGACAAATTCATGGGATTTTTCTCTTCGGAAAACAATTTCAGTTCGTATCCAAGGGGGAATATCCTTTTTTCGCACACCTTGTTTTTTTGCTTGTTCTGCCTGTTTGTCATAAAACTTAATGCGGTCATCCGCAGAGGGTGTCTTTAGATAAACAGTCATCCCTTTTTCCTTTGTTTCAAGCCCATATACATCAAAATAGGTGCTTTTTCCATAAATAAATCGTTTTTTCTACAAATCCTCATTAACTGTTGAGGAGTGAAATAAGGAATGGTATTCCAATCATCAATTGCGGGGTCAACTCGAGTAATTTTGAATTGATTTTCATATATCTGAAACAAATTCAGTAGAAAGTCTTTTACTGTCAATTTCATTTGTCCAAGTACTTCTGTTCGATAAAATTCCAGTGCTTCTCCGCTCATTACCAGCATGCAATCCAGTTTTTGTCCAGATGAATCAAAATAAATACGGATGGATCCATATTCTACTACATGATCATAGTCATAATGTTCTAATTTTCCTTGTTTCAAGAAAAAATAGTCACTGGGAATACCTAAAACATTGTGAATAATTGTATCCAGAGAATCATTAATGAATAGCTGAATTTGAATCCAATCAAATAGCGCTCGCAAGTTGTTCTGAGATGCCAAATCATCAATCACCTCCTCGTGAAACTATCGTTGAAAAAAATGAGGGCACTTTTTGCTAAATTTGATTGTCTATAAACGTTGATATAACAGCATTATCCATTGCTTTTAATCTAGTCTAGAGGGTGGTGTTACTATACACCCTCATTGGCGAGAACGTTTGCCAACCCATGACAGCGCTTTTGACCCTGCGTCGCTTTGTGCGCCCTCGGTCAAAATCTGCCTAGGGTGACGCCCGCTCTCGCCAATAGCTTTTTAGTTTTCCCTTACTTTCAAGTGATTGTTGGAAAACTAATCAATGTATTAAGTTCATACGATGAAAGTTTGAAGGTACTTGATTTTCTTAGTGAAGAATTGACAGGATATCCAACTTCTGGTTTTTTTGGTCGTGAATTCAATAATGAGTTAATCACTATTTTTCAATCTATGAGACCTAAACTAATTGAGCTGTATCAAAAACTAGATCAAGATGATTATTATGATTGGTTTGAAAAATAGGTAAGTATATTTTCTGATGTATGGTAAAATATACTGTAAGGGAGAAAACTATAAGTTAGAGGTGAAGAGTTGAAAAAAAAGTTGAGTATAATAATAGGAATTATTCTGATAATTATTTTATTTATAGGAGGGAAACGATATATGGATAAAAAAGCATTAGAAAAAGATTACCAACAAGGAGTCAAATTGATTCAAGAATACGTGACCAACTATTTGGTAGAAAATTATGAAGGTATTGAAAAAATAGAATGGCAAGGTATTGGAGTAGAATGGCGAAATTCCCCTATTTATGGGGCTTCTTTGTTCAGTAACTACGTTGATACCGATGTTAAAATATATGTTTCAGAAGATAACTATTTTACAATGACATTTCAGTTAAGTGATGAAGCAGAGTACAATGATGATTCGCAAAAATATGTTTTAGTAGATTCTTTAAACTCAGAGTGGATAGATGAACTTTTTGAAGTGGAAAAGGGTAACCATCTGTACTCAAACAGCGGAAACAAGGAACTGAAAAAATTAAAAGTCAGTAATGAAGAACAATTAGAGTTTGAGCGAATGAAAAAATCTAACAATGGTAGTTCCGATGCTGAAATACATTATGATTTAAAAATTCATGAATTGAATTATTAGGAGGTCAACTATGAGCAGTGTTGAAATAACAACCGAAGTATTGGCTAAATCAATTGATAAAACTAAAGAAATTGTTCAAAATAAAAATACTGGTGACGCCATCAAAGTTAAAGGATTACCCGGAAATTACCAACTGATAAACAAATCCGCGAGTGACAAAGACAACCAACTGAATTCCATGGCAATTGCGCCAATTGTGGATGGCAAGCCTGATTACAACAATGTGGCGATTGTTTATGCCGGAACAAACACTCCCTTTGAAACAGGAAAAAATGGTTGGTGGACAGCTGCCGGAACCATCAAAGGGGATTTATCTGGTGAGTATAAACTTGCTGAAGATTTCTTAAAGGAAACGAAAGATAAAATCGCTCCGAATAACGGAACCATTACAGATGTCGCAGGGTTTAGTCAATCAGGTGGGTATATGATGAAAATGGCTGCTGAACACGGAAGCGTAGACGGCTTTAAATCAACCAGTTTTGATGATTTTGGGAAAGATCAATTTGACACCTTAAATGAGAAAGAACAAGAATGGCTAAATAATAATCCTAGTTTATTATTACGCTATCAAAATGATTCTTGGGCAGGAAATTCGTTTCGTGACAACGAATATGGAAATGTCCAAGGAATTATAGGGATTGGAGACCACAACACTTTATCCAAATACTTTGACGGAGATGTATTAAATTTAGATCGTTTAGCCAAAGATGGGATTTTTGCACCGAATATGACCAAGCAACAAGTCGAAGAAGCAGCGAAAAATTGGGCGAAGAAAAATGGAGACTGGAACCCTCTTACAAACGATGATTCGGAAGCAAACGCTCGAGTCAAAGAATACTTAAAAATGTACGGAACCTATGCCACCAAGGATTTTGGTGTCCAAATGAATAAACTGAATCGAGTAAAAGCTGTGCTGTTCGCAAGTGGGGGTGGGGTATCTGCCAATGAACAGATTTATTTAGACAGCGAAGAAGCCTTAATTATCGTCGGAAAGGCAAAAACAGATTTCGAAACCGCCACTCAAGCGATTGTCAAAATCTATCAAGATGCGATAAATGAAGCGCAAGACCTATGGCAAGAAGGACTCTCAGAAGCGAGAGGAAAAGGCAGTATGCTAGAAGAATGGGAAATTAAAGACGCTCTTAGCGTATTAGGATTTACAGAATCCAGTATTGTCACGACCCCTTGTGAAAAATATCAAGGGAAACTAACGAAAATCACACAAATGACCGACAGTTTCAACTCTTTAGTCTCTGAAATAAAAACAAAAATTGCTGAAGTCTTACAAACAGATGCTGACTTGGCGCAACAAATTAAAGGGGTGTAAGTCGATGTCTTCTGAAGAACAAGTCCTATCCGACTATCAAGCTAATAGACGTAAGCTAGAAGATGAAGAAGACCTTGTTAAACGTGTTGACCGAAAAGGGCAACATTTGATTGAACAAGCTTTCTACGACCTAGATGTCACGGCAAGGCAATCACAGGCAGACCCGCAAGCTCTTGCATTTATCCGTCAAGAAATCATGCGTGCTCAACAAACCTATGATGAGACAATTGTTACCATAAAAAAACAACTCGCACAAAAAGCAGAAGACAACGAGCTAGCGTACCGAGAAAAAATGAAGCAATATCACTAGAATAAGGGAGGTCTATTCGTGTGTTAGAAGCCGCAGAAAAAGCATTTAAAGAGCTACAAAAGAAATTACAAAAAGTGGATATCATGATGACCGCTAGTAGCAAAAAATCACAGAGCGACAAAAATGAAAAACAAGTAGAATCGTCTGTTGAAAATGAATTAGAGACCACAAAAGATACCTTGAATAACTCGTCAAAAAGTTTGGAACATGCAGTGAAAGGGAAATTTGGTAAAAAGCTGACCGAAACACTAGAAAAACAAAGTACAACGCTTGATACGTTAAAGTAAGGAGTGCGTGCAATGAACGAACAAGAGGTGGAACAACGGAAAGAAGCTCAACGGCAAAAGATTCGAGAGATTGGACAAAATGCTCGAATAAAAAGTTTAGAAAATCAGTTAAAAACTGAAAGGGATGCCAATCAACACTTAGAAAAAATCGGAAAAGCACTTGAAAGTATACAACAAGTGGTAGATACGTGGGATAGTTCCTACGAGAATACACCTGAGAAACGACGGTCGGAATTACATATCGTCAATTCAACGACCGAGGGAGCTAATAAACGAGTTTAGTATCCTTTTGAGCATAAAACCAACTAATTTTGATGGACTTTCTGTCACAACAAAAGGAAAATGAGTGACTCAAACGAAACAGACATTCAAGCAGACGACTAGTAAGTTGGACAATTGTTAAAAAAATTATGTAGATTATTGTTATTTATTTAATGTAGGTTGTATACTGATGCTTTGATTTTTTTAGAGAAGATTTTGGAGATTAAAACAATAAAACGTTATGAATCTTGATAAAATAAGTGGTCGTTTTATTTCTGAATTTACCTTGATAAATCAATGTTATGAAACTATATGAAATGAGCTATCTATTAACCAGGTCTTAAGAAAGCCCGTAAAGCTTCACAATTCTCAAAACGTTAAGAAGAATGCCTATATACCAACGGTTTCAAGCGTTTTTTGGTGTCAGTTGGTGTCAATTTTCAATTTGACAGTGAATTTAAGAGATTTAAAGCATCAGCATCATGCTGATGCTTTTTTTCTGGCATTAATTCTAGATAATAATTTTGTGTGGTTAAAACACTATTATGACCTAATCTTCTTGATACATAGTCAAGGCTAATATTCTCTGAAAAAAGAAAAGAAGCATGAGTATCTCTTAGTCCGTGGAAAGTAGTTTTACTAATGCCTATCTCCTTTAGAAGAGTCTGTAATTGTGCAGATTGATGGAAACCCTCCCAATCAAATAGATAACCATTCTCTTTTGGAGATATTGTTTTTAACAAATCATAGACATCTTTGTTGATTGAAATTTCGCGAAAGGAATGTTTTGTTTTAAGTTGGTTGTCATTAGAAGTAGGGCTGATGGATTGTTCTATTTTTACACCATACTCATATATAGCTTCGGGTGTAATACCCAATAGTTCTCCTCGACGTGCTCCAGTTTCAATTGCGAGTAACACCAAAATATGAAATTCCTTATCTGAATTATCTAGCAAATATTTTCGAAGCAATTTGAGTTCAGTGATAGAGAGTGCTTTATTTCTTTTGGGCAGATCTTTTCCGCGAGTTTTAATCAGATTTGCAAAATCATTATCAAGAAACCCTCGTGCATAAGCATAGCGCAATGCAGTTCGAATCTTCAATAAAACCTCAGTGGTCGTCTTTCGTGAATGAGTTTCCGCATATTCATCTATTTTTAGTTGAACGACAAGGTCATTTAAGTTTTTAAGTTTAATATCTTTAAATAACCGTTTGACGATAGCAACTGTAATCAAATAGTTTTGAAAGGTGGTTTCTCTTACATCTTTTTTCTTCACGATATGAACCCACTGTTCAAAAAAATCTGCAAAAGCTGTTTCTCGTTGTGCGAGATCCTTTCCTTTACCTTTTAGGAGCTCGTTTTCAAGTGTCCAGCGCTTTGCATCAGCTTTTGTTTTAAACGTCTTAGAGAGGCGTTTATATTCCCCATGTTTATAAAGGGAAACAACTGCTCTCCAAGAATTTTTACTGCGTTTTGTTATGGTAGCCATTGACCATCATCCTTTACTTATGAAATTAGGACTGATAGTTTGACAGAATGAATACCTCTTGATCATACATAGATTTTTTCATTCTTGCAAACTTAATTGTCAGTCAAATGATTTTTAACAAAGGAAGTCAATTCATCTATTAAAAATCTCTCTTGTCGTCCTATCATGAATCGTTTTAATTCAGAATGGTTTCGGATGTATTTATCAAACGATTTTGGATCAATGCCTAAAAAAATGGATGCTTGCTCTCGTGTCAGTAATAAAGGATAAATTTTTTCTGTGGTCATTTCATCCTCCAAAAGGAATAGTATGCTCTGTTAAGCTGCTTTACTAAAGCACATAGGAATTTCACCTCTCCGCAGTTTACGCCGAGCTTTACAGAAGTATCATTATATCCTTAATCATCATTGCAGATGCTTTTAGTTTAAGCATATCCTGTCTATTCTTTTTTTCGCTTATTAGATATTTGCTAAGTCATGGCGAGAATAACAGACGGCTCTGATTAGGGTTAACGTTACTCAACAGAGTTATATTTAGTTTTCAATGTACGGTATATCTTGAAAAACTTTAGAAAAGTCTTTACACTATTAAGAACAAGAATTACAGAAGCATTTGAAACTGATTTACAAAAATATTTTTTTATTTTTGTAAATGGCTATCTAAATTGAATTTTTTGACTAGATGCATGAATTCAATCGATAATTCTTGATAACAATCTTCACTAATTAATCCACGATGAGGTTCGGAAAGATAAAAAATTTTACGTTCAAACTTCAGGTACAATAAGAGCATTGCTTCATTATCTCCATTTTGAGCGGATTTAATTAGTGGAACATAATCTTGTTTCATTAATTACGTTCCTCAAAATTAGGTTTATCAGAGAGTAGATTTTTTAATTTTTGAAGTGCCTGTCTTTTCTGCCGAGAAATGTATTGACTGCTTACTTTCAATTCTTGAGCAATTCGAGCATCGGTGCGATCTAGAAATAGCTTTTGCTTCAATATATATTGTTCGCGGTCTGTTAATTGATTGAAAGCTATTGCGATATCTAATTTTTGATGTATGAAATCATCGAGTAGAGAGTAGCTTCCTTTAGGTGTAATGGTATTTCCCATTTCTTCATGCTCTTCTATGGATTCGAAGATGGATCGTTCTTTGCTTTTTCCATACTTAGAATAAAAATTAATTTTTCGCCAGTGCAATGATTGGTTGATATAATGAATAAATTTACCTGTTATTTCTTCGTTAGATAGCATAAAATACTCCCTTCAATTTTTTAATCGATACTGCCAGTAACCACGGTGAGCTCGTTCAACAGGAATAGATGTACTTTCATTTATTCGTCGAAGGACATTATTTGTTAGATTAGTATAGGATATAGTGATTTCATATTCTGCATGTATTCGTTTAAAAAGTTGTTTATTACTCAGAGGGACTTCACTTTGTTTTAGAATAGAAGCAATGGTTCTTGCTATTCTATCGAAAGAAATATAGTGATTACTTTTATTTTGTTGATTATAAGCATCTTGTTGTTTTATTCTCTCTTTTTTTAATAGAGACAATTCAGGTGCAATAGCTATAGTAGAAGTATCACCTGTGGCAAAGTCGAGTTTTTCAAGCTTCTTTTTTAATAAATTGAACTGTTGATTTAACTCCTTTTTTTCCTGCATAATATCAGACATTAATTGATAGATAACTTCTTTTTCTTGAAAATCATTCATTTTTCTTCACCTCCTTATTAATAAGAACAAGAAGAATAGATGTTTTTGAAACCGACGAGGATGTAATTTTATAAGTATTGGATAAAATATAGTCTGTTAAAAAATTCTATTTTCAAAATATGATTAAAGTTTTTAGTATGTAGTGAAGAATAAAAAAACGTCTCTACGTTAAGACATAGAGACGGAATTATATGTTGGTGAATAATGGAAGCAGGTAATTGCACACAATTATTCATATTTTATAAAATTTAAGGTAGGAAAAGATGGATAATAAAGTTAGCGTACATCTCTATATTGAATTAACCAAAATGCAATCAAGAAGAGGACTAACGCCCAAATAAATTGAATGAGCAATCCCTCATAGCCACTTAACAAAGTTGGGACATCTGTTGTAAAAAAAAGATTCATAGTTGCTAAGTCGGGTAAGTATTTTGCTATTTTTGTAATAGACATCAATACTTGACTAAGACCTATAATAAGGGAAAACATAATAGAAATGGGTATGATTTGTGATTTGAAAATTATAGTTAGTGCAACAGTAATGCATGTGATAAAAGTCCAGCTTAGCATGGCGATAGTAACGTTACTCATAAATTTGAGGATTACATGCAATGTTAGAATGCTATCATATTGAATAGCACCGATACCTAAACAAATCAAACTAGATACTATACCTACAACCCATACAACAAATACTAGTAGAATCATTTTAGATAAAGTAAGCTTTGTCCTTGAAGGTACTGCTAATAAGGTTGTACGCAAATAGGAGTGTGAATATTCTTGTCCCCAAAAACTAGCAGAGACTATAACAAGCCCTATCTGACTTAAAAACAAATTTCGTAAACTAGCAGATAAAACTTCGTGAGTCATCAGAGATTGAGAATTACCAGAAAGAGATAGGATTAATGGTGCAATTAAAATGGAGAAAATTGTGCCCCAAATACACCAGTTAGATGAAAAAAATTTACTCCACTCACTTTTAAGAATATTTTTGACCATCAATATTCTCCCCCTACATCACTATGCACAAACGAGTATAGTGCTATCATCAGAGATACTATAATCCATAGAGAAATAATCAATACTCCCTTGATTGGATCATGTGGCATGCTTTTGACTGGAGTAGCAATAATTAAATTTCCTGCTGCTACAGGAAGATATTCTCCAAAAGTCCATTTTTCAGCAAGATAATTCCCAAGATTGTAGATTTGAGGAACTAAAAATACTAGCGGAATAATTGTATTTTTAAAAAGGATACCGATTGTAAATGACAAGACAGTTAGTAGTGTCCAAGTTAATACGGTATAACCTATAAACTGCCACGCAATTTTGCTCAAAATTATTGGATTTAGCCCAGCAGAACCTAATCCAACATGTGTAATGGCTATGGTTATGAACACAGAAGTAAAAGAGACTAGTATTGTAGAAAGTATAATAGATTTTAATTTAGCTAAGAATAGGCTTGCTCGGTTATTATTACATAGCATAGTAGTGCGTAAATTATGATTTCTATATTCACTAGCACCACAAATTCCTCCAAAAATTACTATTGGGAGAATTCCGAACATTGCGGCATCAAAACCAAAATAGTCTAATGGTGGTAGGGATTCTAATAGCTCTGGATGTGTCTCAGGTGTTGCATCTAAACCAATAGAAGCGATCTGAGAAGTTTCTAGTAGCCCAAGCAAGGGTTGAAGAATAATTACTAAGCTAAAAACTATCCACCAGCCTCGGCTAAAAATTAATTTGTAAAGCTCAGATTGAGTTGTTCGGATAAAGCTCATGATTAAATTCCTCCCTCAGTAAGCATGAAGAATACATCTTCTAAAGATTCAATATTTTGCATAACTGTATGGAGTTCACCAGAGGCAATAATTTGTCCATTATTAATGATAACAACATCATCTGCAACAGCTTCAATTTCAGAAAGATAATGAGAAGATAGTAGTACAGTTTTCCCTTCATTAGCTTGTTCACGAATAAAATTCCTAAACCATTTTATTCCCATTGGATCTAAACCGTTTGTAGGTTCATCGAGGACAAGAAATTGCGGATTACCCATTAATGATATGGCGATACCTAACCGCTGCCCTTCCCCTAAAGATAGAGTTCCGAGCTTCGAGTTAGTTTTGCTAGATAAGTTAACAATCTCTAGAACTTCTGAAATACGTTGATTTGGGATATTATTACTTTTCGCAATAATTTTCAGATGGCTCTTAATACTTCTAGATGGAGTGCCAGCAATTCCATCAAATGAAGAACCTACAAATTGCAGGGGAAAAGTGAAATGACGGTATTGTTCACTACCAAAAGTTGCTGTCCCAGATAAAGGTCGATCTAGACCAAGAAGTATTCTTAGAGTAGAACTTTTCCCAGCTCCATTAGGACCAAGAAAAGCTGTAATGCGTCCTGATTTTGCTTCAAAGGATATATTTTTCAATACATCTATTTTCTTATGTTGCTTGCATACATTTGCAATAACAATGTTTTTCTCTATATTTTTCAATTGTAGGACTCCTTATTATTAGTTTGTAGTTTCATTCTGTTTAGAGTATATTACATTTCTCTATCCACAAATTGTTCTTTTGCTAATTCTCGATAAAGTGGGACAGTATCAATCAATTCATTATGACTACCAGAACCAACAACTCTACCGTGTTCAAGGACATAAATAATATCAGAATCAATAACTGTAGATAATCTATGAGCTACTACAATAACAGTTTTTTTTCCTTTTAATTTATCTACTGCTTTTTTCATTCCCATTTCATTTAAACTATCAAGGTTAGATGTTAGCTCATCTAGTAATACAATTTCCGCAGATGACAATAGAGAACGCGCCATAGCTAAGCGTTGTCTTTCACCGCCAGAGAGGCTTGCTCCTGATTCCCCAACCTGCATATCAAGACCTTTAGAATCTCTAGAAAGTAAATGTTGAAGATTAACTTCCTCTAATACTTTAATACAATCAGAATCATTAACTTTGCGATTTCCTAATTGTAGATTGTCACGTAATGTTCCAGATATGACAGGAGAATCTTGTTCAACGTAGGTAATAAGCTTACGAAGTTCTTCTCGACTATAATTTCTATAGTCTTTTTCATGAACGAATATTTGCCCATCATCAGGATCATAGAATCTTTCTATTAATTGTAATATTGTGCTTTTTCCAGCACCAGAAGGTCCTACAATTGCTGTTCTTTTCCCTTTTTCAGCACGTAAAGTTATTTCTTTGAGAATCAAATTCTCTTCTTTTTCTGCAAGCTCGGAACCGAACTTTAGTTTATTATATCCAAAACTAATTTTTTTAAAATAAACTGATGTTCCTTGAGCCATTGGATTTGAGGTAAGAGGTGTTGCCGGTACGACATCATAATCATTTTCTAAAGCAATATCTAATAATTCTCGTATTCTAGAAAAAGCACCTAAAGATTCTCCTATCCCACCAAAAGCATTAAAAATTTGTCCTATTGGACCAATCATTGTGTAGAGTAAAAGAGCAAAAGCAATTAAGTCAGCTATGGACATTAATCCAATGGACACACGGTAGCCACCTACACCTAGAACAATTAAACCAGATAGTTGTAAAGTCATATTTGAAACTGGTGTCATGAATGCTTGGATTTTTGCTAGTCGTATGCCTATATTTTGCAGGCGTTCTGCCTGTAATTTGGATTTCAATTCTTCTTCATTTGTTGCGTTTGTTGCTCTAATAGTTCTAATTGCATGTAAATCACGCTCAATACTTCCACTTAATTTTCCAAGCTCTTTTTGAGCTGAAAAACTAGCTTTTTGTATAGCTTTACTCATAATAATAGTTCCAATAAATGATAAACAAACGCTTGAAAGAGCCATTATGAATAACAATGAATCCTTTAAAAACATTCCTATCGCGGCTCCAATGACAATTAGAAAACCACTACTAAGTGCAATAGTTACTTGTATGAGAGCCATCCTTAGTTTAGAAGAATCACCACTAACCCTGCTTAATAAATCACCTATGCTCTTAGTATCATACTCGCAGATGGGTAGTCTCAATAAATGGCTGATCAATGATTTACGTGCTTCAAAAACCACCCCTTCTCCGATTATCTGTAATAGATAATATTGTATAGCTGTTAAAATAGTTGATAATATCAATACTATAATAAGTAGTCCTAAGCTAGAGGTTATTTTAATACCTGTATCTGACTGATTAATCAAGTCCGCTACAAGATTAGGTTGAACAAGAGTTAAAATTGCGCTAATTATTCCTAAGATTCCAACAAAAATAAATTCCCAATTATGTCCTTTAGCTAATGCGAATAAAGAGCGGATATTTACTGATGGTGCTTGAGCTTCTTGAACAATTTTTTCAGAATCTTTTTGCTTGTTTTTTGAAGTTTCATGATTAAGTTTTTCCAAACGAGACTCCTCTCCAATGATATTTTGGGAATAATGTGGTACACATATAGCTTTAGAATATACTTGGACTTCTTCGGGTTCACCCACAGGATGTTCATTTATTTCTACCCATGCATGCGCTCTGAAGGGTTCTTGTGCATATCCTGTACACCAACTCACTGACCTTCGCTGTAGCCATATCATTAATACAACAGCAAGTGAGCGTCTAAGGCACCCTTCTTGACTTCTACATCTAGAACTTACAAGACATACCGCATTTCGAGCATTTTTCACCTCTTTTTCAGATGCCGTAGGATAGGTTTTCATTAGTCGTAGTAATATATTTTCTATTCTACTAGGAGACATCCAGTTAAGTGGAGCAGATAGTAATAAAGCGAGACGTGCAAGAAAAGTCTCTTTAAACGATGCTGGCTCAATTTCTTCGGGAAAAAGTTGAATATTCATTATGCTAGTTCCATCTCCTTTAGCAAATCGATAAATTCATTAACATCTGTTTTTGCCTGAGCATAATCTATCGAAAAAGTATTTTCCAATTTTTTCACAAGCTCATCCATAGTCATTCCTCTGCTTAGTCCTTCAAGCATAATAACTCCAGCTGCATTCACTTGAAAATAAATTCCTCTGCTTTTATCTAAAACCATAGCTCCGTCATCTTGATTAATAATTTTAAGTTCTCTTTTTACTTTTCTTACCATAAATATCACTCCTAACTGTATTGAAGCCTTTTTTTAATAAATAGCAATTACACTAGTTATTCGTTGGAAGTTTCAATTTTTTTCATTGCAACACGCAGCCATCTTTCGACAGCAGCAAGTCTTTCGAATGATTCAATTCTGCTATGCAAAGCAGTAGGCATTGATAACTCAGAAATTAATATATCAGCATCTACAATTCCCCATTCAACAAGTTTGAATTTTTTAATCTGTTGAGTATAGCCTTTAACGGCTTCTTTATAGCTTTTATACAATCCAGTAGAATAGTCACCTTTGAATCCACGTGTAAAAATATTCTTTGCAACAAGTCCCTTAGTGGCATTGTATAAAATAGGCTTTGTTAAATTGGGGTCTTGTTTGTACCGTGCAGGTATAGATAAAGAGTGATTAATAATTTCTATATCTAAGAAGGGAGCTTGCCAAGCTATACCATTTGTCTCATAAATTTTATTAAGTTGATTTACTAATCGGCGTTGAAAAAGTAAGGATTCAATTATTTGATGGCGAGAACGATCGATATCTAGAGCCCCCGTGGTGTCATGTAGGGCATTTGTTAGTACCTTATAACTTGATTTACGATATGGCTCAGTAAGCCAATTAGGGATAATAATAGGCCCGCACCAATTGAGTGTCGAGTCTGTAATAGATGTGTTATCATAGCCGAAGGCTCTGTCAATTTCTAATTGAAGAGCGTCTTTAAAAGAAACATTATTTATCAGCTCTGAAATGCCAATTGATATTGGAGTTCGGCTGAGTAAACAATATCGCAGTCCTAAATCTACACTGCGGAGTTTATTTTGGCGAACAAGAGACCATGCATTTGAAGGCATGGGTGTAAATAATTCATCTCCCCCAAGTCCCGTAAAATGAGTAGTATGAGCTGGCTTTTCTGCTGATTCTGCTATGGATTCAACGTAGCCTTCTGTATCCGCCCAAAGTAATGGAGAGTCTGGTAGCGTTGAATTCGAGTACTCTATATCAATTTTAAAATTTTTCCCACTACTTCCTAAGGAAGGGAAAGAAGTAAAACTTGTATTAAGATCATTTGATATTAACTTTGCCCATTTTGAATCACTGTTCCATTTACTATCAGCTTCTGCATGATACAATTTTATGTCAGCGTGCAGTGCTTTTAGAATATAGATAATGGTTGCTGAGTCTATACCACCAGAAAGATCAGCAGATAATTCTGAGTAATCAACAATATTTTGGCTGAGTATTTTCAAAAGGCGTTCTCTTATTTTTAGATAAATAGGTTCAACTTCCTTTACCAAAGCTGGCGGACTCCATACTTGAATAGCTTCTAGCTTTTTATCAGCGCTATATTTTAAGATATGAAAGGGTTGAATAGTATTCACATTCTCCCATAAGGAAAGTGTTTGAAATGGATAATAAGGTAAACTATGAATCAAATTTAAAGCAAGAGCTGTTTTAGATATAGGCAAATCGAGGAATAACGCGAGATCTGTAGAAGAATCACTAACAATTAACTCCTCGTCATTTGAAATAATCCATGAAAGGGATGTATCGAACAATGGACCTCCAATGAACAAACTTTCTTCTGCCACTAAAACAAAAATTCCTAGGCTGATATTTTCTTGTAGTTCAACTATCATTTCTGAGGTTTCAAGAAGCTCAAACTTTCTTTCAGTACAGAAATTTTTTGAAAACTCTGTAGTAACACAATAAATTTCAAAATCATTTCCTGCATGTTTAACGTATTCATAGTGAGAAAGAAGCATCAGACTCTCAAATTTAGTATTAATTCTTTTTTGAAAGATAGTCTCTTTCCCTACATGTAGAAATTCGGGCTCATTTTTAATGATAAAGGCACCCCCTTATTATTTTTTTTGTATAAAAATTAGAAAGGTTAGGTAAAGAAGATGATGTATAAAAAAGTCACCGAATTAGCAAATTCGGTGACCGCTCTTGGCATTGTTTTGTAATTACTTATTTTTAATAAAAAATTACAATTTGGAAAAGAGCTCGTCCACCAAATACATCTCTAAATTTACCAGTCCAAAGACCACGCGTAGACTCTTTAAAACTTGCAACTTTTTCAATAGATGGTTTACTGTAATTTTTAGTTTCCATATAGTAGCACCTCCTTTTTATCATTATTTATACTAAATTTTCAGTTGAAAAACTTGAAAATTAGTCACTTGGGCCATTTACTACCTAAAGGCAAGGTGTTTGAGAAATCTAAGGATGAAGAATTACTTTGAACCTTTTCGATTGGAAGAAGTGGTATGTCTAAATTAGTGTATAACTTTTGTACAAAGTTGTTAGAATTCTCACATACATGTAAATTATCCTTCTGGAATGATTCCCATGATAATTGTTTGTCCATAACGAGTTCTCCTTATCTGTGATTTATTGGGTTAAGTATACAATAAGGAAACTATATTGTTATGAGTACATTGTGCAAATGAATTAAAAATAGTATGATGAAATTACAGACTATAATAAATATTTCACAAATAAGGAGTAGTAGGTATGAAATTGATACATGCTGTTTGCTCAAAAATAAAAATGAATCAAACAATAGAGAAGTATAACCGTATCTACTCAATCAATATTCTTGAAACAATGAACTTTGATAAAAGTTTTAGATGGAGTGAGTATTATTGGTATATATCTAAGTTATCTAATACACTAAACTATAATAGTTTTGATGTAATGTATAGTGTAGAATTAATTGGGATAGCAGCTAGAGTGATGGATGATTTATTGGATAATGATACAGAACTAGCCAACAAAATTTGTTCGGAGCATCTTTCTTTATTATCTACAGAATTATTAGTGGAAAGCTTAGAATTAATTGGTGGGCATAAGAACTTTGACTATAACCTTTTAAGAGAGGCTTTAAATGCTGAGTTTTTGGACTATTCTACGGTGGTAGACACAAGTAAATCTATTGATTTTTACTTCCAAAATATCGTACAAAAATCAACTGCAATTTTCCGGCTTATAACTAAGTTGGGAAGTAACAACAATGATTCTCTTGATAAGTTTGCCAATCATTATGGTACATTGCTTCAAATTGAAAATGATATTATTGGGATTCTAAAATCTCCATCTACAGACATATCTGAATTGAAGAGTACATTGCCTTTAATCGCAAGTATAAGTACGCTTAATAGTAGCAATAATAAAAGTTTATTATTGCTGCTTAATAATCCTGAAACCTCAATACAAACTATACAAGGTAAAATAATTGAAACGGGTGCTATAGATTTTTGTAAAGAGTTAGTGCTTTCTGAAAAAATGAAGGCTTTGACTCTGTTAGAAGAATTAGAGTGTACAAATGATATGTTGGAATTTAAAAACTACTTGGAATTGGAGACCTGAATCATGAAACAAAAGCTCATCTATCTCATTTTTTCATTCCTATTATTGCTATCGTCTTTATTTGCGATGCATCATTATCGTTCCTATAATAATGAACATGCACCAATTATAGTCCCAATTATTATTTTTTTATCAATATTCTGTATGATTATCATGCATGTATCAAAAGATGAGAACAATGCTAGATTGTTCACAGGTATTATTTCTCTTATCTTAATTTATTTACTCCTTGATTTATTCCCATTTGCATATTTGGATGTTATTTCATTTGTCATTATTTCATTCCTATCCTATTTCATATATAAGTTTTTTGTCACGTTTAACTCTATTCCTAATTCTCCCATTCTGAAACTGATAGCATCGGGTTTGTTTTCTTATTCCTTAATTACTGTTGCATTATTATTAATAAATTTTGAACAATTCTATCCTCTTATCCTTATAGAAATTCTATTAAGTATACTTGGTTGTACTATCTTATATTGGAAGGAGAAAGATAGGTTAAGTACCAGTACTAGAAAAGAACAAACTTTTATGACGAAATCTTTGATTATAGCACTTAGCCCATTTATCCTCTCCTATTCGCTTTTAAATAATATTATGCCAAGCTTTCTTAAATTTTACTCTCTCTTCTTTATTTTATTAATACCTGTAACAGTAGGGATTATCTTGATAAAGCGCAATGCTATTCGATTAAATAAATCAATTATAATAGCTAATCTTGCTACTCACTTATTTTGCGTAATCCTATTTTTCATTCTATGTAATTATTTTTTTCATGTGTCTATATTTGTCCTGTATTTTATCATTGTGTCCTATTTCATAATTTTATATATTTTTCATCTGAAAAATGAGTATCTAAATAATCTTGAAATAATGAAAGTTAAGCAAGCAAAAAAAGATTACCAGAAAGAAAAGATGGAGCTTACTCAAACAATCACTAAAGAAAAGACGTTATCTTCTATTAGCTCTTTAATTAGTAAACTTTTAATACAAAATTATGGGATTAAGAGTTATTTAGTTGTTTGGAAAGATAAATATAATCCGTATATTATATCAAGTAGAGGAGACTTTTTAGGGATTACATTAACAAGTAAAATTATTGAGGAAATTAAAGTTGATTCTAGAGAATTTCAATATCAGCATAATCAGTTTGATAAATTTGCTTTTTATAAAAGGAATCAAGTGATTGGTTGGTTAGTAGTTAGTAAAGAACATTTCTCTAGGCTGACTGTAGATGAGTATGAATCAATAAATGAGTTAGTGAGTGTTATCGGTGAAATAATTCTTGAAAATGAAAAAATGTATGATATTAAACAAGAGGCAAGGAAAATAGAAAGTTTATCTTATGATGAATACGTGAATTATGAGTATTTAAATAGAGTACAAAATTTCCATAAAGATTTTTCTTTCTTTATACATGATAATGTTTTACAAAATATTTTAGCTCTAAAAAATTTGACAGAATCACTCCAAACGGAACAGATCGAAATAAAAAATTTGATATTAGAAACATTCGAAAATTTAAATAAGGTTTTCAGAGATAAGATATTCGAATTATATCCGTCAACAATTGAAAAAGTCCCTTTATCGCAAAGTATTCGGACTCTGTGTGATAAATTGAATTATGAACAAGACTCAGTTTTTATTCGTCTTTATTGCCCTAACGAGACTTGCTTGAAGAAAGAAGAAAGATTTCATGTTTATAGGATTATACAAGAATTAATAGTTAATGCACTGAAACATTCTCAAGCAACAGAAATTATTGTTGCACTTATTCAAAATGAGACTTATTTTCAAAGTAGTATCGAAGATAATGGAGTAGGATTTGACTATAGTAAAATAAAACTAAGAGAATTTGAGAATAAACATTTTGGTATATTATCCATCAACCAAGAGGTTAATTCCCTAAATGGAAAAATGAAAATTGTCCCTGTGGAACCAAGTGGAACTAAATTTATTATAACGCTACCTATCGCAAAGGAGAATAATAATGAAAGTATACTTACTAGATGATCATTCACTTTTTTCAAAGAGTCTCGAAATTGCATTTCAATCAAAAAGTATTTCAATTAGTAGTTTTATAGAGCCGAGCAGTTTATTTTCCAGAATGGAGAACGTACGACCAGACATAGTTGTATTAGATATTCATATTGGGGAGTTTAATGGATTTGATATTTCTAAAGAAGTACTCGAAAAATTCCCAAGCCAAAAAATAGTATTTTTATCCGGGTTTGATTTGATTGAATATAAAAATGAAGCGATAAAATCTGGAGCATGGGCGATACTAAATAAGAATTTAACGATTGAGGATTTGCATGATAATCTGATTAAAGTATACAGTGGAACGAATTTGCTACCTAAAAGTCTTAATTCGATAGACTTGCTTACTGAAAGAGAAAAGGAGATCTTAAAACTAGCAGCTGAAGGAATCACGCAACAAAAAATAGCTGATTGCCTTCATATCAGCAGAAGGACTGTAAATAATCATCTTTTATCTGTTTACGATAAATTAGATGTGAATTCAACTGTTTCTGCTATTATCCAAGCTATTGAATTAGGAATTATTAGGGTGAAGGGATATTAAATTCAAGATTTGATAAATTACTAATTAGGCTTGAGAGATGGAGTTGACCAGATTAGTTATATTACAGGTCTTCCACAGATATTGTTTCATCAGGATTTTCTGAGATAAGTAAGTGATAAGACATCATTTATATTGATATGGATGATAGTGGTAAGGGTACTTTGAAGAGGTTTAAGAAAAAAGTATTTTGATTGGTAAAAAAAGGATTATCCATACAAATAGTGAAGATTTAAATTGGCAATAAGATAGTATGCTTCAAGCTTGTAATTCGAGGACACTTCCCACTCTGTTTCAAGCATGTTGAGTATAAAAGAAAATGCAGTAAAATAATAGATATTTTTAAAACCGATAGATGGAGTGCCAGTAATTCCATCAAATGAACAACCTACAAATTCCAGGGGCAAAGTGAAATGACCATATTGTTCACTACCAAAAGTTACTGTCCCAAATAAAGGTCGATATAGACCAAGAAGTATTCTTAGAGTAGAACTCTTCACAGCTCCATTAGGACCCGAAAAAAGCTGTAATACGTCCTGATTTTGCCTCAAAGGATATATTTTTTAATACATCTATTTTCTTATGTTGCTTGCAAATGTATGCAAGCAACAATGTTTTTCTCAAAATCAATCATTTGTTATCCCTCTTCCCTTTCTGTTTTTCAAAGCTATAACAATTTCGGTTGCGGTGGCTAGAATCATTGAAAATATAATCCCGATAAACATCATATTACTATTATTTGGCGTTCCTTTAAATTCGTTCCCCACTTTTTGAATATCAAAAATAGTAAAACCCAAAATATTTACACTATATTCAGTTAAAGAAGAACTTTTAACATAAGTATATCCAGTGCGAATTGCCATAAAGCAAACAAAAACTCCTAAAATAATTCCTAAAAAAATAGATACGATAACACGAGTCGTTGAATTGTTAAACTTCTTTTTCATTAGTATAGCCCAACCCTTCCCCAATTTAATTTTTCTTCTTTTGTGTTACAACAAAAATAGCAATTAGGATACATGCTAAGCCTATTCCTAAAATAGTATTCAACACTAAAAAATCTTGAATAAACACTTTTTTTTCAGCCCAAACATCAAAAAAATCATTCATAACATATTTCATTGGGATAAATCTTCCAATTGATTGAAAAGACGTCGGAAGATCTGAAAACGATGAAAATGCACCTGTGAAAATATAAGAACTAAATAACAAGACCATCCCAATCGGCATCAATATCCTCGTATTTTTTACTAGCAATGCAATTATTGCCCCAAAAATAAGTAAAACAAAGTTACAGTATAAGCATTGTACGATATACGACAAG
The DNA here is from genome assembly GCF_001730305.1 of Enterococcus termitis. GTDB lineage: Bacteria > Bacillota > Bacilli > Lactobacillales > Enterococcaceae > Enterococcus_L > Enterococcus_L termitis. The sequence goes on from NZ_MIJY01000006.1 coordinate 93,829, forward strand.
AAATAACCGATGCTTGGAATATGCAGTCCATACATGAAAAAACCAAATAAAATATTGACGATAACACTCAACAAGGTTAATAGCGCGTAGGAGAAAACATCTGAAACAATCATATTGTGTGTGCTTAGTCCAAAATACTCCAGACGTTTATAACTTTGATTTTGAATACTCTCACCTAACCATATAGGAAAACTAATCAAGGAAATTGGCATCATTCCCATACCTGTACTAATTAAAAAATATTTGTCTACAAAATGAAACCCGTTACCTATATCAACATTTCCATATGATGTAACCATCGCAAACATCATAATTAAGGGAAACAATAATGAAAAAAAGATGGATACTGGAATACGAAATTGTAACTTAATACTCGTCCCTAAATACCTCATTATTTTCTCACCTCCGTAATTAATTTGCTTGTAGTTTCAGTCATTGAAAAGGCGACTAAATAGGTTGTGTATATACTTTGTTTAATGACAGTATAATTTATACTGTTCTCTTCAAAAGCTTTTTCCATGTCTATTTGAAGTTCAGGACTTGAACAAATAAATGCTTCACCATCTCCGGTATCAGTGTGATCTACATTCTTAATAGTAGTTTCTTTCAATTTTGAAAAATCATTATAATCAATTTTTACAATAGAATAATGTGTGAACTTTGAGAAAAAATCTACAACTGATCCAAAAAAAATTAATTGTCCTTGTTTTAGCATAAGAATTTTTGTCGCCCAATTTTCAATTTCGTCAAAATAATGTGTTACATTTATAACCGTTTGATTTATTACTTTTCTCTTCATCATAGCTAGTAAAGAAAGTCTTTTTTTATAATCTAAACCTGATGTAAGCTCATCAAAAAAATAGATTGATTTGTTGCTTTCCAACACGAGGCTTAGTGTCAGTCGTTGTCTTTCTCCACCAGAAAGATCTTTAATATACTTTTTCTTTAAGTCTTCCAACTCGCAGTTTTCTAAAAAATGAGATAATTCTTCTTTTTTCAAAGATAGAACAAGCTTTATTAGTTCATTAACTTTTAGCAAATCATTATACGAGTTTTCTTGAAAAACAATTCCACAACTTAGTTTGTCAAAGTTCTTTACTATTTTCCCCTCAAAATTTATTTCTCCTAAAATAGCATTGATTAACGTTGTTTTTCCAGCACCGTTTTCCCCTAAAACTGCTACTTTATCTTTAGGTAGAATTATTATTTCTTGATCTATATCCAATATTACTTTGTTGCTCTTTTCTATTTTTAATTTGTTTAGCGTTAAAATGGAATCCATTTGTATACACCACCTATTAAAAAGGGGGATGAATCCCCTTTCATTTTTTTGCCTTACTCTTTTGTTTCAGTAGCAGTTGAAGCAGAACACGTACATGTACATGTTGAACATGAGCATGTACAACATCCAGCAGCATAATTCATGGCTTCAGCACGAACACCTGTGTTACTATAACCATTCATTGATTAAGACTTGATATTCATATATACACCTCCTCGTATATTATATTAGCATTAGGTCATTTAAACAAGTGACCAATATTCAAACCACATTGTGGCTTAGAATTGTATTAAGCAGATAGAGGTCAGCCGTCACCTCCCTAAAGTTTTAATCTTCCTTATTAGAATCAAAAACAGAGTCCAGATTATCTGTTTCAGTTGAAATTTGATTGTTTACTGCGTCTTCATATTTTTGGACTTCTTCTGTTTCAGCCAGTTCTTTTGGAGTATCAATATTTTTTGTCTGTTTATCAAAAGAAACGGTTGAATTGGCTCCGGATACAAGCAAAGAACCATCGTCTTGGGTATAAGCAGTAAAAATATAAACTTTTCCTGCTTCCGGCAATAGGTCATCTTCAAATATATCGTAGGCAGAACCATCTTCTCGAATACCACCCTGTTTTGCTAACGTAATTTCTTTAGAGGTTACTAGCTTGTTTTTCAGATTAGTAATGACTTCAATCTTATAATTTGTAAAAGCTTCTCCTAGGTACTTAATCGAGCCGTCTTCTTGTTCTAAAGGAGTTTTATTTTTATACGTTGTTCCTGTATTATCTATCACTTTACCAACAAAAACATAATCAGAACCACCGACTACCTCATTAGGATTATTAACATCTAAAGTGTAATCTGCATGAATTGCATATATCGGAACTTCTGTTCCCTTCGCTTTATTTTTATCAAAGTATGTATTCACTATTAAAAAACAAACAATACAAAAAATATTAGCTACTAAAATGATTATTCCAACGTTTGTTTTATTCATATATTGTACTCCTTTTAATATTTTTTATATGCAGCATCATAGGATTTTTTATCATTTGTTGAAAGTGTAGTTTTCGAAGTACTATACATATACATTACATCTGATGAAGCATTATGAGCAAGTCGTAAACAATGACCTAATTCATGAGTTGCTACATTTTGTTTTCCAGCTTTATCTTTTTTATCCATATTTTTTTTATTAAAAATAATTTTACCGTTACTATATGTTGTTGCATTTACATTATTATTAGCAGATGTATCGCTACAGTACACATCTTCAATGATATATGTTGAATCTGGTCTTATAACCCCTTTTTTATAACTATTCCATGTGCCAGCGCCTGACTTAATGTATGACATATATTTAGAGTTTCCATCATAGTCCATATGTTTTCCAGAATCAACTAAATCCCAAGTGTTAATTTTAGCTGCAGCATCTACTCTTATTCCTGGTATCGCTATCGTATATAGACAAATACCGATTAATAAAAACAAATAAGTTCTTTTCAATTTTTATCCCCCTTTTTTTTGTAAAGTTTTTTGGCAAAGAAAAAAACGATACTTACTACTACAAGTATCAAAGAAAAGCTTCCGAACAAATTAACCCATTTGATACTTATTCCTTCATTTCCTGTAAAAAAAGTTTCAACAAAACTATTTCCCTTATCTGTCACGCTAGTTACATTCAACCATTTTAAAGGCCATCCATATAAATATTCATAAAAACTTACCTTATCGCCATCCGCTATTCCAAATGTTGGCGGTATTATAAATAAAGTAGCGATTAATAAGATAGATGATACAAACACTCGATTAACTATTACTTGTACTTTTTTCATCTTATTCCTCCTTTAATATTCTCATAGATACATATTATCATAAAAATATATTAAAAAATGAATGTGAACAAAAATTCACAATATATAAATAACTCGTGAATTAACTTGCAAATAAGAGTCACTCATCTATTATTTCTTCACATATTTTGTTGAATTCGGACTATATCCAATGACACTATTTGGTAATCTGAATTCAAGCTAACGATTTTTAGCTTTTTATTATACGGGCTGAATCACCTTTTTCTTTTCTGTGCAACCGAACTATCACATTTTTTTGTATCCTAGAGAACTGCCTGATTTTACTATAAGTTATATATATATATACCGATGTGATGTTTAATCGAAAGATAGGAGTATATATAAGGAGAACCATTTGGATATCTACGCATATATCGTTTTTATGAAAAAAAGATATATAATTAAAAAGATAAGGTATGATAAATAGAAGAAGGAGAAAGCTATGAAAGGACGTATTATATTAGGTTTATTATTGGTTTGTTTATTAATTTTTGGATTTACTCGTACAAAGAATACTAGGGAAGTATTTGCGAACGAAAATGGTACATTAACGAGCACAACTCTATTGGACAAAAATCAATACCAGTATCCGCTAACCCCCACTCCAAAGTATATCACGAGGGATCAATACATCGAGGATAGCGGGGGAGTCCCGGACGACAGGTACGGCAATTATGGTTTTAGAATGCCATGGAGAGCGTTCAATTTCACTCCAACTGGATTTGACTTCGAGTTCGACTTCAGAACTGCCCCATTATAGACCGTGGACGGTCTATCCTGGTGACGGAGTTACATATTGGAAAAGAACACTTGTACAACTGGAGGTAACCCCTCCGATATATACAAATGGATGGGACAATCTCGAGAGGATAACAGGACACGTAGAAATGCCATTAATGAAAAAATATCCACATTCGTTAGCACATGTGAAACAGAACAGTGCCTCAAAATGGCAGTTCATAGAATTCGCACGTTGGGCATATCCCATCACATGGAATGGCAACGGCGCAAATGGAGGACACATACCGCCAAACGGGACAGTCATAGAAGGAGATCAAATCTATATAGCCGGTTCCCCAACAAGAACAGGGCATAGATTTGAAGGATGGTTTAATACGACATCCCAGAGCGGTGGACATGAATATACAACCGGAGCTTACATGCCACCAGGAAACCTAACGCTGTACGCAAGATGGACGAGAAACAACTACACGCAATCGTTCAACGGAAATGGACACACCGGAGGAACGATACCAGGAACCAGAACAGTAGCATACGATGCCACAAGTACGGTCCCGGCGGGACCAACCCGAACGGGATACACATTTGTTGGCTGGTTCGGTGGAGCGAATGGCGCAT
>NZ_MIJY01000007.1 GCF_001730305.1 Enterococcus termitis
CTTCAAGGTATTCCTTTACTATGTTCAATTTAAAATCTGCTTCATAAAAGTTCAAAAAAATGACCTCCCAAAGTTGTATTTTTCATGTACAACTTTTTGGGGTCACCTCAGAAACGTTTAACCCCGAGAAATAAGCTGGAATTCACGAAAATTGTTCTTCAAATTTTTGTGAATTTCAGCTTATTTCCGAAGGGGTTGTTTCTGCTTCCACCGTTTATTCGGATGTCAAATGACTAGATTGTAACTCATAGAGTTATGTCCCAAATTCTTTTTTGCTGTTTCTCGGATCTAAACGTTTTAGTCTTGCTCTCTCTTCTCTTCATTTTTTGGTTCTAAGCTGTGTTCTTCATTATTTGATGTTATAATAAGCATTACGTAAATCAGAAAGGATTTTTTATGAAAAACAAATTATACTATCAGTTTGCGGGCAGCTGCTTTTTGGTTGTCTTTATGTTTTTAGGTTATGTTGTCCGTTTTTATCCAGAGTGGCTGGGTGGATTTGACCAAACAATCACAGCATTTGTACGTGCCCCTTATCCCTCTTTGAATCAGTTTTTTATTTGGTATACGAAATTCGCTGATCCATTGACTATCGGAATTTTGGCGATAGCGATCGCTTTTATTTTATTTAAAGGAAAGTATTACGCTGAAACATTGTGGTTATTGATCAATACAGCAGGTATTGCTGGTATCCTCAATCCACTGATCAAACTGGTTTTTATGCGTCCGCGTCCAACCTTAGATCATTTAGTCGTTGAGCATAGTTACAGCTTCCCTAGCGGTCATTCAACAGGTAGTGTCTTGCTTTATGGCACGATTATCTTGCTGCTGCCCCAATTCATCAAACAAAAAAATCTTTGCTTATTCTTACAAATTTTACTTGGTTGCGGTATCTTATTGATCGGTATCAGCCGAATTTATGTAGGTGTGCATTTCCCAAGTGATGTTTTAGGTGGTTTTTGCTTTGGATTAGCTTGGTTATTGATGGGTTACCCAATTTACCTAGAAAAACGATTTGTTTGGCGTTTTAAAAATAAACAGCAATAGAAAGAAGAATAGATATGTCTGATTTTTTATATACAGAAGATCCAAATAAACGCTATCATACTTGGAATTATGCGCTTCGGCAGCAGTTTGGCGGAAAAATTTTCAAGGTTCCTTTAGATGGCGGTTTTGATTGTCCTAATCGTGATGGTACGGTTGCTAAAGGTGGTTGTACATTTTGTAGTGTGTCTGGCTCTGGTGACATGATTGTCGCACCACAAGATCCTTTACCGATCCAATTTCAAAAAGAAATTCAACTGATGCACAAAAAATGGCCTCAAGTAGCGCAATATATCGTTTATTTTCAAAACTTTACGAATACCCATGCCCCTGTTGATGTGATTCGTCACCGTTTTGAACAAGTAGTCAATGAAAAAGGCGTTGTTGGTATTTCAATCGGTACACGTCCAGATTGTCTTCCTGATGATGTTGTGGCGTATTTAGCGGAGTTGAATCAACGTTATTATTTATGGGTAGAACTAGGATTACAGACTACCTATGAAACCACCAGCACTACGATCAATCGAGCGCATGATTATCAAACCTATTTGGAGGGTGTGGCAAAATTACGAAAGCATAACATTCGTGTCTGCACTCATTTGATCAATGGCTTGCCAGGAGAAACAACAGACATGATGCGGGAAAATGTGCGCCGTACGATCGTTGATTCCGATATTCAAGGAATCAAACTTCATTTGCTTCACTTGATGACAAATACACGTATGCTACGAGATTATCACGAAGGCCGGCTTCAATTGATGACCAAAGATGACTATGTTTCTGTGATTTGCGATCAATTGGAGATGATTCCATCAGACATTGTGATCCACCGTTTAACAGGTGATGCGCCTACTGATTCTTTGGTGGGGCCAATGTGGAGTTTGAAAAAATGGGAGGTCTTGAATGCGATCGATGATGAAATGAAGCGTCGAAACAGCTACCAGGGAATTCACGATGCTCGTAAAGAAAAAGAGGTGCTTATTTGATGCTCCAGACAGCATTACATTTTAGTCATACATTGTTGAAAGAGAGTATTGCAGAAGGTGATACTGTTGTCGATGCTACGATGGGCAATGGAAATGATACAGTATTTTTGGCTGAGTTAGTTGGTCCGAACGGAATCGTTTACGCTTTTGATGTCCAAGAACAAGCATTAACAAACACGACTAAGAAATTGACGGAAGCGGGTTTGAGCGACCATGTTCAATTATTCCATCAAGGTCATGAGACGATCGAAACTACCCTTACTAAAGAAACAACCGTTGCGGCAGCCATTTTTAATCTAGGCTATCTGCCAAAAAGTGATAAACAAATCATCACCACACCTAACACCACAAAACAAGCGCTGGAGGCGTTACTTCTTAGATTAAAAAATAAAGGAAGGATCATTCTAGTTGTTTACTATGGACATACAGGTGGGGAAGCCGAATTGGCTTTTGTCCAGGACTATTGCCAAGCATTGCCGCAGGAGTCTTATAGTGTGCTGACTTATCAATTTATCAACCAACGAAATAATCCGCCGATTTTATTTTGTATTGAAAAAAAATAGTGCTCTCTATTCCAGACTCTCAACGTGAAAACTATTTAATGAATGTCACTTTTTCATTGCTTATCTAACCAGCTCTATCAAGTGTTCCTAAAAAGTAAACTTGCTCACTAACGCCTTTTTCAATATACCTTTAGCAGTTTGTCAAAATTGTCTTTCCTATCCTCTTTTTATTTGGTACAATTGTTATCTAATTAAAAAAGGAGTGGTTAGTTGAATAATAATATAAAAAAGAAAGCCTATCGTAATACTCCGGCTTTTGTTATGTTAGCATGGGGATCATTTTTATTCTTTGTGGTTCTTATCTTAATTGGGTTGTATACGCTAAAAGAGCCATTGATGGTAAAAGGATATTACTTAATGGGATCTGTAGGTCTGATCTCTTCGTCCTTTACTCTATCTAAAGTGATCAGAGATAACCAAGAGGATGAAGAACGATACAACAAAATGTTTAGAGTGCAAGATGATGTAGAAGATATCTGATTTCATCAAATAAAACTATTGCTGCGATTAGTGATGTAAACAATCAATTATTATGATAAACGATTTAACTAAGTTTCAGAAAATCCAAGATGTTCAATGCTAGAGTATTTCATTGTTCTAAAGCTTACGCGGCTTGAATAGATTGGTAATGAAAGAAAACAGGCTCTTTGTCAACTACTGTTGGTAAAAAAAGCCAAAGAATTAAATTGATTAGTCTGACTTCTAGAGGAAATTTCCTCTAGTTTTTTTATTAAAAAGGAATCACACTAAAACATAGAAAAATACTCAAGTTGAAAGAGTAAAAGTTCAGACTTTTGTAGACATTTCTCTTCAATACTTTACGATGATCATTTATACATTCTAGTATATTTTTAAGTTTATTTTGACTCTATTTATTAGTTTTTATCCATTTAATTCTAAATGATATCGGAGTGTCTGTTCTATTATTTTGCATTAAAAAAGATGCCGATGATTTCTCATCAACATCAGAACATATCGGTTCAGAATTACTTAAGCTTACCCGCAAACACATCAAAACACTAGAGACTAAACTAATTTTTTATTAGTCTGACTATATGTTCAATTATATATTTAACATATAGCCTCTTGAACGAACTGTCTTAATATAATTTTTGTTACTATCATCTGCTTCATCTATTTTTCTTCTTAGATGATACATTAGATTAGTTATACGATACTGCCGGTCTTCAGAAATGTCTCCATAGATGTGTTTCTGAAGCTCTTCGTAGCTAAAAGTCATTCGAGGATTTTGAGATAACATCTCTAGTAATTGAAATTCTAACCTGGTTAAAGAAATTTCTATTTTTCCGTTAACCTTCACGCTAAGATTTTCTGGAACTAAGTGAAAATTTGTTTTTGTTATTTCTGATGGTTGCCCATTAAACTGAAGCTCCTGCTGGTTTTTCGTAAAAATATGATTTCTTCTCAATGAATTTTTGATGATTAACTCTTTTTCCATTTGACTAGAATTTTTATTAATAACGAAATCAGCACCTAATTGTAAGTAAACCAGCCTATCCATATCTTTTTCGATTGATGAAACAACCCAACTAAAACATGTTGATTGTTTCTTGATCGTCATGATTATTTCACAAACCTCTCCTAGCTTATTCTTTTCTTCATCGACAACGATAACTCCTTCTAACTGATACAACTCTTCAAACAGTTCTTCCTTATCTCTTAATAACACAATATTTGAATATTTTTCTAAAAAATCTGTCTTTACTTCTTTCTTCTCGAATTCCAAATAGATTAAGCCAATCTTACCCATTCTTGTTCACACCTTATGTTTATTTTGGTATCTTAATTGCTTGTCTATTGCTCTAGTATGTTATCATTAAAAAAATTAAAATAGGAATGACACTTCCTATCAAGATTTCTTACCGCATAGATCAGCTTATATCGCAAAACAACGCCTGATTTCTCCTGTAAGTATTAAAGCAAACAGGTGAAACAGCTTTGCAAATTTTATTTGCTAAATAGAGAATTAACGTTTTTTACTTTGCTTTTTTCTTTTTTTAGCGTTCCTATTTTTTTCTTTTTTCTTCCTATATAATAGTATAAACACAAGAATAATGATTAGCATAAATAGACTACCGATTAATAGATACATCCATGTGTTGCTTTTCTCAATACTTACGTCTGTTTTATTTAATTTCTTCGCTACATCTGCTTTGATTTCAAACTCTTTTGTAAAGTGCCAATCTTGTTTCATAGAATGTGCGACCATATCTAATGTATATTTCCCTGGTTTCAATTCCTTTCCGTTTAAGGAAACCGGATAAGCAAATGAACTGTTAGGCGCCATCTGCATGCTTTCTTTTTTAGAAGAATATAGTACTTCTTTTTGCCCATTTTTAGTAATTTTGGTATCAATAGTTAGTTGATTCATGTACTTAGGTTGCGTATTTTGAATGGTTGCATTGATTACATTTCTAGCATTTACTTGCCCGGGCTCTACGTTAGTAAGTTTTAACTCAGAAGCGACTTTTTCCTCAGATTCGTGTAAAACTACAGCTACAACATAGGCATATTTATTTTCAATAGCAAGACCTTGAGCTTTATTTTTTTCATCTTTTTTTGTCTCTTCTTTTTCTTCTAAAGTAATTCCACCAGCTAAAACTCCTTCAAATTTTTCTTCTGGCATTTGAACATTCAATTCTAAATCTTTTGCTCCTTTTGCAGGAATTTTAACTTCATCAACTGTCGGTTTTACGATATTTTCAAGACTATATTTGATCGTCTTATCAACTTTGGTATTCGACTCTCCATACTCTACAACACCATTGATATTTGTTGTCGCCGCATGAATGGATGGTTTTACCACGACTTCTTTATCTGTATCATTTCGCATATGGACTTTCAGCACTTGCTTTTGATTTGGTGTCATATTCAAATCAAAATAAGTATGTCCTTCACTTTTTTGATTTTCAGGAAGTACTGGCTCAACACTAAACTTCAATTCAGAAGCATCTACTTTAGGCATAAATCCAACTATAAAACCAATACATAGTATTAAAGAAACCAGCCATCGTTTTTTTAGCTTAATCATTATTAATTTCCTCCCATATCCTCATATGTATATTGAATAAAGAGCGAGCAAAATAAAAGTAACGTTCTTCTCTGTTTTAAATTCTGTTTTAAATAAGGTAAGCATTTTTTGCTACGCTTAATTGAATGATTTAAGCAGATGATTTCTGGTGAGAACATCAATAATAATAAATTTTCTCACCAAAAATCTTAATTGATTTGAACTGCTTAGTATTTGAACTTATACACTTTTATCTAATCTCAATCTCTCATATTCAATGCATTGCTCTTATGTTTATTCCTCTGTATTTTCTGGAATATCAGTTAATGTCCACGTCAGCGTTGTTTTGTAAGTGTCTGCTTCTTTTACTGTAGAGCCTGGAACGTCTAATTTAATACTTTCCTTCATTGTTTCTTCATTACCAAAACGATAAACCCAAGTACCAAAACCTTCTCCAGTTGATGCAGCCATTACATTTTCAGCAACACCCAGACCATCTGTACCTAAGCTAAATGTGTCTTTCACGGTACTAGGTGCTTTTGAAGATGATACTGTAGCTGATTCCGCATTCATGAAAGTAATTTGCGCACCTGTTAATTCTTTTTGATTTTTTAATGACTTGAATTGACCATTTTGTTTTACACTAAGAGCCCAGCCTTTTTCTCCACCACGTTTATCTGTTACTTGAGCATAGTTTGGTACTGGGTTAGCTTCATCAACATTTCCATCTTTGTCTCTCAAGTATTGAGGTTTAGCAAAATACGTTTGATTTTTATTAGATATCAATTGTGTTCCAAAATCTAAAGTTGACGCAAAATCTAAACTCAATGGACCATTTGTACCTGGCTCTACTGGTTTGTCAGGATCTAATGGATCAACTGGTTTTTCTGGTTTTTCTGGATCTGGATCCGTTGGGTCTGTTGGATCTGTAGGTGAATCATCTTCGATAAATTTTACTTGTGCATCTGTATCGCGGTTTGCTGGTAATACACCTGGTGCTGCTGATGCCTGTGTTCCGAACAATACTGTACTAAATAATAAAGCTCCTGCTGTTGCTGCTAATTTGATTGATTTCATGTTTGTTATTCTCCTCTGTGTTTCACTATTTTTAATGAATTATTCTGCTTCTGTTGTATTACCTGGTACGTCTGTCAATGACCAGATTAATTTTGTTTCATATTTTACTGCATCCTTTGGTGTTGTTCCTGGTACAGATAACGTGATAGCTTTATTTTTTTTCACCGTTTCACCATTGATTTCAACATCTTCAAGTGTTCCAAAACGATCTACCCAAGTACCTGCTCCAGCATTTTTATCTGCTGTCATCACTTTTGTTGCAGTTCCTGGAACCAACGTCATATCTACCGTTTTCGGCTCTGTTACATTTGTACTATTTGAAGCAGCTACCCCTTGTGTAAACTTGATTTGCGAACCTGTTAACTCTTTATTTAAAGTTTGATCATTTTTAAATTGAGTATCTTGTTTAACAGTTAGTGTCCAACCACCATTTGTTCCGCGTTTATCAGATATTTGTACATAGTTAGGTTTTGCAGAAGATGGTTCAAAATCGGAATGGTCTTCATTCCATAGATATTGTGGTTCTGCATAGTATAATTCATCTTTATTCGTAATTTTATTTTTGCCAAAGTCAATACTTGAAGCAAAATCAATACTTAATGGACCATCTGTTCCTGGGTTTGGTTTGTGATCAGGTGTTGTCGGATCCCAAGGTTCAACTGGATTGTCTGGATCTGGATCATTTGGATCTGTTGGGTCTGTTGGATCTGTATCAGGAACAAATTCCACGACACCTCCACTTTGATAATTTCTTTCATAGTTGTCCGCTGCGAATGCTTTCATTCCTGATACTGTCATTGATGATAATATCATCAATACTGCTGCTGATTTTAAATTAACTAATTTCATTACGCGTTCTCCTCTTTACTCTTTTTTCTATTTATAAGGACGATCAATATAATTGCCACTACAATCAATACACCAATCAATCCAATAAACCTATTACTTATTTCTCCTGTATGAGGAAGCGTTCTTCCTGTAGGCTTACTCACCAGTTGATTTGTTTCAATTTCATTTTGGATTTGCTCTTTATCTATTGGTTTATCTGGTGAAGGCATTTCTGTTGGCTCTTCAGAAGAAGAATCATCATTTTGTGATCCTTCCTCATCAGGATATTCATAAGAACCATAAAATCCGACACCCGTACGTGATTCATATTCTTTATGCTCTACTGCCTGTACTTGATAGCCTCCAACCGTTAAAAAGAAGAAACCACATAATGACAACAACGCAACAAAAACGTGTCTTTTTTTCATTTAATTTTTCCCCTATCCTTGGTTACTAGCTGAGACATTTTGTGATGACCTCCAACCATTAGAAAGAAGAAACCACATAATGACGACAAAACAAAAAAAATGTGTCTTTTTTTCATTTAACTTTTCTCCTATTCCTGGTTATTAGCTGGAACATCTTGTAATGTCCATTTTATGGAGCCAGAATATTTTTCAGCACGCGGTTGACCAGCTTTTACATCTAAAAATGGACCGTTTTTTGTACCTGACCATTCGGCAGAAATATCTACGCCTTGTTCATTGAGGGTTTCTTTTTCAATAATAGGAATAGCATTACCAACTGTAAAAATATACTCTTGTTTTTGATCTTTATAGTGCAGACTGTTTGCTAGTTTATGCCCAGATTTGCTGCTTAATTCTTTTAATAAAGTAGCTGTCATTGACCAATGTTCTCCAGTACCGCGATGATCTTCTACAACTAAAGCATCATCTTTCGAAGCAATTGGATAGGTTTGATTTTTAGGAAGAATTTTTAAGTTATCGCCAAAATCAAGCATTTTAGGTGCCGAAACAAAAACTAAATCTCCTCTTTTTTTCATGATTTCTGTTTGTACTTCATTAGATGTTGGTCTTTTGTCCTGATCTAATGAGCTACCATTCGTAAATTCAGCCCAAAAATTTGCAGTTGCTTTAATCAGGGTTCCGTCAGGTGTGTCTTGTTTAACAGTAGCTTTATACTCTACATACAAGTTTTGATTGATAGGCACTAACTCATCCTTATCAAAAGCGTCAAAATAAAAGATAGTATTCGCTTTGTCATTTAGAACTGCTGTTCCAATCGTTTTTCCAGACTCATCTTTCAATGTAGCGTCTTGTACATTTTCCAAGTTAGCATCAAAAGGTATGAAGCCTTGCAAACTTTTATAATTCAACTTGCCTGAACTATGAGGGTTTAAAATCGTTGTTTTATAGGTTAACGTTTCTCCTTGAATACCTTTATCTGCAACAGAACCGTCTTCATGAAAGACCTCTTCTTTTAATTTATAGTCTAATTTTTCACTAATAGGAATTTCCACTTCGGCTTCCGCCGTCTCAAGTTTAGTATTAGCAGCTGTAAATTTATTGATTATGGTTTGATCCATCATACCGGAAATAATTTTAGCTTTATATTTGATTTCAATTTGCTCTTTGGGCGAGATATCATATAATCCAGCGTTAAATTCATGCTTATCTTTATCATAGATTGAGGGATCAAGCGGTGACTCTTTTCCACTCGCATCTACTAACGTTAAAGAAGATGTGTCTAACTCTAATTCTTTAGGCAATTCATCGGTTAATTTAACCTGTTCCCAAACATCCATATCTCCTCGATTATTAGCTACTATGCTAAAGGATAACGTATCTCCAACATGATTTTCTTTACTTGATGAGGTCTCATTCTTATACGTTTTTTGTGCGACTGGTAAAACTGGGGCTGGTTCTTCGATTGATAGATCTAGAGAACCAGTACCAACCTCTTTGGGTTTTACGTTTAGCTTGTCCCAACGTAATGCAAAAATTGGATGTGTCAATGGAAATTGATAGTCTACTGGTTCAATCCCATCCCATGGTTCATAGGGATCAGTATAACCGGCCAAAGGGTTAAGCCAATTGTGCATTGTAATAGTAGACCAATATGAAATTTTGTAGGTACCAATGGGATTATTCCCTAAATCTCCTGTCTTATAATCGGTAGGGCCTAACTTATTTCCGTACCCATTATTAGTATAAAAATAAATGCGGGCAGGTATTTTATCAACTGGTGTTTTGTCAGGTTCATGAAAATATAGACCCGATTCACCATAAGAAAATAGCTTTGAATTTTCATGTGCTCCACCAACATCCATATGTGCTCCATAGGTCATTGCATAGTCTTTTTCTTCTTGGCTATCATTGTAATAACTGACATCGTAACGGATTCTTCCATTCTTCTGGCTAACAATATATCCATGTACTCTCACAGGTAAATATGAAACAGTTCCACCATTTAGATCCTTTTGAGCAAAATAACCATATGAAACAATTTCATTTTCCTTCACATATTGGGAAATTATCCATGTTTTAGTTTCAGGACCATCACTAGCCACTCCAGATTTCATTATCGATTTAGACTCTGAGCTTATTTCTCCAATATCAAAGTTAGCTCCATTTGAACCCCATGTCGTCTCTCCGAAGTTATAGTCATAACCAAAAACCCCTGCGATTTTTCCTGATTCTGCTGTTTGTTTTTTTACCCCTATCATCATTGGTGCTAGAAGTGGTAATGATGCTTTTTCTCCTAAAGTCGCATGCATGTTACCTTGCTTTTCAAACCTATCAGTAGCATAAGTATAAGTATTTAATCTACCTATATGTCCAAAAAACATATAATATTCTCGTTGCTGCTTGTCAAATACTCCACCAGTCAACTTAACAGGTGTGTTCACAGAAACTTTTTCAAATGATGACAAATCTAAACCGTCTTTATTCAACAAATTCCAATCGAAGCTTGGTAATGTGTCCACCTTTGGCTGCTTCTCTACTAACGGCTGATCAGATGATGACTCTAAAGCTTTCTCCTGTGTTGAAATTGTTTGTTCTAAGGTAGAACTGTCTGTTTTGTCCGAAGAACTTTTTTCATCCGATTCTTCAACGCTGATTATCAGCTGTTCTTTTTCTTTACCAAGCTGAACAGCTATTTGCTGTTCCCCTTTTTCTAAAAAGCGTCCAGAAAATAAAATTTCTTTTACTTCTTTGTTCTTTAGCATAAATGAAAGCTGCTGTTTTTTAGAATCAACTTCAATATTTTGAACTTTATCACTATTTTCTTGTCTAAATTTTTCTTCTTCTAATTGAAAACTCTTTGGATAGTGTACAGTGATAATACTTTCTTCCATACTGTTTAATCCAATGGAGAACTCCGTAATATTATCGATTTGAACTGTACTTTTAGCTGTGCTCAATTGTACTGATCTCTCTTGTGCAGAAATCTTGTTAGAAAAAAGCATTGTTATACTTCCTATACAAATAAAAAGAAAAGACGTAAAAATAAATATATAATTATTGACATATTTTTTCTTTCTCTGCTTTACGCTCATTAGACTCTCCTCTCTAGCTAACACTCTATTTTCCTTGATCTACAGGACTTAGTGCACCTCGTCCTTAAGACACAAATTATTATATTATCTGCCTCCTTTTTTGTCATTTCAATTTTTTTTGTTTTTTTTTAAAAAAATTGGAACGCAGAGAAACGGCATTTATTCTGGCATTTTTTATATATTCCAATTTTATTTAAAAATATTTATTGTTTTAAATCTATTTGGGCTTTATAATATATTTTTAAATTTGACAGTTTATCTTTTTTTGATAAATAAACTTTTTTGGGAGAGGTTCTTGTGAATAAATTATTAAATAAAGAATATCAATATAGGCTTGCTATTTTAAACTATCTTGAAATCCAACCTATGCAAACTACTTCATTTAAACAATTGTCCAGTGATTTATCATTATCTACATACTTAGTTAAAAAAGAAGTAGCTCAACTGATAGAAGACCTTACTTTTTTCAAAATAACTGAGCTTAAACTTATCATTGAAAATAAAAATGTCTATTTTTTCTCATCAGGACAAGATTCAGTGCAAACTTTACAATGGTACTATCTTAAAGACTCAAAATTATTTTTGCTTTTAGATGCTATTTTTAAAGATGAAGAATTTTCATTTGAAGAATTTTCTTCCACATACTACTTAAGCCTTTCCGCTACATATCTCTTAAAATCAGATTTGGATAAATTACTAGAATTGGATAATATTTATATCGATGATAATTTAGAATTTGTTGGAGAAGAAGAAGCGATTCGGATTTTTCTTTTTGATGTTTATTTTTTTTCCTTTAATAGTTTGGAGTTTCCATTTTCAAAAGAGATTGCAGATTTGAGTGAAGTTTTATTAAAAAAAATAGATGATTTATATTTGGTGAACTCCTCTTATTCACAAAAAATTAAGTTAAAATTCTTTCTAGCTATTATCTTCCAAAGAATCTACAGTGGAAACACTATTTCTGTAAAAAAAACTCTTGAAAAAGTTCCTTCCTCAAGAGTAATATCTATCAAAGAGTGGTTCGCACTTCATACAACTTTAAGCCCAGATGAAATAGCTCAAGAAGTTGCCTTTATCTACTCTTTTTTGATTGCAGAGCAATTAATGTCGTCCTATGATAAGAAATTAGCCAATAAACATATCAAACTAAATTGTCCTGAAGCATTTCGTTTAACTACAACTTTTTTAAAGGCATTGAAACATCATTTTAATATTTCAGAAAATGAATCTTACTATCATCGTTTAAGAAGAAATTTATTGCAAATTCATTATAAGTTCCTTCGCTTCACTCATATAAAAGACTCTTATTCATTTGAATCTGATTTTGTTTTTTTTAAAGAAAATTATCCTGATTTCTACCTGTTTATTGATTCTTTTATTAAAAAGAAAAAATTATTTACTCTTCAAACTGGTACGCTCCAACATGACTACTTATTTTTGCTGATTCAACATGTTCCTGTTATAATTTTTAGTACACCAGTTTATGTCTGTGTTGATTTTTTATATGGAAAAGCCTATAACGAATTCATCATAGAAAATATTCAATCATTTAAATTTCTTAATATTATTATTGAAAATACACTGTCTGAAAAGACAAACTTATATTTATCAGATATCAAATTAAAAAATTTACCTTGCGATTATATTATTTGGAAAAAACCGCCTCTTGCTTCTGATTGGGAACATTTTGGGAATCGGGTAGTCCAAATAAAAGAAAGGAAAACGATGGTTCATGAAAAAATTTAATAAAAAAAAGAAACTCCTAAAATCATCTATTATACATAGTGCATTATTAACTAGTATACTTATCTGTACTCCTACAGACACCGTCGCATCAACTGATAGTACCCGAGTATCTCCTGTAGATCCACTAAATCCTGCTGTGGATGTTCACCCCACATCAGCACCGCCTGACTCTTTTTCAAGACCTGAAAAAGAACAAAAATCAAAGGAAGAATCATATACAGATTCTACTTATACTGACTCTACTGAACAAATAGAAAAAGAAACTGATACTAAAGTAACTCATAAGAAAAAAAAGAAGCCCTCAAAATTAAAAAATATTCATAAGCTTTCTGCTTACCCCATAAGTAACGAAGGTATAGTATTAGAAAGTCAATCGAACACAGGTAGCGGTTCATCGAATTTCACAGATAATTCTACCCAAGTTGGTCAAACATTATTTAAAGTTTCAGGGATACTTTTATATGGAAAAAAATGTAAAATATAGAAATAATATATTTAATTCAAACCCTACCTCTAAAAATAAACTATTGAAAGTTGAACATTTCTTCATGATTTTTAGCCATCGATTTGTTAATTCATATACTTTTGTTTACCAAAATACGGACTACTATATGTCTTGATTTTTCGATTACATGTAGAATAAGTAGAAAACTTTAATTTATTTTCAATGATTCTATCTAACCAATAGCATCTTTAGTTTTCTAGTGCTTATTCATGAATATCTATTATCTCGAACTCGTTCTATACACTTATTTTTGATCTACTCATTTCAATTCCCCTAACAACTACCGATTTTAATTGCTTGCATCTACTATATGTTTTAAATAACGTTTAAGTGAAATAAATCATTCTTCAAATGTTATCATTTAAGCTATAAAAGGTACAATTCTATAACAACATTTCCTCTTTTGATATATCTTTCTAAGTTAGTTTATTTTAATTCAAAAAGAATGCTTAATAGATTACATATAACAACTGATTGTTTAAAATATTATTTATTCTACAGCTATTTTTATTGAAGAATCCCTAATTGAGTTCTCTTGAAAACAGATTGCCAACTATGTCACTTTTTTAAGCTAACAAAAAAGTATAGACTCCTTTCTAAATTTCAGGAATCTACACTTTTTAAGTGTTTATAGTATAAAAACTTATTCTTATTTATTGTAATTAGACACTGTCCACGCAGTGATTTCGAACTTTATTTTTTAATCAAAAACAAATTGGTTCTAAATTATGATTATTTTGATATATAAAAGAATAACAAAATAGTTATAAAAGACTTATATAGAGCTATTTTAAAAGATATTATATATCAATTGTAATACACTCATATTTCTATAACAATTCTTTTTTTGCCCCTTTTCCGCCCCTTTTAAATACAATCGTTGTTGATTTTTTTAATACTTATATTCTTCTTTCTTTCTCTCGATAGCTTTTAACGTGCGGTTATCACTGCTGAATCGGATATGCTTCTTACTAACACCTTTTTCTTTAAGCAAATATTCTACATCTAAAACATCTTGTTTAGTTAATAAAGAACGTTTTTCTCCATCGATAAACCACGATTCTACTTTTCCATTTGGAAATACTTTATCTAAAATATACATATTTGCATCATCCTTTACTTTTGTATTTTTATCTACACTATCGCTACTATCCTCTTTATTGCTAAATCCATTAGCTAGATCTTTAGAAAATTGATCTACAGTGATACCCCATTTATTTAGATATGGATATGGGTCAATGTGATCACTACCATTGTTTGGTTGATTATAGGTACAAAACATATGTGTTTTGATACCTGCTAAATCCTTTGTATCTAAAGTTAATGGTATACCTGCTTCTTTTGCTAACTGGCGTAGCAAATCTACATATAAGCGATAATCTCGATCAAATTCTTTTCTTGTTGTATGACTTTCGATTAATTCAACTGCAGCATATGTTTCGTAGTTCCAGCTCCCACCAACATCGTATGCGCCGCGGTTAGTTTCCGCCGTTTGGATCACTTGGCCATTACCGACAACGTGAGTATAGAAACCGCTGTTTAAGTCCTTGCGGATCATATAGTCCGCCTCATTTTGCGCTGTAGAATTTGGATTTCCAGTACTGTGCGCATGTATTTGACTGTAGGGCTTAACTCCTACTTGTGGAGTAGATCGTATTTGTTTTTTTATCTCCATAATCAAATTACCTCTTTAAGTACTTCGATCAATACATTTTTTTTGGGGTTTTTATCAAATTTAAATTCTTTCTCTTTTGCCAGTTTCAAAAGTTCTTGATACCCCATATTATCAAGATCATTGGTAGACACTTCTTCTACTGATGGATCTTCTTCATCTTTTTCAGTTCCTACAGCGTGTTTTTTCAACCAGTCAAGCGCTAATAGTTGTGTCTTTTCAGATTTCTCAAGTGCTTTAGCATAAATGTGAATTTTATGCCTAGTCTGATAAAACCAATGTGGTGTAGTACTTTCAGTGTCGATACTAATATCGAATTTATTTTTACTTGTAACCATTCCGTCAAATTTTTTAATTTCTTCAATCATAGTTTTTTTCCTCCTAATTCTTTCGCAGTGCCTTTCATTATCTCGTGCCCTCTGTCATAGTGCCTAAAACCCAAATAATGACCGATTTCATGCGCTATGACAACAGATAAGTCTAAATTATATTCTTTTGCTTTGTCTGCGTATACAACGATTATACGTCCTTTCTGGTACCCTATTACTGGGACGCTCCACTGATTAGATTTCTCTTTGACATTAATATGCAATCCTGAGACGTCAAACCCTCGTACAGACCAGTACGCAAGCGCCTTTTTTTTCTCTTCTTTATACATCGATAAACTCCTCCAATGTATTCATTAATACAAAATCGGCATCATTTATAACAAATTTTTTGCAGTCAATCGTATAGCTGTAGGGTATATATAACTCAATATTATTTACACCCATGATAAATTGAGCTCTTACCTCAGGTTTAATATAAATATTTGCCGCAGTATAACCGTTGTACTGACTTAACACATTATTAATAATGCGCGTTCTTGTTGCGTTGTAGTCAGAAAAATCAACCTCATCAAGCTTGTATCTGACGCCATCATTAATCCCCTGCTTGTTTATGATGATAGAGCTTCCCCTAGTGATCTCAAATACTCCACGTTTAAACTCCATCGCTTTCATTAAAATTGTACTAGCTTGAGTATCTGTGATTGTATTATCAGCACCATCTATAAAAGCGACAAGCTTATTATAGTCAGCTGTAGTCATTCTGCTTTTCCACGATTTTAATTTTGATTTAGAGTTGATATTTCCGATAATCTGTAATAACTCACGGCTTGTATCGTATTGAGGGTTAGTATCTGACTTATGCATATAGTCTTGCATTGCGATAACTTTGTCCGCTAGGTCATAAGATCCCCAGGTCATTCCATAAACCTCAACACGCGTGTAATATAGGTCTAATCCGCTATTGTAGCCCTCTAAATTAAATAGAGTATTAATCATAGCTAAAACATTTACACCAGCTAAAACGCTATCTATAGCGTCCTTACATGTCAAATTGTCATTCTCTTCTACAACGATTGTAGGCAGCGTATTACCATTAGTAACAACCTGCACCGATCTATTTACTTTTTTTATCAAATCTTGCAGGGTGTACGTTCCTGGTGTCAGCTCTATATCCTCGGAAACTTTAGCTAGTACATCTCTAGCGGTTATATCTGTGCCGGTCACATCATTTGTATAGCTAATGATTGAGTATAACCGACTATTTACGGAAATATACCGATATTTTCCTATAAATTCCCGTGTAGTAATATGGATTTCACTTCCCCAGCCGTCGACAGACAGCTCGAAAACATCAAGAGCTGTCTCGTCAATAGCATGTAGAGGCTCAAACTTATCATACCTGTTCATAAATATCATAAGTGTCTCACCTCTCGTAAAACTATGCCTACATTGATATCATACTCAGTCATATCAATAGATAAAGGCACCTTCTCAGTAATCACTGTAGGAGGTCTGTAGCCTGTCACATCATACTCTGCACTAGAAACTTGTGTTGCATCTTCACCGTAAATTGTTACTCGGATTTTATCTGCATCATCAGGAACAGTTATATTACTCAGTAGCATTTGGCTATTTAGCGCCGTTCTTAACCATGTCCCTTTATAGGCTAGATCCCAATCATGAGATGTATCATGGTTAAACAAGTTTTGGTCAAACCACGTTGTATAAGAACCATTTGTTCTATGCCATTCCAATTTCACTTTATATCGGTACGTACCTGAATAATGAACATAAGGTAAGTTAGGGACGTACTGACCTTGATCATTTACAGCCCAACCCAATAGATTTAAACGAATAGTTAATTTATTATTATCAACTTGAAAACCACAACCATACCCTACACCGCTGTTGTGTGCAGTCGTTAAGTTTATACCTCCGTATCCCGTGCCACCTGGTGCACCGCCTAAAATAACGTTACTATATGGACCTGTATTGTCATAACCACCGTGTATTTCAAACCATTTCAATGGTAAGTTGATCGGTGGCGGTTGAATAATTCTATCAACCGTTGTGCCTAGCGTAGTTGTATCTTTTCTAAGAGTAAAACCTATACCTGTTCCGCGGTATTTTATACGATTCAATGATCCTATGCCTGCGCTTCGTATTTTTTTATGAAAAAGGCTAGGTGTTATATATTCCCTTGTATTGTCTAGGTTACAAATGGCTTTATATTGATACATTAGATCAGTACCGATTAGAAATGGTACATCATTTTTACCCAAACTTGACGTGTCCTGCTTTTGACCATTGATAAATTTATTCTTATCAAACCAGGTATCAGATCCAATGATCGTTAATGTTTTACCGTCTGGGGTTTCCTCAAATTTACCACCAGGTCTAATGTATAAATTAGCTATATGATCTTTAGGTACCCCTAAATGATATAAACCATCAATTTGATGTGTTTTAAAGTCGATCGTGGTTTCATTAAAGTTATATCTAAGACCGCCTAATGTATCAGTAGCTCCTTTAGTTGCTATATTGATAATTTTAGCTTCATTATTATAAGCTATACCCTCGGGAATTTTAACCGTAATATCGACAAACTCATCACCGCCATAATTTGTAAATGATATTTCCGCAATATCAAACGGCGCATACCATAGAGACGTATTTTCAGCGCCTAACGGGTCAATACTATTAGTATCATCAAATACATCAGGCGGGTTGCTTTGCGCACCTCTAATACGATCAAATACCGCTTCTGAATCCCATTCAAATACATCGTATACGCCTGCTTTTTGCACATCTAATGAGCTATCATCAGATTTTGAATAAGTTGACGTAGAACTATCATTATATTTTTCTTGATAAGTTGTTGGTGGGAAATTATCAATTATATATTTCTCATTTTTACCATGTTCAAAAAAGAACATGATTCCGTAATTCCTATTAGTTTGCATCACATCATTAAATTCTGTACTTATGAAATCTATTCTAGATCCTGCATACTTATTCCATACGTCTTGCTTCATGACTTCAAAATATCGGTTTAACTGCCACCTGATAAATTTAGTCACGTTTAGCATGTTAATACTATCATCAATATATTCAACGTCTTCTATGATATTTTCGGGGATATG
This sequence comes from Enterococcus termitis, assembly GCF_001730305.1. Taxonomy (GTDB): domain Bacteria; phylum Bacillota; class Bacilli; order Lactobacillales; family Enterococcaceae; genus Enterococcus_L; species Enterococcus_L termitis. Next base: position 18,445 of record NZ_MIJY01000007.1, read on the forward strand.
CTCAGGGTTATGATAATCATGATTCATGTATTCTACTAACACATGTGTATCGAGCTTATAACTATAGGTGATTTCTCTACTACTATCTCCATCACGAGCGAGACTGCTGTAGGCTCCACCCGTTTCTGATATCTCATTATGCCTAGAAAGTTTCTCATCAACTCCAGCGAAAGTTAAAACTCGCCTAAAATCATCATTAATACTAAAATTCTCGGTTGAGTTGTGCGCAAACCACCCAGTGCCTAAATTATTGATCCACCGATTGAATGAGTGTTCAAAGCTTTCAAAGTCTGCGTAATTCCCTTTTGATGCTAACCATTTATTTGTTGTTATACCTGTCCCAAGCCCTGATATATCTAATTTTTCAGGGGCAACTTCTGCCCCTTGTTTTAGAAAAATCATATCATTTTCGATAAAACTAAGACCAGTATACATTGACTTGAAACGATGATCTATTTTAGGTTCTACTTGCGTTGGATTATGATAGCCAAACATGTCAATTACCTCCTATACTTAGCTTTATCAAATAATTTGACTAAAGGTTTAAATATGCCTCTAGCAAGTACATTACTATCAAGCATTACCGTAATAGGTTGATTTGTTGTTTCCATAAATCCGGAAACCTCTACATTTACACTACTACTAGTATCTACTCTACTTTGTACTGCGTTCATGCTCGTTATTCCTGCAGTATTATTTGATAAATTATTATCGACACCTGCGTATGTCATATAGTTTTCAGCGTATGCACCATATACTAACTTATTCCCTTTACTTGCTCCCTTAGCTCCGTTTACAGTTGCATTTATTTTAGAGTTCGCTTGTCTTGCTATATCGTCTATAACACTCATGATCGTAGAAGTTTGAGACCTAATACCGTTAGCAATTGCAACGCCTAATAACTGCCCAGAATTTTGGAAAGCAGCCTGATAGGAATTGATAACATTTATTGACTGTTGCATTGCACGATTTACAGCGCTAGCCATGCCAGCCATAGCAGAAGCGACACGAGCCACCATATTATTTACAATAGATACTGCAGCCGATGCCATGCGAGAAAATGCAGATATTACACTATTCATCATGCTAAGCGCCGCCGATTTCATCGCATTCATTGCTGCTACAAATGCAGATCTTAATCTTATTACAGTAGTTCTTAGTACATTTAGTGTTTTTATTAAGCTATTTGTTTGCTGCTCCATTACTGCCATCGCAAGCGTTACATCTGTAAGCTGTACAGCTAACTCAAAGGCATTTCTAGCGGTAACGATAAGGCTTGAAGACATAGCAAGTAATTCATTAGTAGCTCTATTTACTGATCCTTTAAACATTTCAAAATAACGGATAGACATCATCACCGCATTATCTAAAGCCATAAAGGCAGACGATGCGAACGTGGTAAATACTGCTATCCCCATAAGGGTTGCCATTGCCGTTAATGCAGTAGTTGCGAACGTTTGGAAAGTAGGCATTACTGTAGTCATCGTTGTTTGTAATAGCATTAGGTGTGGTATTAAGGTCGGTATAACCGCTCCTAATTGCATAAGACTTTGCATGATCATTGGTATAATAACCGCTAACTTCATGCCGTTATCAACTATTTTTAATAACCCATCTACTAATAACTTCATTGATTTGCCGACTGTTTGAAGTCCTAATGATGATAAAGCTATTGCAGCAAGCCCACTGGAAACAGCTAGTAATGTCCCTGAAAGGTCTACAAGGTTTAAACCAACAAGGATTTTAATACCTTTCGCCATTTCTTTTACGCCTTTGCCAGCATTTAGCGCTGCGTTTCCCATAGCTTCAAAGATATCGGCGATTTTTTCTAAAATCCCTTGTACCCCGCCTGAAATGCTATCTACTACATCGGTGATAGAGTCGCTCGCCTGTTTCATAACATTCACTAATGTTGTACCCACTGTTTCAACAATCTTGGAAACACCATCAGCTATTTTTTCTACTAAATTACCGACACTTGTAAGTATCAAATCTATAGCCTGTGATATAGCTTCTACTGCACTATTAAAGGCTTGACTTAATGAGTCAATAACAGGAGGTAAGGCTTCAATCATAGGTGTAGCTAAAGCAGCTGCGACACCAATTAGTAACATTGTTACGCCAAAGGCTAGCATGCCTGGTATCGCCGCATTAAGTAGCGGCCCGAATAGTGCGAACACTGCTACTAATATTGCAATCACAGCGCCAAATACTGCCATAGCGATTGCTCCCTCAGTTCCGGATTGCGCTATAGGTGCCATAGCAAACGCCAGTAAAGAAACAGCTATGGCAAAAACTGCAATACCTGTCATATTCGTTGTTAAAGCCTTACCGAACAGGGCAAACGTTCCTACTAAAATAGCAATTACAGCGGCGAAAGTGAGTAACGGTACAACTGCCGTTGTTCCTAGCTCAGCTATCCCTTTTAAAGCAAAAGCTAGTAGAGCGATAGAAGCAATTACCAATGCAATTCCAGCAGATTTTTGCAATGATGAGAAACCATCAGCGATAGACTGCATAGGATTTGCACTTGATCCACCTTTAGAAGATTTATTAAAAATTTTCATCATACTATTAAGACCGCCGAAAACTTTTTTGCCTATCGATAAAGCTTTAAAACCTATAAAAGCAATTGCTAAAGATTTTGCTAGTTTTCTAAATCCATTTAATAGATCGTCAAAGCTTGCTCCTTTTAAGAAATCAGTTAAGCCTTTCGTTAAATCGGTAAAAATAGACGTTCCGAAAATACTATCTAAAGTACCGGCAACCCCGCTAAATAGATCAGCCAGTAAACCTGGGATCATAGGTTTTAATTTTTCAAATGCTTTTTTTATCCCAGCCGCAAGCTTAGGCGCTAATTCTTTAGCCATTTTTGCCGCAATTCCACCAGCATGCATAGCTGCTTCAAGCGCTTCATCTGCTCCCTCACCGGTAGCTAAAAAATTTTTAAATGCCGCTTTAGCAGTCTGGAAACTACCTGCTAGCGTGTCATTTTCTTTTGCGTAGTTACCGGCAGCATAGGCGGATTTTTCCATAAACATTTCCATCGCAAGCGTGACTTTTTCAGCTTGTGTCATCTGCTGTGTAGTCTTTCCTAATCCTTTTTCTAGGGCGTAAGCGTTTAAACTAGTATCACTCATGGCCACGCCTAAATTATCCATCATAGTAAAGTTACCTTTGGCAGCACCTGCTATAGATTCCATGGCAAAATCAATATCAACGCCCATAATGGAAGCAACATCAGCCGCCCTTTGCATAGCATCAGAGCTTAGTTCCATACTTTTTGCTTGATCAACACCCGACCCCTGCATCAGTGCACCCATTTTGTTTATAGTTTGCATATATCCTGCCTGATCCTTACCCATGCTTTTATATGCTGTTTTACTTTGCTTCTGGATAGTTTCAGCGTAATCTCCGAAAACTGCTTCACTACCTCCCACTTGTTGCTCTAGCTCTCCGGCGGCTTTTACAGAAGCCCCTAAGCCTGTAACAATTCCAGTAGCACCGGCAGCTATTCCTTTGAGTGTTATTGATGCCGCTTTAGTTGCTATACTTGTCAAGGCTCTATCTATTTTATCAATACCAGCAGAAGCGGCACTTGTAGCAATATTTAGAGAAATCCCTTTAGATGCCTTAGCAGCAGTATTTGCCATTTTTTGTTCTATTTTATCAAGCGGCGAGGCATCTGCATTTATTTTTAACTCTAACGTTCCATTATCAGCCATATTTTCACCTCTTTACTTTATACGTCTGACTACTTCTTTTTTCCAACGTCCAGTTCTCGCCCCGAACATTTCGCGCCCAGATTGCTTATAAGTGCCGTACTCTTGGAAAATAGCATGATCAGACGTATTTTTTACTGTCCAACTCGATTCACTATTACGTTCTAATTTCCATGATTTTTTTAACTTTCCGGTATCTATAGGGCTAAGCTGTACCGCATTATTTACTTGTACTTGTAGGCTAGCGTCTATCTGATCCAGCATTTTCTTTTTTTTATTATTTAGTGCGGTTACCCAATCCACGCCACTTCGCCACCTTTTTAGCAATACTTGTTTCAGCTTTCGCTTTTTTGGCTTTTGCTTGTTCATGCTGCGCTTTCTGTTCTTTTTCTCTAGCATCCTCTATTAAGTCGTTATATACTTTCAAGGTATCACGGAAATTTTTACGATCAATACCCTGAAACCCTAAAAGTTCTTCGATAGTAAACGGTTTAGAGTTCTTCCCTGCTCTTTTTTTATCTGCTATAGACGTTAATAATGCTCTAGTAGCTATATCGGAAGCTCTATCAAATTTTATAGCAAGCATACGCGCATTAAGACGTTTGATAAAAGTATCATCTGCTTTTATAATATCCTCATATGCATAGCCAGTTAAAAAACTTATATATTCCGCTACCTCATCCTCATCGTCAAGGATGCAATCACCTAGAAAAACAGGCACAAGAGAATTTATAAATACTTGTGCCTGTTCTGTTTTTTCTAGAACTGAAGCATCTTTTTTACTTCGATTTCCTCTTTTACTTTTTTAGCAAATTCTACCAGATCAGAATTATCCAACCCTGCTACGTACTCGCTAAACTCTGCAAGTGATAATTTACTTTGTAAAGCATACCCGACTTTATTCAACTGACTTTCAAGTACTTCACGTTCTGCTTCTCCTGAGTTTAAAAGCTCTTTAAAACTTTCGACCGCATATTCTCCACCTGGTAAAATAAGGGTGATCATACCTTTTTCTGTTTCTTGCTTAGACTCAAGCTTAGTGATCTCGCCTAATACCTTAAAAAAATTGGCGCTTTTTGCAAAAATAACTGTTTTACCTTTAATCTCTTTTGTAAATGCCATAATTTTATAGTCTCCTTTAAGTTAAATTTAATAGCCCATGTAAGGTTCCGTCTTTTTCTCGTAGTAATCTAAATTCTGTGTCTGTTCTAAATCGTTTGTTTAATTCATCGTCAAATGCATCTATAGCCCGTATAAGGTCACCCTGTCTATTCCATGGGTAAAATATATGCACTGTAGCTGAATAGTCGTATACGTCTCCTTGACGCGTTCCACGCCTTGAGATTTGCCGACGTTCTGCATTTAGTTGATCAACCCATGCATAAGGTAATGATCCATCGTGCGTTTCAGGGTTGTAGGCAACTGTTAACCCTTGATTTTCAAAAATCTCACGTAGGATATTATAAAAAAATAGGGTATTCTGTTCCCAGTTACGAAATGCCATTATCGCCCACCTCCAGAAACCTCACAGAATGCCACTTTCTACCTCTACCTCGTTCTTTTTTCTTATATGATCCTTTTATAGGCTTATATAAAACATCTTCAAACATCATCATTTTAAGAGGTATCGGACGTTGTGATTTAACACTGATAAACTCCCTATATTCAAAAGGCGCTCCAGATTCGTTTAGCGTATCTGTTGATCTAAAACGTACATCGGCGTTATGGTAAGCTACATTATAAGTCTTAACGCTGTCATTTCCTGTTTGAGGGTCATAGCTTGATTTACTTGACTCAAAATAAAGCGTGTCATTATAAGTCATTTACTCACCGCCTAAAACGTTTGTATAATACCAAATGCCATTTGCTAAAAGTGGTACCCTATAGCCTAAGTCATACCTCTGCCGACCTGCTCCGCGCGTAGACGCCATAATAAGGCACCAGTTTTGAACTTTACCTTGTATTACATCCTTGATTTTGTTGACCCATTTATCCATTGGGTCTTTTTCCCATGTGATGCTTTCTCCATCTTGTGAACGTTGCTGCATCCCTTCTTCGCTTAAGCGGTTAAATCGATACACAGCGCTTTCGATCAATGCTATACGTGCTAATGCTTCAAATTTTACTGAATCAACTTCTTCTCCGGCAATAAATGAATATAGATAGCCACTAGCAAGCTTATAAGCCTCCTCAAGCTGTTTATCTGCTCCTTGAGTATCTGATACACCAGTTAGGGTTAAAAGCTCGCTACGCACGTCTAAATAATTAATCTCAGGTATTGTTTGACTCAGCATTATCTCCACCTACTTTATAACCTGTCCAGGTCGCAAACATTGCATTGACAAAAACGGCTAGAATACCGCCGATTTTCTCCACTTCCGGCGCATATGGTAATGTTAAAACACCCGCTAAGCTTACGTATAAAATCACGATTGCCGATAATGTACCGGTAACAAGTGATAGCAAGCGAGCATTATTAATTTTTTTCTTCACGTTTTATACACCCCTTTTTAACATCTTCTTCAAAACATTTAACTCTAATATTTGTATGTGAGTTCCATCCATTAGCCTTATATTCATCAAAATCCTTGTACAACTCAGCAAGATTATTTTCACTTATTTTTTTATTTCGGTAAGCTTCGTTAATTAACCTAAAAATATTAGCTTGTAAACTAGATTTTTTTAATAGCTTAATATTTGAAGCATTAGCCTCAACATTTGATCCCATAACATTCATTATTCCCGTTATTTTATCGATTTTTTTTTCGAGTTTTTCATTACCTTTTCTTATCGCAGTTATAACAGCAACGGATATTGTACTAGTTGCTGTTATAACTGCGATGATAACTTGTTCAGTAATCATGATCGCAAATAAATTTCTTCGATAATTACGGTCATATTTTGATCTAGTGAATCTGGAGCAGTTGTCGCTCCTCCACATAACGCTAGTATTCCATATATAGACTCCGGACCAGAGGAATCATTTAATTTTACTGTTGCTCGATACATCGTTAATCCACGATTTGACGTTGAGTATCCCAATCCTATTGCATCGTATTCTAGTCTTCCTGTTGTAGTACCTGGATCAAAATTAATTAAGGTATAATTCTTAATTTGCGGATTTACTCCATCCTCACTGAAACTCTCAGCGATGACCCTTAAAGTCACGTTGCTTTGATCCGAAACATTTTCTAAATACGGTAGATATGTATTACTTAAGCCGAGTTTATCTAAAATAAAATTAAGTTTCCCATCTTTAAACGGGAATGATAGGACGTCACCACCTGGTTGCCATGCCCTAGTATTAAATTCCCAACGGCGCGGAATGTCCCCCAACTTTACATCGATCGCTTGATTTACTTCGTATTGAGTACCGCTAGCTATGCTTAAATTTTCGAATGGTCCGGGATCATTAACATGATCTGTTGATATATTATTTAGTATTTCTTTCCAGCCTGTGGATTTTACCCATTGCGCTTGCAGGATATTATTCGCGTCAATGATAAAAATAATATCCCCGTTTTCAGGTTGATCACTGCCCATTTGATTCGCTACTTCTTGTGAGTATGTCGTATATGTTCCATCTGTGAAACAGCTGCCAAAGTCTCCATTTACGAAAGCATGTCTTGTTGTTATATTCAAATTATTTAAAATCGTATTTAAACTATCAATCTGCTGTTGCAAGATAATATCTTCATCGCTTCTCACCTGTGCTTCTGCAGTGATATCTGACTCGATAGCTGTAAACCTGTTTTCAAAAATACTATATTGATTTAGTACATCTGCTTCTACCGCATACTGTGGTGTTTGTAAAAGTAAATTATTATCAATATCGTAAAACGCCAATGATCCGTCGCCGTTATCCGTCACGTAATGAACGTATGAAGGCAAAACGACAGTATCGCTTGTACCGTCTGAATTAACGATCGTCCACTCATTACCTCCAGAATTAGTTATAATGCTGTCAATACCCTCATTAACCCATTTAGCATTGTCTACTAGTCCATTAATGTTTGCAGCGTGGATTGTTTCACCAGCTGTAATGGGCCCGCTGCCAGTTGTTCCCCACCCATTTTTAATATCATCTCTTGTTCTTGTTGGTGTCGACATTTATTTATGCCCCTTTCACTATGTTTAAGAGGCGGATAAACCGCCCCTAGTGTTTTTATGGTGTCGGTACTGTCGTGTCTTCTGCGTGTTGAGAAGCCTCGCTGCTTGTTTGTGCATCGTCAACATTAGTGTCGCGTACAGTATGATCAGGGTTATCTGTATCCGTGTACTTTTGTAATGATGCATTAGGATACGTTTCACCGTCTGCAATAACCCACTCGATCGGCTCAACCCATGAATTATCATGGAAAGCCTCAAGCATAATTGACCATTCATGTGTCCTTGATTCATCGCCTACGTTGTTGCTGTAGCTATCTGCTGTTACTTTACCCACAAAATACTTGTCAGGCATCCAGCCAGCTGGTACAGGTTGCCCCGTGTTATCTAACACCGTTAATCCGTCAGCTGTCACTGTTGGTGTCACTTCCCAAATTTCCACTAGTTCATCATGACGGAAGGCCCACTCAAGTAGACTGTGAGCTTCTACGCTGACGTTTTCATCAGTTGAGAACGTTAATTCTTTAGTGTCATCTCCATTTAATGTAGTAGCAGTCCTAGGACCTCTCGTTGTGCGAGTTGTTTTCGTGTCATTTCCTTTTTCATAGCTGTATGAGAAGTCATTTACCGACTCTAAACGATATGCAGGCATTGCATTCCGCATTGAATAGATACGGAAGAAAAAAGCCGTATCATTAGGAGCGATGATAGTAGTATCTAACACTGTTGTTTTAATTACCATATTCCATTTACCTCCTGTTTAATATTTATCTACATCGTATAAAGCCCCATCGTATAGGGCATTATTAGGGTGTAGGTGTAAAATCAGACAAGTTTGTATAAGCCAGTTCACCGCTTTCATCGATAAATTTATAATCAAGGTAAGCGATCGCACGTGCCCCGATCTTGTCATTCGTCCAGTAAGAAACGCCAGTGGAAGAAGCCGGGCTGTTGTATGCCCCTGTGCCAGTATTTCCTGTGAATCCTTCATGTGGATCGTAAGCTGAGTTTGAAATTTCCAGGCTAACATCGCCAACTTTTCCGACAAATAAGCGGCTGCGGTCAAACACGATCCATGGTTGTGTATCACCCGTTTGTGTGAACCCTGTCAGTCTAGCCAATTCACGCATACCCGGCATTTTTACAAATAGGGCATCACTGGTTGCATGGGTCCATACTTCACCAGGAATAAGCGCTGTGAACTCATTCAGTTCAAACATTGATAAGCTTTGCAGCATAACAGTTGGTTGGCCTCCTGCATCGGAAATAATATCCACTGCATCTAAAATTGCTTTTAACTGACTAGAGAAACCAGTTGCCGCATTCTTTTTGGCTTTCGCAAATACTGAGTTCGGTTCGCGGATTGTGCCCTGTAAGTTATAAACTGGGTCTTCATCGATTCCGAAAATTGCTTGATAGTCAAATTTCTTGTTGATTGCAGAACGGTAGTGTGCTGCGCTTGATAAGACCAAGCCACTTGAAAGCTTATAGCTCAATCCATCAGTATATTCACGTGTAGCATATCCATGCAAATCAAGAACCCCGTTGATCTCGTCATATTTGGTCAATGGAATATATTGGTTACTCAATACAGAATAAGCTTCAATATCTCCACGGCCCTTCAATGGAATCAAACCATTGCTGTTGCTGCCGTTTCCGCTCTCTGGTGTCAAAATTCGTCCCAGTGTCATTGCGCGGGAATTATAGTTAGTCTGGCCGTCTAGTTCAAAACCATAGCTACCGTCTTCTTTTTGTGTCAGTTCGTTGTTACCTAAAATTTGATAAGGCATTAAAATTTACCCTCTTTCTTTTTTATTTAAGCCGATTATTTAAACAAAAAAAACAGCATGGGCAAACAACGTATCTAAATACGCCATTCATCCATGCTGCTACAGTATTCTACCCGCATAAGCACATTAACATATATAACATTGGTAGTTTGCTTCACACTATCAGCTTTTAACAAATATAATTCGTGCGGTCCCTTTCAGTATTCTACCCGTCCGGTCCCTAGAGAAACACACATCGCAAGCTTTCGCCGTTGGTAATGCACCGCTCATTATTCCTTATATTCAAAACAGACACGCATTATCACAGTATTCTACCCGCTCAAATGCTAGTTCCGCACCCATCGCAACTATATAGCCGTTGGAAATATTCGACTTTTCATAAGTACAATACCATAAAAGTAGTTCAAAAAAGGCTCACTCTTATAAAAACCCTTGGGATTCTAAAATACTACGAGGATCAACATAGTTTGGTTTGGCTGGTACGCCACCGCCCTGGTTGATAGGTAGTTTTGATTTAGGTGCATTCTCTTTGGCAAGGCGATCGATTTCAGCCTGTTTTGCATCGCTGATCAGTTTTGCTTGGGCCTCAATCTGCAGCTTGATCGTATCTTTATCAAAAGAGGCATAAACTTCAGCAAACTGCTGATCTGCTGGAAGTCCATTTGTGGCCAACAATGATTGAGCATAATTCACACGAGTTTCACGCTCCAGGCTGGCAATATATTCCTGGGTTTTAGCCGCTTCCTCCGCTTGGCGCTGCTTGTTCAATTCCTGCTCAGTCATGCTTGATTCTTGAATACTCTTAATTTTTGCATCAAGATCGGCTGTTGCTGAAGCCACACGTTTGGCCACCGCTGCATCCAATTCCGCTTGGCTGTACTTCTTTTCTTTCAGTGCTGCTTCCATCTGTTCCTTTTGTGCTCTCAACTCTTCTATTTCTTTCTTTTCTTCTTCAGTCATGTTGTAGCCTCCCGTTGTTTTTTAAGTAAAAAATTCTTTATTCGTTTGTCGCTCATGGTTGGCGGAATCAGCTCCGCCGTACACATGCAATTATAATGAACAGGGTAACGAGCTTTGAACTCTTCGACTGTCATTATCCGTCTGTTGTATTCCTGGCAAGGTCCATCAGCTTGAGAACGTGCCCGCCAGATCACCAGGCCACCTCGTTCACTTTCTCCATACTCTCCGGCTGTTGCTGCATCAAGTACGTTGTAATTCGCTTCAGCAAATACCTTCATACGATGGAGCAGCTTTACGCTGCTGGAAAATCTCTTGGCCACCTTGTAGGCTTCACTGGTATCGTTTTTGAACAACCCGCTAAATAAAGCCCTTTTCAATTGGAACTCAAACCTTTCACGGGTTTCATATGGGTACCATTTATTTTTAGGCACTACCCATTCAATAATCGCCCCGGCTAACTCTTCCGGATCCGCTGAACTGGCCCCGATTATCTTCTGAATTGATGCCCTTATAGTCTTATCGTCTTTCTTGTCGTTTCCGTAAAAGTTCAATAAGGCCAACAGCGCCACAAGCCTGGTATCTAGCTGATCATTGAAAGCCAAAGCAACGGCCAACAATGCCAGCTGTTTTTTTGTGGAATCATCCATGGTTATTCACTCCCCATGAAACTATTGACCAGGGCAACCGGATCGCTGTTTGAAATCTGAGCGCTTTGAAGTCTGGCCAGTTCTGCATTAACTTGTTCATCTGACCACTCAGGAAATGCCTGCCGGATTTTTGTTTCATCGCTTAGGTAATCAATATCGTTCAGCGCCTTCATGTTGTCGTTAGGGCTTTGCGGTGTCTCAATTTCATACGAAAGTTCCTGGTCGTTCAAAATTTCTTTGAATACGTCAATCACATCATCTGCCAGGCTCTTTGCCAGCTGAATAGTTTCATACAAGTAAATTCTGATTGTGTCGGTTGACACGTTCCCGGCCACCTGTTCAAAGTCTGGCATATTCAGCGTTGAATAAATCTCTTTCCGGATCCGATTTGACCAGCTTTCACGGGCTTCAGTATTCAAAGGCGGGGCAATGAACTGAACTGAAGGAGTTGAACCAAATGTGCCATCACCTGAAATTTGGTGCTCAAAAGCCAGCACGTTTATAGCTTCTTCACCAATGGCCTGAAGCTGCTCCGGTGTGATTCCTTGTGAGCTGTCAATGCCGGTGATTGTCAGAATGCTTTCAGCAAATGCCTTCAAGCTTGAGCCATTATCATTCAAGCTGTCTGTATAAGCATTGATCATGTTAATTGCATCGGCGTACACTGGTTTCATTTCGTCAATTCTCACAAGCTTGTACCAATCAATAGAAAATGTTTCCTCCTGGGACGTATAGCCCTTCTTGTCATCATAAACGTAGCGGCGGCCATCGGTCAGCACATCCCCGTTGTCATCGATCAATCCTATTACATTATCGCTTGTATCGAAAATTGGTTCGTAGTCCGTTTCTTCATTCACCCCGGCCACTGAATAAACTAAGCAATAGCCTTTCATCAAAGTATTTTTCATGATTTTATAAGTCAAGCTGGTTGTGTTCGTCCACTTAATACTTGAAGCAAAGAACTTCACGGCCTTCTTATCAAATGGAACATACACACCATACTTGTTTATTCCAAAGCTGTGATTGATTGCCAGCTGCCCTGTGTTCTCTTTCAAATAATTTTCAATGCTATCTGTGATAATAAAACGATGGGGCTTATAGGCACCCTCAGCACTGAATTTCTTATTTCTTTGAATAGTCTCCCGGATATTCCGTTGCATTTCTGCCTTGCTATCCATGAACGGAAAGCGCCGGCCTTCTCCTGCAGTAGCAACTGCAATCTCTCCGGTCTTTGTTGCTTGGCCGATCGGTGTGCCATTTTCTGGCGCTTCGCCCATGTTTTCATCTGTAAAATTTACATCTGCCATACTTATACCTCCTTAAAGTTTCCTTGGTTATACCAGCCCCGGGCCCCATAACGCATGGCATCCAATAAATGGTGACTTCCAATGTATTCTGTACCGTCTTGCACATAGCCGCTTATCTCTCCGATAAGGTCCCGGCTCATTTCATCAATGTAAATATTGAACAGCTTCACCGTAGCGATTCCGTCAGCCCGCTTTCCTTTATGCTTGGCCGTCTTCATCGGGTTCACCTGGAATTTTCTATTTTTCAAATAAGTATTGGCCACGCCTAAGTTGGTATCTGCATATATTTTCGTGTCATGATCCAAAAGTGCTGGGATTTGCTCAAGCTGCAATGTATTAGAATAGGCTACTTGTCGCACGTATAAATTCATTTTGACCGGATCAATCCATATTTTCACAATGGCCGTTGGATCTCCTGCCCCGTTATCATTCCCCCAGTCAAGCCCCATGACTTCAATTAAGCCTCTAGGTGTGCCGGTGAACGTTTTCCAGTTCGGATAAACAACGCCATCGGTCATGCCCCATTCACCATTGGCCACAACAGCACCACGCTGAGGATCAGTTTGCAACACACGCTCATAACGTTCTCTGTCATCAGGTGTCAGCCATTCGTTTAGCCTAAATGTTGTTGTATCTGAAAAGGTGTCTGGTCGCTTCGTTTCCTCGTCAAAAAATTCTTTTTTCAGCCAGTGGTTCTCACTCCATGGGTTGAAGGTCAACGTTACTTGCTTGAAAAAATCATCTGGAGCATCGACACCGCCCCGGATTGATTCTACAACTGTATCGAATTTCTCTTGGCTCTCGATCTGATAAGCTTCTTCAAACCAAGCCCAACACAGAAAGCCAACATCAACTGAGATTGATGTGATTTTCAATTCATCATCCAGGCCCCTAAAAAGAATCTTCTGGCCTGTCGCCTTCACCGTGATCTCTGGCAGCGATTCATTGAACTTAAATAGATGGGAAACCTTGAGCCTTTTGCATGCCCACTTCAGATCAGAATAAGTTGATTGTTTATTTGTATTTGAAAACCGCCGGACAACCAGCAGATTGGCCCAGGGATATTTTAAAATGTCGTGAATGTAACACAGTGCCGTGTTCTTAGACTTCTTGGACCCACGGGACCCCTTGACTACTCGGAAAAAGTTCCGGCAATGATAAAACCGGTTATAGCCTTTGCCTAAAGCTACGGTCATTTTGATAATGATTTTCGGTTTAGTCTTCTGTTGGTACGTCTTCAACAAACGTCACCCCGACTTCTCCGCTGATCTCACGTTTTTCAGTGAACAACGCATGACGTTTGCCCAGTAGTTCGGCCGCCTTGATCCTGTCTTTGGCAGAAAGCTTTTTATTAGCCTTAACAACCTCGCTAGCTTCTTCCCCAATGCCGACAACTAGCAACGCTTCTTCTTCAAGTTCACCATTCATTACCTTAGAAAGAAATTCCTCCACATCCATTGCACTGACAATATTCTGCTGTTGAATTTCTTCTTGCAATTCCTGTATACGTTTTTTTATGTCAACTTTTGTCGACAGGCGCTGCCCTTGTGAGCGTGCTGTTTTTTCAGAATATCCCGAACGAATTGCCGCTTGAGTAGCATTATAATCAATTATGTACTCTGTACAAAATCTTTCATGTCGTTTATTCACTTGAATCACCACTTCTCTAACATAAGATAATTATTTAAAATCGTTGTCTTCGATAACTTGATGCAATACCTTTCCAATCCTATTAATGACGTCTTCATCTTGATCCTCGAACCCTGCTTCATAGAAAATAGCATGCGTTAGCTCATGTATGAAGGTATCTTGTTTCCTTTCTTCGCTAATATCCTCAAGTATAGAAATTTCTGTTTTTGTATATTCACAAGCACCCTGATAATTTCTACTTCCATTAGCTTCTATAAATGGTTTCATTTCAACATCGTAATCAATAGCTCCAACTTTTACCTTATTTGGTATTTTCATGCTTCTCCTCCATTGAAATTCTTAATGTTTGCATCTTAGTATTGATTTCCTCAGCAAGTTCACCTTTATCTGATCCTGCAAGTGTTTTCTTCTGTTTCCGCTATCTCACCTCTATTCTTGTAACTATGTAAAAAAATGTACCGCCAAATGAATGACGGCGCACCAGGGAAAATGAAGTATTAAATATGAATCAGTTGTACAGAAGTACCAAAACAAAAAAAGGAGTATATGGCTTCAGTAAAACGCATCTACCATATACCATTTATATCATGAAAGTTGATTTAAAAAGGCTCAATGTTTCTAATTTCCCCAGTAAATGCTTAACTCCTGTGCTACCTTCTTAAAAAAGGCTTTCCGCTTTCGTTTGATAGAGGACCATGAATAATGTGCCTCATTCAAAGATTTATTCATACTGTACCGCTTGAAGTAATAGCATTCAATAAATCGTTTTAGGTTTTCATCCGGCTCTCTATCCAGACAGTCCTTGATTGCTTGCTGCGTGTCAATGATCTTTATGGCCACCTCAGCGCTATCGTCTCCAAGCTTACGCAAGTGATCAGAAAAATAAGGATATTCAAACATGAGATCCCGGACCTTCTCAAACCCGTTTTTATGCATTCGTTTCATCGGCTCCCCCCTGCAACTCCCTGCCGCACATCGGGCAGTATTTGATCGGTACCGTTACTGCTCCATAATCGTTATGCAGAAATAGTTTAGCTTTTGATGTAACGTAAACCTTTACTGTGTCTACTAGTTCCTCGCTATCATCAAATTCGATCAATAAATCATTATCGATATAACTTGTACCTTGGCAATACTGACACATAGTTATCCCTCCTCTAAAGCATCTACCAATCTACCAGCCTGCTCAACAGACAAATTAACCACCGCCACATGGTCGCCATCATCGACTGTCAGCTCAACATACGGTGGTTTACCTTTGTACTGTCTACTACGTACGTTTAGTGTAAAATCATCTGTGATTAGATCTAGGTCGTGTGTCATCTTATTCCTCCAATCCTCCGCCAACTGTGGTGTTAGTTGGTGGGTTGTAATCTCTTAGCGATATCTGCGATCACTGGAACAGTCACAGAGTTGCCCGCTTGTTTGTATAACTGACTGTCACTATTTACCGCTGCCGCCTTGTCGAATGCCCAATCAGGGAACCCTTGCAGTCTCCAACATTCTCTAGGTGTTAGTTTACGGATCTTGAACCCATCAAATACTGCTGCGTCCGCTTTATTGGCTTTTAGCGTTCTGCTTAGTCCTGGCAAGATCCCTCTATTGAATCTTTCTGAATCATTTGTATATAATCCTCCAACTTGTAATAGATTGTTTTCGTGCCAACTATTCGCCGAAAGTGTTGGCGCAATCTCATGTGTTCCACCTTCGTTATATCCTCTTGCCTTTTGAATAATCTTAGGTGGATTACCATGATCCTGTGCCCTCAGTGTCGGACATACCTCATTCGGAACTAATTGTTTATTTTTACGCCCTTGATCATCAACAACCAGTACTCCATGACGATCTTGTGAAGTCAGCGTAAACATTTCTTCTCCATCATCTTTAAAACGTCTGCCGTTCTGTCTTTTTTCCAAGCGATCAGGAGTTAAAACAGGAATAGCTATTTTAGCTCCTTCGCCTTTATTTGTAGTTAAGGTAGGTGCAAGTCCATCGCTTGAATAAACTTCGCCATTCATTCCATTTCCACTTGGATTTACATTACCCACAACAGCAATCTTAGGTTCTCTATTTCCGCTTTGCATAGTGTCCAAACAAGGTGCTATTCCTGAAACGTCATAAAATCGGTTAATGCTGTCATACTTCATCAAATCTCTGGTTTTCTTCGAATCATTAACAGGCTTTATATAGTTTTGAGCAGTTGCTCCACTTTCTCTTCCGAAAGGAAATACTTTCCTGCTACCTGATCCTCTAAGATGTCCGACAATGAATACTCGCTCCCTGTTCTGTGGGACGTAGTCTTTTGAGTTAAACAAATTCCATTCCACATCATACCCGAGTTCATCCAAGGCTCTGAGGATTGTCTCGAACGTAGCCCCTCCTTCGTGGTTGAGCAGTCCTTTGACGTTCTCAAGGAATAAATAGCTTGGTCTGAGAATAGATGCGAACCTTGCAATCTCAAAGAAGAGAGTTCCTCGAGTATCGTTGAAACCTTGTCTTTTCCCTGCAATGCTGAAAGCTTGGCACGGAAATCCTCCACAGATAACGTCGACACGTCCGATTCCTCGAACAAACTCATCTGTAACGCTTGTGATATCATGCATTTCCACCTCTCCTGTTGTATCATGTATTGCTTTATAACTAGTACGTGCAAACTTATCAATCTCGCAGAATCCGACACATTCATGTCCTGCTGATTCCATTCCCAATCTAAAACCGCCAATACCGGCGAATAAATCTAAAAATTTCATAATCACAAAGGAGTAAAAAGCTTTTTGCGTCCGGACAAATCTCCTACTCCTTTCATTTAGTTAGTCCGCATTGATAATCAATAATGTGTCATAGTATTTTTCTGTGTTACAATGCAATACATCATCATCTGGCGCATTTTTGTAAATCGGTTCGTCGATCCCCATAAGCCTAACGATTTCTTTTTTTGCTTCTCCTTCTGTTTCGAATAATCCGCAAGCGTATTCTCCATAATTAACTAGTACAGTCCATTTCTTCGTCCCTACTCATTCCTTTCGTCATAAATGTCCATCGACAATAGTTATTTCAGGTAAATTAAACCCGTAATCTTTTTCAGTATTTCTAGTGATGTGCAAATCCTTACCACACATATCTGCTTTTTCGATTAGTTCGCTAAAGCTTTCAACTTCTGCGACATAAACTTTTATTCTATTGATTAAATCTGTACTTGTTTTGAAATCCACATGCTCTATGTGAGCATCGAATGCCTTAACAAATTTATCCGGTAAATCAGTCTCTACAAATCTGCTGGCACAATTAACTATCACTTTCATGATCCCCTACCTCCTGCAGTTCTTCGGCTGATAAGACTTTAAGATGTCGATATTGACCTATTTTTTCTTTGGCGTCTTCTTTGTCAGTTGCGAACACTTCTACTTGATCAACTTTATCAAGTGTATTTACATAAGTTACTGTATATTTTTTCTCTTTTTTGTACTCATTGTCTTCTAAGACCATTGCAGCCCATGTTTTATCGCAATCATCACAATAGTTTTCATAAGTTAGTTCTTCATCGCAATCGGGACAAAACTGGCTTTCAAAATCCTCACACATCTATTCCACCCCACTTAGTAGTTCTGGAGTCGTATAAATATCACCTATCACATAGATGCTTAACGTATCATTTTGTTTTGCCTCGCTTAGTACATTAGACTCAAAATACCAGCCTTTATAATATTTAGCATGTATATCAAATGCCGGATAATTCTCATCTGCGAAATACTCTACTACTCCAATGAAATAATCACCTTGATTATCTACAACTTTTACAATAGATTTTTCATAAATTTCAAATTGCTCTTCGGAGTCGTCTTTTAGTCCGGTGTATTGCATGAGGATAACGTCTTCATTTTTTCTTGTAAATTCTCCTTCGTAAATATTTTTATCAAATAAATACATGTATTCATCTTCAATATGGATAGAAGAAACTTGGTACATTTTCTGATTGATCTTATCCCACGCCCGAAACTTCGGCTTATTCATTCGGTTCAATCCTTCCTTTTTGCATTTTCAAATCTCAATCCCGTTTCTCGATGAGCTGTCTTTTTATTGATACAGGTAGCAATAGTGTTCTTGCTTATCCCGTATTTTGCAGCAACTTCTTTTCTAGAGCTAAACCATTCCTTGCTACCTTCCGAATGAATCACATAGACCGGTTTCGATCTACGCCCCTTCGCGATGCAATCCTCTTTGTCGCTCATAGTTTTAGCGATTTTATTCACCATGTTTTCTGCTTTCGGATCGCCCAAGTCCATTTTGATTAAATATTTCCGTAGTAATTGTTGCCTAGCTTTCCGCTCATCCGTCCTACTCCCTACTTAAAATGGCAGGTCGCCATCTGCAATATCTATCGGTTGGCTGCCACTGAACGGATCACTCGTATTAAATCCATGCTCTGACATTCCTGGTATTGACGGTTGGCTATTATCTTGCGATTTAAAGGTGTTGTTTTGGTTTGATGAATAATTACCCTCGGAACTGTTCGAAACGCCTGTATTTTGATTATATTGTGAATTATCGTCACTTCTGCGACTTTCTAACAGTTGGAAAGTCTCGCATACAACTTCTGTCACATAAATTCTATTTCCTTGTTGATTTTCATAGTTTCTAGTTTGAATACGACCTGTTACGCCTAACAATGTTCCTTTCTTGGCATAGTTTGCTAGTGTTTCTGCTGGTTTACGCCAAATTACGCAATTGATGAAGTCAGCTTCTCGGTTTCCTTCCTGGTTCGTAAAATTACGGTTAACAGCCAGACGAAACGTAGTTACAGCACTACCACTGGAGGTAAATCTCAAATCAGGATCAGCAGCCAATCTACCAACTAAAACAACATTATTTATCATATTTTCATCCCTTCAATCCAATTTTTTTAAGTCGATTATAAATAGTCCTTCTAGTCACTCCTGTCATCTCTGCAATTTTTGCAACTGGAACTCCTTGTGAATATAGTTCCTTCACATCTTTGTCAATATTTTTATAGTTCGGATGATTAGTTGCTACCCATCCTAGTTTGATTGTTGCAATCGAATTTCTTTTTTTCGTTTCTTCGGATCGTTTGGCACCCTTATGATGGAGAATAGTGTGTTCTGACTTATCCATCATTTGTAAGTTTGCAAACCTATTGTCCTGTTTATCTTCGTTTATATGATGAATAACTATTTCAGGATCTAAATAGAAACCAACAATAGACTCAAAAATAACTCTGTGCTCGAAAACATATCCGTTCGATTGAGCATTTGGATGGGTCGGAATTTTTAGCAAAATATGCCCATCCCCTGAAAGTTTCTTGCCTAAAACGTTATGAATATCTAAACCTATTTTTAAAGAATAGTTAGTTTTATTATTTTTTGTAGCAGTCATTATCTAGCCTCCTGAGGTCGGGGTCTTTGGTTAGTCGCCCGACTAGCACAACATTGTTAATCATTTAATCAGTCCCTCTTCCTTCATAAACTCTTCTGGAGATTCATATGCATCTGCATTAACTATTGTCACACCTTTTAAATCATTTTCTTCAATCCCTAAATTATCAAAGATATTTTCAAACTCTGACGCTAAGTTCAGCGCAATCCTCTCTTTTTTAGAGTCTCCGGCTAATGCATCATCTAGAAATCCAATTACGTCTTGTTCAATACCCGCTGCTTCAAGATGATTTGCTACAAAGGAAATAAAGGCTAATTCTTCGGCTTGTTCAAAAGATGTTTCTATCTTTATTGTCTTGGTCTGTAGTTTTCCATTTTTCATTTTGTGCTTTATTTCTTTTATTTTCTTAGCAGATTGTCCCATCTCTATCCCCCCACTTCAATTCAAGTATATGTTTATCATCGTCAGGTAAAGACAAAATAAAATTGTCGTTTACCAAGCATTTTTTTACTTTTAATATTTTGCCAGTGTACTTAGGCAATGCTGTACCAATGTATTTAACTTTGTCTCCTTGGTTAATCATTACACTCAACTCCAAATCTCAACTTAATATACTCAATTAACGCCTTGTACTCTTTCCCATATTGACTATCACCATGTGTCTGCTCTACAGCTTTCTCAAACTCTGCTAAATCTCCACTAAAACATCCTCTAGTCAAAAACAGTCCACCGTCTTTACTACGCGTCACCGTCAAAGTACCATTTTCTGATCCAACATTGCTAATCCAAATAATTTCAGTGCGTCCGTAGACCTCTGCATTGCCGGAGACCCTTGCATTGCCGGAGACCCTTGCATTGCCGTAGACCCTTGCATCGCCGGAGACCTCTGCATTGCCGGAGACCCTTGCATTGCCGGAGACCCTTGCATTGCCGTAGACCCTTGCATCGCCGGAGACCCATGCATTGCCGGAGACCCTTGCATCGCCGTAGACCCATGCATTGCCTTCTTGATCAAGGTTTTCTTCTTTTTCAACAAAACCACCAACATCATCTTTTTCAACATTTCCGAAACTAACTAAAGCTTTAATTCTGTACAATGTTCTCCCGAATCTAGTAATTTTTTCGTCCGTCAATTCATATTTTTTAGTCATTTATTTCTCCTCCGCTCTTTGTCGATGCAATTCTTCTAGTGTTATTCCTAAAGTTTCTGCTAGTTGCTTTTCAAGTTCTAATTGTTTCTCTGGCGACAGTTTCTTCTCAGGAATAGGATTTGCAATGCCCTCCGGAATCGTTTCTTGTCTGACTGTCGGGCGTTGATAACTCCCTGTAGGTTTTGGTGGTGTCAAGTCATACTCATCATTGAATCGATCATCTCGTATCCATCGAAACAATTCTTGCGGATGATACCACTCGTTGAGATCGATATACTTCAGATAATTATCAAAGCCTTTTCTGAATGTCTCCAAATCTTGCTCCGACTTTATTTTTTTAATAAACTGTTCTTTAGCTTTCTTCTTGTTCGTTTTTTTGGGAAATTGTTTCCAAATTTCTTCAAACGAATCAGACACGGTTGAACTCTGTTCAACACTATTCTTTTTATCTTTTGTATTATTAACTGTATTATTAAATAATGTATTATTCTCTGTGAAGTTTTCTTCACCATGGGTGGTGAAATTTTCTTCACTACCCTCGTGATCATTTTTTCCATAGGTGATGAAATTTTCTTCACTAGGTTCGTAGAAATCTGATTCAGTTGGAAACTGTAATATATAGATATGCCTGCGTTCCACTTGCTTGCTATTCGGCTTATAGAAAACACGTATGTTAATGTATTTCTTTTTTTCAAGTTGTTTCATCCATGAAATGATTGTACGTTTGCTAACTCCATATAAATTCGCAAAATAGAGATTAGTAGCCCAACAATAGCCCTTTTCGTTTGCTAGTGCTGTCAACTCTCCGTACAACAACTTCGCATTCCCATTTAAATCATTGTCATATCTTACTATTGCTGGAATGATAGCGTAGTAACTTTTTTGATTTTCCAAGGTTACCCTCCTATCCTCAATTTCTTCCTATCATCGGCATTAAGCTTGATAGGCGTTATTTTATATTTGCTCAAAAAATTGCTAATACCTAAATTATGTTCTTCTTGATGGTGAGTTCTACATCCTGCGTAAAATCTGAACTCACTGTGATCGATAGATTTCCTATCTCTTCCGCTACCGACCACATCAACGTGACATACATCTGCATGTTGTCCGCATATGCAACACTTACGATGTTTTAGGCAGAGATAGTAAAAGTAACTCTCATCTCGTGGTAAAAGCTCATATCCCTTCTTAAACGGAATGCCCCACTCGAACATGAAATCGATGACTATTTCTATAAGATTGTTCATCTGCTCAACGCTTGTATCAGCGTTATTTTTTGCACTGATGATGTGCCCATATTTGCTGTAGTATTCCTCTTTAAAATATTCATGTGTACTGTTACTTTCATTTCCATATTTATCGTAAATATCATTGATTAAAGCTCTGTATAAAGCTCGTTGATTGTGAGAAAAGGCTCGTGGGTCAGATAGTATTAAGTTACCGTTAACGTTGCTTAAATCACCTTTGTAGTAGGTATTAAGGCGTTCAACGTTCAGAGTTTCATCAAGCTTCACTTGTACAGTGTTCGCTTTTGGATCATAACCCACGACCTTTAGTGAGTATTCCATTTAAATCACTTCCACTTGTATTCCTTCGTTTACAATAAATTCATTTAAGGCTGATAGTTGCTCGTGTGTCCCGGTCAATTTAAGTGTGACTGTTTGTCTGTCGTCTACTTCTTGCCTAGTAAGTTCTGAATCTTCTTGAATAATCTCACCAGTTTCGGTATCGATCACTTTTTCATCGACTGTCCGCTCACGCAGTTCTTTCATTGCTTGTTCGTATTCTTCTTTTGCCTTACGGTCGCTTTCTTCTTGTGCTATTCTATTTTTCTTATCCTGAACAGCCTGATCGATTTGTTTCATGACCTCTACCAAGGGATGTCCTTTATCAATCCAAGCAGACCAACCATCAGCATCTAAACCAACGGCTTTTGCATAATTAAATACTGATACCTTATCTTCCTCAATACGTTGGTTTTCTTTAGCGATTAATGTCATAGTTTCTGTAATTTCTTCGAATACTTTTTTAGTCAGTTCACCTTTTGCGGTAAATGATCCCTTATTGAGCCATGTTTGCTTGATTTCAACTGCAGCAATATCTATTCCGTAATTTGGAGCCATTTCAGATAGTGTTTCAATCAGTTTTTCTTCTCTCAATTCTTTTTGTTTCTCTTCATAATCAGAAATACCCACGTTGATATTATCCGAAACACCTTTAATCTGATCTCTCAATGCGTTAATCTTCGTTTCAAAGGCTTTTAATGGTTCGCTGTAACTTTTCTTCACTTCTTTTCGTTGGTCGTCCAATAGCTTAGAAATACCGTTTAGCTTCGTTTTCGCTTCCTTAGCTTCTGGAATATTGTCATCTGTGAAAACTAATGAAGAATAATGTGTGACTGTTGCAGCAACTAATGATTCAAGTTGTTCCTCATTTTGAATAGTAATTTCTGACGGTTTGAAATCTACGCTAAATTTGATATCTTTTGTTAATTCGTTCATTGTTTTTTCCCCCATGGTATAGATTGATTATTCTGTTGATTATTTTGTTGTTTCTTTTGATAATCCTGCTTCCACTTGACCAATGTTGCCAAAGCTTCTTGATAAAAAATACCTGGTAGTTCTGAAAGATCTGGAACCTTTCCCATTTCAGCAATCTTAGTTGTAAATACAGATGGTTCAACACTGCAAATTTCTGCTATCTTCCTAGCTTCATTATTCAATTCAGCTAACTGACGACCATCTATTTTAGTATTATTAGCGTTAATATTATTTTGGTTCATTGTGTTGTTCCCCTTATCAGGATCATCTTTTCCATCATCAATCATCAACAAATCACTCAAAGCGTATTTTTTTGCGTATGAACTAGCAGATCCTGTAACCTGTGATTCGTCCATTTTAGGTTTGGTTTGTGGTTCTCTTGCATAACCTACTGCTTCTTCTGTTTTCGTACCATCAGTTATTGATGCCGTGGCTTTTATATAAAAACGATCTTCTATCTTTACAACTTCTTTGGTTACTTTGATATACAATCCCTGTTCGATTGCTGGAGCTTTGGCAGCTTTTAATATTCCTTCAGCATCTCGATAACTAAAATTGCCAAACTCATTTTGTTTATCTTTAGGCGCATGTATGTTGCTTATCACCTTTAAAAGCTTCTGTTGAAACGTTAAATCTTTATTTTCTTTTTTTTCAGTCATCGATTACTCAACCACTCTTTCCCGCTAATGATTTCTAGCTTTTCTTTTAATAACCTATCAGCACCTTTTTCTTCTAAAAGGTCTAAAAATCCGTTTTGTTCTACAACAAATTCCTCAGTGACAACTGCTGACAACTTTCCTGATTCAACTGCAAATTTTTTAAAATACGCAACAAATACCCAGTCACTCTCTGAGACAATGGTACCTTTATCATCTTTATTCCAGTTCTCCGTTTCATCTACTTCGTCTATTTCTTTGTAAAACTCCTCTGGCGGAGTTGTTAAGTAATGGTTTAGTGCTGCTGCTTCCTTTGGTGTCATTGTCAAATACCGCCTTTCTGTGGTATACTTTTAGTAAGTTTATATACGTTTGAGACTAACAGGACGCCTATCCTATTGGTCTTTTTTTATTCAAATAATTCACCTTGTCTATTCGCTTCTTTAATCAATAATCGTAAATCTGTGTCTGGTAACCATTCATCGATGTATGCTAAAGCATCATCAAACTTTATTCTTGGTAGTTCACCGTATCTTGGTAAATGGAAATACTGTTTAAAATCTTTCCAGAAATTAGAAAACACTTTTTTTGCATGTCGTTTATATGCTGGACTATCTTTCCCACCAAGGCATTCTACAACTTTCTTATTCGACTGTTGTTTAATTTCGAATTCTTGTTGTCCAGTGATCCGCATAGTGTCTTTTAGAACAGTGACATCTTTCTTTACTTCTTTCATATCCTCTAATTGATAAATCATCATGTCTTCAATTGTTTGAGGAACAATAGATTTTCTTATCGTATCTTCCATATCATTGAATGCTTCTATATATTTTTGCTTGAATCCAATAGCTTTTTTTCCAGTAAATCCCATAGCTAATAGGAAGAAGCCATCACGACTGATAAAATAGATCCGTCTTGGTCTTCCATATAAATCATCTTCATTGCCTTCTATAAACATCTGTCCAAAATTGGACACATCTTCTTGTAACGCATCGATGTCCCGCAAAACATGTTGATGCTTCTTTTCGAAACTATCGGCTACTTGTAAACTAGTAGTTACTGCTTCTTTATTTTTCATAATTACTAATTCTTGCATTTATATTTCTCCCTCAATTTATTATTTTTCTTTTTCGTCCATTAACGTTAATCATCTTAGGCAATTCAAACGTCTTATTTACCACGTACACAGCGATCATGAGTAAACCTGCCCAAATAGATAGCCATGAGACAAAAGCTAATAGGATAGCAAATGGTGTGTCTAGTAGTGCGTTAGTTAGTTTTTTTTTCATTTTTATTATTCCTTTCTAAAAATCATATTGTTGTAAATGTTTCACCTTGGTATACTTATTTTGAAAGCGAGGTGAAAAAATGGGACAGCGAATACGTATATCTGAACCACCATTTAACAATAAAAGATACATTCTTAATATGAATACAGGAGTCAGTCACGATTTAGACAACTATTGCCCTAGTTGTATGATATATTCAATGAATCCTGATCATGTTTTTGCTTCTGACTACTTATATTCAGAAATCAAAAAACATTATGCGTACAAAGAAGAATGCGATTATTGTATGACTCCCGATGGTTAGTTTAGAGTTGGCACTTGTTACCAAGTGCCTTTTACTTTTCAATGGTTCCTTTTGATTGGAACTCAATAATCACTTTCGAAACAGCTTTTAATAATTTCGATACGGTAATTTTGTTTTCAATGCAGATAATCAAAATTTTCTCTGTTAATTCATTTACTCCCATGAATCTCAACTCCTTTCCAATTTATATTGTTAGAAATCATTCACCTTGATATACTTAATACGTTGAACTGGTCATATAGAGAGGAGTCCTTCTATGCCAAAAAGAATTTCAGTTACTTCAGAAGATGACAATGGAAGAAATCAAAATTTTCATGACAATTTTAAAGGTACAAATATGACTAGAAACCAATTCGTTAAAGAGATTAAAAACGGTAATTACGAGAATTATCACGTTAGAAACATTAATGGAGTTGATACCCCCGTATCAAACCCGGATAAAGCAAGAAACAACAACTTAGATTAGTTTTTTAAACTCGACCAGTTCAACATTTATAGAATCATGAGTTATTAGATTGTCATCATTAAGACTAGCTAGTAAGTTGCCTTCACTATCAGTTACAATGATCTCTTTTATGTCTTTATCATTGATTTTCATATCGGTCGCTCCTTTCTAATTTTTGGTATACTTTATCTATCAGCACTGCAATGCTGAAATAAATTAAGGAGGTACATCTTTTATGGGTAAAAATCAGCATGTAACACCTAACTCTGATGGCACATGGAATGTAAAAGGTGCTGGTAATTCTAAAGCTACTAGTATTTCAAAAGGCTAGTCATATTTAGGAATTAGCCTAATTCTGTAACCTTCGGCAGGTATTGCTTCTAATAAAGTGATCTCTGCTATTTTTAACCCCTCATTCGATTCAACTATCAAACCTGTATAGTCATTCTCGTTTAGTATTCCCACGGTTTCGTCAGTAGTTCTATTTGCTTCTCTATTTCTCCTAACCGTTTCCCGATATTTTTCTACCGAATTAAATTCAATCACTTGCACTTCAGATTCTTGCTTTTGAGCTTTACGCATCTTATGAACATAATCTTCTGAATAAGCATAAATACCAGAACTAATTTTTGAAGAGCCTCCGGGTTCTTCTTTGATTGGTTGAAACCAGTCATCCGATACCGCTTTTACCCCGTATGATTCGATCTCAACTCGGACATGCGGGTTTAATTCTTCTCGTAATATTTTTGCAATCGCCTCAGCGTGTTCAATAATTTCCTTGTTAATTTTATGCATCTTATCCTCCTGATTTCTGTATTATATCTACTACCCAACAGGTATACATCACCGCTAAAAATGCATACCCTTGTATCGTCTCGCCTGTAGTAAAGCAGATGACTGATACGGTTAATAGGATTAGTATTGCTAGCAGTTTCATGCTGCACCATCGTCCTTTTTAACTTTCAAGCTGTTTGTTGCATACCAGTCTCTGAATTTGCTATATAAGTCTAAATCAATCCAAATCTCTTTAGCTGTAACTGCTTTATATCCTGCTTTATATGGAGATTTTTTAAATTCTTTCATTCGTCTCTGATAAGTAGTCTCTGAATAGTTTAAATGCTTTTTGAAATCTGCTTTTCTTAAGTCGTTTGGCATTTCATTTCCCTCCTATGCTGATTGTTTTAGTCTTTTTTTAATTTTAAAAATAGTTTCATTTTTTTTATCATTGCATACGATTTTTTCGTATTTTTTACCTAAAAAAATAGCATCATATTCAACTTCAAAAGCCTTTAAATACTTTGTTAACAAGGAATCTTTTATATTAGTAGAATCTTTTTCCATATTGATAATAGTACCTACTGATACATTAAACAATTCAGCTAATTCTACCTGTGTTAAACCATTCTCTGTTCTTAATTCTTTCAAACTTTTGATACTCATGTATATCTCACCACCTTTCAATATATCTCGCATAATACTTTCCTCTAATACTTTTAAGATAAAATAAATTCAATACATCACTTAAATACGTTGGGTTAGTATTTAATTCACCTTTGAAGGAGGTGAAATCTATGGCTAAAACAAAAACCGGTAATAAGGGAAAAGGTAAAAAAATTGTTCCAGTTAAACCTTATACTAAAAGAGATGGTACAAAAGTACCTTCACATAGACGCTCTACACCAAATTAATTAGTACTATCGTCAATACCATAATTTTTTACGTGATACTTACTAACCCAACGTATTTAAGTGATGTATTTTTATATTGAAATTATTATAATACGAAATTTTCGTACAGTCAACAAAAAAATCGTTTTTTTCGTATTTTTTTGTTTACACACAAAAAAAATTGAAGTATA
The DNA here is from genome assembly GCF_001730305.1 of Enterococcus termitis. Lineage (GTDB taxonomy): Bacteria > Bacillota > Bacilli > Lactobacillales > Enterococcaceae > Enterococcus_L > Enterococcus_L termitis. The sequence continues at coordinate 46,262 of NZ_MIJY01000007.1, forward strand.
CTTTAAATATAGAAGGATGTGATAACTATGGATAATCAAATGGAGATAATCGCACGTAACATAAAGAGACTCATAAAAGAAAATAATATGACTCAAAAAGAATTATCTAATAAAATAGGAATATCACCTACAACTATGAGTGATTATATGAATGGACGATCTAAGCCTTCTCATGGAGTTGTTCAAAAAATAGCTGATTTTTTTAATGTAGGTAAAAGTGATATAGATACAACCTATAAAGACTCGATTTCACCTACTAATGACATTCTACTAATCTACAACAAACTACATAAAGAACGTCAAGAGCGAGTCTATATGTTTGCTAAATATCAGCTGGAAGCTCAAAATGAAGAACTAGCTAATCCGGATATCACAGTATTAGAAGATTATAAAGAACAACGTCGTGAAAAAATACAAGATTTAGAGGATGCAGATTGGTTAGGAATTGTATCTGCTGGAAACGGTGAGTGGCTAGGAGAAGATAACTCAGAGGTTATTCAGCTACCTAAACATATTATACCTTTAGAAGCTGATTACTGTTTGACTATTAATGGTGATTCAATGGAGCCGATGTTTCATGATCAAAGCTATGTATTCCTAAAAAAAGATGTTGAACTGCATAGCGGTATGATTGGCGTATTTATTTTAAATGGTGAAGCTTATTTAAAGCGTATCTGGTTTGAAAATGATGGTGCTCGTTTAGAATCGTTCAATCCTAAATATAAAGATATTTATGTCACTAAAGAAGATGATTTCAAATGTGTTGGTCAAGTCGTTTTATAAAAAAACTCTATCAGTAGTTACAGCTACTAATAGAGGACACTTCTTGTGTATTATAAACTACACATACAGTATATATATATATCACAGGAGGTTATTTTTTCATAAAAAGAACAAGTATAAAGAAAGGTATTACGCTATCATTATTGTTATCTGTATTCGCGTTATCTGGTTGCGGTGCTATTAACTCGGTTAAGAAATTAACAGATGATAATAAAAAGGAAACGGTAGCTAGTACTAGTCAAGAAACATCAGATGATAGTGAAGAAGAAAGTACTGGTTCAGAAGGACTAAAAGATTTCAAAAAGAAAGCTAATGAATTAAACAAAAAAATCGATGATATGGCTAAGAAAATTAAAGAGTATACAGATAACCCTGATACTTTTACGAGCGTAGAAAAGATTAATTTATCTACAGATTACCTAGATATTACCGGTGCCTTTCTGGAGCTTACTTCTGCGATAATGAAGTTAGATGCTTCAAATGCTCAAGAAGCAACAGTTCTTTTGGGTGAGATAGAAAGTAAAACAAATGATCTAGAGACAGCTTATAAAGCATTAAAAGGAGATTCTTAAAATGGAAAAAACTAAACTACCTATAAATTTATATGCTGGTATTTTGGATATTATAAACGCTGTTCTTGTCGCATTATCCTGGTTAATTCTAGGAACTGCTTTTTTAGGTGAACTAGCTGGCGTTTCTGGTTCAGTTTCTATCACTTCTCTATTAGTATACGGCGTAATAGCTACGGGATTAGCTCTTCATATAGTAGGATTAATTCAATCTAGAAAAGCCGGTATTTCTATTGTAGGTCACATATTAGGTGTTATTGCAGCCGGATTATTTTTACTTACTATGTTTCTTGCGCTACCTTCGTTTATATTATTCATACTATCGGCAGTTTTTACTTTAATTCAGAAAAATGTAACTAAAAAAGAACAGTAATAAGCATAAAGCCCCTATGGGGCTTTTACTTATATATAAGGAGCGATAGTAATGTGGATGGAAAAAGTAGGTGAAAATAAATTCAAGTACATAGAACGCTATATCGACCCGCTAACAGAAAAAAAGAGAAAAGTTTCTGTTACACTTACTAGTGAATCACGGCAGGCGTGGAATCAAGCTACCTTAATTCTCAATAATAAAATACAAAACAAACTTAATACAACTGAAACGCTGCCAGTGACTTTCGGTGAATTAAAAAATAACTGGGATAAAAAATATAAACCTACCGTAAAAGCTAGTTCCTACAAAACTACACAAGTTTATATGTCATTGATTTCTGAGTATATAGATGATGATGTACTCGTAAAAAATGTTACAAGCAATTTAATCCAGGATATGCTTGACTATTATTATTTTGAGAAAAATCTGTCTTACAGCTATGTTAATCACTTAAAAACATTTACAGGGATGATTTTCAAATTTGCAAATAAAAGGTATGGTCTAGAATATAATCCAGCTAGTGGTGTTTCCTTAGTACGAAAACCAAGAACAAAAGAGGATATACAAAAAGAAAAAGAAGGATACTTGTCAAAAGAAGATGTCATTCTTATATCTGAAAAACAAGCGAACAACTATAAGCAAAAAAGATATGCTTTGATCACCAAGTTTTTGTTTTTAACAGGGATTAGGTACGGTGAACTAGCAGCTTTAACCGAATATGATTACACTGACGATAAAGTAACGATATCCGGAACATATGACTATGACAGCGGGACTAAAACAACAACAAAGAATACCGGATCATACAGAACTATAGATTTACCTAAAAATGCTACAGATATTTTGGATTCACTAATAAAAGATAATAGGGAAATAAACTCTGATACAATTAACACTGATAAATATATCTTCGTTAGTAAGAATGGCAGACCGCTATCTATACAAGCCTACAACCTATCTTTAAGGACGTGTACAAAATCTGTCGGTATTGATAAGAAAGTATCATCTCACATGCTTAGACACTCCCACATCTCTTTATTAACAGAACTAGGAATACCGCTAAAAGCAATTATGGATAGAGTAGGCCATGAGGATTCAAAAACAACTCTAAAGATTTATACTCATACGACAAAGAATATGCAGAGTCACTTGATAGATAAACTAAGTGAGATTGAAATATAATTGCCCCTCGCATGCCCCTTTTATGTATTTCCAGAACAAAATAAATAGACCTAACCCTATATAATAAAAGGATTAGGTCTATTATCATTCAAAAACAAATTGGTTATGGTAAAGCTCCGCGTAAAAGCCATCCTGATCTAATAATTCACGATGATTTCCTTCTTCGATCACCTCACCATTTCTCAACACTATAATGCGGTCAGCATTCAAAATGGTTTTCAAGCGGTGGGCAATAACAAAGCTGGTTCTGCCTTTGATTGCTTCGTCCATGGCTTTTTGTATTTTGGCTTCCGTTACTGTATCTACGTTACTTGTTGCTTCATCCAAAATCAATAACGCAGGGTCTGTAATGATCGTACGAGCAATACTAATCAATTGCTTTTGTCCTGTACTGAAAACATTGTTTTCTTCTGTTATTTCTGTATCATATCCTTTTTCCAGAGCCATGATAAATTCATGAATATTGGCTTGTTTTGCTGCAGAAATGATTTCATCATTGGTCGCATCCGGCTTACCAAACGCAATGTTTGCTCGAATCGTACCAGAGAACAACACTGAATCCTGCAACACGATTCCTACATGGGAACGCAAACTATCCAAGTCAATTTCACGAATATCAATTCCATCAAAAGTCACAGATCCATTCGTTACATCATAAAATCGGTTCAGCAGATTCATAATCGTTGTTTTTCCAGAACCTGTGGGGCCAACTAAGGCAACCATTTCACCTTTGCTGACATTGATCGAAACATTCTTCAATATTGGAACCTCTGGATCGTACCCAAAATCTACTTGATTCAAGGCAACTGATTCATGAATATCTGCAATCTCTTTACCATCTTTCGGATTAATTTCATCCGGCTCATCAAACATTTCATTTAGACGGCGTGCACCAGTTATTGCCAGCTGGATCATACTATAACCAGAAGATATCTGCATCAGCGGTTGATAATATTGTTGCGAATATTGTACAAATGTCACCACTAATCCTAAGGCAACTGTTTTTTCTAGATCACCGTTCAGTGCCAGCCAGCCGCCAAAGAATATCACGATAGCAGTATTCACAAGTGACATCCCCTGCATCATTGGAAATAACAGACCTGAATACACTTGACCTTTAAATGTTGCTTTGCGGACAGTTTCATTATGCTCAAGAAATCCGTCGATCGTTTCATCCTGTAAGCCATTTGTTATGATCACACGTTGACCACTGATTTTTTCATCCATGTAGCCATTTAATTTTCCAACTTCATCTTGTTGAATATCTACATATTTACGTGCTTTACTGATTACTACTACCGCAATCAAAATAGCAACTGGTGTGGATGCAATCGTTGCCCAAGCAAGTTGGACATTCTGACGGAACATCATAATCAAAATCCCCACAAATAAAGCAGCATTCGTCAAAACTTGCAGCAGCGCTTGATTTAAACTATTTTGAATATTATCTAAGTCACTCGTAAAGCGGCTTAAAATTTCTCCATCCTGATGAGAATCAAAGAAACGAATTGTTAATTTTTCTAATTTGTTGAATAGACCAATACGCATTCGGTTTGTCGATTTTCCTACAACTTGTGTAAACAAAATACTGTAGATAAAATTGGCCGCACTCGTTAATACATAAAAAATCAGCAGCTTCCAGATAATCTCGATAAATTTACTTTTATCATCCGTTCCCTGCATCAAGGCACCTACATAATTTGCCAATTCTTGAATCGCTTCACCGACAAACTGCGGTGCTTTTACCTGTAGATAGGTTGCTATTACGATCGTCACAAAGATAAATAAGAAGGAAATTTTATATCGCTTTAAATAATGAAAAAAGAATTTACTTGCTCTGACTAAATCAGTCATTATTATTCATCCTCCCCTTTTTGTGTTTCGTAGATCTCTTGATAGATCGCATTTGTTTTTGCTAATTGCTCATGAATACCTTCTCCAACAAGCTGCCCTTTATCCAGCACTAAAATACGGTCGGCATGGACAACAGAAGAAATTTTTTGTGCAATCACGATCGTAGTTGTATCCTTTAAATCATTATCCAAAGCTTCTCTAACAAGACGTTCTGATCGAGCGTCCAGCGCACTGGTACTATCATCCAGAATCAAAATTTTAGGCTCACCGATGACACCACGTGAAATCGATAACCGTTGTTTTTGTCCGCCAGAAAAATTATTACTTCGTTCTGCTACTGGCGCTTCAAATTGTAAGGACAGCTTCTCAATGAATTCTTTAGCTTGGGCAATTTCAGCAGCACGTGTCATATCCGCATCATCCGCATCTTTTTTCCCTTGTCGTAAATTTTGTGAAATCGTACCAGAAAATAGAATCGCTTTTTGTAGTACGAAAGAAACTGTTTTACGCAAGCTTCGTTCGTTGACATCTTTCAAATCCACTCCGCCGACTTCAACCGTTCCTTTTGAAGGATCGAACAAACGTGGAATCAATTGTGCCAAAGTTGATTTACCAGCTCCTGTCGCACCAACGATCCCAATCATTTCACCTGGTTTAATGGAGAAAGAAATATCTTTTAACGTGTCCACTTCATCACCTGGATAACGGAAACTGACATGATCGAATACAACACGACCATCTAGATCCTGTTCTGGAACCTCTTTATACGTAAGTGCAGGCTCTGTGTCCATCACCTCTTTGATCCGTTTGATCGAAACTGCTGCACGAGAAGTCATCATCATCATCATTCCACCGATAATGATCGCCATCATGATCTGCATCAAATAACTCATGAATGAAGCGATTCCGCCGATCACGGTTGGATCATCTTTAACTAGGTTGCTGACAAGAAAAATCGAGCCAACCACTGCTAAATTTGCCGCCAACATAAATGAAGGAATCATAACAGAAAACAAGGTTCCTACGATCAAATTATGTTTGGTCAACTCATCGCTGACTTTACTAAATCGATCTAATTCATTTTTTTCCTGTACAAATGATTTAACTACACGAATCCCCAAAAGGTTCTCTTTCGCTAAGCCGTTGACTTTATCGATCAATGTCTGAATAATCATAAAATGCTTACCCATCTGAGAAAAGGACAATGCTGTGATAATGAATACAGCAACGACCAATAAAATAATTACCCACCATAATTCTGGTAAAGTCATCATCGCTAAAATAAAACTACCAATAAACAAAATAGGAATTCTAAACAGCGATTGCAACGCAATCATGATCACGTTTTGAATTTGAGTTACATCATTCGTCAAACGAACGACTAAATTTCCAGCTGAAAATTCTTCAATATTGCCAAATGAAAAGGTTTGGATCTTACGGAAGGTTGCTTCACGTATATCCGCACTTACACCTTGTGCAACCTTTGCAGAAAAAATCGTGTTGAAGACTCCTGCAACCAGTCCTAATCCAGCTATACCGATCAAGTACAACCCCAGCTCTTTTATCTGACCCTTATCATCTTTTATAATTGCTTCTAGCACTTTTTGTAATAGTTTTGGCTGCCACAACGCCGACATGACCATAATAATGACTGTAATCAAAGCTATGGAAACTTCCAACTTGTACTTTTTGACATGTTCCATAATAATACTCACGTAATCCCCAACTTTCTTTATAGAACTAACCTAATTTGATTCATTGTCTACCTTTCAATGCTCATTTAGTGTTATGATATGGAATAGGCAAATGAGTGAGACACCGACTCGTTCATTACTCCATCAATTTAACACTGTAAAATTAGGTTGCATTCCAATGTACCATTTTTAGAAATGGATTTCAAGGAGTGCGCTTATATTTTTAAATAAAAGGATGATAAAACATGGATTCAAAACTATCGAAAGATAAAATCGTTCAAGCCGCGTTCCAACTACTGGAAGAAACACCCGATTTGGACAAGCTTTCTATGCGTAAAGTGGCAAAAAAATTGGCTGTTCAGGCGCCAGCCATATACTGGCATGTAGAAAACAAACAAGCCTTACTGCAAAGTATGGCTGAAGAGATCGAGAATCATTTTATACCACCAGAGCCGAAGGAAGATTGGAAAGAAACGATTTATGCCTACATGGAAAACTATTATGAACTTTATTTACAATACCCTTGCGCCCTGGAGATAGAGATTCTAACGATCCCTTCCTATCCGAGTCGGCTGAAAAATCTGGATGCGATGCTGGCAGTCCTTAAAAATGCAGGACTTTCTATCGAGCTAAGCTATATGACCGTTACTTCTTTACAGCATTTGTTGTTTGGTATGCTGTTGGATTCAAGTGAAGAACAAAAATTATACAATAAAGTAATCGCAGGAGATGATTACTTAAAACGCCAAATCATTTTGATGAAGCAATATGTTCAAGAAAATGATTTGAATAACATCCGCACAAGTATTGAGTACCGTCGAACAGAAAAACAGAAAGACTTTTTTATGAAAACATTGCGTATCTTTTTAAACGGACTGGATTCATTTATTTAAAAAAGCTTAGACGATTGAAGCGCTCCGCAAACGTTAGATTATTTGTTCTAACGTTGCGAGCGCTTATTTGTCTAAGCTTTTTCTTTAGATTCGATGGGCAGCCAGTCCAGCACACGCTGAATCCATTGATCCCAAAAGATCCAATCATGATTTCCCGGTCCCGTTTCAAGTGTATATTCGATTCCATGACCGGCTAAGGCTTGGGCCATGGTCTTATTTGCATATAAAAGTGGATCTTCTTCGCCACAGCAAAGGAAGATTTTTGGTGCCTCCTTACCACTTTTCACTAGTTGTTCAAGTAAAAACATAGGATCATTGACCGATCCTTGTATTTGCTCCATTGGGCCAAAAATTCCTTCCCAATAGTTTTTCCCTTTTATTGACAAAAGATCGTCTGTTCGACCTGCAAGATCTACAGCACCAGATAAAGATGCGACAGCAGCAAAATGCTCTGACTTTGCCAGACCTAATTTTAATGCGCCGTAGCCGCCCATAGACAGACCTGCAGCAAATGTTTTTTCTCTTTTTTTAGTTAATTGAGGAAATAATTCATGACAGATTACGGGTAGTTCTTCTGCAATAAACGTCCAGTAAGGCATATCATAGGTTGTGTCTGTATACCAAGCCAAGTCTGTCGAGGGCATGATTACCGCTAGACCTAAGTCAGAAACATACCGTTCTATAGATGTCCGTCGTTCCCACACGCTATGATTTCCGCCCATTCCATGCAGTAAATATAAAACTGGAACGTCTGTTGAATGACCACTCGTTGCCGTTCCAATTTTTTTCTCTGTTTTTTGGGGTAAAATAATATTCAATGAAACTTCCATTTCTAATACATTAGAGTAAACATTCGCTTGTAAAAAAGCCATCCAGCATCCCTCATTTTCTTTTTCTTCTATTGTATCACTATTTGTTCATTTTGAAGAAGTGGACGACCATACATAAAATAAAAAACTTAGCCAATAAACGAATAATCGCTTAGGCTAAGTCTTAGGGAGGAGTTACAATGAAAAATGTTTGCATTCTGTTGTTTTGTGTTTGTATGCTTATATAATACAAAATAACTATGAATTTTCCTTGTCAAACCTTCGTATTCTTTAAGAATTTTCTGTAAAAAATCAACTATTATTTATCTGCTGTTGCCCGTAGTAAATTTAATCCTAAGCCAATGTAAATACAACCAGCAAGCTTATTTGTGATGTTCTTCATACGCTCATTTTTATTAAATAAACCAGTAAAAAATGTTGCACTGTAAACGATACATAAACTCCAAAGCGTACTTGTGCAAACAAAGCTGATACCCAAAATCAAAAATGACCATGAAACATGTTGGGCAGTCCCAGAAACATACTGAGGTAATAAAGATAAGAAAAATAATGCTACTTTAGGATTCAGTACATTTGTTAGCAAGCCTTGCTTATACACCTGCCAATCAGAAACAACTTGTCTCTCCTTGACTTCAACCACTGATTCTCTCTTTATCAATGAGGAAATTCCTAAATAAATTAAATAGCCTGCTCCCAGCCACTTCATGAGATTAAATGCAACCGCTGAAGTCATTAAAATCGCCGACAAACCAATAGCGGCTAAGATTGTATGAACGAGAATACCAGAAGAAATACCAAACACAGAAATGATTCCCTGTCGTTTGCTGCCAAGTGTAGATTTGCTCAAAATATAAATCGTATCAGAACCTGGAATCATGTTTAATACTATTGCTGACACAATAAATCCTCCAAAATTAATAATTCCCATAAACATTCCACTCCTTTTTGACAGTATAGCAAAAAATGATTATCTAAAAAAGTGAGCAAGGCATAGCAGCTAATGCTGTCCTTACTCACGTTTGACTTTACTTATTTTTTATTCACTTTAACCAGCGCATTTAAAATCATTGCCGCAATGACCAATCCGATACCGACGACATAAACATTGTGCAGCCCTGAATACAACATCCCACGTAATGGCTTTAACAGATCTGCTGAAATTGTATTAGCCGTATGTGGATTAACCAGTTGATTCATCACGTCTGGATCAACATTAAGTGAGCTTTTTGCAAGCTCTGACGTTGTTACAGCATTGATGATTACACCGAAAATTGAAACCATCAACGTTTGTCCAATCGTTCTGACCAAGGTATTAAAAGAAGTTGCTACCCCCATTTCAGATGGATCGACACTGCTTTGCGCATTGACTGTTGTTGTGGTGATCGTGATCCCAAAACCAATACCTAATACTGACGAAATCGCAAAGAACCAGACAAAGGAAATCGAAGCAGGTACCAAGACTAAAAAGATTCCGCCTAGTAAGGTAATGCTTAATCCGATCGTTAACACTTTTTTAGTTGAATGTTTCTCCATCAATGCACTGGCAACAAACGAACCAGACATCCACAAAATCGACATTGGAGCTAAAACAAGTCCGCCAATTCCGGCACTTTTACCTAAAACGCCTTGCATCCACATTGGGATATAAACTTCTACACCCATCAAAAAACCACTGATTAAAGCAGCTACAATATTCACAATAACAAACGTAGAATTTTTAAATAATTTCAAATCAATTACAGGATCTTGCGCTCTTTTTTCGACAAAAATAAACCCGATAAAAAATAGAACAGATGCACCTAAACAAAGAGCTACTTTTAGATCAAAACCGACATCGCCGATCAGTTGGAAACCCAATAATAAAGTTAGCAATACCAACATCAATTGAACACTACCTAATAAATCCATTGGTACTTTGCTTTGTTCTCTTTTGGGCTCAACTAAAAAGTAAGAAATCAAGCCTAATAACACAAGACCAATCGGTACATTAATGAAGAAAATCCAGTGCCAACCAACAGTATCGACAATAAAACCTCCGGCAAGAGGTCCGAAAATACTAGCTATTCCCCAAGCTGCACTATTTAATCCTAACATTTTTGCACGTTTATCGATTGAATAAATATCTGCAAGAATTGTTAATGCAACGGGCATGATCGCTCCGGCACCAATTCCTTGAATTGCTCTAGCAATAATCAACGTAATCATATTTTGCGCTAAACCACAAAGAGACGAGCCAATAATAAAAATAATAATTCCTATCATAAAAATAGGTTTACGCCCGACTTTATCTGCTAATTTTCCATAAATGGGTGTCAACATTGCATTTGTTAATAAATAAATTGAGAAAACCCAGTTCATGATTTCCATACCATGTAGTGAGCCTACGATCGTCGGCATTGCCGTTGATACGATTGTTCCTTCTATTGCAGTCATAAACGTTGCAACAAAGACACTGATCGTCACAAGTTTAATATTTGTTTTTCTTTCCATATATCTCCATCCTTTTTTAAATAGTGTAGCTAGTTTTTATGTGTTAGCTATTCATTTACTACTGTTTATGTAGTTTATAAAATTAACGATATAGTGCATATTTTTGTGTATTCTTTCTATACTAGAGAATAGTATTTTTTAGCATTTAAAGCTTGCTGTACTTGTTTGGTTCTGTTATTACTTGTTCTAATTCAAACTTGGACAGTTATCGCTTTTTCTATGCCTACCACTATTTCTAGTGGGATTTTTTTGTAGGGTTGTTGTGCTTTCTTTGAAATTACCTACTATTTTTCGGTAGTATGTCTTTAGCTCTCTGTGATTACTTATAACTTTTGACTAATACGGTAGTTGACTTCCACTTGTTGTTTTGGTTTTGGGATGAGTGAATCATTAGCATTGTTCAACACTAGTTCTTTACCACTCTATGATTACTTAACTTTTAACTAATACAGTATTTGCCTTCCACTTGTTGTTTTGGTTTTGGGCGGTGGGTGATTCTCTAGTTGGGTAACTTCGCTCCCTTTGGTCGCCAAGTACTGCTCATCATCAGCTCTGCGTAGCAGTCGCTGTGATTCGCAGCAAAACAGCGCCACTAATTTTCATTAGTAGCGCCGCCTCTTTTACTCCATTAAGCTTTTCTTGATTGCTTCGACTTTATCTGTCTGCTCCCAAGGTAGTTCAATGTCTGTACGACCGAAATGACCATATGCTGCTGTTTGTTTGTAAATTGGACGGCGTAAATCAAGCATTTCAATGATTCCTGCCGGACGTAGATCAAAGTTTTCTCTTACTGCTTTGATCAGTTTGCTTTCTGGTACACTGCTAGTACCAAAAGTATTGATTGAAATCGATACTGGTTGTGCTACGCCGATTGCGTATGCTAGTTGAACTTCTGCTTTTTCTGCTAAGCCGGCAGCTACGATATTTTTAGCAATATAACGTGCTGCGTAACTTGCTGAGCGGTCAACTTTTGTTGCATCTTTTCCGGAAAAAGCGCCGCCGCCGTGACGCGCATAGCCGCCGTAAGTATCAACGATGATCTTACGACCTGTCAATCCTGCATCGCCTTGCGGTCCGCCAATAACGAAGCGACCAGTTGGATTAATAAAATATTTTGTTTCTTCATCTAACAATTCAGCTGGAATCACTTCTTTGATCACAAGAGCTTTGATATCTTCTTGAATCTGCTCCAGCGTTGTTTCTTCATCATGTTGTGTGCTGATTACCACAGTGTCTACACGTTGCGGTTTACCAGCTTCATCATATTCTACTGTTACTTGTGATTTTGCATCAGGTCGTAAATACGGTAATGTTTCCTCTTTACGTAGCTTCGCTAGACGGCGAACCAACTGATGGCTTAATGAAATCGGTAAAGGCATCAACTCTGGCGTTTCATCCACTGCAAAACCAAACATCAATCCTTGGTCTCCAGCACCAATATCATCTTTTGTATCTTTTTCTCCGCGTGTTTCAAGAGCATCATCGACACCTTGTGCAATATCTGGTGATTGTTCATCGATCGCAACAAGAACTGCGACAGTATCACCGTCAAAGCCATACTTTGCTCGAGTATAGCCAATATCCTTTAATGTTTGTCTCACAATTTTCTGGATATCGACATAAGCGGTTGTTGAAATTTCTCCAAAAACTAAAACTAATCCTGTTGTTACACTTGTTTCGCACGCGACACGTGCCAATGGGTCCTGTTCTAAAATCGCATCTAAAATTGCGTCGCTCACTTGGTCAGCAACCTTGTCCGGATGTCCTTCCGAAACAGACTCTGATGTAAATAAATGTCTCTCTGTCATAATGTATTCCCCCTAGTTATATTCGGTTACAAGGCATCTTTATTTAGGTGATCCAAGCATCACATATGCTCTCAACCAACGCCAAATAAATCCTTTCGGGAACTTGTAACATTCCCAGTATAACAGATATTACTAGAAAAAACTTATTTTTTAACTGACTTTCTTTTTTTATTCTTGCTAAAAGTTGTACCTTCTTTTTACAAGTAAACATGTATTAAAAAAACCTGAAATTCATACGAACCTCAGGCGATTTTGGCGATTTCATTTTACGCGTCGAAATTTATGAAACGGCAATACTCTCATTTCAACTTTTCCCACAATCTCTTTTTCATCCAACAACTGATAGTAACGACTATCAGATGCATAAGGACGATTGTCACCTAATACCAAATACTTACCCTCTGGAATTTTTGTTTCACCCGTTAATGAAAGAATTGAAAAATCCTCTGTAAAGAGTCGTCCATTTTCTTGTGCTTGCTGTTGTTCCTTTTGAATGAAGGTTTCTTCTTTCGACACTCCATCAATCGTTAATTGATCATTCTTATAGACAACTGTTTGACCAGGCAACCCAATCACTCTACGGATATCGGTTTGCTTCGTACGGCCTCTTTGAATCGCGACAAGATCAAACGTTTTGATTTTCGCTCTTTTACTAACATAAACAAATTCACCATCACGCAAAGTAGGAATCATCGAATATCCCTCTACTTTTGCAAATGTAAAGAAGAAGAATGAGAGAATGAACAAAATCACTCCAGTCACAGCTAATGCACCGAAAAGTTCCATAAAAAATACAGTTATTTTCTTTTGCTTCTTTTTACGTTTTTTTAAATTTTTACGCTTTTTCGTATTTGCCTTCGTTCTTTTTCTTTTTTTCGCTTCAACAGCTTCTTTAGGTACTGGTTTTCTGCGTTTCTTTTTGTTCTTTGCCTTTTCCTGAAGCTCAGGTTTAGTTCGCTTTTCTACTTTATCGGGTGACTTAGGACGTCCTCTTTTTAATTTTCTATTTTTTTGTGATTCCATCCTAAATCACCTCAATTGGCTACTTTTTATTTTTTAATGCAGACTCATTGACTTTATATAGTTCAATAACCTTTTTTTCGTATTGTTGTACTTTTTTGATATCTTTTCGGTACTCCTCAACCAAAGCAGGATTATTGTAAAAACGTGTGTAATTGTTTGTCGCATTAGTTCCAAGTTCTTTCATTGAATTGTAGTAGCGATTTAGAGTCAGTTGACCTTCTTCCGTGTTGACTGTACTCGCTTTTTTTGACCCAAAGCTACTCATCGCATTTGAAAGATAACGCAGATTGCCATCTGTTTTTGTTTGACTTTCAGAACCCTTGCCAGCTTTTTCTAATTCACTATCAAAATCCTGCAGCAAATAGTAGCCTTGTACGATCGAATCAGAATCTTCTGTCGTTAAATTCGTTGATTGATAGTAAACAGCATACGCACCAGCTCCTGCAAATAAAACAGAGCACAGCAGAAACAACAGCATCGTATTCCTCTGATTTTTTTTCTTAGCTAGCAACCTTTTCCGCATAAAATAGATTTTTTTTCTCTTTTTCTTATTTTTCGGTCGTTTTGTACTAATGGATTTCAATTTTCTTCTAGTCCCTAAGGTTAAAAACAGAAAAAGCACAAAGAACAAACCTGTGAGGATCGCTAATACTGACATACTTGCAAAAATCCAATCTAGTGTAGTCATCGTCCTCTCCTCCTGTTCTCTTTTCTATTTTTTGTTCACTTGTCTATTTTTACGTTGCTCATTTTTTCTCGTTTTTTCGCTATTTTTTCTGATTGCTCGAATAATGAAAAAGACGATCAAGATAAGAGCAAAGATACCTACGGCAATTCCCACGATCACTACCCAGTTGATTCCTTTTTCTTGAACTAAGCCAAGATCAGAACGGTTGAATTTATCTGCTTCTTCATTGGTGATTTCAAAATCTTCTGTCCATTCCCATTTACGATCTCCTGAAGTAGCTAAAATATGTGCACGGTATTTGCCCGCTACCATTTTTTCCCCATCCATGCTAGTTGGAAATGTCATATTAGAATTAGGCGCCATACGCATAGAAGCCTTTTTTGTTTCATAGATAACTTCGTCATTTTTTTCTGACATGATTTGTGTTTCGATTGATAAGTTATCTAAGAAGTTTGCTTCCACATTAGATAGATCGGTATAGACAACATTACGATAGTTTGCTTGTCCTGCATAAACTTTGTTTAACTCTAAATTAGGTTGGACTTCCGTATCATTTTCAGTCAATACCATCGCAATAACGTAGGCGTATTTATTAACCACATTCGCTCCTTTTTGCTTTTCCTTTTCTTCTTTAGTATCCGCTTTTTTCAGTTGGATACCACCTACGATTTTACCATCAATAGAGGCTTGAGGCATAGCGATTGCTATATCGAGATTTTTTTCTGATTGAGCAGGTATCGTTACTTTTTCTGGTGCTTTTACGATATCCGTGAAGTCATACTTCAAAGAAGCATCTTTTTTTAAGTTCGTTGGTCCATATTCAATGACACCATTCATATTAGTCTTTGCACCATTTAAACTAACTTCTACAGTAATCTCTTGATCTGTCGGATTTTTTAATATGATTTGAACCGTTTGTTTTTGATCCGGATTCATACGTAAATCAAAATAACCGATATCTTGTTTTTGGTTTTCTGGTTTTTTGATTTCATAAATGAATCCTGTAGCTCCTCCTGCATTCTTATCCTCTTCAGCATAAGTAATTTGAGAAAAACCGATAAAACTATTAAACGAAATAAAAATAATCAGTGCTATGTATTGTAATGTTTTTTTCATAGAAATTCCCTCTTTCCCTTTAAACATAAGATCACTGACCCCATAAATAGGGATCAGTGTCTATTATTCAAAACGTTTTACTAATATGTGTTAATTAAGGTGCTACTGGAGCTGGAGTGTATTCAATTGACCAAGTAACATCAGCTTGGTAAGTTCCAGTTGAAATGCTTAATCCTGCTGGTACAGTAAGAACAACTGAGTCACCTGCTAAACCAGTAGATACATCGTTACGAACGTTTGTAACATCTGCTGCAGATTGTCCAAATTCAGCAGTGTAAGTTCCTAAACCAATTGCTCCTGTTGAAGCTGTGTTATCAAATACTTGTTGTGAACCACCATCTTCAGTTAAAACAAGGTTTTTTGGTGTTGCAGTTGGCCAGTTAGCAACAGGCATATCTGAGTTCAACATTCCATTTGAGTAAGCAATAGTTGCACCATTTAATAAGTTTGTACCATTTTTAAATTGTTGTGTTAGGTTTGCTCTGATTTCATATGTGTGGTCATTTCCTGCACGTTTGTCTGTCCATTGTACGAAGTGTCCACGTGTAATATCGTTAGCAGAAGCATCTTTAGTTACTAAAGCTGCAGCTTTGTATGTTTGAGCTGTTGGTGATACACCAATTGTTTGCTCACCGAAGTCTAAGTTAGAAACAGCATCAATTGTGATTGGTCCGCCATTTGGGTTTACAGTGATTTCTTCACCTGGATCGATTGTTTCCCCTGGTTTTTCTGGATCAGTTATTTCATTTGTTGAGTCATCTTCTTTATAGATGATTGTACCTTTACCAGTAAGTGTTTTTGATTCTGTTTCAGCGAATGCTGCTGGTCCTACCAAAGCTCCTGCTGTCATTGTTGCTAATAGTGCTACTGAACTTAATGTTTTGAATTTCATGTGTGTTTCCTCCTAGTTTGTATGTGTGTGTTTTATGGTAACTCGGCTAATATCCAAGTTAACTCTGTTTGATATTGTACTGGATGGATCTTAACACCATCTGGTACGGATAAAAAGATTGCTTGGTTTCCGTAGACTTCCTGATTCTCAAAATTCTCATCTAGGATCGGCTGATTTTTTTCATCAAGCTTAGGAAATAGAGTATTTGGCTGATCATGGTTATTCTCTTTTGAGGCACCAAACGAAATGATCCAAGTTCCTCTTCCTTGTCCTGTTTCAGCTGAAGCTACTGGAAATGTAGTTCCTTGTGCATTCAATTGAATGATATCTTTACTGATTTGGGGCGATTTTTCTTGCGTATAAGCAGTATTTGCCCACGTTTTATCAAACGACAGGACAGCCCCTTTCAGTTCTTTTTCACCATCTTCTTGAATCACGTCATTTTTGAATTGATACTCTTGGCGAACTTGAAGTGTCCAGCCTAAACTCTCTGCTCTTGAATCTGTGATCTGCAGGAAGTTTCCTCTTGCAGACGGTCCATCATGAAATAACTGTGCATTTACATAAAAATTACGGTTTGTTTCAGTAATTTTATTACTACCGAAATTCAATGTGGGTGCAAAATCAAATCGAAGTAATCCGTCTGTTGAAGGTCCTGGTCCTGGATCAACTGGTTTCTCCGGATTTTCCGGATCTACAGGAGTCTTAGGTACTTCCCCAGTATATTCAATCGTTCCTTTACCAGTAATTGTACCTTCTTCAGCCGATACAGAAAGCGCAGTGCCTTGGATCGTTAAAAACAGTAAACTGACAGTTAAAATCCAGATTTGTTTTTTCATCTGTCCGCCTCCGTTTCTTTTTTACGTTTCTTTAAGAAAAAGAAAACTGCTATGACGATCAACGCGACGCCGCTAAGTCCTATCGAGCCTTTGATTAATTCTCCTGTAGAAGGATATCTTCCAACTGGTTTTTCAACTTTAGGTTCGGAAGGAGTAGACGGTGTTGGTTTTGAAGGCTCTGTTGTCGGTTCTGTCGTTGGTTCTGTTGAGTCTTCGTAAAACGTGATAATACCATCTGTAACTACTTGCCCCCCATTTTGGTTTTCCGCTGCATACGTATCAGATACACTGATTCCGATAAGTGAAAACCCTATAATAGAAGATAACAAGATAGATACTATTTTTTTTCTCATACTTTTCTCTCCTATTATTATGGATTTACTGGGGGTGGACCTGCAACTAATTCCCAAACGATCGTCGCTTCATATTCTCCAGCTTCTACAGATTGACCAGATTCAACTTTTAATTTGAATCCATCTCCTTCTGGTGACCAAGTTCCACTAATGTTATATGGATCGTTATTTTCATTTTTACGTGAAGCAATGGCCTGTGAAGCACCCATCAATGTGATCTCTTTATTTTGATGCACATAACGGATCGCTCTTGGAATATATACACTCGGATCATCAACTTTTGCTAATTCTTTTTCTAAACGCGCATTCAATGTCCAAGTTTCCTGAACAGCACGACCGTCTTTTACAACTAAATCGTCTCCTTCATAAGAAGGATTGTTGATTTTCGTTCCGCTAGTACTAAATTCAGTTTCTCCAAAATTGATTGTTTTTGGAGCCGAAACGAGTTCTAAAATACCAAAGATACTTCCACCTGGATTATCTACGTTTGCATCTTTTGTGAAAATATCATGCGCCCGCTCAGGATCATCTGCACCTTCAATGAAAGCTCCAGATTCTCTTGGGGAAAATCCAGTTGCTGTACCAATATTATTCACTATTTTACCGACAGCAGATTGTTCAACCTCTGTCTTAAAGGTGACTATTGCTGACTCTCCAGCTCTTAAGTTACCAGCTTTTACAGTCAGTAATCGTGAATCAACATCATAGGTGTAATCCGTGTCTTTTACAGCTGCTGTACCA
This sequence comes from Enterococcus termitis, assembly GCF_001730305.1. Lineage (GTDB taxonomy): Bacteria > Bacillota > Bacilli > Lactobacillales > Enterococcaceae > Enterococcus_L > Enterococcus_L termitis. The sequence continues at coordinate 64,390 of NZ_MIJY01000007.1, forward strand.
TTGATTGTGACATCAGCTGTAAGAGGGTCGAACGTTAGACCTGCAGGAATACTATCAGTAATAGAAACGTTATTCCAAACTGCGCCTGATCCAGCTTCTTTACCGTTAGTGGCTGTTAAAGTATATGTCAGCGTATCCCCTACTTGTGTGGTAGATCCGCCTGTAGATACTACTTTTTTATCCATCAATGGTTTATCTGGTATGACATCTTCCACTGTGTATTTCGTTGCAGCTTTAAATGTCGCATCACGATAAGTCATCTCTGTTGCTGGATTGATATTACCAGTATCAGTATTCGTAGAAGGTGCTGCTGGAGTAAGTGTCTCGGTAATTTTTGCAGCATTATCTTCTAAAAAGATTTGTATTACATCGCCTTTTTCTAAATAATGGGGGAGATTGTACGTCCATGTACCATCATCATTCACGACACCTACTGCAGCTTGGCGAACGCCATTGATATCCAGGTAAATTTTTGCTTTTGGTTCCGCATCTTTACCACTCAGTTGTTTCATTCCATTGGTAACTTTATCGCCAGTTACCACTGCTGGTTCCGGCGGAGTAACATCTATTACCGTTGTCACAGGATCTGTTTCAGAAATCCAAGGACCTCTGACAGCATGAGCTTTGATGTCTTTACCGGCAATATTAAATCTTGTGTCTGTCACAGTAGCATAACCACTTGCATCCGTAGGAACTGTATGTGTATCCCCGAACGTATCTGTAAACGTAACTTCTGCTTGTCCTGCAGCTGCATAGACAGGCTGTAAGATGACATTGCCATCTTCATCAAAATTGTCCGTTGGCGTCATACCAATTTTCACTCTTGCTTTATACGTTTTATCTGCATCAGTGACAGGAACCCATTCAACCTCCGGATTTGCATTCATACCGGCAATTCTACGATATTGAGTTGCAACAAATGTTGCTAATCCTGGTTCAGTGGTTGTAACATTCGCTGTACCGCCGTTCGCTTTTGCTGAGAATTGTTCAACTTTTGCATAAGTTTGCTGAGAAGGTCCCATCAATTCTGATCTCAGAGTCCATAAATCAATATCAGAATCATTGATCGTTAAGATATTTGTAGCAACGTTTGTTGTGGAAACAGCTGGACTATTACTTGTAGACCCAGTGTTTTTATTCCGAATATCGAACCCTTTCGGGGAATTCATCGTAAAGGTTCTATTAGAACCACCTGTTATATCAACAACTGGACTAGTTGTTGAACCAACGATATAAATACTGCCCCTAGGTTCTAAATTAAACGCTGTGTTATCGGCAGAAAACTGCATAACAGAACCTGTTCCTCTACTTAATAAATTGACGGTTGCATCCTTTTTCACTGTTAATGAAGAACCTGAATCATCAAATCGTACAGAGTTTCCTTGCATATTTGAATTATACGTAGAACCTTCACCAATCGTCATACCACGATAATGTTGGTAGACAGCTGGAAAAGCAGCACCCGTTGTTTCATTTTTCAGAGATACTAATGCATCTTTTCCAACAGTAAATTCCATACTCTTACTTGTAGATGCAGCATTCGTAGAATTTTCTACAAACCACACTGCAGAATAGTTAGCATAAGTTACAGTGCCACGCCATTGTGTTTTATCTTCAATGATCATACCACCGGCATAATAGTTTTCTTCAGTGGTAGTAAGATTCATATAGCCATAAGTCTGGATCATCGACTGATAGGCACGGATGAAACGCCCTACACGCTTACCATTAGTCGGTTCGGTAGTTATATTCCCCGTTCTGAACGTCCAGCCAGCTACATTAGAAGTGAAATTGGTTCCATTTACAAATGCATATCTTCCGGCACTAGAATAACCATTATTCAGATTTTGCTGTGCAACCATGTCATGTATATGGAAAAAGCCAATACCATCTGTTGGACTGTTTATTTCAAAACTTTGACTCCCTAGATAAAGAGTATGTCCAGCTCCATCAATTTCTATCGATGTTCTTCTTGTAGTCATCGACTGATTACTTGAATTTGAGATGTCTGCTTCCAACACAATTTTTGTTACAGTTGCATCATTATAGGCTGCTCGTAAATCTGCCCATGTGCTAACATACTTCACATTGACCTCTGGATTGAAACCAATCGCTACGTTTGCCGCTTGATTAGCTGCTTCCATCTCTTGCGTTGTTGGTCCAGGTTGACCGTTATCTCCTGGATAGTTTCCTGTTAGATAAGGTGTTGCCTGTGCTAAAGTACTTCTCATCACAGGTGTTGAAACAGTTTCAGGAAAAACAAGTTTAGCAGAAGCAAGTTCTACTTTTTTCTCATCCGACAAAATCATTTCTGGTTCCGCATCATTGTCTGCTTTTTCTACAAAGAAATTAAGTTCAAGCGTTTGACTGCTTTTTTGAGTTATTATTCGTTTCTCAGTATCTAAATCAGTATCTTCAATTTTTACTGTATTCGCTGAATCTGGAGAAAGTCCAGCGAGCATATCAGCTGCTGTAACACCAGTAACTCCTTCATAAGAAAGAACCAAGGTTTCATTCAGCGGCTCAGCTATTTTTATTGTGACAGGAACTTTTCCATCTTTATCGGCAATACCAGTGATAATAGAATATTTCTCTTCTGATGCTTTCATCGGCGTTGTGTTTCGAAGCAATACTACAGAAAAAATTCCCGCTAACAACACCAATGTCCATACAACGTAAGACTTTTTTCCGATTTTCATATATTTCAACTCCTCCCCAAAAACATTTTTTGTGTGTCTGTCTTAATAGCACACAATTTATTTCTATTTTTCTTGCCAATTGTTTTATTTTTTGATACATTCACAGTGCAGGGGAAAATTAGCGCTGAATTTATGACTATATTTCATTGAGAATGGCTGTTCTCTAATGGAATGTCATCAATAAAGCACTGATTTTCTCTTTTTGCTTATGTTTTACAGTTGGCTAGAAAAAAGAGAAACCATGATTTCATTTGGTTTTTATGTCACCGTCATTGCTCTCTTAAATGGAACAACCGCCATGACATCAAGGTGTCATTCAGTAATACGCGTGACACACACCCATCAAAGCTTGGTTAAAAAGCTAATTTATATCCTTTTGAACGAACTGTTTTTATATACTTAGGTCGCGCAGCATCTGTCTCAATTTTTTGTCTTAAATGAAAGATTAAATTAGACACACGATATTGTTTATCATTGCCTTCATTTTCCCAAACGTTCTTATAAATTTCTTCATAGGATACTGCAATCCCTTGTTGTGTTTGTAAAAATTCAATTGCTTTGAATTCTAATTTAGTCAGATTGATTTCTTCTCCATTTAATATCACACTGTAATTGCAAGGTCGCAGTTCTATATCCGCTCGGCTCGCAGATTTTTTACTTTGCTCTTTTGCACTAAATGGGGATTTCCCACAATTTGCGTAACGATTCAACGCATTCGTCAACGATAATTTAGCTACCTCTAAATCAAGTTCTTCATCTAAAATCCCATCTACACCTAGTTGTAAATAAACGATGTGATTCATATTGTTGCTTCGATTCGATACTATCCAAATAAATGGATTATTTTCTTTTCTTAATAAAATGATCAATTCACAGATCATTCCAATATTTTGTGCATGATGTTCTGAAATAATAATGCCGTCATATTGGTTTACGTTTTTAGCCGCTTCATCTTTTGGAATTAAGCTTACATTTAATTGAGTATTTTGTAATGGCTCTATGTATTTCTGTTTATCTATCTCGTCAAACGAAACAAAACCTATGTCATACATGCTCTACTCTCCTTTATATTTAATCTGTAAAAGATCATTTTTAACTTACATACTTTTTTAATTAAAAAAAAGTGAAAAACAAAAGATAATATTGATATATTTCTTAAACTAAAATTAGTTTAATCTATTTCATTTGCTAAGTCTACGTTTTTTCCACTATTTTTTTATCATTTTTTTAATTAAAAACACAAAAATTTGAGAATAATGTGAGTTAGATGCCCTCATCCTTGATAATTTAAGTACTTATTTCATATCTTCCATCCATTTATAACGCTTAGTCCATAACAAACAGCGCTGTTCGATGTGCTATAATGGATAAAAAGAGGTGAAAAGATGAAGAGAAAAGCGAATGTAGAAAAAATATTAACTTTTTTTAATGAAGAAAAGGTCTTTTTCCATGATGGTTACTATCGAATTAGGAGACTGGACAAAGAAACGGTTGAATTAGCTTTTTTAATTGCTGGACCTTGTGGAGACACCGTTGCTCATCCACAAATCACAGTGTCTCTGACGGAATCACAGGCGATTGGCACTAAATTGATCGATATGCATGCGACTCCGCCTTTATTTTTATCTAGAGATTCATCAACTGAACAAGAGCTCGATCGAGCACTTGATAAATTAATTGAAAAATTTCTTTCTAATATGCAGAAAAACACCAAGATTTAATAAAAAATCTTGGTGTCTTTTAATAATTAGTTCCATTCGACTAAATGGAACTAATTTAAATCAAATTGAATTTTTTTAATTTAAATAAGTTTAAATAATAAAAATATATTTCTAAAACATTACATTTTGTGTACGCTATGCGCACTTTCGATACCGCCACAAGCTTCTTTGCAGGCTTGATTGATCAACATAAATGCACTCTCAGCACGTTGCAATCCACGTTTATACTTGATTTCATCCACTACTTCGCATTTGTCATTTAGCGCCTCTAACCAAATATAAATACCTTCTTTATAGGTATCTAAGCCTTCCAACAAGATATTTGTTGCCTCTTTTTCTCCATAGAATACTAGATTTTTTCTGAAACTTCCTTCTTCTACGAAGAACCGATTAACATTATTACGACAAAAAAGATAAGTATCTTTGCCTTTTCTGTTAACGGCTTGACTGCAGCTGTTCTCTTGAACTTCCTTAGCGATGGCATTAAAAATCTCATTGTAGACTTCAATTCTTTGCATTACTGACAAAATCATATCTGTGTAACTAAACATAATGCTCTCTCCTCCCATAACTAAGCAGCTAAAACCGCTGACTTATATTCATTATAATCTCTCTCATTCTTTTATATCAAGTAATATGCTAGTAAAAGAGATTTTTTTGTCATTTTTTTCATTCTTACACCAATTTTTTTTAAACTTAAACAAAAAAAAAGGCTCTTATACCCACTTATACGGGGCTTTCAGAGTCTTTTATTCATTTTCCACATTTTGAAAAAAGTTATTTATATTAATTTACAATAATATAAATATTAAAGTTTTTTGGTTATCCATATCACTTATTTAACTAATTCAATAATAATTGTTCCTTTTTCTAAATAATATAGATAGAATATTACTATATTTTCACTTCATTCTCTTCAAAGAAGATCTATTTATTTTTTCAAATGTAAAATAGGATAGGCCCTTCCAGCCTCATCTTGATCACTGCGAGCGAAAATGTTAAAGCCCATTGCTTGATAAAAGTCGCTGGCGGCTTTGTTTTGTTCATTGACATCAACATATTCTATATTGCTCTTTGCAATTAAATCAGCTAGAATTCGTTTTCCATACCCTTTTCCGATAAATTCAGGATCTAAAAAGAGCATCTCCAACTTCTTTTCCGCCACTCCAGAAAAACCGATTATCTTCCCTTGATCCATCCAAATGTGAACATCTACTTGTGAAAAATACGTTGGCAGTTCTTGTTTTATTTGTTCAAAATCGCTGGGCTTTAAAAAATCATGTGTTGCCTTTACCGATTTGCTCCAGATGTTAACAAGTTCTGGATATTCTTTTTTTGTTGCTTGATAGTCATTCATTTCGTTTCCCTCGTTCAATCATTTTTGTTTCGTTCGCTTACTTGCTCTTGTAGTTCACTTAGCAGTTCAATTTGCATATGCTGTATTTGGATTAAATGCTGCCACTGACTATTGATCAAATAGTCCATTTTTTCGTGAAGCAGATTGATTTCGATCTCTGCTTTTAGGTTTACTTTATAATCGTTGTTTGCTTGCTCTCGATCTCTTGCTTCTTGACGATTTTGACTCATCATAATAACTGGTGCTTGGATTGCAGCTAAACAGGATAACAGTAAATTCAACAAAATAAACGGATATTTATCAAACGGCTTGCCTACTAGCTGGGTCGAATTGATTATGATCCATACGATGAGTACAACGACAAAGATAAATATAAATGGCCAGCTACCCCCAAATTTTGCAATAGCATCTGCTGTTTTTTGCCCAACTGTCAGATTTTTTTCCATAGTTGTATTGAGATTATCTGAGATCGTTTCATTGTTTTTAACATTTTGAAGTATCGTAGCATTCAATTTTTCCATTTTTTTAGAATCACTTTTTATCATTTTTTTCATATAATCTAATCGATAAGCCAATAATTCTGGAAAAAGTATAGTTGTCTCCTCTGTCAACTCTGGATGCTGTTCTAAAATGAATTGTCGAATTTCTTCTTCTACATCTTTCAGCTTCATTTCGCTATTTTCCACAGATTTATCCTGCATAGTTTTAGTCATTTTCTCACACTCCCTACGATTTATATCTCTATCATACAACGAGAGCACAGTTTCAGATATTAATATGACTAAGACGCACTTGTTTTTCTTGAATAAATAGAATGACAGTCTAGAAAATATTTAACCTCCAGGATTCCTGTCATATTTAATAAGACAAAAATATCCTGGAGGTCGTTTATTGTTCGGATTATTTTAGTTGATAAGTATCACTTTGCTGCTTACTTTATAGGTTATTCCGTTTCTTTATAGACATTTTTCAGCGTTAATGGCGCAGCAAACGTATGATAGTTTAAGCCTTTGACTTGCGGGTTTTGTAAAACGGATTGTTGATTTTGGCTGATAATAATCATTCCGGCAGTTTCTTCGATTACTTCTTTTTCCGCTGCAATCAATGTCTCCCAACGTTTTTGTAAGTCGGTTGCATATTTTTGTGACGCTTCATCCAGCAATCCATCGTAGGTTGCATTTGAATAGTTACGATCATTTCCGCTTCGCAGCATGCTTAGTGTTGAAATAGGGTCTTGATAATCTGGTGTCCAATAAATCAAGAACATATCGTAGTCGCTTTCTCTGCTCAGGTTCAATGCGGTCTCTGTAGGTAAAGCTGTCACATTGATCGTTAAACCGGAAAATAATTTTTCTAAGCTCCCTTGTAAACTTTCTCCCATTTTCTTATAAGAGCCATCATCAGTCACCATTAGATCAAGCGTAATTTTATCTCCAAGTTCCTTTTTGGCTTGTTCCCAATAAGCAAGTGCTTCTTTCTCATCATATTTCAGCAGATCTCCGGCTTCTTCTCTGAAATCAACACCTGTTTCTGGATTACTGACAAAACCTTCTGTCACCGTACCATATAACGGTTTTGAGCCATCAGCAATAATATTATTGACTAAATTTTCTTTGTCGATACCAAGAGCTAACGCTTTTCTAAGGTTTTGATTTTTCAATGGTGTCTCTTTATCTTTTCGTTTTTGATTCAGACGAATGTAGTTCATTGTTGCTGTCGGATAGGAATGATAATCCGGGTTGCTTTGATTTTGTTTAGCTAATTCTCCAGTGATCGTTGCAACATCCAACTGACCATCTTCAAATAGGTTCAATGCAGTTGACGCTTCTTTGACGACTTCGTAGTGAATCTTATCGGATTTCACTTTTTCATGATCCCAATATTTTTCGTTCTTTTTTAAGTCCCAACTTAAATCTGTTTGCTTCCAGTTTTCAACGATGAATGGGCCATTATAAACGACATTTTCACTCGAAGTCCCATAATCCGTTCCCTTTTCTTCAACAACTTTCTGATTTTGCGGGAAAAAAGTCGGGAAAGCCAGTACAGATGTAAAATATGGTTTTGCTTCTTTTAACTTTACTTCTAGGGTTTGATCGTCGAGGGCTTTGACCCCAAGTTCGTCTACTGATTTTTTTCCATCAGAGATCTCATCAGCATTTAAAATTGTATCTTTGACTAAAAAGCTGTATACAAATCCATTTTTAGGATCGATCATTTTCTTCCAGGCATATTCAAAGTCCTTTGCAGTTACTGGATCATCATTACTCCATTTGGCATCTTCTCTTAATTTGATTGTATAGGTTTTACCGTCTTCAGATATTTCCGGCATTTCTTTAGCTGCTGCTGGAATCAGCTGGTCTTTTTCATCTAGTGCATATAAACCTTCAAACGCTGCAGTCTGGACGATGGCATCTGGAAAATCCAACATCACTGAAGTATCCAAGGTCGTTAATTCAGAGGCGGACATCAAGTTGAGCGGTTGTGTCTTTGCCGACTCCTTATTTTCATTGCTGGAACATCCCGAAATGATCGTCATCATTAGTGTCAATCCGAGGATCGACTGAACTAGTTTTTTCATACATTTCTCCCTTACTTTTATTTTTTTATGTGCGTTCAACTAGCAGCCAAACAACAACTGCTGGTTCTGCTCCGTCATTATAGTTGATATGTCCTTCACCAGCTTCGATCAGTTGAGCGTCTCCTGGCTTACCGACTAGATCTTGACCATCTTCTAAAATTGTATGTGCTTCTCCTGAAACCACATAAGAGTACTCATCTTGCTCATGTCTAGCGAATCCTTCTAATGGTCGTTTTTCTCCCGGCTGTAAGACAACTAATCCCATTTGAACGTTTTCGTTTGGTTGGTTTTCTGCATCAAAAAATATCGTCATTTCTTGCGGTAGTGTCGGTTTAATAATCATTTATTTCCCCCAGCTCCTTTGTAGTTATTTTTTATTATTACCTTAACGATTCAATAAGTCAATATTATTTTAGAAAATTCTGATTTTTTAGAAAATATGTAGCATTTCTATTAATCAAAAAAAGTGGCATCCCTTCTTATCAGAAATAGACTACCACTTTTCATTTAGTTCCAATATCCTTGATGAACGGCAGCTGCTTCTGCTTCAACCTCTGGAAATGGACCAATCAGTTGAATCTCTTTTTGCCCACGCTTAATAATTTCTTTTGCTGGTAAATCAAATGTTGGATTTTGTTCATTGTCTCCGGTTAATTCCAGAAGTCGTTTTTCAGTCATCGCATATACGATCGTACCAATATTCCCCCAATAGATTGCACCCGTACACATCGCACAAGGTTCTGCTGTTGTATATAATGTGCACGTCCATAAGAACTCTTTACTGTATTTTTGTGATGCTTTCGCAGCTAGTGTTGTTTCCGCGTGCCCTGTACAGATTGCTTCTGTGATTTCGATGTTCTCCTGCTCTAAAAGAATATTTCCCTCTTTATCAGCTAATAGCGCTCCAAACGGTGTATTCCCATGCTCACGAGCTGCTTGAGAAATCTGAATGCAGCGTGTTAGTAATTCAAGATGCTGTTTCTTCATCATTTTTTGCTTCCTTTCAACTATGCGTTTAATCTACAAGAAAACGGTTGTTCAATGCCTCAGTAGCTAACTTATCCAAGCCTATCGCTTGTTTCAAGTATGTAGAAATATCGCCATACTGAGCGTCTACTGTCTGGTAAAAATTATCTAAATAGCTACTGTCAACATTCAATGCTACATGCAACGCTTCAAGATTCGCATCCGCTAGTTGAGATTTTTTTGCTTGTTCCAAGATCATCGCGTTTTCTTTTTTTCTTAACTCATTCGTCAACAAATAATCCGCATAAATGGCCTCTCTAGGTGCTCCTAATGTTTCCAAGACTAGTGCGGCAGCAATTCCGGTACGGTCTTTTCCTGCAAAGCAATGGAATAAAATACTTTCTTGTTTATCCAAAGCTAAAATTTCTTCAAAAAATTTATTATATCCTTTTTGCGCAGTAACATTTAAAGCAATGTCTGCATAAAGTTTTTCCATATAAGAAGCGGATTTCTCCGGAGAACCAATCTTGACAAAATCTTCGATCGACGCGCCTTCATCTTGAATATCTTCTAAGATATCGATGTGGATATATTCTGATCTAGGAACCGACATGTCAGGACGTTCTTCCACTTCCAGCTCACTTCTTAAATCGATGATTTTACCTAAGCGATAATTTTTTTCTAAGCGTTGCTCATCTTCTTTGGTTAGCTTAGATAATTCTCCTGATCTTAGAAAAATATCTGTTTTAATTTTCTTTCCGGCTTTATTCTCAATACCGCCAATATCTCTAAAATTTGTAATAGTTACCATCATATTTTACCTTTTTCCTTCCTTTTTAGTTTTATTATACACAAAAGCTAATTGAAAATGTCTCTTTCTCCGATTTTTATAGAAAATAAGGCTGAAACAATCTAGGAGGACTGTTTCAACCTTATTTAAATTTATTTTTGTCCTGCTTCAACGTAACTTAGATCGTTAACTTTATCTAATGTATATTTTCCGTCTTTATATTTTACAGTACAAACACTGGCGTTTTTCATGCCACCTTCTGGAATTTTAAAGTCGTCAAACAAGGTATCCAACATTGCAGAAATACTTAATCCATGAGAGGTAATCAAGACATTTCCAGAACCTTCGTTTTTCATTTCTTTTTCAACGATATCTTCGATTCCAGCTTTAAGCCTTGTTGTAATCGTTTCGTAGTCTTCTGCCGGCCAGTTGATTTTTGCTTCTTCTACATTTTTAGCATCTAGCTTTGCTACGCTATTGGCAAATGATTCAGGGGTCATGTTTTTCAAGAATTCTTCCAACGTTATCCCTTGGTCATCGGCAATATCCTGCCACATGGTGTGATTAAGATCGCCTTCATAGGTACCAAAGTTGAATTCTCGTAAACGCTCATCTGTAATTACTTTTAAATCTGATGATTTTTCATTTTCTTTGATAATCAAATTTGCTGTTTGAATCGCACGTCCGCTATCGCTACTGTATGCATTTTGGAATTCAATATCTTTCAGTCCAACACCTGCTGCGGTTACAACTTCTTCCCCGGCTTTTGTAAGCACGGCATCTGACCAGCCTTGTACACGGTCTGTCGTATTCAGCATTGTTTTACCATGTCGGACAATATACAGTGTTAATTCTTCTGGTGTTTTTTTTGCTGAAGATGTCTCTTCTTTGGTGTTACCATTTCCACATCCTGCAACAACCAATACCCCTAACATTACAATCCCTAATAGCTTTACTATTTTTTTCATTTTAACTCCTCCTTAGTTATTTGTTCGTTAAATCTTCCCCATTTGTTGCGATTACTTTTTTATACCAATCAAATGATTTTTTCTTCGAACGTTTCAATGTGCCATTACCTTCATTGTCGCGGTCCACATAGATAAAACCGTAACGTTTTTTCATTTCTCCTGTTCCTGCTGAAACAAGGTCAATACAGCCCCATGTTGTGTAGCCTAATAGATCTACGCCATCTAATTCTACGGCATCTTTCATCGCTTGGATATGTGCTGCTAAATACTCGATTCGATAATCATCTACCACATAGCCATTTTCATCTGGTGTATCAACGGCGCCTAAGCCATTTTCAACGATGAATAATGGTTTTTGATAACGGTCGTATAAATCATTCATCGTCACACGCAACCCTAGTGGATCGATCTGCCAGCCCCATTCACTTGCTTCCAAGTATGGGTTTTTCACAGAGGCAAAAATGTTTCCTGCAGTCTGTTCATTAACAGCTGGATCCGTTGATTGGACGCGTGATGAATAGTAAGAGAAAGAAATAAAATCAACCGTATGCTCTTTCAACAACTCTAAATCGCCGTCTTCGATCGGTAATTCGATGCCTTCACGTTCTAATTCTTTCAGCGCATACGCTGGGTATTCTCCGCGAGATTGAACATCGATGAAGAAGAAGTTTTCACGATCTGCTTTACGTGCAGCCCAAACATCTTCCGGTTTACATGTATACGCATAGTTCGTTCCAGCCGCCAACATACAGCCGACTTGGTTTTCAGGATCGACTTCATGAGCGATCTTTGTGGCAACCGCGC
>NZ_MIJY01000008.1 GCF_001730305.1 Enterococcus termitis
CTTCAAGGTATTCCTTTACTATGTTCAATTTAAAATCTGCTTCATAAAAGTTCAAAAAAATGACCTCCCAAAGTTGTATTTTTCATGTACAACTTTTGGGGGTCACCTCATTCTGTCCCAGCCTCTCTGCTGTTTATTCATCGTTTAGGCGACTGGTTGTAACTCATAAAGTTATCTTCCAGTTATTTTTTTACTATTTTTCCCACTCCTGCTGCATTTGATCTAATAGATCGATCACATCTCTTGTTAAAAAGAGAGAACGGTTCGGCAAGGTGCCTTCAATCATTTGGATCATATTGGTGATTTCGTAATTCAGTGCTTGAGAGCTATCGCCAGAAACGATTGTTTCCGTTGTCCCATCATTAAAATATACCTTTGCTTCATCCGCACGAGGATAGTCATTAATGACAAGATACGCATCTTCAAAGGCTACGACGCCTTGTTTGGGCATTTTTGCTTGGAAACTCAGAGAAACTGTGGCTATTTCCTGTACATCATTTTGTAGAATCGTTGCGGACTGCTCATCTACTCCAGTAGAAAAAGGCTGCATCACAGAAGCAATCACTTTAGGCTGAGCACTAAGGAACCAGCGGGCGAAAGAAACGGCGTAAGTCCCTATGTCTAAAAGAGCACCGCCTGCTAAATCTGGATTAAAAAAGCGGTTTGTAGGATCCGGCTCTTTATAACTACCAAAGGGCGCTTGGATCATTTTCAATTTACCAAAACGACCAGAATCGATCTGGCTTTTTAGTTCGTGGTATAACGGCATGTTAAAAATAGTCATCGCTTCAGCTAAAATCAGATTTTTTTCTTCGGCAAGTTTTGTCGCTTCAGTTAATTCAGAACTATTCATTGTAATTGCCTTCTCACAAAGTACATGTTTTCCAGCATGTAGAGCCTTTAAAATATGCTCAATATGCTGTCTATTCGGCACTGCGACATAGATGATATCGATTGAATCGTCTGTCAAAAGCTCGTCAAAAGAACCATATGCTTTTGGGATATTGTGCTGCTGAGCAAAACGTTCTGCCTTGCTTAGGGTGCGGGATGCAACGGCTTGAATCTTGCTATTTTCCTGATGAAAACTTTCTGCAAAGCTGGTTGCAATATCCCCAAGCCCGATTATTCCCCAATTGTAATTTGCCATAATCAATTCCTCCTTGAATAAAGATCACTCCTATTATACATGAGAAGAGTGAAATCGTGGACTATTTTAAGTTAAAGTGTGAAATCATAAAAATTATTGAAGAAAAAGAGGAATGTTTTTTAAAAAAACAAAAATAAATGAACCAAAGAGGTGCTTTTTTGTGGTATTTTCAGTAAAATAAAGAAAGGAGGCGAAAGTCATGCACCAAATGTATATAGATATTCTTATTGATGCAATTATAGAAGAGTTTGAAACGGAAGAAAAATTTTATACCGACTATCTCCAAACCTCAAAAGAAAACTGGGAAAATTGGAAAAAAGGCCGTACTAACTTAACGAATGAAGAAATGCAAAAAGTTAAAAATGTCTTCACGGATTATGAGTGGATGCTAACACAAAAAGTGTTACGTCAAACAATCCTTTTTCCGGAAAAAAGAAATATTGCAGTGTCTGAATATAAACGACTAAAAACGTTGATTGCCAAAAAATGGCTGCAGTCAGGAGTAGGTATTGCTGAATTGATCCCTTCAAAAGCTGCACATGAAAAAAAGGAACAGGCATTTATTGATTTGAAAGTCACAGTTTCTTATGGAGAATGGGGTTTTGATGATATCGTTACATTTCGACTACCAGCGACATTACAAGGGCAGCTGGAAGGGTCAAAAGTAGAATTGCTAGATTGGGTAAATGAAAATTTGATGGGGACTTACGTTGGTGAATAAGTAAGTGAGGAGCTTTTATGTGAAACAAATTTTAGGCATTTTATCCGTCATAATAATGTTGGGTGCTGTGATCTATGTGTTTTTTGGACACGACACCGAAAAAGATAAAACAAAGACAACGACTGAAACAAGCCAAACGGTTACGACGACGACTTCAAAAGTACCAACGAAAACATCGACAACTACAACTACGACAGCTGTTGATTGATTGTAATGAAAAAAACTGATATAATCAGTCAGCCATTATCCGAGAACAGTTCGGAACGAATACAAGAAAAAGTAGGGAATGTATGAATAGTCCAAGGTATAAAAAGAAAAGAAGACAGTCGAACTTGCCAGCATTATTTGCAGGTTTATTAATTGTCGGAGTTGCGTTTATCTTTTCAATCAATGTATTGTCTGACAGCTCGAAAAAGGAAGAGAATTCAGCACAACAAAATGAACAAGTATCAAAAGAACAATTTATCGATAGGATCAGTCCCCATGCACAAGAATTGCAGGCATCTTATGGTGTTTTACCGAGTATCATTATTGGTCAGGGGATATTAGAATCAAATTGGGGGCAAAGCACATTGGCTTCCAAATACAATAATTTATTTGGTATTAAAGCCTATGGTGACCAAAAAAAGATCAATCTGGAGACGCGAGAATACATAAACGAAGAGTGGATTGTCATACAAGGTGATTTTAGAGTTTATGATACGTGGGAAGAATCGATGGATGATCATACACGATTATTTGTTAATGGCGTCACATGGAATCCAAGATTGTATGAAAATGTTTTGCTGGCAACGAATTATAAAGAAGCAGCACAAGCATTACAAGACGCTGGCTATGCGACCGATCCGACCTATGCAGAAAAAGTGATTCATGTTATTGAAAGTTATGATCTGAACAAGTATGATTATTAATAAAAAGGAGGCGTTTAAATGGAAGAAAAATGGGTTCCGGAAATTGTTACCCCTTTGAAACAAGACATCGTTCAAGTTCCAAAAGTGATTGCACAAGCGAGCGGTATTAGGATTTTTGGTAAAAAAATCAAATCGATCATTTTTACTACTGACATTGCTATCATTCGAAATACAGATGCAAATGCAGTGATCGCAGTGTATCCTTTCACCCCGCATCCGGCAATAACGAAAAGTATCATTGAAGCGGCGGATATTCCTGTATTTTCAGGTGTTGGTGGTGGATTGACGCAAGGACAAAGATCGGCATATATGAGCTTGTTTGCTGAGGCGCAAGGATCAATTGGTGTAGTTTTAAACGGACCGACTCCCGTTGAAACGGTAGAAATGGTTTGTGAGGTTGTTGATATTCCTGTTGTAAGTACGGTGACATCAATACATACTCCGATCGATGAAAAAATAGCTGCCGGAGTGACGATGATCAATATTAGTGCTGGAAAGAAAACGGCAGAGACTGTTAAATATTTTAGAAATAAATATCCGGAGCTGCCGATTATTGCTACTGGCGGACCGACAGATGAATCGATCACTGAAACAATCCAAGCTGGGGCAAATGCCATTACGTATACGCCACCAAGTAACGGAGAACTTTTTAGTCATAAAATGGATAAATATAGAAATTTAGAAAAAGAAAACGACCAGGCTAACACCTAACGAACTCCATAGAGTAATAAAGAGCAAAGAATGTTAGTTAAAAATGCAGACAGAGAGTGCGGACAAAACGAAAAATCAGTTTTGTCCGCACTCTAAAACGTTATAAACGGTAGCCAAAGTCAGATTCTTCAGCAATTTAGCAAAAATTGAGTAATACAAAAACGTATTATACGATTGTTCTTTCAATTGCTCGAATCCAATCGACCTTTGACTGAACCTCATTCTCATTGTTACAAAAACGAATTATATTACAAATTAATGAAAAATAGAATAAGCTGACTTTACTAGTCAAAATTAGAGTATTTTTATGTTATCATTAAAGTAAATGAAATGAGGAGTTGGGAAAATGAAGAAAAAGTATAGTTACATAGTTATCGCTGCTTTTGCATTATTGGCAGTTGGTAAGGCTCAGTCTGTTGAAGCGACTGAGGTTTTTGGGGATGAAAGTTATCAAGAAGCGATCGAGGCTGGTTACACAGCAGAGCAGATCCAACAAATACAAGAAATGCCTGACTTTTCATTAGAAACGATCGAAGAACAGCCTAGCGCAAGAAGTGCAGCTACTTTTGCAGCGGTTTCTCAGAAAACACAAATCGTGAATGAAGCAAGAAGACATTTAGGTAAACCATACGCTTGGGGTGGCAAAGGACCCAATGTATTTGATTGCTCTGGTTTGACTCGCTATGTTTATCTGCAAGTAACTGGAAAAAATATTGGTGATTATACTGTGCCTCAAGAAAAATCTGGGGATCAGATCAGTGTTGCACAAGCAGAACCAGGAGATCTTTATTTTTGGGGAGCAAAAGGAAATACGTATCACGTAGCGATTGCGATCGGTAATGGTCAGTATATTCACGCACCTAATGCAAATGAAGTAGTAAAAATCAATTCAACAACCTATTTTAAACCTGATTTTGCTGTTCGAGTAATAAAAAACAGTAGCTCAACCCCAAACTTAGTAAGCTATAGAACTCACGTACAAGATTTTGGCTGGGGCGGTTATGTTCAATCTGGTCAATCAAGCGGAACAACTGGCAAAAAGAAACGTTTAGAAGGAATCCAGATCAAGTTGGATTCTTCTGTAAATGGGAATATTCAATATAAAACACATATCCAAGATATTGGTTGGCAAGGTTGGAAAACGAATAATGTATTGAGTGGAACGACAGGTCAAAAGAAAAGACTAGAAGCGATCCAAATACAGCTGACAGGAACTGCGGCAACACAGTATGATGTCCAATACCGTGTGCATTCTCAAGATTACGGCTGGCAAGCATGGACGAAAAATGGTCAATCATCAGGAACACAAGGACTATCTAAACGCTTAGAAGCAATCGAAATTAGAGTAGTTCCTAAAAATACTGCTCTGCCAACAGGTGGTAAAGCAGCGTTTATCAAAAAATAATCATTAATTTCATAGTATAAAAAAATATATGTAATCAAAGCTCTGTAAAATTTCAATGAAAAATAATTATTTTCATTGAAATTTTCAGAGTTTTATACTATTGTATAGTAATACGAGAAGCTTATATATGGTCATAATACGGATGACCGTTTCTACCCAATACCGTAAATATTGGTCTATAAGTGAAAAAGAGCCTGGGGGTCTTTTTTGCTTTTTTGCAAAGAAGGCTTTTTTGTTTTTTTATAGTTGGCGATCTGAAAAAAATGGTGAAGGAGTCGGAAGGAATGGAAGAACTAGTAAATCGAATCAAGGAAGATGGGAGAATTTTGGGGGATGGTGTACTAAAAGTAGACAGCTTTGTTACACACCAAGTGGATCCTGTATTGATGGAGGCTATCGGTTATCGGTTTGCAGAAGTATTTGCAAATGCAGGTATTACAAAAGTTGTTACCATCGAAGCTTCAGGAATCGCTCCTGCTCTTTTTGCAGCAAAAAAATTGAATGTACCGATGATTTTTGCCCGTAAAGCTAAAAGTTTAACAATGGATGAAGAACTATTGACCTCTTCTGTCTATTCTTTTACAAAGCAAGTGACTAGTCAAATTTCTATTTCTAGAAAATTTCTATCAAGTGATGATAAAGTGTTAATCATCGATGATTTTCTAGCAAATGGTCAAGCAGCTAAAGGCTTGATCGAATTGTGCCAACAAGCTGGGGCTGATGTGGATGGCATCGGTATTGTGATCGAGAAATCATTCCAGGATGGAAGAGCATTATTAGAAGAAATGGGTATGAGAGTGGTTTCTTTGGCTCGGATTGCTTCTTTACAAAATGGAGCAGTTGAATTTCTTGAGGGGGATGCATAACGTTGGAAAATGAAGAAAAACAAATTGCTGCATTGAATCAACCAGAAACAGAAAACGGTAAAGCCGCAGTATTGGGCTTGCAGCATTTATTAGCGATGTATGCTGGAGCTGTAGCAGTCCCACTACTAATTGGAACAGGTCTGAATTTTAATTCGGAACAAATGACTTATTTAATTTCTATTGATATTTTCATGTGTGGAATTGCGACGTTGTTGCAGTTGACGGTTAATAAATTTTTCGGGATTGGCTTGCCAGTTGTCCTTGGTTGTGCGATTCAGGCGGTAGCACCATTGATCATGATCGGGAATGATAAAGGAATTGGTGCGATTTACGGTTCAATTATTGCCTCCGGTATTTTTGTTGTTTTAGTATCAGGCATTTTTTCGAAAATCAAAATCTTATTTCCGCCATTAGTTACTGGAACCGTGATTACGGTGATTGGTTTGACCTTAATACCTGTTGCAGTGGAAAAAATGGGCGGCGGAGTTGCTTCAGCTGCTGATTTTGGTAGCGGCACTCATTTACTTTTAGCATTTGTCACGATAGCGTTGATTATTGTGGTTCAAGTGTGGGGTCGAGGATTTATCAAATCGATTGCTGTTTTAGTTGGTTTGGTCGGCGGTACAGTTTTAGCTGCTCTATTAGGTCAAGTTGATCTAGCGCCTGTTGGTGAAGCGACTTGGTTTCATTTTCCACAGCCCTTCTACTTTGGTGCACCGACATTTGACATTTCATCGATCGTGTTAATGATCATTATTTCGATCGTAAGTATGGTTGAATCAACGGGTGTCTATTTTGCTCTTGGAGATATTACTGGAAAACAAGTGGGAGAAGAAGAGCTGAAAAAAGGATATCGAGCTGAGGGATTAGCAGTTATTTTAGGTGGGATATTTAATACCTTTCCTTATACTGGTTTTTCTCAAAATGTTGGTTTAGTACAGCTTTCAGGAATCAAAACTCGGAGACCGATTTACTATTCCGCGTTTTTCTTAATTGCTTTAGGGCTATTGCCAAAAGTCGGCGCGGTCGCTCAAATAATTCCAGAATCTGTATTGGGCGGGGGAATGCTAGTGATGTTTGGTATGGTAGCTGTTCAAGGAATGAGAATGCTATCAAAAGTCGATTACACAAATGATAAAAATCTATTGATTATTGCTATTTCGATTGGTTTCGGTTTAGGCTTCACTATGATGCCAACCTTATTCCAGCAGATGCCTGAAACCTTGCGCATGTTTACTGGAAACGGAATCGTGATGAGTAGTTTAACAGCAATTATTTTGAATTTACTATTTAATGGTTTAAAATCTGATATAAAATAAGAGAACTATAGGAAGAAAAACCGAATACTATTTTGGTTTTTCTTTATTTTGTCTGTATATACGAACATTAGTATAAAAAAATACTCTAATATTCGATTTTATTTTGACAGCTACGTACAGCATTGCTAAAATGAAGAAGAATAGAGGAAGGGGAATGTTATGTCTGTCTTGGTTTCAGTAGTAATGGGAAGTACATCAGATTGGCCCACAATGAAGCATGCGTGCGACCGTTTAGAAGCATTTGGCATTTCGTATGAAAAAAAGGTAGTCTCTGCGCATCGAACACCTGATTATATGTTTAGATTCGCGGAACAGGCGAGAGATCGTGGTATCAAGGTAATCATTGCAGGAGCAGGAGGTGCAGCTCATTTGCCGGGAATGATTGCTGCGAAGACAACATTACCGGTGATTGGTGTACCGATTCAATCGAAAGCTTTGAATGGATTGGATTCTTTATTATCGATTGTTCAGATGCCTGGAGGAGTTCCTGTTGCAACCACTGCTATCGGTAAAGCTGGTGCAACGAATGCCGGACTGCTTGCAGTTCAGATGCTTTCCATGTATGATGTAGAGTTAGCAGGGAAATTAGCCGCTGAGCGGAAATTTCTTGAAGAAACAGTGATGGAAAGTAGTGATGAACTTGAATAAACCGTTATTGCCGGGGCAAATGATCGGTATTGTCGGCGGCGGACAATTAGGTAGAATGATGGCGTTGAGCGCACGTGAAATGGGGTTTCGCGTTGGTGTTTTGGATCCAACAGTCGATTGTCCAGCTGCTCAGGTCGCTGATTGGCATTTATTAGCTGAATATGATGACTTAGAAGCTCTGAAAGAATTGGCAACACGTTCACAGGTTTTGACGTATGAATTTGAAAATGTGGATGTTGAAACATTGATGCAAGTACAGGATTTGGTCGAGATTCCTCAGGGAACAGATCTTTTGGCAATCACCCAAGACCGCTTATTGGAAAAATCATTTTTAGAAGAAAATAACATTGTTATTGCCCCATATGCAACAATTGTTAGTCCTACAGATATTCAAGATGCGATTGATGGAATTGGGTATCCTTGCGTCTTAAAGACTACTAGAGGCGGTTATGACGGTAAAGGCCAATTTGTCTTGTACAGTACCTCTGATGTGGCAGCTTCCATGCCTTTATTGAGAGAAGGAACATGTGTCTTAGAAGCATGGATCCCATACGAAAAAGAAATCTCTGTTCTTGTAAGCGGCAATGGTCAAGGAGGATATACTGTATTTCCTGTTGTGGAAAACATCCACCGTAACAATATTCTTCATGAAACGATTGCTCCAGCGAGAGTAGAAGAAGAGGTTATCGCTGAAGCACAGAGGATAGCGCTTGTTATTGCGGAGTCCGTTGATTTAGCTGGAACTTTGGCTGTTGAGATGTTTTTGACGAATGATGGTGGCATCTATGTGAACGAATTAGCACCAAGACCTCATAATTCTGGACATTACTCGATCGAAGCTTGTTCAATGAGCCAATTCGATGCTCATATCCGTGGAATATGTGGTTGGCCGCTGGCAAAAGTGGATCTTTTATCTGGAGCGGTAATGGTCAATATTTTAGGTAACGAGATCTATGAAACAATGGATATCATTTCTGAAAAGCCAGACTGGCATTTTCACTATTATGGTAAAGCAGAAGCAAAAAAAGATCGTAAGATGGGACACATTACGATTTTAACAGAAGACACATTTGAAACATTAGAAGAGATTTACCAAACGAATATTTGGGATTAAAAAGGAGCAGATAAACGAATGATTGATCGTTATACACGACCGGAAATGGGCGCTATTTGGACAGATGAGAACCGTTACAAAGCATGGTTGGAAGTTGAGATTTTAGCTGATGAGGCTTGGGCTGAATTGGGCGAGATACCAAAAGAAGATGTACAGAAAATTCGTGAAAATGCATCGTTTGATGTTGCGCGTATTTTAGAGATCGAAGCAGAAACCAGACACGATGTGGTTGCTTTTACACGAGCAGTATCGGAAACATTGGGTGACGAACGAAAATGGGTTCACTATGGTTTAACCAGTACAGACGTTGTTGACACAGCCTATGGTTATCAATTGAAGCAAGCCAATGATATTTTACGAGAAGATCTAAAACGATTTACTGAAATCATTGGGGAAAAGGCAAAAGAACATAAACATACTGTAATGATGGGGCGGACACATGGCGTACATGCTGAACCGACAACCTTTGGATTGAAATTAGCATTGTGGTATTCAGAAATGAAACGTAACTTAGAGCGTTTTGAGCATGCTGCAAAAGGTGTAGAAGCTGGAAAAATCAGTGGAGCAGTAGGTACATTTGCGAATATTCCGCCATTTGTTGAAGCCTATGTTTGTGAACGATTAGGGATCAGAGCGCAAGAAATCTCAACACAGGTTTTACCTCGTGATCTACATGCAGAATATTTATCTGCAATGGCATTGGTTGCCACAAGTATTGAGAAATTTGCAACTGAAATTCGCGGACTGCAAAAATCTGAAACGCGTGAAGTGGAAGAATTTTTTGCAAAGGGACAAAAAGGATCATCTGCAATGCCTCATAAGCGTAATCCAATCGGCTCAGAAAATATGACTGGACTTGCTCGAGTGATTCGTGGACATATGGTAACTGCGTATGAAAATGTTACATTATGGCATGAAAGAGACATCTCACATTCTTCTGCTGAGCGGATCATCATTCCAGATACAACGATTTTACTAGATTACATGCTGAATCGCTTTTCTACTATTGTGAAAAATCTAACTGTTTTTCCTGAAAATATGAAACGCAATATGGATGCGACGTTCGGATTGATATATAGCCAACGTGTGCTTTTAAAATTAATTGATCATGGTATGGCAAGAGAAGCAGCTTATGACTTAGTACAGCCTAAAACAGCGTATGCTTGGGATCATCAAACAGCGTTTAGACCATTACTTGATGCAGATGAAAAGATTACTTCTGTTCTGACAAAAGAAGAATTAGACGATGCATTTGATTATAACTATCATTTAAAAAATGTAGATATTATTTTTGAGCGAGTGGGACTTGCCTAAAAAGACCGAGACAAAGGTATTTAGCTCTAATAAATAGCAAGAAATCCACGAAAGTTGTTCTTCAAACTTTTGTGGATTTCTTGCTATTTTGAATAAGTTGCCTTTTTCTCGTTGTTTGTTCGGATTTAGAGCATCTCTACATAGCTATCAAAATGTTGTTCAATAAAATAAGTTTGCGCCTCAATTTCTTTTGCAGATATCGAGGAATCTTCAGGAATGACAATCCATTTCGTTTCGTTGTCATCATTTCTATAAATCACAGCAGAAACAATACCAACAAACGTTTCTAACTTTTTTGCCGGAACATTTAAAATATACGCATCTTGCTCTTCATCATCCCCGCCGATCACACCTGCTACAAACCCATAATTGACTGGATAGCGATTACCATAAGAATCCAAGTAACCAAATGGACGATCAACAGTGACTCTGACTTTTAATTTTTCCATAAAAACCTCCTTTGGTAATAAAAAAACTTAGCTGAAGCTCTCAGAGCTCAAGCCAAGTTTTCAATTGTTTGTCTGAACGGTTAAACCGCAATTTCTCTAAATGATCGAAGCGGAGAAACATCAGGTGCTTTTAAAGTAGCGAGTAATTGTTCGATGACAATATAGCTACATTCAGTTGAGTTAAAATATATTTGAATACAATACTTATTTTTAAAGAAGTGCTGTTCATGAATCTGATGGATAAGCAATTCGTTATTATGGCTATTTATATAGCGAAATGTCCGTTTTCTTCTTTCGGAACGACGGCGGAACACGCGTTTTAGATTTTTGAATGTGTAGTATGAGCTGTGCTGGTTCAACTTGTGTACTTCTTCTAGTGCCAGTAAATCATTATACAATTTGGTTCGCTCTTCAAGTACTAATCCTGCCAAAAACTCCTGGGTCAAAGTATCATAATCGCTAGTCATTCTGGTGGTCCCTCCTAAAAAATCATCCATAAAAAACAATAACAGATTAAAAAGCTATTTTTTATTAGCATACCACTTTTGTCCTTTCTTGTAAATGCTTACAGGTGCTTTTCTCTTGTTTGAAGGAGCAGTAAAAGGATGTTCCGGCGAAAACACGAACGATAATAATAAAAAGGATTAGATTGTTAATAAATAGGTTGACGCTCAAAATATAGCTTGTTAAAATGTAAACAAGGTTAATAAACGAATTATTTTCGGTTTTATTACATTTAACGTACGGGAAAGAGAGTGTTGAGTAGCAATGAAGGATGCATTAGTGTATGAAGGTAAAGCTAAAAAACTATTTAAAACAGACGTGCCAGATCAATTACGAGTAGAATATTTAGATCAGGCAACAGCATTAAACGGAGCTCGCAAGGATGTCATTTTTGGTAAAGGGAATTTGAATAATCAAATAACCTCAATCGTTTTTGAACAATTACACAAGAAAGGCTTAGCCAGTCATTTTATCAAACAATTATCAAAAAACGAACAATTGATTCAAGCGCTTGACATTATTCCTCTAGAGGTCGTGATCAGAAATGTATCAGCGGGCAGCTTTGCTAAGCGTTTGGCTTTTGGGGAAGGAATTCAATTGGAACGTCCAATCCTTGAATTTTATTACAAGGAAGACGCGTTAGATGATCCAATGATCAATGATGATCACGTTCAGATTCTTAAAATCGCAAACGAGCAGGAAATAGAAACCATTAAAAAAGAGGCATTTAGAATCAACCAATTACTAATTGAGTTATTTAAGGAAATCGATATACGGCTGATTGACTTTAAGGTTGAGTTTGGCAGACGAGCCGACGGCGAGATTTTATTAGCAGATGAAATCACTCCTGATACGTGTCGTTTGTGGGATTTAGCAACAGATGAGCCATTGGATAAAGATGTTTATCGAAAAAATTTAGGAGAAATCGTACCAGTTTATCAAGAAGTGTTAGATCGGTTGGAGAAAAAATTTAACTAATAAAAAGGGGAATAGTCAATGAATTATCTAGTAAAGGTCTATGTTACGTACAAGGATTCAGTTTTAGATCCACAAGGAGAAGCGGTAAAAGGAGCTGTCCACCGTTTAGGTTTCGATGAAATCGAAGAAATTCGTATTGGTAAATATTTTGAGATCAAAGTAGCACAAAGCGAACGACCTGTGGAAACAGTGATCGAAGAAATTTGTGATAAGTTATTGGCAAATGTCAACATGGAAACCTACCGCTATGAAATCACGGAGGCTGATTAATATGAAATTTGCAGTCATTGTTTTTCCTGGATCAAATTGTGATATGGATCTTTTATGGGCTGTCAAAGATATTTTAGGGGAAGAGGCAGAATATGTCCGTCATGATGCTGAAAGCCTAGCAGGTTTTGATGGAGTGTTGATTCCAGGCGGATTTTCATATGGCGATTATCTTAGATGCGGAGCTATTGCTCGTTTTTCTAAAATCATTGATGAAGTTATTCGCTTTGCCGAGGAAGGAAAGCCTGTTTTTGGTACATGCAATGGTTTCCAAGTACTAACGGAGGCAGGATTACTGCCAGGTGCCTTGATTCGTAATGAATCTCTTCATTTTGTGTGTAAAACGGTGACATTAAACGTCGTGAACAATCAAACGAATTTTACATCTGAATATGAACAAAATGAACAGATCCAAATCCCAGTTGCTCACGGCGAGGGCAATTATTATTGTGATGAAGAAACACTTGAAGCATTAAAGGCAAATCAGCAGATCGTTTTTACGTATGCAAATGAAAATCCTAATGGAAGTTTGGAAAACATTGCTGGGATCATCAATGAAAAAGGAAATGTTTTAGGAATGATGCCTCATCCAGAAAGAGCAATGGAACGTCTTTTAGGCTCTGATGACGGGTTACGTTTTTTCAAATCGATCGTTAAAAATTACGCAAAGGAAAGGGCAAACGCATGATGAAAGTAACAGAACCAACACCAGAAGAAATCAAAAAACAGCGGATCTATTCTGATTGGGGCTTGACGGATGAAGAGTATCGGCTGATCGAAGAAGACATTTTAGGTCGTATGCCAAATTATACGGAGACAGGCTTGTTCTCAGTGATGTGGAGTGAGCATTGCTCTTACAAAAATTCAAAACCTGTTTTGCAAAAATTTCCTACGTCAGGACCGCAAGTTTTACAGGGACCGGGAGAAGGTGCCGGAATTGTCGATATTGGTGATGGTCAAGCAGTCGTTTTCAAAGCTGAGAGCCACAATCATCCTTCGGCGGTAGAACCATATGAAGGCGCAGCAACTGGAGTTGGCGGGATCATTCGTGATATTTTCAGTATGGGTGCTAGACCAATTGCGTTATTGGATTCCTTGCGTTTTGGTGAGTTGACGAATGAGCGGACCAAATACCTTTTAGAAGAAGTTGTTGCGGGAATCAGCGGTTATGGTAATTGTATCGGTATTCCAACGGTTGGCGGTGAAGTTGCTTTTGATCCTTGCTATGAAGGAAATCCTTTAGTAAATGCGATGTGTGTGGGATTGATCGATCATAAGGATATTCAAAAGGGTCAAGCCAAAGGTGTAGGGAATGCTATCATGTATGTCGGAGCGAAAACAGGACGTGACGGTATCCATGGAGCAACGTTTGCTTCTGAAGAGTTTGTTGAGGGAGAAGAACAACAGCGCTCAGCTGTGCAAGTTGGCGATCCTTTTATGGAAAAATTATTGTTAGAAGCTTGTCTGGAATTGATTCTAGAACATTCAGATATCTTAGTAGGAATTCAGGACATGGGCGCTGCTGGTCTCGTATCATCCAGTGCAGAAATGGCTTCAAAAGCTGGTTCAGGATTGATTTTAGATTTGGATGATGTGCCGCAGCGAGAAACAGGTATGACACCGTATGAAATGATGCTGTCTGAATCGCAAGAGCGGATGTTGATTTGTGTTGAAAAAGGACATGAGCAAACAGTGATCGATCTTTTTCAAAAGTATGATTTAGATGCGGTGACGATTGGAAAAGTAACGGATGATGGATTATATCGTTTGAACCATAGAGGTGAAGAAGTAGCTAATTTACCAGTTGATGCCTTAGCGGAAGATGCGCCAGTTTATCATAAAGAAAAACAGGAACCAGCTAGAATCAAGGCCTTTGAAGCGTTAGCTGATTTTTACCCAACATCTATTGATGGAGCACAAACATTACTCGATTTACTTAAGCAACCGACCATTGCATCGAAAAAAATGATTTATGAAACTTATGATTCACAAGTGAGAACAAATACAGTCGTATTACCTGGTAGCGATGCTGCTGTTTTACGTGTGCGTGGTACAAATAAAGCACTGGCGATGACAACCGATTGCAATGCTCGCTATCTTTATCTGAATCCTGAAATCGGAGGACAGATTGCTGTGGCCGAAGCTGCCAGAAACATTGTTGCCAGCGGGGGGCAGCCCTTAGCAATCACGGATTGTTTGAACTATGGTTCACCAGATAAACCAGAAGGCTTCTGGGAGCTATGGACTTCTGCGGATGGTATCGCAAAAGCCTGTAACGTTTTAGATACACCAGTCATCTCTGGGAATGTCTCTCTATATAATGAAACGAATGGAAATGCCATTTACCCGACACCTGTTATTGGTATGGTAGGGCTGATTTCAGATATAAAAGATATCACTACGCAAGATTTCAAAGCAGCAGGCGATTTGATTTATGTGGTAGGAGAAACAAAAGCAGATTTTAATGGCAGTGAGTTACAAAAGATGCAACTAGGACGAATCGAAGGAAAGCTGATGAACGTTGATTTAGCAGTCGAAAAGGAAAATCAACAGTTAGTGTTAGCAGCAATCAAAGCAGGAGTTGTTGCAAGTGCTCATGATTGTTCCGAAGGAGGCTTAGGTGTGGCGCTTGCAGAAGCAGCCTTTAAAAATAACTTAGGTTTAACAGTGAATCTGGAAATGAACGCAGCCTTATTATTTTCTGAAACGCAATCACGCTTTGTCCTTTCAGTGAAACCAGAAAATCAAACAGAATTTGAACAAGTAATGCAAGAAAAAGCGCAAAAAATCGGTACTGTAACTGATTTGGGAACAATTGACATACAAACAGCCGATCAAAAAATAGAGATACCGACACTAAAGGCGAAAGAAGGATGGGAGGAAGCCATTCCATGTCTTATGAAGTAAAAAGTTTAAATGAAGAATGTGGGATCTTCGGGATCTGGGGACATCCAGATGCCGCACGAGTGACGTATTTCGGTCTTCATAGTTTACAGCATCGCGGTCAAGAAGGTGCTGGTATTGTTACGAATCATGAAGGGAAATTGAATGGTCATCGTGGCTTGGGCTTACTTTCGGAAGTGTTTAAAGATGAGCGTTCACTAGCGTCACTTAAAGGGAATTCAGCAATTGGACATGTTCGTTATGCAACTGCCGGTAATGGCAGTGTAGATAATATTCAACCGTTTCTATTTAAATTTTTTGATGGAGCCTGTGGTTTAGCTCATAATGGAAATTTGACAAATGCGAAGAGCTTACGGAAAGAATTAGAGATAGATGGAGCAATTTTTCATTCTAACTCTGATACTGAAATTTTAATGCATTTAATCCGCCGTAGTAAAGAGCCTACATTCATTGAGCAGCTTAAGGACAGTTTGAGAAAAGTCAAAGGCGGCTTTGCCTATGTGTTGATGACGGAGACTGCTATGATTGCCGCACTTGATCCTAACGCTTTTCGTCCCTTATCCATCGGTCAGATGAAAAATGGAGCCTATGTGATCACCAGTGAAACGTGTGCACTTGAAGTGATTGGAGCGACCTTTGTTCGAGATGTTGGACCTGGAGAATTGATCATTATTGATGATAACGGCTATCGGATTGAAAAATATACGGAGGATACGCAATATGCTATTTGTTCGATGGAATACATTTATTTTGCTCGACCAGATTCAAATATTGCCGGTGTAAATGTTCATACTGCTAGGAAAAATATGGGCAAACGTCTTGCTGAGGAAGCGCCGGTCGAAGCAGATATGGTAGTGGGTGTGCCAAACTCATCACTTTCTGCAGCGAGTGGTTATGCTGAAGCAAGCGGCATTCCGTATGAAATGGGTTTAGTCAAGAACCAATACATTGCACGAACATTTATTCAACCAACACAAGAGCTAAGAGAACAAGGCGTTCGAATGAAACTATCAGCTGTTCGCGGTGTAGTTGAAGGCAAACGAGTGATCATGGTAGATGATTCACTTGTTCGTGGAACTACGAGTCGCCGAATTGTCCAACTGCTCAAAGAAGCAGGAGCGAAAGAAGTTCATGTTCGGATCGCTTCTCCACCGTTGAAATACCCTTGTTTTTATGGAATTGATATTCAAACGAGAAAAGAATTAATTGCCGCCAATCATTCGGTTGCAGAAATCGAGCAGCTGATCACAGCGGATTCATTGAATTTCTTAAGTGAACAAGGATTGATCGATGCGATTGGTCTTTCTTATGATGCACCTTATTCAGGGCTTTGTATGGCCTATTTTAACGGGGATTATCCGACACCTTTATATGATTATGAAGAAACGTATCGATCCTCTTTAAAGGATAAAATCAGTTTCGTTTGATAAATGATTTTACGTGCTGGAATTGAAAGAACGGGGAGGAACACAAATGGCAAATGCCTATGCAAAAGCTGGTGTAGATGTTGAAGCTGGCTATGAAGTAGTAGAAAGAATCAAGAAACATGTTAAACGTACAGAGCGTGCTGGTGTGATGGGAGCATTGGGCGGTTTTGGCGGATGTTTTGATTTGAGTAAGGTGGAAGTGAAGGAACCTGTCTTGATTTCGGGAACAGACGGGGTAGGAACAAAATTAATGCTTGCGATTGATGCAGATAAACATGATACGATCGGGATCGATTGTGTGGCGATGTGTGTCAATGATATCGTTGCCCAAGGGGCAGAGCCGTTATATTTTCTTGACTATATAGCCACAGGAAAAAATGTTCCAGAGCGTTTAGAAAAAGTGGTTGCTGGGGTCGCTGACGGGTGTCTTCAAGCAGGAGCTGCACTGATTGGCGGTGAAACAGCCGAAATGCCTGGTATGTATGGCGAAGCTGACTATGACTTAGCGGGATTTGCTGTAGGTGTGGCAGATAAAAGTCAAGTGATTACAGGAAGTAATGTCAAAGCTGGTGATCTATTAATTGGCTTGCCTTCAAGTGGGATCCACTCAAATGGCTATTCGCTTGTGCGGAAAATTTTCTTTGAGATGCATTCCTTTACAGGAAATTCTACCCTTCCAGAATTAAATGAGAAACAATTATACGATGAGTTGCTAGAGCCGACAAAAATCTATGTTCAATCTCTGCTTCCGTTGATTAAACAATCATTGATCAACGGTGCTGCTCATATCACAGGTGGTGGTTTTGTAGAAAATATTCCTCGTATGCTGCCTGAAGGTCTTTGTGCAGAGATCCAATTCGGTTCATGGCCGAACTTGCCGATTTTTACAACGCTTGAAAAGTATGGTCAAATCGCTCATTTGGAAATGTATGAGATTTTTAATATGGGGATTGGTATGGTACTGGCTGTTGCGCCGGATAACGTTGATAGCGTTCAAACGCTTTTAAAAGAAACAGGCGAAGCAAGCTACGTAATCGGAAAAGTTAGTGAAAGAGAAAATCAGTCGATTGTTTTTAAAGAGGTGTGAACATGAGATTAGCGATATTTGCTTCCGGAAACGGCAGTAATTTTCAAGCAATTGCTGAGGCAGTTAAAGCTGGAAGGATTCAAGGAGAAATCAGCTTATTGTTTTGTGATAAAAAAGAAGCGTATGTTATTCAACGAGCTAAGGATCTGTCTATTCCAGTTATTTCATTTTCACCTAAGGATTTTGAATCGAAAGAAATATATGAAGCGGAGCTGCTTCATTTGCTTGAAGAAGAACAAATCGATTTGATCATCTTAGCCGGATACATGAGAATTATTGGTCCAACTTTGCTAGAGGTCTTTTCAAATAAAATCATCAACATCCATCCTTCTTTACTTCCCGATTTTCCAGGTCTAAGAGGAATTAAAGATGCGTTTGAGAGTGGTGCAACAACAACAGGAGTTACTATTCATTATGTTGATGATGGCGTGGATACAGGACCGATCATTGCCCAGCAATCTGTCGAAATTGAAGCAGATGACACGTTGGCAGATGTAGAAACAAAAATTCATGCGATTGAGCATAAATTATATCCAGAAGTGTTAGCCCAGATAATAAAAACGCAGCAGGGAGAGAGTTGTTCATGATAAAAAAAAGAGCATTGATCAGTGTTTCAGATAAGACAGGATTGGTTCCGTTTGCTGAAGGATTAGTTGCACAAGAGATAGAGATTATTTCTACAGGAGGAACCAAAGCGGCTCTTGATCAGGCTGGGATTCCGACTCTTTCCATTGAAGAAGTGACAGGATTTCCAGAAATGATGGATGGTAGAGTTAAAACATTGCATCCTAAAATTCACGGTGGCTTATTAGGAAGACGTGATTTGGATACGCATATGGAGGCAATGGCGCAACATGAAATTCGTCCAATCGATTTTGTCTGTGTCAATTTATATCCTTTTAAAGAAACAATTTTAAAAGAAGCTGTAACAGAAGAAGAAGCTATTGAAAATATCGATATTGGCGGTCCCAGCATGTTACGTAGTGCTGCCAAAAATCATCAAGCTGTGACAGTTGTCGTTGATCCGTCAGATTATTCATTGATTTTATCAGAACTCGAAACAGCAGGAGAAACAACACTTTCTACTAGAAAAAGATTGGCGGCCAAAGTCTTTAGACAGACAGCTGCTTATGATGCACTGATCGCAGAATATTTAACAGAGCTGGTCAATGAAACAGAACCTGAATCAGTTACTTTGACCTATGAATTGAAGCAAACTTTGCGATATGGTGAAAATAGCCATCAAGAAGCTAAATTCTATCAAGATGCGTTGCCAGTTGATTTTTCAATTGCTAGTGCAAAACAATTACATGGTAAAGAATTATCTTACAACAATATTCGCGATGCTGATGCAGCAATTCGGATTTCTAGAGAGTATAGCCAACCAGCTGTCGTTGCGGTCAAACACATGAATCCATGTGGGATAGGGATCGGTGAAACAATCAATGAGGCTTATCAATATGCTTACGAAGCGGATCCAGTTTCTATTTTTGGCGGTATTCTTGTTTTAAATCGTGAGGTGGATCAACAGATCGCAGAAAAAATGCATAAGCTATTTCTTGAGATTATCATTGCACCAAGCTTTTCAAATGAGGCGTTAAGCATTTTGACCAGTAAAAAAAATCTTCGTTTGATGACTTTAGATTTTTCTAAAAAGGATCAAGCACTTAAAAACGAAAAAGTAACAGTATTAGGTGGGTTATTGATTCAGGATCAGGATGTAGTGAAAGAAGATGCAGCAGATTGGCAAGTCGTGACGAAAAGAACACCGAGTGATGAAGAAATGGCTGCTCTTGAATTTGCTTGGAAAGCTGTTAAACATGTGAAAAGTAATGCCATCGTGGTCGCTAACAATCATCAAACTTTGGGTATCGGTGCTGGACAAATGAATCGTGTGGGCTCAGTTCAGATCGCAATGGAACAAGCTGCTGAAAATATAGAAGGTGCAGTATTAGCCAGTGACGCATTTTTCCCTATGGGGGATAGTGTAGAATACGCTGGCAAACACGGCATTAAGGCAATTATACAACCTGGTGGAAGTATCAAGGACCAAGAATCGATCGAAATGGCGGATAAATATGGAATCGCCATGGTCTTTACAAATATTAGACACTTTAGACATTAAAAGGAGTTTATCATGGGATTAAATATTTTAGTGATCGGAAGCGGCGGTAGAGAGCATGCAATTGCACAAAAGATGATTCAAAGCCCTAAGGTTTCTACTGTTTATTGTGCCAAAGGCAATGCAGGTATGAAAAAAGATGGAATTCAGCTTGTCGATATTGCTGAAGATGACCATGCAGGTTTGATTACATTTGCAAAAGAAAAAAATATCGACTGGACATTTGTTGGCCCTGAAGTTCCTTTGTTAAATGGAATCGTTGATGATTTTATGCGGGAAGGACTGCTGATTTTTGGACCTAAAAAGGAAGCCGCAATTATTGAAGGCTCAAAAGATTTTGCTAAAGAATTGATGAATCGATATGGGATTCCAACAGCAGATCATCAAACATTTTATGATTTTGAACAAGCAAAAGCCTACGTTCTTTTAAAAGGAGCACCGATTGTAATTAAAGCAGATGGCTTAGCGGCAGGGAAAGGTGTTGTGGTTGCTGAAACAACTGCTGAAGCAATTACAGCCTTGGAAGATATGCTAAAGGATAATAAATTTGGTCAAAGCGGTGCCAAAGTAGTCGTTGAAGAATTTTTAGAAGGAGAAGAGTTCTCACTACTAGCTTTCGTACGAAATCATGAGGTTTATCCTATGGTCATAGCACAAGATCATAAACGCGCATATGATGGCGATTTGGGTCCGAATACCGGTGGAATGGGGGCATATACACCTGTTCCGCAAATTTCAGAGGCGCTGGTACAAGAAGCGATAGATAAAATTGTAAAACCAACGGCTCTTGGTATGATCCAAGAAGAGAGAGCCTTTACTGGTATTTTGTATACTGGACTAATTGCGACAGAGAGCGGTCCTAAGGTGATTGAATTTAACGCTCGTTTTGGTGATCCCGAAACTCAAGTTGTTTTGCAGCGCTTAGATAGTGATTTAGCACAAATTATCGATGATTTACTTAAGGATAGAACACCAAAAGTTGAATGGAAGCAAGAGGGCTATAGCTTTGGTGTCGTCGTAGCTGCGAACGGGTATCCTGGAGACTACCTAAAAGATCAGCTGCTCCCTGCTTTTTCAGATACTACCAACGAGCATATATATTATGCAGGCGTGAAGGAACAAGCAGAGCGATTGGTTTCAACTGGCGGTCGTGTTTATCTTGTTGAAGCTAGTAGAGACACCTTGAAGGAAGCTCAAAAGGCAGTCTATGATCGCTTGACACAAGCAGATACTACAGGTACATTTTACCGCAAAGATATTGGTTTTAAGGCAATCGATTGATCTTATAGATTTAAATTTTAGTTGAAGAAAATGCTTAAAATGTAGTTGGAATTGCTCAATAAATACGTCCTGTTTTCGACAGACAACTCAAAAGCCCTTCACACAATTTTTGTGTATGATATAATCGTCTAGGAAGGGAAGTTGACTAATGAAAAGTAAAAAAGAAATTTCTGTTTCGATCACTGATGTGAAACAATCTCCGATGACAGTTTTTGCAACGGCAAAAAAAGAGAACACAGGTGTCTATATTTATAATAGAAACAGGGTTGCAGGAGTCATGCTGACAGCTGAACAATATGAACGGTTGATTGAAAAGCAGTCTGAACAACAAGATCCAACAGTGAAAATTGCTGAGTTGGAACAATCAATTCGTAAGAAAGTTGCTTTTGGCTCGTTGATATCCGCTAAAAATCTAGATGAGCAATTAACTGCATTAGGGTTTATTACGAAAAAAAATGAAACAGATAATTACACTGAAATGATGAATGAATTGAATGAAACTGGCAAA
The DNA here is from genome assembly GCF_001730305.1 of Enterococcus termitis. GTDB lineage: Bacteria > Bacillota > Bacilli > Lactobacillales > Enterococcaceae > Enterococcus_L > Enterococcus_L termitis. The sequence goes on from NZ_MIJY01000008.1 coordinate 21,684, forward strand.
ATTGATTATCAGTTGCAAAAAAAGGAAGATCGAACCAATATTTTTGCCGAAGTGATTGGAGAGCAGAGCAATCAATCGCAGTTGCCAGACAAATTAATCGTCAAAAAAATTCATCTTAAAATCAATTAACATAAAATTGAACACGTACTAAGCTTCCAAAAGTGAACGATTCCTATAGAAGCAATTCAACTCTTATACTCAGGCTATTTTGGTAAAGGGCCTTTCGTTTCTTTTAAAATCGTCAACCTTTGGCAGCTCGTATTTTAGACACTGATGTGATCAAAACAAAGTAGCGTAGTAGTTTCTACTTCTGCTAGTTAGGTGACTGGACTATGACTCATAGAGTTAAGTCCAGTCACTATTTTTTTCTCATTGAAAATCGATCATATTGCCTCGAAAACGTTTTGGTAAATGTGACAGCTGAACTCGTTCATTTTTTCGTTCATCGATCGTCACAGCTTGAAGAAACGTGCGCCAATTTTGTTGAATGTCTTGTTCAGAATCGTGTGTCTGAAAAGCAGGTGGGTCTGTGTTTTCGATAAAACGAATATGAGACTGCTCAATCATTGCAAGGAGACGGTGTGTTTCATCGTAGATCATGAGTGTTTCATTTGGGTATCTTCGTGCGAAATGTGGGCATAAAAAAGGCAATGAAAAATGCTTTGGTGTAATTTGACTATATAATAATGTACCAATATATTCAAAACGAACAAAGCCGGTAAATAAATGCACTTCACTAAACAGTGCCTGGATTGACTTTTGTAAAGCCAAAATAGCTGGATGACCTAGATGATTCGTTAACAAATCCTTGGAGGTTAGAGCAAGATAAATTGCTTCTAGTAAGCAACGTTCCTTATTTTTCAATGAACAATAAAAACCCTCTACGATAAATTGGACATTTTCCTTTCGTACTCGTTGAACCAGTCGTTCATACATTTTTTTTGCTATTTTTTCGTTGGTATCGATCCATTCACTAAGAAATAGGGTTTCAACAGACGTCTCAGGTGTCAAAATCATCTCAGGAAAACTGTTTTTTTTAAATGCATGATAAACAACTGTTAAAAAACCATAGTAACTGCCGTCGTATTCCCAAACGTCAGTTGTCCTTTCAATATGCATAATGCGCTTCCTTTCTTTTCGTTGCTTCTAAGCGTTCAACGTCAAACAAAGATAATTGTTCATGCTGAGATTGGGTATTGTGTTTTTTTAAAGTATCGTATTGTTTAGAAGAAATCAAAGAAGAGATGATCCACTCTGGCTCTTGAATCAAGCCAGGTTGAACAGCTCCATTGCAACTGACAAAGTATTGAGCACGCTTAACAACAACGCCCAGCTTTTTCAAATCAGATAAGTGCAAATTATAGTATTTACGAGCTTTAACAATGTTTTGGGCGCTTTTTGGTCCGATCCCAGGGATTCGTAGCAATTGCTCATAGGAAGCCGTTTGAACGTCAATAGGGAAATGATCGTAGTTTTGAACTGCCCAATTTGCTTTTGGATCTAAATATAAATTGAAATTTGGTTTTTCCGGCGATAGAATTTCGTCAGCTGAAAAACGATAAAAACGCAAAAGCCAATCTGCCTGATACAATCGATGTTCTCGTAGTAAAGGCGGATCTGTTGTCACAGCAGGTAATAAGGAATCGTGATTTACAGGGATATAGGCTGAATAGTAGACCCGTTTTAGCTCGTATTTCTGATAAAGATTTTCGGCGATTTTTACAATTGAATGATCACTTTCAGGAGAAGCACCGATAATCATTTGAGTGGATTGTCCAGCTGGCACAAACGAACTGCCTTTTCTCAAGGCAGGAACCAGTGATTGCTCTTTTTTCTTTTGAGTGATTTGTTTCATAGGTTTATATAAAGCATAAGGATCTTTGTCTGGTGCTAGAAGCTTAAGGCTTTCTCGTGAGGGTAACTCAACATTGACACTCATTCGATCAGCAAGAAACCCCAATTCTTCAATTAATTTTTCATCGGCTCCAGGAATAGCTTTTACATGGATATATCCTTTGAAGCCTTTCTCATATCGTAAGATCTTCAACGTTTTTATCAGAAGCTCACTTGTATAATCGACATTTTTAATAATAGCTGAACTTAAAAAAAGTCCTTCGATGTAATTTCTCATATAAAAATCCATCGTTAAATCTGCAACTTCTTGTGGTGTAAAGGTGGCGCGTGGGATAGCATTGGACTTGCGGTTGATACAATAATGACAATCGAAAATACAGGCATTCGTAAATAATAGCTTCAGTAAAGAAACGCAGCGTCCATCACTAGTAAAGGAATGGCAGATTCCAGCTTTCGCAGTACTACCAACGGTACCTGAGCGATTATTATCGACAACCCCGCTGCTGGAACAGGAAACATCATATTTCGCTGATTCAGCGAGGATTTCTATTTTTCTAGATAGGTCCATCTTTTTTCCTCTTTTCTATCATTCTTTATCGAACGTATGTTCTTATTTTATCAAGTGGGAAGGTTTTTGTAAAGACAAAAAAACTGGTAATTGCCTACAGCGCAATTACCAGTTTTCTGATCTGTATAACTAAAAATAATTGATCAGCATGATGTATTAACGATCATTTAATCCTAAATAACGTGTTAAATAATCAGCGAGACCATCTTCATCATTTGTCTTATCTGTAATGTCGTTTGAAACAGATTTGATTTGGTCCGTTGCATTTTTCATTGCGACACCCCAACCAACGTAATCAAGCATTTCTTCATCGTTATGCTCATCACCGAAGGCAATGATATCTGAACGTTTAATGTCGAGATAGCTCGCAACTTGTTCGACACCCTTAGCCTTTTGAATTCCTTTAGAAACAATTTCTAAAATTGGCGTTGGACCACCCCAAGTTCTGACATCAACATAGTCGCCGTATTGTTTCATCAAAGAGTCGGAAACATTTTTTGCTTGCTCATGAGATGTACGAACCATCATAGAAGTTGGATCGGTTACTAAATTTTTAGTTGTTAATAAATTGTTCGGTGTCGCTTCAGAAGCGAAAAAGGCAGAATCAAAATAATCTAAAGTATCAATGAAAAAGGTTTCTTTATTTTCAGCTGCAACAAAGTCAAGGTTCAATGCTTGTTTTTGTGCCAGAATATCAAAAACTAAATCTCTTTGAATGCCTGTTTCCTTTTCATCCGCCCATTGCTTTTCAGGTAAATGAACAAGTGCGCCGTTAAAGTTGACCATTGGCGTCGTTAAACCTAATTGACGGTAAAACTGACTACTCATGCGGTAGGGACGGCCTGTGACGATACTAACGTAATGCCCATGATCTATTGCATTTTTTAATGCTTTTTCAGTAGTGGGACTGATAAGTGACTGGTTATTCAAGGTTGTGCCATCTAAATCGATTGCGATTAATTTTTTCAAAATGATTCCTCCATGAAGTTTACTTAAGGACAGTCTAGCATAAAATGGCAGAATAACAAGTTTTCAAGAAAATTTTTGAAAAAAATTAGTATTCATTGGAAGTGACAACTTTTGAGCTGAATAATCGTATTTCTTTATGATTAATATAGAAATAACCGGATAATTTATTGAGAAAATCACCTTGAATATCTGCTATTTCTATCCGATAGAATGGTCTTTAAAGTTCTATAGACAGTCATAGGATTTGAAAGAGGAGATTGACAGGGTGTTCGGAACTTGTTACTCTTAAATTAAGTTTTTTTAAAGACATGTTGGAAGAGAGGATTTAACAATGAAAAAGTGGCAAATCTCCTTATTAACAGTTTTCTTAACTTTTGGAGGTATCAGCGGCGGAGCTGTTTGGGGCAGTGAAGCGGTACAAGCAGAAACAATTAGAGGAACCAATGAGCAACAAAAGGCAACAATAGAAAGGCAAGCAGGAGAATCAGAAGAGTTGATTCCTCTGCAGATTCTAGGAATCAATGATTTTCATGGAGCATTAAATACCACAGGTTCGTTTTACGACGATTTAGGAAATAAGGTAGGAAATGCTGGTACTGCTCCACTTTTAGCTGGTTATTTGAACCAAGCGGAAGAACAGTTTGCGGCTGCAAATAAAGGAGCTCAGACTTTAAGGGTACAGGCCGGTGATATGGTAGGAGCAAGTCCTGCGAGTTCTGGTTTGCTTCAAGATGAACCAACGATCAAAATATTGAACCAGATGGATTTTTCAGTGGGAACTTTGGGAAATCATGAATTTGATGAAGGTTTAGCTGAGTTCAACCGTATCATGACTGGGAAAAATCCTGTCGAAGATCCCTATGGTATTTTAATGGATTATCCAAGAGAAGCGTCTAAAACAGAAATTGTGATCGGAAATGTAGTCAAAAAAGGAACAGAAGAGATTCCATTTAACTGGCAGCCGTATACGATAAAAGAAGTGGGAACAGGCACGAATAAAGTCAAGGTCGGTTTTATTGGGGTCGTAACGACTGAAATACCCAATTTAGTTTTGCGTGAACATTATGAAGCCTATGATTTTTTAGATGAAGCTCAGACTATTGCTTATTATTCTAGTGAATTAAGAAAGCAAGACGTAAATGCAATCGTGGTTTTAGCCCATGTACCTGCAACGAGTAAGGCAGGAAAAGTGGAGGGCGAAGCGCTGGAAATCATCAATGAAGTCAATAAAATTTATCCTGATAACAGTGTAGATGCTTTTTTTGCTGCTCATAATCATCAGTATACGAATGGCGTAGTAAACAACACGAGAGTCGTTCAATCAACTTCACAGGGAAAAGGCTACATTGATCTTCAAGGCGTGTTGGATCCTAAAACGAATGATTTTGTAAAAACACCTGAAGCGAAGGTTTCTGCCGTTGATCCAGCAGGAAAAGAAGTACCAAAAATCGATGAAACTGTCGACAAGCTGGTTAAAGATGCTGAAACCCGAGTCGCTGCTGTAACAAATAGAAAAATCGGCACAGCAAAAGATAGCGCGATGATCACTCGTGAAGTGAATGAATGGAAAGAATCGCCTTTAGGCAACCTGATTACAGATGGACAAGTAGCTATGGCTAAGGCACAGGGGATCGAGGCAGATTTTGCTATGACCAATAATGGCGGAATTCGTGCTGATTTGCTTGTAGGAGAAAACGGCGAAATTACCTGGGGAGCGGCGCAAGCTGTACAACCATTTGGAAATATCATGCAGGTCGTTGAAATGACTGGGGCTCAAATTGAACGAGTATTGAATGAGCAATATGATGAAGAAGAACGGTACTTTTTACAAATTTCTGGTTTAACGTATACATTTACTGAAACAGGTGATCCAAATCAGCCGTATGCAGTGAAAAATATGTATAAAAAAGACGGCACACCACTTCAAGCAGAACAGCCGTATCTTGTGGTCATCAATGACTTTCTTTTTGGAGGAGGAGATGGCTTCGCTGGTTTTACTGAAAGTCGGCTAATCAATGCGATTCAGCCGGATACAGAAACATTTATTGGTTACATCGAAAGTAAGGAAGCCGCTGGAGAGCTGATTGAAGCTACGATTGAAGGACGTAAAAAATTAGCTGATCCAGAAAAACAGCCAGATCCGGATCCAGCGGATAATGATCGGTTAAAAAAAGCAACGATTTTCGATCCTTTATATGAAGATGATGAGCTCTTAAGAGGAGTTACATTACCAAACGCAACGATTGTTTTGTTTGATGGAGAGCGTCCAAAAACACTGGCGAAAACAAGTGACATTCCAGAAGGTGATCTGGTCGGGCAAGCAGATGCACAAGGGATCATCAAAATCAATGTTACATCTTTGAAGCTTCAAGGCAAAGAAAAACTAACCGCTTTAGTGATTGATGAAAATCAACAACGCGCTGAGTTTACTATCTCTATTTTACCGAAAAAGGAAACAGAGACAAGTTTGGTCACTAATAATACTCAAAAGCTGGCTGAGACTTCTGCCAAAAAAGAGTTACCTAAAACAGGTGAACGGTCTGGAACCCTTATTCTGATTATTGGTGGTTTATCCGTTAGCTCAAGTTTCATCTTTTTACTTAAAAGAGTGTTTTAAAACGTTAGTCCATGCTTAACACACAGAAAAGTTGCCTATTAACTTTTCTGTGTGTTTTTATTTATATAAGTAAAACACGAACATTAAAAAGAAAAATCTCTTTTAAAGTTAATAATTTGTTGAAAAAGAAAAAAGATTAACTTATACTTTATAAGTATTCGTCAGGAAACAGGAACAAGCACTTATTTTTACTCAGCTGCTAAAAGGCTGATTTCATTATTTCTCTGACAATATATCGAGTAAAGAGAAAAGTATTTGCTGAAAACAAATGAATAGCGAACACTTGGATCGAGAAAAGGGAGAGACATACGTAAATGGAAAAGTTTTTCAAATTAAAGGAAAACAAAACAAACGTTTCAACTGAAATGATGGCTGGGGTTACAACATTTTTCGCAATGAGTTATATTTTATTTGTGAATCCATCCATTTTATCACAAACAGGAATGCCGTTTCAGGCAGTCTTTTTAGCGACAATCATTGCTTCGATCATCGGAACATTGATTATGGGATTATTTGCTAATGTTCCTTATGCACAAGCCCCTGGAATGGGATTAAACGCTTTTTTCACGTTCACTGTGGTCTTTGGACTAGGCTATACGTGGCAACAGGCTTTAGCTATGGTATTTATTTGCGGGCTGATCAATATATTGATTACGGTCACTAAAATACGTAAGCTGATCATTAAAGCGATTCCTGAAAGTATGCAGCATGCAATTGGCGGAGGGATTGGGATCTTCGTCGCTTATGTAGGGATAAAAAATGCGAAACTTCTTGATTTTACCGTACAAGCTGAACCAAAAAATGGAGCAGTCAATGGTGATAGCATCGTTCCTGCATTAGGGAATTTCAATAATCCTGAAATTATTTTGGCTGTGATCGGTCTTGTTTTGACAACAGTGTTGGTGGTTTTAAATGTCCGCGGCTCTATTTTGATTGGAATCGTTGCGACTACGATCATCGCTATTCCTCTTGGGGTCGTCGATCTTTCGGCAATCAACTGGCAACAAAATTCTTTAGGTAGTTCTTTTGGTGATTTGAAGACAACCTTTGGGGCAGCATTTGGTGCTGAAGGAATGCAGTCCTTATTCAGTGATGCTTCAAAAATTCCTCAAGTATTGATGACTGTTATTGCATTTAGCTTATCAGATACTTTTGATACAATTGGAACGTTTATTGGGACAGGTCGTCGTACAGGAATCTTTTCAAAAGAAGACGAATTGGCTTTGGAAGATAGTAAAGGTTTTTCTACTAAAATGGATAAGGCCCTTTTTGCTGATGCGATCGCTACATCGATCGGTGCTGTATTTGGCACATCCAATACAACGACCTATGTAGAAAGTGCTGCTGGGATTGGTGCCGGCGGACGAACTGGGTTAACTTCTGTTGTGGTAGCTGTTATGTTTGCTTTAAGTAGTTTGCTTTCACCACTGATTGCGATCGTCCCTGCTCAAGCAACAGCACCAGCGTTGATCTTGGTAGGTGTAATGATGTTAGCTTCCTTCAAAGATATTGAATGGACGAATTTAGAAGAAGCTGTTCCAGCATTTTTTGCATCAATTTTCATGGGCTTATGCTATAGCATTTCTTATGGGATCGCAGCTGGTTTTATCTTCTATGCAATTGTGAAAGTAGCAAAAGGCAAATTTAAAGAAGTCTCACCGATTCTATGGATCGTAAATGGGTTGTTCATATTGAACTTTATCATTTTAGCAATTTTATAATTTTTGCAACAAGCCTCAATCATTAGCGTGCAAAAAGATAGAACAGAAATGTTTAGCCCAAAGCCTAAGTTCTTCAATTCCTTAGTGTTTTGATATGTAGAGATGGTGGGGGCGAACTGGCTACTTCTGCCGCCATTGATTATTTATATTTTAAGAGACTGGATTGTAACTCATAGAGTTATCATTCAGTCTCTTATTTTTCCATTTATTGATAATTTTTTGAGAGATTTTGAATTTTGGAGTATAGTAAATAGTGAAGAACTTGTGAGGTGTGCATGAATATGAAAATTGATTGGAAAAAGAACTTGATGGTCGCTTGGTTAGGTTGTTTCTTTACTGGTTCCAGTATCAGTTTGGTCATGCCGTTTATTCCGGTATACGTGGAACAGTTAGGGACGCCGAAAAGTCAAGTCGAGTTGTTTTCGGGTTTGGCAATTTCGGTGACAGCATTTGCTGCGGCTATCGTAGCACCAATTTGGGGCAATTTAGCAGATAGAAAAGGTCGGAAGCTTATGATGATTCGAGCGGCTGCAGGGATGACCTTTACAATGGGTGCTTTAGCGTTTGTACCAAATGTATATTGGCTTTTGATTATGCGTTTTTTTAATGGGATTTTATCTGGTTATATACCAAATGCGACGGCGATGATCGCATCGCAGGCTCCTAGAGAAAAAAGTGGCTGGGCATTAGGGACGCTATCAACAGGAGCGGTTGCAGGAACATTGATCGGCCCTTCATTTGGTGGGGCATTGGCGCAATGGTTCGGGATGGAAAATGTATTTATCATTACTGGAATCGTTTTGCTGATCACGACTTTGTTGACAGTATTTATGGTTAAAGAAGACTTTAAACCGATAGAGAAAAAAGATTTGCTGAGCACAAAAGAAATATTTTCAAAAATGGATCATGTTTCTATCTTGATCGGTTTATTCGTTACTACCTTGATTTTACAAATTGGGGTAACAAGTATTAGTCCGATTCTAACATTATATATTCGCTCTTTGAGCAGTGACACAGGGAATATATTATTTGTTAGTGGGTTGATCGTATCAGTTGCAGGTGTTTCGGCTGTGATTTCTTCACCAATTTTAGGGAAATTAGGGGATAAAATCGGCAATCATAAAGTTTTATTAGCAGGATTGGTTTTGTCATTACTTTGCTATATACCGATGGCGTTTGTTAATACTCCTTTTCAATTAGGACTCTTACGTTTTATTTTAGGCTTTTCAACAGGTGCCTTAATGCCGTCAATCAACACATTGATCAGTAAAATCACACCAACAGAAGGTGTAAGTCGTATTTACAGTTACAATCAGATGTTTAGTAATTTTGGTCAAGTTCTCGGCCCGATGATTGGCTCTACGGTAGCGCATGGTATGGGCTATAGTTCCGTATTTATTGTGACAGCTTGTTTTGTTTTCGGGAATATCTGCCTCTCTCTGTTTAATTTCCGGAAAATTTTGACGAAACGGTTATAATAAGTCGAGACACAAGACATTTAAAGCTATATAATAGGTAAAATCTATAACGAACGGTTTAGATTTTGTCTATTTTTTTCTGGTTTTAGGACAGTATAGAATTTGCTTAAATAAAAAATTGATAGAAGAGAAATGAGTGCCTAAAAGTTTAAGCATCACACAAAGAAGGCTAAGAAAATAGACGACAACAGCAGCTAAGCAGTGTATAATTAGTTTATACAAGTAATGATTATTCAGCAGTTTAATTTAGAGGCGAAAAAATGGAATGCACAAGCAGTCAAAACATTGAATAAGCCAAAATAAAAAGGAAAAGCTGGTTGAGTTAGCTTTTCCTCTTACTATTTGCTTAAGTTTCCTAATTAAGACCACGTTTTTGTAGTAACTAGTCTTTTTTATGTTTTTCTCAATGGTAGAGAACGTGATTATTGCACTTGTTTTGTCGTTTCTTTTTTTGGTACGGCAAATTGTCCGATCAATAGAATAACAAAACCACAAATCAATGATATAATTGTTGTTAGCATAAAATCATAAGTTCCGTTTGTTAAGGCTCCGCCGATATAACCAACGACTTGCCCCAGAATAAAAGACCACAACAATACAAGAATGTAACGCATGGCTCACACCTCTTTTCTAGCTTTTAGTTTAGCACAATTTTTCTAAATGTAAAGAATTTGAAAGGCACAATTTTAAGTTGAAAAGATGTGATAAGAAAGGAGATGCCCAATGCTCTTTCCACAATTATATACAATTACATCGTATTCGTTACTTTCTAGTACAATACGAATTTCAGAATTTGTTCAACAAGCTAAAAAAATGGGGTACACGACTCTTGGAATCACAGATATCAATGTACTACATGGTGCAATAGAGTTTTTTGAAGCGTGTAAAAAAGAAGCAATCAAACCAGTGATCGGACTGACACTGGAATACACTCCGCAAAAATCTGAACAATCTGCACAGCTTATATTATACGCGAAGGATCTACAAGGGTACCAAAACTTGATGCAGATCTCGACAGCTAAAATGACTGGAGAAAAAGTCTTCTATCTAGAAACGATCAAAGAGTATTTATCTCATTTATTTGCCGTTATGCCTTCAGAGAAAGGAGAAGTTACTGCTGCTTTCAAAAGAGGAGAACAAGAAGGGGCTGCCAGTCTTGCTCAATTAGTGCAGTTATTTGATCCTGACTCTTTTTATGTAGGTGCATCATTGACCAGTAATCCAGAAACTGCTCCGGAACTTTTTGATTTTTATATAAAAGAAAACCAGCCCTTGCTGGCCTTACAGGAAACACGCTATTTACATCGCGAAGATGGTTTTGCACTAAACGTTCTAACACATATTGATGAAGGACAACATATGACGTTAAATGCGGAAGAAACCAAAATTGAAGGCCCGTATTATTTAAGAAATCAGGCAGATGCAGCAAAACAGTTACAAGTAAAAATCGGGGAAGAAGCGGTTCAAAATGCAGAGAAGATTGCTTCGTTATGTTCAGTGGAAATTCCTCTGCATCAACGGTTATTACCACATTATCCGGTTCCTAACGACAAATTAGCAGGTGAATTTTTAAAAGAACTGTGTGTGCAAAAATTACCACAAAGAGTACCAGACTGTTCTTCTATTTATGAGGAACGTTTAGCAAAAGAGCTGGACATCATACATACGATGGGCTTTGATGACTATTTTTTGATCGTTTGGGATGTGATGGCGTTTGCCCATGAACGAAAAATCGTAACTGGAGCAGGACGTGGTTCGGCTGCCGGCTCGTTAGTTTCCTATGTTCTATCGATCACGGATGTTGATCCGATCAAATATGATTTACTCTTTGAGCGTTTCTTGAATCCCGAAAGACATTCCATGCCGGATATCGACTTGGATATTCCAGATAACAGACGAGAGGAAGTCTTGCTTTATGTACGTGAAAAATACGGACATGAGCATATGGCCCAAATTGCTACTTTTGGTACGATGGCGGCAAAAATGGTTTTACGCGACGTGGCAAGGGTTTTTGGTCTTTCTCAAAACGAATCGAATCGCTGGTCAAATGCAGTGCCAAATGCTTTAAAAATGACTTTGAAAACTGCGTATGATGAGTCAAAGAAATTGGTTGAATTGGTCAACTCATCGGATACCAACCGCCTGCTTTTTGATACAGCATTGCGCTTGGAAGGATTACCACGACATGTTTCGACGCATGCTGCTGGGGTCGTAATCAGTGATTTGAATTTGTTAGAGCTGGTTCCTTTACAACCAGGAACAAACGATATTTTACTTACACAGTTTACGATGAACGATGTGGAGAAAATCGGACTGCTAAAAATGGATTTTCTTGGTTTAAGAAATTTATCGATCATCGATGATACGATCAGAACAGTGAAGCGTGTCAATCAAAAAGACATCATTCTTAATCAGATTCCTTTGGACGACGAGAAAACATTAGCTCTTTTTAGACGTGGTGAAACAAGTGGTGTGTTTCAATTTGAATCTGCTGGTATACGGAATGTTTTGAGAAAATTAGGCCCAACCAGTATTGAAGACATTGCTGCGGTCAATGCATTATATCGACCAGGTCCGATGCAGAATATCGATTTATTTATTCGTAGAAAAAAAGGCTTGGAGCCGCTCACTTATCCTGATGCTAGCTTGGAACCGATTTTAAAAAATACGTATGGCATTATTGTCTATCAGGAACAAATCATTCAGGTTGCTTCTCAAATGGCTGGCTTTAGTTTAGGGCAAGCGGATATTTTACGCCGTGCTGTCAGTAAAAAGAAAAAGGATGTCTTGGACGAGGAAAGAAAACATTTCGTTGACGGGGCAAAAAATCAAGGGCACGATGAACAATCGGCAAATCTGATTTACGATTATATTGAGCGTTTTGCAAACTATGGGTTCAACCGTTCACATGCATTTGCTTATTCTTTTATTGGCTTTCAAATGGCGTATTTAAAAGTGCATTTTCCTGGTGCATTTTATGCAGCGATTCTTCATTCTGTTCGGCATAATCCAAATAAAATCAAAGAGTATATCAGTGAAGCACGAAAGAATAAGCTAGTGATTTTACAGCCATCGATCAACACTAGTCAGTATAGCTTTTACTTGACCAAGGATAATCAGATCATGTTTGGCTTTAGTTCGCTTAAGGGGATTCGACGGGATTTCATTCAGAACATTTTACAAGAACGGAAAGAACGAGGCCCTTTTCAAACGTTTGATCAATTTTTATTACGTATCGATCGTAAGTGGTTAAAAGCTGAAAATATTCAGCCGTTGATCGCGATTGGCGCTTTCGACGAATTAGAGCCGAATCGTCGACAATTAGCAGTAAGTTTAGATAGCGAAATCCAAAATATCATATATAGCGGAGGCAGTATGAATCTTTTAGAAGATACATTAAAACTAAAAGAGGTCGAAATAGCGGATTATACGCTTGAAGAAAAACTTGAGCAAGAAGAACAATATTTAGGTGTTTATCTGTCAGGACATCCTACGGAAGAGTTTAAAAAGACGAGAATTGCCAAACAAACTCTGCAGATCAGCGATGTTGTAGAAAATCAAGCGGCGCGTTTATTGATTTATGTCAAGGATGTGCGGGTGATCCGAACGAAAAAAGGGGAGCAGATGGCATTTGTTGAAGGGGATGATTTATCTGGTTCATTGTCTTTGACCTTGTTTCCAACTGTCTTTCGATCATTGAGGCAAACCGTTGAACAAAATCAAGTCTATTTTGTAGAAGGAAAAGTAGAAAAAAGTAATTATAATCAGGAACTGCAGCTTTTAGTCAACCGTATCGAAAAAGCTAGTGATATAGAGCAAAGCATTAGTGCAACGACTTGTTATTTAAGAATAACCGAAGAAAAAGATCAGAAAGATATTCTAGCGAGTGTCAATCAGCTGATCCAAAAAAACAAAGGCAATGTTCCTGTAATCATCTATTTTGAAAAAACTGGAAAGAAACTTGTTTTGGGTGAAGAAAACTGGTTAACTGAAACAACAACGGTAAAAGAGCAGTTAGTAGACATTTTAGGAGATGAAAATGTCGTTTTCAAATGATTTACGGTAAAAATTACTAATTGTTTTCATCTTTTTTCAATTTTTTCTTCTTAAATCAAGACATTTTGCACTATTAATGGTAAAATGAGTGACGTAATATTTTTGAGTAATGAATAACTGTGACAAAACCTGTTGCAGCTTAAAAGTATATTATATGAGGTGAAAGAACGAATGAAACGTATCGGTATTTTAACCAGCGGGGGAGACGCCCCAGGAATGAACGCTGCAATTCGTGCAGTGGTACGTAAAGGGATTTATGATGGAATCGAAGTTTATGGGATCAACTACGGTTTTGCAGGTTTGGTGGCTGGAGATATCCGCCGCTTAGATATTGCTGATGTTGGCGATAAAATTCAGCGTGGAGGAACATTCTTATATTCTGCACGTTATCCAGAATTTGCAACAGAAGAAGGTCAGCTAAAAGGAATCGAACAATTGAAAAAATTCGGTATCGAAGGTTTAGTTGTTATTGGTGGTGACGGTTCTTATCATGGAGCGATGGCGTTGACAAAACGCGGTTTCCCTGCTGTAGGAATTCCAGGTACGATTGACAATGATATTCCGGGAACGGATTTCACGATCGGATTTGATACAGCGATCAATACTGTCTTAGAATCGATTGACCGTATTCGTGATACAGCAACATCTCACGTACGTACATTCGTTATTGAAGTAATGGGCCGCGGAGCTGGAGACATTGCTTTATGGTCAGGAGTTGCTGGTGGAGCAGACGAAATCATCATTCCAGAGCACGACTTTGACATGGTTAATGTTGCTAAACGTATTAGAGAAGGCCGTGACCGTGGTAAGAAACACTGCTTAATCATCTTAGCTGAAGGTGTGATGGGCGGTAATGAGTTCGCCGATAAACTTTCTGAACATGGCGATTTCCATACACGTGTGTCAATTTTAGGGCACGTTGTACGTGGAGGTTCACCTAGTGCACGCGACCGTGTATTGGCAAGTAAATTTGGTTCATATGCTGTAGAATTATTGAAGGCAGGAAAAGGCGGTCTATGTATTGGAATGTTGGATAACCAAGTTGTTTCAGCTGATATCGTTGACACTCTTGAAAACCACAAACATAAACCTGACTTATCACTTTATGATTTAAATCAAGAGATTTCTTTTTAAGCAGTTGTCGTAATCATTGAAAAGGAACCTTGAGGAAAATAGATAATCTTCATAGTATAAACAAAATTGGAATAGGAGCGTTTGGTAATGAAAAAAACGAAAATCGTATGTACGATCGGACCAGCTAGTGAAACTGTTGACATGCTAGTAAACTTAATGAATGCAGGGATGAATGTTTGTCGTTTGAACTTCTCACATGGTGATTTCGAAGAACACGGCAACCGTATCAAAAATATTCGTGAGGCTGCAAAAATTACAGGTAAACGTGTAGCAATCTTGCTTGACACAAAAGGTCCAGAAATCCGTACGAACGAAATGGAAAACGGTGCGATCACTTTAAAAACTGGTGATACAATTCGTCTTTCTATGACAGAAGTTTTAGGAACAAACGAAAAATTTTCAATTACTTATCCAGAATTAATTGACGATGTAAATGTTGGCTCTCATATTCTTTTAGATGATGGGTTGATTGATTTAGAAGTAACTGACATCGATCGCGCTGCAAACGAAATCGTTACATTAGTGAAAAACGAAGGCGTATTAAAAAATAAAAAAGGTGTTAACGTACCTGGCGTTTCAGTGAATCTTCCAGGGATCACAGACAAAGATGCCGCTGATATCCGTTTCGGTATCGAACAAGGCGTTGACTTTATCGCTGCCAGCTTCGTGCGTCGTGCAACAGATGTTTTAGAAATTACAAAAATTTTAGAAGAAGAAAATGCAACACACATTCAAATCATTCCTAAAATCGAAAACCAAGAAGGAATCGATAACATCGATGAAATCTTGAAAGTTTCAGATGGTTTGATGGTTGCTCGTGGAGACATGGGTGTTGAGATCCCAACAGAAGATGTTCCTGTTGTACAAAAAGAATTGATCAAAAAATGTAACGCATTAGGTAAGCCTGTTATCACAGCGACACAAATGCTGGATTCTATGCAACGTAATCCTCGCCCAACACGTGCGGAAGCAAATGACGTAGCTAACGCTATCTATGATGGTACGGATGCGGTTATGCTTTCTGGTGAAACAGCTGCTGGGGATTATCCTTTAGAAGCCGTTCAAACGATGGCTCGTATTGCTGTACGTACTGAAGAAGCGTTGGTCAACCAAGATTCATTCGCTTTGAAACTTTACAGCAAAACAGATATGACAGAAGCAATCGGTCAATCTGTTGGTCACACTGCGCGTAACTTAGGGATCCAAACAATCGTTGCTGCGACAGAATCTGGACATACAGCTCGTATGATTTCTAAATACCGTCCAAAAGCACACATCGTTGCGATTACATTCTCTGAGCAAAAAGCTCGCAGCTTATCATTATCTTGGGGTGTTTATGCCACTGTAGCAGAAAAACCATCAAATACTGATGAAATGTTTAGCTTAGCAACGCATGTTTCTCAAGAAGAAGGCTTTGCAAGTGAAGGCGATCTAATCATCATCACTGCGGGTGTTCCAGTTGGAGAAAAAGGTACAACGAACTTAATGAAGATCCAAATGATTGGTTCAAAATTAGTTCAAGGTCAAGGGATTGGCGAAGATTCAGTTATTGCCAAAGCAGTTGTTGCGAATACAGCTGAAGAAGCAGTAGCAAATGCAGTAGAAGGTTCTGTATTGGTTGTTAAAACAACAGATAAAGACTACATGCCTGCTATCGATAAAGCAATTGCTTTGGTTGTTGAAGAAGGCGGCTTAACGTCTCATGCAGCAGTTGTTGCAATTGCAAAAGATATTCCAGTTATTGTTGGTGCTGCTGATGCGACAAACCTTATCAAAAATGACGAATTGATCACAGTTGATCCTCGTCGCGGTATCGTTTATCGTGGAGCAACAACTGCAATCTAAAACAAACTGTATCCTATCAAAATGGAAAATGAATCGTGCAGAATGATTCATTTTCCATTTTTTTTGTGTATGTTGAACAAATTTTCTCTTTTTGTGAACATTTTTTCGAATATGCTTTTAAAGCGATTTCGTACATGGTAGAATGTAAACGTTACTATTAATGATAAATATAGGAGTGATTGTGTGAAGGCAGCTGTTGTAAGTAAAGAAAGCAATGGAAAAGTAGAAATTAAAGAAATGAACTTAAGACCACTAGAAGCTGGTGAGGCTTTGGTGGATGTAGAATATTGTGGTGTTTGCCATACTGATTTACATGTGGCTCACGGAGATTTTGGAAAAGTGCCTGGGCGAGTAATCGGTCATGAAGGTATTGGAATCGTCAAGGAGGTCGCATCAGATGTAAGTAGCCTTAATGTAGGTGATCGTGTCAGTATTGCCTGGTTTTTTGAAGGCTGCGGTACATGTGAATATTGTATTACTGGACGAGAAACATTTTGTCGCCAAGCGAAAAATGCAGGATTTTCTGTCGATGGCGCAATGGCAGAACAATGTATCGTCAAAGCTGACTATGCTGTAAAAGTTCCAGATGGATTAGATCCAGCTCAAGCGAGTAGTATTTCTTGTGCAGGCGTTACTTGTTATAAGGCGATCAAGGTATCAGAAGTAAAACCGGGTCAATGGATCGCTATTTACGGAATCGGTGGGTTAGGAAACCTAGCCATTCAGTATGCTAAGAATGTGTTTAATGCAAAAGTAGTTGCCATTGATATCAATGATGACAAATTAGACTTTGCAAAAGAATTAGGCGCTGATCTTGTCTGCAATCCCCTAAAAGATGGTGATGCTGGTGAGTGGATCCAAAATGAAATCGGCGGAGCCCATGGCGCAGTGGTTACTGCTGTTTCAAAAGTAGCTTTTAATCAAGCTGTAAACTCTGTGCGTGCTGCAGGAAAAGTTGTTGCTGTAGGACTGCCACCAGAAACAATGGACTTAGAAATTGTAAAAACAGTATTAGACGGTATTCAAATTGTTGGGTCATTGGTTGGAACGCGTAAAGATCTAGAAGAAGCTTTTCAGTTTGGCGCAGATGGGAAGGTCGTTCCTGTTGTCGAAACTCGTTGTTTACACGAAGTTAATGACATTTTCGAAGAGATGGAACAAGGAAAAATCAAAGGCAGAATGGTTGTTGATTTAAAAAAATAGTCTAGAGTTCGTTGGAATGACATAGATTGAAATAGAGATTCTCAAAACGCTAGGAGATTCATTTCTAGCTTATGAGGGTCTCTTTGCTTCATCTTCTAAAAAAGTAGGGATTATTAGGGTCATTGATAGCTTCTTAAAATAGATTCTGTTAGTATAAGTAGAAAGAATTTAAACTTTCATATACAAAGGAGGAGGGCTGAAGTGATCATTCGCTTAGAAGCAGAGAAGGACTTCGAGAATCTTTACACCTTTACAAAAGAAGCATTCAAAACAGCTAAAGTCAAAAGTGGAGACGAACAAGATTTTGTAAATCGTTTAAGACAGAGCAAAGAATATTTGCCTGACCTTGCTTATGTAGCAGAAATCAATGATGAAATCGTGGGACATGTAATGTCGACAAGATTATATGTTGAATCCGAGCATAATGAACACGAGCTTTTACTTTTAGCACCATTGACAGTCAGGCTTGATCAAAGAAATAAAGGCTTGGGCGGAGCCATTAATGAATGAAGCTGAAGCCGCCGCAAGAAAGACCGGAGAACAGGCAATCATTTTAGTAGGAGATCCAGAATACTATACTCGCTATGGCTACCAAACAGCAAGTGATTTTGGGTTTTTAGTGGGACAAGAAATCCCTCAAAAATACATATTGGTCAAGAAAATTGGTCAAACGGAACTGACAGAATTAGCTGGAAAATTGATGATTCCAGAGTAAAGAAAGTATTCGTTAGGAGGAATTCAACATGAAGGAAAGTGCAAAGGCTGGTATTTCTTTTGGTTGTGCATTAGCAATGGTTATTTCTTATGTAAATTGGCATAGCATCATTTGGGCAATTGTGCATGGGATTTTAAGCTGGTTTTATGTGATTTATTACGTGATTGTCTATGGGCTGAACTAAAATAAGCGCAGGATTAAATTCTATATTTGCCTATGGTTCGTTTAAACAGGATAGAATAAAATGAGAATTTTTTTCATTCGAGTTTGATAAAAATTAAAAAAAATGTTAAACAAAGGATTTTCAGAAAATTTCTGTTAATAATCAGATAAATTATGCTATAATTACATAATTAAGATGGGAGGTTTGGTGCACATGGAATCCATTTCAAAAGAGTTTGCTATTCAGTTATTAAACGAGGATGCACAAAGAATTATGATGCTGATCCGTAATCAAAAAAATAGCCTATGTATTTCCCAGTGTAAGGCTTTTGAAGAAGTCGTAGATACACAAATGTATGGTTTTTCTCGTCAGGTGACCTACGCGATTCGTCTTGGTATTTTGAGTTCGACCCAAGGACACCAATTATTGAGTGATTTAGAAAAAGAGCTTAATCAATTATATAGCGATGTTTACGAGGAAACACAAGAAAAAAAAGAGATTGGCAAGGAGGTCTAAACTTTGCCAAACAAGATAAAAAAGCGTCATCTGTTAGATTATAGTATTTTGATTCCGTACATGGTTCTTAGTGCGATAGGTTTGATCATGGTATACAGTTCAACTTCTTCACTATTAGTATCGCAAGGAAAACCGCCGACCGGCATGGTGATTACACAACTTCAATTTTGGCTTTTAAGTTTAGTAGCGATGTTTTTTATTTATAAAATGAAAACGACCGTTTTTCAAGTCAAAGGATTCATCATGTTGGCAATCGTTGTCATTTCAGTTTTGCTGTTAGCTGTTCGTTTTACAAAGCTGGGAGCTGAAATCAATGGTGCCAAAGGGTGGATTCAAATTGGTTCATTTTCAATGCAGCCGGCTGAATATTTAAAAATTATGGTTATTTGGTATCTTGCCTATATATTAGGGCGCAGACAAAAGTATATTGACAAAGAATTTAAAAAAGCAGTATTTAGACCAATGCTTTTGGTTGGTTTTTTAATTTTTCTAGTTGCGATTCAACCCGATTTAGGAAACGCAGCAATCTTAACGTTATTAGTGATCATCATGGTGCTTGCCAGCGGTATCAATTATATGTATACATATTTGGTCGGTGGTGTTGGTATTTTAGGAAGTATTGCCGTTATTGAAACATTACTTTTAACGGGTGGAAGTTTTATTCCTGCTAGGTATCAGTATGTGTATCAACGTTTTGCTATTTTTTTGAATCCATTTAAAGATGAACGAAATGCAGGTCATCAGTTAGCGAATTCTTATTATGCTATCAATAATGGAGGCTGGTTTGGCAAAGGCTTGGGTAATAGTATCCAGAAAAAAGGGTTTTTACCTGAGGCTCATTCAGACTTTATCTTTGCCATTACGATCGAAGAATTAGGCTTGTTCGTTTCATTAATCATTTTAGCCATTTTAATGTTTATGATTGCTCGCATTATTTTGGTTGGTGTACGTTCTAAAAAACCATTCAACTCATTAATGTGTATCGGGATAGGCTCAATGTTATTACTACAAGTTTTTATCAATCTAGGCGGGATCACAGGAGTCATTCCTCTAACAGGGGTAACTTTTCCTTTTCTAAGTCAAGGCGGAAATAGTGTATTGATCATTTCAATTGCTGTAGCATTTGTACTAAACATTAGCGCGGATGAAAAAAGACAAAAGATGGCTCAAGAATATCAATTATTAGAAAATCAATAAATGAAGGTAGCTAAAATGACAAAAGGCTTTTGAATTTTTTGTTATAGCTTCAATAAACAGGTAGGAGTGAAGGAATGAAAAAAGTTTTAGTAGCGAATCGTGGAGAAATTGCAATCAGAATTTTTAGAGCCTGTACAGAGATGCACATCGGGACAGTGGCAATCTATGCAGCAGAAGATGAATATTCAGTACATCGTTTTAAAGCGGACGAAGCTTATCTAGTTGGTAAAGGGAAGAAGCCGATTGAAGCCTACCTTGACATGGAAGATATTATTCGAATCGCAAAAAAATCGGGAGCAGATGCAATTCATCCAGGATATGGTTTTTTATCTGAGAATCTAGAATTTGCCCGTCGATGTGAAGAAGAAGGCTTGATTTTTGTCGGTCCTTCGTTGCATCATTTAGACATATTTGGTGATAAGATCAAAGCAAAAGAGGCAGCTGTTGCAGCTGGAATCGCCTCAATTCCTGGTTCTGATGGACCCGTTGAGACCGTTGAGGGTGTTTTGGCATTCGGTCGGACTCATGGGTTTCCGATCATGATCAAAGCAGCATTAGGCGGCGGCGGTCGTGGTATGCGTGTGGCTCACGATGAAAAAGAAGCCGCAGAAGGGTACGAACGAGCTAAAAGTGAAGCCAAAGCAGCCTTTGGTTCAGATGAAGTTTACGTAGAAAAATATATCTCCAATCCAAAACATATCGAAGTTCAAATTTTGGGAGACAAACATGGTAACGTGATCCATTTATTCGAACGAGACTGTTCTGTTCAGCGCCGTCATCAAAAGGTAGTAGAAGTTGCTCCCTGTGTTTCAATGAATGAAGAGCAACGAAACAAAATCTGTGCTGCCGCAGTTCAGTTGATGAAGCATGTTGATTATATCAACGCTGGAACAGTTGAATTTTTAGTCGAAGGGGATCAGTTCTACTTTATTGAAGTTAATCCTCGTGTTCAAGTAGAGCATACGATTACAGAGATGATTACAGATATCGATATCGTAGTGTCTCAATTACAAATTGCTCAAGGGCTTGATTTGCATAAAGATATGAAGATTCCGCAACAAGCTGATATCACTTTGAATGGTGCAGCGATCCAGTGCCGGATCACGACAGAAGATCCATTAAATCAGTTCATGCCAGATACTGGTAAGATCGATACTTACCGTTCACCAGGTGGATTTGGCGTACGTCTTGATGTTGGAAATGCCTATTCAGGTGCAGTAGTGACGCCTTATTTTGATTCACTTCTTGTAAAAGTCTGCACGCATGGTTTTACATTTGATAAAGCCATTCAAAAGATGGAACGTTGTTTGCGTGAATTTAGAATTCGCGGAGTCAAAACCAATATTCCATTTCTGCATAAAGTGATCGGTCACCCAGAGTTTCAGTCTGGTGAAGCTAAGACAACCTTTATTGACAACACACCGCAATTATTTGAGTTTCCTAAATTAAGAGACCGCGGCAATAAAACCATGAAATACATTGGCGAAGTCACTGTAAACGGCTTTCCAGGTATTGAAAAGACAACGAAGAAATACTTTGATGCACCTCGTATCCCGACTGATCTTGAATTACGCAGTGATTATATTACTGCTAAAAATGTTCTTGATAAAGAAGGGGCCGCTAGTGTGATCGACTGGATTCGAGCACAGGAAAATGTCTTATTAACAGATACAACGTTTCGTGATGCGCATCAAAGTTTACTTGCGACACGTGTCAGAACACAAGATTTCAAAGAAATCGCTCGCTTGACTGGTGAAGGATTACCTGAACTATTCTCGAGTGAAATGTGGGGCGGAGCAACCTTTGATGTTGCGTATCGTTTCTTGAATGAAGATCCTTGGCAGAGACTTCGCAAAATCCGTAAGCTGATGCCGAATACTTTACTGCAAATGCTATTTAGAGGTTCGAATGCTGTTGGTTATCAAAATTATCCAGATAATGTAATCGAAGAATTCATTAAAGAGTCAGCACGACAAGGGATTGATGTTTTCCGTATTTTTGATAGTTTAAACTGGCTTCCACAAATGGAAAAGAGCATCCAAACCGTTAGAGATACAGGCAAAATCGCTGAAGCAGCGATCTGTTATACAGGAGATATCAACGATCCATCTAGAGCAAAATACAATGTTGAGTATTATAAAAAAATGGCTAAAGAGCTTGAAAAAATGGGTGCACATATCATTGCAATCAAAGATATGGCAGGCTTGTTAAAACCACAGGCAGCCTATCGTCTGATTAGTGAATTGAAAGCGACAACTGATTTACCAATTCATCTGCATACACATGATACCAGCGGAAATGGAATCATTACTTATTCCGCTGCGACAAAAGCAGGCGTCGATATTGTCGATGTTGCGACAAGTGCGATGAGCGGCGCAACAAGTCAGCCAAGTATGAGCAGTCTATACTATGCGTTAGTCAATGGGGAACGTACGCCGGATATCAACATCGATAATACACAAAAAATCAACCATTATTGGGAAGATGTCCGCATGTACTATAAGCCATTTGAAAATGGGCTGAATGCACCTCAGACAGAAGTGTATATGCATGAGATGCCAGGCGGTCAATATTCCAATTTGCAGCAACAAGCAAAAGCTGTTGGTTTAGGACATAAGTGGGACGATATCAAAAAAATGTATCATACCGTGAATTTGATGTTTGGTGATATTGTCAAAGTAACACCTTCATCAAAAGTGGTTGGTGATATGGCTTTATTCATGGTTCAAAATGATCTGACTGAAGAGGATATTTTTGCAAATGGAGACAGCTTGAGTTTCCCAGAATCTGTTGTAACCTTTTTCCAAGGCGATTTAGGTCAGCCAGTAGGCGGTTTTCCTAAAGAGCTGCAGCAGATCATTCTAAAAGGTCGTCCAGCATTTACAGAAAGACCAGGAAGTTTGGCAGCACCAGTGAAATTTGATAAAGTAAAAGCAGAATTAGCAGAACTGATCGGTTATGAACCGAGTATGGAAGAATTACTGAGTTACTTAATGTATCCACAAGTATTTCTTGATTACCGTACTTCTTACCAAAACTTTGGTGATGTGACGTTATTAGATACGCCAACTTTCTTCCAAGGAATCCGTCAAGGAGAATCTGTGGAAGTTCAAATCGAAAAAGGGAAAACATTGATCATTCGTTTGGACGAAGTCGGTGAACCTGATATTGAAGGGAATCGAGTGCTGTTTTTCAATTTGAATGGACAACGGAGAGAAGTCGTGATAAAAGACACGTCAATCAAGTCTGCCGTTCAAGCAAAACGAAAAGCAGAACCTACAAATAAGGAGCAGATCGGTGCAACAATGTCTGGTTCTGTTTTACAAGTCTTAGTTAGAAAAGGCGATAAAGTCAAAAAAGGTGACGCGTTACTTGTTACTGAAGCAATGAAAATGGAAACAACGATCGAAGCACGTTTTGATGGCGTCGTAGAACATATCTATGTAGCCGAAGGAGAAGCGATCAGCTCCGGTGATTTACTGATCGAAGTCAGCGAAAAATAAATGAAAGTGGGGAAAAAGATGAGACGATTTTTAGCTTTCTTAGGCATATTTCTTGTAGTCCTAACAATCGGCTATTTAGAGCCCGTCTTTTTCCCCGCTGAAAAACCGCAGCACGTTGCAGAGGATTCTGGGAGACAAAATGTCTCCCACACTGCTTTGCCGTATGAAGAAATCAAGACATCAGGCTATGCTGAATATGTTGGAAAACCAGCAAGTAAATTTATAGAGAAATTTGGAGAACCTGTTGAAAAGCAAGCCTCCGGTATGTCATATGAAGTATGGACTTATGGTGAGAAGGATTCAGATTACCTTGAACTAAACATTCAAGATGATAATATTTCAATGATCAAAGCGTTTAATGACTCAAAGGAATTATCTCCTTTCTCAATAGGAATGAACTTGTCAGATATCTCTGAACGAATGACGATATACTCTGACTTTGCTTTTACATATAATGAGATGAACTATAACATAGAGTTAACGGAAGAAGATATGAACTATCGTCCTTTGATTGCTTTTGATAATCAAACGTTTGCAATTTTGTTCTTTAATCAAGGAAAAAGTGAGCTTGCAGCAGTTGTTTATTTAGCTAAAGAAGCTTTGTTGACCTTGATGCCTTATCAATTGATTGAAGGCGAAGCACGTCCGCTTTTACCGAAAGATCAATTAGCTGGTTTTGATCCAGTAAAAAGCAATCAAATGGTTAGAGTGATTAATATGCTAAGGTCGGATGAAGGATTACCAACCTATCATGTGAACACTGAAAATCAGAAAAATGCACAAAAGCTTTTTGAATTATTATCAAAACAACAGAAAAACATTTTTTCGATGGAAAGACTCGAAAATTGGCAATTCAGTAAGGAACAGCTGAGTGCGACTGAAATGTTCACTCTGTCAAATGATGAATATCAAAAACTTTTAAAGCTCGGACAATTAGATAAGAAAAATGCAACTGGCATGTACACAGAACCTATTTATGATCCTACCTTCACGGTTCTTTCATGGTTTTCAGATTCACTTTATCATTCTCGATTTGCTCATGAAGGAAATGAAAACATTGGCGTTGCATTCTCCAAAGCAAGTGTGTTAGTCTTAATACAAGAAACTGAAAAAGAAATATCTCAAACAGAGGATAGTGAATAAGTATGATCGTTACAGAAAAACTTTTTGAAATAGAAGATCAAGTAGAAAATCTTGTTGAAGCAATTTTAGCAAGTGATAGTATTACTTCTTATAAAAATAATCGAAAAAACATGTATGACTCCCAAGATGTTCGTGAAAAGCAAAAGGCCTTTTTAGATGCAAAGGATTCTTTTGAACGGATCGAAGCATATGGCAATCATGCTCCAGATTTTCGAACAAAACAACGTGCTGTTCGTCAAGCCAAACGGGCATTAGATATGAGTGAAGAAGTGGCTGAATTTCGTTTTTCTGAGACAGAAGTTCAAACAATTTTAGATTTGGTTGGCATGTCCGTCGCTCAAACCATTTCAGAAGATATCAAGGTAGATGCCGGCAATCCATTCTTTGAAAAAGGAAAACACTCAGGTTGTGGAGGTAATTGTCATGCAAGTTAATGAGGAAAAAGAACTCAATATCCAAAAACGACGTTGCTTGGTTGTTTGGGTCTACAGCTTAAAACAATTAAGAACTTTGAAGCGATTCGGCTTGATTCATTATGTGTCGCGTCGCATGAAGTACGTGGTCATTTATATGAATGAAGAAGACATTGAGACCTCAGAAGCAAAAATAAATGGGCTGCATTTTGTCCGTAAAGTAGAACGATCTTATAGACCAGATGTAGAGATGAATTTTGCTGAGAAAATCGGTACCAAAGCAGCCTATCAATACAAAGAAGAAGAAGGATTTGAAGTTGAAGAATTAAAAACAGAGATCCGTCTAGCTGAAAACGTCTAAAAATCAAGATGAAAAATGTGCACGAACGTCAAACATTTTTCATCTTTTTTCTGTATATTTGGTATACTATTAAAGGATAATAGAGCAACAAGTAAAGGAGCGTTATAAAGTGCGTGTGATTTCTGGAGAATACGGCGGTCGCCGATTAAAAGCATTGGACGGAGATAATACACGTCCAACAACTGATAAGGTTAAAGAATCGATTTTCAACATGATTGGCCCCTATTTTGATGGTGGTACAGTTCTAGATTTATATGCAGGCAGTGGCGGACTTGCGATCGAGGCAGTATCAAGAGGGATGGAAGAGGCTATTTGTATTGAAAAAAACTTTGCAGCAATCAAAATTATTAAAGAAAACATTGCTGTAACGAAAGAACCTGAGAAATTTACGATAAAAAAAATGGATGCAAACAAAGCACTCGACTTACTAAAAGAGGAACAGAAGAAAGTTGATTTGGTATTGTTAGATCCGCCGTATGCTAAACAAGAGATTGAAAAGCAGATCGTGCATATGCTTGCAAATCACTTATTGAACGAAGACGTTATTGTTGTTTGTGAAACAGATAAATCTGTCGAGCTTCCTGAAAATATCGGACAACTAACTAAGGTACGTGAAACAGTGTATGGTATTACACAGATAACGATTTACAAATGGGAGGAAGACAATGAGTAGAACCGCACTTTTTCCGGGAAGTTTTGATCCTTTGACAAAGGGGCATTTGAATTTAATCGAACGTAGTACAAAAATCTTCGATAAAGTAATCATCGGGGTTTTTGTTAACACCAATAAAAAGTCTTTGTTTACCTTAGAAGAAAAACTTTCTCTCATCAAAGAATCAGTTAAACATCTAGACAATATAGAAGTTGTGGTTCAAGAAACAAAGCTGACTGTTGAAAGTGCATCTGAATTGGGTGCAAATTTTTTGGTTCGAGGAATTAGGAATGTTAAAGACTATGAATATGAAAAAGACATTGCCATGATGAATCATCATTTGGCATCTGGAATAGAGACAGTTTTTTTATTAGCAGACGAAGCCTATAGCCATGTTAGTTCTAGTTTATTAAAAGAAGTTCTGGCATTCGGAGGAGATGTCTCTGCCTATTTGCCTAAACCAGTCAATGAGGCACTAAATCAAAAGAATCGAGAGTTGAAACTATATGAATAATGAACAGGAAGAAAAAATATCCATTAAATCGATGCTGCCATTTGTGCTCATTGTATTGTTGATTATAGCTATCTTAATGCCGATTCCTTATTATATTGAAGGACCAGGTTCTACCGAGAATCTAAAAGAATTCGTGACAGTAGATAATAAACAGGACACAGAATCTGGCGCCTTTTATTTAACGACAGTTGGTGTGCGTAAAGCAACATTAGGCTCTTTGCTCACTGCGAAATTTTCTGATTTTCAGGAAATCATTAGTAAAAAAGACTTAATGGGAACAAGCACAAATAGTGAATATGAACGTATTCAACAATATTACATGGATTCATCTAAAAACGCAGCAATCGAACAAGCACTAAAATTAGCAGAGGTACCTTATGAAATGTCCTTTAAAGGTGTTTATGTTTTAGCTATCGAAGACAACTCGAGTTTTAAAGGAAAAATTTCAGTGGGCGATACGGTGACGGGAATCGATGGACACACATTTAAAAGCAGTGAAGAATTTGTTACGTATGTAAAAAAACAAAAGGTTGGTCAAGAAGTTACAGTAAGCTATTTGCAAGATGGCAAAGCCAAAGAGGCGACAGGCGAGTTGATTGAACTGCCGACTGATAAAAAGGCTGGTATTGGTATTGGGTTGACCGATCATACTGAAATCGATTCTTCGGTTCCTGTTGAGATCGACTCCGGCGATATCGGAGGACCTTCAGCTGGGCTGATGTTTACTCTAGAAATCTATGAACAGCTGACGCAAAAAGGCATTCGAAAAGGCCATAAAATCGCTGGAACAGGAACGATTAATTCTGATGGAATCGTTGGACGAATCGGCGGAATAGATAAGAAAGTGGTCACTGCAAGTAAAAATGAGACAGAAATTTTCTTTGCGCCAGATGATGAAATCACAAAGGAAATGAAAAAAGCCGAGCCGAGAATCAAAACGAATTATGAAGAGGCAAAGGCAGCGGCAGAGAAAATTGGAACTAAGATGAAGATTGTTCCAGTGAAAAACGTACAAGATGCACTTGATTATCTTGACACACTGAAAGAAAAATAATTAAAAAAGATAACAACAATTAAGCATAAGCTAGGATTCATAAAAAGGGATATTCCCTTTTTGTGAATCCTAGCTTATTTTAGAACTCTATAAATATAGTACTTTAGTCTTTAGAGTGTTTTAGCTGTGTATTTGACTTCAAAAGAGTGAGGTAAAGCTTGTGGTTGAACTAGTCTGTACCTTTTACCTCAGAAAATGACTGAAAAGCGCTGGAAATATTGTCGCTGTACTGAAGTCAAACATGTGTTTTGCTGGTCCAAAGTGAAAGAATCCACCTAATGCTAACAACAAGAGGAACACAACAACGGCTACAATCGAAAAATAATATGTAAGCCGATAAGCTAGCACAGGATTGTTTACGACTCGGTCAAAGCGTTTTTCACGATAGATCTCTTTCGTTACAAGAATTGTTTGCAATGCAGGGATTTCAGCAAGTTGGCGTTTCAAGATTTCAGCATCTCTTTCACTTAATAATTCGGAAAAAATATGATTGTCGGATTCAAAATCAAAAGTGTACGTATGAAGAGTCAAACGCTTAGGCGAAAATCGATTTTCCCAGTCAAAATAAGAAAGCTTGTTTTGTTTCAGTGTGATTGCTCTGATTGTGCTATACGGATAGCTGAAAAAAGGTTGTTTGTCTAAAAATTCAATAATCGTGGTAAAGATCATTCGTTGATTCGTAAAAACAAGTATTCGATTTCCTCTAAGATCATTAAACTCTTTTATATACGCTTTGGCTGCTTCAGTTGTTGGATGATACATTCCTAATAAACCAACGCCCACAACTGAAGCATTCTCTCCATCAGCTGTCATTGGTAAATAGGCAACGATTTCTTCTTCTTCATGTAAATGAGTCTTCAACTGTTCAATAAAATCCTGTAAGAAAATATACATTTTTGTTTGATTGTATAGTTCCTTTTTTTGTTGATTATTTAATTCATTGTTGATACGTTTTATCGTAGATTTAAATGGATTGGGCATTTGAGATTCCTCCTAACATAACTTGTATTTACGTTGGCTTGATCGAGTGTCTAAGTTTTTCGCGTCCTCTAGATAAGCGATTATAGATTTGAGTAACCTCCATATTCAGCTCTTTTGCAATTTCTGCTGCTGAATCTTGATAGTAGTAGTATTTTAGAAAGATCAATTGATCGTCATCTGTTAAATACGTTAATAAATCTAAAAAGTTTTCTTTTTCAAAATAATCCTCTTCCCAAAAGCTCTCTGGTAGTTGCTCCATCGGGATGATCTGTTGCTCGCGGATAATCTGTCTTTTTTTATCAAGACAAAGATTTCGCGTGATCGTAAGACTCCACGTTTTTAAACTACTTTTTTCGGCATCATAAGAAGCTATCTTTTGCCAAATTCGGTAAAACACTTCATTTTCAACCTCTTTATGATACATTTTTTCCTTTGGATGATTCAAAATTGAACGAATACATTTAATGATGTCCGTACCAAATAGATCAATGAATTTTTCCAATCCTAAAAAATTTTTAGCGATTAAAAGTGCGATAACTTCCTTTTCCATATTTCATCACCTTCTTACCTTATTATACGATGGACTTTTCTATTTTCTATCATGAAAACGAAAAAATAATGCGTATCTTACTTATGAAGGAGGAAAAAAATGAATTATCAAGAACTCTTCAAGAAATACAACTATTATTTGCTCGGAGCTGGCCTCATGGTAATAGTTTTTAGCATTGTTGTGTTCATTTATTTGAATAGATCCAGTGAAACAATCGATGAAGCACTTCAACTAGAGTCTACGTCGCCTAGCTCGCTGGAAAGCTCCAGTGTTTTTGACGAGCCCAAACAACTATATGTTGATATAAAAGGTGCAGTAAAGCGGCCAGGCATGTATGAAGTAAAGGAAAATATGCGTGTTTGGGATGCGATTTTACTGGCTGATGGAGTAGAGGAGGAAGCAGATACAAAGCAAGTCAATTTTGCAGAACAGGTCACTGATCAAATGGTGATTTACGTGCCCAAAAAAGGAGAAGAGCCACTAGTAAAGCAAGAGCTGAACAGTGAAGAGAGGGATGAGGCAGATACTAAAATCAATCTTAATCAAGCGGATGAGAATCAACTACAGACATTGCCGGGAATCGGTCAAAAGAAGGCACAGGAAATTATTCGCTATCGTGAGGATAATGGCGGGTTCAAATCGATTGAAGACATAAAAAATATTTCTGGGTTTGGAGAAAAGACATTTGAAAAGCTAAAGGAAAGTATCACTGTTTCATAAACATTTGGAAAACAAATCGATCATTCTACGTATTTTTTTTAAATATATCGCCGATAATCTTGACGAGACTTTTTCTATAATTTACTATTTGTATAGCCTATTATATTTTAGAATCAGCAATAAAGTATTTTTGAAAAACAATATTATTCATATAGAAGAGGAGCATGAACGAATGACTTTAGAACGGATTCCTTGGGACCAATATTTCATGGCACAAAGTGTGCTGTTGTCTTTAAGAAGCACCTGTACTCGATTAGAGGTGGGAGCGACGATAGTCAGAGATAAACGTATCATTGCAGGAGGGTACAACGGCTCTGTCAGCGGAGATGTTCATTGTATCGATGATGGCTGTTATGTAGTGGATGGACATTGTGTTCGAACCATCCATGCGGAAATGAACGCCATTTTACAATGTGCAAAATTTGGAATACCGACAGATGGTGCGGAAATTTATGTTACCCATTTTCCTTGTCTACAATGTACCAAAATGATTTTACAAGCAGGTATTAAAAAGATTCATTATTTAAAAGATTATCGTAATGATCAATATGCATTGGCTCTGATTGAACAAGTTGGAGCAAGTGTAGACCAAGTGACACTTTCAAAAAAATATTTTGCTGAACTACAGTTAGGAGAAGAGCTTGCTTCAATCGATGAAGCACCTCAAACAGATCAATAATTTCTGGATCTTTCCAGTATTATTAATGGCCGCATCTGTTTTTCTCATTATAGAATTCAGTTGGTCGTCAAGTTTATTATGTCTTTATCTCTGTTACCGAATCATTTATACCAGAAATAAGCTCCTTGTCTTGATTAGCTTGGTGGCAGTTGGAATAATAACCTTCTCGTGTGTGTTGCTGCTAAACAAAGAAAAACAGCCCAAATTTCCTGAAAATAGTGAACAGATTGGTGAACTGACAGTTTTACCAGATCAACTGCGAATCGATGGTGATGGACTCCAAATGGAGGGGCTTTTTTCTTCTCAAACTCAAAAGCGGAAGGTCATCGCTTTCTATCGGTTCTCTTCTGAACAAGAAAAACAGTATTGGGAGCAGACAGCACATGTTTTGACTATGCAAATTGTTGGAAACGTTGAAACACCTCTTCCTCAAACAAATTTGCATGGATTTGATTATCAAAAATATTTAAAGACAAAAGGAATTTATCAAACAATAACGATAAGCAGTATACAAGAAGTTTGTGCAAAAAAGCGTCCTTTTTGGGATGTTTTTTCGTGGATCAGTATCTGTCGAAAAAAAGCGATCGATTATTGTTCAAAAGCGTTTATGCGTGAAACGGCACTTTATATACAAACGCTTTTATTTGGATTTAGATCAAGCGATTTTTTTCAGAAAGAAGCTGCTTTGGCGAATCTTGGAATCCTACATTTATTTAGTTTATCTGGTATGCATGTGACTTTTTTTATAGGTAGTTTTAGGTATCTATTTTTAAGAAGCGGCCTAAGTGTTGAAAAAGTATTTTGGCTTCAATTGTTATTTTCAGTCATCTATGCAGGTTTTACAGGATTTTCTGTTAGTGTTGTTCGGGCGTTAGTTCAACGGTCAATAATGTTAACCAACCGTCGATTTTCTTGGAAACTATCTGGACTGGATTGTTGGAGCTTTACCTTGATGATAGGGCTACTTGTTCAACCGTATGTATTGTTTTCTATTGGTGGTCAATTAAGCTATGGTTTGTCTTTTATTATTATAGTTGTTGACCCGATTACTGAACGTATCAGCAATCGGTATTTGAAAAGCTATTGTTTTTCCTTGCTTTTGAATATCGCCATTCTGCCTTTAGTAGGACTTTCTTTTTTTGAGTGGCAGATTACAGGTAGTATATTTACCTTTTTCTTATTGCCGCTTTTTGAGCGGATTATCTTGCCAGTTCTTACTTTTAGTTTTTTCAGTTCGTTTTTTGTTCAATTTGATTTTTGGCGGGTGGGCTTGGAATTCTATTTTTTATTGCAACAACAATTAGTTGATTGGCTAAATGACACGAGCACTTTTTCCATCGTTACGGGCCATTTTCCTTTCTGGCTATTCCTGGTAGCGGCTTTTTTAGAGGGTCTACTCCTAAATCAGTTGGTTCAGCGATCAAAAAAGGCTTATCTAGCAGGAATCCTATTGTTTTTATTGGTACACAGTAAGTATGCTTCTCCAAAAGGGACAGTAGCTATTATTGATGTAGGACAAGGAGATAGTCTATTTATTCAAACGCCGTTCCATCAGGAAAATATTTTACTAGATACTGGTGGTAAATTGAGCTTTGAAAAGGAAAAGTGGGCAACGAAAAGTAAACAGAAAAGTAATGCAGAGTATTCGGTGGTTCCTTATCTAAAAAGTAAAGGCGTAAAATACCTAGATAAAGTATTGATCAGTCATGGAGATATAGATCATTGTGGCGATCTTTTAGCAATCCATAAAAAAGTTCCGATTCGAGCACTCTA
The DNA here is from genome assembly GCF_001730305.1 of Enterococcus termitis. Taxonomy (GTDB): domain Bacteria; phylum Bacillota; class Bacilli; order Lactobacillales; family Enterococcaceae; genus Enterococcus_L; species Enterococcus_L termitis. The sequence continues at coordinate 54,063 of NZ_MIJY01000008.1, forward strand.
TTTTCCAGCTGGAACAGAAAACAAAGGCGTATTTAGAAAAATGCTTGAGACCTTGAAAAAAGCGGGTGTTAAATGCTATCCTGTATTAGCAACACAGTCTCTTGGGCGTTCGCTATCATTACAGGTTTTAGCACCTGCCAAAGCTGGTCGCGGCGAGAATGAAGATTCATTGGTTGTCTATACAAAGGTTGCTGGACAGCGTTTTCTCTTTACAGGTGATTTAGATATACATGGAGAAAACCAATTGATCAAGCACTTTCCTAATTTAAAAATAGATGTATTAAAAGCTGGCCATCATGGGAGCCGCACATCAACAGATCGCTCTTTTATAAAACAAATTTCACCGACCGATGTTGTTATTTCTTGTGGACGAAACAATCGTTTTAAACATCCTCATGAAGAAGTGTTAACGACATTAGAGCAAGAAAAGGTAACTATTTTTAGAACGGATCTAGCAGGGATGGTCTATTATGAATGGACCCCTTGGACAAAATTATCGCCAGCACAAACGATCATTAAACATGACTAGCATTTCTTGGATTGTCATGATAGGATTGATAAGAGAAATGAGGGGAATTATGAATTTACAAGAAGCACTCCATCAAGTTCGTCAACATCAGTTTGCCTCTGTTTATTTGGTTCAGGGAACAGAAGGATATCTGAGTGAATTATTTAAAACAGAATTAATGAATCAACTAATCAAAACGGAAGATGATCAGTTCAATTACTCTTCTTTTGATATGGAAGATGTCCCCTTATCAACGGCAATTGAGGAAGCTGAAACGATTCCTTTTTTTGGTGATTACCGCTTAGTTTTCATTGAAAATCCTTATTTTTTGACGGCTGAGAGGAAAACGAATGGTCTCGAACATGATATTGATGGTCTACTGAGCTATTTAGAGCAGCCATCACCAACAACGATCTTAGTATTTAGTGCAAACGTTGAAAAACTAGATGAACGGAAAAAAATCACAAAGGCAGTTAAGAAGCATGCCACCTTTATTGATGTGAATCCTATGGGCGAGCGAGAAGTACGCCAATACATCGAACAAACAATCCAAAGCGAAGGCTATGAGATTCGTCCAGAAGCGTTCGAATTGTTATTACAGCTGACAGATCTGAATCTCTCAAAAGTGATGGGAGAATTACAGAAGCTATTTCTATTTTCTTCTGACGATAAAGTTATAGCATTGCATGCTGTAAAAGAATTAGTACCAAAATCTTTGGAACACAATGTATTTGATTTAACGAATGATGTATTATCCGGAAATGGAGAAAAAGCGATTCAGCTTTATGAGGACTTATTACTTCAAGGGGAAGAAACAATCAAGTTAAATGCGATTTTATTGAATCAGATCCGTTTGTTTTTACAGACAAAAATATTAGCCAAGTTAGGTTATCAGCAAGCCAATATTGCGGATACTTTAAAAATCCATCCTTATCGTGTAAAACTAGCACTTCAGCAAGTAAGACGCTTTGAGTTGGATCGTCTAGAGATTATTTATGATGAGTTGGTTGAAAATGACTTTAAAATGAAAACTGGACAGATGGATAAAGAATTGTTATTCGAATTATTTATTTTGAAGCTTTCTGCCCAAGTCGCGAAATAGCCAGTCAAAGGAGACCATATAGTATGGACCAAGCAAAAAGAATAGTAACCGACTTCTTTGAAGATGTACGTTCTGGAAAGAATCTTTCAGCAGCGTATGAGTTTATGCATGAACGAGTGATTGCGCACCAAGTTCAGTCAGAAAATGAATATACAATCGAACGCTCTCCTAAAGATTACATTGCACATGTAAAAGAGATGCAAGAACTTTATGGTGAGTTTCAATTGGAAATCCAAGAAATAGTGGCAGATGAGAACAAAGTCTATGTTCGGTGGAAACAAATAGGCCATACAGCAGCTGGAAAACAAGTGATTCAAATTGCGAGTGCTGTGTATCTTGTTGCACAAGGTAAAATTTCTGAATATTGGATTCAAATTGACCGAAAAGGATTAGAACTTCAAAGTAACTGATTTATTAAATAGAAAGAGTGGACAAACGATATTATTCTGTTTGTCTGCTTTTTTTGTATAAAAAAGAAGCTAACATAACTGTCAGCTTCTACTAATTCTTTATTTTGCTAATTTTTTGCTTAGACGAGATTTGTCGCGGCTCGCTTTGTTTTTATGGATCAATCCTTTTGATTCAGCCATATCCACAGCTCTAGCAGCTTCTTTATATAACTCATCCGCGTTATCAGCACCAGTAGCTACAGCATCTTCAAATTTCTTGATTGCTGTACGCATAGAATTCTTTTGAGATGAATTTTGAGCATTCGCGTTAGCGTTAGTACGTACACGTTTAATTGCAGATTCAATATTTGGCATTTCTTTCACCTCCGATAAAATAAGGTCTTACACAGGAATATCCATATGTAATTCAACACTAATCATTATACCTAATACAAACTATCATTGCAATAAAAGATGACAAGTTTTTTTCCTTAACAGTAAATTAGTGACTTTCAGTGAACAAAAAAGGTACATATATGAAAAATTAGATACATTTAACAAAATATATGATATTATTACAGGTGAAATTGAAATGGTGGGGTGTGAATGTGAATATTGCTATAATGATAACGATTACATTGGTGATGGGAGTTATTTTTGTAAATGGTTGGACGGATGCGCCAAATGCAATTGCGACGGCTGTCTCAACCAGAGTCTTAAAACCCAATGTAGCGATCTGGATGGCTGTTGTCATGAACTTTTTAGGAGCATTGGTTATGACCTATTTCAATGCTCAAGTAGCTGAGACGATCAGTAATATCGTCAGTTTTGATGCACATGGGAATGCCTCTCAAGTAGCCTTGGCAGCATCATTGTTTTCAATCGTTGTCTGGTCAGTTGCAGCGTGGTATTTTGGTATTCCAACAAGTGAGAGCCATGCCTTGATTGCTGGTCTGACCGGCTCTGCAATGGCGTTAGGTGGTCTCGGAGCGGTCAACGGATCAGAATGGACAAAAGTCTTGGTTGGTCTAGTCGTTTCAACTGTCATGGGATTTGGCGGAGGTTTTCTAGTGACTAAGCTGATCGTATTTCTGTTCAAAGGTGTAGCTAGAAGAACCGCTGACAAAGTATTTACCTATGGTCAGGCGTTTGGTGCAGGAGCTAATGCCTTTTTGCACGGCGCACAGGATGGACAAAAGTTCATGGGTGTGTTTATGCTAGGCTTATATTATAATAATCTTGCCGAAAAGTCTGGTTCAGGCTTTATTATCCCTATTTGGGTCATGGTTCTTTGTTCTGTTACGATGGGCTTTGGTACATCTGTCGGTGGAATGAGAATTATTAAGTCTGTTGGAATGGATATGGTCAAATTAGAACGTTATCAAGGATTTGCTGCCGATTTGAGTACGGCTATTTGCCTGTTTGCGGCATCAATCTTTGGGATTCCAGTGTCAACAACTCATACGAAGACAACAGCGATCATGGGAGTCGGTGCATCAAGACGCGTTTCCAGTGTTGATTGGCGCATTGTAAAAGAAATGCTGATTGCCTGGATTTTAACATTTCCTGGTTGTGGTGTGATTGCGTTTGTTATGGCGAAGCTATTTGTTGCACTTTTCTAAGAAATGACTGTAAAAGATTAGGATTGACTTCATAACGATAGAAAATGAACTAGGGGAGAGAATGAAATGGCAAGAAAAAAACAATTTGACTATTTTGGAGAGTTGGCTCATTTAGCTAAAAATGCTCATCAGGCTGCAGAAATTCTGGAAATGATCGCGATCGATTATTCCCTCGAAACTTTAGAAAAAGAAGCAGTCAAGATCCATGATCTGGAGCGTGAAGGGGATCAAATTGTTAAAAGGATTTTAAATGAATTGTATATTTCTTTTATTACACCGATCGATCGAGAAGATATCGTCGAAATTACTGAGCGCTTAGATGATGTACTAGATTCAATCAATAGCGTTGCTTATTTGTTAAGCAGCTTGGTGGTTGAAGAGTTAAAGGAGAATGCCTTAGTATTCATTGCTTATGCACTGGAAGCGACTGCTGGAGTATTAACGGCGACAAAAGAGTTTGCCAAGTTTAAAAATTCAAAAACGCTACACACTATGATCGATGAGGTAAGTGAGATTGAAGGGAAAGCAGATAAACTATATAGTGAGTCTTTGAAAAAGCTTTTCACAAATGAAAAAGATCCAATCGAAGTGATCCGCTGGAAAAATGTTTATGATCAATTAGAAGCATTGTTAAATGCCAGTGAATCTGTCGTTGATGTAATCAGTGGGTTGGTCATTAAAAATAGTTAAATAAATAAGATCGATTGAGATGAATGATCATTTGTTTTACGATTGGGAGGATGTATATGGAGTTACAGCAAATCAAAGATATCAAGACCTTTGTACAATTAAAAACAAAAGATGATAGAAGTGGTCATGGAATGGATCATATTGAGCGGGTCGTTCGAAATGCGCAGAAAATTGCTCAAACAGAAGACTGTGATCATTTTGTTGTGACAGCTGCTGCCTACCTGCATGATATCGCTGATGACAAGCTTGTTACTGATCAAGAACAAGCCTATCAAGAGATGATAACCTTTTTGCAGACCCATCAGATTTCTACTGAACGAATCAAGCATATTATGTATATTATTCAAAATCTTTCGTTCAGCCAAGAGCTTGAAGGAGGGAAAGCGACTTTAAGTATAGAAGGAAAAATAGTTCAAGATGCGGATCGTCTGGATGCGATGGGAGCGATCGGGATTATTCGAACCATATACTATGGTGGTCATAAAGGGAACAAAATCTATGATCCTGAGATTCCCCCCAGAACATTACAGAAAAAGTCTGATTATAGAAATGAAAGCACGGTCATCAATCATTTTTATGAGAAAATTTTGTTGTTAAATGAGCGCCTGAATACAGCATATGCTAAAAAGATAGGGCAGAAGAGACAACGATTTTTAGAAGACTTTTTAGAAGAATTTTTGGAAGAATGGGATTAAAAAACTCAAAGAAAAATGATAGAAGACAGTATCATTTTCTTTGAGTAAACGTTAAACAAACTTAGTCGTTTGGAAAGGATAGTCTTTCTGAACGGCTTCTTTTTGGATTGGAATGGTTTTAAGTAACCGAAGACCATTTAAAATGACTAATATCGTGCTTCCTTCATGTCCAATCACCCCTAATGGAAGATTGATGATTTGGAAAAAATTTGAAAGAATCAAAATCAAGATTACGCTAGCCGAAAATAGGATGTTTTGAGTAACGATCCGTTTCAATTTTTTTGAAAGTAAGTGACTCATTTGCAGTTTTTCTAGATCATTTTGCATCAATACGACATCAGCTACATCCATCGCGATGTCTGTTCCATCGCCCATCGCTACACCAATCGCTGCATTCGCTAAAGCGGGCGCATCGTTGATGCCATCTCCAACCATAGCATTGATTGTATAGCGTTCTTTTTGTTGCTTAATCAGAACTGTTTTTTCTTCTGGTAAACAATTTGCATGAACTTCATCGATAGCCAGTTCATTTGCTACAGCTAAAGCAGTTTTTTCTTGGTCACCAGTAATCATGGTCGTGCGAATCCCTGCTTGTTTGAAGTAATCAATAACTTGTTTTGCCTCTGGTTTAGGGATATCTAATAAGCCAAGATAAGCAACGATCGTTTGATCTTCGAAAAGATAGATGACTGTTTTGCCGTCTTTTTGTAACTGATCAATTTGATCGTGAGTTGCTGGGTCAATAGAGCTGGAATCATTAAAAGTAATTTTTCCTAATCGCCACTTTGTTTCCTCAATCGTTGTTTCCATTCCAAACCCTACAACATTTTTAACTTCGAGTTGCTCGTAATGAGTGACACTTTCATCTTCAAAACGAGCGATTACCGCCTGTGCGAGCGGATGAGTTGATTGCCTTTCCATTGCGACAAGAATATCCAAGGCTTGTTGTTTATCTTTTAAAAATACAGCATCAGTAACTATTGGTTTTCCTTTTGTTAAAGTCCCTGTTTTGTCAAACGCAATGGCCTTTAGACCAGCCAAATTTTCTAGATAGACGCCACCTTTAAATAAGACGCCGTTTCTGGCACCATTTGAAATGGCGGCTAAAGTGGCTGGTGTAGCAGAAGCGACTAACGCACATGGAGAAGCCACGACAAGTAAAACCATTCCTCGATAAAAGCTCTCATTCCACGACCAGCCTAAAAAGAAATAAGGAATCAAGATCATCAGTGGAATGGCAATCAGTACAACTTTTACATAACTATTTTCTAGTTTTTCAATAAAACTTGCTGTTTGTGAAGGGGTATTTTGTGCTTCGTCAACTAAACGAATGATTTTAGCAAAAAGTGTATCTTCGCTGTTCTTTGTAACGGTCATTGTAAAAGCTTCTCCCAAGTTGATCGTTCCGCCAAATAATGGATCTTCTGCTTTTTTTTCAACAGGAATCGATTCTCCTGTGATTGCAGCTTCATCAATAGCAGATGAGCCGGAAGCTAAGGTACCATCAATAGGGATACTGGCACCTTTGGGAACAAGCAAAGTGTCACCAATCTGCAACTTTTTAACAGGAACTTCAGTGGTTTTCCCTGTTGAATCAAGTAAATAAGCTGTTTCCGGTTGTAAATTCATCAAGCTGGCAATCTCTTTTTTACTTTTATTTGTCGTATATTCTTCGAGTGCACCACTAAGGCAAAAAATAAATGTCAACATCGCACCTTCAAACCAGTTACCAATGATGCAGGCACCAATAGCAGCTAGAGCCATTAATAAATCGACATTCATGTGCTTGTTTGTGATCGTATCGATCAGACCTTCTTTTGTTTGTTTAAATCCGCCAAAAAGAATAGCTAAAAGAAAACTGATAAAATAAAATGAAACCCCAAATTTTTCTAAAATCAGCCCGGCGATCATAAAAATAAAACATGCTACAGTAGCAAGAATTGCTTTTTTATCTTTTGAAATATTCATGATTATCACTCCTCACTAAGAGCATAACATAAACAGAATCTAATTGATAATGAAATTATCTAAATGAGAATGATAGTGATTATCATTTAGGTATTTGCTTATTTATAGGTATTCGTTATTGCTTTTAAAATATATTTATTCTAATTAACAATGATAATCATTATCATTATATGAACAAAAAAAAGAACCGATAAAATCGGTTCTAAAATGTTATGAAAATAACCAGTAACTAATCAGTAATACGCCAAGAATGATGCGGTACCAGCCAAAAGCTGTAAAATCGTTTCGCTTCAAGTAATTTAGCAAGAACTTGATTACGATGATTGAAACAACAAAGGCTACAATAGAACCGGTGAGCAAAACAAGGATTTCATTGAATCCAAAAGAATTGCCTTTGGCGATGAATTTTACAATTTTTAAAAAGCTCGCCCCAAACATAACTGGAATCCCAAGGAAAAAAGAAAATTCTGTCGCAACGAAACGTGAAGCGCCAATAAGGATCGCGCCAAGGATCGTTGCACCTGAACGAGAAGTACCTGGAACCAATGACAACACTTGGAAAAAGCCAACAATAGCTGCTGCTTTATAAGTGAAACTACTTAGATCCGTACATTTTGGTTTACGTGTTTTGTTTCTTTTTTCGATGACGATGAAGGCTATACCATAAACAATTAACATCAATGAAACCGTAAAGAAATTATGGAATTTCGCTTCAAGCCAGTCATCCAACAAAATACCGATGATTCCAGCTGGTACGGTAGCTACAACAACTTTTGACCATAAAATCCACGTATCCTTTTTCTCATTTTCATTTTTTTGAGGAGAAAAGGGGTTTAGTTTGTGGAAATAAAGAACAACGACGGCCATAATCGCTCCTAGCTGGATCACTACATTGAACATCTCCATAAAGTCAGTGCTAAGATTCATTTTAATAAATTCATCGACTAAGATTAAATGTCCAGTACTACTGATTGGTAGCCATTCAGTTACTCCCTCGATAATCCCTAAAATAATTGCTTTCCATAAATTTGATAAAAGCATAGGTTCAATCCTTTCAGTGTAAAAATAATAAAATCACTTTAAGTATACCTTTTCAGTAAAAAAAAACCAACTAACATTTACGAGACATTAAAAAAATTTAGAATCCGTTGATTGACAGTTGTATTTATCTTGAGAATTTTCTATACTGTTACTATTCATAACAATTGGAGGAAAAGGACAGATGTTTGGATTTTTAAAAAAGAAAGAGACACCTCAAATCAATGAAACATTATATGCAGTAACGACAGGAAAAGTGATTCCTATTAGTGAAGTCAATGATCCTGTATTTTCACAAAAAATGATGGGAGACGGATTTGCAGTAATCCCTGAGACTGGAGAAATCTATGCACCGATCGAAGGAAAAGTGCTAAGTGTATTTCAAACAAAGCATGCGGTTGGAATGAAAATGACCAACGGACTGGAAGTATTATTACACATGGGCATTGATACTGTTGAATTGAACGGTGCACCTTTTACGATCAACGTTACGGAAGGGACAAAAGTTTCTCCTGAAACCTTGATCGCAACGGTTGATTTGGATGCGATTACTTCAGCAGGAAAAGCGACGGATATGGTGATTGTGATCACGAATATGGATTTAGTGAAACAGTTTGACCTTTCGAAAACAGGTCAAGTTCGTGCGGGAGAAGCCGTTGGTACAGCCAAGGCATAGAGAATGAAATAATGTTTTATGAAGGAACAGGCAAAGCACAATGCCTGTTCCTTTTTTAGTTATTTTTGAAAAAAAATTCCGTTTTATAAATAATTTAAGTTTTATACTTGAAATATTATTTCAAAACATTTATAATGAAAGCGAGTTAGAGAGGAGAAGATAGTGATGTATGGTCTGTCCGTTTTCTTAGGAGAAGAATTAACCGATGAAACTCAAACATATATAGAAACAATGAGCCGGCTCGGAATCAAGGGGATTTTTACTTCGTTGCATATTCCAGAAGAAGATAGCAAACGATATGCACAACGACTAACGAAGCTTGGTGAGCTAGCTAAAAAAAATGAAATGAAATTAATGGTTGATATTTCAGGTGAAGCGTTAAAGCGTGCAGGGTTTTCTTTTGACCGACTGGAAGATATTTTGGCAATAGGAGTCACAGGTTTGCGTATGGATTATGCGATTTCCAATCAAGAGATTGCACAAGCTTCTCAAATGATCGATATTGGGTTAAATGCCAGCACGATCACTGCCGAAGATGTTGCAGAACTGAAAAACGATGGAGCTGATTTTTCACGTTTTGAAGCCTGGCACAATTATTATCCTAGACCTGAAACTGGGTTATCATCTCAGTTTTTTGAGCGAAAAAATCAATGGCTGAAAGAAGCTGGTTTTAAGGTGTTGGCTTTTGTTCCAGGAGATAAAAACCTGAGAGGTCCGTTGCAACAAGGATTGCCAACCCTTGAAAAACATCGCTATGAGCACCCTGTTTCAGCACTGATTGAGTTGAAAACATCTTTTTCAGTAGATGGTGTTTATATCGGAGATCCTCAGCTTTCTGATCGTACGATAAGGCAATTAGCGTTGTATCTTGATCAGAATGTTCTTGCTTTGGAAGTTGTTGACATCGGCAGTCGTTATTATTCGCATATTTTAGGTGAACATGTGAACCGTCAAGATGCTGCTAGAGATGTGATCCGCAGTGCAGAAGCTCGTTTTAAACGAATCGACAAGATTAGTCCAGAAACGGCAATGAATCGAACATTGGGCAGTGTGACAATCGATAACTCGAAATACGGACGGTACATGGGTGAAATACAAGTGACAAAAAAAGAGTTGCCGAAAGATGAGAAAATCAATGTAGCAGCTCAAATCATAGCCGAGGATCGTTCGTTAGTGAAATGTATTCAGGCAGGCACCAAATTTAAACTGATACGGAAGGGAACTTTATAAAATGGATTTAGAAAAATTGACAACTGAACGTAGAAACCAAGAAACAATGAATTTAGATGAGCTGACAGTAAAAGAAGCCTTGATCAAAATGAATCTAGAAGATCAAAAAGTAGCACTAGCAGTCAAAGAGGCGCTTCCACAAATTGAGCCAGCTGTTGATGCGATCATTGATGCCTTTAAAAAAGGAGGCCGTTTGATTTATATGGGGGCTGGGACTAGTGGGCGTTTAGGCGTGCTGGACGCTGCTGAATGTGTGCCGACTTTTGGTGTTGAACCTGAAATGGTACAAGGGTTGATCGCTGGTGGACAAAAAGCAATGACGATCGCTGTTGAAGGTGCCGAAGACTCTAAAGAATTTGGAAAAGCTGATTTAGTAGAAATAAACTTAACAGACAAGGATATTGTTGTTGGTATTGCAGCAAGTGGACGTACACCATATGTCATAGGCGGATTGACTTACGCCACTTCTGTAGGTGCTGCAACCGCTTCAGTTGCTTGCAATAAAGATGCTGAAATCAGTCGATATGCACTGTTTCCGATTGAAGTCGACGCAGGCCCTGAATTTTTAACTGGATCGACAAGACTAAAATCTGGTACCGCACAAAAACTTATTTTGAATATGTTATCTACAGTTTCTATGATCGGAATCGGTAAGGTCTATAACAATTTAATGGTGGATGTAAAAGCGACCAACGAAAAATTAGTTGAGCGTTCAAAACGAATCATTATGGAAGCGACCAGCTGCGACTATCCAACAGCTGAAACATATTTTGTAAATGCAGACGAGAATGTAAAACTTGCGATTGTTATGTTATTGACAAATTCTTCAAAAGAGGAAGCCGAAGCAAAATTGATTCAAGGAAATCATTTTATAAAAAATACAATTTAAGGATTTTGAGGGGGAAAGAAAGATGGCAGAGGATAAAGTAAAACGTTTAGCTAGGGAAATTTATGCAGAGGTTGGCGGACAAGAAAATGTAGAAAAATTGCGTCATTGTATGACAAGAGTACGAATGGACATTCGTGATTATGATAAAGTGAAGCTTGAAGCGCTGAAAAATATCGATGGTGTGATGGGCGTTGTCGAAGATGATACCCTGCAAGTGGTGATCGGACCAGGGACTGTAAATAAAGTAGCGCAAGAAATGGTAGACATGGCAGGCGTTAAATTGGGAGAAGCATTTCCTAAGACTGCTTCTGGCAAGCAGCTGGTAGAAGAAAAAGCAGCAGAAGTTAAAGCGGCTCAAAAAGAAAAAAATAAAACGAATTCTGGTTTCAAAGCTGTACTGAAGTCAATTTCCAACATATTCGTACCGTTGATTCCAGCTTTTGTTGGAGCGGGGATCATTGGCGGGATTGCGGCTGTGATGTCCAATTTACTTGTGGCAGGAACTATTGGCGATTCTTGGCAGCAATACATTGATGTGTTAAACATTATCAAGAACGGGATTTTTGCATATTTAGCCTTATATACAGGGATCAACAGTGCCAGTGAATTTGGAGCAACTCCCGCACTTGGAGGAGTCATTGGTGCAGTAACGATGCTAACAGGAATGAATCCGGAAGCGCCACTGCCAAATATTTTGAATGGCGGAACATTATCTGCTGGTCAAGGTGGAATTATCGGAGTGATTTTTGCTGTTTGGTTACTTTCATTAGTAGAAAAACAATTGCATAAAGTCATTCCAGATTCAATCGATATTATCATTACTCCTACGGTTTCTTTACTGGTAATTGGGTTAGTTACTATTTTCTTGATCATGCCGGTAGCGGGTCTGATTTCTAATAGTTTAGTCGGAGTGATCAATGTTGTATTGGAAAAAGGTGGAATACTCGCTGGATTTACGTTAGGTGCTACATTCCTGCCTATGGTTATGTTTGGTTTGCATCAAATTTTAACTCCGATCCATATAGAAATGATTGCGCAAACAGGAATGACGTTGTTGCTGCCGATTCTAGCAATGGCAGGAGCTGGTCAAGTAGGTGCAGCGTTAGCCCTATGGATTCGCTGTAAAAAGGATACTCAGTTAGTTGAAATGATCAAAGGAGCATTACCAGTTGGGATTTTAGGTATAGGTGAGCCCTTGATTTATGGAGTGACACTTCCATTAGGACGTCCTTTTGTGACTGCTTGTATTGGTGGCGGTTTAGGCGGTGCGGTTATTGGCGCTTTCGGCAATGTGGGCGCGATTGCAATCGGTCCTAGCGGTGTTGCGCTGATTCCGCTGATTGCTAACAACCAATGGCTTGCCTATGTTTTAGGCTTATTAGCTGCTTATGCTGGTGGATTTGTAGCAACGTTCTTCTTTGGAATTCCGAAAGATTTACAGAATAAATAATCGACGATTCAATGGTTAGAAAATCAACTATTTCTTTTAGCGTATCTGTTTCACTAAGCTGAAAAAGATAGTTGATTTTTTACAGTAATCATTTCAAGTTACTTCAGCAGGTGATTTTCTTTTCTGCTATAATAAAATAGAAGCGAATAACAAGTTTAATGTAAAAGATTCGAGCAGGAAGAAGGGTACGAAGAATATGCAGCAAAACATTATTTTAACGATTCAGGATCATTTTAAAACATTGCCAGGTTCTGAACAGAAGGTTGCTGAGTATATTTTAAATAATACCAATAAAGTCATCAATTTAAGTGCACAAGAATTAGCTAAAAAATCTGGTTCTAGTCCGGCAGCGATCATTCGTTTTTGTCGATCGATAGAGGTAAGTGGCTTTACAGATTTAAAGCTGCTTCTTTCTGCTAACTTAGGTGCAGTTGACACAGAGATGTACACTGAGGTAGAAAATGGAGAAACCACTGCTGCTATAAAGGAAAAATTACAGCATCGACTTGTGCATGTATTGGAACGAACAAATGAGCATTTAGAGGCAGCAGCAGTTGATCAAGCTGTTCTTGCAGTTGAAGCGGCAGAAATTATTTTTGTTTATGGCTTAGGCGCTTCATCTCTAGTGGCACAAGATATTTATCAAAAATTTACCCGGCTAGGGTTAAGTGTGTTTTTTACCATGGATCTTCATTTGTTTGCTTCAGCTTTAGGAACGAACCGCTTAAAAGGATTATTTATAGGCGTTTCTAATTCAGGTCAGAATTCCGAGACAAATGCGTTAGCTGATTTAGCGATTGAAAAAGGGTTACCTGTGATAGCGTTAACGGCTGACAAAGAGTCTGAGCTGGGGCAAAAGAGTGAAGTGACCTTATTAACACCTCAAGGAGAAGAAGCACCATTGAGGAGTGCCGCAACGGTCTCATTGACCGCTCAGCTTTATGTTGTCGATGTTTTATTCTTTGCGTATGGCGCGAAAAATTATGATGAAACATTAGAGAAAATTCGTCATTCCAAAGGAGCCGTCGAGCGTCTAAAAAAACAGAACCTTTAGAGTGCGAGAATAGACGTGTTACCTATTTCTTGACGCTATTTAAAACAAAATCAAAGGAAAAAGAAGAGATTGTAACGTCGTTCTATAGTTACACCTCAGTCTATTAAATTACGAACAAATGGTGACAAAAAACATACTAAGATTAGAGGGTAAAGTCATCCGTCGATGACTTTACCCTCTAATTTTAGTATGTTTATCCTAACCGGATCTTTCCTCAACTTCTACGTCCGTCTTCAATATAGTGAAGATCGTTTACCGTATCAATTGTAAATTGACCGTTTTCGTATATCAGTTTTGTAACGCTGCCATTTTCCAAGCCAATCTGCATAGGCAGACTTGAATCGATCAAGGATAGTAGAAAGGAAATCGTCAATCCGTGAGATACGATCATGACGTTTCCGCCGCCGTCTTTTTCTCGTCGATGGGCAATATCTTCAAAACCATTCCAGACACGTTCTTTGATCTTTTCATAAGGCTCTGCCCAATCAGCGGAATCCGCTGCAACGATTGCATCTGCTAAATCTTTATAACTGATGCGATTGGTCATCATATCATCGTAGTTTTTAAAAGCTAAAATTCGTGGTACAACACCCCATAATTCGCCATCGTAACCGCCATCTAAAGAACCAAAACACCATTCACGAATCCGACTATCTGTAGCATAAGGAATCTCAGAACCCTTATTATGTTCCTGTAAAACGATGCGGGCAGTCTGCATGGCTCGACCGCTATCACTAGAATAAGCTTCTTTAAAAGGAATCTCTTTTAGACCAGCACCTAAATAGTGGATAACTTCTTCTCCCTGTTTTGTCAAGGGCGTATCAGACCAGCCTTGAGTTCTGCCAATCGTATTGAACATTGTTTTCCCGTGACGGATAATATATAACACTGTTGGTTCATTCATACTAAAGCCTCCTCGAATTTTGTCCTAAAAGTTAGTTAAAAAAAGGATTTGTTTTCTTTTCGTGTTCGATCGTTGTGGCATCTCCGTGACCTGGATAAGCAGGAAATTCATCCGGTAAAGTAAAAAGATACGTTGTAATACTGTGAAGGAGCTGCGTCATATCACCAGTATGTAAATCAGTTCTGCCGATGCTGCCTTTAAACAACGCATCACCAGTCACAACAAAATCATCAAAGATAAAACTAACACTTCCAATAGAATGACCAGGCGTTGGCACAACAGAAAAACGGATTCCGCCAAGTTCATAATCGGTCATTTCAAACTCTACTTCAGCAGGCTGAACAATAATATCTGCTATATCATCATGTCTGCCTAATCCAGATAAATTTAAGACAGGGTTAGATAACCATTCTTGTTCCAACGGACTCACATAAACAGGAATCTTGTACTGTTTACGCAACTCTTCAACCGCACCAATATGATCATAGTGAGTATGTGTCAGTAAAATAGCTATAGGTGTTTTGCCGGTTTTTTCGATCAAATCAGCAATTTTTCTCGCTTCAGCGCCTGGATCGATGATTAAAAGATTTTCTTCGTTATAGATCAAGTAACAATTTTCCTGAATGTCACCTGTTAAGATACGTTCGATATTCAACATGTTTTCTTCCTCCTAATGGACAAACTTTCTACTCTAAGTATAACTCAATTTGGCATAGAATCAAAAGTAAGAGACAGAATTTGATTGTTGTTTTATTAGTTCGGATTAAAGTTCGGTTTTTAGTGTTTATTATTAGGAAAAATATTTTTTTTTATAAAAATATAGATTAAATACGAATGATTGTATATAATAGGTTAGTATTGTTATGGAAGGGGTAGTCTAATTGTTTAAATTTGTTGTAAAAGGAACCGCATTTACTAGTATTAATCAAAAAGAGGTAGAGGTTTTAGAGAATTCGTTATTTTGTATAACAGAAGCAGGGACTATCGCTAAGATTATCAGGCCGGATGAAGAAAATTATATGGAAACCATTCAAGAGTATTCAGCGAAAAAAAAGCTGGAAGAGCTGCCGGCTGATCAATATATTTTGCCTGGCTTTGTTGATCTTCATATTCACGCTCCACAATGGGCTCAAGCAGGTACAGCACTTGATTTGCCGCTGTATGATTGGCTCAATACCTACACATTTCCTTTGGAGGCCAAGTTTTCAGACAAAGAATTTGCGAACGAAGTCTATTCAGATCTCGTCTCTCAATTGTTAAAAAATGGAACAACGACTGCTTTGTATTTTGCTACGGTTCATCGTGAGTCAAGTGTGCGCTTAGCTGAAATTTGCAGTGAAAAGGGTCAAAGAGGACTGGTCGGTAAAGTAGTGATGGATGATCCAGAACAAACGCCAGACTACTATCGAGATGAAAAAGCAGAAACTGCGATTGCAGATACAGAAGAATTTATCAAAGAAGTATTGGCATTAAATACGAAAACTCCGCAGGGCGTTTACCCAGTTGTCACACCAAGATTTATTCCCAGCTGTACAGATGAAGCGCTAGCAGGCTTAGGAGCTTTAGCCGCTAAATATGATGTTCACATTCAATCACACTGTAGCGAAAGTGATTGGGCTCATGGCTTTGTTTTTGAACGCTTTGGGAAAAATGATGCATTTGCTTTAAATGATTTTGGTCTTCTTGGTGAAAAAGCTATAATGGCTCACGCTGGCTTTTTATCGGATGCTGATATGGGATTATTCGCAGAAAAAGGAACAGCAGTTGCACATTGTCCAATCTCTAATGCTTATTTCGGCAATGCAGTGACGCCTGTTGCAAAATTGCTAAATGAGTATCAAGTAGAAGTTGGTCTAGGTAGTGATATCTCAGGTGGTTTTTCTCCGAGTCTTTTCGATAATATCAAGCAGGCAGTGATATCGTCTAGAATGCTTGAAGATGGAGTGGATAAAGACTGCTGTAGTGAAAAACGAGGAGTAACAGGATCGCGCCTTACACTTAATGAAGCATTTTATTTAGCTACTGCTGGTGGGGGAGAGTCTTTAAGCTTACCGATCGGTAAACTAGCAGTAGGATTTGCTTGGGATGTTCAGTTTGTTACGACGAAAGAGTTGCCGATTTTTACAAAATCAGAACCATTACTGGATATTTTTCAAAAAATCGTCTATTTATCACATCCGGAAAGCATTCAAAAAGTATGGGTCCAAGGTAGAAAAGTTTATGATAAAGAATCAGAGAAACGAAAGGAAGAAAATTAAGATGTCAGAGTCACAATCAAAACAATCTGCACTAACAGTCGGTCCAAATGATGATTTATCCATCGGTCAATCCATGCTTTTAGGAATTCAGCATGTTTTAGCAATGGATGTTTATGTAGTTCCTTTCATTATTGCTTCTATTATAGGTTTAACAACAAAAGAATCTTCTGCGTTGATCCAATCAACTTTTATTGCAGCAGGACTTGCTACGATCATCCAGTCTTATTTTTGTATGAAACTACCAGTTGCACAGGGACCTTCGTTTATCCCGATTGGAGCGGTTGCGGGGATTTATTTTGCTAACAGTCAAAATGGTCAGGGCTGGGGCACGGTATTAGGTGCTGGTCTAGTTGGTGCGATCTTTGTAATTGTTTTAGGTGTCACAGGTATTTTCAATCGCTTAATCAAAGCTTTTGTGCCGCCAATCGTGGGTGGAACGATCATTTTTATCGTAGGGCTATCATTGATGCCTGTTGCGCTGAATGATAATGTGTTTAATGCGACAGGAAATATTGGTCAAAACATCTTATTAGCAATCATTGCTGCTGCTTCGTTGATTTTATTTGCGATGATTGGTTCTCGTTTTCCAGGGAAAGGCAGGATTTTTAGAATTTCCTCTGTGATTTTAGCGTTGATTATTGGCTGTATAGCAGCTCAAACAATGGGTGTCTTGGATCTATCTCAAGTGTCACAGGCACAACTGATCAGTGTACCAACGCTTCCTTTTGTTGATTTTCATTTCTCGTTTGATGTATCTTCAATTTTGACAATGATCATTATTTACATCGTGTTGATGGCTGAAACGACGGGTACTTGGTTTGCGGTCAGCAATGTATGTGAAGAACCGTTAACAGATGAAAACATCAATAGAGGTGTTGTTGGAGAAGGGATTGGCTGTTTCATTGCTTCTTTGTTAGGAACAACTCCTGTCACGGGGTATTCAACGAATGCCGGAATTATTTCAATTACTGGTGTGGCTAGCAAAAAGGTTTTTGTCGCTGCTGGTGCGTGGTTTGTTGTTTTTGGCTTATCAGGAAAGCTGTCTACCTTGATATCTTCGATCCCATCTCCAGTGATTGGCGGGGTATTTGTAGTCGTTTGCGGTATTATCTCAATCAGCGGAATCAAAGTTATCAAAGAGGTTGAAATCAATGAGAAAGAAATGTATGTGATTGCGATTCCGATGATTTTAACTTTAGCTTTAACCTTAATACCTAAAGAGTTTATTCAAACCTTACCACAATTTTTACAATACCTTTTTGGTTCCTCTGTTGCCACAGCTTCAATTGCAGCCATTCTTTTAAATCGTTTGCTGCCAACGGAACGGACAGAAATACCTACAGCTGAAAAAGACATTAAAAGTAGTGAGGTTGAAGTGGTCTAGTTGAACCTTATCTAACTATTTTTTATAAAACACGAACATTCATTTGAGTTTTCTTTATTTTTCGTTTTTTACCTTTGACTTTCCAAGTGTTATAGTGTAAATTAGCATAGGCGCTTGTGAAATACGAACGATAAAGAATTGAATGTTCGTGTTTTTGCGTATTTTTAATGAATTTGCTAGGAGGCAGTAATGTATGAAAGTTTTTGATTACGAAGATATCCAATTAATTCCCAATAAATGTATTGTGAATAGTCGCTCAGAGTGCGACACAACGGTTAAGTTAGGAAAACATACCTTTAAAATGCCAGTGGTTCCAGCGAATATGCAGACGATCGTAGATGATAAAATCGCTGAATTTTTAGCTGAAAATAACTATTTTTATATTATGCACCGTTTTGATGAAAGTGCTCGAATCCCATTTATCGAAAAAATGAAAGCGAAAGGCTTGATCACTTCGATCAGCGTTGGCGTTAAAGAAGAAGAATATCGCTTTGTAGAAGAATTAGCACAACGCGGCTTAGTGCCTGATTACGTAACAATCGACATCGCCCACGGACATTCAAACGCTGTAATCAATATGATTCAACAGTTGAAAAAGTATTTGCCAGAAACATTTGTTATTGCAGGGAATGTCGGTACTCCTGAAGCTGTACGTGAATTGGAAAATGCAGGAGCGGATGCAACAAAAGTCGGCATTGGTCCAGGAAAAGTCTGTATTACAAAAATAAAAACTGGTTTTGGAACTGGCGGCTGGCAACTGGCCGCTCTGCGCTGGTGTGCAAAAGCCGCTAGAAAACCAATTATTGCAGATGGTGGTATTCGTACGCCTGGCGATATTGCAAAATCTGTTCGGTTTGGAGCGACAATGGTCATGATCGGCTCATTGTTCGCAGGACATGAAGAATCTCCTGGGGAAACAAAAGTTGAAAATGGTGTTGTTTATAAAGAATACTTTGGTAGTGCATCCGAGTTTCAAAAGGGTGAGAAAAAGAATGTTGAAGGTAAGAAAATTTGGATTCAGCATAAAGGCAGCTTGGTTGATACGTTGGTTGAGATGCAACAAGATTTACAATCATCGATCTCATACGCTGGTGGGCGAGATCTTGAATCGATCCGTAAAGTCGATTATGTCATCGTGAAAAATTCTATTTTTAATGGAGATACGATTTAAAAGTAGACCTATTTTTAGAAGTGCGATAAGCACTTCTTTTTTTGGATTATTTTTTACTTTACCTGTCGTAGTAATCGTGGTATGATAATTACAACGACAGACGTAGTACGTTGGATGAAGTAATTTGGAGGTGATTGAATGATCGGCAGTGATGCAATCAGAGGATACAATGACACGTTCATTTTATCTGTTTTGCAAGAAGGTGACTCCTATGGGTATGCTATTTCAAAACGAATCACTGAAATTTCTGAAAATAATTATTCTATCAAAGAAACAACTTTATATTCGGCGTTCAATCGTTTAGAAAAAAATGGATTTATCGAATCGTTTCCCGGACAGATCACTCATGGGAAAAAACGAACCTACTATAAGATAACCACGTCTGGAAAAGAATATTTAGAAGAAAAAATTGCAGAATGGCAACTGACAAAAGAAGTTGTGGAACGTTTTATTCATTGAATGAAACAAACGGGGAGGAAAAAAAATGAAAACTATTAAAGACTATATCGACAGCCTATTCCTTGGAGTAGTTGAAACAAGCCAAACGAAACAATTAAAAGAAGATTTACTGGCAAGTGCTGAAGATCGATATGAAGACTTGAAAAGTCAAGGGAAATCAGAAAATGAAGCGATTGGCAGTGTGATAGCGGGATTTGGTTCAATCGATGAATTACTGGAAGAAATGAACTTGAAACAAGATTTTAGAGAAGAAAAAGGGTATGAACTTGATAGCATCACTTTGGAAGAATCTCTTGATTTTCTTAAAGTACGCAGAAGAGGGGCTACTTTAATTGGTTTAGGTGTGATGGTCATTATATTAGGTGTTGCCTCATTCTTTGGATCAATGGTTTTGTATGGTGAAACGTTTGGTGAAGGTTTTGGGATAATGTTTGTCTTATTAGGCGCCGCAATAGGGGTTCCACTATTTATTATTGCAGGTACAAGTATGGAAAATTTCAGTAAGAAACTGAATGATCGATTCATTTCAATTCAAGTTAAAAATGAAGTCAAAAAGAGAAAAGAGGCTTTTCAACGCTCGTTTATTATTTGTATAGTTTTTGGAGTAGCCCTATGTATTGTCTCTGTGATTCCTTTAATTGTACTTTCGGAAATGTACGATTCAGAAGTTTATGAGTTGCTTGGGATAACTTGTTTGTTAATATTAGTTGCTTTCGGTGTTTTCTTCTTCATTTTCGGTGGTGTGATCATGGGAAGTTTCACCCAAATGCTTGAACAAACTTATTTTGTTTCAGATGAAAGTGAATTAGGACCTAGGGCAAAAGCTGAACGTAATCGTAAAATACCTAATTGGATGCAGACCCTTGAAAAAATTTATTGGCCGATTGTAGTAGGGATTTTTCTGTTTCAAGGATTTTTTCTAGGTAATTGGGGAACTAACTGGACGATTTTTCCAGTAGCTGCGATTCTATTCTGGATTTTAGAAAGTATTTTTGGCGAAAGTGAATAAAATAAAAGAATCTGGGACATAACTCTATGAGTGACAATCTAGTCACTTGACATCCGAATAAACGGTGGAAGTAGAAACAACCCCTTCGGAAATAAGCTGAAATTGCTGTAAAACACAACGAGGAACGAGTTGATGTTGCACAGTACCTACTTGGTCACAAAAATTTGAAGAGCACCAGGTAGGTACCAATTATCATCAGTTCGTAAACTCACTGTGATGCTTGGCAATTTTCGTGAATTCCAGCTTATTTCTCGGGGTTAAACGTTTCTATCCCAGCCTCTTTCCTACGATTAGTCAAGTAGAAAATAGAGAAATAATTGAAGGTATTGTAGTGATTTATAAATTAAAATGTTTTTTTGGAACAAAGTCCGCAGTAAATAACCCTGATGAAGATGTAT